>NZ_JAJTBG010000016.1 GCF_021287045.1 Oryzomicrobium sp. | reverse complement strand
AAAGTGTCACCCATGTCTTCGCACACCTGTCACCTATCTCACCGGTCCGTACAGGCGACCCAAAAGAAAGTCACTCGCCGTCAGGGCGAAATACAGCACCAACTCCAGCATTCACGCTTGGCTAAACTCACCGACACTCAAAACCGCCCCTCTCACCAAGTGCTGTAGCGGCTGGAACCGCCAGGTTGCGCAGAACGCACACGCCGTCGCTTCCATCGGACACCTGGTAACCGGCGCAAGGGTCAATTCTGCCCAGGTACCTCGATGTAATGGGAAGCCAACCATTCCCGATCCAATTCCCAGCGCACATCCTTGACGCCCGGTTGGGCGAGGACGATGGCCCGGGCTTCGGATTGGACCGCGCCCAGCCGCTGCTGGGCGGCGATGAAGGCCGGGTTGTTCGGGTCTTTCGTGTTCAGCCCGGGGAACAACGCCCCCAGGGCCTTGAACGCCGGCACCTCGGTGTTACGCGGGGTGCTCAGGTAGGCGGTGTCGCCCACCACCTTCAACACCCGGAATTTGTAGGGATAGGCCTTGAGGGCTTCGCTGCCCTGGGTTTCGATCGCCCGGGTCAGTTCCCGGGAGTGGGAATCGGGCGAGCGGATGTACCAGTCCAGGCCGATGAGAAAGAGCAGGATGAGAACGACCCAATAGCGTTTTTTCACGGCAAACCTCCAACAGGATTCGGGACGGGGCGGACGGTGCCTAGCGCCGCACCCCGCTGCCCACCGGCAGTTCGGCGAACCAGTTGATGAAGCGCATCACATCCGCCCCCCGGTAAATCGCCCCGTGCTGGGGGCAGAGCATGTCCAGGGGCAGGCGGCTGACCCGCTCGCACCAGTCCAGTTTGGCCTCGTTGGAGCCCATCCAGCGCTGGTGAAAGCCCTTGGCGTGGCCGATGTGGCGGTCGAAATCCTGGACGAACAGGTCGCTGCACGGCGGCAACAGGGCGGCGCCCACATCGCCGGAAAACAGGATGCGGGCCTGGGCATCGTAGAGGTGGAAGTTGCCCGAGGAGTGCAGGTAGTGGGCCGGCAGGGCCTCCAGGGCGAGGTTGCCCAGGCGGATCGTCTCGCCCTCGTCCGGAATATTGACGAAGGTCTGGTCGGTGCCGCCGAAGTGGGGCACGAACTCGGACCACAGCCAGCTCAGGTGGCATTTGAGGGAGGGGTTGAATTCCAGCCACAGGCCCAGGGAGGAGATGATGTCCGGGTCCTGGTGCGAGGCGAAGATGGCCTCGATGCGCTGGGGGTCCGTGTACATGGTCAAGGCCGAGAACACGGCGGCGAAGATTTCCGAGCCGCCCGGATCGGTGAGCAGGCAACGGTCGCCGGACGAGACCAGGTATTCGTTGGTGTCGATCAGGTAGTTGGGGCGTTCCGGGTCCCGGGCCACCACGGCCCACTGGTGGCTGCCATCCTGATAGATCACGGTGGTTTTTTTCATGGTTCGGCTCGTAAGGCAGGCAAGGCAGAAAAAAGAATGGCGAGGGTCCGGCGATTGCCGGGCCGGTCAGCGGACACCGGCGATGCCGGTGCGCAGGGCCTTCAAGGTATCGAGAATGGACAGGATGGCCGCTTCGATTTCCCCGGCGACCTGGCGCAGGTCGCCGCTCAGGGTGCTGGCATAGACGGCCTCGATCTTGGCCGCCCGGGACAGGGCAACGCCGGTGCCGCACAGGCGCAACGCACGGTCCAAGTGGAATCCCAGGTCGCGCCAGCGCACCCGGCTCTCGGCATCGACCCGTTCCCGATCGGCGTCGATGTGGGCCCGGGCCGGGGCGATGGCCACGGCGGCCGGCGAATCGGCGGCAATGCCATCCAGGTGGTGCCGGTGGCGGTGCACCCGGGCCGATTCAGCTACGCTATGCACCAGCAGGTAGATGAAGCGGTCCAGCTCCTGCATCAGCCCGTCGAGCTGGCGGCTGAAGCGGCGCAGTTCGGACGAGACGACGCGGAAGCCGCTCGCCTGCGCGCCCGCCTGCTTGGCCACGATCATGGCGTTGATCGCCACCAGGTTCACCTGGCGGGAAATACCGATGACCGTGCGGATTCCCTCGTTGACCTCGACCACCAGCCGCAAGGGCTCGTTGGCGGCCGCGGCCTGCGCATGCGCAGATGCCATGGATGTTGTTCTTCGTTGGCTGTTGCGCCGGCGGACGGATGCGGATCGTCACGCGGCGCGATGTTGTTGGAATTGTTGGAACCGGGTGCTTGGCGACGGCAGACGCCTCCCCCGCCAGCGACCTCCCCTCTGTATCAGCGAATGCTAACAGATGCGGGCCCGCGCATCTGGCGTCACAATCTGTGCGGCGCAACCATGGTACGACGGGGCCGCTTCGCCGGACGGCCCGAAACGGCCGCCCTCCTTTCTCGCAGCGCCCCCTGGCCCACCGTAGCCTCCATGCCCCTCCTGCCGCTCCTGCCAAGTTTTCGCAGCGCCGCCCGCCGCCTCAAGCGGGAGGTGCTGACCGTCTATTTCGTCGCCCGGGACCCGCGCACGCCCTGGGCGCTGCGCCTGCTCGCCCTGGCGGTGGCGGCCTACGCCGCCAGCCCCATCGACCTGATCCCGGACTTCATCCCGGTACTCGGCTACGTGGACGATCTGCTCCTGCTGCCCCTGGCCGTCTGGCTCATCCTCCGGCTGGCGCCCGCCGGGGTGCTCGACGACAGCCGCGCCCGGGCCGCCAGTCTCGCCGCACGCCCCACCAGCCGGGCGGCGGCCCTGTGCATCGTCGCCCTCTGGCTCGCCGCCCTGGGCGGGCTGGGCTACTGGTGGCTGGCCCGGGACGGCGCCTGAGCCTTTCTTCCCCCACTCCCCCTTCCTTACCCGTTTCGCCGCCCCGCCCGCCGGGGCGTTTTCATTCCCGCGCCGCAGATCGATATACGTCCCGGGGCCATAACCAAAGAAAAAAACCGTCGTTCCCGCCCGCCCGGGCGCTGCCCAGAATCGCTCCACCCAGCCCCGCCCGGGGCCCGGGTTTTCCGATTGCAGAAAAGGAGCGCCCCATGTCCATCCAGTCCATCAACTCCCGCAACCAGTTCCGCGGCAAGGTGCGGGAAATCATCGAAGGCCCGGTGGTTTCCGAAGTGGATGTGGAAACCCCCTTCGGCACCGTCACTTCGGTGATCACAACCCGTTCGGTCAAGGAGCTGGACCTCAAGCCCGGCGTCGAGGTGCTGGCCGTGGTCAAGGCCACCGAAGTGTCCATCGCCAAGCTGTAAGGACCGCCGCCATGAAGATCGTCGGTATCGCCGGCAGCCCCTCCGGCTCGTCCCGCTCCACCGCCCTGCTCGGCCACATCGGCCGGCAGCTGGCGGAAGACGGCCACGCCTGGTCGGTGATCCCGGTGCGCCACCTGCCCGCCGGGGACCTCATCGCCGGGCGCAACGACGGCGAGGCGATCCAGGCCGCCCTGGCCGAGATCGCCGCCGCCGACGGCCTGGTGGTCGCCACCCCGGTCTACAAGGCGGCCTACTCCGGCCTGCTCAAGACCTTTCTCGACCTATTGCCGCAGAAGGCCTTCGCCGGCAAGGCGATCCTGCCGGTGGCCTCCGGCGGCTCCCTGGCCCACGCCCTGGCCATCGACTACGCCCTGCGCCCGGTGCTGTCCGCCCTGAGTGCCCGGGTGGCGGTGGCCGGGGTGTTCGCCGAGGACGCCCAACTGCGCATCCTCGACGGCGAGCTGCATCTGGAGGCCGCCCTGGCCGAGCGCCTCGACGAGGCCCGCCAACGCTTCGCCGAAGCCCTGGCCTGGGGCCGGCCGAGTGGCGCCGGGCCTGTGGTCGCCGAGGCCGCCCCGCCGGATTCGCTTCCCGGCTTCTCCCCCCTGCCCCTCTACGCCCTGGCCACCTGAGCCGGGGCGGGCGGCCGCGTCGCCCATCGTCCTGCCGTTTTCCCGGAAGCACGGATTTCCCCCACCGTCCCCCCTGCAACCCCGTACGACCCCAGAACGACACCCAGAAAGGGAGCTGCTATGACCCGTTCCACCCGCCTCAAACGCCTGACCCGCCACCTCGGCCGCCTCGGCCACCTGCTCGGCCCCGCCGTGCTGGCCCTGGGCACGTCCCTCGCCCTTTCCCACGCCCCGGCCGCCCTGGCCCAGAGCGCCGCCCCGGCCAGCGCCGCCAAGGAGTTGCGCATCGGCTACCAGAAGTACGGCACCCTGGTCATCCTCAAGGCCAAGGGCAGCCTGGAAAAACGCCTGGCGCCCCTGGGCGTGGCGGTGAAGTGGACCGAGTTCCCCGCCGGGCCCCAGCTGCTCGAAGGGCTCAACGTCGGCAGCATCGACTTCGGCACCACCGGCGAGGCCCCGCCGATCTTCGCCCAGGCCGCCGGGGCCAACCTGGTGTACGTGGGCAACGAGCCGCCGGCCCCGGTGGCCGAGGCCCTGATCGTGCCCAAGGAGTCGCCGGTGAAGACCGTGGCCGACCTGAAGGGCAAGAAGGTGGTGCTCAACAAGGGCTCCAACACCCACTACCTGCTGGTCAAGCTGCTGGAAAAAGCCGGCCTCAAGTATTCCGACGTGCAGGTGGCCTTCCTGCCCCCGGCCGACGCCCGGGCCGCCTTCGAGGCCCGCCAGGTGGACGCCTGGGCCATCTGGGACCCGTTCCTCGCCGCCGCCGAGAAGCAGATCGGCGCCAAGGTGGTAGCCGATGGCAGCGGCGTGGTGCCCAACCACCAGTTCTACCTGGCCGCCCGACCCTACGCCGAGGCCCGCCCCGACGTGGTCAGGATCGTCCTCGACGAGTTGGACAAGGTGGATCAGTGGGGCAAGAAGAACCCGGCCGAAGTGACCGCCCTGCTGGCGCCCCAGCTCGGGCTCGACCCCGCCATCGTCGATCTGGCCGTGCGCCGCTACAGCTACGGCGTGCATCCGATCAGCGACGAGGTGGTGGCCCAGCAGCAGAAGGTGGCCGACGTGTTCCACGAGCTGAAGCTGATCCCCAAGCCGATCCGCATCGGCGACGTGGTGTGGCAGCCGAAAAAATAACGACCGCTCCCCAACCGTTTCCTTCCATTCCCTTATTCCGGAGCACGGCATGAACATTTTCTGGTTTCTCCCCACCCACGGCGACGGCCGCTACCTGGGCACCGCCCACCAGGCCCGGGCGGTGGATCACCACTACCTGAAGCAGATCGCCCAGGCCGCCGACGAGCTCGGCTACGGCGGCGTGCTGATCCCCACCGGCCGCTCCTGCGAGGATTCGTGGACCGTGGCCTCCAGCCTGATCCCGGTGACCCGCCGCCTCAAGTTCCTGGTGGCCCTGCGCCCCTCCACCATCTCCCCCACCGTCTCGGCCCGGGTGGCCGCCACCCTGGACCGCCTGTCCGAAGGCCGCCTGCTGGTGAACGTGGTGGCCGGCGGCGACCCGGTGGACCTGGAGGCCGACGGCACCTGGCTGTCCCACGACGAGCGCTACGAGGCCGCCGACGAGTTCCTCACCATCTGGCGCGACCTGCTCTCGGGCAAGGAAGTGAATTTCAACGGCAAGCATTACCAGGTGAAGGGCGCCAAGCAGCTCTTCCCGCCGGTGCAAAAGCCCCATCCGCCCCTCTACTTCGGCGGCTCGTCCGACGCCGCCCACGACCTGGCGGCCAAGCACGTGGAGCTGTACCTGACCTGGGGCGAGCCCCCGGCCGAGGTCGAGAAGAAGATCGCCGACGTACGCGCCCGGGCGGCCAAGCAGGGCCGCGAGGTGAAGTTCGGCGTGCGCCTGCATGTGATCGCCCGGGACACCAACGAAGAAGCCTGGAAGGCTGCCGACGAGCTGATCAAGTATGTGGACGAAGAGACCGTGGCCCGCGCCCAGAAATCCTTCGCCCGCATGGACTCGGAAGGCCAGAAACGCATGACCGCCCTGCACGGCGGCAGCCGCGAGCACCTGGAGATCAGCCCCAACCTGTGGGCCGGCGTCGGCCTGGTGCGCGGCGGCGCCGGCACCGCCCTGGTGGGGGACGGCGAAACCATCGCCCGGCGCCTCAAGGAGTATGCCGACCTGGGGGTGGAAACCTTCGTCCTGTCCGGCTACCCGCACCTGGAGGAGGCCTACCGCTTCGCCGAACTGGTCTTCCCCCACGTCGGCATCCAGCGCCATACCGCCGCCCCGGAAAGCGCCAACCTGGTCAGCCCCTTCGGTGAAGTGGTGGGCAACCACCACCTGCCCCAGGCCCAGGTCTCGGCGAGCTGATGCGTAACGCCCGGCCGGGCTGCCTCGGGGCAGTGCGGCCGGGCTGCGCCATTTAACGCCCCCTGTCTTTCGTTTCACCCGCTTTTGGCATCGCGAGGTTTCCATGCCCTATCTCCCCCGCCCCCCGCACTCCCTCCCGCGCCGCCAGGCCATCGGCCGGCTCGGGGCCATGGCTGCCGCCCTGGCCCTGCCCTTCTCCGCCCTGCCTGCCCGGGCCGCCGTGGACGGCAAACAGCTGCGCATCGGCTACCAGAAGTCCTCCACCCTGACCGCCCTGCTCAAGTCCCAGGGCACCCTGGAAAAGCGCCTGGCGCCCCTGGGCATCAAGGTCGGCTGGTTCGAATTCACCAGCGGTCTGCCCCTGCTCGAAGCCCTCAACATCGGCAGCGTCGATTTCAGCGCCGACGTGGCCGACACGGTGCCGGTGTTCGCCCAGGCCGCCGGGGCGCGCCTCACCTACGTGGCCCAGGAGGCTCCCTCGCCCAGCGCCCAGGCCATCGTGGTCAAGGAAGACTCGCCGATCCGCACCGTGGCCGAGCTGAAGGGCAAGAAGGTCGGGGTGGCCAAGGCCGCCGGCAGCCACTTCCTGCTGCTCGCCGCCCTGGAAAAGGCCGGTCTATCGGCCAAGGACATCGAACCCGCCTACCTGACCCCGGCCGACGGCCGCGCCGCCTTCGAGCGGGGCGCCATCGACGCCTGGGTGATCTGGGACCCGTTCCTGGCCGGGGTGCAGCGCCAGTCGAAAGTGCGCCTGCTCACCGAGGGCAAGCCGGTGGCCGAGTACAAGCGCTACTACCTGGCCTCCAGCGACTACGCCCAGGCCCGCCCGGACGTGCTGCAAATTCTCTTCGACGAATTGCGCCACACCGGCCGCTGGGTCAAGACCCACCCCAAGGAGGCCGCCACCCTGCTCGCCCCGGTGTGGGGCCTGGACGCCGAGACCGTGGAACAGGCCAACGCCCGGCGCAGCTACGAGGTACGCCCGGTGCGCCCGGACGACCTGGGCGAGCAGCAGCGCATCGCCGACGCCTTCTTTGCCGAGAAGCTGCTGCCGAAGAAGGTGGTCGCCAGCGACGTGGCCCTGTGGAAACCGCGGGGCTGACATGAGCACATCCGCCTCCACGCCCCTTTCCGCCCTAGCCCGGCGCCTCGCCCCCTGGCTGGTGCCGGCGTTGATCCTGGCCGTCTGGCAGCTCGCCGCCCAGGCCGGCTGGCTGTCCACCCGCATCCTGCCGGCACCCCTGGCGGTGCTTTCCGCCGGCTATGAGCTGGCCGCCTCGGGCGAGCTGCTGACCCACCTGGGGGCCAGCTTCAAGCGCGCCGCCAGCGGCCTGCTCATCGGCGGCGGCATCGGCCTGCTGTTCGGGCTGTTGAACGGCGGCTTCAAGGTGGCCGAAACCCTGTTCGACACCAGCTTGCAGATGGTGCGCAACGTGCCCCACCTGGCCCTCATCCCCTTGGTCATCCTGTGGTTCGGCATCGGTGAGGAAGGCAAGCTGTTCCTGGTGGCCCTGGGGGTGTTCTTCCCCATCTACCTGAACACTTTCCACGGCATCCGCACCGTGGACCCGGGGCTGGTGGAGATGGGCCGTTCCTACGGCCTGTCGCGCTGGCAGTTGTTCCGCCGGGTGATCCTGCCCGGCGCCCTGCCCTCGATCCTGGTCGGGGTGCGCTTCGCCCTGGGCTTCATGTGGCTGACCCTGATCGTCGCCGAAACCATCTCGTCCAGCAGCGGCATCGGCTACATGGCCATGAACGCCCGGGAATTCCTGCAGACCGACGTGGTGGTGCTGGCGATCCTGCTCTACGCCCTGCTCGGCAAGCTCGCCGACGTGGCCGCCCGCGCCCTGGAGCGTCGCTGGCTGGCCTGGAACGCGGCCTACGCCAGCTAGCCCCCATTAGCGAGGATTACCCATGCGCTTCAATCATCACGAAAACCAATACCTGTCCGAGGTGGATGCCCGGGCCAATCAAGCCGTGCCGGCCGCCGCGCCCAGTGCGGCCGCCCCAACCGCCCCCGCTGCCGAGGCGGGCCTGGCCACGAAGGTCGCCGGTGTGGCCAAGCGCTTCGGCGAACGGCCGGTGCTGGCCGGCATCGACCTCGCCATCGCCCCGGGTGAGTTCGTCGCCATCGTCGGCCGTAGCGGCTGCGGCAAGAGCACCCTGCTACGCCTGCTGGCCGGCCTGGACGCCCCTTCCGCCGGCGCCATCGCCCTCGATGGCAGGCCCGCCCGGGGCCTGCACCCGGACGTGCGCATCATGTTCCAGGACGCCCGCCTGCTGCCCTGGCAGACCGTGCTGGGCAACGTCACCCTGGGCCTGGCCGGGCCGCGCCGGGAAGTGGACGCCCGGGCCCGCCAGGCCCTGGCCGAGGTAGGACTGGCCGACCGGGCCGATGAGTGGCCGGCACGCCTGTCCGGCGGCCAGCGCCAGCGGGTGGCCCTGGCCCGGGCCCTGGTGCACCGGCCGCGCCTGTTGCTGCTCGACGAGCCCCTGGGCGCCCTGGATGCCCTGACCCGCATCGAGATGCAGCGCCTGATCGAGCGGCTGTGGCAGGAGCACGGCTTCACCGCCGTGCTGGTAACCCACGACGTGGCCGAGGCGGTGGCCCTGGCCGACCGCATCGTGCTGATCGAGGACGGCCAGCTGGCCCTGGACACCCCGGTGGCCCTGCCCCGCCCCCGGGAGCGGGGCGAGGCAGGCTTCGCCGCCCTGGAAGGCCGGGTACTCAAGCGCCTGATGACGGTGGAGGCTCTCAACCCGCGCAACCAGATTCGCGGCAAGGTAGCCGAGATCCTGCTCGACCCGGTGCTCTCCGAGGTACGCATCGACACCCTGCACGGCCCGGTGGTGGCGGCCATCTCCACCCGGGCGTTGCGCGACCATCCCCTGGAAGTGGGCGCCCCGGTGCTGGCGGTGTTCAAGTCCAACGACGTGGCCCTGGCCCGCCTGGACCAAGGAGACGACGAGCGCCCCCTCACCGAGTTTTTCCCCATCCCCAGCTTCATCGGCTGACGGCGGGATTCCTGCGCTTTTTGGCGGTTTCCCGTCAGGTTCCCCTTGCTACCATCGTGGCATAGGCTGCCATGACGGCCGCAACCGCAGGGGAACGCACGTTGGCACCATTCCTGTTCAACCGCCGCCTTGCGCCGGCCTGCCTGGCGCTGGGCCTGGGCCTCATCCTCGGCCCCTCCTGGCCGGCGGCCCGGGCCGCCGGCCAGGAGGGGGTCCTCCAGGACGAGGCGCTCCCGCCCCTGCCCCCCCGCACCATCGAGGACGTCAGCCGGCTCCTCGACCATTACAAGCCCGATCCCGGCGCCGCCACCCGGGCCTTGCAGGCGGCGGAGGCACAACCGCCGGAGGGCGCCGACCAGGCGTCCCTGTTCGACTTCTACTGGCGGCGCGGCCGGGCCGCGGCCCAGGTCGGCCGGGTTCGCCAGCAGATCGACGACCTGCGCCGCGCCCGGGAACTGGCCGCCCCCGGTTCCCCCGCCCACCTGCGCGCCCTGCGCGAACTGGCGGGCGCGGAATCGGCCGGCGGCAACCTGCTCAACGCCCTGCGCTACTGTGACGAGGCGATCCAAGCCAACCAGCACCAGAAAGGCAAGCTCACCGGCGCCTACCAACTGGCCGCCCAGGTGCTCACCCGGCTCGGCGACTTCGACGGCGCCCGGGAGCGCCTGAACAGGCTGGAGGGCGTGTTCGCCCAGCTCCAGCGTTCCAAGAACTGGGGGCGCTCCGGCCCAAGCTGGACCGCCAATTACGAGCGGGCCCGGGGCGAGCTGTTCCTGGCCGAAGGGCGTTACGTCGAGGCGGAGCGCTCGTTCAGACAGGCGCTGAAATCAACCGACCAGTTCCTCCAGATCCTGCCGGACGAGGTCGGCACGGATCAGGACACGCCGACGCCCAACGGCGTCCGCCAGGGGCGGGAAGGAATCCTGCGCAATCTGGCCGCCATCCAACTCGCCCGGGGGCGCCTCGCCGAAGCGGAAATCCTGGCCCGCCAGGCCCTGCGCGACGGGCTGGAACGGGTCGGACGCAGTTCCACCGACACCGCCCGCAACCTACGTATCCTGGCCCTGGTCCTGGCCGAGGAAGGGCGCGCCGCCGAATCGGCGCAACTGGCCCAGGCGTCCCTGGCATCCTTTGAAGAGGCCGGCACCGCCCCCGACTCCCTGGCCCTGGCGGAGGCGCGCCGCGCCCTGGGCAGCGCCCTGGTGGCCCAGGGGCGCTACGGCGCGGCCCTGACGACGTTCGAGGCGATGCGGGCCGGCATCGCCACCGACCCGGACCTGCTCGCCCGGGCCGGCAGCGGCGACCTGGACTGGGTGCTGGCCCTGCTGCGCACCGGCAAGGCCCAGGAGGCCGAGCGCATGGCCGCCGCCATGCTCGACGGGGCCCGGCGCATGTTCGGCGACAAGGCCCTGCGCACCGCCGAGATCCGCAGCTTCCGCGCCATGGCCCTGACCGCCCTGGGCCGGGACGATGAAGCCTTCCAGGCCTTTTCCCAGGCTCTGCCCCCGTTGCTGGAGCAGGCCCACAGCGACGCCGAGGCCGACACCGGCAGTCGCAAGCGCCAGCAGCGCCTGGTCCAGGCCCTGGAAAGCTACCTGCAACTGCTCGGCCGCCTGTACCAGTCGCCCCAGCGTTTGCCCCCCGGTTTCGACGCGGCGGCCGAATCCTTCCGCCTGGCCGATCTAGCCCGCTCCAGCGGCGTCCAGCGGGCCCTCACCGCCAGCGCCGCCCGGGCCCGCATCGATGATCCGGCCCTGGCCGAGCTGGCCCGCCAGGAGCAGGACGCCCAGCAACGCATCAACTCCCTGGGCACCCTGCTCACCCAGTTGCTCTCGGCCCCGCCGGACCAGCAACTTCCCCAGATCCAGGACAAGCTGCGCGGCGACATCGCTGCCCTGCGCCAGCAACGCGAGGCGGCCCGCAGCCAGATCGCCCGCCGCTTCCCCGACTATGCCCAGCTGGTGGACCCGCAACCCGCCACCCTGGCCGAGGCCCGCCGCCGGCTGCGCCCCGGCGAGGTGCTGGTGGCCTGGTATTTCGGCGAGGAGAGCAGCCAGGCCTGGGCGATCCCGGCCCAGGGCGAAGCCCGCTTCGCCCTGCTGCCCACCACGCGCCGCGCCATGGCTGCCGAGGTCGCCGGCCTACGCCGCGCCCTGGACCCGGCGGCGAGCACCATCGACGAGATTCCCCCATTCGACACCGCCGCGGCGAACCGCCTCTACCAGGGCCTGCTCCAGCCCCTCGCCCCCGCCCTGGCCGGCGCCCGCACTCTGCTGGCGGTCCCCCACGCCGAACTGGGCCAGTTGCCCCTGTCGGTTCTGCTCACCGCCCCGGCGCCCCAGCCGGCCAAGGGCGGTACCCTGCCCTTCGCCGGCTACCGCGACCTTCCCTGGCTGGCCAAGCAGGTGGCCGTGGCCCAGCTGCCGTCGGTCACCGCCCTGGCCAGCCTGCGCAGCCTTAAGCCCGGGCCGGCCCAGCGCCGGCCCTTCATCGGCTTTGGCGACCCTCTGTTCAGCCTGGCCCAGGCCAAGGAACCCGACGCCCCCGCGGAGGGCCTGGCGACCCGCGGCATTCCCCTCAAGCGGCGCAACGTGCCCCACACCAGCGGCGTGGATTCGGCCGAGCTGGCCCAACTGCCGCGCCTGCCGGACACGGGCGACGAAATCCGCGAGATCGCCCGGGTACTTGGTGCCGACGGCGACGGGGACGTCTTTCTCCAGCGCCGGGCCAGCGAGGCCGCCGTGTTCGCCGCCGACCTGGCCGACCGACGGGTGGTGATGTTCGCCACCCACGGCCTGGTGCCCGGCGACCTGAACGGCCTGGACGAGCCGGCCCTGGCCCTGACCTCCCCCGCCGTCACCGGCGGCAAGGGCGACGGGCTGCTCACCCTGGACGAGATTCTCGGCCTCAAGCTCAACGCCGACTGGGTGGTGCTGTCCGCCTGCAATACCGCCGCCGGCGACGGCAGCGGGGCCGAGGCGGTGTCGGGGCTGGGCCGGGCCTTCTTCTACGCCGGAGCCCGGGCGCTGCTGGTGTCGAACTGGCCGGTGGAAACCGTGGCCGCCCAGCGGCTCATGACCGATCTGTTCCGCCGCCAGGCCTCGGCCCCGAACCTGAGCAAGGCGGAAGCCCTGCGCCTGGCCATGCTCGACCTGCTGAACGGCCCGGGCAGCCAGGACCCCCGCACCGGCAAGACCGCCTTTAGCTACGCCCACCCGCTGTTCTGGGCGCCCTTCGTCGTCGTCGGCGACTGAGCCCCTGGATCGCCATCACACTTACAGCCCCGAGGAGACACCCCATGACCCCCTTCCCCATCCGTTCCCTGGCCCTGACCCTGCTGCTCGCCGCCGTTGCCGGCAGCGCCGGCGCGGCCCCCCTGATCAAGGAGGACGAAGCCCGCCTGCCCGCGGCCGCCGGCGCGCTCACCACCCGGGGCATCACCCGGGGGCCGGCGATCAAGCTGGTTTCCCCAGACCCGGCCTTGGGCGCGGCCAAGTCCCCGTTCACCTTCAAGGTGGCATTCGAGCCCCGGGGCGGGGCCAAGATCGATCCGTCGTCCGTCACCGTGACCTACCTGAAGGCCACGCCGGTGGATCTCCTACCCCGGGTCAAGGCGGGCCTGAGTGCCGGCGGCATCGACCTGGCCGGCGCCGAGGTCCCGCCGGGCGAGCACCAGATTCGCGTCACCTTGCAGGACAGCGAAGGGCGCCAGACCTCCACCGTGCTCCAGCTCAACGTGGGCAAGTAGATTCCGATGAAGTGTCCCTACTGCGCCTCCGACATCGCCCGGGAAGCCCTGGTCTGCCCCGTCTGCCGCCGCGATCTCTACCTGTTCAAGCCGCTTCTGGCGCGCATCGCCGAGCTTGAAGCGCGCCTGGCGGACCTGCCCGCGATCGAGGCCCTCCAGGCGCGCATCCAGGCCCTGGAGGGGCAGGCCGGCGGCGCGGCGGGAGAGGTTGCCGCCGCCGACCAGGCCCCGGCCCCCTTCGGACCGGGCGGCTGGCTGATGGCCTGGGGCGTTCCCCTGCTGCTGCTCCTGGCGGCCCACGGCCTGGTGGTGATCGCCCTGGACCTCAACACCCTGTACCTGCGCATCCTCTCCCTGTTCATTCCCTTGCCCTTCGGCTACCTGCTGCTGCGCCGCGCCCCTGGCCATTTCCTGCTCGGCACCGTGGCCGCCTTCGCCATGGCGGCCCTGGCGGTATTCGGCATGAGCGGGGTGGTGGCCTGGACCGACGGGGTGCCCTGGCTGCCCCAGGGGCGGGTCGAATGGCGCGAGTTCGTCGAATACGCCCTGAGCATCGGCTTCAGCTACCTGACCGGCATGCTGCTGGCCCGCCTACACGCCCAGGACAGCGCCGGGCCCCAGGCCGAGGTGGAAGGCAATCCCCTGGCCGTGGCCCTGGCCCGCCACCTGGTCAGCGGCCCGCCCAGCATCGCCAAGATCCAGGAGGCGGTGCGCCGGGTGAACGAGATCAGCAGTTCCCTGGTCGCCCTGGGCACCACCGCCCTGTCGATCTACACCGGCCTCAAGGGGCTGGTCGGCTGAACCGCGCAACCCGGCCACCAGACTTGATCCACGGCAAATACCCTACTAAAAAAATGGCCTTTCCCTGCCTGCCTGGCACCCTATAGTGAAGGTAAGGAACAAGCTTTCATTGCAGTTGGGAGACGGCCATGACCAATCGTTGCCTGGGTTATATCGTCAAGGATCAGGAGCCCCTGATGCAGCCCCCCGGCGGTACCGTGCAGGATGCCTGCCGGGCGATGTGGAAGCACCGCGTCGGCGCCGTGCTGGTGGCCCAGAACGGCCGGCTGATGGGCATCTTCACCGGCCGCGACGCGGTGCGGACCTTGGCGGAAGGGCGCGACCCCGCCCATACTTTTCTGGTCGACGTGATGACGTCCAATCCGGACATCATTGCGCCGGAACTGACGGCCATCGACGCCCTGCGCGCCATGAGCGACGGCGGTTACCGGCACCTGCCCGTGGTAGACGCGGGCAAGGTGGTGGGCATCGTCTCGCGGGGCGACTTCAAGGGCCTGGAACTGGACCGGCTGGAAGAAGAGGAGTGCCTGTGGGAACGCATCTGCTGACAGCGCCTGGCGCCGGAACGCTCTCCCGGGCGTAGCGGCTGGAGCGGAGCCCGTTTGGAACCCCGCTCCAGTAGGCGCTTTGCAGCAAGGCATCGTGCCAATGCAGCAGGGGCGCGGCGTTCCACGGTGTGAGCCAGGAACGCCGCGCCCCTGTTGGGGTTTGGCTGCGTCAATGACGCGCGGTCAGCGCGCCCCGCAGTAGATGTCGCGCATCAGGCCCATGAAATCGAGCAGGCGCGGTTCGCGCAGGGCGTAGATGACCCGGTTGGCCTCCTTGCGCGAAGAGAGAATGCCCCGGTCGTAGAGCATGGCCAGATGCTGGGAGATGTTGGGCTGGGAGGTGTGCGTCCCGCAGTCACGCAGGGCGGCCAGGATGTCCTGGACGCAGGCTTCCCCCTCGGCCAGTACGCAGACGATGGACAGGCGCAGCGGATGGGCGATGGCCTGGAAGGTCCGGGCGGTGCGCTCGATCTCGGCCTCGTTGAAATCCAGCGCGGGGACGGCGGCAGGCAGGGCGGCTCCCATTTCAGGCCTCCGCCCCGGCGGGCTGCTTGAGGGCCGATTTCACCACGTCCTCGCCCAGGTCCGGCGACACTTTCTCGATGAAGGCGTGGGCGTAGCTGCGCAGGTAGGTGCCGCGCCGCACCGCCAGCCGGGTGGTGTTGGACGGAAACAGGCCGGGCACCGGGATTAGGGCCAGATTACGGTCCCGCTCGGCGTCGTAGGCCATGGAGGCGACGATGCCCACCCCCAGGTCGAGGCCCACGTAGGTCTTGATCACGTCGGCGTCGATGGCCGAGAGGACGATGTCCGGCACCACCCCGGCGTCGGCGAAGGCCTGGTCGATGTGAGCCCGGCCGGTGAAGCCTTCGTGGTAGGTGATGATCGGGTAGTCGGCCAGGGCCTCCAGGGTGATTTCCGGCAAGGCCAGCAGCGGGTGGCCGTGGGGCACGATCACCGCGTGGCTCCAGGTGTAGCAGGGGAAGGTGACCAGTTCCGGGTATTTGTTCAGCCCCTCGGTGGCGATACCGATGTCGGCCTCGCCGGCCACCAGCATCTCGGCGATCTCCCGGGGGCTGCCCTGGTGCAGGGCAAGGTGCACCTTCGGGTAGTCGGCCTTGAACCACTTGATGATCTGCGGCAGGGCGTAGCGGGCCTGGGTGTGGGTGGTGGCCACGACGAAGTGGCCGGTCTCGCGGCTGGCGAAGTGGTCGGCGATGCGGCGCAGATTCTGGGCATCCACCAGCATCCGTTCCACCACCGTCGCCAGTTCCTTGCCCGGCTCGGTCAGGCCGAGCAGGCGCTTGCCGCGGCGGACGAAGATCTCGACGCCGAGTTCGTCCTCCAAATCCTTGATGTGCTTGCTGACGCCGGGCTGGGAGGTGTACAGGGCGTTGGCCACCTCGGTCAGGTTGAAGTCCTGGCGCAGGGTCTCGCGCACGATGCGCAGTTGCTGAAAATTCATCGCGCCTCTCCAAAAATCGCGGCGGCGCTGGCGATGCGGTCGTCCATGGCGGATTCCACTCCCGGGCAATAGGTTGTTGGCGACCAGTCTAGGGAGGGCTGCTTATGAACTGAAATAATGAATATCTAAGAACAAATTCTCTTTGGATATAACAACCGAAAATCCATCAGACGTCGCCCTCCCCTTTCCCGGCGCCATCTCGCCCCGCCGTTCCGGGCAGGACGGTGAAGCCCTGGGCGCGCAGCAGCTGGATGGCCCGTTCGATGCGCAGGCTGCGCCGGGCCTCGTCGCTACAGCGGTTGGGCAGGGGATCGAGTTCGTAGCCGTGGCAGCGCAACCAGGCCAGCACCGTCTCCAGCCCCTTGCTGCCCAGCCCCCGGGTCAGTTGCAGGCGGCGAAAGCCCAGTTCGGCCACCTCTGCCGGCGTGAAGTGGGGCCGGTCGAGGAGCTTGCGCAGAGCATTGCGTTGCAGGGTGGGCAGGTCGGCCACCGCATCCGAGGCAGATGCAGGGGAGCCTGGCAAAGGCGCAGCCTGGGCGGCATCGGGCCGTCCGGCGGCGGAAAGCCCCCGGGAATGGGGGGCCGGGTTGGAGCGCGGGGATTTCACGGCACCAGTGTAGGAGGGCCGGGGGGCGGGTCGAACGACGGTTTTTTGATATGCATATCAGCCGTTGCCAGCCCGTGCCGTGCAGCAGTGACAGCCCGAGCGGCGCGCTTCCCGTTGGGGCAAAACATGAAAATAGTCTCCCCGCCTTGCGCCTGATCAACCGGACGTGACCGTAAACCCCTAGAATCAAGGCCTAACCCACTGGAATGCTCAGGAGCACCCTCAGCCTCATGCACCGGATCGCGCACATCATCTGGCACCGCCTCACCGGCCTCATGCCCGGGGAGCTGGATGCCAACGAAGTCCTCTGGCTCATTTCCCCGCACCAGCAGTCGCCCCTCCTAGCGCGGCGCCGGGCCATGGTGATCGTGAACCGGGTACGCCTGTTCGCCTTCCTGTTCGCCGTACTCACGCCCCTGTGGAGCATCGTGGACTACGTGGTGTTCCCCTTCCCCCTGTGGTTCTTCCTTGCCGGGATGCGCCTGGTGGCGGCCGCGGCCTTCGCCACCCTGGTGATCTGCTACAAGCCCTCGGGCAACCTGCTCAACGCCTACCGGGCCATGGCCCTATTGTTCGCCATCCCTACGGTGTTCTACGTGGTATCGCACCAGGTGCTGACCTCGTTCGAACTCACCGGCATGTCGGCGGCCATCGGCGCCGGCTACGCCTTCCTGCCCTTCGTGCTGCTGGCCGGGCTGTCGATCTTTCCCCTCACCTTCCTGGAAAACCTGGCCTTCGTCGCCCCCATGCTGCTGGCCCAGTTGCTCGCCCAGATACTATCCTGGGGCCAGCTCAACTGGCCTTCCTTCGCCGGTGCCTTCTGGCTGATGGCCCTGATCGCCGGCGTGGCCAACCTGGCCGGAATGAGCCAGCTGGCCTTCATGGTGGCCTTGGTGCGCCAGGCGATCCGCGATCCCCTGACCGGGGTCCATTCGCGGCGCAGCGCCGAGGAAATCCTGGAGCTCTACGGCGGCGTCGCCAACCGGGCCGATGCGCCCCTGGCGGTGGCTTTCATCGACCTGGATCACTTCAAGAGCATCAACGACCGCCACGGCCACGACGAGGGCGACAAGGCCCTGCGCCGGGCCGCCAAGGCGATCAGCGAGTCGATGCGCCGCGGTGACATCCTGACCCGTTGGGGCGGCGAAGAATTCCTGCTGATCATGCCCAACACCCGGCTCACCGAAGCCCGTGCAGCCCTGGAGCGCCTCACCGGCCAGGGCCTGGGCCGACGCCCGGACGGCACCCTGCTCACCGCCAGCGTCGGCATCGCCGAGCGGGTGGACGACCACACCAGCCACTGGGAAGAGCTGATCGAGATCGCCGACCGGCGCATGTACACGGCCAAGCACGCCGGCCGCAACCGCATCGTCATCGGCGATGCGGTGGATGGGGCCACGGACGGGGCGGGCAGCGCCCCGCAGCCGGCCTAAGCCCTCCCCCACCCTTTTCGGTCTTGCCCCGGCCGGCTACCAGCCGGCGGTCAGGGCCTTTTCCGCCCAGAACAGGGCGGTGATGGTCTTGGCGTCGGTGATGCGTCCGTCGCGCACCGCCGCCAGGGCGTCAGCCAGGGACAACTCCACCAGTTCGAGGAATTCCTCCTCGTCGAGGCGCTGGCCGCTGGCCACCGCATGCAATTCCTCGGCGAGGAAGATTTCGATGCGCTCGTCGGCATAGCCGATGCACGGGTGCATCACCCCCAGATGGCGCCAACGGCCGGCCTGGTAGCCCGTTTCCTCATGCAACTCGCGCTCGGCGGTGAGGCGGATATCCTCCCCCGGATCGATCTTGCCCGCCGGCAGTTCCAGGAAGACCCGGCCCACCGGGTAGCGGAACTGGCGCTCGAATAGCAAAGCGCCATTCGGCAGCACCGGAATCACCACCACGGCGCCGGGATGCTGGATGTACTCGCGCACCGCCTCGCCGCCGCTGGGCAGGCGCACCCGGTCGCGGCGCACGTGCAACAGCTTGCCATCGAAGATCTGCTCGCTGTCGATCAGGGTTTCGGTCAGATGGGGGTCGGAAAGGGCGGGATCGGTCATGGTCGGATGGCGCAAGGGCGTGTAAGGAGCGTCAACAGCCGGGAATGATACGCGCGCAGGGCCCTGCATGGATGGCTGAGGAACCCATAACGACAAAGGCCCCGCAAGGGGCCTTTGTCGTTGCTGTGCGCGAAGGAAACGCCGCTTAGAGCGAGCGCACCAGGGAGAAGGCGCACAGGGACATCAGGGTCTGGGGGAAGATGCCCAGCAGAGCCACGGCCAGGCCGTTGGCGGAGAGCAGCACACGCATCTCGGCGGGGGCTTCGAGGGGGCTGTTGTCCGTCGGCTCGTCGAAGTACATCACCTTGACCACGCGCAGGTAGTAGAAAGCACCCACCAAGGAGAAGGCCACGGCGACGATGGCAAGCCAGTAGTAGCCGGCGGCGACCACGGCCTGAAGCACCGAGAACTTGGCGAAGAAGCCGACGAAGAACGGGATGCCCGCCATCGAGAACATCAGCATCAGCATGACGCCGGCAAACCAGGGGCTGCGCTTGTTCAGGCCCTTGAAGTCTTCCAGCCGCTCGGCTTCGAAGCCGGCGCGGGAGAGCAGGATGACCATGCCGAAGCCGCCCAGGCTCATCAGCACGTAGGACACCACGTAGAACATGGCGGAGCTGTAGGCGTTCAGGGCGTAGCGGGCGTCGCCGCCGACCACGCCGGCCACCACGCCCAGGAGCACGAAGCCCATGTGCGAGATGGTGGAGTAGGCCAGCATGCGCTTGATGTTGGTCTGGGCGATGGCCGCCAGGTTGCCGATGGCCATGGACAGCACCGACATGATGACCAGCATGGTCTGCCAGTCCTGGGCCAGGGGCAGCAGACCGTTGACCAGCAGGCGCATGGTCATGGCGAAGGCCGCCAGCTTGGGAGCGGAGCCGATGAACAGGGTGACCGCGGTGGGGGCGCCCTGATAGACGTCGGGAATCCACATGTGGAAGGGGACCACGCCGAGCTTGAAGGCCAGGCCGGACACCAGGAAGACCAGGCCGAACACCAGCACGGTGGTGTTGGCGGACTTGAGGTACACCGCTTCGGCGACCCGGGTGATGTCTAGGCTACCGGTGGCCCCGTAAATCATGGACATGCCGTAGAGCAGCACGCCGGAGGCCAGGGCGCCAAGAACGAAGTACTTCATCGCCGCTTCGGTGGACACGGCCGAATCCCGGTTCAGGGCCACCATGGCGTAGAGCGACAGGGACAGCATTTCCAGGCCCAGGTACAGGCTCAGGAAATGATTGGCCGAGATCATGACCATCATGCCCAGGGTAGCGAACAGGGTCAGCACGTAGAACTCGCCGCGCCCCAGGGGGCCGCGCAGCTGGATGTAGCCGCGGGAGTAGAACAGCACCACGATCACGGTCAGGTACAGCATCAGCTTGAGCAGGCTGCCCATCAGGTCGGCGACGAAAGTGCCGGTGAAGGCGTAGGTGATCTCGCCGTCCGCAGTGATGAAGGTGAGGATGGCCGCCCCGATCAGGGTCAGCAAGGTCAGGGCGAAGGTGGCGGTGCGGGCCCGATCCTTGACGAAGACATCCGCCACGAGGATCACGCAGGCCATGGCCAGCATCCAGATCTCGGCTGCGGCCGGGATCAGGTCAATCACGTTGAAATTCATCTTCAAAAGCCCCTTATTGGATCTTGCTTTCGGCCACGTGCTTGAGCAGGTCGGCCACCGAGGCGTGCATCACCTCGGTAAAGGGCAGCGGGTAGAGACCCATGCCCAGGACACACAGTGCCAGCACCCCGAGAATGAAGAATTCGCGGAGGTTGATGTCGGTCAGCTCGGCCACGTGGGAGTTAGCCACGGCACCGAACACCACCCGCTTGTACATCCACAGGGTGTAGGCGGCGCCCACGATCATGGTGGTGGCAGCAGCCAGGCCGATCCAGAAGTTCACCTTGACCGCGGCCAGGATCACCATGAATTCGCCGACGAAGCCGGAGGTGGCCGGCAGGCCGGAGTTGGCCATGGCGAACAGCATGAAGAAGGCGGCGAACTTGGGCATGGTGTTCACCACGCCACCGTAGTCGGCGATCTGGCGCGAGTGCATGCGGTCGTAGAGGACGCCGATGCACAGGAACATGGCGCCGGAGACGAAGCCGTGGGAGATCATCTGCACCAGGGCGCCTTCGATGCCGATGGCGTTGAAGAGGAAGAAGCCCAGGGTGACGAAGCCCATGTGGGAGATGGAGGAGTAGGCCACCAGCTTCTTCATGTCCTGCTGCACCAAGGCGACGAAGCCGATGTAGATCACCGCGATCAGGGACAGGGCGATCATCAGGCCGGACAGCTGATGGGCGGCGTCCGGAGCGATGGGCAGGGAGAACCGCAGGAAGCCGTAGGCGCCGAGCTTCAGGGCGATGGCGGCCAGCACCACGGAACCGCCGGTGGGGGCTTCGACGTGGGCGTCGGGCAACCAGGTGTGCACCGGCCACATCGGCACCTTCACTGCGAAGGCCACCAGGAAGGCCAGGAACAGCCAGATCTGGGTGGAGAGGCTCATCGGCAGCTGGTGCCAGTCGAGAATCTCGAAGCTGCCGCCGGACTGGATGAACAGGTACAGCAGCGAAACCAGGAAGAGCAGGGAGCCGAGCAGGGTGTAGAGGAAGAACTTGATCGCCGCGTACACCCGGTTCGGGCCGCCCCAGATGCCGATGATCAGGTACAGCGGAATCAGGGAGGCTTCGAAGAAGACGTAGAAGAGCACGCCGTCCAAGGCCGAGAAGATGCCGTTGAGCAGGCCGGACATGATCAGGAAGGCGGCGTTGTACTGGGCCACCTTCTTTTCCACCACCTGCCAGCCGGCCAGCACCACCATCACGGTGATGAAGGCGTTGAGGATGACGAACAGCATGGAGATGCCGTCCACCCCTAGGTGATAGTTGATGTTGAAGCGCGGAATCCAGGTCGCCAGCTCGACGAACTGCATGTCGGCGCTGGCCCGGTCGAAACCGGTGAAGAGCGGCAGGGTTACCAGAAGACCCAGCACGGCACCGGCCAGGGCAAGGCCCCGGGAAAACGGCGCGTTCTTGTCGGAGCCGGTCATCAGCACCAGCAAGCCGGCGATGATCGGAACCCAGATGGCGAGGGAGAGCAGGTGGCCAGACATATTGTTCCCAGTCTTATTCGTGCATTCGGTCTTAGGCGAGTTTGATCCAGAGGGTCAGCAGCACGAACACCCCGATGATCATGGTGAAGGCGTACTGGTAGATGTACCCGGACTGGAACAGGCGAACCAGGGAGGCGATCCAGCCCACGACACGGGCCGAACCGTTGACCAGCACACCGTCGATGATGGCCTGGTCGCCGGCCTTCCAGAGGACCTTGCCGAGCAGGCGGGAGCCACCGGCAAACACCGTCTCGTTGATCTTGTCGAAGTAGTACTTGTTTTCCAGCACCGTGTTGATGCCCTTGAAGCGGGCATGGATGGCGGCCGGGATGTCGGGGCGCTTCATGTAGAAGAACCAGGACACCACCACACCCGCCAGGGCCAGCCAGAACACCGGCGTGGTGACGGCGTGCAGGCCCATGGCCACGGCACCGTGGAAGTGGTGCGCCAGGTGCTCCATCACCGGATGGGCCTCGGCATCGACGTGGATCACGCCCTTGAAATAATCGCCGAACAGCATCGGTTCGATGCCCATGTAGCCGATCAGCACGGACGGGATGGCCAGGGCCACCAGGGGCACGGTCACCACCCAGGGGGACTCGTGGGGCTTCTGGCCGGGAGCCAGGCCGTGATGGTGGTCGTGGGAGACTTCCTCGTCGTCGTGGTCGCCCTCGTGCTCGTGGTGATGGTCGTGGTTCTTGCCGAACCGCTCCTCGCCGTGGAACACCAGGAAGTACATGCGGAAGGAGTAGAAGGCGGTGACGAACACGCCGGCCAGGACGGCGAAGTAAGCGTAGCCGGAGCCCGGAATGTTGGACAGGGCCACGGCCTCGATGATCGAGTCCTTGGAGTAGAAGCCGGAGAAGAACGGGGTGCCGATCAGGGCCAGGGAGCCGACCAGGCTGGTGAGCCAGGTAATAGGCATGTACTTGCGCAGGCCCCCCATGTTGCGGATGTCCTGGTCGTGGTGCATGCCGATGATGACCGAGCCGGCGGCCAGGAACAGCAGGGCCTTGAAGAAGGCGTGGGTCATCAGGTGGAAGATGGCCACCGAGTAGGCGGAGGCACCCAGGGCCACGGTCATGTAGCCAAGCTGGGATAGGGTCGAGTAGGCCACGACGCGCTTGATGTCGTTCTGGATGATGCCGAGGAAGCCCATGAACAGGGCGGTGGTGGCACCGATCACCAGGACGAAGGACAGGGCGGTGGTGGACAGCTCGAACAGGGGCGACATGCGCGCCACCATGAAGATGCCGGCGGTCACCATGGTCGCCGCGTGGATCAGGGCGGAAATCGGCGTCGGGCCTTCCATCGAGTCGGGCAGCCAAACGTGCAGCGGGACCTGGGCGGACTTGCCCATGGCACCGATGAACAGGCAGATGCAGGCTACGGTCATCAGGGACCAGTCGGCGCTACCCCAGATGTTGATGGTCTTGCCGGCCAGCTCGGGGGCCTTGGCGAACACGTCGGCGTAGTCGAGGCTACCGAAGTGGGCCAGGATCAGGCCGATGCCGAGGATGAAGCCGAAGTCGCCGA
Organism: Oryzomicrobium sp.; assembly: GCF_021287045.1. Lineage (GTDB taxonomy): Bacteria > Pseudomonadota > Gammaproteobacteria > Burkholderiales > Rhodocyclaceae > Oryzomicrobium. Next base: position 55,826 of record NZ_JAJTBG010000016.1, on the reverse strand, counting down.
CGCGGTTGACCAGGAAGGCCTTCATGTTGGCGAAGATGGCGGTCGGCCGGGTGTACCAGAAACCGATCAGCAGGTAGGACACCAGGCCCACCGCTTCCCAGCCGAAGAACAGCTGCATGAAGTTGTTGCTCATCACCAGCATCAGCATAGAGAAGGTGAAGAGCGAGATGTAGGAGAAGAAGCGGCTGTAGCCCGGATCGTCGTGCATGTAGCCGATGGTGTAGATGTGCACCATCAGGGAGACGAAGGTCACCACCAGCATCATCGTGGCGGTCAAGCTGTCGATCAGGAAGCCGACCTGGATATTGATCGAATCGGTGGTCAGCCAGGTGTAGACCGTGCCGTTGAAGGTGTGGCCGGCCATCACGTCCTGGAACACCAGCACGGAGCAGACGAAGGCCACGGCAACGCCGGCGATGGTCGCCAGGTGGGCCAGGGTGCGCGGAATGATGCGGCAGAACAGGCCGGCAATGATTGCCCCCGCGAGCGGTGCGAGGGGAATCGCGAGATAGAGACTCATCTTGTCCATTTGCGCTTAACCCTTGAGGCTGTCGAGCTCTTCCACATCGATGGTGGAGAGGTTGCGGAAGAGCACCACCAGGATCGCCAGGCCAATGGCGGATTCGGCGGCGGCCACGGTGAGGATGAAGAAGACGAAGACCTGGCCGGAAAGATCCTGCAGGTAGTGCGAGAAGGCGATGAAGTTGGTATTCACCGCCAGCAGCATGAGCTCGATGGCCATGAGCAGAACCAGCAGGTTCTTCCGGTTGAGGAAGATGCCCACGACGGCGATCGCGAACAGGACCGCGCCGAGGATCAGGAAATGGGCAAGCGTGAGCAAGGTGACTCCCTTCGTCCTTCTTACTACCGGACCGGGGAAAAGCCCGGCCGGGATGTTCTTTCTTGGAACCGGCGCCCGCAAGGGCGCCGGCCGACAACTCGGGTATTTCTTATTCGGCTTTTTCCGCCGGCATCTGCAGCACGCGCAGGCGATCGGAAGCCTTGACCCGGACCTGCTTGGCAGGATCGGCGTACTTGGTCTTCTTCAGGCCGCGGTGGGTCAGCGCGATGGCCGCGACGATCGCCAGCAGCAGAATCACGGCGGCGAGTTCGAACGGATAGACGTAATCGGTGTAGATGACCCGGCCCAGTTCCTTGGTGTTGGACACGGCGGCGACGCCCTGGGGCAGCGGTGCATCCATCACGCCCATGTACTGGCCACCGAGGACCACCCCCATCTCGGCCATCATCAGCAGGCCGACCAGGGCACCCAGGGGCAGGTAGCTCCAGAAGCCCTTCTTGAGCTTCTCGAGGTTGACGTCGAGCATCATCACCACGAACAGGAACAGCACCATCACCGCGCCGACGTACACCAGCACCAGCGAGATAGCCAGGAACTCGGCCTGCAGCAGCATCCAGATGCCGGATGCAGTGAAGAAGGCCAGCACCAGGAACAGGGCGGCATGCACCGGGTTGCGGGCTGTGATCACGCGCAGGCTGGCCAGCACGAGGATCGTGGAAAACAGGTAGAAGACGAAGGTCTTGAATTCCATTCGGAGTCGTCCCGGTCAGCGATACTTGGCGTCCATCTCGCGATCTTTCGCGATCTGGGCCTCGTAGCGGTCGCCATTGGCGAGCAGCATTTGCTTGGTGTAGTAGAGGTCGCCGCGCTTTTCGCCGTGGTACTCGAAAATGCGGGTCTCGACGATGGCATCGACCGGGCAGGCCTCTTCGCAGAAGCCGCAGAAGATGCACTTGGTCAGGTCGATGTCGTAGCGGGTGGTGCGGCGCGTGCCGTCGTCCCGCTGGTCGGACTCGATGGTGATCGCCATCGCCGGGCACACCGCCTCGCACAGCTTGCAGGCGATGCAGCGCTCTTCCCCGTTGGGGTAGCGGCGCAGGGCGTGGAGGCCGCGGAAGCGGAAGCTCTGCGGCGTCTTTTCTTCGGGATACTGGACGGTGATCTTGCGGGCGAAGAAATAACGCCCGGTGACCGCCAGACCTTTCAGCAGCTCCTTGAGGAGCAGGCTGTTGAACACTTCTTTCATGGCACCCATGGCCGACTCCTTACTTCCAGATGTTCCAGGGAGAGACCATCCAGCCTGCCACCACCACCAGCCAGATGATGGTCAGCGGAATGAACACCTTCCAGCCGAGACGCATGATCTGGTCGTAGCGGTAGCGGGGGAACGTCGCCCGGAACCACAGGAAGAACAGCAGGATGAACGCAATCTTGGCCGCCAGCCAGAAGAACCCGTCGGGCAGGAACGCCACCGGGGACGACCAGCCGCCGAGGAACATGATGACGGTCAGGGCCGACACCAGGATCATGTTGGCGTATTCGGCAAGGAAGAACACCGCGAAGGCCATGCCCGAGTACTCGACGTGGAAGCCGGCGACGATCTCGGACTCGCCTTCGGCCACGTCGAACGGGGCCCGGTTGGTTTCGGCCACGCCGGCGATCATGTAGACCACGAACATCGGCAGCAGGGGCAGCCAGTTCCAGGACAGGAACGACAGGCCCATGTCGGCGAAAACGCCCTTCTGTTGCACGCGGACGATGTCGGTCAGGTTGAGGCTCTGGGACACCAGCAGCACGGTCACCAGGGCGAAGCCCATGGCGATTTCGTAGGACACCATCTGGGCCGCGGAACGCAGGGCGCCGAGGAAGGCGTACTTGGAGTTGGAGGCCCAGCCGGCGAGGATGATGCCGTACACCCCTAGGGAGGTGATCGCCATCACGTAGAGCAGGCCCGCGTCGATGTTGGCCAACACCGCGCCATCGACGAAGGGAATCACCGCCCAGGCCGCTAGGGCCGGCATGATGGAGAGCATCGGAGCGAGCAGGAACAGGGCCTTGTTCGCGCCGGAGGGGATGATGATTTCCTTGAACAGCAGCTTGCCGGCATCGGCCAGGGGCTGGATCAGGCCGAGGGGGCCGACCCGGTTGGGGCCCAAACGCACGTGCATGAAGCCGATCACCTTACGCTCGGCGTAGGTCAGGTAGGCCACGCACAGCATCAGGGGGATCAGGATCACGACGATCTTGATCAGGGCCCATACGCCGGGGAAGCTGGCGCCGAAGACGCCTTGCAGGAATTGGGTCAGCGCTTCCATTACGCACGCTCCACGGAAATGGCACCGAACAGGTTGCCCAGGCCAGCAGTGCTGGCATGGCCGGCGGCAACGCGCAGGCAACCGGCGGGCACGGTTTCGTCAGCTTTGGCCACCAGCACGGCCACGCCATCGCCCTGCTTCACCTTGACCGAATCGCCGGCAGCGATGCCCAGGGCAGCCAGGGTGGCCGCGGCGGCGCGGGCCGTCGGAGCCTTGCCATCGACGGTCGATTGCAGGGCCGGGGCGCGGCGGGCCAGGGGGTCGGCGAAGTGGATGGGCACGTCGGCGATGCGCTGCAAGGCCGGAACTTCGCCGGAGGCCAGGTTCAGCGCCACGCCGTTGAGGGCGTTGGACAGCTTGCCGGCGGCAGCGAACTCGGCACCAGCGCCCAACACCTCGTCGCGCACGGCTTCGGAGGTCTCGTAGTCGAAGCCTGGCAGGTTGAGGACGTTGCCCAGTACACGCAGTACCTTCCAGGCCGGACGGGCGTCGCCCAGGGGGCGCACCACGCCGTTGAAGCTCTGCACCCGGCCTTCGGTATTGACGAAGGTGCCGGAAGTTTCGGTGTAGGGCGCAATCGCCAGCATGGCGTCGGCGTAGTCAAGGGCCGGACGGTGCTGGAAGGCGGACATCAGGACCACCATCTTGGCCTGCTTGAGGGCAGCCACGGTCTTCTGCCCATCGGCGAAGTCGAACTCGGGCTCGGCGCCGATCAGGACGTAGCCCTGACGGGGCTGCTCGACCATCTGGCGGGCGTTGAGGCCGGTCGGGGTGGCGCCCGCGAGGTAGCCGCCGACGCTGTTGGCGGCCTCGCCGAGGATGCCGACGGTGGCGCCGGTGAGCTTGCCCAGTTCCAGGGCCAGCAGTTGCAGCTGGGCGGCCTGGGGATGCTGGCGGGCGGTGTTGCCGAGGAAGATCGCTTTCTTCTCGCCAGTGACGAGGGTCGCGGCGATGGCCTTGGCGCCGTCGCACACGGCCACGGCTTCCAGCCCGGCGGGCACGGCCACGCCCTTGGCTTCGGCGGCGGCCTTGACCACGGCGGCCAGGGCACTGGCCAGTTCGGCCGGGGCCACGACGCGCTGGGCGGTGAGTTCGATCAGGTTGTCGTCGCCGGCCACGTGCAGCATGGACACCTGGGTGCCCTTCTTGGCGCCCTGGCGCAGGCGCTGGGCGATCAGGGGGTGATCCTTGCGCAGGAAGCTGCCGACCACCAAAGCGGCGTCGAGCTCACCGAGCTCGGTCAGCTTCATGCCCAGCCAGGGGGCGCCGGCTTCCTTGCCGTCGGCGGAGAAATCGTTCTGGCGCAGACGGAAATCGACGTTGCCACAGCCCAGGCCAGCGGCCAGCTTGCGGGCCAGGGTCAGTTCTTCCAGGGTGGCGTGGGGCGACACCAGGAAGCCCAGGGCCTCGCCACCGGCGTTGCGGGCGATGTCCTTCAGACCATGGGCCACGTAGTCGAGGGCCACGTTCCAGTCCGTCTCCTTCCATTCGCCGCCCTGCTTGACCATCGGCTTGGTCAGCCGTTCGGCGGAGTTGAGGGCTTCGTAGGAGAAACGGTCCTTGTCGGAAATCCAGCACTCGTTCACGTCCTCGTTTTCACGGGGCAGGACGCGCTTGACTTCGTTGTGCTTGACCTGGATTTGCAGGTTGGCGCCGACGGAATCGTGGGGCGACACCGACTTGCGGCGTTGCAGTTCCCAGGTCCGGGCAGCATAACGGAACGGCTTGGAAGTAAGCGCGCCGACCGGGCACAGGTCGATCATGTTGCCGGACAGCTCGGAATCGACGGTCTTGCCGACGAAGGCGGTGATTTCCGAGTGCATGTTCCGGTTGGTCATGCCCAGTTCCATCACTCCGGCGATTTCCTGGCCGAAGCGCACGCAGCGGGTGCAGTGGATGCAGCGGGACATCTCCTCCATGGAGATGAGGGGCCCCACGTTCTTGTGGAACACCACCCGCTTCTCTTCGGTGTAGCGGCTCTTCACGCCGCCGTAGCCCACCGACAGATCCTGGAGCTGGCACTCGCCGCCCTGGTCGCAGATCGGGCAATCCAGCGGGTGGTTGATGAGCAGGAACTCCATCACCCCCTTCTGGGCCTTGACCGCCAGGTCGGAATGGGTGAAGACCTTCATGCCGTTGGTCACGGGCGTGGCGCAGGCCGGCAGCGGCTTGGGCGCCTTTTCCACCTGCACCAGACACATCCGGCAGTTGGCGGCAATGGACAGCTTCTTGTGATAGCAGAAGTGGGGGATGTAGCTCCCAACCTGATGGGCCGCATCCATGATCGTGCTGCCGTCGGGTACTTCTACCTTCTTGCCGTCGATTTCGATTTCTAGCATGTCGCTACCTTATTCCTACCTGTTCCCTACCTGAGTTCTCGGGGATGCTGCGGATCGGGTGCCTTTCAGGCCGGCTTGCGGTGGAAGCCGCTGCCCGCCCACTGCACATCCGTGGGCACGAGGCAGGACTTGTGCTCGATGTGGTGCAGGAACTCGTCCCGGAAGTGCTTGATGAAGCTTTGCACCGGCATCGACGCGGCGTCACCCAGGGCGCAGATGGTGCGGCCCATGATGTTGCCGGTGACGCTGTTGAGCAGGTCCAGATCCTCGGGACGGCCCTGGCCATTCTCGATGCGGTGCACCACCTTGTAGAGCCAGCCGGTGCCTTCGCGGCAGGGCGTGCACTGGCCGCAGGACTCTTCGTAGTAGAAGAAGGACAGGCGCTCCAGGGCCTTGACCATGCAGGTGGTCTCGTCCATGACGATCACCGCGCCGGAACCGAGCATCGACCCCGCCTTGGAGATCGAGTCGTAGTCCATGGTGCAGTCCATCATGATGCTGGCCGGCAGGACCGGAGAGGACGAGCCGCCGGGGATCACCGCCTTGAGCTTGCGTCCGCCGCGCATCCCGCCGCACATTTCGAGCAGCGTGGAGAAGGGGGTGCCCAGGGGAATCTCGTAGTTGCCGGGACGCTCCACGTGGCCGGACACCGAGAACAGCTTGGTGCCGCCGTTGTTTTCCTTGCCCAGGCCGAGGAACTGTTCGCCGCCCATGCGCATGATGAACGGGATGGAGGCGAAGGTCTCGGTGTTGTTGATGGTGGTCGGCTTGCCGTACAGGCCGAAGGACGCCGGGAACGGCGGCTTGAAGCGGGGCTGGCCCTTCTTGCCTTCGATCGATTCGAGCAGGGCGGTTTCTTCGCCGCAGATGTAGGCGCCGTAGCCGTGGTGGGCGAATAGTTCGAAGTTGAAGCCCGAGCCCTGGATGTTCTGGCCGATCAGGCCGGCAGCCCGGGCCTCGGCCAGGGCGTCCTCGAAGCGCTTGTAGACTTCCCAGACCTCGCCGTGGATGTAGTTGTAGCCACGGGTGGCACCCATGGCGTAGGCGGCGATGGCCATGCCCTCGATCACCGAGTGGGGGTCGAGACGCAGGATGTCGCGGTCCTTGAAGGTGCCGGGCTCGCCCTCGTCCGAGTTGCAGACGACGTACTTGTCACCGGGGAAGGAGCGGGGCATGAAGCTCCACTTGAGACCGGTGGGGAAGCCGGCGCCGCCACGGCCGCGCAGGACGGACTTCTTGACCTCGTTGATGACCTGATCCTGAGGCGCCTTTTCCGCCAGAATCTTCTTCAGCGAGGAGTAACCGCCCCGGGCCACGTAGTCGGCGAGGGACCAGCCCTTGTCGTCGGCGTAACGGTCGGCCACCGGCGACCAGCCGGCGGTCATGGTGGGATTGATTGCACCCAGGATGGCCATTATTCGAGCTCCGACAGCAGTTTGTCGATCTGCTCAGGCAGCATGTGGCTGCACATCGAGCGGTTGTTCACCAGCATCACCGGCGCGTCGCCGCAGGCACCCATGCACTCGCCCTCCTTGAGGGTGATCTTGCCGTCGGCGGTGGTCTCGTTGAAGCCGATGCCAAGCTTCTGCTTCAGGTAGTCCGCCGCGTGGTAGCCGCCGGACAGGGCGCACGGCAGGTTGGTGCACACCGTGACCTTGTACTTGCCGACCGGCTTGAGGTCGTACATGTTGTAGAAGGTCGCCACTTCCATGGCCGCGATGGGCGGCATTTCCAGGTAGGTGGCGACGAACTCGATCGTCTCCGGAGCCAGCCAGCCCTTCTCAGCCTGGGCAATGGCCAGGGCGGCCATCACGGCGGATTGCTTCTGATCCGCCGGATACTTGGCGACCTCGCGGTCGATCTGGGTGAGGGAGTCTTGGGAAAGCATCAGCGGTCAATCTCACCAAACACGATGTCTTGGGTGCCGATGATCGTCACCACGTCGGCGATCATGTGGCCACGGGCCATCTCGTCCATGGCGGCCAGGTGGGCGTAGCCAGGGGCGCGAATCTTCATGCGGAACGGCTTGTTGGCGCCGTCGGAGACGAAGTAGATGCCGAACTCGCCCTTCGGGTGCTCGATGGCCGCGTAGGCCTCACCCTCGGGAACGTGCATGCCTTCGGTGAAGAGCTTGAAGTGGTGGATCAGCTCTTCCATGTTCGACTTCATCCCTTCCCGGGACGGCGGCGCGATCTTGTGGTTGTCGGAGATGACCGGCCCCGGATTCTTGCGCAGCCAGTCGATGCACTGGCGAATGATCCGGTTGGACTGGGACATTTCTTCCATGCGCACCAGGTAGCGGTCGTAGCAGTCACCGTTCTTGCCCACCGGGATGTCGAAATCGAGGCGGTCATAGACTTCGTAGGGCTGCTTCTTGCGCAGGTCCCAGGCGATGCCGGAGCCGCGCAGCATGGCGCCGGTGAAGCCAAGCTGCAGGGCGCGCTCGGGGGAGACGATGCCCACGTCCACCAGACGCTGCTTCCAGATCCGGTTGTCGGTGAGCAGGGTGTGGTATTCGTCGAGAATCTTCGGGAAACGCTGGGTGAAGTCGTCGAGGAAGTCGAGCAGCGAGCCGGAACGGGCCTCGTTGAGCTTCTTCACCTCGTCGGCCTTCTTCCAGCGGGATTCCTGATACTGGGGCATGGCGTCCGGCAGGTCGCGGTACACGCCGCCCGGACGGTAGTAGGCCGCGTGCAGGCGGGCGCCGGAGACCGCTTCGTAGCAGTCCATCAGGTCTTCCCGCTCGCGGAAGCAGTACAGGGCCATGGCCATGGCGCCCACGTCGAGGCCGTGACAGCCGATCCACAGCAGGTGGTTGAGGATCCGGGTGACCTCGTCGAACATCACCCGGATGTACTGGCCGCGCTCGGGCACTTCGACGCCCAGGAGCTTTTCCACGGCCATGCAATAGGCGTGCTCGTTGCACATGGTGGAGACGTAATCCAGGCGGTCCATGTAGGGCACCGACTGGATCCAGGTCTTCTGCTCGGCCAGCTTCTCGGTGGCGCGGTGCAGCAGCCCGATGTGGGGGTCGGCCCGCTGGACCACTTCGCCGTCCAGCTCCAGCACCAGACGCAGCACGCCGTGGGCGGCCGGGTGCTGGGGACCGAAGTTCATCGTGTAGTTACGAATTTCCGCCATGGTTGCGAATCCGTTCGTGTTGCGGGTGTATGCGTTGACCAGGCCCAGGGGCTCAGGCCGCGTCGCCGTAGCTCTCTTCGCGGACGATGCGCGGCGTGTTCTCGCGCGGCTCGATGGTAACCGGCTGATAGACGACACGCCCCTCCTCCGGGTCGTAGCGCATTTCCACGTAGCCGGAGACCGGGAAGTCCTTGCGGAAGGGATAGCCGATGAAGCCGTAGTCGGTGAGGATGCGACGCAGGTCGGGATGGCCGGGGAAGACGATGCCGAACAGGTCGAAGGCTTCGCGCTCGAACCAGTTGGCGCCATTCCAGACATTGACCACGGAGGCCACCACCGGGAAGCCATCGTCCTCGGCGAAGGTGCGCACGCGCAGGCGCCAGTTGTTGGCGACCGACAGGAGATGGGAGACCACGGCAAAGCGCTTGCCGTTGCCCGGCACATCCTCGCGGCCGTCGGCGTACCCCAGGTAATCCAGGCCACACAGGTCGATCAGCTCTTCGAAGCCGAGGGCCGGGGTGTCACGGAGTTCTTGCATCACGCCCAGATATTCGGCGGCGGCCACTTCGATGGTAACCTCGCCCAGGGCGATCTTCAGGGATTTGAGCCGCTCGCCCAGCTGGCTTTGCAGGTTCTGGCTCAGGGTTTCGAGCTTTGCAGACATGATGGGGACCTGTATCAGCGGGCGATGGTGTTGGTGCGGCGGATCTTGTTCTGCAGCTGGATGATGCCGTAGAGCAAGGCCTCGGCGGTCGGGGGACAGCCCGGAACGTAGATGTCCACCGGCACGATGCGGTCGCAGCCGCGTACGACCGAGTAGGAATAGTGGTAGTAGCCGCCGCCGTTGGCGCAGGAACCCATGGAGATGACCCAGCGGGGCTCGGGCATCTGGTCATAGACCTTGCGCAGCGCCGCCCCCATCTTGTTGGTCAGGGTGCCGGCGACGATCATCACGTCGGACTGGCGGGGACTCGGGCGGAAGATGATGCCGAAACGGTCAAGGTCGTAGCGGGAACAGCCGGCATGGATCATTTCCACGGCGCAGCAGGCCAGACCGAAGGTCATCGGCCACAGGGACCCGGTACGGACATAGTTGATGAGCTTGTCCGCGGTGGTGGTGACAAACCCTTCTTGCAGAACGCCTTCGATACCCATGCGCTTACTCCCACTCCAGGGCGCCCTTCATCCACTCGTAGATGAAGCCGACCACCAGAATTCCGAGGAAAATCATCATCGCCACGAACCCGAACACGCCAATCTCCTTGAGCACGATGGCCCAGGGGAAGAGGAAAGCGATTTCCAGGTCGAACAGGATGAAGAGAATGGCCACGAGGTAGTAGCGCACGTCGAACTTCATGCGCGCGTCCTCGAACGCCTCAAAACCGCACTCGTAGGGAGAGAGCTTTTCGCTATCGGGCTTGTTGGGAGCCAACAGCCAGCCGGCGAGGATGGGCAGGATGCCGAAGGCGATGCCCACAAAGATGAAAAGAAGTACCGGGAGGTAATTTTCCAGCATGATCCGCTGCCACGTGACGTCTAACGACCGTTTTGTAAAAGAGCCCCGCACACCTCACATTTGTGAAAATGCGGAGCTCGACGATCTGCTGGTGCCGACGGCGAGACTCGAACTCGCACGGCTTTCGCCACTACCCCCTCAAGATAGCGTGTCTACCAATTTCACCACGTCGGCACTACTGAAGCGTTTCGCTGACTTTCAAGGGATAAAACTCAGTCAGCGAAGCGATAAACCCCAAATTTATCGAGGGATATCTTTTGCTTTTGACTCACCACTCGCCGGCGTCGATCCAGGTGCAGCGCCGGCTTCGGCAGGAGCGGAAGAAGAGGTAGATTCTACAACACTCTTCGTTACGCTATCAACCCCTTTCGGCTTGCTGAAAGCAACGTAAGCGAGCGCAAGGCTCGTCGAGAAAAACACTGCAGCGAGGACCGCCGTGGTGCGGGAGAGGAAGTTGGCCGAACCCGACGCACCGAACAGGCTGCCGGACGCACCGCTGCCAAAAGCAGCCCCCATGTCGGCCCCCTTGCCGTGCTGCATCAGCACCAGCCCGATGACGGACACACCCACCAGGATATGAACAACGACGATCAACGAAACCCAGAAACCCATTGTTATCCTTTTGACGCCTTACCGGGCCGCGGCCCGGCAAATCGCCAGAAAATCCTCGGCCACCAGGGCCGCACCACCGACCAGCGCACCGTCGATGTCCTGCTCGGCAAACAACGTCGCCGCATTCTCCGGCTTGACACTGCCGCCGTAGAGCAGCGGCAGCTTGGCCGCCACTGCCGCATCGGATTCCGCCACCTGCCCGCGGATGGCCGCATGCACGGCTTGAGCCTGCTCCGGTGTGGCCGTCCGGCCAGTGCCGATCGCCCAGACAGGCTCGTAGGCCACCACCGCCGAGGCAAACGCGGCAGCGCCGACCCGGTCTAGCACAACCTGCAACTGCCGCGCGATCACCTGCGCCGTTTCACCGGCCTCACGCTCCTGCAACGTCTCACCGACGCAGAGGATAGGCACAAGCCCGGCAGCCACCGTCGCCGCGAACTTCTCGGCCACCTGGGCGTCGGACTCCCCATAGAGGGCGCGCCGCTCGGAGTGGCCAAGGATGACGTAACGACAGCCGAATTCCTTGATCATGATCAGACCAACCTCTCCCGTGTACGCCCCGGCCGCGTGCTCGCTGACCGTTTGCGCCCCCCACATGACCCGGGAGCCGCTCAATTCGGCCTGCACCTGGGCAAGGTAGGGAAAGGGCGGGCACACCGCGCATTCGACGCCGCGCGGCAGCCCTTCGCGCACCGCACCGAGCAACCGCCGGTTCCCGTCCAGGGAGCCGTTCATCTTCCAGTTGCCGACAACGAGCTTGGTACGCATAAAGACTCTGGTTGAACCTGAAAACCCCGCTCGCCGGCTTTTGGCCCTGCACATCCTCGGGGTCCCACAAAACTTTCAAATGTTAGCTTACTTATGCGCGGCCGGTCAATCCAAGCCCCCTGCGAAGAACCGCGCCACCAGCGGCAAACCCTTGCCCGTGCGGGATTTCCGCCAAAGGGCGGAAATCAGCCGAATCGCCCGGTAATGTAGTCCTCGGTCTGTTTCTTCCTCGGTTTGATGAAAATTTCATCGGTGACGCCAAACTCGATCAGCTCGCCCAGGTACATGTAGGCGGTGTAGTCGGACACCCGGGCCGCCTGCTGCATGTTGTGGGTGACGATCAAAATGGCGACCCTTTCCTTCAGCGCCGTCAGCAGTTCCTCGATGCTGGCGGTGGCGATCGGGTCGAGGGCCGAGGTGGGCTCGTCGAACAGCAGCATCTCGGGGTCGGTGGCCAGGGTGCGGGCGATGCACAGGCGCTGCTGCTGGCCGCCGGACAGGTGAAAGGCAGGGTCGTCGAGGCGGTCCTTTACCTCGTCCCACAAGGCCGCCCCGCGCAGTGCCTCTTCGATCTTGTCGTCGATCAGGGTGCGGCTCTTCTCGCCGCGTACGCGCAAGCCGTAGGCCACGTTGTCGTAGATCGACTTGGGAAAAGGATTGGGCTTCTGGAACACCATGCCGATGCGCATGCGCACCTCGATGGGATCAACCTTTTCCGTCAGCAGGTTGGTCCGGTCGGGATAGAAGTCGATCGCCCCCTGGTAGCGGTTGCCCGGATAAAGGTCGTGCATGCGGTTGAAGCAGCGCAGAAAGGTGGACTTGCCGCAGCCGGAAGGGCCGATCAGGGCCGTCACCTTCTTGTCGTAGACCGGCATGCTGAGGCCCTTGAGGGCATGGAAGGCGCCGTAGTAGAAGTTGAGATCCCGGGCCTCGGCCTTGATCGCGGGGGTGGTCATCGTTGCAATCCTGAACGGTCGTCGGTCGTGTCGTAGGGCGGCGGGGGGCAGCTCACCACTTGATGCCCTGGCGCAGGCGGTAACGCAGCCAGATGGCCAGGCCATTCATCGCCACGGTCATCAACACCAGCACCAGGCCTGCCGCCGCGGCGTTCTGGTGGAAGGCCTCCTCGGGCCGCGAGGTCCAGTTGAACATCTGGATCGGCAGCACGGTGAAGGGCGAGGCCAGCCAGTCAAACAGACCGGCCGGTGGTTCGCCGGCGAAGGGCGCCGGCGGCAGGAAGGCGATGAAGGTGAGTGCGCCGATGGTGATGATCGGGGCGGTTTCGCCGATGGCCCGGGCCATGCCGATGATCACGCCGGTGAGGATGCCCGCCGACGAGTAAGGCAGGGTGTGGTCGCGCACCACTTGCCAGCGGGTGGCGCCGCAGGCGTAGGCTCCCTCGCGGATGGAGACGGGAATGGCACGGATCGCCTCCCGGGTGGCGACGATGACCACCGGCAGGATCAACAGGGCCAGGGTCAGGCCGGCCGTCAGGATGCTCTGGCCGAGGCCGAACTGGTAGACGAAAATGCCCAGGGCGAGCAGGCCATAGATGATGGAAGGCACGCCGGCCAGGTTGGTGACGTTGATCTCGATGATGTCGGTGAGCAGATTCTTCGGCGCGTACTCTTCCAGGTAGACGCCCGATGCCACGCCAACGGGCACCGCCACCAGGGCGGTCACCGCCATCACCAGGGCGGACCCCACCCAGGCCGAGAGGATGCCCGCCTGCTCGGGCCGGCGGGACGGGAAGTTGAGGAAGAAGTCCGGGCTCAGCCGGTCGGCGCCGGCGATCACCATCTGGCCGAACAGGGCGGTGAAGGTCAGCACCCCGATCATCAGGGACGCCAGCCCCAGCAGGGCGAAGAGCAGGTCCCAGCGTTTGTGGCGGGCGATGGCCGCCCGGATCTCCTGCAGGTTTTCGGCAACGCCGCCCATCTCAGTAGGCCTCGCGGAATTTCTTGCGCATCAGGTGACCGGCCACGTTGAAGCACAGGGTGATCAGCAGCAGGCACAGGCCGGCGGCAAAGATGGTCTGGTAACCCACGGAGTCGTGAGGCAGGTCGCCCAGGGCCACCTGGACGATGTAGGCGGTGATGGTTTCCGCCGGCTCCAGCGGATTCCAGGTCAGGTTGGGCTGCATGCCCGCGGCCACGGCCAGAATCATGGTCTCGCCCACGGCCCGTGAAACGCCCAGGACGTAAGCGGCGGCCAGGCCGGAGACGGCTGCCGGGGCCACCACCTTCACCGCCGTCTGAAAACGGGTCGCCCCCATGGCATAGGAGCCCTCGCGCAGGTCCATGGGCACGGCGCGCATAGCGTCCTCGGCCACCGAGCTGACGTAGGGGACGATCATGATGCCCATCACCAGGCCGGCAGACAGCAGGTTAAAGCCGGGCAGGTCGGGGATGAACCGTTGCAGGAGCGGCGTGACGAACAGCAGGGCGAAATAGCCGTAGACGATGGTCGGCACGCCCCCCAGCAACTCAAGGAAGGGCTTGGCGATCTCGCGCACCCGGAACGGGGCGAACTCGGACAGGTAGATGGCGATGAGCGTGCCCAGCGGTATCGCCACCAGCAAGGCCACCCCCGAGCTGACCAGGGTGCCGGACACCAGGGGCAGGATGCCGAAGTGGGCATCGTCGAACAGCGGGGTCCACTGGGTATCGGTCAAAAAATCCCACAGCGGCACGTGCTCGAAGAAGACCAGCGACTCCCGGACCAGGGTGAAGACGATGCCCACGGTCGTGGCGACCGACACCAGGGCGGCGGCCAGCAGCAGCAGCTCGATGACGGTCTCGCGCAGGTGGCGGGTGCGCCGCCTGGCAAGGCGGTCGCTGACGTGGTCCTGGGGCATGGCCGGTGGGAATTCTTCCGTGGGAACGGTCGGTGAAATGGGCAAGCCCGGGATTATGAAAGGAAGGCGGATTCAGGGATAGCCCGGACCGGACGGCCATAGCCTACCCCCCCCCCCCCATTTCCCGGGACAGATTGCGGCAGCTAGGCCGCTCATGCGGATTCGCCCGCCCCGATGGCCGGCAAGCCGTGGGATGGCAACACGCGGCAACACGCAGGAACGAGACGACACCGCCTCAGAGCCGGGCTTCGCGGCGCACCAGGTCCTCGATCCGGAGGCCCACGGCCTCCTCCCCGCCGAACACGGTGCCCACCTTCTTCCTGGCCAGGCGCTCCACGTTGGCGTCATAGACCTTGCCGGGCAAGGCCACGTACTTCACTTCCCGGACCAGCTTGGAGGCATGCTTCAAGTAGAACGCCACGAATTCCTTCACCTCGGGCTTGTCCAGGGACTTGGCGCTCACGTAGATGAAGACGGGGCGCGACAGGGGGACGTAGGTGCCATCTTCCACGGTCTGGTGGGACGGCAGCACGCTGCCCTTGCCGCCGTCGATCGCCACGGCTTTCAGCTTCTTCTGGTTTTCCAGGTAATACGAGAAGCCGAAGTAGCCCAGCCCCCCCTTGTCGCGGGCCACGCCCTGGACCAACACGTTGTCGTCCTCGGAAGCGGTGTAGTCGCCCCGGGAAGCCTTGGCCTTGCCCACCACGGCTTCGGTGAAATAGTCGAAGGTGCCCGAATCGGCACCGGCGCCGTAAAGCTTGAGGGGCATGTCGGGAAAGGCCGGGTTCACCTGGTTCCAGTTGGTGATCCGCCCCTGGGCGGCGGGCTCCCAGATCTTGCGCAGGTCGGCCACGGTCAGGGTCGAGGCAAAGGTGTTGTGCGGATTGACGATGACGGTCAGGGCGTCATAGGCGATCGGCAGCTCGTAGTAGGACACGCCGTTTTCCCGGCAGGCGTCCATCTCCTTGCGCAGGATCGGGCGGGAGGCGTCGGCGACGTCGATATCGCCGCGGCAGAATTTCTTGAACCCGCCGCCGGTGCCGGAAATACCCACGGTCACCCGCACGGCGTTCCTTCTGGTCTTCTGGAAATCCTCGGCCACGGCCTCGGTGATCGGATACACCGTGGACGAGCCGTCCACCCGGACGATGGCGGACTGGGCATGGGCGACGCCGAGGCTCGCGCCACCGGCGGCGACAATGCCGAGAATGGCAGCGAATTGGACCAGTTTCATGCGGAACGTCTCCCGGGGCGCCTGAACGGCTCAGCGCAATGGCATGGGCGCCACGGCGCCGGGCAGTCTAGGGGCGGATTGTTACAGCGCCGTGACACGGCCATACCCCCGCCGTGACTCCAGCGTACTCCCGCCGCCCCTCCCCTCTTCTCTTTTTACGTTACAGGGTCAATGAGCCGCCAGCTCCTCGCCCCCCACCGCGTCGCGCACCGCATCGGCCAATTGGTGGGCCAGGCGCTCGACCTGGGCCGCATCCCGGCCTTCGACCATCACCCGCAGCAAAGGCTCAGTGCCCGAAGCGCGTAGCAGCACCCGGCCCTGGCCGTTCAATTCCGCCTCCACGGCCCGCTGGGCCGCCTCGATGCCCGGGTTGCCTTGCCAAGCGGTGCCCTTGGCGAAGCGCACGTTCACCAGCACCTGGGGATAAAGGGTCAAGCCCCCCAGCAGTTCGGCCAGAGTGCCCCCCTGCTGGCGCAGGGCCGCCAGCACCTGGAGGGCCGACACCAGGCCGTCGCCGGTGGAATGGCGGTCGAGGCACAGGATATGGCCCGAGTTTTCGCCGCCGAAGAGCCAGCCGCGCTGGTTGAGGGCCTCCACCACGTAGCGGTCGCCCACCTTGGTGCGCACGAAGGGGATTTCCAGCGCCTGCAGGGCGTGCTCCAGGGCCAGGTTGGACATCAGCGTGCCGGCCACGCCGGCCACGGGCCCTTGCTGCAGGCGGCTGCGCACGATGGCGTAGAGCAGCTGGTCGCCGTCGTAGCCGTTGCCCTGGGCATCGACCATCAGCAGCCGGTCGCCGTCGCCGTCCAGGGCCACTCCCAGGTCGGCGCGGTTGGCCAGCACCGCCTCGGCCAGGCTGCGCGGGGCCGTGGCGCCGACGCCGTCGTTGATGTTGAGGCCGTTGGGGCTTGCCCCCACCGCCACCACCTCCGCCCCCAATTCGTGCAACACCGGCGGCGCCACGTGATAGCCGGCGCCGTGGGCGCAGTCCACCACGATCTTCAGGCCGCGCAGGTCCAGGTCGTTGGGGAAGGTGCTCTTACAGAACTCGATGTAGCGCCCCGCCGCGTCGTCGATGCGCCGCGCCCGGCCCAACTGGGCGGATGGGACGCAGGACAAGGGGCCGTCGGCTGCTTCCAGACGGGTTTCGATGTTCTGCTCCACTTCGTCCGGAAACTTGGTGCCGTAGGCGGAGAAGAACTTGATCCCGTTGTCGTAGTAGGGATTGTGGGAGGCCGAGATGACTACGCCGGCCTGGAGGCGCAGGGCCCGGGTCAGATAGGCGATGGCCGGGGTCGGCAGCGGACCGGTCAGGCAGGTGTCGACCCCGGCGGCGGAAAAGCCCGCTTCCAGGGCGGCTTCGAGCATGTAGCCGGAGATCCGGGTGTCCTTGCCGATCAGCACCGCCGGGCGCTCGGCACCGGCCTTGCCGCCCTCCCAGCGCTCGCGCAGGGCCTGGCCGGCAGCGTAGCCCAGGCGCATGACGAAGTCCGGGGTGATGGGAAAAGTGCCGACGCGACCGCGCACGCCGTCGGTGCCGAAGTATTTGCGGCTCATGGAAAGACTCCCTCGCTGTTGTTGGATGGGCCCGGGGCCCTTATTGCTGGCGGACGGCCTGCCAGACGGACAGTACGTCCCGGGTGGCCGCCACGTCGTGAACACGGATGATTTTCGCGCCGCCGTCGGCCGCCAGCAAGGCGGCAGCCAGGCTGCCGGGCAGGCGCTCGGCCACCGGCCGGCCGGTGATCTGCCCGATCATGGTCTTGCGCGACATGCCGGCCAGAATGGGCAGCCCCTCGGGCGAGGTGGCGGGCAGGTCGCGCAGCAGGGCCAGGTTGTGCTCCAGGGTCTTGCCGAAGCCGAAGCCCGGGTCGAGGACGATGCGCGCATCGGCGATGCCGGCGGCCCGGCAGGCGTCCACGCGCCCGGCCAGAAAGTCGCCCACTTCCGCCACCACGTCCCGGTATTGAGGCGCCACCTGCATGGTGCCGGGCTCGCCCTGCATGTGCATCAGGCACACCCCCACGTCGGACGCGGCCACCGCCTCCAAGGCGCCGGGCCGGGTCAGACCGCAGATGTCGTTGATCATGGCCGCACCGGCGGCGATGGCGGCGCGCATCACTTCCGGCTTGTAGGTGTCGATGGAGACCGGCACACCCCAGCCGGCAATGGCTTCGAGCACCGGCAGCAGCCGGTCCAGCTCCTCCTGGAGCGGCGTGGCGATGGCGCCGGGGCGGGTGGATTCGGCCCCCAGGTCGAGGATGTCCGCGCCGGCTTCCCACTGGGCCCTGGCGTGCTCGATGGCCCGCGCCACCACGTCCCCTCCTCCCGCTAGGCCGTCGCCGGTGAACGAATCGGGCGTGAGGTTGACGATGCCCATGACCAGGGGGCGGTCCAGGGGCAGACGGTAGGCGGCGCAGTGCAGGTGGCTCATGGCAGAAAGCAAACTCGGGGCAAAACAAAACGGGCCGGGATGACTCCCGGCCCGTGGCGAAGCAGGCCCGCCGACCCGGTCAGGCCGTGGCGGCGGCGCTGGGGGCGGCCCCCGGCGAATCGTCCTTAGACGAGGCCGGCGTGGTGCTCGGCCGGCGCGGCGGACGGGGCGGCTTGCCGGCCATAATGTCGTCGATCTGGTCGGCGTCGATGGTCTCGTACTCGAGCAGGGCATTGGCCATGGCGTGGACCTTGTCCCGGTTCTCGTCGAGCAGGCGGCGCGCCAGGGCGTACTGCTCATCGATGATGCGGCGGATTTCCCCATCCACCTTTTGCAGGGTGGCCTCGGAAACGTTCTTGTGGGTGGTGATGGAACGGCCGAGGAAGACCTCGCCCTCGTTCTCGCCGTAGACCATGGGCCCCAGGGCGTCGGACATGCCGTAGCGGGTCACCATGTCCCGGGCCATCTGGGTCGCCCGCTCGAAGTCGTTCGAGGCGCCGGTAGTCATCTGGTCCATGAACAGCTCTTCGGCGATGCGGCCGCCGAACAGCACGGCGATGCGGTCGAGCAGGTAGCCTCGGTCGTAGGCGTAGCGGTCCTGTTCCGGCAGTTGCATGGTCACGCCCAGGGCGCGGCCGCGGGGGATGATGGTGACCTTGTGCACCGGATCGGACTTGGGCAGCATCTTCGCCACCACCGCGTGGCCGGACTCGTGGTAGGCGGTGTTCTTCTTCTCTTCCTCGGTCATCACCATGCTGCGGCGCTCGGCGCCCATCATGATCTTGTCCTTGGCCTTCTCGAAGTCGTCCATGTCCACCAGGCGCTTGTTGGCGCGGGCGGCGAACAGGGCGGCCTCGTTGACCAGGTTGGCCAGGTCGGCGCCGGAGAAGCCGGGGGTGCCGCGGGCGATGATGTCGGCCTTGATGTCGGCGGCCACCGGCACCTTGCGCATGTGCACCTTGAGGATTTCCTCGCGGCCGCGGATGTCGGGCAGGGGCACCACCACCTGGCGGTCGAAGCGGCCCGGGCGCATCAGGGCCGGGTCGAGGATGTCGGGACGGTTGGAGGCGGCGATGACGATGATGCCGGAGTGGCCTTCGAAGCCGTCCATCTCCACCAGCAACTGGTTGAGGGTCTGTTCCCGCTCGTCGTTGCCGCCGCCCAGGCCGGCGCCACGGTGGCGGCCGACGGCGTCGATTTCGTCGATGAAGATGATGCAGGGGGCGTGCTTCTTGGCCTGCTCAAACATGTCGCGCACCCGGGCGGCGCCCACGCCGACGAACATTTCGACGAAGTCAGAACCGGAGATCGAGAAGAACGGCACCTTGGCCTCGCCAGCGATGGCCTTGGCCAGCAGGGTTTTACCGGTACCCGGGCTGCCCACCATCAGCACGCCCTTGGGAATGCGACCGCCGAGCTTCTGGAACTTGGAGGGGTCGCGCAGGAACTCGACCAGTTCGGACACTTCCTCCTTAGCCTCGTCGCAGCCGGCCACGTCGGCGAAGGTGATCGAGTTGCTGGCCTCGTCGAGCATGCGTGCCTTGGACTTGCCGAAGGAGAACGCACCGCCCTTGCCGCCGCCCTGCATCTGGCGCATGAAGAACACCCAGACGCCGATCAGGAGCAGCATGGGGAACCAGCTGACGAAGATGTTCATCAGCACCGAGGGCTCTTCCTCGGGTTTGGCTTCGACCTTCACGCCGTTCTTGAGCAGGTCGGACACCAGCCACAGATCGGGGGGCGCGAAGGTGGTGATCTTCTTGCCTTCCGAGGTGGTGGCCTTCAGATTGCGGCCCTCGATCACCACCTTGGTGATGCGGCCCTGCTTCACTTCCTCGATGAACTGGGAGTAGTCCATCGAGTTTTGGGCGACCTGACGGCCATTGAACTGGTTGAAGACGGTCATCAGCACGAGACCGATCACCACCCAGATCGCCAGATTTTTGAACATGTTGTTCAAGGTGACTCCTTTAAGCGCCGCTGCCGGCGTCCTCCTGTGGGATTCCGCATTCTAAACCATGCCCGCCCCGCGTGACCGTGACAGACTGTGTGAAAAAAGCGACCCTTTTCGCCGCGCTCGCCGCTGTTTCCACACACTTTTTCACGCGATCCCTAGCGCTTCAGCCCCTTGCCCAGCAGGTAAATCTCCACGCTGCGGTCTCGGGACGCCTTGGGCTTGCGAGTCGCCACCGTGGCGAAAGTGTCGCGCATCGCCTTGAGATACTCCGGGTAGCCCTCGCCCTGAAAACATTTGACCAGGAAGGCGCCATCGGGTTTCAAGTGCTGGCGGGCAAAATCCAGGGCCAGTTCCACCAGGTACATCATGCGCGGCTGGTCGATGGAGGCCATGCCCGAGGTGTTGGGGGCCATGTCCGACAGCACCACCCCCACCTTGGCCCCTTCCAGGCGCTGTTCCAGCTCGGTCAGCACCGCTTCCTCGCGGAAGTCGCCCTGGAGGAAGCGCACCCCGGGCAAAGGCTCGATATCGAGCAGGTCCAGGGCGAACACCTTGCCCTTGGCCCCCACCTTGGCGGCGGCCACCTGACTCCAGCTGCCCGGCGCCGCCCCCAGGTCCACGACCACCTCGCCGGGGCGCAGCAGCCGGTCCTTCTCGTCGATCTCGAGCAATTTGAAAGCGGCCCGGGCCCGGTAGCCCTCGGCCTTGGCGCGCTGCACCCAATGGTCGTGGACGTGCTCGTTGAGCCAGGCGCTGCTGGTCTTGGATCGTGCCATTCGCTAAAATCCGTGCTTTTTCTGAGGTTTACTTACCAATGCTGGTCATTACCGCCGCCCAACGCCGGGCGCTTCGGGCCCGCGCCCACGAGCTTCACCCGGTGGTGTCGATCGCCCAGAAGGGCCTGACCGACGCCGTGGCGCACGAAGCCGATGTCGCCCTGAAGGCCCACGAACTGATCAAGGTGCGGGTCTACAACGACGACCGGGAAGAGCGCGAAGCGTTCCTCGCCGAACTGTGCGAGCGCCTCAATGCCGCCCCGATCCAGCACATCGGCAAGCTGCTGGTGCTGTACCGCCCCGCCCCAGAGGACGAGGACAATGCCGCCGCTCCGGGGCGCCGCCGTGGCCGCCGCGAAGCGCGCCGCACCAAGCGCAGCTTCCAGGGTAGCTCCGAGAAGGAGTGACGGGAATTCGGGAGTGTGCCCTCCCGGCAACCGAAAAGCCGCCCGCGGGCGGCTTTTTTCATGGCTGCAACGGCTACGGCTAGCGCCGCACCAGCCGGGCCACCAGCACCAGCCCGCACAGGCTCTGGAGCAGATAGAGGATGCTCGACACGCCGTGCCAGGCGGCAAAGCGCTCGCGCATCACCGACTGCATCACGTCCCGGGGCCAGGCATCGGCCTTCATGGTCGCCATCAGGGGCTGGATGCCGAACAGATTGGCGGCGGCGACAAGGGCCATCAGCACGAGCAGCCAGAAATCCAGGCGGCGCAGGGTCGCCAGGCCGTCCCGGCCGAACATCAGCAGCGCCAGCAGGACGAAGCAGGCCAGCCCCAGCCAGCCGCCAGCCTGGAACATGCGGCCGGCCAGGTTGCCCGCCAGGGTCCGGTCGGAGAGGCTGGAGAACAGCAGGGGCGCCACCAGGTAACCCAACGTCCACAGGCTGCCGACCCACAGCACCAGGGCTGCGGCGTGCAGGCTCTCGGTCACGGTGGTCAGCAGGTTCTTGGCGGCAGGCATGGCGATGAGGTTGCGATGAGGTCGTGAAAAGGCGCGTCGATGCTCGATCCGCAGCGGGGCTGTCTGAAAGTCCGCGCCAGGCGCGGGTTTCCGGGCAGCCCCCTGCGGGGTAGGCACTGGCGTTTATTCGTAGCGGACGTCGAGAATCTCGTACTCGCGCATGCCGCCCGGCGCCTGGACCTGGGCCACGTCGCCGGCGTACTTGCCAATCACGGCGCGGGCCAGGGGCGAAGACACGGAAATCTTGCGCTCCTTGATGTCGGCCTCGTCCTCGCCGACGATCTGGTAGGTCACCTGGTCGCCGGAATCCTGGTCCTCCAGTTCCACGGTGGAACCGAACACGCAACGGCCGTCGGCGTCGAGCAGCTTGGGGTCGATGATCTGGGCGTTGCCCAGTTTGCCTTCCAGTTCCTGGATGCGGCCTTCGATGAAGCCCTGTTTTTCCTTGGCGGCGTCGTACTCGGCGTTTTCCGACAGATCGCCCTGGGCGCGGGCCTCGGAAATGGCCTGGATCACGGCCGGGCGTTCGACGGTCTTGAGGTGGTGCAATTCGGTGCGCAGCTTCTCGGCCCCGGCCACGGTCAGCGGTATCTTGCTCATGGGAATTCCCCGATAGATCGGTCTTGGTCGATTAGGTAAATCAGGTAAAGCAAAACCGCCGGCGCCCGAGAACGGGCGACCCCGGCGGTTTTCTGAGGGATTAGTGGATCTGGCTGTGCAGCGTCTGGATGGGATAAACCACCAGGTCGCCCCGGTTCTTCATCCCCTCGGCCGCCGCTTCGGCGCCCCAGATGGTGGTGTACATGGTCACCCGCGCCGCCAGGCCGGAGGTGCGGATCGAACGGGAGTCGGTGATCGCCTGCCGCTTTTCGTCGGCAGTGTTGATGATCAGGCTGATCTCGTTGTTTTTGATCATGTCCACGATGTGGGGACGGCCCTCGGCCACCTTGTTCACCACGGTCACCGGCACACCGGCGGCCTCGATCGCCGCCGCGGTGCCGCGGGTGGCGAGGATGGTGAAGCCGCAAGAGGCCAGGTCCTTGGCCACATCGACGGCCTTGGTCTTGTCCGAATCCTTGACGCTGATGAACACCTTGCCAGAGGCCGGCAGCTTGACGCCGGCGGCCAGCTGGCTCTTGACGAAGGCTTCGGCGAAGGTCTCGCCCACGCCCATCACCTCGCCGGTGGACTTCATCTCGGGTCCGAGCAGGGTGTCGACGCCGGGGAACTTGGCGAAGGGGAACACCGCTTCCTTCACCGAGAAGTACGGCGGGATCACTTCCTTGGTCACGCCCTGGCTGGCCAGGCTCTGGCCAGCCATGCAGCGGGCGGCGATCTTGGCCAGTTGCAAGCCGGTGGCCTTGGAGACGAAGGGCACGGTGCGCGAGGCCCGGGGGTTCACTTCCAGCACATAGACCGTCTCGCCCTGGATGGCGAACTGGACGTTCATCAGGCCGCAGACGTTGAGGGCCTTGGCCATGGCGATGGTCTGGCGGCGCAGCTCGTCCACCAGGGCCGGGGAGATCGAGTAGGGCGGCAGGGAACAGGCCGAGTCGCCGGAGTGCACCCCGGCCTGCTCGATGTGTTCCATGACGCCGCCGATGATCACTTCCTTACCGTCGGACAGGGCATCCACGTCCACTTCGATGGCGTCGTTGAGGAAGCGATCGAGCAGCACCGGCGAATCGTTGGACACCTTGACCGCCTCGCGCATGTAGCGCTCCAGGTCGGCTTGCTGGTGCACGATCTCCATGGCCCGGCCGCCCAGCACGTAGGAGGGGCGGACCACCAGCGGATAGCCGATCTCGGCGGCCAGGCGCAGGGCGTCGGTCTCGTTGCGGGCGGTGCGGTTCGGCGGCTGGCGCAGGCCCAGGTCGTTGAGCAGTTTCTGGAAGCGCTCCCGGTCCTCGGCGGCGTCGATCATGTCCGGGCTGGTGCCGATGATGGGCACGCCGTTGGCTTCCAGGTCCCGGGCCAGCTTCAGCGGGGTCTGGCCGCCATACTGGACGATCACGCCCACCGGCTTCTCGACATTGACGATCTCCAGCACGTCTTCGAGCGTCAGCGGCTCGAAGTACAGGCGGTCGGAGGTGTCGTAGTCGGTGGACACGGTTTCCGGGTTGCAGTTGACCATGATGGTCTCGTACCCATCTTCGCGCATGGCCATGGCGGCGTGCACGCAGCAGTAGTCGAACTCGATGCCCTGGCCGATGCGGTTCGGACCGCCGCCCAGGACCATGATCTTCTTCTTGTCGGTGGGCGCCGCCTCGCACTCTTCCTCGTAGGTCGAGTACATGTAGGCGGTGTTGGTGGCGAACTCGGCGGCGCAGGTATCGACGCGCTTGAACACCGGACGCACCGACTGGGCGTGGCGGTATTCGCGCACGGCGGTCTGGGTGGTGCCGAGCAGCTTGGCCAGACGCTTGTCGGCGAAGCCGGCGCGCTTGAGGGCCAGCAGTTCGTCCTTGGACAGGGATTCCAGGGTACGGCCTTCCAGGGACTTGGCTTTCAGGTACAGATCTTCGATCTGGGCCAGGAACCAGGGGTCGATGTGGGTCAGGCGCTGGATGTCCTCCAGGGACAGGCCGGCGCGGAAGGCATCGGCCACGTACCACAGGCGGTCCGGACCGGCCTCGGCCAGCTGCTTTTCGATTTCTTCCCGGTCGGAGGTCTTCTCGTCGAAGCCGTCCACGCCCACTTCCAGGCCGCGCAGGGCCTTTTGCAGGGATTCCTGGAAGGTGCGACCGATGGCCATCACCTCGCCCACCGACTTCATCTGGGTGGTCAGGCGGGAATCGGCGGTGGGGAACTTCTCGAAGGCGAAACGGGGCACCTTGGTGACCACGTAGTCGATCGAGGGCTCGAACGAGGCCGGGGTCTTGCCGCCGGTGATCTCGTTAGCCAGCTCGTCCAGGGTGTAGCCGACGGCCAGCTTGGCCGCCACCTTGGCGATGGGGAAGCCGGTGGCCTTGGACGCCAGGGCCGAGGAACGGGACACCCGGGGGTTCATCTCGATGACGATCATGCGGCCGTCGAACGGGCTGATCGAGAACTGGACGTTGGAACCGCCCGTATCCACCCCGATCTCGCGCAGCACCGCGATCGAGGCGTTGCGCATGATCTGGTATTCCTTGTCCGTCAGGGTCTGGGCCGGGGCGACGGTGATCGAGTCGCCGGTGTGCACCCCCATCGGGTCCAGGTTTTCGATGGCGCAGACGATGATGCAGTTGTCCTTGCGGTCGCGCACCACCTCCATCTCGAACTCTTTCCAGCCGATCAGGGATTCCTCGATCAGCAGTTCGCTGGTGGGGGAAGCTTCGAGGCCGCGCTTGCAGATGGTCTCGAATTCTTCCATGTTGTAGGCGATGCCGCCGCCGGTGCCGCCCAGGGTGAAGGACGGGCGGATGATGGCCGGGAAGCCGATCATCGCCTGGACCTGGTAGGCCTCTTCCATGGAGTGGGCCACGGCGGAACGGGCGGAGCCGAGACCGATCTTAGTCATGGCGGCCTTGAACTTCTCCCGGTCCTCGGCCTTGTCGATGGCTTCCTTGGAGGCGCCGATCATTTCCACGCCGAACTTGTCCAGCACGCCATGCTTGGCCAGGTCGAGGGCGCAGTTGAGCGCAGTCTGGCCGCCCATGGTGGGCAGCAGGGCGTCGGGACGCTCTTTCTCGATGATTTTGGCCACCACCTGCCAGGTGATCGGCTCGATGTAGGTGACGTCGGCCATCTCCGGGTCGGTCATGATGGTGGCCGGGTTGGAGTTCACCAGGATGACCTTGTAGCCCTCCTGCCGCAGGGCCTTGCAGGCCTGGGCGCCGGAGTAGTCGAATTCGCACGCCTGGCCGATGACGATCGGGCCGGCGCCGATGATGAGGATGCTCTTGATGTCTGTACGCTTCGGCATGGGTACGCCTTGTCTGCTCGCGGCGCCTTAGCGGGCCGCTTGGTGTTCTTCCATCATCCGCACGAAGCGGTCGAAAAGGTAGGCCACGTCGTGGGGGCCCGGGCTCGCCTCAGGGTGTCCCTGGAACGAGAAGGCCGGCACGTCGGTGCGGGCGATGCCTTGCAGGGAGCCGTCGAACAGGGAGACGTGGGTCACCTTGACGTTGGCCGGCAGGGTATCGCCATCCACGGCGAAACCGTGGTTTTGGCTGGTGATCAGCACCTGGCCGGTCTCCACGTCCTTGACCGGATGGTTCGCGCCGTGGTGGCCGAACTTCATCTTCATGGTCTTGGCGCCGGAGGCCAGTCCGAGCAGCTGGTGGCCCAGGCAAATGCCGTAGGTGGGGATGCGCTTGGCCAGGATTTCCTGGATAGCGGCAATGGCGTAGTCGCAGGGCTCCGGATCGCCGGGGCCGTTGGACAGGAACACGCCGTCCGGGTTGAGCTTGAACACCTCGGAAGCCGGAGTCTGGGCCGGCACAACGGTGACCTTGCAGCCCCGGGACGCCAGCATGCGCAGGATGTTGCGCTTGATGCCGAAGTCGTAGGCCACCACGTTGAAGCGCGGCGCGGCGGGAGCGCTGAAGCCCTTGAGGGTCCATTCGCCCTCGTTCCACTCGTAGGACGACTCCACCGACACCACCTTGGCCAGGTCCATGCCGGCCAGACCCGGGAAGGCCTTGGCCTCCGCCAGGGCGCGGGCCTCGTCGGCCACCCCGGCGACGACGGCGCCGGCCTGGGCACCCTTCTCGCGCAGGATGCGGGTCAGCTTGCGGGTGTCGATGCCGGCGATGGCGACGATGCCATGCTTCTTCAGGTAGTCGGGCAGGGTCTCTTCGAGGCGCCAGTTCTCGGCACGCACCGGCAGATCGCGGATCACCAGGCCGGCAGCGAAGTTGGCGCGGGACTCGAAATCCCCGGCGTTACAGCCGACGTTGCCGATGTGCGGATAGGTCAGGGTGACGATCTGACGGCAATAGGACGGATCGGTGAGGATTTCCTGATAGCCGGTGAGTGCAGTGTTGAAGACCACCTCGCCGGAGGTGGAACCTTCGGCGCCGATGGAGTAGCCGCGGAACACGGTGCCGTCGGCCAGCACCAGGACGGCGGGCGGATAGGGGGGAAGCAGGGGGGAGGCAGCTTGGGTCGTGGAGGGCGACACGAAAAACTCCAGAACTAGATACGCGAAGCGGGACGGACTGGTGGTCCCTCCCGCCTCGGCGATTGAATTTGCTAAACCCTTCTATTATAGCGGATCACCCCCTCCCCGGGCAAATCCGCAGGCGCCACGAGCCCTTTACCCCATCCTTCCCCGGGCATTTCCGGACCGGGCCAGCGCACCATTTCCGTGCGTCGGTGGGCGCCCTCGACGGGCGGGCCCGCTCAGCGCAGGCCGAGCACGTCCTGCATGTCGTACAGGCCGTTTTGGCGCGACGCCAGGAAGCGGGCGGCGCGCAGCGAGCCCAGGGCATAGGGCATGCGGCTGCCGGCTTTGTGGGCAATCTCGACGCGCTCGCCGGTGCCGCAGAACATCACCACGTGGTCGCCAACGATATCGCCGCCGCGCACCGTGGCAAAGCCGATGGTGGACGGGTCGCGCTCGCCGGTGACGCCCTCGCGGCCGTAGATGGCGCACTCCTTGAGATCGCGGCCGACGCCGGCGGCCACCACCTCGCCCATGCGCAGGGCGGTGCCGGACGGGGCGTCCACCTTGTGGCGGTGGTGGGCCTCGACGATCTCGATGTCGTAGCCCTGGTTGAGAATGCGGGCGGCGGTTTCGAGCAGCTTGAAGACCACGTTCACGCCCACGGCCATGTTCGGCGCGAAGACGATGGGGATGTCCTTGGCCGCCTCGGCGATGGCAGCCTTGCCCGCCTCGTCGAAGCCGGTGGTGCCGATCACCATGGCCACGCCCAGTTCGCGGCACAGGGCCAGGTGCTCCAGGGTGCCCTCGGGGCGGGTGAAGTCGATCAGGCAGCCGGAGCGGGCCAGGCCCGCGCGCAGGTCGGAGGTCACCACCACGTCGGAGGTCAGACCCACCAGCTCGCCGGCATTCTTGCCGACGCCCGAGCTGCCGGCCCGGTCCAGGGCGGCGGTGAGGACGGCCTCGCCGTCGTTGAGGGTGGCTTCGATGAGCATCTTGCCCATGCGGCCGGAAGCGCCGGCCACGGCGATGTTGAGACGGTTGGTCATGGCTGATCCTTTGAAACGAAAGGCCGGAGTTCCAGCAGCGGCTCCGGCCCGGTAATGGGGGATGAAATGGGGGATAAGGGGGGCTGCGCCCGACGGCTCAGGCGCGCCTCCGGCCCGGGGCCTTACAGGCCGATCTTTTCCAGCATGCGGCCGAAGAAGCCGCGCTCACCCTCGGCCGGCGGCAGGGGTTTACCGTCGGCGGGCAGGGAACCGAGATCGATCACCCGGGTCTTCTCCTCAGGCGTGTCCAGTCCGGCAGCCTCGCCCTGGGCGTTCTTGGCCACCACGTCGCCAGCCACCCGGGCCAGCTTGCCGTCCTGGAAATAGACGGTCAGGCGGCGGGCATCCACTTCCTTGGCGCCGCCTTTCTGCATGCGGTACACGTAGTCCCAGCGGTCGGCGTGGAAGGCATCGGAAAGCAGGGGCGTGCCCAGCACATAGCGCACCTGATCCTTGGTCAGCCCGGGGCGCAATTGGGCGACCTGGTCCTGGGTCAGGGCATTGCCCTGCTGCACGTCGATCTTGTATTCGTTGATCAGCTTGGGCGGAGAGCAGGCTGCCAGAGCGACGGAAACGGCGCACAGACCGCAAAGCACGAGTCGGGACATGAAAGACCTGATATGGCGAAAAAAGGTGGCGGCACTCCGGAAGGAACTGGCGTTTTTCGCCCGAATCGCCCGGAATCACCCGAAAACACTGGCACCCGGCTTTTTCCCGGGGCACCGAAACGGTATATCATAGCCCAAAAGGAGAACGCGCCACGTCCGCGTCCGCCCCCTGACGGTCCGCCCGCCGGCAAACCGGCCGTCCCTGCTCCCCCACTCTGAAATCACTCCCCCCGAGATTGCCCATGAATTCCTCGTCCCAGAGCCTCAAGAGCATCGGCCTCAAGGCAACCTTCCCGCGCATGAAGATTCTCGAACTGTTCGAGAAGAGCAGCGTGCGCCACCTGACCGCCGAGGACGTATACCGCCTGCTCATCGCCGAGGACATGGATATCGGCCTGGCCACGGTCTACCGGGTGCTGACCCAGTTCGAGCAGGCCGGCATTCTGGAGCGCCACCATTTCGAATCCGGCAAGGCGGTGTTCGAGCTGAACGCCGGGCGCCACCACGACCACCTGGTGTGCGTGAACTGCGGCAAGGTCGAGGAATTCTTCGACGAGGAAATCGAGCGCCGCCAGCAGAAGATCGCCGCGGAACGCGGCTACGCGCTCCAGGACCACGCCCTGTATCTGTACGTGGAATGCACCAAGCCCGACTGTCCGGGCAAGCAAGCCGAGGACGAGAAGTTCCAGCGCGGCACCGAATAGCCTGCCGCCCACCGCGCCTCCCCATGAAAAAACGCCGCATTGCCGCGGCGTTTTTCTTTTGTCTCGGCCGGAGCGCCCGGCCCAACCCGAACGGCCGGACCGCCCTCACCCCGCCGCCAGCATCTCCTCGGCGTGGCGCCGGGTGGTGGCGGTGATCTCCACCCCGCCCAGCATTCGGGCGATTTCCTCGACCCGGCCCGGAGCGTCCAGGGACAGCACCCGGCTGAGCACCTCGCCGCCCTTCTGGGATTTGGCCACCTGCCACTGGTGATCGGCCCGGGCCGCTACCTGGGGCAGGTGGGTGACGCACAGCACCTGCCGGTCCTGGCCCAGGCGGTGCAGCAGGCGCCCCACCACCTCGGCCACGCCGCCGCCGATGCCCACGTCCACCTCGTCGAAGACCAGGGTGGGCACCTTGGCCTGGCGGGTGGTGACCACTTGGATGGCCAGGCTGATGCGCGACAGTTCGCCGCCGGAGGCCACCTTGGCCAGGGGCTTGGCGGCACTGCCGGACAGGCCGGCGATGCGGAATTCCACCTGCTCCAGGCCGTGGGCGCTGCCGTCTTCGAAAGGCACCAGCCCGATCTGGAACTTGCCGCCGGACAGGGCCAGTTCCTGCATCACCGCCGAGACCTCCTTACCCAGGGCTTCCGCCGCCTTGGCGCGCTTCTTGGACAACGCCTGGGCCAGGCCGCGGTAGCGGGATTCGGCCGCCGCCACCCGGGCCACCAGGGCCTCCAGGTCCGAAGCCTCCCCCAGCTGGGCGAGGCGCTGGCGGGCCGATTCCAGGCGAGCCGGCAGGGTTTCCGGGGTTTCCCGGTACTTGCGGGCGCAGGACAGCACGGCGTCGATGCGCCGCTCGGCTTCCGCCAGCCGGTCCGGATCGAGCTCGACCCGGTCGGCGTAGCGGCGTAGTTCCGAAACCGCCTCCACCAGTTCGGTTTGGGCCGAGCGCAGCAGTTCGGCCACCGCGGCAAGGCCCGGGTCGAAGCTGCTCAGGTCGTCCAGCCGGGTGAGGGCCCCGTCCAGCTGTCCCTCGCAGGCGCCCTCGGCGTCGCTCAGCACGTTCAGGGAGTAGCGCGCCCCGTCGATCAGGCTGGCGGCGTGGGCCAAGCGCTTGTGCTCCAGGTTGAGGCTTTCCCATTCGTCGCCGGCCAGTCCCAGGGATTCCAGTTCCTGCACCTCCCAGGCCAGGCGCTCCCGCTCTTCGGCCAGTTGGGCGCCGTTGCGCTCGGCCTCGTCGAACAGCGTTCGGGCGTCCTGCCAGGCGCGCCAGGCCTCGCCCACGGCGCGCACGTCGTCGCGCAGGCCGGCCTGGCCGTCGAGCAGGGCGCGCTGGGCGTCACCGCGCAGCAGGGATTGATGGGCGTGCTGGCCGTGGATGTCCACCAGGTCCTCGGCCACCGCCTTCAGTTGCTGCAAGGTGGCCGGACTGCCGTTGATGTAGGCCCGGGAACGGCCGCCGGCTTCGAGCACCCGGCGCAGCAGCAGCTCGCCGTCCTCGGGGGCAGCCAGGTCCTGCTCCGCCAACCACTCGCCCACGCCGGGCAGGGCGGCGACGTCGAAAGCAGCCGTCACCTCGGCCCGGGCGGCGCCGGCGCGCACCAGGCCGCTGTCGGCCCGCTCGCCAAGGACGAAGGCGAGGGCATCCACCAGGATCGACTTGCCGGCCCCGGTTTCCCCGGTGAAAGCGCCGAACCCCTGGGCGAACTCCAGTTCGAGGCGGTCGACGATGACGAAATCGCGGATGGTCAGGCGCTGCAGCATAAGGGGCGAGGAGGCGCAGTAAAGTGAGGAGTGGTCGGAGAAGCAGCCGGGGTCAGGTGCCCTTGGGCTTTTCGCTCCACTGCAGCTTCTGGCGCAGCATGGCGAAGTAGCTGTAGCCCGGCGGGTGCAGGAAGCAGACGCTGTGCTCGGAGCGGAACAGGCGCACGCTGTCGTAGCGGCACAGGGTCTGGGTGACCTGGCCGTCGAAGTGCACCCGGGAGTCGTCGGCCGAGAGGATGCGGATTTCGATGGCCTTGGTTTCCGGGATGGTGATCGGCCGGTTGGTCAGGGCGTGGGGGCACAAGGGCACCAGGGCGATGCCGCCCAGGGTGGGGTGCAGGATCGGCCCGTTGGCCGACAGGGAGTAGGCGGTGGAGCCGGTGGGGGTGGAGACGATCAGGCCGTCGGCGCGCAGGCTGTAAATGAACTCGCCGTCGATGAACAACTCGAATTCGATGAGCCGGGAGATGGCCCCCTTGTCCACCACCACGTCGTTGAGCGCCACGTTGGCGGCCACCACCTCGCCGCCGCGCACCACCTCGCCGCCGAGCAGCAGCCGGCTTTCCGGGATGAAGCGCCCTTCGAGCAGGTCGTCCAGGCACGAAAGCATGTCGGAACGGGCGATGTCGGTCATGAAGCCGAGCCGGCCCTGGTTCACCCCCACCAGGGGCACCCGGTAGCGGGCCAGCTGGCGGGCGGCGTTGAGCATGGTGCCGTCGCCGCCGACGACGATGGCCACGTCGGCCCGGTAGCCGATCACCGTGAAATCCACTGCGTCGAAGGCCGCCAGGCCGCCCAGGGTGTGGTGGTTGGCCAAGCCGTGGCCGCTGGCGGCGCCGAAGCCGGCGATGTTGTCGGCGGTATCGGCTTCCACCAGAACCTTGACGCCCCGGTCGGACAGCGCCTGGGCGAGGGCCAGCAGGGTGTCGGCCACCTCGGGGCTGTGGTACCGGCCGATGAGGGCGATGGTGCGGGGAGTACTGAACGACTGTGGCATGGCAAAATTAAACCACAAAACCATGCCGGCGCCGGGCTTCCCCCGTGCCGGCGCTGTCCGCGCCCGGCCCGGGTGCCATTCCGGTCGCCGCCGGGGGCATCGCGCTCCGTGGCGCCGGCATTTTCGTTTTGATCCTTTTCGGTAACATAGCAGGCCATGCTCGACGAACGCGCCCGCATCCTACTCAAGACCCTGGTCGAACGGTACATCGCCGAAGGCGAGCCCATCGGCTCCCGCGCCCTGTCCCGGTATTCCGGCCTCGACCTGTCCCCCGCCACGGTCCGCAACGTGATGGCCGACCTGGAGGAGGCCGGCTTCGTCGCCAGCCCCCACACCTCCGCCGGCCGGATACCGACGCCCCGGGGCTACCGGCTGTTCGTCGATTCCCTGCTCACCGTGCGCCCCCTGGAAAAAGGGCAGATCGCCGTCCTGGAGCACCAGCTAGACCCGAGCCAACCCCAGCAGCTACTGGCCTCGGCCTCGCGCATCCTCTCCGACCTGTCCCACTTCGCCGGGGTGGTGGTGGCGCCGCGCCGCCAGGCGCCGCGCATCAAGCAGATCGAATTCCTCGCCCTGTCGGAAAAACGCATCCTGCTGATCCTGGTTACCGCCGACGGCGAGGTGCAGAACCGCATCCTGTTCACCGAGGCCGCCTACACCCCGGCGGAACTGGTCACCGCCGCCAACTACTTCAACCAGCACTGCGCCGGCCTGGATTTCGACCAGGTGCGCAACCGCCTCGACGCCGAACTGCGCGAGCTGAAGAGCGATCTCCAGGCGCTGATGAGCGCGGTGCTGGCGGTGGGCGACCAGGCCATGCACGAGAGCGGCGATCGCTACGTGATCTCAGGCAAGCGCAACCTGCTCGACGTGGACGACCTGTCGTCCAACGTGCGCCGCCTGCGCGAACTGTTCGACCTGTTCGAGCACAAGACCGGCCTGGTGCGCCTGCTCGACCTGTCGAACAAGGCCGACGGGGTGCAGATCTACATCGGCAACGAATCGGGCATCGCCCCCCTGGACGAATGCAGCGTGGTCACCGCCCCCTACGAGGCCAACGGCCAGGTGATCGGCTCGGTGGGGGTGATCGGCCCGACCCGCATGGCCTACGAGCGGGTCATCCCGATCGTGGACATCACCGCCCGACTGCTCTCCTCCGCCCTCACCTACCAGGCCACGGCCTGATCCCGCGCCGGGGCGATGGGT
The DNA here is from genome assembly GCF_021287045.1 of Oryzomicrobium sp. GTDB lineage: Bacteria > Pseudomonadota > Gammaproteobacteria > Burkholderiales > Rhodocyclaceae > Oryzomicrobium. Next base: position 22,692 of record NZ_JAJTBG010000016.1, on the reverse strand, counting down.
CCAAACCTCCCCCCGGCGCTCCACAAGAACAACGCGACAGCGACACACCGTCTCAGGACCCATGCCCCGCTTCCAGCCCGAACCGCCGTTCCAGCACGGCACCCCGCCTCAGACCGCCGTGGTGCTGGTCAACCTCGGCTCCCCCGACTCCCCCACTCCCGAAGCGGTGCGCCGCTATCTCAAGGAATTCCTCTCCGACCCCCGGGTGGTGGAAATCCCCACGGCGGTGTGGTGGCCGATCCTCAACGGCATCATCCTCAACACCCGGCCCAAGCACTCCGCCGCCAAGTACGCCACCATCTGGACCCCGGAAGGCTCGCCCCTCAAGGTGCACACCGAGCGCCAGGCCAAACTGCTCCAGGGCCTGCTCGGCGAACGGGGCCACCGGGTCACCGTCACCTGGGCGATGCGCTACGGTAGCCCGGCCCTGCCCGAGGTGCTTGACCGGCTCAAAGCTGACAACCACACCCGCATCCTGCTGCTGCCCGCCTACCCCCAGTATTCGGCCAGCACCACCGCCACCGTGCTCGACCAGGCCGGCCAGTGGCTCGCCGGCCTGCGCAACCAGCCCGAGGTCCGCAGCCAGCGCAGCTTTGCCGACGACCCGGGCTATATCGCCGCCCTGGCCGCCAGCGTGCGCGAGCACTGGCAGGCCCACGGCAAGCCCGCCGCCAATGACAAGACCTACCGGTTGGTGATGAGCTTTCACGGCGTGCCGCGGCGCTCCCTGGACCTGGGCGACCCCTACCACTGCGAGTGCCACAAGACCGCCCGGCTGCTGGCCCGGGCCCTGGAGCTGCCCGAGCACCAGGCGCTGACCACCTTTCAGTCCCGCTTCGGCAAGGCCGAATGGCTCCAGCCCTACACTGCCCCGACCCTGGCCGCCCTGCCCAAGGAAGGGGTCGCCCGGGTGGACGTGCTGTGCCCGGGCTTCGTCGCCGACTGCCTGGAGACCCTGGAGGAGATCGCCCAGGAGGTGAAGGCCGACTTCCTCAATGCCGGCGGCCAGGTTTTCCACTACCTGCCCTGCCTCAACGAGCGACCCGATTGGATCGCCGTCCTGGCCGACCTGGCCGAGGCCCAACTGGCAGGCTGGCCTACCCGGGCGCCCCGGGACGATCAGGGTCTGGCCGAATCGGTGGCACGGGCGCGCCTCCTCGGCGCCAAGGCCTGACCGGCCGGAACACCGCCAGGGGCGCGGCGTTCCAAATATCATCCGCGAAGAACAAGCACTGGCGCGGGTTTCCAGGCATGCCATCTGGAAACCCGTGCCAATAAAGGGTTTGCGGCACGGTTCAGCCTTGGCCGCTGGTGCCGTTAATACAGGGGTAGCCTTCGCGGAGCTCCCCATGCACATTACCCAGACCCAGCTGGAGCAACGCTCCAGCCATGCCTCCCAAAGCCGCCACAATGTCAGCGAGAACCTGCGCGCCTGGATCGGCGACCAGCGCCCCGACTTTTCCGACGGCAGCCAGGGCGCCCAGCCGCGGGTGAATATTTCCAGCGCGGCGCTGGACGCCCTGAAGCAGGACCAGGCAAAGGACAACGCGGCCAAGTCCGCCAAGGAGGCCTCCGGGCAAAGCGCCTCGTCCGTCTCATCCGGCATCGACCTTTCCGACGACGAGAACCTGGACCCGCGCCTGCGCATCCTCAAGGCCGTGGTGGAAATGCTCACCGGCGAGACGATCCACCTGGTCGGCACCCGGGAACTGGGCGACCTCAAGGCCGCCGCCGTGCCCCCCAGCGCCCAGGCCGCCGCCTCCCAGGCGCCGCCGCCGGAGCAAGCCGCGCCGAAACAGGGCTACGGCGTGGAGTACGACTACTCGGAAAGCGTCTACGAAAGCGAGACCACCTCGTTCTCCGCCCAAGGCACGGTGCGCACCGCCGACGGCCAGGAAATCAACTTCAGCGCCAACCTGACCATGAGCCGGGAGTTCCAGGCCACCTACAACGCCCGGCTACGCCTGGGGGATGCCAAGCTGCGGGACCCGCTGGTGCTCAACTTCAACGGGCAGGCCGCCCAGCTCTCCGATCTGCGCATCGATTTCGACCTGTACGGCGACGGACAGAAAGGAAGCCTGCCGTTCGTCTCCAGCGGCAGCGGCTTCCTCGTGTTCGACCGCAACGGCGACGGCAAGGTGAACGACGGCCGGGAGCTTTTCGGCCCCACCACCGGCGACGGCTTCACCGAACTGGCGGCCTTGGATACCGACGGCAACGGCTGGATCGACGAGGCCGACCCGGCCTTCGCGCACCTCGGCACCTGGACCCTGGGGCCCGACGGCCCGGTGTTCAAAACCCTGGCCGAGCAAGGGATCGGCGCCCTGTCGGTGACCGGCCAGGCCACCCCGTTTTCCCTCAAGGACAAGAACAATCAGCTCCAGGCCCAGATCCGGGCCACCGGCGTGTTTTTGCACGAGTCGGGAGCGGCTGGCACAATTCAACAGGTTGACGTCGCCGCCTGAGCCAAAACGGGCAGCGCGCCCATGCCGGGGGACAAGGCCCGATCCGTCCCACCGGCCTACTAAAACAAGGCCGCCCCGACAAGGGCGAGCCCAAGGGAGGTAACGGGTGTCATGAAGCGTATTGCCGATTGGAGCATCTGGGTCCGTCTCACCGCGGCCATCTGGCTAGTGCTGGTGGCCGCCTGGAGCGGAATGATCGTGTGGGAAACCGCCGTCACCCGCGAAACCGCAGTCAACCAGGCGGAAGGCTTCGCCAAGAGCATTCACGAAATGACCATGGCCGGCCTGACCGGCATGATGATCACCGGCACCGTGGCCCAGCGCGAGGTCTTTCTCGACCAGATCAAGCAGCTCTCGGTGATCAAGGACCTGCACGTGATCCGCGGCGACGCCGTCTCCAAGGTGTTCGGCCCCGACACAAAGTCCACCCGCCCCCTCGATGAGGTCGAAAAGCAGGTGATGGGCAGCGGCAAGCCCTTCGTCGCCGTGGGCGACGACGGCGACGGCCGCTACCTGCGGGTGGTGAACCCGACCCTGGCCTCCACCAACTACCTGGGCAAGAACTGCATCATGTGCCACCAGGTGCCCGAGGGCACCGTGCTCGGCGTGGTCAGCATGAAGGTCTCTCTTTCCGACGTGGATGCGGCGGTCAACACCTTCGGCGTCAAGATCGCCGCCACCGCCGTGGCCGTGGTGCTCGGCCTGCTGGTGGTGATCTACCTGTTCACCCGCCACTTCGTCACCGAGCCGATCGGCCAGCTCACCCGGGGCCTGCGCGACATCGCCGAGGGCGACGGCGACCTGACCCGCCGTCTGCGGGTCAAGGGCAAGGACGAGATCGGCGAGGCCGCCGGGGTCTTCAACCAGCTCATGGAAAACTTCGCCGGGCTGGTGCGCCAGGTCAGCACCTCCGCCGCCCAGGTGTCCGCCAAGGCCCACGATCTCTCCAACTCGGCCGGCCGGGTGGCGGCCAGCTCCCACCGCCAGAACGAGCAGTCGGTCCATGCCGCCAGCGCGGTGGACCAACTGGTGGAAAGCATCTCGTCCATTTCCCAGAGCGCCGGCCACGTCCAGCAGCAATCCCAGGAGAGCCTGGCCCGGGCCGAGGAAGGCAACCGCAGCCTGAACCAGTTGCTCGGCGAAATGAAAGGCGTGGAGCACAACGTGCGCACCATGGCCGACACCGTCACCGAGTTCGTGCGCAGCACCGAGGCCATCACCCGCATGACCCAGGAGGTGAAGGACATTGCCGAGCAGACCAACCTGCTGGCCCTCAACGCCGCCATCGAGGCCGCCCGGGCCGGCGAGGCCGGCCGCGGCTTCGCCGTGGTGGCCGACGAGGTGCGCAAGCTGGCCGAGAAGTCGTCCCGTTCGGCCAGTGAGATCGACGCCATCACCGACAGCCTGTCGGCCCAGTCGGTCCAGGTGCGCACCGCCATCGAATCCGGCCTGACCAACCTGGCGGCCAGCCAGAACTCGGTGGAAGGTGTCGCCGGCATCCTCCAGGCCACCAACGGCTCGGTCACCGAAGTGGGCCACGGCCTGGATGCCATTGCCGCCGCCACCGAGCAGCAGCGCCGGGTCAGCGGTGAAGTGGCGGAGAACATCGCCGCCATCGCCGCCATGGCCGAGGAGAACAACGGCGCCGTGGAAGAAACCGCCCAGGCCGCCCAGGCCCTGGAAGGGCTGGCCGATTCGCTGCAAGGCGCGGTGGGCCGCTTCCGCACCTGATCCGGACCGTCGGCCAAAACGACGAAGGGCGCCCGCGGGCGCCCTTCGCTTTTCCTCCCTCGCCGTTACCTCTCGCCGAACAGGGCACGCAGCCGGGGCACCAGGAACAGGTTCAAGGTCAGCACGATGATCCCCGTGGACACCCCGGTGCGGACCACCGGGTTCAGAGGCAGGGCCTGCTCCGCCAGGTCGAGGGCCAGGCTCAGGACCAGGGCGAGCAGAAACACCGCCAGCCAGAGGATGGCGAGAAAGGCCAGCTTGCCGTTGCGGCGGATCGGCGTTTGCATGGGAGGAACAGGCGACCTCGGCGACGTGGGAACGACGTGAAAATGGCCGGCCCGCCCGGGTCGACCCAGTGTGGCAATCCGGAGGGCCGCGGCGCGGTGCCTCGGCAACGGAAATGCCGCCGGAAAACTCTAGCGGCATTGTTTTGCTCCGGTGTTACAGCCTTATGGCGGCGTGACGGCGCAACGGCGATTGGGCTCGACGGCGGAAGGCAGCGGGGCACTTCCGGTGCGCCGCCGCACACCTCGGTCGATCAGTCGAGCAGGGCCAATCCCCCCGGCGGAGCCTTGGGAACGGGAGCGCTGCCGGGCACCGCCGCCGCGCCGAGCTTGGCCAGGGACTTGTTGGCCTGGCGCAGCCGGCCGATCAGGATGCCGGTGATGGTGCGCTGGAAGCGCTCCTGCAATTCGTCGGAGGAAAGCGCCATGGCCGCCGGGCTGATTTCGAGGAAGACCGTCGGCTCCAGGGTCACCACCGTGGCGCTGCGGGGGCCCTGCTCCGGGTCCAGGTAGGCCATTTCGCCCACCACCTCGCCGCTGCCCAGGCGGGCCAGGCTGCGCCCTTGGTACGACACTTCCACCTGGCCGGAGACGACCACGCCGAAGGTCTTGTCCAGGGTCAGCTCCCGGATCAGGGCGATCTTGGCCGGCACCTCCTGCCAGGTCGAGATGCGCAGGATTTCCCACAGCTCCACGTCCTCGAAGCGGCGGAAGAAGGACAGGCCGCGCAAGGCGGCGAAACGCCGCCGGTCGCGCTCGGCCACGTCGTCCTCGTCGTCCACGATCTGGTAGCGCACCGTGGACAGGTCCTTGGCGAAATCGGCGCCGCTGCGGTAGCGGTTGTAGAGGTCTTTTTCCAGAGCCTTCTTGAGGATCGGGTCCATGCCGGCGGGAATCGCCGGATTGAGGGCGCACACCGAGGGCGGCTCCATGTTCACGATCTTGTAGACCAGGGAGGCCGGGTTGTCGGCGCGGAAGGGCAGGCGCCCGGTGAGCAACTGGAAGAGCAGCACGCCCAGGGAATACAGGTCGGTCTTGTGGTTGAGCGGGTAGCCCTTGACCTGCTCCGGCGACATGTAGGCGGGAGAGCCCACCCCCATGACGAAGGTGGAATCCCGGTCTTTGTTCTTTTGCAGGTTGAGGGCCAGGCCGAAGTCGGTGATCTTCGGGTTGCCCTCCTTGTCGATCAGGATGTTGGCCGGCTTGATGTCCCGATGCACCACCCCGTGCCGGGCAGCGTGGTCCAGGGCCAGGCAGCACTTGAAGATCAGCCCCACCACCTTGTGGAAGGGCAGCAGCCGGTCGATGTGGATGTGCTGGTCCAGGGCCGCGCCGTCCACGAACTCCATCACCAGGTAGGCCAGGGGCGTGGGGCCGTCGGTGTCCACCACAGCCTCATAGATCTTGACGATGTTGGGATGGTCGAGGCGCTGGCCGACCCCGTGCTCGGTCTTGAACAGCTTGAGCAGCCGGCGGGATAGGGCCGCGCCGCCGCTGGCGCCGAAGCGCACGTACTTGATCGCCACCTCCCGGCCGTCCTGCGGGTCCCGGGCCAGGTAGACGGTGGCGGTGGCCCCCTTGCCCAGTTCGCGGAGCACTTCGTAGCGACCGATATTCTTTGGCTGTCTGGCTGCGCCTGCCACGGTGATTGCGCCTCGTAACGCGCCGGGACGGCCCGGCGGCGATGGGTGGATGGGGGAAATGGGCGAAGGGGCCATGCTAGCAGAAGCCCCACCGTTTTTTTCCGGCCCGGGGCTTGAAAGGCAGCGCCGACGCCCCATCTAAGTGCAATTGTTCATTTCAGACGTCTGGAGAAACCGCACCATGTCCGAGACTCCCCTGCCCCAGGACCCGCAACAGGCGGCCGACACCTCCTCCTCCGCCGTGGACGCCGCCGGCGCCGCCCCCGAGGCTGCCGCCCAGCCCCTGGACCCGGCCGCCCTGGTCGCCCGGGTGGCCGAGCTCGAAACCGAACTGGCCGCCAAGCAGGACGCCTGGCTGCGCGCCGTGGCCGAAGCCGACAACATCCGCCGCCGCTCCGCCGAGGAAGTGCTCAAGGCCGGCAAGTTCGCCGTGGAGAAGTTCTCCCTCGACCTGGTGGCGGTGAAGGACAGCCTGGAAGCGGCCATCGCCGCCAACGGCGCCAACGCCAGCCTGGAAAACCTGGCGTCCGGCGTGGAGCTGACCCTCAAGCAGCTGGTCAGCGCCTTCGACAAGGCCGGCGTGACCGAGGTGAACCCGGTGGGCGAAAAATTCGACCCGCACCGCCACCAGGCCGTGGGCATGGTGCCCGCCGACCAGGAGCCGAACACCGTGGTCACCGTGCTGCAAAAGGGCTACGTGCTCAACGACCGGGTGCTGCGCCCGGCCATGGTGACCGTGGCCCAGGGTTGAGCCGGCCGCACGGCACCGGAATTTCGCCGGCCCGGGCTTGAAATCCCGCCGCCGGCCCCTATCTAGGGTTCAAGGACTCGTATTGAACGCGCGCTGCCGCCAGGCCCGCGCCCCACACTGAAAGGAAGCAACATGGGCAAGATCATCGGTATCGACCTGGGTACCACCAACTCCTGCGTCGCCATCATGGAAGGCGGCACCCCCAAGGTCATCGAAAACTCCGAGGGCGCGCGCACCACCCCCTCCATCGTCGCCTACACCGAGGAAGGCGAGATTCTGTGCGGCGACCCGGCCAAGCGCCAGGCCGTCACCAACCCCAAGAACACCCTGTACGCCGTCAAGCGCCTGATCGGCCGCCGCTTCGAAGAGAAGGAAGTGCAGAAGGACATCAACCTGATGCCCTACAAGATCATGAAGGCCGACAACGGCGACGCCTGGGTCGAAGTGCGCGACCAGAAGCTGGCCCCGCCGCAGATTTCCGCCGAAGTGCTGCGCAAGATGAAGAAGACCGCCGAGGACTACCTGGGCGAAGAAGTGACCGAGGCCGTCATCACCGTGCCCGCCTACTTCAACGACAGCCAGCGCCAGGCCACCAAGGACGCCGGCCGCATCGCCGGCCTGGAAGTCAAGCGCATCATCAACGAGCCCACCGCGGCCGCCCTGGCCTACGGCATGGACAAGGCCGGCGGCAAGGATTCCAAGATCGCCGTGTATGACCTGGGCGGCGGCACCTTCGACATCTCCATCATCGAAATCGCCGACATCGACGGCGAAATGCAGTTCGAAGTGCTGGCCACCAATGGCGACACCTTCCTGGGCGGCGAAGACTTCGACCAGCGCCTGATCGACTACATCGTCGGCGAGTTCAAGAAGGAACAGGGCGTGGACCTGTCCAAGGACGTGCTCGCCCTGCAGCGCCTCAAGTCCGCCGCGGAAAAGGCCAAGAAGGAACTGTCCTCCTCCCAGCAGACCGAGATCAACGAGCCGTTCATCGCCTTCGACCCGGCCACCGGCCCGAAGCACCTGACCATGAAGCTCACCCGGGCCAAGCTCGAATCCCTGGTGGACGACCTGATCGAACGCACCATCGCCCCCTGCGCCACCGCGCTCAAGGATGCGGGCCTCAAGGTCAGCGACATCCACGACGTGATCCTGGTGGGCGGCATGACCCGCATGCCCAAGGTCCAAGACAAGGTGAAGGAGTTCTTCGGCCAGGAACCGCGCCGTGACGTGAACCCGGACGAGGCCGTGGCCGTGGGCGCCGCCATCCAGGGCGGTGTGCTGAAAGGCGACGTCAAGGACGTGCTGCTGCTCGACGTGACCCCCCTGTCCCTGGGTATCGAAACCCTGGGCAGCGTCATGACCAAGCTGATCCAGAAGAACACCACCATCCCGACCAAGGCCAGCCAGGTGTTCTCCACCGCCGACGACAACCAGGGCGCCGTGACCATCCACGTGCTGCAGGGCGAGCGCGAAATGGCCGCCGGCAACAAGAGCCTGGGCCAGTTCAACCTGGAAGGCATCCCCCCGGCTCCCCGCGGCACGCCGCAGATCGAGGTGACCTTCGACATCGACGCCAACGGTATCCTGCACGTGTCCGCCAAGGACAAGGCCACCGGCAAGGAGAACAAGATCACCATCAAGGCCAACTCGGGTCTGTCCGAGGAGGAAATCCAGCGCATGGTGAAGGACGCCGAGGCCCACGCCGAGGAAGACAAGAAGGCCCACGAGCTGGCGGATGCCCGCAACCAGGCCGACTCCATGGTGCACATGGTGAAGAAGTCCCTCACCGAGTACGGCGACAAGCTCGATGCCGGCGAGAAGGAAGCCATCGAGAAGGCCATCGGCGAAGTCGAAGGCGCGATCAAGGGTGGCGACCAGGCCGAAATCGAAGCCAAGACCCAGGCCCTGGCAGCCGCCTCCCAGAAACTGGGCGAAAAGATGTACGCCCAGCAGCAGAGTGAAGCGGGTGCCGCAGGTGCTGCCGGTGCCCAGCCCGGCGCCCAGCAGGAAAAGACGGTGGAAGGCGACGTGGTGGACGCCGAATACACCGAGGTGAAGGACAAGAAGTAAGCCTGATCCGCAGCGGCAAGGAGGGTGAGGCGCGAGGGGTTTCCCCTCCCCCTCACCCTTCGCCGTTCCTCCCCCACCCTTGCCGGCCGGCCCAGGCCGCCCGGAACGACCGCCCAGACAAGCCATGTCCAAACGCGATTTTTACGAGATCCTCGGCGTCAACCGCGATGCGTCCGACGACGAGATCAAGAAGGCCTACCGCAAGCTGGCCATGAAGCACCATCCGGACCGCAACCCGGACGATAAATCGGCGGAAGAAAAATTCAAGGAGGCCAAGGAGGCCTACGAAATCCTCTCCGACGCGCAAAAGCGCGCCGCCTACGACCAGTATGGCCACGCCGGGGTCGATCCCCAGGCCGGCATGGGCGGCGGCGGAGCCGGCTTCGGCGGCGGGTTTGGCGATGCCTTCGGCGGCATCTTCGACGAAATCTTCGGCGGCGGCCGGGGCGGCGGCGGTGGCCGTTCCAACATCTACCGCGGCGCCGACCTGCGCTACAACCTGGAAATATCCCTGGAGCAGGCCGCCCACGGCACCGAGACCAAGATCCGCATTCCCACCATGGAGGAATGCGACACCTGCCACGGCTCCGGCGCCAAGAAGGGCACCCAGCCCCAGACCTGCCCCACCTGCCAGGGCAGCGGCCAGGTCCGCCTGCAGCAGGGCTTCTTCTCCATCCAGCAGACCTGCCCGAAGTGCCACGGCACCGGCCGCTACATCGCCGATCCGTGCAACGACTGCCACGGCGCCGGCCGGGTGAAGAAGCACAAGACCCTGGCGGTGAAAATCCCCGCCGGCGTGGACGAGGGCGACCGCATCCGCCTCTCCGGCGAGGGCGAGCACGGCGTGAACGGCGGCCCCCCCGGGGATCTGTACGTGCAGATCCACCTCAAGGCCCACCCGGTGTTCCAGCGCGACCACGACGACCTGCATTGCGAAATGCCGATCTCGTTCACCACCGCGGCCTTGGGCGGCGAAATCGAGATCCCCACCCTGGACGGGGCGGCCAAGATCAAGATTCCCGCCGAGACCCAGACCGGCAAGGTGTTCCGCCTGCGCGGCAAGGGCATCAAGGGGGTGCGCAGCCACGCCCACGGCGACCTGATGTGCCATGTGGTGGTGGAAACCCCGGTGAACCTGACCGACAAGCAGAAGGAACTGCTCAAGGAGTTCGAAGGGACCATGGGCGAAGGCGGCGACAAGCACAATCCGCGCACCAAGTCGTGGATGGACAAGGTCAAGGCGTTCTTCAGCGAGTGACCCGCTTTGGCGTCCCGCGCCCATCCGAAAAACCGGCCTTTCGAGGCCGGTTTTTTTTCGTCACCGTTCGGGCAACGCCGCCCCGTGGGCCTGGAGTTCGGCCAGGTCGGGCAGCCACTGGGCCACCCAGGGCTGAACGGCCTGGCTCGCGGCCACCCCGGCCAATCCCGCCAGGGCGATGCAGGCCATGGCTCCGGCCAGCCGGCCGATCAGCCCCCGGCTGCGGGTGCGCAGCACAAAGGAAAGGCTGAAGACAATGCTGGTGAACGAGGCCAGCACGGCCCCGGTCCCCGCCACCGTGGGCGACAGGCTCCCTTGGGCGGCCAGGGCGGCGGCAGCGGCCACGGCACTGGCGCTGGACATCAGCCCGCCGACCACGCTGACGAAATAGAAGCCCACGTCGCCGAACTGGCGCTGGGTGACCCCGCCGACGATGTGCAGCAGCAGGAACACTGCGCCGTACTTGAGGGCCTGGGGCAGGGAGAACGGCAGGTCCAGGTTGATCTCGGCCACCGCCGCCGCTTCCGCCGGGGCCCGCCGGTAGTAGCTCCACACCACCAGCAACAGGCTGGTGGCCATCATCAGGGCGAAGGGAGCGAAAGAACCGAGCAGGGTGATGGGTGCCAGGATCAGCAGCAGGCTGGCGTTGCGCGCAATCATGGCCGTGGTGGCCAGCAGGATGCTGCGATAGGTGGGCGGCACCAGGGCCTCGGCCCCCTGGCCGATGCGGGAGGACAGCTCGATCACCGTGAAATTGCTGTTCACCAGCCCACCGAGAAAACCCGAGAGCTCGGTGCCCCGGGTGCCGTAGACCTTCCACAGCACGTAGTTCACGAAGCCGATGCCGGCGATCAGAATCACCGTCACCCAGGCCGCCCGGGGCTCCACCAGGTGCCAAGGCCCCACCGCACCGACCGGCAGGGCCGGATAGATGACGATGGCCAGGATGGCCAGCAACAGGGCGGAGCGCAGCTCGCTCTCGGTGAGCCCCATGGAAAAGCCCGCCAGCCGTTCCTTCCAGGCCAGAAGGGCGGTGGCGATGACCATCACCGCCGCCGGCGAGATGGTGTGCCCCTGGCCGCACAGGATGCCGGCCACCGCCGTCACCAGCATCGCCGCCGAGGTGGTCAGCTCGGTACCCTGGCCGGCGCGCAGGGTCTGTACGTTGAGGAACACGGCCAACATGCCGGTGAGCAGCAGGATCACCAGGGCGAAGGCCGGCCCCAGGGAACCGCCCAGGGCGCCGAGCAGGCAGATGAAGCCGAAGGTGCGCAGCCCCGCCTCCTTCTTGCGCCGCTCCCGCTCCAATCCGATCAGCAGCCCCAGGGCCAGGCTGAGCACCAGGCGGATGAGTATCTGGAAGTACGGCCATTCCGCGTTGGGCAGCGCCAGGGATTGTTCGAGCATCTCCGCTCCTCCTTGTTGTGGTTTTGCTTGCTCCCGAAAACGATTCCCGTGCTATCGAAAAATATTACAACCATGTTTCAGCACGCGTTCCACTTTTGGCCCGCTCATGCCGGATCGGTTTTTCCACCATTCGTCCGACGCCGGGCGAAGCGGCCATAGCTGTAAGTTTCGCGTCAGCTGCCGCGCCCATCCTCCCGGGATTCATTAGCGGTCCATTACACTCGGGAGACAAGATCATGAATCTGCTGCGTACTGTGGCGGCCCTCGCCGGCTGTCTGCTCGCCACCCTGGCCGCACCGGCCGCGGTGGCGGAAACCGGCGTCACCGACAACACCATCCTGCTCGGCATGTCGTCTCCCTTCAGCGGCCCCAACGGCGCCTACGGCCAGGAAATGCGCGAAACCATCTCGGCCTACTTCGACCAGGTGAACAAGGCCGGCGGGGTGAGCGGGCGCAAGCTCGAACTGGTGGCCCTGGACGATGGCTACGAGACCGACCGGGCCGTGGCCAACACCCGCAGCCTGATCGACGACAAGAAGGTCTTCGCCCTGATCGGCTTCTACGGCTCGTCGCCGACCACCGCCGCCATGGAGGTGTTCTCCGCCGCCAAGGTGCCCCTGATCGGCACCATCTCCGGCGCCGACTCCCTGCGCACCCCGGTGAACCGCTACATGTTCAACGTGCGCGCCAGCTACGCCCAGGAAACCGAGGCCATCGTCACCCAGCTGGTGTCCCTGGGGCTGACCAACATCGCCGTCTTCTACCAGAACGACGGCTTCGGCAAATCCGGCCTGGACGGCGTGGTGGCCGCCCTCAAGAAACACAAGCTGACCCCCTCCGCCGTGGGCACCGTGGAACGCAACTCGGTGGACGTGAGCAAGGCCGTGCAGACCATTTCCAAGGCAGCCCCCCAGGCGGTGGTGATGGTGACCCTGTACAAGCCCACCGCCGAGTTCGTGCGCCAGATGCGCAAGATCGACCAGAATCCCCAGTTCATGACCCTCTCGCCGGTGGGCGCCGACATGCTGGTGCACGAGCTGGGCAACGACGCCCGAGGCATCGGCATCTCCCAGGTGATGCCCTACCCGTGGAACGAGGCCACTCCGGTGGTACGCGAATACCAGCGCCTGGTGGGCAAGCAGCAGGCCAAGTATTCCTACTACGGCATCGAGGCCTACATCACCGCCAAGCTGATGGTGGAAGCCCTGCGCAAGCAGGGCAAGGACCTGACCCGGGAAAAGCTGGTGAGCACCCTGGAAAGTCTGGGCAACCACGACCTGGGCGGCTACCGGATCAGCTACTCCCCCGCGGACCACGGCGGTTCCCGCTACGTGGACCTGACCGTGATCGGCAGCGGCGGCCGGGTATTGCGCTGACCGCCCCCCTTCGCCCCCCTTCGCCCCCCTTCGCCCCCCCTTCGCCCCCACGAAACCGCCGGACGTCCGCCCGGCGGTTTTTTCATGCCCTGACGCCACCAAACAGCCACCAAAAAAAATTCCTCATTTCAAAATTTGTTCTGCATTTAAGAATTTGGCAAACTATGGTCTCCCATACATTCCAGCCCGCCCCGACCCGGCGGCAACTACAAAGTCATACGGATCCGCACTTGGACGATTAGGCCGGCAGCAAGCCAACTGCCCGGAACGAGTGCTGGCAAATCCGAATCAGAGGAGGCATTCATGGTCCATGGTCGTTCCCCGGGAATATCCCGCGCGCTGCGCCGCCTGACGGCGGCCTCGCTTCTGCTGCTGGCCGCCGCGCACGGCCCGCTCCACGCCGAACCCGGGGTGAGCCCCGAGGCCATCGTCATCGGCCAATCGGTGGTCCTGTCCGGGCCCATGGCGGAAAACGGCGAGCAATACACCCGGGGCATCCGCCTCTATCTGGACCAAGTCAATGCCCAGGGCGGGCTGTTCGGCCGCCGCATCGCGCTGGCGACCCTGGACGACGGCTACGACCCGAAGCGGGCCGAGGACAACACCCGCAAGCTGCTCCAGGAGCGCCAGGCCTTCGCCCTGTTCGGCTACGCCGGCACCGGCTCGACCCTGGCCGCCCTGCCCCTGGCGGAAAAGGCCGGGGCCCCCTTCATCGCCCCCTACAGCGGGGCCGAGGCCCTGCGCGCCCGGCCCAATCCCCTGCTCTTCCACCTGCGCCCCGGCTACGGGCGGGAAATGCACAAGATCGTCGAGCACCTGGTCACCCTGGGCATCACCCGCATCGCCCTGGCCTACCAAGACGACAACTTCGGCCGGGCCGGGCAGAAGAGCTTCGACGAGGCCATGGCCCGCTTCAAGCTCAAGCCCGTGGCCATCGCCGCCATCGACCCCACCAACCTGGACGCCCGCCCCACGGTGACGGCCCTGCGTGCCGCCGATCCGCTGGCGGTGGTGCTGGCCACCGCCGGCCAGGGCACGGCGGCGGTGATCAAGGAATACCGCAAGGCCGGCACTCCGCCCCAGTTCTTCGGCCTGTCAGTGGCCAGCGCCGCCCTGCTGCGGCGCGACCTGGGCAGCGGTGCTGCTGGCATCGTCATCGCCCAGGTGGTGCCCTCGCCCTGGAGCCGCAGCAGCGGCGTGGTGCGCCAGTACCGGGATGCCCTAGGCAACGCCGAGCCCCACCACGCCGCCCTCGAAGGCTACATCGCCGCCCGGGTACTGGTGGAAGGGCTGCGCCGCGCCGGCAAGGACCTCACCCGCGCCCGCTTCGTCGCCGGGCTGGAAAGCCTGCGCCAGTTCGACCTGGGGGATTTCACCGTGGACTTCCGCCCCGGCCAGCACAACGGCTCGGCCTTCGTGGACCTGTCGATCCTGCGCGGCGACGGCCAGTTCATCCAGTGACGGCCGCCGCCCGGCGCACAAACGAAAAAGGCCCCGCATGTGCAGGGCCTTTTTCATTGCGGATCGGCCACCGGTTGCGGGCGGCCCAGCCTCAGGCGCGGCGCCAGGTGGTGCCGCCGGGGCCGTCCTCGAGCAGCACGCCGGCCACCTTCAACTCGTCGCGGATACGGTCGGATTCGGCGAAGTTCTTCGCCTTCTTGGCCTCGGCACGGGCCTGGATGAGGGCCTCGATGCGCTCGGCGGCGTAGCCTTCCTCGGCCACCGGGCCGCCTTGCAGGAATTCCAGCGGATCGCGCTGCAACAGGCCGAGCACGGCGCCCAGGCCCTTCAACTGGCGGGCCGTGGCCGGGTCCCGGCTCTTGTTCAGCTCGTTGGCCAGATCGAACAGGACGGCCATGGCCTCGGCGGTGCCGAAGTCGTCGTCCAGGGCGGCCTTGAAGCGCAGGGCGTGGGCCTCGTTCCAGTCCACCCCGCCGGCGGCTGCCTCGACGCCGCGCAGGGCGGTGTACAGCCGGGTCAGGGCGCCCCGGGCATCGTCCAGGTGGGCGTCGGAATAGTTCAGCGGGCTACGGTAGTGGGCACGCAGGATGAAGAAGCGCACCACTTCCGGGTCGTACTGCTCCAGCACCTGGCGGATGGTGAAGAAGTTGCCCAGGGACTTGGACATCTTCTCGTCGTCCACCCGCACGAAGCCGTTGTGAATCCAGTAATTGACGAAGCCGTGGCCGTGGGCCCCCTCGCTCTGGGCGATCTCGTTCTCGTGGTGGGGGAACTGGAGGTCCTGGCCGCCGCCGTGGATGTCGATGTGATTGCCGAGCAGGGACGAGCTCATCGCCGAGCACTCGATGTGCCAGCCGGGCCGGCCCTCGCCCCAGGGGGAGGCCCACTTCACCTCGGCCGGTTCCTCGGCCTTGGCGTGCTTCCACAGCACGAAGTCGAGGGGATCGTGCTTGCCGCTGTCGGCCTGGACCTCGACCCGTTCGCCGGCGCGCAGATCGTCCAGGGACTTGCCGGACAGCTTGCCGTAGCCGGGAAACTTGCGTACCGCGTAGTTCACGTCGCCGCCGCTGGCCTGGTAGGCCAGGCCCTTTTCTTCCAGGGTGCCGATCATCGACAGCATCTGGGGCACGAACTGGGTGGCGCGGGGCTCGTGGTCGGGACGTTCAACCCCCAGGGCGTCGGCGTCCTCGTGCATGTAGGCGATGAAGCGGTCGGTGAGCTGGCGGATGGTCTCGCCGTTCTCCACCGCCCGCTTGATGATCTTGTCGTCGATGTCGGTGATGTTGCGCACGTAGGTCACGTCGTAGCCCGACGCGCGCAGCCAGCGCCGCACCATGTCGAACACCACCAGCACCCTGGCGTGGCCCAGGTGGCAGTAGTCATAGACGGTCATGCCGCACACGTACATCCTCACCTTGCCAGGTTCGATGGGGTGAAAGTTCTGCTTTTCACGGGCGAGGGAGTTGTAGATTTTCAGCATGGAGGGACCTTAACAAAGCCAGGCATGGCAAAAAACGGAGAGCACGGAGGGGCACGTCGGGGAGGTTTCCCGGGAACGGCGGCCGAAACAATGGACGCGACCTGGGCCTGCCCGGCATGCAGGCGCGCCGGGGTCTGCCGGAGCGCCGGAAAAACTGGGGCCGCCGGCGCCGTGCCGCAGCAATCCGGGGCGCCCTGGGCGGACGTTTTCTTGGTAAAATCAGCCGGATTTTCCGAGCGTCCGGACCGTCGCGCCCGGGCGTTTGCCGATTGCGGCAGCCATTCAACGAGAAACCCGCCGAGTATAGCACAACGATGCGCCTCCACTCCTCGCAAACCCGTGCCACTACTGGCCTTCAGCGCTTTTCCCAGCTTCGCCCCGCCGCCGCCCTGCGCCCCCTCCTGACCTCCATCGCCCTGGCCGTTTCCCTGGTCGCGATGCCGCAGGCATGGGCCAACGGCCCGGCGAATGCCGATTCGCTGCCGGAGATCCAGCGCCTCATCAAGCAAGGCCAGTACCCCCAGGCCCTGGAGCGCGTCGATGCCTACATCGCCACCCGTCCCAAGGACGCCCAGGGCCGCTTCACCAAGGGCCTGATCCTCACCGAGCTGAACCGCCCGGCGGACGCCATCGTCGTCTTCCAGCGCCTCACCGAGGATTACCCGGAACTGCCCGAGCCCTACAACAACCTGGCGGTGCTGTACGCCCAGCAGAAGCAGTACGACAAGGCCCGCACCGCCCTGGAAATGGCCATCCGCACCCATCCGGCCTACGCCACCGCCCACGAGAACCTGGGCGACGTCTACGCCAAGCTGGCCAGCCAGGCCTACGACAAGGCCCTGCAGATCGATTCGTCCAACACCGGCGCCCAGAGCAAGCTGTCCCTGATCCGGGAACTGATCAGCGTCTCCGGCCGCCCGGGCAGCCGCCCCGCGGCCGCGGCCGCCGCGCCCACGCCTGCGCCGGCCCCCGCCGTTTCCGCCACCACCGGCGCAGCCCCCACCGTGGTGGCCCGCGCCGAACCGGCCAAGCCCGCCGCCGCGCCGGCCCCGGTGGCGCCGCCGCCCAAGGTCGTGGAAAAGCCCGCGCCGGCGGAAAAGCCGGAGAAGGCAGAGAAGGTTGAAAAGGCCGCCGAAGCCAAGCCCGCGCCCAAGGCCGAAGAGAAGAAGGCCGACGAGGCCAAGGCCAGTGGCGACGAAGCCGGGGTGCACAAGGCCGTCCAGGCCTGGGCCAACGCCTGGAGCCGCAAGGACGTGAAGGCTTACCTGGCCGCCTACGCCCCCGACTTCCAGGTGCCCGGCGGGCAGAAGCGCAAGGACTGGGAAGCCGAACGGTCCAGCCGCATCACCAAGCCCGGCACCATCCAGGTCGGCGTGGAGGACCTGAAGGTATCCTTCCAGGGCGACAAGGCCACGGTCCGCTTCCGCCAGAACTACAAGTCGGCCAACCTCAAGTCGTCGGCCAGCAAGGTGCTGGTCCTGAGCAAATCCGGCAGTCGCTGGCTGATCCAGCAGGAGCGCGTAGGTAGCTGATGTTTTCCCCCCCGGTAGTCCGCAACATGTCTCGCCCCCGGCGCCCGGCCTCCCCAGGCGCCCTGGCTGCGCCCCTCCTGGGTGCCGCCCTGCTGGCCCTCCCCGCCCTGTTCCACGTCGCCAACGCCACTCCGGCCCGTGCCGAGAAGGCCGCGACCAAGCCCGCCGCCAAGGCCAAGGCCCTGCCGGCGGACGCGGCGACCCAGCTGGTACCCAGTTATTCCGATTCCGGCCCCGAGCCCATGCTCGACCGCATCTTCGCCGCCATCGAGCAGCGCAAGCTGGACACGGCCCTGGAACAGACCGAGGTGCTGCTCAAGCAGTATCCCAACTTCCGCCTCGCCAACCTGATCAAGGGCGACCTGCTGCTGGCCCGCAGCCGGCCGATCAACGCCTTCGGTGCCCTGAACAACGCCCCGGCGGAAAAGGTGGCCGACCTGCGCGAGGAGGCCATCGCCCGCCTCAAGGCCTACCGGCAGAAGCCCAATGCCGACGTGGTGCCGCGCTACCTGCTGCAGTTGCAGTCGGACCAGCGCTACGCCATCGTGGTGGACACCCAGAAGTCGCGCCTCTACCTGTACGAGAACGACGCCAAGACCGGCCGCCCCCACTTCGTCGCCGACTACTACATCACCCAGGGCAAGCTGGGGGCCGAAAAGAGCAAGGAAGGGGACAAGAAGACCCCGATCGGCGTGTACCACGTCACCTCGTCCCTGGAGCCACGCAAGATCGGCGACTTCTACGGCAGCGGCGCCTTCCCGATCAACTACCCGAACGAGTGGGACAAGCGCAACGGCAAGAGCGGTCACGGCATCTGGCTGCACGGCACGCCGTCCGACACCTTCTCCCGTCCGCCCAAGGCGTCCGACGGTTGCGTGGTGCTGGCCAACACCGACCTCAACCAGTTGGCCAAGAATCTCCAGATCGGCCTGACCCCGGTGATCATCAGCCCCTCCATCGAATGGACCTCCATCGACGACTGGGCCAAGGAACGGGCCGAACTCAACCGCACCATCGAATCCTGGCGCAACGACTGGGAAAGCCGCGACACCGACCGCTTCCTGCGCCACTATTCGCGCCGCTTCCAGGGCGACGGGCAGAACTACGCCGCCTTCGCCCAGCAAAAGCGCCAGGTCAACGGCGCCAAGGAATGGATCAAGGTCGGCATTTCCAACGTCTCCATGTTCCGCAACCCGGGCAAGGACGAGATGGTGGTGGTGACCTTCGCCCAGGACTACCGCAGCAACAACGTGAACCAAGCCTCGCGCAAGCGCCAGTACTGGATTCGCGAGGACGGGGCCTGGAAGATCATCTACGAAGGCGCGGCCTGACCGCCGCCCGCTCCCTGTCCCAAACCCCGCGCCCCGCCTCGCTCTCCCGGCAGGGCGCGCCAGATACCGCATCCCTTCTCACTTTCCGGAGAACCCCCTCGATGAAGCGCATCCTGCTTGGCCTCGCGGCCACCCTGGTTTCCGTGGCCGCCCTGGCCGCCAACCCCCTGGTGGAAATCCAGACCAACCAGGGCAAGATCGTCGCCGAGCTGTACGCCGACAAGGCACCCAAATCGACGGCCAACTTCGTCCAGTACGCCAACGACGGCTTCTACAACGGCACCATCTTCCACCGCGTCATCGACGGTTTCATGATCCAGGGCGGCGGCTTCACCCCGGAAATGAACCAGAAACCGACCCGGGCGCCGATCGAGAACGAGGCCAAAAACGGCCTGAAAAACACCGTCGGCACCCTGGCCATGGCCCGCACCAACGACCCCCACTCCGCCACCGCCCAGTTCTTCATCAACCTGGTGGACAACGCTCCCCTCAACTACCCGAGCCGCGACGGCTGGGGCTACGCCGTGTTCGGCAAGGTGACCCAGGGCCTGGACGTGGTGCAGAAGATCGCCAAGGTGCAGACCGGCAACAAGGGCTACTTCCAGGACGTGCCCCTGCAACCGGTGGTGATCCAGTCGGTCAAGGTGCTGCCGGCCGTCGCAGACGCCCCGCCGGCCAAGAAATAACGCCGGCACGATTCCCCCGGCTCCAACCAATTCCAACCCCACTCGGGGCGATGCCTCCTCGGCCGTAAGCGGTCCGGGCTCGCCCCACCCCGAAAGGACCACCATGATCAAGCTGCACACCAACTTCGGCGTCATCGGCATCGAACTCGACGCCGAGAAGGCCCCCGAATCCGCCAAGAACTTCATCGCCTACGTGGAATCCGGCCACTACGACAACACCGTCTTCCACCGCGTCATCAACGGCTTCATGATCCAGGGCGGCGGCTTCGAGCCCGGCATGAAGCAAAAGCCCACCCAGGCCCCGATCCAGAACGAAGCCCAGAACGGCCTGAAGAACGATAAGTACACCCTGGCCATGGCTCGCACCAGCGATCCCCATTCCGCCACCGCCCAGTTCTTCATCAACGTCGCCGACAACGACTTCCTCAACCACACCGCTCCCAACGCCAACGGCTGGGGCTACGCCGTGTTCGGCAAGGTGGTCGAAGGCACCGACGTGGTGGACAAGATCAAGGCCGTCAAGACCGGCCGCTCCGGCTTCCACCAGGACGTGCCGGTGGAAGACGTGGTGATCACCAAGGCCGAAGTGGTCTAAGCCCCGGCTTTCCCGCAAGGCGCGACGCTCCCGCCCCGAGGCACTCGGCCGGGAGCGTTTTTCCATCCGAACCCCCAACTACCCGACCCCGCATCCGCCGCCATGCTCCACTTCATCTCCGACCTGCACCTCTCCCCCGCCACCCCCGGCCTGGTCCGCCTCTTCGGCGACTACCTGAACGGCCCGGCGCGGCAGGCCGAGCGCCTGTTCATCCTGGGCGACTTCTTCGAAGCCTGGGTCGGCGACGATGGCGGCGTGGACCCGGTCAGCCGTCAAGTTAAAACCTGGCTGCGCGAGGCCAGTGATGCCGGCCTAGCTATTTCCTTCCTCCACGGCAACCGGGACTTTCTGGTGGGCGAAGCCTTCGCCGCGGAAACCGGCGTGACCCTGCTGCCCGATCCCTACGTGCTGTCCACCCCGGAATGGCAGTTCGTCCTCACCCACGGCGACGCCCTGTGCACCGACGACCTGCCCTACCAGGCCTTCCGCGCCCAGGTACGCAACCCGCAATGGCAGGCCGCCTTCCTGGCCAAGCCGTTGCAGGAGCGCATTGCCATCGCCATGGGGCTGCGCGCCCAGAGCGAAGCCGGCAAGGCGGAAAAAGCCGGCACCAGCGCCGAGTACCTGATGGACGTGAACCCGGGCGCCACCGACGACTTCATCCGCAGCCACGGCTATGCCACGGTGATCCACGGCCACACCCACCGCCCCGCCACCCACGACCACATCGTGGACGGCATCCACACCCAACGCTGGGTGCTGGCCGACTGGCACGAGGCCGATGGCGTGGCCCGGGGCGAGTACCTGACCTGGGACGGCGAAGCCCTGGCCCGCCACCCACTGCAACTGGGCGCCTGAGGCCAATCCCGCCAATCCCGCCCCACCGCCGCGCAAACTGACCCGGACTTGACCGCCGCGCCGCTGGCCCGTACAGTAAGCCCCGCAACCCACAAAGGGGAGTAGCTGTACCGCCGATGTCGTCAATACGGCGCCTGTCCCGCAGGCGCCCGGCCCGGCGGGCGAATCCCGGCTCTTGACCGCGGCGCACCGAGCGCCCCGCCACCAGCCTTTCGCAAGCGAGACCTTTGCCGCCCGGCAAAGGTCTTTTTCGTTGACCACACGGATCACCCGATCCCAGGCCGGCGGGGGTCGCACCGACTCACTTGCGAAAGGACGCTCCATGCTATCCCCCCTCCTGCGCCGCCTGCGCACCTCCCTCGCCCGCGCCTCCCTGCGCCTGGCCGGCAAACTCGCCTCCACGCTGATCGCCGCCCTGCTGCGCCGGCTTGCCCCGGCCGCCGCTCCGCACGGCGCTCCCACCTCGCCCTTCGAACCCGCCATGGCCCGCGCCCGGGCCGGCAACCGCAGCGGCGCCGCCCCTAGGGGCCGCACCATCGACGGCGACGCCCGCCGCGTGGACGATCCCCGCGCCTTCTGGTAACCCTTTCAACAAAAACACGAGAACCCGATCATGGAAACAAGCATCGGCAATATCTGGTGGTGGAGCGGCTTCATCGTCTTCGTCATTGTCGCCATCCTGGTGGACCTGCTGGCCGTGGAGCGCAAGGGCGCCCGGGCGGTCACGGTCAAGCAGGCCCTGGCCTGGTCGGCCCTATGGGTGGGCCTGGCCCTGGCCTTCTGCGCCTTCCTCTGGTTCTGGCTGGACACCCACGGCGGGCGGGAGCTGGCCAACCAGAAGGCCGGCGAATTCCTCACCGGCTACCTGATCGAAAAATCCCTGTCGGTGGACAACATTTTCGTCTTCCTCATGCTGTTCACCGCCTTCGCCGTTCCGGCGGAGCAGCAGAAGAAGGCCCTCATCCTGGGCGTCATCGGCGCGGTGGTGCTGCGCGCCATCATGATCCTGGTGGGCGCCTGGCTGATCGCCCGGTTCAGCTGGATTCTCTACGTGTTCGGCGCCTTCCTGCTGTTCACCGGCGCCAAGATGGCCTTCGGCGGCGAGCACGAGCCGGACCTGGAGAAAAACCCGGTGCTGCGCTGGATGCGCGGCCACCTCAAGCTGCTGCCCCAGTACGACGGCGCCAAGCTGGCGGTGACCAAGAACGGCGAGCGCTGGTTCACGCCCCTGTTCGTGGTGGTGGTG
Source organism: Oryzomicrobium sp. (assembly GCF_021287045.1). Classification (GTDB taxonomy): domain Bacteria; phylum Pseudomonadota; class Gammaproteobacteria; order Burkholderiales; family Rhodocyclaceae; genus Oryzomicrobium. The sequence goes on along the minus strand of NZ_JAJTBG010000016.1, from coordinate 515 downwards.
CTGATCGGCATCACCGACGTGATCTTCGCCGTGGATTCGATCCCGGCCATCTTCGCCATCACCACCGACCCGTTCATCGTCATGACCTCCAACATCTTCGCCATCCTCGGCCTGCGGGCGCTGTACTTCCTGCTCGCCGACATGGCCGCCCGCTTCCACCTGCTCAAGTACGGCCTGGCCGCGGTGCTCGCCTTCATCGGCGTGAAGATGCTGATCGTGGATTTCTTCCACATGCCGGTGGCCCTCTCCCTGGGGGCAGTAGGCCTGCTGCTGGTACTGTCCATCGTCGCCAGCCTGCTCTTTCCAGCCAAGGCACACGGTTCCGGTCACCGGGACTGAGCCGCGTGGATTGGGGGCCTCTTGTTGAGCGCCCCTTCCCCCCACGCCGTGGCGACTGGCACCGCCGTGCTTCGCCTGACGGTGAGCCACTAAGCACCACCACCTCAACGTCGGCACGGCCCCCTCCCCCCTTCACCCCCGCCGAGCAGCGCAGCCGGCCCGGGGAGGTGTCGGCG
>NZ_JAJTBG010000015.1 GCF_021287045.1 Oryzomicrobium sp. | reverse complement strand
GCACTGTCGACGTGGGCCTGGGCGGCGGTGAAGGGGGCTTTGGCGTTCATGGGGATCAAAATTCTCGGCGTCGGGGTGGGGCGGAGGCCGCTCGGCCTCCGGCACCGGCCGCCCTGCGGGAAGCAGCAACGGCCGGCGCCGGGGCGGCGTCTAGCGCGCCGGCGGGGCGTCGGGAATGCGCAGCACGTGCAGCAGGTTGGTGCTGCCGGCCCGTCCCGAGGGCAGGCCGGCGATCACCACCAGGTCGTCGCCCGGGCCGGCCAGGCCGAAACGCACGGCGGCGGCGGCGGCGTCGTCCACCATGGCCTCGAGGTTGGCGGCCTCTTCGAAGGGCACCGGATGGACGCCCCAGACCAGGGCCAGCCGGCGGGCCACCGCCAGCTTGGGGGTGAGGGCCAGGATCGGCGTGGCGGGCCGCTCGCGGCTGGCCCGCAGGCAGCTGAAGCCGCTGACGGTGTAGGCCACGGTGGCCGCCGGGGCGAGCAGCCCGGCGATGCGCCGCAGGGCGCAGCAGATGGCGTCCGGCGTGGTGGCGGCGGCCGGGGTGTGGCTGGCCTCCAGGCCGATGCGCCAGGCCGGGTCCTGCTCCACCTCGGCGATGATGCGGTCCATGATGCCCACCGCCTCCACCGGGTACTGGCCCGAGGCGGATTCGGCCGAGAGCATCACGGCGTCGGCCCCTTCGTAGATGGCCGTGGCCACATCCGAGGCCTCGGCCCGGGTGGGCACCGGGGCGGTGATCATGGATTCGAGCATCTGGGTAGCCACCACCACCGGCTTGCCGGCGGCCCGGGCCGCCTCGACGATGCGCCGTTGCAGCACCGGCACCCGCTGGGGCGGCAGCTCCACCCCCAGGTCGCCCCGGGCGACCATGATCCCGTCGGCCCGGGCGACGATCTCGTCCAGGTGCTCGATGGCCGAGGGCTTTTCCAGCTTGGCCATGATCCAGGCCCGCTCGCCCACCAGGCGGCGGGCCTCGGCGATGTCCTCGGGGCGCTGCACGAAGGACAGGGCCACCCAGTCCACCCCCAGCTCCAGGCCGAAGGCCAGGTCGTCCCGGTCCTTTTCGGTCAGGGGCGAGATGGGCAGCACCACGCCCGGCACGTTCACACCCTTGCGGTCGGACAGCACTCCCCCCACCAGCACCGTGGTCTCGGCGTGGTCCGGGCCGAAGCGCTCCACCCGCAGGCGCAGCTTGCCGTCGTCGAGCAACAGCTCGGTACCGGCTTCCAGGGCGGCGAAGATTTCCTTGTGGGGCAGGCAGACCCGGCCGGCGTCCCCCTCGGCCGGGTCCAGGTCGAGGCGGAAGGCGGCTCCGGTCGCCAGGACGGCCTTGCCCCCGGCGAAACGGCCGACCCGCAGCTTGGGCCCCTGCAAGTCCATCAGCACGCCGATGGGGCGCCCCACGTCCCGTTCCACGTCGCGGATCAGGCGGTAGCGTTCGGCATGGTCGGCGTGGCTGCCGTGGCTGAAGTTGAGGCGGAAGACGTCGGCCCCGGCGTCCACCAGGGCGCGGATGCGCTCCCGGCTGGAACTGGCCGGCCCCAGGGTGGCGAGGATGCGCGAGCGGCGATGGCGTCTCATGCGCATTCTCCCGCCAGGGCGGCGACCCCGGCCCGGGCCACCTGGGCGTCTTCCCCGGCCTTGACGCCGGAGACGCCCACGGCACCGACGATGGCGCCGCCGGCCACGATCGGCTCGCCCCCTTCCAGGGGCACCACCGGCATGGCCAGGGCGGCGAAGCGGCCATTGTTGACCATGTCCTCGTACGCCTTGCTGGGCTTGCCGCTCATGATGCAGGTGCGGGCTTTTTCCGGGGCCACGACGGCGCTCATCGGGGGGGCGCCGTCCATGCGCTGCAACCACAGGGCGTGGCCGCCGCCGTCGCACACGGCGATGCTCACCGCCCAGCCGTTGGCCAGGGCTTCGCTTTCGGCGGCGGCGGCGATGCGCCGGGCGTCGTCCAGGGTCAGGGCCTTGATCGTTTTCATTTGCTGTCTCCTCTTTCGCTCTCGCGGTGGTCCCGGCGCCCCTGGTGTTCAGGTGATCAGGATGGCGCGGAAATCGTTGACGTTGGTCAGGGTCGGGCCGGTCACCAGGGAATCCCCCAGGGCCTCGAAGAAGCCGTGGCCGTCGTTGTCGTCGAGCCGGTCCCGGGGGCGGATGCCCCGTTCCCAGGCCCGCTTCAGGGTGCAGGGGGTGGCGAAGGCACCGGCGATTTCCTCCTGCCCGTCCACCCCGTCCGTATCCCCGGCCACGGCGTGGATGCCCGGCGCGCCGTCCAGGGCCACCGCCAGGGCGAGCAGGAATTCGACGTTGCGCCCTCCCCTGCCCCGGCCGCGCACCGTCACCGTGGTCTCGCCGCCGGACAGCAACACACAGGGCGCCGGCAGCGGCTGGCCGTGGCGGCGCACCTGGAGGGCGATGCCGGCCAGGACCTTGCCCACGTCCCGGGCCTCGCCCTCGATGCTGTCGCCCAGCACCAGGGGCGTCACCCCGGCGTCCCGGGCCACGGCGGCGGCGGCTTCCAGGGCCATCTGGGGCGTGGCCACCAGGCGGGTGGTGACGCCGGCCAGGCGCGGATCGCCGGGCTTGACCGTCTCGCCAGCGCCGCTTTCGAGCAGGCGGCGAGCGCCCTCGGGCAGTTCGATGCCGTAGCGGCGCACGATTTCCAGGGCGTCGGCACAGGTGGTGGGGTCGGCCACGGTGGGGCCGGAAGCGATGTCCATCGGGTTGTCCCCCGGAACGTCGGAAATGAGCAGGTTCACCACCCGGGCCGGGTGGCAGGCGGCGGCCAGGCGCCCGCCCTTGATGGCGGACAGGTGGCGGCGCACGCAGTTCATTTCGGCGATGGTGGCGCCGGAGGCCAGCAGGGCCCGGTTGATGGCCTGCTTGTCCGCCAGGGTCACCCCGTCGCCGGGCAGGGGCAGCAGGGCCGAGCCGCCGCCGGAAACGAGGCAGATCACCAGGTCGTCGGCGCTCAGGCCCCGCACCAGCTCCAGCAGGCGCGCGGCGGCGGCCTGGCCGGCGGCGTCGGGCACCGGATGGGCGGCCTCGACGATCTCGATGCGCTCGCAGGGCACGGCGTAACCGTAGCGGGTCACCACCAGGCCCGACAGGGGGCCGGGCCAGTGCCGCTCCAGGGCCTGGGCCATGGCCGCCGAGGCCTTGCCGGCGCCGATCACCAGGGTGCGGCCCCGGGGCGGCTCGGGCAGGTGGGGGGGAATGCAATGCTCGGGCTGGGCCGCGTTCACCGCGGCGGCGAACATGCGGCCGAGCAGTTCGCGGGGCGCCAGGGATGCAAGGGGAGCGGAGGTCATGGTCGTATCCCGTTCTGTCGTTGTGCTGGCCCGGGCCTCAGCGCTCGCCCAGGTCGGTGAAGCGAATCCACTGGGCCCCCTTCCACAGCACGGTGCGGCCCATGTCCATGAGCTTGTCGGCGCCTTCCACCACCGTCAGGAAGTGGTTGCCGGCGAGCTGGCCCACCTTGCTGGCGAAGCGGCTGCTGCCGTAGGCGAACAGGATCTCGGTTTCCGACAGGCCGCCAGGGTGGAGCAGCACGTCGCCCCGGGAGGGGTGGCTGGTGTGGTTCTCGTAGTCCAGGCCGGTCTGGAAGTCGCCCAGGGGCACCCAGACCGCTTCGCCGCTCCAGCGGGAATGGATGGCCTGGTTGGAAAAGGGCAGCATCTCCAGGAAGGCGGCGCAGGTGCGCGGGGCGGCCTCTTCTTCCAGGCGGGCGATGAAACGGTGGGTGCCGACATCGATGGCGAGATGACGCATGGGGGTCCTCGGAATGGGGGCCGGACCGGGCTGCGACGGCGTCCCGGCCGGCGGGCTCGTGGGCGATGGCAAACGGTGAAGCGGTCCCGGCGCGGCGCGCGGCGGCGCCGGAACCGCCCTGGCGGCGGGGCCTAGCGCCCGCTGCCGATCTCGAAGTTGGCCATCTTCTCCAGGGCCCGGACCATGGCGGAGTGGTCCCAGGCCGAGCCGCCGTGGGCGGCGCAGGCGTTGAACAGCTCCTGGGCGGTGGCCGTGTTGGGCAGGGAGACGCCCAGTTGGCGGCCGGTGGTCAGGGCCAGGTTGAGGTCCTTCTGGTGCAGCTCGATGCGGAAGCCCGGATCGAAGGTGCGCTTGACCATGCGCTCGCCGTGCACTTCGAGGATGCGCGAGTTGGCGAAGCCCCCCATCAGGGCCTGGCGCACCTTGGCCGGGTCGGCGCCGGCCTTGGCGGCGAGCAGCAGGGCCTCGCCCACCGCCTCGATAGTCAGGGCGACGATGATCTGGTTGGCCACCTTGGTGATCTGGCCGTCGCCGTTGCCCCCCACCAGGGTGATGTTCTTGCCCATCAGCTCGAACAGGGGCTTGACCTTGGCGAAGGCGGCTTCCGGACCGCCCACCATGATGGTCAGGGAGGCGGCCTTGGCCCCCACCTCGCCGCCGGACACCGGGGCGTCCAGGTAGTCGCAGCCCAGGGCGTTGATGCGCTTGGCGAAGTCCTTGGTGGCCACCGGGGAGATGGAGCTCATGTCCACCACGATCTTGCCCGGCGCCAGGCCGGCGGCGACCCCGGTGGGGTTGAACAGGGCGTCCTCCACATGGGGGGTGTCGGGCACCATGGTGATGATCACCTCGGCGTTGCGCGCCACCTCGGCGCCACTGGCGCAGGGCTGGGCGCCCTGGTCGAGGAGGAATTGGGGCGTCTCGCCGTGGGTGTAGGTGAAGACGGCGTGGCCGCCGCCGATGAGGTGGCCGGCCATGGGGGCGCCCATGATGCCGAGGCCGATGAAGCCGATTTTTGCCATGTCGTTGTCTCCTTCGGTGTGATGAATGGTGCCGTGCGCCGTTCAGCCGGCCTGGCCGGTCAGGGCGGCGATCCAGCCCAGGCCCTCGCGGGTGCCGGCGGCGGGCTTGTACTCGCAGCCGATCCAGCCGGCGTAGCCCAGGCCGTCGATGTGGCGGAACAGCCAGGGGTAGTTGATCTCGCCGCTGCCCGGCTCGTGGCGGCCCGGGTTGTCGGCGAGCTGGATGTGGGCGATGCGCGGCAGGTGGCGGGCGATGGTGTTGGCCAGTTCGCCCTCCATGCGCTGGGCGTGGTAGATGTCGTACTGGAGGAACAGGTTGTCCGAGCCCACCTCGTCGATGATGGCCAGGGCCTGGTCGGTGCGGCTGAGGAAGAAGCCCGGGATGTCGTAGGTGTTGATCGGCTCGATCAGGAGGCGGATGCCCGCCTCCTTGAGCTGGCCGGCGGCAAAGCGCAGGTTGTCCACGAAAGTGCGGCGCGCCGTGTTCTGGCAGCCCCCGGCGGGGACGATGCCGGCCAGGCAATTGACCTGGGCGCAGCCCAGGGCCCGGGCGTACTCGATGGCGCGCCCCACCCCGTCCTGGAACTCGCCGACCCGCTCGGGCAGGCAGGCGATGCCCCGCTCGCCGCCGGCCCAGTCGCCGGCCGGCAGGTTGTGCAGCACCTGGACCAGGCCGTGGCGCGCCAGCCGCTCGGCCAGTTCCTCCTTGGCGAAGTCGTAGGGGAAGAGGTACTCGACCCCCTTGAATCCGGCCTGGGCGGCGGCCTGGAAGCGGTCGAGGAAGGGCACCTCATTGAACAGCATGGTCAGGTTGGCGGCGAACTTGGGCATCTCTGGTGTCTCCTGGTGAGGCCGGGGTCAGTCGGGTCAGTCGGGTCAGTCGAGCAGGGCGATGGCGGTGGGCGCATCGTCCCGGGACTCGGCCAGGTCCTCGAACTCGTTGATGGCGTTGATCTCGGTGCCCATGGCGATGTTGGTCACCCGCTCCAGGATGATCTCCACCACCACCGGCACCCGGTATTCCTCCATCCAGGTGCGGGCCTGGGCGAAGGCGGGCTGGATGTCCTCGGCGCGGCGCACCCGGATGGCCTTGCAGCCCAGGCCCTCCACCACCGCCACGTGGTCCACCCCGTAGCCCTCGGTTTCCGGGGCGTTGATGTTCTCGAAGGCCAGCTGCACGCAATAGTCCATGTCGAAACCGCGCTGGGACTGGCGGATCAGGCCGAGGTAGGCGTTGTTCACCACCACGTGCAGGTAGGGCAGCTTGAACTGGGCCCCCACCGCCAGCTCCTCGATCATGAACTGGAAGTCGTAGTCGCCGGAGATGGCCACCACCTTGCGCTGCGGGTCGGCGGCGCACACGCCCAGGGCTGCCGGTACGGTCCAGCCCAGGGGACCGGCCTGGCCGCAGTTGATCCAGTGGCGCGGCTGATAGACGTGCAGGAACTGGGCGGCGGCGATCTGGGACAGGCCGATGGTACTGACGTAGCAGGTGTCCTTGCCGAAGGCCAGGTTCATTTCTTCATAGACCCGCTGGGGCTTGAGCGGCGTGGCCTCGAAGTGGGTCTTGCGTTGCAGGGTGCGCTTGCGCTCCTGGCACTCGGCGGCCCAGGCCTTGCGGCAGCGCAGGGTGCCGGCGGCCTTCATTTCCCGGGCCACTTCCAGGAGCCGGTCCAGGGCCGCCCCGGCGTCGGAGACGATGCCGTAGTCCGGGCCGAAGACGCGGCCGATCTGGGTCGGCTCGATGTCGATGTGCACGAACTTGCGCCCCTCGGTATAGACCTCCACCGAGCCGGTGTGGCGGTTGGCCCAGCGGTTGCCGATACCCAGCACGAAGTCGGCGGCGAGCATGGTGGCGTTGCCGTAGCGGTGCGAGGTCTGCAAGCCGACCATGCCGGCCATCAGCGGGTGGTCGTCGGGGATGGTGCCCCAGCCCATCAGGGTGGGGATCACCGGCACCCCGGTGAGCTCGGCGAATTCCTGCAAGCGGGCGGCGGCGTCGGCATTGATCACCCCGCCGCCGGAAACGATCAGGGGCCGCTCGGCGGCGTTGAGCATGGCCAACGCCTTCTCGGCCTGGGCCCGGGTGGCGGCGGGCTTGTAGACCGGCAGGGGCTCGTAGGTGTCGGGGTCGAACTCGATCTCGGCCATCTGCACGTCGAAGGGCAGGTCGATCAGCACCGGACCGGGGCGGCCCGAGCGCATCAGGTGGAAGGCCTGCTGGAAGACCCGGGGCACCAGGGCCGGCTCGCGCACCGTCACCGCCCACTTGGTGACCGGCTTGGCGATGGATTCGATGTCCACCGCCTGGAAGTCTTCCTTGTACAACCGGGCCCGGGGGGCCTGGCCAGTAATACATAGAATAGGTATCGAATCTGCCGATGCGGAATACAACCCGGTGATCATGTCGGTGCCCGCCGGACCTGAAGTGCCGATGCACACGCCGATGTTGCCGGCCCGGGTGCGGGTGTAGCCCTCGGCCATGTGCGCGGCGCCCTCGACGTGGCGGGCGAGCACGTGGCTGAAACCGCCATTCTTGCGCATCGCAGAATACAAGGGGTTGATCGCCGCACCGGGAACGCCGAAAACGGTGCCCACGCCCTCTTTCTTCATCACCGCCGCGGCGGCGTCCACTGCTCTCATACGTGCCATTGTCTTCTCCATTGCCATGCGTTAATCAGGTCGATGGGACCAGAATAAAGAGAACGGGCGGGCTGTTGAATTGCTGCTACCATTGCTTCTGTAGATACTTGGAGTACCGAATGGACCGCTATACCGAAATCCGCAGCTTCGCCCTGGTGGCCGAAAAGGGCAGCTTCGCCGCCGCCGCCCTGGCGGAGAACGTCACCCCGGTGGTGATGGGGCGCCGCCTGGACGCCCTGGAGGCTCGCCTGGGGGTGCGGCTGATGCATCGTTCCACCCGGGGCCTGACCCTCACCGCCCTGGGGGAGCAGTTCCTCGACCAGTGCCGTCAATTGCTGCGCGACTTCGACGCCGCCGAGAGCAGCATCAGCGCCGGCCGCGACGTGGTGCGCGGCCATCTGGTGGTGTCGGCTCCGGCGGCCTTCGGGCGGCGCCACGTGGCGCCCCACGCCCCCGCCTTCAAGGCGCGCTACGAGGCCCTCAAACTGTCCTTCAACTTCACCGACAGCGTGGTGGACCTGGTGCGCGAGGGCTACGACATGGCCATCCGCATCGGCGAGGTGACCGACCCGAACTACGTGGCGGTGCCTCTCTTCCCCAACCGCCGGGTGGTGTGCGGCACCCCGGCCTATTTCGCCCGCCACGGCGTGCCCCGCACCCCGGACGACCTGGCCGGGCACAACTGCCTGGCCTTCAACCTGCAAGGGGGGCAGCAGCGCGGCTGGAGCTTCGCCCGGGACGGCCGGTTGATCGCCGTGCGGGTGGACGGCGACCTGGCCTGCAACGACGGGGAATTGCTGTTCAACTGGGTCAAGCAGGGCCTGGGCATCGGCTGGCGCTCCACCTGGGAGATCCAGGCCGAACTGAAGCGCGGCGAGCTGGTGACGGTGCTCGACGAGTTCGCCGTGCCCGGCTACCCGATCCAGGCCGTCTATCCGCAGCAACGCTACCTGCCGGCCAAGGTGCGCCACTTCATCGACTACCTGAAGGGCATCTACAACTCCCCCGGCTACTGGGAAGGGGAACGGGGCTAGACGCCCCGGCGGCACGGAACGGGCGGCGCGCTTCATGGCTGGGGAATGGCGCCGGTGAGAAGCAGGTAGCCCGGTATCCAGCCGGTGGTCACCCCCTCGGCAATGGCCAGCCAGGCCGCCGTACGGGCCAGGGGCCGGCCCCGGGCGAGCACCAGGAAGAACACCCACCACAGGACGGCCCAGGCCGCCCAGGAAAGGCCCGACCAGAGCTGCCACGGCGTGGCGGCGCCCGCCAGGGTCTCGGCCGCCACCGCCACGGCGGTGAGGGCCACGAACAGGCTGAACCAGCCCAGGCCCCGGCCGTCGGCGCCGCTGTAGCGGTTGTAGGCCACCCACAGGTAGGTGAAGGCGAACAGCAGCGAGAGGGCCGCCGCCTTCACCGAGGCCGGGTCGGCGTCGGGGCCGAAGGCCAGGCGCAGGGCCACCGCCAGGCTGACCCCGCCAACGAGCACGTTGATCGCCCCGATCTCCCGGTCGTCGATGCGGCCCAGCATCCACAGCCCGTTGAGGATCAGCACGGCCCCCACGTAGAGCAGCACGAGGCCCTGGTACATGCCGCCTCCTACGCCCGGGCCAGGGCCGCGCTGCCGGCGAAGCGGGCGGCGGCGCCGAGCTGGCGCTCGATGGCGAGCAGCCGGTTGTACTTTTCCACCCGGTCCGAACGGCTCGCCGATCCGGTCTTGATCTGGCCGCAGGCGCTGGCCACCGCCAGATCGGCGATGGTGGTGTCGCCGGTTTCGCCGGAGCGGTGGGAGACGATGGCGGCGTAGCCGTGGCGGCGCGCCAGCTCCATGGCCGCCACGGTTTCGCTCAGGGTGCCGATCTGGTTGGGCTTGATCAGGATGGCGTTGGCCGCCCCCTGGGCCACGCCCTCGGCCAGGGTCGCGGCGTCGGTGACGAACAGGTCGTCCCCCACCAGCTGGACCCGGCCGCCGAGGCGCTCGGTGAGGAGCTTCCAGCCCGCCCAGTCGTCCTCGGCCATGCCGTCCTCGATGCTGACGATGGGGTAGTCGGCCGCCAGGGCTTCCAGGTAGGCGGCAAAGCCGGCGGCGCCCAGGTCCAGCCCCTCGCCTTGCAGGACGTAGCGCCCGCCCCGGTAGAACTCGGACGAGGCGCAATCCAGGGCCAGGGCCACTTCCGTCCCCGGCGCGTAGCCCGCCTTCTCGATGGCCTCGACGATCAGGTCCAGGGCGTGGCGGGTACCGAGCACGTTGGGGGCGAAGCCCCCCTCGTCGCCCACGGCGGTGGAAAAGCCCTGGGCGTCGAGCAGCCCGCGCAGGGCGTGGAACACCCCGGCCCCGGCGCGCAGGGCGTCGGAAAAGCGTTCGAAGCCGTGGGGCACGATCATGCATTCCTGGATGTCCAGGCTGTTGTTGGCATGGGCCCCGCCGTTGAGGACGTTCATCAGGGGCACCGGCAGCACGGGCGCCCGGCCCTCCGCCGCCAGGCTGCGGTAGAGGGGCAGCCCCCGGTCCGCCGCCGCCGCGTGGGCGCAGGCCAGGGACACGGCCAGCAGGGCGTTGGCGCCCAGGCGCGACTTGCCCGGGCTGCCGTCCAGGTCGATCAGGAGGCGGTCGATCTCGTCCTGGCGGCTCGCGTCCCGGCCGCGCAGGGCCTCGGCGATGGGGCCTTCGACGTGGGCCAGGGCGCGCAGCACGCCCTTGCCGCCGTAGCGGGCCGGGTCGCCGTCGCGCAGTTCCAGGGCCTCCCGGGCGCCGGTGGAGGCGCCGGAGGGCACGGCGGCCCGGCCCCGGGCGCCGGAGCGCAGGGTGACGGTGGCCGCCAGGGTGGGATTGCCACGGGAATCGAGAATTTCCAGGGCCTCGATGTGGGTGATTTCGTGCATGGTGGTATCAGGTATTAGGTGTCAGCCGCAATGAAAGGCGGGCGGCGATGCGGACCGGGTCCGCGCCGCCGCCCCGGAGGGACGGGTCGGTTACGGGGCGTCCCGGATCAGAAGTGCCACTCGGCCTGGAAGGTCGGGGCATTGGTGTCGATGCCCGGCTTGGTGACGCCGTTGGCGTAAGCGTGGTTGCCGAACTTGTTGCGCCACAGCTCGTAGCCCACCCCCATCAGGAAGGTGTTCTTCTTGCCGCCGGTCAGCTGGCCCACGTCCACCATCAGGGAGGTACGCATCAGGGTCTCGGGCTTGGTTTCCACGTTGGCGTAGTCCCGGCCCTTGGCGGTCAGGTAGTTGATGAAGCCCTGGAACTTGAGGGGCAGCGGGCCGGCCTGGAAGGGGATGCCCCAGGCGGCGCTAAGCATCAGCTGGGGATCGAAGACGATGTCGCTCTTGGGACAGGCCGGGGCACCCAGGCCGCAGTGGTTCCATTCCCGGGCCGCCAGCACGCTCACGTCCAGGTAGCCGGGCACGTCGAAGCGCAGGGTGGGGCCGGCCACCAGCAGGCGCTTTTGCGGGGCGAAGGCGGTGTTCTTGGAATTGAGGTCGAAGCCGGCGGTGAAGCCCACGTCTTTCACCGGGCCGAAGGACAGGTTCTTGTCGAGCACCTTGCCGAAGGACAGCAGGTGGCGGTAGGTGGCGTAGAACTCGGTGGCGCCGCTGGAGCCGCCGTTGGCCGGGTCCTTGCTGTCGGACTTGAGGATGTCCAGGTTGAAGAAGTTCTGCCCCAGGGAATAGCCGCTGGCGTGGGTGAACTGGATGACGTTCTTGGTGATGTCGTTGCGGTTGGTCGGCTCGGTGAAGGCGGTGCCGTAGCGATAGCCGATGTAGGTGTCGCTCCAGCTCTGGGCCTGGGCGGTGGCGGCGGACAGGGCCAGGCCGGCGGCGGACAGGGCGAAAACAGTGGCGGCGGAGGTGGTTTTCATGGGTGTCGTCTCGAAATCGTGGTCGTGAGTCACGGGCGGCCGAAGCCGGCGCCGGGCGCGGACGCGCCCCGGCGATGCCGGAAAGACTCGGGAGTGTTCGGGGAGGGGTTGGCCAGGCCGTGGCGGTCACGGCCTGGCGGGTGCAGCGTGGAGCGGCTTAGTGGGCGGTCGCCTGGTGGGCGCCGACTTCGCCGATGCAGTCGGCCTGCTTGCGGCCGGTGCCGTTGAAGAACAGGTTGAGCAGCACCGCCGAGAGGGCGGCGAGCAGGATGCCGCTATGGAGCAGGGGCGCCAGGGCCTTGGGCATCTGTTCGAAGAGGTGGTCGGCCACCACGGGGATCATGCCAAAGCCCAGGCTGATGGCGACGATGTAGGAGTTATAGCGGTTGCTGCCCAGGTTGGCCGACATGAGAATCTTGATGCCGGTGGAAGCGACCATGCCGAACATCACGATCCCGGCGCCGCCCAGCACGTACTGGGGCACCGAGGCCACCACGAAGGCCATCTTGGGGAAGAGGCCCAGGGCGATCAGCATGGCGCCCCCCACCACGCACACCCAGCGGCTCTTGACGCCGGTGACGCTGACCAGGCCCACGTTCTGGGAGAAGGAGGTATGGGGGAAAGTGTTGAGGATGCCCCCCACCAGGGTGCCCAGGCCGTCGGTGCGCAGCCCCCGCACCAGGTCCTCCCGGGTCAGCTTGCGCCCGGTGATCTCGCCGATCGCCAGGAACATGCCCAGGGATTCGACCATCACCACCATCATGATCAGGCAGAGCACGGTGGAGGCCCCCAGGTCGAAGGTGGGCATGCCGAACTCGAAGGGGGTGATCACGGCGAACCAGCTGGCCTGGTCAAGGCCCGAGAAATTGATGCGGCCCATCCCCAGGGAGACGAAGAAGCCCACCACCAGGCCCACCAGTACGGCCACGTTGGCGACGAAGCCCTTGCCGTACTTGGAGATGAGCAGGATCACCACCAGCACCAGCAGGGCGATGCCCAGGTTCTCCGGGGAGCCGTAGCTGGGGTTGGGCACCATCAGGCCGGTGGCCGGATTCTTGATCATGGGCTGGCCGCCGCCGACCCAGTTGACCCCGACCCGCATCAGGGAAACGCCGATGACGGTGATGATGGTGCCGGTGACCACCGGCGGAAACAGCCCCATCAGCCGGCTGAACATCGGGGCGATGAGGATGCTGAACAGGCCGGCGACGATGCTGGCGCCGAAAATGCCGGTAATGCCCAGGCTGGGGTCGGTGCCGATGACGATCATCGGCGTCACCGCGGCGAAGGTCACCCCCATCATCACCGGCAGGCGGATGCCGAACATGCCGGCGCCGAGGGATTGGATCAGGGTGATCAGACCGCTGCACAGCAGGTCGGCGTTGATCAGCAGGGTGATCTGCTCCTTGGGCATCTTGAGGGCGGCCCCGATGATCAGGGGCACGGCCACCGCCCCCGCGTACATCACCATCACATGCTGCAATCCCAGCGTGGCCAGGCGGCCGGCGGGCAGGCGCTCGTCGACCGCATCCGGCTGTTGCGGAACGGTTTCCGTGACACAGTTGGACATCGTTGTCTCCATCCAGTAGTTATGAGTTGATGCGTCTCTGCGGACGTCGTTGACTGCAAACCTAGTTTAGGGATCGGCTGCCGCGCCGAAACGGGGTAGCCCTGATACGTCACATAAGGAAATTCATATAGTCCTAGCCCCCTGTTTTCACGGACAAAAAAAGCCCGCGCCTGCCGCGGCGGCAACGCCGTGCGGACAGGACGCGGGAACAAGGGAGGTAGAAGCGGAAAAAGCGGGAAAAAACAAGGACGGGCGGCGCCGGCAGGGCCGCCCCGATGCCAGGGGAAAATGCGGCGGGCGCCCCGCTCGGCCGCCCCGCCCTCCCCTGCGGGAAATCAGGCCGGCCGATCGGACCACAGCACGCCGCCGGTGGCCCAGTTGTCGCGGCGCACGTCGATCAGCACGATGTCCACCGCCCCGGGGTCGCAGCCCAGGACCCGGCAGGTCTCCCGGGTCAGGGCGCTCACCAGTTCGCGTTTTTGCTCGGGGCTGCGCCCCTCGAAGAGTTCGATGTGCAACGTGGGCATGGCAATCTCCAGACACTAGGCGCCGGCCCCGAAGGGAAATGCCGGCACCGGAACGTTCAGCGGGCAAAGCCCGGGGCTTCCCGCAGCAAGCCACGCAGCAGGGCCGGCCACTCCAGGGCACCCTCGGGCTCGCTGTCGGCGGTGAGCTGGGCGTGGCTGCGTTCGAGCACCTCGGCGGGCGGCACATGCAGGCCCCCTCCGCCGTGGGCGGCGGCCAGGGCCGCCAGCTGGATGGCGCAAGCCTTCTCCAGGGTGTGCATCAGCACGTAGGCCTCGGCCACAGTGCGGCCGCAGGTCAGGGTGCCGTGGTTGCGCAGGATCATGGCTCGGTGGCCGCCCAGTTCCGCCACCAGTTGCGCCTGCTCCTGGGCCCCCAGGGCCAGGCCCTGGTAGTCGTGGTAGGCGATGTCGTGCCAGAAGCGCAACGCGTGCTGGGACAGGGGCAGCAGCCCCTCGGCCAGGGCCGAGACGGCGATGCCGGCGGTGGTGTGCAGGTGGATGACGCAATGGGCGTCGGCCCGGGCCCGGTGCACCGCCCCGTGGATGGCGAAGCCGCTGGGGTTGGCGCGGCGGCCGCTGCCGTCGATCACCTGCCCACGGGTATCCACCACCAGCAGGTTGGAGGCGCTGATCTCGGCGAAGGCCAGGCCGAAGGGATTGATCAGAAAGGCGTCGCCCCGCCCCGGCAGGCGCAGGGAGACGTGGGTATAGATCAGGTCGTCCCAGCCATGCCGGCCGGCCAGGCGGTAGCAGGCCGCCAAATCCACCCGGGCCCGCCATTCGGCCTCGCCGATGTGGGCCGGGCGGGCGGCGTAGGCCGGGGCCGTGCCGTCGTCCGGGCGGGCCGCGTCATCCATGGCGTTTCTCCTAGGGGGCGGGAATCCACCCGGGAGTTTCGAGGCTGACTTCGTCGCAGTTGTTCCCCGGGCCGCCGCGGTCGATGACCAGGAAATCGGACACCGCATCGAGGGCCAGCAGGGGGTGGTGCCAGACCCCGGGGGCGTAGTTCACCCCCTGGTCGCCCCGGGCGAGAAAGACCCGCAGGTCCTCCACCCGGGGGGATTCCCCGGCCGGGGCCACCACTACCAGGTAGGACCAGTCGGCCATGGGGACGAAGGCCTGGCTGCCCAGGGGGTGGCGCTCCATCATCTCCACCTTGAAGGGGAGCTGGCGGGGCTGGCCGCGGAAGATCGAGACGATCACCCGCCCGTCGGGCCCGGGCTCGACGGCGGCCAGGTCGTGGTAGCGCTCGGTGTTGCCGGCGTTGATGGTGAAGTGGCGCACCGCGTCGCTGGCTTCGATGACGTCGCCGAAGGGGGCGAAGCCTTCCCGGGTCAGCGGTTCGGGCACCAGGGTGATCGTCGTCATGGCAGAGGCTCCTCGATTACTTGGCCACCTTGCCCCACAGGCGCAGGCGCGAGACGCCGCCGTCGGGGAAGATGTTGAAGCGCACGTGGGTCACCGGCCCCAGGGCGGCGAGCTGCTCGGCGAAGGTGTGCACCGCGTCCATGGACAGCTTCTGTTCCGGCAACAGCACCGGCCAGAACATGCTCTGGGTGGTGGCCGACTGGTCGGTGCCGCCCTGCACGTAGGCCGCCTGAATCGAGCAGCGGTCCGGGTAGTTGCCCTTGAAGAAGGCGGTATCCACCTCGACCTTCTCGATGATCCCCGGGGCGCCCAGTTCCAGCACGCACCAGTCGTTGCCGGGCTCGCGGCGGCGGCGGGTCTCCCAGCCGTCACCCATGTTCACGCCCCGACCCGGCAGCAGCAGGCTGGTGGCCGAGGAGCCGAAGCTGGCGTCGTTCCAGGACACGGGGCGGCCGCCGTTCTCCAGGGCCACCAGGTCCACCAGCTGATCCGGGCCGGCGCCTTCCAGGCCGCCCACGGGCTGGCCGTAGACGCGCAGGCGGGCGATGCCGCCGTCGGGGTAGATGTTCACCCGCAGGTGGGTCCACACGCCGTCGTTGGCGATTTCGAGCAGGTGGTGGCTGCTCGGCCCCAGGGGGGTGGCGGGCAGGATTTCGGTCCAGGCGGCGCCCTGGAGGGCATCCACCGCGTCGCTGTCGGAGACGGTGGCCTCGATGGACACCGCCGGGGGGTAGTTGCCGACGAAGTGGCTGGTATCCACGTCGAAGCCGCGGATGCGGCCCTTCACCCCGAGCTTGACCAGGGCCCAGTCGTGGCCGGCGACGCGCTTGCGGCGGGATTCCCAGCCGTCCATCCACTTGCCGTTGGTGTCGAACTTGCCCGGCACGAACTGGGCCGGTTCGGGGTTGAGCATGCGCGCGACTTCGGCGAAGAAATCGTCGGACGCATGGAGGGCCTTGGCGCCCAGGCGCGGGTTCGCCAGGTCCACCGAGCGGCGGGCCCAGTCGGGCAGGTCGGCGGGAGGGGCGATGACGGTGGGGCCGGAGGTGTGGCTGGCCATGGTGGTCTCCTTGTTGTGTCTTAGGCCTTCGGGAGGTAGGGGTGGTGCCGGATCCAGTGGCGGGCGATATCGACGCGCCGGCACACCCAGACCCGGTCGTGCTTCTCGATGTGGTCGAGGAAGCGTTGCAGCGCCTTGAAGCGTCCCGGGCGGCCGAGCAGCCGGCAGTGCATGCCGACGCTCATCATGGCCGGGCGCTCCTCGCCCTCGGCGTACATCAGGTCGAAGGCGTCGCGCAGGTATTCGAAGAACTCATCCCCGTGGGAAAACCCCTGGGGGAGGGAAAAACGCATGTCGTTGGTGTCGAGGGTGTATGGCACCACCAGGTGGGGCGCCGTGCTCCCGTCGCTCTTTTGCACCTCGGTCCAGAACGGCAGGTCGTCGCCGTAGTAGTCCGAGTCGTAGAGAAAGCCGCCGTAGTCGGCCACCAGGCGGCGGGTGTTCGGCGAGTCGCGGCCGGTGTACCAGCCGAGGGGGCGCTCGCCGGTGAGTCGCTCGATGATTTCCATGCCGATGCGCATGTGTTCGCGCTCGGTCGCCTCATCGACCCCCTGGTAATGAATCCAGCGCCAGCCGTGGCAGGCGATCTCGTGGCCCAGTTCGCGGAAGGCGGCGGTGGCCTCCGGGTGGCGCTCCAGGGCCATGGCCACGCCGAAGACGGTCATGGGCAGGCCGCGCCGCTCGAACTCGCGCAGGAAGCGCCACACCCCGACCCGGGAGCCGTACTCGTAGACCGACTCCATGGACAGGTGGCGGGCCGGGTAGCTGGCCGGGTTGAACAGTTCCGAGAGGAACTGCTCGGACCCGGCATCGCCGTGCAGCACGCAGTTCTCGCCGCCCTCCTCGTAGTTGAGGACGAACTGCACCGCCACCCGGGCGTTGCCCGGCCAGGCGGCGTGGGGCGGATTACGGCCGTAGCCGACCAGGTCGCGGGGGTAGGAGGGATCGAGGGGCATCTGGCGCTCCTTGCGGCGGATTCAGGAAAACAGGGCGTCGAGGCGGAACCGGGCGATCTTGCCGATCTCCGACAGGCAGGCGCGGAACTCGGTGGCGGCGTCGTTGTTCAGCCGGGCCTCCACCGCGTCCATGATCTGGTAGC
This sequence comes from Oryzomicrobium sp., assembly GCF_021287045.1. Classification (GTDB taxonomy): domain Bacteria; phylum Pseudomonadota; class Gammaproteobacteria; order Burkholderiales; family Rhodocyclaceae; genus Oryzomicrobium. The sequence goes on along the minus strand of NZ_JAJTBG010000015.1, from coordinate 76,080 downwards.
GGGACAGGCCCTTCACCGCAATGACGAAGGGAAAGCCGAAGCGCTCCCGGTAGGCGGCGTTGAGGCGGCGCAGGCGCGCCAGTTCCTCGGCGCTGCACTGGTCCAGGCCGGCGCCGCGCTGCTCGCCGGTGGAGGCGCTGGTCAGGGTGCCGGCGGCGGCTTCCTTGCCGGCCAGTTCCGGGTGGGCCTGGATCAGGCCGAGCTGCTCGTCCCGGCTGGCGGCGTCCACCGCCGCCACCATGGCGGCGTGCAGGGCGTCGACGCTGGCGAAGGGGCGGCGCTGCCAGGCCCGCTCGGGAATCCAGGGCGAGTGCTCGAAGATGTCGCCGAGGCGGGCGGCGAAATCGGCCTGGGAAAGGGACGATAGGGTCGATAGGGACGACAGGGCGTCAAGGGAGGACGGGGCCGCGGCGGCGCCCGGGATGCTGTTGTGGGGACTGTTCATGTCGGGGTCTTTTCCGGCTCAGTTGGCCAGCTTGGCGCCCTGGGCGTACCAGGTGGCGATCAGCTTGCGCTCGTCGTCGGTGATGTGGGTCAGGTTGCCCAGGGGCATGTAGCCGCTGGCCACGGTCTCGGCCATCTTGGCGGCGTGTTGGCCGATCTGGGCCGAGGTGTCGAAGGTCACGCCCTTGGGCGGCTGGGCGAAGCCCGGCTGGCTGGGGTGGGCCGAGTGGCAGGCGATGCAGCGCTGCTCCACCACCTCATGCACGGCGTTGAAGGCCACCGGGGCGCCGCCGGCATCGACGGGACGGGGCGCCATCAGCGCGGCCAGTACGGCGATCAGGGCCACGCCGGAGGCGGGCAGCCACCACTTGACCTGACCCCGGTGGCGCAGCACGAAGAACTGGCGGATGAGCACGCCGGCCAACATCATCACCACCAGGATCAGCCAGCCGTTGGCGTTGGCGTAGGTCATCGGGTAGTGGTTGCTGATCATGATGAACAGCACCGGCAGGGTGAAGTAGGTGTTGTGCACCGAGCGCTGCTTGCCGATGAGGCCGGGCCGGGTATCCACCTCCTGGCCGGCGCGGATCTGCTCGACCATGCGCTTCTGGCCCGGAATGATGTGGAAGAACACGTTGGCCACCATCATCGTCGCCATCATGGCGCCGACGTGGATGTAGGCGCCCCGGGCCGAGAACACCTGGTGCAGCAGCCAATCGCACAGGACGACGAAGGCGAACACCAGGGCGCCCAGCAGATTGTCGCGGCCCACCAGCAGGCGGCACAGCAGGTCGTAGACCACCCAGCCCCCCACCAGGAAGGCGATCGAGATGCCCACCGCGGTGGCGGGGGCCAGGGCCATCACCTTCGGGTCGATCAGGTAGCTGGAGGCGCCGACCCAATAGATCACCGCCATCAGGCCCATGCCGGACATCCAGGTGGTGTAGGCTTCCCATTTCGACCAGTGCAGGTCGTCGGTGAGGGGTTCACCCTTGGGGCCGGTGAGGAACTTCTGGCTGCAGTAGAACCCGCCGCCGTGCACCGCCCACAGCTCGCCGAAGACGCCGCGCTTGGCGTCCTCCGGCTTTTTCGGCGGCCGGAGCGAGTTGTCGAGCATGACGAAGTAGAAGGACGCGCCGATCCAGGCAATGCCCGCGATCAGGTGGAGCCAGCGCAGCAGCAGATTGGCCCAGTCAAGCAGATAGGCTTCCATGATTCAGTAATCCGGTTCGGAAAAGGAAGGCGACGGGGCCGGGTCAGCTGCCGCGGTAGGTGGAGTAGCTCCAGGGGGACACCAGGAGGGGCACGTGGTAGTGCTGGCCGGGTTCGGCCACGCCGAAGCGCAGCACCACCTCGCCGACAAAGGCCGGCTCGGGCAGGGCCGTGCCCTGGGCGCGGAAGTAGTCCTCCACGGCAAAGACGATCTCGTAGCGGCCCCGTTCCAGGGCTTCGCCTTCGAGCAGGGGCCGGTCGCAGCGGCCGTCGGCGTTGGTCACGGTCTCGGCCACCTGGCGGCGCCCGCCGTCCAGGCGGAACACGGACACGGCGATGCCGGCGCCGGGCTTGCCGGACGCGGTGTCGAGAACATGGGTGGTCAGTCGTCCCATGGCTGTCTCCTCTGTATTGAAGTTATCGGAACGAATCCAGTGTAAGATCGATCGCTCTTATCGGAACGCTTATATCCTTATAAGCGGTATACGATTTACCTTATCTTTGAACGGGGCCCACCCAGGCGCCCACGCCCTTGGACAGAGGCAGACACGATGACGCTCCGGCGCAGCGACGACCCGCTCGACACCTACCTGCTGCGGGTGTTCTGCCTGCTCGTCACCGAACGCAGCGTGTCGCGCACGGCCCTGCGCATGAACCAGTCCCAGCCCGCCATCAGCGCCTCCCTGAAGCGCCTGCGCGAAATCCTCGGCGACCCCCTGCTGGTGCGCGACAAAGGCGGCATGGTTCCCACCGAGCGGGCCCTGACCCTGTTCTCCCACGCCAAGAGCGCCCTGGCCGAAATCGAGCGCATGACCGGCGCTCCCGAATCCTTCGATCCCCACGTCAGCCGCCAGGATTTCCGCATCGGCGCCCCGGACTACCTGGCCCCGGTATTCGTCGCCTCGGTGGCCGAGCGCTTTCGCCGGGAGGCGCCCCAGGCCCGGCTGACCCTCCACTCCCTGGGGCCCGATTTCGACTTCGAACGTTCCCTGGCCGAAGGCACCCTGGACCTGGTGATCGGCAACTGGCCCGAGCCCCCCGAGCGCATGCACCTGTCCATGCTGCTCGAAGACGAGATCGTCTGCCTGGTCGCCGCCACCCACCCCCTGGCGCGCAAGGGCATGACCAAGGAGGACTACCACCGGGCCGCCCACGTGGTGCCCCTGCCCTACTCCCTCAGCCAGCGCGGCGTGATCGACAGCGTGCTGGCCTCGATGCGCATCGCCCGGGACGAGCGGGTAGTGGTCCAGTCGTTCACCGCCGCCCCCTACCTGCTACAGAACACCGACCTGGTGTTCACCACCACCCGCCACTTCGCCCGCTTCTACGCCGACCTGCTGCCCCTGACCATCCTGCCCTCCCCCATCGACTTCCCACCGATGCGCTTCTACCAACTGTGGCACGACCGCAACCACCACTCCCCCGGCCACCGCTGGATCCGCCGCCTGCTGAGCGACTGCGGCCGCCACATCGGCGCCCGCCCGGGAAGCCCGGCGGCGCGCGCGGCGGACAATCTGGAAGATGGGGAGAAATAGGGGGTATCCGCAATTTGCGGTTGGTTTCTTTCTGCGCGCCGCAGCATTGCAGAAAGGCCGAATCCTTGTGAATCAGGGCTGAAGCGAGCCTCCAAGATTGCCTCGTACTTTGAAATTCAGCACGATGCATAGCAAATCAACCATCCCAGCTTGCGTAAATAAATGACAAATCGTGTCGAGGTTCGTCTGTCGGGTTTGACCACCATAAAACATCTGGTTGCGGCGACGACCTTGGCTCCATTTTTTGCATTTATCGGATGGACTAATGCCTTTCCTCTCTTAGTCCGTGTCCCGGCGTTTTTTCTGGCCGCTGTAACGATTTTCGGTGCTGCCAAGGTGATATTTAGGTGTATCACAAGAAAGCCGGCTTACATAATCAACGAACGAGGGTTGGAATTGCCTGGACTTTTCAAACCAAAGACTATTCCTTGGTCAGCGGTGAAAAATGCTGAGTTATTTGATTTCGCACCGTTATCTCGCCCACTGGGGAGGCGAAATAGCACGGCAGAGCCCGCAATAAGGCTACTTCCAAGGCAAGCAACGTTCCTTAATCCGTTCTGGATACTTCTTCCGGCCAATTCAAACGTGTCTGCCGAAGACATGCTGAAATACATTAAGTCACGCTTGGATCATGCTTCGAGTTGATGCGCTTACAAGCTGCTGAGAGAGCGTTGCAGTACGGCACGCGGATAGCGTATCGACCGTAAATATTGACCCAAACAGGGGAAAACGGCGCAGCAGCGCCAGGATGCCGCCAGCGGCGGCAAAATCCGCAATTTGACGCATTCCGGGAAAGCCATGGCGCCCACGAGCGGACCGGGAGCGAAGCGCCGGCAGCAGCCGAACAATCGGGGTCTTGAGGAAGCGTTGCAGATGGTGCCCGGCAAGGGACTCGAACCCTCACGCCTTTCGGCACGGGAACCTAAATCCCGCGTGTCTACCAATTTCACCAACCGGGCATGGCCGAACGGCCTGCGCCGCGCGTTGCACGCGGCGCGCTTGCCCGCCGCCGGCCATGGGCCGTTCGCGGGAGCAAGCCTGCCATTTTAACCGACTGCCCCCTATACTGTCAGCCGCCGCCACGAAACCATAAAAGAAGACATGGCGCCGGAGCCGCCGCACTCCCAGTGCGCCGGCCGTATCCGGCACCCGCCTCCATGCCGGTCGACCACTACGAAAACTTTCCCGTCGCCTCCCTGCTGGTGCCGCGCCGTCTGCGCCGGCCCATCGAGGCCATCTACCGCTTCGCCCGCTACGCCGACGACGTGGCCGACGAGGGCGACGCCCCGGCGGCGCCGCGTCTGGCCGAGCTGGCCCGGCTCGATGCCGCCCTCACCCAACTGGAACGAGGCGAGGCGGCGCCCGCCGATCTGGCGCCGATCTTCGTCCCCCTGGCCGAGGCCGTCGCCGCCCACGGCCTGCCGCTCCAGCCCCTGCGCGACCTGCTTTCGGCCTTCGCCCAGGACGTGGTGACGCCCCGCTACGCCGACTACGCCAGCCTGCTCGATTACTGCCGCCGCTCCGCCAACCCGGTGGGCCGGCTGGTGCTGCACCTGTCCGGCCGCACCGAGCCCGAGCACCTGGCCCAGTCCGACGCCATCTGCACCGCCTTGCAACTGACCAATTTCTGGCAGGACGTTGGCATCGACTGGCAGAAGAACCGCTACGGCGAGACCACTGGCCGCATCTACCTGCCCCAGGAAGACATGGCCCGCTTCGGCGTCGCCGAGGCCGACCTGGCCCGGGGCGTGGCCGACGAGCGCTTTTGCGCCCTGCTCGCCTTCCAGGTCGAGCGCACCCGAGCCCTGTTCGACGCCGGCCGCCCCCTGCTCGGCGCCCTTTCCGGCCGGCTCAAGTGGGAAATCGCCCTGACGGTGGCCGGGGGCGAGCGCATTCTCGATAAAATCCAGGCCCGTTCCTACGACGTGTTCGCCCGCCGCCCCACCCTCGGGGCCGGCGACTGGCTCCGCCTCATCACCACCGCTCTGCTGCGATGAATCCCCACGACTACTGCCGCGATAAAACCGCCAAGAGCGGCTCGTCCTTCTATTACAGCTTCCTCTTCCTGCCGCTGGAGAAGCGCCAGGCGATCATGGCCCTCTACGCCTTCTGCCGCGAGGTGGACGACGTGGTGGACGAGTGCCACGACAGCGCCCTGGCCGCCACCAAGCTCGCCTGGTGGCGCCGCGAGGTGGCCGCCCTCTACGCCGGCCAGCCCACCCATCCGGTGACCCAGGCCCTCAAGGACGTGCTGCCGCGCTTCAACCTGCCCCAGGAGCAGCTGCTGGAGATCATCGACGGCATGGAGATGGACCTGACCCAGACCCGCTACCTGGATTTCAAGGGCCTGTCCCTGTACTGCTACCGGGTCGCCAGCGTGGTCGGCCTGCTCGCCGCCGAAATCTTCGGCAGCACCGACCCGCGCACGCAAAAGTACGCCCACGATCTGGGCATGGCCTTCCAGCTCACCAACATCATCCGCGACGTGGGCGAGGACGCCCGGCGCGGCCGCATCTACCTGCCCATCGACGAGCTGCAACGCTTCAACGTGCCGGCCAAGGACATCCTGGAATCGCGCCAGAGCGACAACTTCCAGGCCCTGATGCGCTTCCAGATCGAGCGCGCCCGCCAGTACTACGCCCAGGCCCTGGCCCACCTGCCGGCGGCCGACCGCAAGTCCCAGCGCCCCGGGCTGATGATGGCCGAGATCTACCAGACCCTGCTCACCGAGATCGAGCGGGACGGCTGCCGGGTGCTCACCCACCGGACCTCCCTGCCCCCCACCCGCAAGCTGTGGCTGGCCTTCAAGGTCTGGCTGCGCAGCTGAGGCCGGCCATGGCCCGCGCCCTTTCCCGATCATCTTCCCCGTTGTTCGCATGAGCGTCGCCGTCATCGGTGCCGGCTGGGCCGGCCTGGCCTGCGCGGTGGATTTGGCCGCTGCCGGGGAGCGCCCCCTGGTGCTCGAAGCGGCCCGCCAGCCGGGCGGCAGGGCCCGGGGCGTGGCCGTGGACGGCCAGCGCCTGGACAACGGCCAGCACCTGTTGATCGGCGCCTACACCGATACCCTGGCGCTGATGCGCCGGGTCGGCGCCGATCCGGACGCCCTGCTCACCCGCCACCGGCTGTTCGTCGCATCGCCGGAACTGCGCCTCGCCCTCCCTCCCCTGCCGCCGCCCCTGGACGTGGCCGCCGGCCTGCTGCTGGCCCGGGGCGCCGGCTGGGGCGAAAAATTCCGCGCCGTGCGCGCCATGAAAGCCCTGGAGGCCGCCGGCTGGAGCGCCCCGCCGGAACAGACCGTGGCCGACTGGCTCGCCGCCACCGGCCTGGCCGGCGGCGTACTGGCCCGGCGCCTCTACGCCCCCCTGTGCCTGGCCGCCCTCAACACCCCCCTGGAGGCCGCCTCCATGGCCGTCTTCGCCCGGGTGCTGGGGGATTCCCTGGGGGCCGGCGCCCGCATCCCCGGCGCCACCGACTACCTGGTGGCCGCCGCCGATCTCTCCGCCGTCTTCCCCGGCCCCGCCGCCGCCTGGATCGCCGCCCGAGGCGGCGCGGTGCGCACCTCGGCCCGGGTGAAAAGCCTGGTGCCGGCCGTGGCCGGCTGGAGCATCGAACTGGACGGCGCCGCCCAAGAAACCATCGAGGCCCGCCAGGTGGTGCTGGCGGTGGCCCCCCAGCACGCGTCGGCCCTGCTGCCCGACATCCCCGCCGCCCAGGCCACCCGGGACCTGCTCGCCGGCTACCGCTACGAGCCCATCGCCACGGTGTACCTGGGGCTGCCCCCCGGCATCGGGCTAGCCCGCCCCATCGTCCAGATCGACGGCCCGGCCCCGGGCGACAGCCCGGCCTGGGTGTTCGACCGGGGCGCGGCGGGCAACCCGGGCGTGCTGGCCTGCGTCATTTCCGCCCGGGGCCCCTGGCAGGCCCTGCCCGAGGCGGAACTGGCCCAGCGCCTGCTGGCCCACGTTCGCCCCTACCTGCGCGCTGCCGGCCAAAAGGCGCCGCTGCGCGACGCGCCGCCCCTCGCCTGGCACAAGCGCATCGTCGAGGCCCGGGCCACCTTCGCCGCCAGCGCCGGCCTGGGCCGCCCGGCGGCCATCACCCTGGCGCCGGGCCTGCACCTGGCCGGGGACTGGACCTGGGCGCCCTGGCCCGCCACCCTGGAAGGCGCGGTGCGCTCCGGCCGGCGCGCCGCCGCGGCGGTGCTGGGAACGGCGCGGGAAAACGGCTGACGCCCGGTCGCGCCCCGCCTCGGGCATCTCCTGACCCTCCGCCTGATCCCCCGCCTCGCACCCGAAGGCCGACCCGGGCGTTACCGGCCGTCGGCGAAGGCGAGCCGCGCCAGCCACACGCACCGGGCAATATATTAAAAATATTCAAGTAACCGGCTGACGGAAAAACGAAGGTCCGCGCCAGTCGCCGAGTTTCACGTTTCCGTCACCGGAATACATGAATAAAATTAATACATCGCGGGGTGGCGTCACGACAGCAGGGGCGGCGCGACAGCCGCCCAACGCCCCTACGGCCCCGCCTCCCCGTCGGTCGGGCGCCTGGCCGTCTTATCGCGCTACCCCGGGTGGCTTGCGCCCCCCGGCTAGCGGCGGGGTTGCCGGAGCGGCGGCGGCAGGCGCAGGTAGAAATCCACCGGGCTGGCGCTGATCAGCACCCGGCCGTCCCGGTCCAGGATGCTCGCCTCCAGCCGATAGCGGCGGTTGAGGGCCACCGTATCGCCGAAGGCTTCCGGCGGCAGCACCAATTCCTCCTGGGTATAGCGCCCCGGCACCGGCTGCCCATCCAGGCGCAGCGCCACGGTGTGGCCCAGGTCCAAGCGCAGGGGCGGCTCGATGCGCAGCCGCACGGCGAAGGCGGCGGTGTTGGCCGAGGCGCTGCCGGCGTTTTCCGGATAGACGATGGCGAAGGCGCTGTAGGCGAAGGGCCGGGGCGCATCGGCGTCTTTCCCCGGCGCGGCGGGCGGGAGCGGCGCCGGAGCGGGGGGTGCCGGGGCCGGGACCGCGTTGTCCGGCGGCACCCGGGCCGGCCGGCCGCCCGGCAGGGGCGTGTCGGAGAACACGGCGCCCCCCGACCCTCGTTTTTCGTAGAGCACCTGAGCCTGGGCCGGCCCGGGCCACGGCAAGGCCGCCCCCGCCAAGAAGATGGAGAGAACCAGGGAAATCAAGCGGGGGCCGGCCACCGACCTGGACCGCCGCTCAAGCCGCCGCCTGAACGACAGGAACGACAGCCCTGTTGGCCCGCCCGCCCCCCAACCCTTCACCCCCCATGCTCCTCGTGCCGTAGCCCGGCCCGATGCACGTCGTGGGTGACGAAGGGCTGTTCCGGGGTGGGCATTTCCAGCCATTCCGGATGGTCCAGGGTGTGGCCGATGTCGGCCAGGCCGCTCTTCCAGTGCTCGCGCATGGTGAGGGCGCCGAACTGGTAGTCCTTGTAGTGGCCCTCGCAGGCCTTGTCCCGGTAGATCAGGTGGATCACGTTGAACAAGCGGTCGCAGGCTTCTTCCGCGGCGCGCCGGTACCAGGGGTTGCGGTGCTCGGTTTCCGGCACCAGCTCCATCAGCTCCCGCAGCAGGCGGCGCTGCCGCTGCATGTGCGCCATGGCGTCGGTGATGGTGCGGGTGCGGCTCGAATACTGGATGTCCTTCTGGCGCAGCATCACCTCGGGCAGGTCGGCGGGCAGGTCGCCCCGGGCGCTCCACAGGTCCACCTGGAACACCAGGGAATGGCGCCGCGGCGGGGTGGCAAGCACGTACTGGAGGGGGGTGTTGGACACCACCCCGCCGTCCCAGTAGAACTCGCCGTCGATCTCCACCGCCGGAAAGCCCGGCGGCAGGGCGCCGGAGGCCATGAAATGCTCGGGGCGCAACCGTTCCCGGGTGTTGTCGAAATAGACGAAGTTGCCGGTGCGCACGTTCACCGCCCCCACCGAGACCCGCATGGCGCCGGGATCGTTGATGCGCTCGAAATCCACCAGGAATTCCAGGGTGGCCTTGAGGGGCGCCGTGTCGTAGTAACTGGCCGTGTCCGGCCCCGGCGCCCGCCCGCCGGTGAAGGGCGGGCGCGGCAAGAAGAAGCCGTTCTGCCCCTCGGTCACCGCCCGCCAGGCTTCCCAGCCGTTCATCAGCTCTGCCAGGGAGGCCGGCCAATCCTTCACGTCCAGGGGCCCCAGGGGGGTGGGCGGAAAGAAAGGGGGGCGGCAGATGGTCTGCCAGAATTCCTGCAACCGTTCGACCCGCCGGGACGGCGGGTTGCCGGCGATGATCGCCGCATTGAGGGCGCCGATGGAGATGCCGGCCACCCAGTTCGGTTGCAGCCCGGCCGCCGCCAGTCCCTCGAACACCCCGGCCTGGTAGGCCCCCAGGGCGCCGCCGCCCTGGAGCACCAGGGCCACGGTCTGGTAGCTGTGCCCGGCCGGCAGGGCCGGGCTGTCGTAGTAGCGTTCGCCGTCGCTGCAGGCGTCCATGCCGCCTCCCTTATTGCATGTACCAGCCGTGGCTGACCACGAACGACTGACCGGTCAGGGCCGCGCTGGGAAAAGCGGCCAGGAACAGGGCCGTCTGGGCCACATCATCCACGGTGGTGAACACCCCGTCCACCGTGCCGCCGAGCATCACCCGGCGCACCACTTCCTCTTCGCTGATGCCCAGTTCCTGGGCCTGTTCGGGAATCTGCTTGTCCACCAGGGGCGTGCGCACGAAGCCCGGGCAGATCACGTGGGCGCGCACGTTGTGGGCCGCCCCTTCCTTGGCCAGCACCCGGGCCAGGCCGAGCAGGGCATGCTTGGCGGCCACGTAGGCCGACTTGAGCGGCGAGGCTTCGTGGGAATGGACCGAGCCCATATAGATCACCGTGCCGCCCCGGTCCCCCGGGTACATGTGGCGCAACGCCGCCCGGGTGGTGAGGAAAGCCCCGTCCACATGGATGGCCTGCATCTTCTTCCAGTCGGCGTAGCTGTAGTCCACCAGGGGGGCGACGATCTGGATGCCGGCGTTGGACACCAGGATGTCAAGCTGGCCGAAGGCATCGACCACGGCCTGGGTGCCGGCGTCCACCGCCGCCTCGCTGGTCACGTCCATGGCCACGCCGATGGCCTTGCCGCCGGCGGCGGCGATCTCGTCCGCCGCCTTGCGGGCGGCGTCCAGGTTGATGTCGGCGATGGCCACGGCGGCGCCGGCCTGGGCATAGACCTCGGCGATGCGCTTGCCGATGCCGCTTGCGGCCCCGGTGATGAGGGCGACTTTTCCGTTCAGTTGCATGGTGTTGCTCCTTTTCATTCCGTCCGGAGCCCACCCTTGCCGCCCCCCGGGCGGCACGAACGCTCCCGGAAACGGTCTGATGGAAGCGGGGGCCGATGGTTCCCTCCCGAACCTATTCGTCCCGGGTATTTTTCCCTGCCGGCGCGCTGACGATGACAGGCGCGTTGCCCGCATTTTCCCTGCCAATACGGGGCAGAAGCCGGCCGTTGCAAGGCTGCAAATAATCTTTGCCCCCTGGCCCAGAAAAACCTATATTTAGTCAAGTCGTTGCCGCTGACCACTACATGTAGTAGATTTTGCGCCGAATCGGACCCCCAGCGGGTCCATGCTTTTTGAGTTTTCACAGCTTCAATATCTACGCAATTCCTTCTGGAGACAGGCCGAATCATGAGCAAGGTTGCCGAACAGCTGTCGCTTACCGCCATCCCCGACGCCCCCGAAGTGGGCCCCCTGCCCGAGCAGGAGATTTCCGTCGAAGTCCTGGTCGAAAAATACGCCAAGGGCAAGGAAATCAGCGTCCACGACGTGCGCCGCCGGGTAGCCCGGGCACTGGCCGCCGTCGAGACCGAAAAGGAACGGGCCAAGTGGGAGGAAAAATTCCTCTGGGCCCAGGAAAACGGCTTCGTCCCCGCCGGCCGCATCAACTCCGCCGCCGGTACCGACCTGCAAGCGACCCTGATCAACTGCTTCGTCCAGCCCGTGGGCGATTCCATCGTCGAGACCGTTGACGGCCGTCCCGGCATCTACACCGCCCTGGCCCAGGCCGCCGAGACCATGCGCCGCGGCGGCGGCGTCGGCTACGACTTCTCCAGCATCCGCCCGGTGGGCGCCCTGGTGAAGGGCACCCAGTCCCGCGCCTCCGGCCCCGTCTCCTACATGCGCGTGTTCGACCGCTCCTGCGAGACCGTCGAATCCGCCGGCGCCCGCCGCGGCGCCCAGATGGGCGTGCTGCGCTGCGACCATCCGGACATCGAGGACTTCATCCACGCCAAGGACCACGGCGACCTGACCAATTTCAACATTTCGGTGGGCGTCACCGACGTGTTCATGAAGGCGGTGGAAGAAGACAAGGACGTGGAGCTGACCCACCGCGCCGAACCCAACGCCGACATGAAGCGCGCCGGCGCCTTCCAGCGCGAAGACGGTCTGTGGGTGTACCGCAAGGTGCGCGCCCGGGACCTGTGGGACCAGGTGATGAAGTCCACCTACGACCACGCCGAGCCGGGCATCTTGTTCCTCGACCGCATCAACCGGGACAACAACCTCAATTACTGCGAAGTGATTGAGGCCACCAACCCCTGCGCCGAACAGCCCCTGCCCCCCTACGGCTGCTGCTGCCTGGGTTCGATCAACCTGACCCTGTTCGTGCGCCACCCCTTCTCCGAGCAGGCCGAGTTCGATTTCGACGCCTTCGCCGAAGTGGTCAAGGTGTCCACCCGCATGCTCGACAACGTGCTCGACGTGACCCACTGGCCCCTGCCCCGCCAGCACGAAGAAGCCATGAACAAGCGCCGCATCGGCCTCGGCTTCACCGGCCTGGGCGACACCCTGGCCATGCTGCGCCTGCGCTACGACCGGCCCGAAGCCCGGGCCATGGCCTCGCGCATCTCCGAGTTCATGCGCGACACCGCCTACCTGACCTCGGTGGACATGGCCCAGGAACGGGGCGCCTTCCCCCTGTTCAACGCCGAGCTATACCTGTCCGGCGGCAACTTCGCCTCGCGCCTGCCCAACGACATCAAGGCGGCCATCCGCAAGCACGGCCTGCGTAATTCGCACCTGCTGTCGATCGCCCCCACCGGCACCATCTCCCTGGCCTTCGCCGACAACGCCTCGAACGGCATCGAGCCGCCCTTCTCCTGGACCTACAACCGCAAGAAGCGCATGCCCGACGGCACCCTCAAGGAGTACGCGGTCGAGGACTACGCCTGGCGCCTGTACAAGCACCTGGGCGGCAACGTGGAGAAGCTGCCCGAGTACTTCGTCACCGCCCTGGAACTGTCCGCCCAGGCGCACAAGGACATGGTCGCCGCCGTCGCCCCCTACATCGACACCGCCATCTCCAAGACGGTGAACGTGCCGGCCGACTACCCCTACGCCGAATTCCAGAACCTCTACATGGATGCCTGGAAGTCCGGCCTGAAGGGTCTGGCCACCTACCGCCCGAACAGCGTGCTCGGCTCGGTGCTGTCGGTGGAGCCCTCCACCCCCACAGCCCAGCCCGGCGACGACAAGGCCAATCCCCAGGACTTCGTCTCCGACGCCAACCGCCGCCTCTCGATCAAGTCCCTGCCCGCCCCGGTGCTGTCCAGCCTGCAATGGCCGAGCCGTCCGAGCATTCCGGAAGGTAACCTGGCCTGGACCTACATGCTCGAATCGCCCCTGGGCAAGTTCGCCCTGTTCATCGGCCACGTCGAGCAGGAAGGCAAGGCCTGGCCCTTCGAGGTGTGGGTCAACGGTCCGGCCCAGCCCCGCGGTCTGGGCGCCGTGGCCAAGACCTTGTCGATGGACATGCGCGCCAACGACCGGGCCTGGCTGCAACTCAAGCTCGACACCCTGGCCAAGACGCCCTCCGGCGAATCCTTCGACATGCCCTTCCCGCCCCACGGCGAACAGAAGCGCATGCCCTCGGTGGTGTCCGCTATGGCCCAGCTGATGCGCTACCGCATCGAGCAACTCGGCTGGCTCGGCCAGGACGGCCCGTCCCCGGTGCTGGACGCCATGTTCAGCCTGAAGGAGCCCAAGACCGGCACCGACGGCACCCTGTCCTGGACCGTGGACGTGTTCAACCCGGCCACCGGCGAGGACTTCGTCCTGGGTCTGAAGGAAATCACCCTGCCCGACGGCGTCACCCGCCCCTACTCCATGTGGCTGTCGGGCAACTACCCGCGCTCCCTGGACGGCCTGTGCAAGATGCTGTCCCTGGATATGCGCGTCCTCGACCCGGCCTGGATCGGCATGAAGCTGCGCAAGCTGCTCGACTACCCGGAGCCCCTGGGCGACTTCATGGCCTTCGTGCCCGGCTCACGCAAGCAACAGACCTACCCTTCCACCGTCGCCTACCTGGCCCAGCTGGTGATCCACCGCTACGCCATGCTCGGCATCCTGGACGAGAACGGTCTGCCGCTGCAGCAGATGGGCATCCTGGAAAGCGCCGAGGACGGCACCTCGCCCCGGACCATGCAGGGCAAGCTGTGCGGCGACTGCGGCAACTACACCGTGATCCGCAAGGACGGCTGCGACTTCTGCACCGCCTGCGGCGCCGTGGGTTCCTGCGGCTAAACGCCCAGCCCCCGACCATCCCGGTCGGCCCCTCGGGGCCGACGGCGCAACAGCCGCAGAAGGAAACTTCCGCGGCTGTTGCGTTTTCGGGCCCGCCAAGGGTTTCGCCCGGTACAGGAAGGGCACGTTTTCATGACATGAAAATTCAACATGAAGTTTCCGTGGGGCATTGCAGTTAAAATTGCCACCCGTCATCGAGATCTCCCGCGTCGCCCCTGAAGGTCCCCCATGCGCAGAAACCGCGGATTCACACTGGTTGAGCTTATCGTCGTCGTGGTCATCCTCGGAATCCTGGCGGCCACCGCCCTTCCCCGCTTCATCAACCTCGGCTCATCGGCGCGGACGGCGGCGATCCAGGGCCTGGGGGGCTCGGTGAGCAGCGCCTTGAACCTGGTCGCCGCCATGACCGGCGTCAGCGGTACCGGCACGCCGGGCGAACAAATTGATATCACCTGGATCACCATCGGCGGAACGCCAATGCGCATCTGGAACGGTTATCCGGACCGATGGTGCGATGGCATCGGCGTCAGCCAGCAGGGGTTCACGGCGCCAGGAGGCGGCTGCTACCTCTCGGCGGCGGCAGTGCCCTACGGGAACTTCACTTTCTATGGCTACGGAAACGGCCAAATTCCCGGCGGCGATGCCGGCTGGCGGATCGAAAGCGCTCCCGATCCCGCCCAGTGCTCCGTCCAATACACATATAACGGATCGGGCACGCCGGTGGTGACGGTCAACACCAGCGGCTGCTAGCGCCGCACGATCGTTCGCCCCGGCCAACCGCCGGCCTTGGCCGGGTGGCGCCCCCGCGCTCGGGAAAGCGCGCCTTGTCGGTGCCGCTCGCGACGCCGCACCGCACCGCACCGCACCGCACCGCACCGCACCGCACCGCACCGCACCGCACAATCAGTCTCGCGTCAGACTTCTTCCGCAAGCCTGAAAAACAATAAAACCCTGGCTTTTCAAGCCACTTTCGGGAATTTTCCCAGGCCCCCCGGGGTCTTGCGGCAGCGCACAAACCGACATCATCAAAATGTCACATTTGTTTAATACTTTCCGTCTTGACAAGGCCTGAAGCGACGCCGAAAATCGCGCCGTTTTCAACTTCATGGAGTTTCGACGTGGGCTCTTGTTCTAGTGACAGTAGTCGATCGTGCAACGACGACCACCGCTAAGAGACGCGCGAATTCCATTCCCTTGTCGCGTCTCCCGACGCGGCGTCATTGGGCGGAAATGCAGTTCCCCTCCGCCACCCCGATCCTTCTGCAGTCCTGAATCCGCTTGAATTGGCGCGGCGCGCCCGTTCACGGCTTCGTTCAAGGCTCACCGTTGTTCCTCGTACCCACGGGAGACGGTGATGATCTGGTTTGATTTTGCAATGCGCGTGCTGGTCGCGCTGGCCCTGGGCGCCCTCATCGGCACCGAGCGGCAGCTGCGCCAACGCATGGCGGGACTGCGCACGAATGCCCTGGTTTCCGCCGGTTCCGCCCTGTTCGTGGCGGTGTCCATCCTTTCCCCCGAAGCTCAGGACAAAGAGCGCATCGCCGCCCAGGTGGTGTCCGGCATCGGCTTCCTCGGCGCCGGGGTGATCATGCGCGAAGGCATGAACGTGCGCGGCCTCAACACCGCCGCGACCCTGTGGTGCTCAGCCGCCGTGGGCCTGCTGGCGGGCATCGGCCATGCCCTGGAGGCGGCCATCGGCACCGCCTTCATCATCGGTGCCAACTACCTGCTGCGCGGCATGGGCCAGCGCCTCAACCGCCAGGCGGCCGCCGCCGGCATCGAGGTCGAACAGCCCTATCGCATCGTCGCCACCTGCGACGCCACCGAGGAAGTGCATGTGCGCAGCCTGATGCTGCACATGCTCGGGGCCATGCCCGCTCTGGTGCTCCAGTCGCTGCACAGCGAGGATTCCAGCCGCATCGGCAAGATCGACGTCCAGGCGGACCTGCTCGCCACCTCGGGCAACCACGGCCTGCTGGAGCAGATCGTCAGCCGGGTCAGCCTGGAAAAGAGCGTCTCGGCCATCCGCTGGGCCACCCTCAACGGCACTCCGGAATAAGGAGGACACGCCATGGCTTTCGCTTCCTGGATCCCCTTCGCCGGCGGCCGCGCCGCCGCCCGCACCCTGCCCGCCGTGCCTCCCGCCCGGCCCTACGTGATCACCGTGCTCTGCCCCGAATCCGTCCAGGATCGGGTGGAACAGCTGGTGCGCCTGACCCTGGACGACACCGGGCTGCCCCCGGCCGAGATCGCCACCCACAACGCCAACGCCGGCATGGACGCCCGCCTGATGCGCGTGCTGGTGTCCTGTCCCGTGGAGCGCCGCGGCATCCTGGTGCGCCTGGTGCAGGAAATCGGCCTGATTCCCCCGGTGCGCTCGGTGCGTTGGGAAACCGTGCCTTCCGCCACTTTCGCCTGCCGCTGCCACTGACCGGCCGGCGTCACGACAAAGGACCCGCCATGGACCCCGACCCTAGCCCTCGACGGGTGCGTCGGACCGCCGCCCGACCGATGTCGGACCGGCGCACCTTTTTTCCCGCTTGGCAGGTCGTCGAGCGTTCGTAACGTACAGCTGCAACAATCGCGTCATAAACGATCCACGACCGGCAACACCGATAAGAACTCAGGAGAAAACATTGCGTACCGCCACTCTTCCCCTGGCCCTGGCCCTGGCCGCCTCCAGTTGTGTCGCCCTGAGCGGCTGCGGCAAGGCCGATGCCCCCGCCCAGCCCCCCGCCGCCGTCCAGCATGACGGCCCCCAGGTGAAGGTCCCCGAAAGCTCCCCCCTGCGCACCACCATCAAGGTGGCCGCCGTGGAAGACCGGGACGTGGAACGTCCCATCGCTGCCCCCGGCACCATCGAGGCCGATCCGGCCAAGTTCATCAAGGTCGTGCCGCCCCTGGCCGGCCGCATCACCCGCCTGAACAAGGTGCTGGGCGACGGCGTCAAGGTGGGCGACGTGCTGTTCACCCTGGATTCGTCCGACCTCAGCTCGGCCCGCAACGACGCCAGCAAGGCCCAGCTGGCCTTGATCCAGGCCCGCCGCGACTTTGAGCGCCAGAAGGAACTGTTCGACGCCGACATCATCTCGCGCAAGGACTACGAGACGGCCGAAACCGGCCTGCGCCAGGCCGAGAGCGACGCCCAGGCCACCCACGCCCGCCTGACCCAGCTGGGGGCCGTGGCCTCCTCCCCCGCCGGCCGCGAATACGCCATGCGCTCGCCCATCGCCGGTCGGGTGGTGGAACTGAACGGCGCCCAGGGCGGTTACTGGAACGACACCAACGCCTCGATCATGACCGTGGCCGACCTGTCCACGGTGTGGCTGGTGGCCAACGTCTCCGAGCGCGACCTGGGCGGCGTGTTCGTCGGCCAGCCGGTGGAGATCCGCCTCAACGCCTTCGACGAGCTGACCCTGCGCGGCCGGGTGCGTTACGTGGGCGAGCTGCTCGACCCGGACACCCGCACCGTGAAGGTCCGCGTCGCCATCGACAACCAGGACGGCCGACTGCGTCCGGGCATGTTCGCCAAGGTCACCCTGTCCGGCGAGAAGCGCCGCGCCACCGTCATTCCAGCCACCGCCCTGGTGCAGAGCGGCCTGTACACCCGGGTGTTCGTGGAAACCGCCCCCTTCGTCTACCGGGCCCGCAACGTCACCGTGGGCGCCACCCTGGGCGACCAGGTGGAAGTGACCGGCGGCCTCAAGGCCGGCGAGCGCATCGTCGTGAAGGAAGGAGTGCTTCTCAATGATTGAGCGCCTCGTTTCCCTCTGCTTCCAGCGCCGCGGCATCCTCTGGCTGGTGTTCGTGCTGGTGGCCCTGTACGGCTGGCACAGCTGGAAGAGCCTGCCGGTGGAAGCCTATCCGGACATCGCCGACGTCACCTCCCAGATCATCACCCAGGTGCCCGGCCTGGCCGCCGAAGAGGTGGAGCAGCAGATCACCATCCCCCTGGAGCGCGCCCTGCTCGGCACTCCCGGGATGCACGTGCTGCGCTCCCGCAGCACCTTCGGCCTGTCGATCATCACCGTGGTGTTCCAGGACGGCGTCGAAGGCTACTGGTCCCGCCAGCGCCTTCAGGAACGCATGCAGGAGGTGGCCCTGCCCTACGGCGCCCAGCCCGGCCTGGACCCCTACACCTCGCCCATCGGCGAGATTTTCCGCTACACCCTGGAATCCCCCACCCGCGATCTGCGCGAGCTGTCCGAGCTTCAATTCTGGACCGTGATCCCGCGGCTCAAGAAGGTGAACGGCATTGTCGACGTCACCAACTTCGGCGGTCTCACCACCCAGTTCATGCTCGAACTCAACCCGGCCCGCCTGGTGCAGTACAACCTGACCCTGGGCCAGGTGAAGGACGCCATCAACGCCAACAACGCCAACGCCGGCGGCAGCCTGATGAACCGGGGCGAACAGGGCTACGTGATCCGTGGCGTGGGCCTGATCCGCTCCCTGGACGACATGGGCAACGTGGTGGTCACCGCCAAGAACGGCACCCCGGTGCTGGTCAAGGACCTGGGCACGGTGCGCTACGGCAACGTGGAGCGGCGCGGCATCCTGGGCAAGGACGATGTGCCCGACACCCTCTCTGGCATCGTCCTGCTGCTCAAGGACACCAACGCCTCCATGGCCCTGGACGGCATCCACGAGGCGGTGCGCGACCTCAACGACAACCTGCTGCCCAAGGACGTGAAGCTGGTCCCCTACCTGGACCGCACCACTCTGATCGACGCCACCATGCACACCGTGAGCATGACCCTCACCGAGGGCATGATCCTGGTGACCGTGGTGCTGCTGCTGTTCCTCGGCAGCCCCCGGGCGGCCCTGATCGTGGCGCTGACCATCCCCCTGTCGCTGCTGATCGCCTTCATCTTCATGCACCATTTCAAGATTCCGGCGAACCTGCTGTCCCTGGGGGCCATCGACTTCGGCATCCTGGTGGACGGGGCCGTGGTGCTGGTGGAAAACATCCTGCGCCGGCGCGAGGAGGAGGAAAACCGGGCGCTAACGCCCCGGGACGCCATCGACGCCACCCTCCAGGTAGCCCGGCCGATCTTCTTCGGCATGCTGGTGATCATCGCCGCCTACCTGCCCCTGTTCGCCTTCCAGCGCATCGAGTACAAGCTGTTCTCGCCCATGGCTTACGCCGTCGGCGCGGCCCTGATCGGCGCCCTGATCACCGCCCTGACCCTGATCCCGGGCCTGGCCTACCTGGCCTTCCGCAAGCCCCGGCGCATCTTCCATAACAAGGCCCTGGAATGGCTGGCCGTCCGCTACAGCCACTGGCTCAACCACATGGTCACCCACGCCCGGCTGGCCATCGCCGTGGCCCTGGTGGCCCTGGCGGGGGTGGTGGGACTGGGGGCGACCATCGGCCGCGACTTCCTGCCCTATCTGGATGAAGGCTCGATCTGGCTCCAGGTGACCCTGCCCCCGGGCATCACCCTGAACAAGGCCAGCGAAATGGCCAGCGAGCTGCGCGCCGCCACCCGGGAGTTCCCCGAGGTCGCCTACATCGTCACCCAGCTCGGCCGCAACGACGACGGCACCGACCCGTGGACGCCTTCCCACATCGAGGTCAGCGTCGGGCTCCACCCCTACCGCACCTGGAAATCGGGCATGACCAAGCAGGAGCTGATCGCCAAGCTCGACGCCCGCTACCGCCAGTTGCCCGGCTTCATGGTGGGCTTCATGCAGCCCATGATCGACGGGGTGCAGGACAAGCTCTCGGGGGCCCACAGCGACCTGGTGGTGAAGATCTTCGGCGACGACTTCAACGAAATGCGGCGCATCGCCGGCGACGTGGTGGCCACCCTGGGCAAGGTCCCGGGTTCCGCCGACGTGGCCATCGACCAGGAACCGCCCCTGCCCAACCTGCGCGTGGACCTGGACCGGGCCGCCGCCGCCCGCTACGGCCTCAACGCCGGCGACGTGGCCGACCTGATCTCCACCGGCATTGGCGGCACCCCCATCGGCCAGGTGTTCGTCGGCGAGAAGAGCTACGACCTCGCCATCCGCTTCCCCGAATCCGTACGCAACAGCCCGGAAGCGGTGGCCGGATTGATGCTCACCAGCCCCACCGGCGCCAAGATCCCCCTCTCCGAGGTGGCCCGGGTCCAGACCAGCAGCGGCGAGAGCACCATCACCCGGGAAAGCGCCCGGCGCCACCTGACGGTCAAGCTCAACACCCGGGGCCGGGACCTGGCCTCCTTCCTGGCGGACGCCCAGAAGGCCATCGAACGGGACGTGAAGTACGACCACCTGCGCTACCAGATCAGCTGGGGCGGCCAGTTCGAGAACCTGGAACGGGCCGAGGCGCGCCTGGCGGTGATCCTGCCCATGACCCTGGCCATCATGTTCGTGCTGCTCTTCGCCGAGTTCCGCAACATGCGCCAGCCCGCCCTGGTGCTGCTGGTAGTGCCCCTGGCCACCCTGGGGGGCCTGGCCGCCCTGCACCTGCGCGGCATGACCCTGTCGGTGTCCAGCGCCGTGGGCTTCATCGCCCTGTTCGGCGTGGCGGTGCTCAACGGCGTGCTGATGCTGGCCCAGATCAACCGGCTGCGCTCGGAAGAAGGCAAGCCCCTGCGTGAAGCCGTGCTCGAAGGCGCCCGCAGCCGGATGCGGCCGGTGCTGATGACCGCCACCGTGGCCGCCCTGGGCCTCACCCCGGCCATGCTCGCCACCGGCCTGGGCAGCGACGTGCAGCGCCCCCTGGCCACCGTGGTGGTGGGCGGCCTGGTCACCGCCACCGCCCTGACCCTGCTGCTGCTACCCGCCCTCTACCGGGTCATCGAAGAATTCGCCGAACGCCGCGCCCAGCGCCTTGCCGCCAAGCAGGCCGCCCCGGACATGGCGCTATAGGAGAACAACAACATGAAGATGCTGTACGACATCGCGGGCGCCGCCCCCCGCCTGACCGCCCTGGCGCTGCTGCTCCCCCTGGCCTTCGGGCCGGGGACGGCCGGCGCCCAGACCGCCACCGCCGCTGCCCGCACCCCCTTCGCCCGCTATCTGGAAGCGGTGGAAAACCATAGCCTGGACCTGGCGGCCCAGCGCGAAACCATCACCAGCGCCCAGGCCGGCGTATCCATCGCCGGCGTGCGTCCGGACCCCCAGCTCACCTACGGCCTGGCCTCCAAGGAGCTGTACACCCCAAACAAGCCCAACGCCGCCAACTCCATGACCGCGGGCCTGGCCCTGACCATCGAGACCGGCGGCAAGCGCGACCGGCGCATCCGCGCCGCCCAGAGCAACGTGCGGCTCACCGAGGCCACGGTGGAAAGCTTCCGCCGCCAGCTGTTCAACGACGCCGCCTCATCCTTCGCCGAGGCCTGCCGTGCCAACCAGGCCCTGGTCCGGCAGGAGGATTCGCTTCAGGCCCTGTCCGACGTGGTGCGCATGAACGAGCGGCGCAAGAAGGCCGGCGACATCGGCGGGCTGGAACTGGCCCAGTCCCGGGTCGAACGGGACCGCTTCACCGCCGACGTGACCTCGGCCCGGGCTGCCGCCCAGACGGCCCTGATCAACCTGTCGGTACCCCTGGGCCGGCGCTACTCCGATCTCTTCCCCGAGGCGTCCCTGGACTGCGAATTCAAGGCCTACACGCCTGCCGGCGACCCGGAAGCCCTGGTGGCCCAGGCCCTCAAGCAGCGCGACGACGTGCTGGTGGCCCAGGCCGCCCTGGAGAACGCCCGGGACCAGGCCCAGCTGGCCCACGCCAACCGCTGGGTGGACCCGACCTTCAACGTCGGCATTTCGCAGACGCCCCGGGTCAATCCCATCTACGGTCCCGAGGGCGACGTGATCAACTCGCCGGCGGAAAAGTCCAAGACCCTGTCCCTGACCGTCACGCTGCCCATCCCGGTGTCGCGTCTGCAAAAGGGCGAGCTGATCCAGGCCGAATCGGCGGTGACCCAGGCCATGCTCACCTTGCGCTCGGTGGAACTCAAGGCCGAGAGCGACGTGCGTGCCACCTACGGCCAGTTCGTCGCTGCCCGGGAAAACGTGCGCCGCTACCGGGAATCGGTGCTGCTGGACGCGGACCGGGTGCTGGACGGCATGCGCCAGGCCTACCGGCGCGGTGCCGCCTCCCTGCTCGAACTGCTGAACGCCCAGCGCGACGCCGACGACACCTACCTGGCCTACCTGCAAGCCAACGCCGACCTGGCCACCGCCACGGTGCAACTGCAACTTAGCCTGGGCCTGCGCCCGACGCTGTAAGCCCCGCCGGGGGCAGGGCCCACCGGTCCCGTCCCCGGCCAACCGTTCGCTCCATCCGCACCGGATTCACCCGTTTCCGCTTTATGCCCGACAATCCATCGCTATCCATGCCCCCGGCGTAGCACATCCCGCCGGCGCCGGGGGCTGGCCCAGGAGATCCCCCGATGAATCTCTCCATCGTCAAAGAATTCTTCGCCGGCTTCGTGCGCACCCGCGCCATCACCCGCCACTTCCGCCGCCAGGCGCTGCTGGAGGGGCTCACCGGCACCGGCATCAGCCGGGAAATGCCCCCGTCCCTGGCCCAGGACCTGGTGGCCGCCGCCCGCAAGGCGGTGCCCGAGTTGCTGGCCCAGCTCGATTCCCACACCGACGGCCTGACCGAGAGCCAGGCCGAAGCGATCCGCGAGCGGGTCGGCCCCAACGAGGTCGAGCACGAAAAGCCCCTGCCCTGGTGGCACCACCTGTGGCACTGCTACAAGAACCCCTTCAACCTGCTGCTCACCCTGCTGGCCGGCATTTCCTACGTCACCGAGGACATGAAGGCGGCGGTGGTGATCGCCGCCATGGTGGCCCTCTCCACCCTCATCCGCTTCTGGCAGGAAGGCAAGTCCAACCGGGCCGCCGACAAGCTCAAGGAGATGGTGAGCAACACGGCCACGGTGATTCGCCGCGACATCAGCGAGGAGGCCGCTCCCCTCTTCCGCCGCTACTACGGGGTGGAAATCCACACCCGCCCGGCCTGGCGCCGGGAGATTCCCCTGAGCGAGCTGGTGCCCGGCGACCTGGTGCTGCTCTCGGCCGGCGACATGATCCCCGCCGACCTGCGCATTCTCACCGCCAAGGACCTGTTCGTCAGCCAGTCGGCCATGACCGGCGAATCCCTGCCGGTGGAAAAGTTCGCTCAGCTGCGCGATGAAAGCCAGGCCAACCCCCTGGAGCTGGACAACATCCTGTTCATGGGCACCAACGTGGTGAGCGGGGTGGCCACCGCCGTGGTGGTGTCCACCGGCGGCAAGACCTATTTCGGCGCCCTGGCCCAGCGGGTCACCGGCGGCGACCGGGTGACCACCGCCTTCCAGGCCGGGGTCAACAAGGTGAGCTGGCTGCTGATCCGCTTCATGTTCGTGATGGCGCCCCTGGTGCTGTTCATCAACGGCCTGACCAAGGGCGACTGGCTGGAAGCCTTCCTCTTCGCCCTGTCCATCGCCGTGGGGCTGACCCCGGAAATGCTGCCGATGATCGTCACCTCGACCCTGGCCAAGGGGGCGGTGGTGCTGTCGCGCAAGAAGGTGATCGTCAAGCGCCTCGACGCCATCCAGAACTTCGGCGCCATGGACGTGCTGTGCACCGACAAGACGGGCACCCTGACCCAGGACAAGATCTTCCTCGAACGCCACACCGACGTCTTCGGCGAGCCCTCCGACGACGTGCTGGAGCTGGCCTACCTGAACAGCTACTACCAGACCGGCCTGAAGAACCTGCTCGACGTGGCGGTACTGGAGCACGCCGAGGTGCACCGGAACCTGCAGGTGGCCACCGCCTTCCGCAAGGTGGACGAGATTCCCTTCGATTTCACCCGGCGGCGCATGTCGGTGGTGGTGGCCGAACAGGAGCAGCACCACCTGCTGATCTGCAAGGGTGCCGTGGAGGAAATCCTTTCGGTGTGCAGCCACGTGCGCCAGGGCGAGACCGAGGCGCCCTTGGGGGACGCCCTGCTGGCCGAAATCCGCGACGTGACCGCAGCCCTCAACCGGGAAGGCCTGCGCGTGGTGGCGGTGGCCTGCCGCGAGCTGCCGCCGACCCAGGACACCTACGGCGTGGCCGACGAGAAGGAACTGACCCTGGTGGGCTACGTGGCCTTCCTGGACCCCCCCAAGGAAACCTCGGCCCCGGCCATCCAGGCCCTCAACGACCACGGCGTGGCGGTGAAGATCCTCACCGGCGACAACGAGCTGGTCACCACCAAGATCTGCCGCGAGGTGGGCCTGGACATGAGCGGCGTGGTGCTGGGCACCCAGATCGAGACCATGAGCGACGCTACCCTGGCCGAGACGGTGGAGCGCAACAATGTCTTCGCCAAGCTGACCCCGGCCCACAAGGACCGCATCGTCCGTCAGCTCAAGGCCAACGGCCACGTGGTGGGCTTCATGGGCGACGGCATCAACGACGCGGCGGCGCTGCGCTCCGCCGACATCGGCATCTCGGTGGACACGGCGGTGGACATCGCCAAGGAAGCCGCCGACATCATCCTGCTGGAAAAGAGCCTGATGGTGCTTGAAGAGGGAGTGCAGGAAGGGCGGCGCACCTTCGCCAACATGCTCAAGTACATCAAGATGACCGCCAGCTCCAACTTCGGCAACGTCTTCTCGGTGCTGGTGGCGAGCGCTTTCCTGCCCTTTTTGCCCATGCTGCCGATGCAGCTGCTGGTGCAGAACCTGCTCTACGACATCTCCCAGATCGCCATCCCCTTCGACAACGTGGACGACGACATGCTGCGCTCGCCCCAGCGCTGGCAGGCTGGGGAACTGGGCCGCTTCATGCTGTTCTTCGGCCCGATCAGCTCGATCTTCGACATCACCACCTTCGCCGTCATGTGGTACGTCTTCAAGGCCGACACGGTGGCCGCCCAGAGCCTGTTCCAGTCCGGCTGGTTCGTAGTCGGCCTGCTCACCCAGACCCTGATCGTGCACATGATCCGCACCCCGCGCATCCCCTTCCTGCAAAGCCGCGCCTCCTGGCCCCTGATGAGCGCCACGATCCTCATCATGGCCGTCGGCCTGTTCATTCCGATGGGGCCCCTGGCCGACTACTTCAAGTTCCAGCCCCTGCCCGCCG
The DNA here is from genome assembly GCF_021287045.1 of Oryzomicrobium sp. Lineage (GTDB taxonomy): Bacteria > Pseudomonadota > Gammaproteobacteria > Burkholderiales > Rhodocyclaceae > Oryzomicrobium. Next base: position 51,288 of record NZ_JAJTBG010000015.1, on the reverse strand, counting down.
GCTACTTCCCCTTCCTGCTGGCGATCCTGCTCGGCTACATGGTGCTGACCCAGGCCATGAAGGGCTTCTACACCCGCCGCTACGGCTGGCAGTGACCTGGTAGGCGATCCCACGGCGGCCCGCCGCCTCCACCGCCCCACCCCCGACGCCCTCCCCTGCCGGAGGGCGTCGGCCTTTGCAGAGCCCCGCAACGCTCCCGCCCCAACCTTCCAGTCTCCCGGCCACGACGAAACGAAAGCAGCAAACGAAAACGCCCTCCGAAGAGGGCGTTTCGTCTGCTCGGGCAGAGTCCGGGCCGCAGCCCGCCGGGATCAATCCCGGGGTTTGGCGCGCCGTTCGTGGGTGCGGTAGAACACCACCGGCAGCACCAGCAGGGTAAGCAGGGTGGTGGTGATCATGCCGCCGACGATGACCAGGGCCAGGGGCCGCTGGGCCTGGGAGCCGATGGCGTGGGACAGGGCCGCCGGCAGCAGGCCCAGGCCCGCCAGCAGCGCCGTCATCAGCACCGGCCGCAGCCGCAGGGAGGCGCCCTGGATCACCGCGTCGCGCAAGGTGCCGGCCTTCTCGTCGTAGAGCTTCTTGACGTAGGAGATGAGGATCACCCCGTCCTGGATAGCGATACCGAACAGGGACAGGAAGCCGATGCCGGCCGAGATCGACAGGTCCTCCCCGGCCAGATGCAGGGCGGCGATGCCGCCGATGGCCGCGAACGGCACGTTGAGCAGCACCAGGCCGGCGTCCCGGGCATTGCCGAAGGTGGTGTAGAGCAGCAGGAAGATGGTCAGCAGGGTGAGCGGGATGATCACCGCCAGCTTCTGCTGGGCTTCCTTCATCTGGTTGAACTGGCCGTCCCATTTGACCCGGTAGCCTCGGGGCAGCTCGACCTCGGCGTTCACCCGCTGCTGGGCCTCCGCCACCGCCGAGCCCAGGTCGCGCTCGCGCACGCCGAACTTGATGGCGATGTAGCGTAGGGCGCCTTCACGGTAGATGAAGAAGGGGCCGTCGGCGATCTCCACCTTGGCCACCATGGACAGGGGAATGCGCTGGCTGTCCGGGGTATCCACCAGCATGTTGCCGATCTTGTCCACCGTGTTCCGGTTCACTTCGGGGAAGCGCACCGCCAGGTCGAAGCTGCGCTCACCTTCCAGGATGGAGGTGGCGGGCGCCCCGCCGATGGCGTTGGTCACCAGGGACTCGATGTCGGCCACGTTGAGGCCGAAGCGGGCTGCCGCCGCCCGGTCCACCGCCACGTTCAGGGTGGGCTGGCCCAGCTCGCGGAAGATGCCCACGTCGGCCACGCCCTGGATGCTGCGCAGGATGCCCTGGACCTGGATGGCCTTCTGCTCCAGTTGCACCAGGTCGTCGCCGAAGATCTTCACCGAGTTCTCGCCCTTCACCCCGGAAATGGCCTCGGCCACGTTGTCCTGGATGTACTGGGAGAAGTTGTATTCGATGCCCGGGATGCGCTTCAACTCGCTTTCCAGGCGCTTGATGATGTCCTCCCGGGTTTCGCCGGCGGGCCAGGTGTCCGGATGCTTGAAGAAGGTGGCGAACTCCAGGTTGAACACGCCGGTGGAATCGGTGCCGTCGTCGGGCCGGCCGATCTGCACGGTGACGTTCTGCACCTCGGGCTGCTGGTAGATGAACGAACGGATGTTCTTGGCCACCTGGGACGAGTAGCTCAGGTCCACCGTGTTGGGCAGGGTCACCCGGATCCACAGGTTGTTCTCTTCCAGGGTCGGCAGGAAGCTGGTACCCAGCTTGATGGCGCTCAGCACCGCCAGGGCGAAGGCCACCAGGGCCACCGACAGGACGGTCTTGGGCCGGTCGAGCAGCTTCACCAGGAGCGGTTCGTAGACCTTGAGAATCCAGCCGACGAAGCGGGGGGCATGGGGCTTGACCCCGCCCTTGAACATGAACGAGCCGGCCGCCGGAATGAAGGTCAGGGACAGCACGATGGAGGCCATCAGCGCCAGGCCCATGGTCATGGCCATGGGATGGAAGATCTTGCCTTCCACCCCCCCCATGATGAACAGGGGCGAGTAGGCGGTGATGATGATGCCGGTGGAGAAGATCATGGCCCGCTGCACTTCGGCGGTGGCGGTGATGATCGCCGGCCACAGGTGGGTCTCGCCCTCCTCCAGCTTGCGCATGATGTTCTCGATGACGATCACCGCCGCATCCACGATCAGGCCGAAGTCGATGGCTCCCAGGGAGATCAGGTTGGCCGGTACCTTGAACAGGTGCATGCCGACGAAGGACACGCACAGGGCCAGGGGAATCACCGCCGCCACCAGGATCGCCGCGCGGAAGTTGCCGAGGAAGGTGTACAGCACCACCAGCACCAGGGTGATGCCGAAGAACAGGGCGTGCTTGACCGTGTGGGTGGTCAGGTCGAGCAGGTTCTGCCGGTCGTAGAACGGCACCATCTTCATGCCTTCGGGCAACTGGCCGCTCTGGTTGATCTCGCTGATGCGGGTGCGCACCTTGTCGAGCATCTCGGTGGCGTTGCCGCCGCGGCGCATCAGGACGATGCCTTCCACCGTCTCGTCCCGGTCGTTGTACTGCACCTGGCCGAGGCGGGGGGCGTAGCCCAGGGTGACGTTGGACACATCGCCGACCCGCACCGGCACCCCCTGGTTCACCGCCACCACGATGTTGCGGATGTCCTCCAGGGAGCGGATCAGGCCGACGCCGCGCACCACGTAGCGCTGCTCGCCGGCGGCCAGGGTGTCGCCGCCCACGTTGGCGTTGGCGTTGGTCAGGGCGGTCACCAGCTGGGGCAGGGACACATCGTAGGCCAGCAGCTTGGCCGGAATCGGCTGGACCTGGTACTGCTTGACCATGCCGCCGAAGCCGGTGATGTCGGCCACGCCGGGCACGGTCTTGAGCAGCTTGTAGATTTCCCAGTCCTGGTAGGCCTTGATGGTGATCAGGTCGTGCCGGTCGCTCTCCACCCGGTAGCGCATCACCTCGCCCAGGGCGTCGGCGTCCGGGCTCAGGGACGGCTGCACGTTCTGCGGCAGGTTGGCGTTGGTCAGGTAGAGCTGGACGTCGTGGCGCGCCTTGAAGGCGTCGGCCCCCTCGCGGAACTGCAAGGTCACCACCGACAGGCCGAACAGGGATACGGAGCGGAACGACTTGACCTCCGGCACCCCGGCCAGGGCCGTTTCGATGGGGATGGTCAGCTGGCGCTCCACCTCCAGGGTGCTGCGCCCGGCCCACTGGGAAATGATCTGGACGTTGAGGGGCGAGATGTTCGGGTAGGGTTCGATCGGCAGCTGCTTGAACGAGAAGGCGCCCAGCAGCAATAGGCCCAGGGAAAGGGCGAGGATGATCGCACGGCGCTTGAGGACGCCGTGGATGAAGGAGCTGGCAGAACTCATCGGACGGGTTCCGTTGCGGCGCTCACTGGCGCGCCATGATTTCGTTGATCAGGGTCGCCCCTTCCACCACCACCTGCTCGTCGCCCTTGAGGCCGCTGGCGACGGCCATGCGGCCGTCCGGCAAGGGCGAGGCGGTCACCGCCACGCGGCGGAAGCGCCCCTGGGTTTCCTCGACGAACACGTAGGACGCCTGGCGGGCGGTCACCACCGCCGCCTTGGGCACCACCACCACGTCCTTCTCGCCGGTCACCAGGGTGGCCGAGACGAACAGCTCGGGCCGCAGGGTGCCGTCCCCGTTGGGCACGGTGCAGCGGATCGGCAAGGTGTGGGTCACCGGGTCCAGGTTGGTGCCGATGAAGTTGACCGTGCCGCGGAAGGTGCGGCCCGGCAGCGCCGGCGCCTGCAATTCCAGGGTCTGGCCGATCTTGATGCGGGCGTAGTCCTGCTCGTAGATGTTGCCGACGAACCAGACGTGGCTGGTGTCGGAAACGGTCATGAAGTTGTCGCCCACGTTGAGGAAGGCGCCCGGGTCCATGTTGCGCTTGGTCACGGTGCCGGCGATCGGCGCCCGCAGGGTCAGGTAGTTGCTCACCACCCCGGTCTTGGCCACCTGGGCGATGTCGCCGTCGGAAGCCCCCAGCACCTTCATGCGGTTGCGCGCCGACTGCTCGGTGGCCTTGGCGTCTTCCAGCAGGTCGGGCTGGCCGGCGGAGGCCAGGGTGCGCAGGGTGTTGCGGGCGAGCAGCAACTCGTTCTGGGCCGAAATCCAGTCCGGGCTGTACAGCTCGGCCAAGGGCTGGCCGGCCCCCACCTTGGCGCCTTCGAACACCAGGATGCGATCGAGCCGGCCCGCCACGCGGGACGACACCAGGTGCAGGTGCTCGGCGTCGAAGGCCAGCTTGCCGGAGATGGGGGTGCCGTCCGGCACCCGGGCCTTCGTCGCGGCGGCCACCTTGACGAAAGCCGGGTCGAAGCCGCCCTTGGGCGCTTCGACGATGTCGCGGGATGCAGCGGGGCGGGCGCCGGCCGGATTGGCGGCCTTCGCGGTGTTGGCGGCGGCAGCCGGGGCGCCGGCGGCAGGAGCGGCGGGGGCCTCGTCGCGCTGGGCCAGCATCCAGCCGGCGGCGGAGCCGACGCCGAGGAATACGAGGGGAACCAGGATCTGAGCGGGTTTCACGGGATTCGTCCTAATCAGGTTTTTTAGTGCGAGACAAGCTCGAAACTGTCGGCTTCGGCGCCCACGGCCGCCACCAGGCTGGCCCAGGATTGCACGGCGGCGCTCTCGGCCTGGAGCAGGCCGAGTTCGGCGCTGCGCAGGTTCACCTGGGCGAGCAGCAGGTCGGAAAAGGCCTGGCCGTTGTTGGCGTAGTTCTGGATGGCCAGGCGCCAGGCCGCCTGAGCCTGGGGTAGTTGGCGGTCGCGCAGGAACGCCACCTGCTGGCGCGCCTGCTCCAGGGTGTTGTAGGCCGAAGCCACGCCGAGCAGGATCTGCTGGCGGTTGGCGGTGTCGTTGGCGCGGGAGGCGATCAGGTTGGCCCGGGCCTGGTCCACCCCGGCCTTTTCCTTCTGGAAGAACCAGGTGGGCAGGATCACGTCGAATTCCATGCCGTAGGTATCGGTGGAAGCCCCCCAGGGCGGCTTGTTGCTGATCGCCGTGGCAATGATCTGGAAGTCGGGCAGGTAGGCCTTCTTGGCGTATTCCACGCCCTTCTCCGCCGCCTTGATCTGTAGTTCGGAACCGCGCAATTGGGGATTGAGGCGCAAGGCCAGGTCGTTGAACTCACCCAGGGTCCGGATGCTGGAAGCCAGGGCGGGAATCTCGCCGCGCACTTCCAGGGGCGTGGCCGGGTCGCGGCCCACCAGGGCGTTGAGGGTCTGGCGGGTGGTCTCGATCTGGCGGCGCAGGGCGAACAGGTCGTTCTCGGCGCTGCTCTGGGCCACCTGGGCGTTCAAATAATCGACGTAGGCTGCCGCGTTGTTGGCGTAGCGGATCTTGCTGATCTTCTTGATCTGCTCCAGGCGCTGGATGTTCTCGGCGTTGATGCGTTCCTGGTGGCGCAGGGCGAGCAATTGATAGAAGGTGGCGCGCAGCTGGCCGATCAGCTGGACGCGCAGGGCATCCACCTGGGTGCCGGCGATGTCCGCCTGGTCCTGGGCGATGTCGGCGGCCAGACGCTTCTTGCCCGGAAACTGGAAGGGCTGGGTCAGGGTGTAGCTGAAGCCTTCCGAGGCACCGAAGCGGAACGGGCTGGAGGGAATGGGGTTCTGGATGAAGCCGACCTGCGGGTTGGCGCTGGCCAGGGCCTGGGGCACGGCGGCCTGGGCGGCCACTTGGAGCTGGCGCAGTTGCTCGATCTGGGGGTTCTGCTGGCGCAGGACGTCGATCAGGTCGTCCAGGGTGACCGGGGCGGGGGCGGCCGCCAGGGCCGGGCCCGCCGCCAGGGCAAGCAGGGCGAAGCGCCGCGAGAAGCGCCCCGCCGCAGCCAGGGCGGGAGAAGCGAACAGGGATGCGAGGGAGGGCATGGCGACCTCGAAACGGAAACGACCTGCATTCTAGGTAGGGGAACCTTGCGGAAACCTGTCGCCTGGCCAAAAACGCACCACGATGGTGCTGTTTTTCCATAATTGCGCGGCAAACGTCGGCGAAACGTCAGTCAATCGTCAGGTTAATGGAAAATGGCGTGGTCTAATGTCCCCCCGCCAACAAGAAGGAAATCGAGCGATGCGCGTTCTGGTGGTGGAAGACGACCCCCTGGTGGCCGAGGGCATCCGGCAGGGCCTGTCCCACATCAACATGACGGTGGATCACGTGACGACGGGCGAACAGGCCGAGCTGTCCCTGGCCGAGGAAGCCTTCGACCTGGCCATCGTGGACCTGGGCCTGCCGCGCATGGATGGCCTGACCCTGATCCGCCGCCTGCGCCAGCGCGGCCTCGGCCTGCCCCTGCTGATCCTCACCGCCCGGGATACCCTGACCGACTGCGTGGACGGCCTGGACGTGGGCGCCGACGACTACATGACCAAGCCCTTCCGCCTGCCCGAGCTGATCGCCCGGGTGCGCGCCCTGGTGCGGCGCAGCCATTCCCTGTCCAGCGCCGTGCTCGCCTGGGGCGGGCTCCAGCTCGACACGGCGCGGCACACCGCCCTGCTCCTGGGTGCCCCCCTGGACCTGCCCGGGCGCGAATGGTCGATCCTCGAAGCCTTGCTGCTGCAAGCCCCCAACGTGGTCAGCAAGGACCGGCTGATCCAGTCCATCGGTGGCTGGGAGGGGGACCTGACGCCCAACGCCATCGAGGTCTACATCTCTCGGCTGCGCACCAAGCTCGCCCCGGGCAACCTCCAGATCCGCACCGTGCGCGGCATCGGCTACCGCCTCGACGAACCCGCCCTCGGCTGACCGGATGAAGCTCTTTTTCGATCCCTCCCACGGCATCCGGCAACGCCTGCTGCTGTGGCTGATGCCGCCCCTCACCGCCATCTTCCTGGTCAGCGTCGCCAGCGACTACCGCTTCATCCTCTCCCCCGCCACCGACGCCTACGACCAGGCCCTGCTCGACGCGGCCCTGGCGGTGTCCGGCCACCTGCGCCTGGAGGAAGGGCGCTTCAGCCTGCAACTTTCGCCCCAGGCCGACTCGATCATCCGCACCGACGGCTTCGACCAGATCTATTACGCCGTCCACACCAAGGACGGCGGGCTGATCGCCGGCGACCCCAACCTGGAGCCGGTAGAGCCGGACCACCAGGGCCCCCTCTTCTACGACGGCGTGGTGCACGGCGAGCCGATCCGGGGGGTGGTGTACGTGGCCCCTTCCGCCGCCGGCGACGTCACCGTGCAGGTGGCCGAGACCACCAAGAAGCGGGAACGGCTGCGCCGCCGGGTGCTCACCGCCCTGATCGGACCGGCGGTGCTGCTCAGCCTGGCCATCGTCACCCTGGTGCTGCTGGCGGTGCGGGCCGGCCTGGGCCCCCTCACCCGCCTGCGCGAGGAGGTGGAACAGCGCAGCCCCCAGGACCTGCGGCCCATCGACCTGGCCAACGTGCCCGGCGAAGTGCGCCCCCTGGTGGAAGCCCTGAACCGGCTGTTCTCGGTGTTGAGCGAATCCTCGGCGGCCCAGCAGCGTTTTCTCGCCGATGCCGCCCACCAGTTGCGCACCCCCCTGTCCGCCCTGCAAACCCAACTCGAACTGGCCATCCTGGACCAGGACGACGCCCAGCGCCGCGCCCGCCTGCAACAGATCGAGGAAGCCACCCGCCGCGTCACCCACCTGGTCCACCAGCTCCTCGCCCTGGCCCGCTCCGAGCCCGCCGCCGCCGGCGCCGTGTCCCTGCAACGGGTGGACCTGTCCCAGATCGCCGAGCAGATCGCCTCGTCCCACCTGGACCGGGCCATCACCCGCAACATCGACCTGGGCTTCGAGCTGAAGCCGGTCCAGGTGGACGGCGTTTCCTGGCTGCTGCACGAGGCCCTGGCCAATCTGGTGGACAACGCCATCGCCTACGCCGAACCCGGCGGGTGGGTCACGGTGCGCTGCGGCCTGTACCGGGGCGCCCCCTTCCTCGAAGTGGAGGACAACGGCCCGGGCATTCCCCCCGAGGAGCGCGACAAGGTGCTGCAACGCTTCTACCGGCTGGCCGGCAGCCCCAGCGGCGGCTGCGGCCTGGGCCTGGCCATCGTCGCCGAGATCGCCCGCCTGCATAACGCCACGGTGCACGTCGAGGCCGGCAGCAAGGGCCAGGGCACCCGCATCGCCCTGCGCTTCCGCGCCGCCGCTGCCGTTGCAGCCGCTGCGGCGGCTTGATCCGGACTGATCAAGGCCGACTCAGGCAGGGCCCGCCGGTTTCAGCCCGGTCCGGCTCTGCCGCCGGTTTTACGTCAGCCTCCGGTCCGAAATCCCACCGGAATGTGCCACACTATGGCCCCACGCCGCGCCCGGCGCGGCCCTCCCCGTGCAACGATCCAACGCGAGGCCAGTCCATGACCCCACGCCACTCCGCTCTCCTCCCCCGTCTCGCCCGCACCCGGCGCCTGCTGCGCGGCGCCGCCCTGTGCCTGGCCGCCGCCATCGCCGCTCCCCTGGCCGTTCCTGCCCATGCCGAGGCGCCCCAGGTGAAGACCCAGGTCCCCGGTTTCTACCGCTACCAGCACGGCGCCTTCGAAGTCACCGCCCTCTACGACGGCTTCATCGACCTGGACCCGACCCTGCTCAAGAACACCAGCCAGGCCGAGATCCAGCGCCTGCTGGCCCGGGAATTCCTCGCCGCGCCGAAGATGCAGACCGCGGTGAACGCCTACCTGGTCAACACCGGCAGCAAGCTGGTGCTGGTGGATGCCGGCGCCGCCAAACTGTTCGGCCCGACCCTGGGCTTCATCGTGGACAACCTGCGGGCCGCCGGTTACACCCCGGCCCAGGTGGACGTGGTGCTGCTCACCCACCTGCACGGCGACCACGCCAACGGCCTGGTCGGCCCCGACGGCAAGGCTGTGTTCCCCAACGCCGAGGTGCGCCTGGCCCAGGAGGAAAGCGACTTCTGGCTGAGCCAGGCCAACGCCGACAAGGCGCCGGAGGACTTCAAGCCCTTCTTCAAGATGGCCCGGGATGCCGCCGCCCCCTACCAGGCCGCCGGCAAGTGGAAGCCCTTCGCCGGCGAAACCGAGCTGCTGCCCGGCGTGCGTGCCGTGGCCGCCCGGGGCCACACCCCGGGCCACGGCGGCTACCTGTTCACCTCCAACGGTGAAAAGCTGCTGATCTGGGGCGATTTGGTGCACAACGCCGCGGTGCAGTTCGCCCGCCCGACGGTGGCCATCGAGTTCGATACCGACAAGACCCAGGCGGTGCGCACCCGGCAGAAGATCTTCGCCTACGCCGCCAAGGAAAAGCTGCTGGTGGCCGGCATGCACCTGCCCTTCCCCGGCATCGGCCACGTCCGCCAGGACGGCAAGCGCTACAGCTGGGTGGCGGTGGAATTCGGCCCGCTGCGCTGACTTCCAGTCCCGGTCCCCTCTCCGCTTCGACACGCCCCGCCCTGTGCGGGGCGTGTCCGTTTTCGCGCCCCGGCCGCGCTCGATGCAGGGGCTGCATCCCGCGGCGCGGACGCACGAAACCCGCTCGGGATAGCGCCCGTTGCGGCAAAATCCCCCCTGGCCTGAATCCTTGAATCCCGTTCAGCAACGGCGGTCTGCGTACCGCCTGCCGATTTTGCCGTGGCCCCAGGCCGCGATTAAGCCCGGGCAACTCCGTGCCCGGGCGGCTATGTGAATGGAGACCCCATGACCCACGACAACCGTCCCGTGGCGGATGCGCTCGCCGCCAACCTGACCAAGATCGACGACGTGGTGGCCCGCGTCGTCGCCCCCGCCGCCGCCGACGTCGACGCCAATGGCACCTATCCCCGCGCCGCCCTCGACGCCCTGGGCCAGGCCGGCCTGCTCGGACTGATCAGCAGCCCCGAGGTAGGCGGCCTGGGCCAGGGCCACCGCGCCGCCGCCCTGGCGGTGGAAAAGGTGGCCCAAAGCTGTACCTCCACCGCCATGGTGCTATGCATGCACTACTGCGCCACGGCGGTGATCGAGGCCCACGGCAGCCTGGAGGTGCGCCGCGCCGTCGCCGCCGGCCGCCACGTTTCCACCCTGGCCTTCTCCGAAACCGGCTCCCGCAGCCATTTCTGGGCCCCCGTCGGCACGGCCGCGGCCGCCGATGGCGCGATCCGCCTGGATGGCAAGAAGAGCATGATCACTTCCGCCGGCGAGGCCGATTCCTACGTCTGGTCGAGCCGCCCCGTGGCGGCCGAAGGCGCCAGCACCCTGTGGCTGGTGCCGGGCGATGCCCCGGGCCTGACCGTGGTCGGCAAGTTCGAAGGGCTGGGCCTGCGCGGCAACGCCTCATCCCCGATCACCGCCGAAAATGTGCGGCTCGGCGCCGATGCCCGCCTGGGCGCCGACGGTGGCGGCTTCGACATCATGATGGGCACCGTGGTCCCCTACTTCAACCTGATGACCGCCGCCGTCTCCCTGGGCAACATGGAGGCGGCCCTGACCAAGGCCATCGCCCACGTCAGCGCCACCCGCTTCGAGCACCTGGGCCAATCCATCGCCGACCTGCCCACGGTGCGCGCCTACCTGGGCCGCGCCCGCATCAAGGTGGATCTGGTGCGCACCCTGCTCCTCGACACCCTGGACGCCGTCGAGCAAGGCCGCCCCGACACCATGCTTCGCCTGCTCGAAGTGAAGGCCGCCGCTGCCGAGACCGGCACCGAGGTCACCGACCTGGCCATGCGCGTGTGCGGCGGCGCCGCCTTCCGCAAGGACCACGGCGTCGAACGCCACTTCCGCGACGCCCGGGCCGCCACCGTCATGGCGCCCACGGCAGACGTGCTCTACGACTTCATCGGCAAGGCCGTCTGCAGCATGCCGGTGTTCGGCTGAGGAGGCGCCATGACCCAACCCCTCGTGATGGGCGCCGTCGCCTACGCCCCCAAGGTCGTCACCATCTGGGAAGGCTTCAAGGCCTGGTTTCGGGACCAGGGCCTGGAGTTCGATTTCGTCCTCTATTCCAACTACGAACGCCAGGTGGAAGCCCAGTTCGACGGCACCCTCCACCTCGCCTGGAACTCGCCCCTGGCCTGGGTGCGCGCCGAGCGCATGGCCCGGGCCCGGGGGCTGGAGGTCGCCGCCGTGGCCATGCGCGACACGGACCAGGACCTGTCCTCGGTGCTGGTGGTGCGCCAGGACGGCCCCGCCGACCGCACCGCCCTGGTCGGCAAGCGGGTGGGCTTCGGCGCCATCGACTCGCCCCAGGCCACCCTCATCCCCCTCGACCACCTGCGCCAGGCCGGCCTGGTCGCCGGCCGCGACTACACCGCCCGCCGCTTCGACGTGCTCGGCGGCAAGCACGGCGACCACATCGGCGGCGAGCGCGATGCCGCCCAGGCCCTGATGGCCGGCGAGATCGACGCGGCCTGGATGATCGACGGCAACTACCTGGCCTTCGCCAACGAGGGCGTGCTGCCCAGCGGCGCGACCCGCATCCTGGCCCGCACCGGCCTCTACGACCACTGCAACTTCACCGTCAGCCCCGGCGCCCCCAGTGAATTGATCGGACGCTTCATCGAGCTGCTGCTGGGCATGTCCTGGGACGATCCGGCGGTGCGCCCCCTGCTCGAACTGGAAGGCCTGCGCGCCTGGCGCCCCGGCCGCACCAGCGGCTACGCGGCCCTGGACCGTGCGGTGGACGACGAAGCCTTTTACGACGCCGAAGGGAAGATCCTTGCCGCCGACTATCGATATTGATTCCCTCGGCTTCGACGCCGGCGCCCACCTGGTGGTCAAGCTGGCCCTGGGCCGGGTAGCCGTCGGCGAGGTGCTGGAGGTGCGCGGCCAGGGCGAGGGCTGGCAAGGCCCCCTGGCCGCCTGGTGCCGCAGCCAGGGGCATCCCGTGGCCTTCGAGGATGGCGGCGACGGCCGCCCCTGCGCCCGCATCACCCGGGGCGCGGTCCAGGCCGGCCGCTGGCGCGGCGCGGCGGCCACCGGGGCGATCGACCCCGGCGCGGACGGCGCCGTGCGGGCGGAGGCCGATGCCCGCTGGGGCCTGGCCGCCCGGGGCGCCACCGTGGAGGCGGGCAGCCCCGCCTTCGCTTTCCGCCTCACCCGGCGCGAGGACGTCTGGGCCGACAGCGCCGCCACCCTCTACGCCGAGGCCGTGGCCGCCCAGTGGAACGCCGACACCGCCATCGACTGGCAGGCCCCTTGCGATCTGCCCGACGAGGTGGAGGACGCGGTGGTCCAGGTGATGACCTACATGGTGGAAAACGAAAACGCCGCCCTGGTGGTGCCGGCCCGCTTTCTCGGCCAGCTCCACCCTCACTTCCGCGAAGTGCAGGCGCTGCTGGCCATCCAGGTGGCGGACGAGGCCCGGCACATCGACGTGTTCACCCGCCGCATCGCCCTCAAAGGCCGTCAGCCCGGGCTGTCCACCGCCGGCGGGCAGGCGTCGCTGAAGACCCTGGTGGACGAGCCTGACTTTTCCACCGCCCAGTTCCTGCTGGCGGTGCTCGGCGAAGGCACTTTCGTCAGCCTGCTCAATTTTCTGCACCACCACGCCCCGGACCCGGTAACCCGGCAGATCGCCCGCCTGGCCGCCCGGGACGAAGCGCGCCACGTGGCCTTCGGCATGGCCCATCTGGGCCAGCACATCGCCCTGGAACCAGCCCTGCTGGCCCGCCTGGGCAACGCCGTGGAAGCCCGCTACGAGCACCTGGCCGGCACCTCCGGCCTGAACGAGGAAGTGTTCGACGCCCTGATCCTGCTGGCGGCCGGCAGCAGCGAGCCGGCGGCCATCGCCGCCGGCTACGCCCGGGTCCAAGAGCTGTTGCAGGACATGGCCCGGGGCCGGGAAGCGCGGCTAGCCAAGCTCGGCTTTCAGGGAGAATCGGCCCGGCGGCTGGCCTCCCTGCACACCCGTAACTTCATGTAACCCCGCGGCGGTGCCCTTCGCCCGGTTCTCCGGCGAGGGGCCGCCCGGGCGATGCGGTCGCCACCCGCACCGCCCTCCTCGCCCCCCTTCCAGCCCCTTCCGGCCCGCATGGGGAACCACGCGCGCCACGCCACTGTCCTCAGTCGACAAGCCGTTCCCGGTCGCGGGACAACCGGGCAGCGCCCCGGGGCGCTGCGTTACAATTCCGGCCCGCTTTCACCAGACCTTCCGGACTGCGCCCCATGACGCTCTGTCAAAAGATCATCGGCCTCCTGTTCATCGCCTTGTTCTCGTGCAGCGGCGTCGTTGCCGCCGACGACGACTCGTCCGGACGCCCCGCTGCGTCGGAAACCCGGAAAACGGCCAAGCCGAAGGAAGCCGCGAAAAAGAACGCCGCCACCGCCCAGGGCGACCGGAAGAACGCGGTCCAGAACAGCGCCAAGGCCGCCGGGGCGGAATCGAACGACGCCTGGAGCCGCGCCAAAAAGGTCGGCCTGTGGGTCGCCGGCATCGCCGGAGTGATCCTGTTCTTCACCTCCCTGCAATACACCCTGGGCCTCAGCATCGCCCTGGGCCTGGCCGCCGGCATCGCCGGCTACGTGTTCGACAACGCGTTCGCCGCCTGGGGCCTTCTGGGCGCCATCGCCGGCTTCGCCATCGGCCTCGTCTGGTATTTCGTCGACCTGATCCGGTCCCGGACCCGGCGCACCCTGGTCATCGCCAGCGGCAACAACCCGGTCTATCTCGATGCGCCCGCCATCAATCCCACCACCGGCCTGCCGATGACCGGCGACCCGGGAGGCGTCGACGCCAGGGGCAATCCCTACGGAGCCCCCGGCATCAACCCGGCCTCGGGCCTGCCCATGGCCGGCGGCGTGGATGTGGGCGGCAACCCCTACGGTACGAACTACCATCCCTGACCGAAGCGAGCCTCCTGGCTCTTTTGCCCCCAATCCCCCCAATCCCGCTTCGGCGGGATTTTTGTTGCCACCGCACGGCGCCGAAGCACCAATTCAGTACCGTCACATAAGTACTGTCACATAAGGCTGGCGCGGTTGATTCCCCATTCATATCCAGAAGGCACGGACAACGATCCGGCGGGATTGGCGCGAGGCTTGAAGTTACCCTTTCTTGCTGCGTTCCCATGGTCGGGATAATCTTGTTGTCATCGAGAATGGTTCTTATCCAGTACCGCATATACACAATGAAATACCTACCTTACGAATTGGCTATGCCCCAGCCACACCGGCGGCTCCAGGCGATTCAACACCCGCAAGGCGAAAAAAGCATGGACGTTTGGTCTCCCCTGACCTGGCGTGTTCCGACGCCGAATCGAGGAGCCTCCCGATGACAACGGCACGCCTGGCAAAAAGACCCTCATTCACGGATCAACAACCGCCAGCCAGCCGTCTCGGCACGAGTAGCGACGCACCAGCCCAGGGGGTTTATCAGCGCGCCGCGGATAAGAGTCGGATCGTTTCGGCGCTCACCCAGTTGCAGGCCCTCGCGGACAGCCATGAAAATGCGCCCGGAAATACTGGCGGAGGGGCCCACTCCGTGGTTCAGCGTGCGATCAAGGTCGGCGATAGGCCCATTCCACGTACCGTCAACATGACGAAGGAAATCACGGAATATCTGCAGAAAGAAGGGCTGGAAGCCGAATTCAAAAGACTCAACGACGACCGCAGTACGATCTATTCCTTCAACGACGACAACCACCTGCTCCAATACCTCAAGGCTGCCACCGGGCAACAGTCATCCAGCGGAATTCAAGCGCCGACCGAGAAAAAAATATCCTCCGCCAAACTCAAACAGGGGCATGAGTTTGCCCAGGACGTCCGCTTCGCCACGCTCTACCAACCAAGCAGTCAGCAGATTTCAGAAACGGCGCCGGGCGCTCACAACATCGACGAAAAGATGATGCCGCCTTCCGGAAAGGACCACTATTGGGCAAAGATGCCTGTAGGCTCGGGGAATTCCTATTTTCTCTATCAACATCAGTTCAATCCGCCGACGACAGACACGATCCCGCTGACCTTCGGCAATCCCGACGCGCCGTCATTGATCATGAACCAGGGCGGGCTGAATCTCGGCATGCACATCCAGCCCACGAAAAAGAAGAAATATAAGAAACCGATCAAACGATCGGAAGCGACCTATGGAGGCCTGCCAACGGTCCCAGGCCAAGTCAGGGGCCATGCATTCGCACTGGCACAAAACCAGATAAGTACCGACGATGACGAATCCACGATGGATACCGACCCTCGGACATACACGGCCGAAAGCGACTCCACCCAGAGTAACGGCGGAACATCGAGTTGGAGATATAACCAGATCGAGAACGCTGCGATCAAATCCGATCTTCCATTCACTCAGATCAACCATGACATCAGCGTTGGCGCCATGGGAATCGCTTACCCCAGCACCATCTTTTACCGTAGATCGACCCCCACGGGCTATGACGACCTGAGCACAGACAACACTGGCACCACCAACTACCGCGACACCAACAAGGTGCGTCCCAAGAATGTCGGACAACAGGCCTACCAGAGCACCATGGGCAGAACGGCTGCAAGGTACAACCCCTATCCCACACCCAGCATCCACAAGCCAGGCAAGGACTTCACCGATGCCAAGCGGCATGACTACCCGGGCTACATGAGCCCGCCGCCGACACCATTTCTCTCCGACGTCGAGGACACGGAAATGACGGTGAAGGGATCTCCGATTCCAGGCGCCAAAGTCAAACTCGGTGATGGCAAGACGGGGATAGTCACCAAGATAATCAAACGCTATCCCGACCAGGACAAGACGAAATGCCTCGTCAAAATCCCCACCGAAACGGACTTGCCGGATTTTGGCCTCTAAACGCCAGCAGCAACGGCCATCATTCATAGGATCGGCCATGCCCAGCGCGAGTCAGCCGCCCGAGCCGTTGCTCCCCCCTGGTCTTCATCCATGATGAAAAAACAACATGGACTCCCCTGCTCTTCTGGCTTGACCGGTACCGGCACTCTCATCCTGTGGGGACTGTGACCTCGCCAGTGTCTGCCGCCCCCTGACTCGCAACGTCCGATGCGCATCTTCCACCTACGCCCCGCCTTGCAATTGCGGCCCTTCATCGACCGCTTCTGGGGTTGGCAATCGCCGGAGTTTCCTGCGTCGGCACGGAATCCGGGCCAGGCGTCCATTCCCCTGCCCCTGCTGCTACCGGGCACCGGTGCCGAGATTTATTTCCACCGGGAAGCCCCCTTCCAAGCCCTGGCCTCCGCAGCGGCAAATGGGGAGGCCCGCAATGCCCGGGAGGAAATCCCGCCCCCGGCTCAGGCCTTGCCCGACGCCCACCTGCTGGCCCTGCGCCGCCGCGTCCTGCACCTGCTGCCGGCGCCCCGGGTCGATTTCATCGCCGTGCGCTTTCGCGCCGGCATGATCCACCGCTTCACCCCCATCCCCGGCGCCGAACTGGCCGATGCGCCGCTGACGCCCCGGGACCTCTGGGGGCCGGCCGGCGCGGTGCTGGCGGCGCGGCTCGCCGAGACCCCTTCCCTGCCCGCCCGGGCCGCCCTGCTGCACGCCTTCCTGGGCGCCCGGCTGCGCCCCGAGGCCCCCGACGCCCTGGCCGAAGCCGCCGTGGACCGGCTCTACCGCCAGTCTCCGGCCGGGGCGCCATGGGCTGGCGATGCGGCTGGAAGAAACGGGAAGTCCGCGATAGACGTGACCCCGGATGGAGACATGGCCGACGCCGGCATCGACCGCCTGGCCGCTAGCCTGGGCCTGGGGCGGCGCCAGCTGGAGCGGCGCGTCGGCGCCCTAACCGGCCTCGCCCCGGTGGCCTGGAAGCGTCTGGTGCGGCTGCAAAAGACCGCCCGCCGCTTGGCCCTGGCACCCGACGCCTCCCTCACCGATACGGCCCTGGCCCTGGGCTACTACGACCAGGCCCACTGCATCCGCGACTTCCGCGCCCTGGCCCGCCTGACGCCGGGCCAGTACCGGGCGCTGCTGGCCGGGAGGACGCATTTCTACAATCCGCCCGGCTCGTCGGCGGGCATCCTGACAACTCCTTCCCCCACCTCACGCTAAGGAGCCCCCATGTTGCTGCTCGCCGAACTGACCGCCCGCCCCGACAGCGATGCCGCCGTCGAAGCCATCCTGCGCGACCTGGTGCGCAGCACCGCCCAGGAGCCGGGCAACCGGACCTACGCGGTGCACCGCCGCCGCGACGTGCCCCACGGCTTCATCGTCTACGAGCTGTACCGGGACGACGCGGCCTGTTCCGCCCACCTGGCCTCGCCGCCGCTCCAGGCGGCCCTGGCCCGCTTCGAGACCCTGCTCGCCGTTCCGCCCCGGCTCGTCCAGGGCGACCTGCTGGCCGCCGCCGGGCTGGCCGACTGATCCGCCCGTGCGCGCTGTCGGCGCCGCCACAACGCAAAAGCGCCGGGGAAATCCCCGGCGCTTTTGCTTGGTGCGTGCCGCCAGGCCGGGGTGCTTGTCAGGCCAGCAAGAGGGCCAACTCGGCGGCCGCATCGCGCAGCACCGGCAGGATGTGCGCCTCCATTTCCGCCACCGACACCCGGGCCGCCTGGAGGCCCACGTTGATGGCCGCCACCACCTTGCCGTCCGGCGCGGCGATCGGCACGGCGATGGAGCGCAGGCCGAGTTCCAGTTCCTGGTCGATGACGGCGTAGCCCTGGGCCCGCACCCGAGCCAGCTCGGCACGCAGGGCCTCCACGGTCATCAGGGTGTGGGCGGTGTACTGGATCAGCTTGGCCCGGCCCAGGCAGGCTTCGCGCTCGTCCTCGGGCAGGTGGGCGAGCAGTACCCGGCCCATGGAGGTATAGACCGCCGGCAGGCGGCTGCCGATGTCCAGGTCGATGGTCATGATCCGGGAGGTGGACGCCCGGGCGATGTAGAGGATCTCGTCCCCGTCCAGGATGGCGATGGAGCTGGACTCATGCAGCCGGTTGCTGACGTCGCGCAGCACCGGCTGGGCCGCCTTGGCCAGGGGGGTAGAGGCCAAGTAGGCATGGCCCAGGGACAGGATGCGCGGGCGCAGGGCGAAGTTGCGCCCGTCCTCGGCGCTGACGAAGCCGAGCTTGGCCAGGGTGTACAGGCAGCGGCGCACGGCAGCCCGAGGAATGCCGGTCTTCTGGCTGATCTGGGAGATCGACATCTGCCGCCGCTGCGGCGAGAAGGCCTCGATCACTGCCAGCCCCCGGGCCAGGGACGCCATGAAGTTGGGATCGCCGGCCTGGGCCGAGATGTCGTCGGCCGGCGTGGCGGCAGCCTCGTCGCCGGCGGCGTCGGGCAGGTCGTCGGAGGCGGGGGGAGTGTTGTGCATGGGGCTCGGTTCCAGTAGCTCGCGCGGCCGCCCGGGTTTCGGCGCCGGAAGCCGGCGGGCGCCCGGAGCAGCCATCAAGCGATCAGCATAACCAACTATCCGAATATCGCACAAGCCAACGATTATCGCGCACGCCCGCGCAGTGCCGTGCACCTCCCTTCCCCCTGATTCCAGGCTCCAAAGCCCATGGCCCATGGTGCAGTGCATCGATTTCGTTAGTTCGATAATCGAACAATATTTCGATTATCGCCGTTGACGCTGCCGCATTCGCCCTCCTAGACTTTGTGCGAAATACGAATCTACGTGCGGTTATCGCACAAAAGATCGTCGCACGTTCGTCCTTCATCACCCATAGGAGGTCTCCCCGCAGGGGAGAACCAGCAAGCGAGACCATGATCGACAAGATCGTTTCATCCCTGGATGCGGCCGTGGCCGGCATCCATGACGGCGCCACCGTCATGATCGGCGGCTTCGGTACGGCCGGGATGCCGAACCACCTGATCGACGCCCTGATCGCCCAGGGCGCCCGCGACCTGACCATCGTCAACAACAACGCCGGCAACGGCGAAACCGGCCTGGCCGCCCTGCTCAAGGCCAAGCGGGTGAAAAAGATCATCTGCTCCTTCCCCCGCCAGGCCGATTCCCAGGTGTTCGACGCCCTCTACCAAGCCGGCGAGATCGAGCTGGAACTGGTGCCCCAGGGCAACCTGGCGGCCCGCATCCAGGCCGCCGGCGCCGGCCTGGGCGCCATCTTCACCCCCACCGGCTACGGCACCCTGCTCGCCGAGGGCAAGGAAACCCGCCGCATCGGCGAGCGCAACTACGTGCTGGAGTACCCGATCCGCGCCGACTTCGCCCTGATCAAGGCCCACCGCGGCGACCGCTGGGGCAACCTGGTGTACCGCAAGGCGGCCCGCAACTTCGGCCCGATCATGGCCACCGCGGCGGCCTGCACCATCGCCCAGGTCGACGAACTGGCCGAGCTGGGCGACCTGGACCCGGAAGGCGTGATCACCCCGGGCATCTTCGTCCAGCGCGTAGTGGCCACCGCCACCGCCGCCTGCTGACCCGGAGCCACGCCATGAATCGACTCAACCGCAACGAAATGGCCGCCCGGGTGGCCCGCGACATTCCCGAAGGGGCCTACGTCAACCTGGGCATCGGCCTGCCCACCAAGGTGGCCAACTACCTGCCCGCCGACCGGGACATCTTCCTGCACAGCGAGAACGGCCTGCTCGGCATGGGGCCGGCCCCGGCCCCCGGCCAGGAAGACCCGGAGCTGATCAACGCCGGCAAGGAGCCGGTGACCCTGCTTCGGGGCGGCTGCTTTTTCCACCACGGCGACTCCTTCGCCATGATGCGCGGCGGCCACCTGGACATCTGCGTCCTCGGCGCCTTCCAGGTCTCGGCCATGGGCGACCTGGCCAACTGGCACACCGGCGCTCCGGACGCCATCCCCGCCGTGGGCGGAGCCATGGACCTGGCCATCGGCGCCAAGCAGGTGTTCGTGATGATGGAACTGCTGACCAAGACCGGGCAGAGCAAGCTGGTCGAGCACTGCACCTACCCCCTCACCGGCATCGGCTGCGTCAACCGCCTGTACACCGACGTGGCGGTGATCGACATCACCCGCGACGGGCTGCTGGTGCGCGAGCGGGTGGACGGCCTGAGCTTCGCCGACCTGCAGGCCCTGGTGCCCGTGCCCCTGGTGGATGCCGGCGCCTGACCCTTCCCCACCCCGCCCCCAGAGAACAACGACAAGGAGACCTATGGAAAACGCCTACATCTGTGCCGCCCTGCGCACGCCCTTCGGCAAGTACGGCGGCGCCCTGGCCGGCCTGCGCGCCGACGACCTGGCGGCCCTGCCGATCCGCGCCCTGATGGAACGCCACCCCGGCGTGGACTGGAGCGCCGTGGACGACTTGATCTACGGCTGTGCCAACCAGGCCGGCGAGGACAACCGCAACGTGGCACGCATGGCCGCCCTGCTGGCCGGCCTGCCGGTGGAAGTGCCGGGCACCACCCTCAACCGCCTGTGCGGCTCCAGCCTCGATGCCGTCGCCACCGCCGCCCGCGCCATCAAGAGCGGCGAGGCCGACCTGCTCATCGCCGGCGGGGTAGAAAGCATGTCCCGCGCCCCCTTCGTCATGGGCAAGGCCGACCAGGCCTATTCGCGCAGCATGAAGATCGAGGACACCACCATCGGCTGGCGCTTCGTCAATCCGGAGATGAAGGCCCGCCACGGTGTTGACTCCATGCCCGAGACGGCGGAAAACGTCGCCGCCGACTTCGCCATCGCCCGGGCCGACCAGGACGCTTTCGCCCTACGCAGCCAGCAGCGCGCCGCCGCCGCCCAGGCCGAAGGCCGCCTGGCCGCGGAGATCGTGCCGGTGCTGATCCCGCAGAAGAAGGGCAAGCCCCTGCGCGTCGAGCACGACGAGCACCTGCGCCCCGGCACCACCCTGGAATCCCTGTCCAAGCTCAAGGGCGTGGTACGCCCCGACGGCACAGTCACCGCCGGCAACGCCTCGGGGGTGAACGACGGCGCCTGCGCCCTGCTGCTGGCCTCGCCAGCCGGCGTCGCCCGCCACGGCCTGACGCCCCGGGCCCGGGTGGTGGCGGCCGCCGCCGCCGGGGTGGCGCCGCGCATCATGGGCTTCGGCCCGGCCCCGGCTATGCGCAAGGTGCTGGCCAAGGCCGGCCTGAGCCTGGACCAGATGGACGTGATCGAGCTCAACGAAGCCTTCGCCGCCCAGGCCCTGGCCGTTACCCGGGACCACGGGCTGGCCGACGACGATCCCCGGGTCAATCCCAACGGCGGCGCCATCGCCCTGGGCCATCCCCTGGGCGCCAGCGGCGCCCGCCTGGTGACCACCGCCCTGCACGAACTGGAACGCCGCAACGGCCGCTACGCCCTGTGCACCATGTGCATCGGCGTGGGCCAGGGCCTGGCCCTGATCATCGAAAGGGTCTGACCGCCAGCGATCGAACACGCACCGTTTTTTTCAGCCAAGCACCCATCAGAGGTGACGCATTTCCCGGCGCCGGGAGCCAATTCCCGGCCGTGGAATCACACCCCTAGGGTTGGATAGTTAAAAGTAAATTGGAGACTGTATGAACAAGCTGGCCTCGTTTTTCACCGAGCTGATGCGCAAGTACCTGCCCGACCCCTTCGTCTTCGCCATCGGCCTCACCCTGCTCACCGCGGTGATGGCCATGACCATCGAGGGCCAGGGCCTGGAAGCCCTCACCGTCGCCTGGGGCAAGGGCTTCTGGAGCCTGCTCGCCTTCACCACCCAGATGGCGGTGATCCTGGCCATGGGCTATGTGCTGGCCACCGCTCCGCTCACCGACCGCCTGCTCAACCGCATCGTCGGCAAGGTGCACAACCCGCGCACCGCCATCATCGTCGCCACCCTGGTGGGGGGCATCGGCAGCTACCTGAACTGGGGCTTCGGCCTGGTCATCGGCGGCATCGTCGCCAAGAAGCTGGCCCTCAAGGTCAAGGGCGTGCATTACCCCCTGATCATCGCCTCGGCCTACAGCGGCTTCACCCTGTACGGCCTGGGCCTGTCCGCCAGCATCCCGGTGCTGATCTCCACCGCCGGCCACCCGATGGAAAAGCAGATGGGCCTGATCCCCCTCAGCCAGACCATCTTCACCCTGCCCATGCTGCTCACCAGCCTGGCCGTGATCGTCACCCTGCCCCTGCTCAACGCCTGGCTGCACCCCAAGGCCGGCGACGCCGTGGTGGAGGTCAATCCGGACATCGACAAGGCCCAGGAAAGCCATGAGGGCAGCGGCGACGGCCTGCTGGCCGAGAACACCCTGGCGAGCAAGCTCAACAACAGCCGCCTGCTCAGCCTCTTGATCGGCCTGTTCGGCCTGGGCTACATCGGCCTGCACTTCAGCAAGGGCGGCAACCTGGACCTGAACATGATCAACTTCACGATCCTGTTCGTCGGCATCCTGCTGCTGGGCACCCCCGCCGCCTACATGGCGCGCCTCAACGAGGGGGTCAAGACCATCTCCGGCATCATCCTGCAATTCCCCTTCTACGCCGGCATCATGGCAATCATGGCCGGCTCCGGGCTGGTCACCACCATCTCCCAGGTGTTCGTGGACATCTCCACCCCCCAGAGCCTGCCCTTCTGGGGCCTGATCAGCTCGTTCCTGATCAACTTCTTCGCCCCCTCCGGCGGCGGCCACTGGATGCTTCAGGGCCCGTTCATGATCGACGCCGCCAAGGAGATCGGCAGTTCCCTCAACCAGACCGCCATGTCGGTGATGCTGGGCAACGCCTGGAACGACCTGGTGCAGCCCTTCTGGATTCTGCCGGCCCTGGCCCTGTCCAAGCTCAAGCTGCGCGACATCATGGGTTACACCGTGATCATGATGCTGTGGGTGGGCGCCATCTACATCGTCGCCGTGCTCGCCTGGGGTTTCCTCGGCCACTGATGCGCTACCCGGCGCCGGCTACGGCCGGCGCCCGTGTTTTTCCCTTCCCCGATTTCCTGTCTGCCGCCGCCCCCGCCGGGGTGTAAAGTCCCCGGCCCGGGCCCCGGCGCCCTTCCCTCCCCGAAAGGACCTCCCATGCTGTACATGGTGCACATGCAAGTGAATCTGCCGACCGACATGGACCCAGCCGAAGCCGCCCGGATCAAGGCCGAGGAAAAGGCCTACTCCCAGTCCCTGCAACGCGACGGCCGCTGGGCCCACATCTGGCGCGTGGTCGGCGAATACGCCAACGTCAGCATCTTCGACGTGGCCAGCAACGACGAGCTGCACGACCTGCTCTCAGCCCTGCCCCTGTTCCCCTACATGGAGATCAAGGTCACCCCCCTGGCCCGCCACCCCTCGGCCATCTGACCTGCTGCCGGAGACGTCCGCCATGCCCTACATCATCGAAACCTGGGACAAGCCGGGCCACGCCCAGGTGCGCCAGCAGCACCGCCCGGCCCACCTGGAGTTCCTCGACCGCCACAAGCACCTGCTGCTGTCCTGTGGTGCCAAGCTCAACGACGACGGCAGCGATGCCGGCGGCGGCCTGTACGTGGTCGATGTGGACAGCCGGGAAGCGGCGGAACGGCTGATTGCCGCCGACCCCTTCTCGGCGGCGGACCTGTTCGCCCGGGTGACCATCACCCGCTGGCGCAAGGCCTACGTCGACGGCCGTTGCTACCTCTGACCCGCCAAGGAATTCCATGCCCTACGCAGACCTCGGCGCAACGC
Organism: Oryzomicrobium sp.; assembly: GCF_021287045.1. Lineage (GTDB taxonomy): Bacteria > Pseudomonadota > Gammaproteobacteria > Burkholderiales > Rhodocyclaceae > Oryzomicrobium. The sequence continues at coordinate 27,862 of NZ_JAJTBG010000015.1, read as the reverse complement.
GCCTCTACTACGTGGAGGACGGCCCGGCCGACGCCCCCGCCCTCGTCCTGTCCAATTCCCTGGGCACCAACGCCGACATGTGGGCGCCCCAGCTGCCGGCCCTGGCCGAACGCTTCCGGGTGGTGCGCTACGACACCCGGGGCCACGGCAAGTCGTCGATCCCCGCCGGCGAGTACAGCTTCGCCCAGTTGGCCGACGACGTGGCCGGCCTGCTCGACCACCTGAAGATCGAACGGGCCCACTTCTGCGGCCTGTCCATGGGCGGCCCCACCGGCATGCAACTGGCCCTGGCCCACCCGCAGCGGGTGAACAAGCTGGTGCTGTGCAACACCGCCGCCCGCATCGGCTCCGCCGACGGCTGGGCGACCCGCATCGCCGCCGTGGGCGAAAACGGCCTGGACGCCATGGCCCCGGCCCTGGTGGAACGCTGGCTCACCGCCGATTTCCGCGCCCGGGCGCCAGTGCAGACCCGCCAGCTGGTGGACATGCTGCGCCGTACCCCGGAAGCCGGCTACAACGGCAACTGCGCCGCCCTGCGCGACGCCGACCTGCGCGACCAGGTGGGCCGCATCGCCGCCCCCACCCTGGTCATCGCCGGCACCCACGACCTGGCGGCCACGCCGCAGCAAGGCCAGGAACTGGCAGCCTCCATCTCCGGCGCCCGCTATGTGGAACTGGACGCGTCCCACATCTCCAACTGGGAGCAGGCCGAGGCCTTCACCCAAGCCCTGGTGGATTTCCTCGCCGCCTGAGCCTCTAAGGTTCCCCCGGCAACGACAACGGCCTCCCTCGGGAGGCCGTTGTCGTTACGGTTAAGGGATTAAATGGCGCGGTGAAGCGCGCTTGCACGGCCGCGCCCGTCGCTCGCCGGAGGCTGCCCCTTCAGCACCGGCCCTGCCCTTCCCCATCGACGCTCCACGGTCCGGGGCCGTAGGCCACCACGTAGAGCAGGCCGCCGACCATGGCGATGTTCTTCATGAAGTGGATCATCTGGTTCTGGGCTATGTCGGCAGGCACCGCCCAGAAGTTATGGAAGAAGAACGCCGCCGCCAGGGAAAACAGGGCGATGGCTGCCGCGGCCCAGCGGGTCTTCCAGCCGATGATCAACAGTACCCCGCCCCCCAGTTCCACCGCCGCCGCCAGGGCGGTGGCCACCTCGGGCAGGGGCAGGCCCTTGCTGGCGATGTAACCCACCGTGCCCGCGAACCCGGCGATCTTGCCGTAGCCGGACCAGACGAAGATCAGGGCCAGCAGTATCCGCCCCACCACGGGCAACCCACGGCAGCAACACGCATTCATGATGAACATCCTTTCCTGTCCGGGCCACGCTGGCCCATAGGCATAGACAAAAAAACCGCGCCGGAGTGCGGCAAGGCGCTCCGGCGCGGCATGGCCAGCGGCGACAGCATGGCTGGGCGGATCAGCCCCGGGCCAGGCGCAACCAGTCGGCGTGGTTGGCATCCTCGCCGCGCACGCAGGCGAAGTAGCGCCGTTGTAGCTCCCGGGCCACCGGCCCCGGCGTGCCGGCGCCGATGCGCCGGGCGTCCACTTCCACCACCGGGGTGATCTCGGCGGCGGTACCGGTGAGAAACACCTCGTCGGCGCAGTACAGCTCGTCCCGGGTGATGCGCTTGGGGGTCACGGTCAGGCCCATTTCCCGGGCCAGCACGTGCACCGTGCGACGGGTCACTCCGTCCAGGGCGGCGGTGGTTTCCGGCTCGTAGAGCTGGCCGTCGCGCACCATGAAGACGTTCTCCCCCGACCCTTCGGCGATGAAGCCGTCGGTGTCGAGCAGCAAGGCTTCGTCGTAGCCGTCGCGGCGCGCCTCGCGTACCGCCAGGATGGAGTTGCTGTAGGTGGAGATGGCCTTGGCCCGGCACATCTGCACGTTGGGGTGGTGGCGGGCGTAGCTGGAGACGCGCACCTTGATGCCCCGCTCCAGGGCGCCCTCGCCCAGGTAGGCGCCCCAGGGCCAGGCGGCCACCATGACGTGGGTGGAGGCGCCGGCCGGGTCCACCCCGGCCTTTTCGGCGCCGAGAAACACCAGGGGGCGGATGTAGGCCGATTCCAGGTTGTTGCGCGCCACCGCCTGGCAGCAGATATCGGCCAGGGCCTCGCTGTCCCAGGGCAGGTCCAGGGCCAGGATGTGGGCCGAATCCTTGAGCCGGCGCAGGTGTTCGGGCAGGCGGAACAGGGCCGGGCCCTTGGGGGTGGCGTAGGCGCGGATGCCTTCGAAGCAGCCGTAGCCGTAATGCAGAGTGTGGGTGAGCACGTGCACCTTGGCGTCGCGCCAAGGCAGCCATTGGCCGTCGAACCAGATCAGGCCGTCGCGGTTTTCCATGGACATGATGTCCTCCTCAATCGCAGCGTTCGCAATGTCGCAATGTCGAAAGCGCCGGAGGGGCCGCAAGGCACAGGCGCCACGCGGACCGGCCCCGGCAGACAAAAGGGGGCGGAGGCCCGCCAGAGGTGGCGGCGGGCGCACGCATCCGAGCGTGGGTGGAACGGGCGGGGGCGGCGCGCACCCGAGAGGCCCGGTGGGGCCAGGTGGCAAGCCGCAGGAGGCGGTGCACACAGCATGGAAGCGCCGGGGCCGGCGCTCAAACGAATCCGCAGAGGGTGAGGTGAAAATAATTCATCCGAACCGATCGGATGAACCGGACCAGGGTAGCCGGCCAACAGCGCAGGCGTCGCCGAGGGGCAAGCATGCGCACGATATTCCCCCTCCCCTCGGTAAGCGCCATCGACTCACCGCTTCGCCCCCCAATCCAGCTGGCACAAAAACCGTCGTGAACATCGGCCATGGCGCCAGTTCCGCCGCCCGATCCTCAACAGGGTAAAAAACATGAAAAACGACACGGCCTCGATCATGACGGACGATGTCGCATCGCCTTGAGCGGGTGCCTATTCCTCACTCTTTGCCCCAAGGCAGTGTCAATTTCGTCAGCTTGGCGTCAATAAAAACAAATAATTCATATAAAACAATACATTGCAAAGACAAAAAATCTAAATATGAGTCGAAATCGTTCCCAATACTGTTTTTTCGTCATTTTTGAATAATCGAACGCCATGACCTAAGGTGGAATCTGGCGATTCGGCAGTCCCAACCGGGGAGAGCGGTCATGGAACGCGGCACGGCATCGGCATATTCATGGGTACGTCCGGGCACGCCCCGGTTTTTCTTCCATCTCGCCGCCTGGCTCATCGCCGCGGCCAGCCTTTTTTCCGGCGAAGCCCAGGCGCTTCCCCTGTTCGCCCGCCAGACCGGGCAGAACTGCGTGGCCTGCCATGCCGGCGGCCAGTTTCCCGCCCTCACCCCCTATGGCCGCATCTTCAAGCTCACCGGCTACACCATCGGGGTGCGCAATCCGATCCCGTTGTCGGTGATGATCCAGGCGGGCATGACCAAGGTGGCCAACAAGACCAACGGCTCCCTGGTCGACCCCAACGGCAGCGGCGGCAACGGCGCCATGCCGAACGACAACTACCCCCGGGACGGCCTGTTCACGGTTTCCCAGGCCAGCCTCTTCGCCGGCGGCAAGATCACCGACAACCTGGGCCTGTTCGCCCAGTGGACCCTCGACCCCTATTCCCAGCAGAACGGCCAGGGCAAATGGGTCAGCCACACCGCCTCCGACCAGTTCGACCTGCGCTACGCCGACCGCCTCATCAACCCGGGGCGCGACCTGATCGTCGGCGTCAGCCTGAACAACAACATCGGCACCACCGACGTGTGGAACACCTTCAACAACCCGTTCCAGATGGTGCCCTCCCCCATCGGCCCCGCCTCCTTGCAGGCCAACGTGTTCACCGGCCCCCAGTACTCGCCGATGCTGACCCAGGGCAACCTGAACGCCGGCCTCAACGCCTATGCCTTCTGGAACAACACGGTGTACGCCGAGGTGGGCCTCTACCGCAACGCCAACGGCATCTACTCGATCATGAGCCAGGGGGTGAGCAGCGACAACACCACCACCCTCAAGGGTTACAACCCCTACTGGCGGCTGGCCCTGAACCACGACTGGGGCGCCAATAGCGCCATGATCGGGCTGCACGGCCTGAACGCCCGGGTCTATTCCGACCCGACCAACGCCAGCTCGCCCCTGATCCGCAACGACGACGTGGGCATCGACGGCCAGTTCCAGCACATCCTGGACCCCCACACCTTTTCGGCCCAGTTCTCCTACACCCGGGAGCGGCAGCGCTACGACGACGCCCTGTGGAACCCCAACAACCCGGCCTACACCGGGAGCTACGCCAACTCGTCGAACACCATCGACCTGCTCAAGCTCAACGCCACCTACATCTACCTGGCCAAGTACGGCGCCAGCCTGTCCTACGTGAGCTCCCAGGGGTCGAAGGACGCCATCCTTTACGCCGCCAACCCGATCACCGGCTCGGCCAACAACCGGCCCGGCACCCGGGTGTGGATTCCCGAGGTCTTCTGGACCCCCATCCAGTACGTGCGCATCGGCTTCCAGTACTACAAGTACACCCAGTTCATGGGCGGCAGCACCGCCTACGACGGCGTTTCCAGCCGCAGCGCCAAGGACAACGACCTGACCTTCCTCTACCTCTGGGCGGCCTACTGAGCGCACCGACCCGCAGACACGCAGCCTCCAGCCTCATTACCCGCCGGCCCCCACGCCGGATAAAACCCCCAGACGCCAGGAGCCCCGCCATGAACGCCCGTCCCGCCCTCGCCACCGCCGCCCTCCTGCTGGCTGCGGGGGGCTGCGTCAATCTCGAACGCTCCCGCGATCTGGGGAATCCGGACGTCCCGGCCGCCACCCTGGCGGCCCAGGTCTGCTCCAACTGCCACGGGCTGGACGGCAACGCCCCCTCGCCCAACTTCCCCAGCCTGGCCGGCCAGCAAAAGGATTACCTGGAAGCCCAGTTGCGCCAGTTCCGCGGCCACAATCGCCTCGATCCGGCCGGTTTCGAATACATGTGGGGCCTGAGCCGCAAGCTCACCGACGCCCAGATCGCCGGGCTGGCCGACTATTTCGCCGCCCAGCGCCCCCGCTCGCCCGGTCCGGCGGCCCCGGCCCTGGCCGAGGCGGGCCGGCGCATCTTCAAGGACGGCCTGCCGGACGGCAACATCCCGGCCTGCGCCACCTGCCACGGCGAGCACGGCGAAGGCAACGCCACCTTCCCGCGCCTGGCCTACCAGCACGCCGACTACCTCTACAAGCAACTGGTGGTGTTCCAACGCACCGACGAGCGCCCCGAGGGCAGCGTCATGAAGACCATCGCCCACGGCCTGAGCGGCGCCGACATGCGGGCGGTGGCCGCCTACCTGCAAGCCTTCCCCGACTAGCCGCGCCGGGGCGCAAGCCCCGTTCTGCCGGCGGCCGCCCAGGCCGCCCAGGCCTCAAACCGCCCCGGCCGCCCTGGCCATGGGGCGGCTTACGCCAGCCCCAGCCTGGCGCGGAACGCCTCCGGCATGTGCGCGATCTTGCGCGGGCCGTAATCGAAGAAGATCACCCCGGTCTTGCCCCGGGCCACTTCCCGGCCGCTGGCCCGGTCGCTCATGCGCCACACCAAGTCGAAGCCGTACTTGTGCGCATCGGTGGCGCCCATCTCCACCACCATGGTCTCGCCATGGAACGCCTCGGACTTGTACTGCACCGCCGCGTCGGCCACCACGGTGCCCACGCCTTCCACGTCCAGCTCGGAATAGCCCAGGTGCTTGTAGAAGCGCACCCGGGCCTCGGACACCAGGGTGAGCAGCAGGCCGTTGTCCAGGTGGCCGCCGTAGTTGATGTGGCCGATGTAGAGGGGCAGCTCGGTGGAAAAGAGGTAGTGCTCGGGAAGGGTGATTTCGATGCGCGCCATGATCGGATGCAATCAAATAGAAGTCAGATTAAAGTCAAAATTGAAAAACCCGGCGATGATACAAAAAAACCGACCCGCCGGTAAATGAATTCGCACCGTATTGGTGCATTTATTTTTACAGCGTAAAAACAGCGCGGCAGATATTGCCGCCACCTGCGGCAATATCCTTTTGTATTTGTAAAAATCAAAAATAAACAGCGATCTACACAAAAACAAAACAAGGAAAATATTGCCACGCAGAAGCGCCGAAACGGTATCAAAATTGATACAAAATGCCAATATAATCAATGGAAAAACAACGATCTACAAACAGGGACGACTCCACCCGATTTCCTTAACATTTGATTACAGCCATTTGCAAAACGGTAACTCCAGTTATTTTCTTTCAGGCCGAAATATTGCCTAGGCAATCCCCTGGAGGCAGGGGAATCCTGACGCAGAGCCGCCAAGGTTTTTTCTGTCTCGCTCCGTCTCGAATTGCCGCCCCGGAAACGGGGGAGGATTTATCACCCAAGTCAGTCCCATGACAAAAGAAGGAGTACCAAAATGAGCATTTCCGGCGTCGATACCAGCTCGCTTTACACCAGCCAAGTGGCCTCGACCAGCAGCGTCAGCGCTGCCGGCTCCAGCCCCGCCTCGTCCACCCAGGAAACGGAAGGGCATCACCATCACCGCGGCGGTGGCGGCGGCGAGTTCATGAACGCGGTGCAGCAGGCCTTCAGCCAGCTGGGCATTTCCCTGCCCGGCGGTCCGGGCGGCGCTGGGCAAGGGGCCCCCGGGTCCCAGGGCGGCCAAGGCGGCGACGGCGATGGGGACGACGGCGCCAATTCCGCCAGCGCCGCATCCGGCAACCAGTCCGTGGGCCAGGACATGCACAAGCTGATGCACGACCTGTTCACCGCCCTGCACCAGTCCCAGGGGAGCGGCAGCTCTTCCGGCGGCGACGGCGACAGCGACAATGGCGGCAGCTCCGGCAGCAATTCCGCCTCCGGCGTGCATTCCGGCTATGCCAACTTCGCCAGCGGGCTGCAAAGCCTGATCTCGCAACTGGGCAGCAGCGGCAGCACTTCCGGCAACAGCGCCATTTCCGCCCTGCAAAGCGACTTCCAGAACCTGATGAACGCCACCCAGGGGCAATCGTCCTCGGGCAGCGCGTCGAGCAGCGCTTCGGCCGCCAGCCAGCCGGACCTGCAATCCTTCCTCCAGGCCTTGCAGCAGAACCTGCAAAACCACGGTTCCTCCGCGGCTGCCGCCGTGGGCGGCCTGGTCAGCACCACCAGCTGATCCGGCAGCGCTCCGGCGTACAAACGTTGCAACGCCAACCCCGCCCTCGGGCGGGGTTTCTTCATTCCGGCCGAACTTCGGTGCCGGCGCCGGCGCCATCGTTCCGCGCCGAGCGCACCAGCCAGCGGATGAAATCCATGGCGCCGCGCCGTTCCTCGATATTGGGCGGGGCGACCACGTAGAAGCTGCGGTCCGGGCAATCCTGGGGAAAAGGCCGCACCAGCCGGCCTTCGGCCAGGTAGGGGGCGGCCAGGGTATCCACCATCAGGGCCACGCCATGCCCGGCCACAGCGGCTTCGAGCATGAGCAGGGCGTCCTCGTAGCGCGGCCCCTCGGCGGGCTCCGGGTGGGTCACTCCGGCGGCGGCGAACCAGCGCTGCCAGGAAAGCAGCGGGTGGCGCAGCAGCCGGGCCCGGTCCAGGTCCGCCGGGGTTTTCAGCCCCGCCGCCAGGGCCGGGCTGCACACGGGGAAGAGCCGTTCCTCGAACAGCTTCCAGGCCAGCAGGCCAGGCCATTCCTCCTCGCCGTAGCGCAGCCCCAGGTCGGCCTCGCCGGCCAATAGCGGCGCCAGGCTGGTGGCGGTGCCCAAGCTGAATTCGGTGTCCGGGTGGGTTTCCTGGTACTCGGCCACCCGGGCCACCAGCCACTTGCTGCCCAGGGCCGGGGCCACGGAAATGCGCAACCGGGAGCGGGCCGGGGCGCGCAGGGCGGCGCTGGCTTCGTCCAGGCGCAGCAGGGCCTCCCGGGCCACCGCCAGGTAGCGCTGGCCGGCAGCGGTGAGGGCGATGGCGCGGTGGCGGCGCTCGAACAGGGGCTGGCCCAGGTGGTCTTCGAGCAGGCGGATGCGGTGGCTGACCGCCGATGGCGTCAGGCTCAGGGCCTCGGCCGCGGCCTGGAAGCTGCCCAGGCGGGCGGCGGCCTCGAAGGCCGGCAGGGTGTGGAGCGGCGGCAGGTCGCGCATGGCGGTCGGGAAGGGAATCCAGCCTGCATTGTCGCCTGCCGGGCCGTCGGGTTGCCAGCGCTCGCCGCGGCAAGGAGGGCTGTGTTGCGCAATTCCGGTCAAGATTTAAGCTGCCGCGTCCCCCATAGTGCGAGCCGCGAACCGGGAAACACCATGAACGACACCAGACTCAGAACCTACGCCGCGCGCTTCGACAAGGTGCTGGCCTACATCGAGGCCCACCTCCAGGAGCCGTTGCCGGTGGAGCGCCTGAGCCGGGTGGCGAACTTTTCCCGCTTCCACTTCCATCGGCAATTCGCCGATTACCTCGGCACCAGCGTGGCGCGGTACATCCTGCTGTTGCGGCTGCGGCGCGCCTCGTACCTGCTCGCCTTCGACCGCAAGACCAAGATCATCGACATCGCCCTGGAGGCCGGCTTTGAAAACCCGGAATCCTTTTCCCGCGCCTTCCGCCACACCTTCGGCCTGTCGCCCTCCGCCTTCCGGCGGCGCCAGGACTGGGAAAGCTGGCACGAGCGCTACCGGTTCCGGCTCCCTGAAAGGAATATCGCCGTGCAGGTCGAAATCGTCACGTTTGCCACCACCCAGATCGCCATGCTGGAGCACCGGGGTCCCGCCGAAACGGTGAACGACTCGGTGGGCCGCTTCATCGAATGGCGCCAGCAGACCGGGCTGTCGCCCAAGGCGAGCAGCCACACCTTCGGCATCGCCTACGACAACCCGGACACCACCGAGCCTGCCCTGTTCCGCTTCGGCATCGCCGGCGAAGTGGCTGCCGCCGTGCCGCCCAACCCCCAGGGCGTGGTGACTCAGCGCATTCCTGGCGGCCGTTGCGCCCGGGTGCGCCACCTGGGTTCCCACACCCGCATCGGCGAGAGCATCTACCCGCTCTACCGCAACTGGCTGCCCGGCAGCGGCGAGGAGCTGCGGGATTTCCCCCTGTTCTTCCACTACCTCAACCTGCTGCCGGAAACGCAGGAAAACGAACTGGTGACGGATATTTATCTGCCGCTGAAGTAGGCGGGGGAATTCGGTGGAGGCCGGCGCTCGACCAGCCCCAGGCAGGCCCGGGGACTGGGACGTGGCTGCCGAGCGCCAGGCGCACCGCCCCAAGTTGGGATGGCGGTGTCCAACGTTACCGGCAAGCGCCCTTCCCCATCGAGCAAACCGGCACGGGCCGGCCAGGATTGCAGCGCATCCCGGCCGGCCCGTTTTCATTCGGTCATTCGGTCATTCGGTCATTCCAGCCTCGGCCCCGCTCCCCTGCCCCACCAGCCAATCGGCGAAGGCGTCCACTTCGGGCCGCTGGCTGTGGCGGCCGCGCAGCAGGTAGAAGCCCCGCTCCCCCGGGGTGGGCCGGGGCGGCAGCAGGGCTTGCAGGCGGCCGTCGGCCAGGGCGTCGGCGATCAGGGGCAGGCGGCCCAGGGCCACACCCTGGCCGGCCTGGGCGGCGTAGAGGCACTGGTCGTAGTGGTTGAACTGCAACAGGCCCCGGGCGGCGGAGGGCGCGCCGCCCAGTTCGCCCTGCCAGCCGTCCCAGCGCAGCCAGGGATGGTCCCGCCCGTCCTCGAAGGCGAGCAGGGTGAGGTGGGGCAGGTTGGCGGCGGACAGCCGGGGGCCGTCCGGCAGGGCGACGGCCACGGCCGGGCTGGCCACCGGCGCCAGCCGCTCGCCGAACAGGCGCCGGCTGCCGGCGGGGGCGGCCCCCGGCGTGGTGTAGCGCAGGGCCACGTCCACATCCTCCGCCTCCAGATCCACGTTGCGGTTGTCGGCGGAAACCCGCACCCCGACCTCCGGATACCGGGCCTGGAAGGCTGACAGGCGCGGCACCAGCCACAGGGCGGCGACGCCGATGGAGGCGGACACGGTGACCTTGGGCCGGCGCCGGCTGGCGGCCAGGTCGGCCACCGCCGCGCCGAGGCGATCCAGCGCGTCGCTGGCGCAGCGGAACAGGCGCTCCCCTTCCGGCGTCAGGTGCAGGGCCCGGGTGCTGCGCTGGAACAGGGCCACGCCCAACTGCGCCTCCAGGGTCTGCACCTGGCGGCTCACCGCCGACTGGGACAGGCACAACTCCTCCGCCGCCCGAGTGAAGGACAGATGGCGGGCGGCGGCGACGAAGCCCTTGAGAGGGTCCAGGGAGGGCAGTTGGCGCAGCGGATAGGGCAGGCTCATGGCGGCTTGATTTCTGCGTTTTACGCATGAATGTGATACGGATTTTCCGTTTGTCCACGGTCAAGCTCGTTTCCATACTTTGCGTATGGAGGCATGCCCCCCGGCAAGCCATGGCAAAAACGCATGAATGAAGGATAGGAAAATGCCGTTCCGTCCGCAATCGCCCCACGGCGCCACCGGTTTACGGCCAGTGGCTGCTCCGGCCACTTCGACCGATTCAACCTCCCCGCCTAGTGCGTTGCCCCCGGCCACTCCTCTCGCCACGACCGGAGCGGATATGGCGCCCAGCGCATCCCCAATCTCCGCCCCGGTGGGCGGGCATAGGCGAAGTGCCGGCCTTACCCCCCTCGCATCCCACTCGGCCCCGTCGCCGCCGGCCTCGGCCCATGCACCGGCACAGGGCGGCGTTCAGCACGTGGTGGATGCACCGCACTGCCAGGGGATTCCTGCACTCTCGGCCGCTCCCTTGCCCCACCCCGCCATCCTGTCCGGCAACCACGCCGCCGCCCTGCGCCTGGAACGCCGCCAGGTGGCGGTGCTGGCCGGACAGCCCGGGCAAATCCTGGCCTGCCAGGCCGGGGAAGTGTGGATCACCGAAGACGGCGACCGGCGCGACCGCATCCTCGCCGCCGGCCAGGCCATCGCCCTGACCCGGCGCGGCCCCCTGGTGGTGTCCGCCTGCCACGCCGCCCGGTTCGTCCTGGCGCCGCCGGGTCGCGGCCTGCACCCCATCCCCCATACCGCAACGCTGGGCCGAACCGTCGGGGTCATGATGGAAGGCGGCACCCGGGGAGCGGCACAACTGGCAGCGCAACTGACAATGCGGCTGGCCGCCCTCGGGCAACGGTTGCACCTGGGCCACGGCGGCCCGGGAGGCGGCCGATGAACGCCCCCCGGCACGCCCCGCCGCCGTTATCCTCCGTCCATCCCCACCGCATCGGACCCGCCATGCCGCCCCAGCCCCTCACCCTCACCGCCCGGGACGGCTACCCCCTGGCCGCCCATCATTGGCGCCCCGACGGTGAGGCCCAGGGCGTGGTGGTGATCAACCCGGCCACGGCGGTGAAGGCCGACTACTACCACCGCTACGCCCGCTACCTGGCCAAGCACGGCCTGGCGGCACTGACCTACGACTACCGGGGCATCGGCGCCTCGCGCCAGGGCAGCCTGCGCCGCTGGCGGCACATCACCAAGCTCGACTGGGGCCGCTTCGACTGCGACGCCGCCCTGGCCTGGGCCAGCGCCGCCTATCCGGACGTGCCGGTATATCTGGTGGGCCACAGCATCGGCGGTCTGCTGCTCGGGCTGGCGCCCCACGCCGGCGTCGTCGCCCGGGCCTTCACCGTCGGCGCCCAATACGCCTACTGGCCCGACTACGGCCCGGGCAAGGCGCGCATGTGGCTGCGCTGGCACCTGCTGATGCCGGCGCTCACCGCCCTGCTCGGCTACTTCCCCGCCCGCCGGCTGGGCTGGCACGAAGACCTGCCGGCCGGCGCCGCCTACGAATGGGCCTTCCGCCCCGCCACCCTGGAAGCCGCCTACCGCCGCCTGCGCCGCCACGACGACGATCCCCTGGCCCATTTCGACGCCATGAAAGGCGACCTGCTGGCCGTCAGCCTCAGCGACGACCCCTTCGGCACTCCGGCGGCCATCGAGCGCCTGCTCGGTTATTACCGCAACAGCCAGCGCCACCATGTGCACCTCAACCCGGCCGATGTCGGCGTGCCGGGGATCGGCCACTTCGCCTGGTTCAACGACCGTTTCCGCGCCACCCTGTGGCCGGATTCCCTGGCCTGGCTGGTGGAGGGCCGGCTGAACCGGACGCCGGTGGCGCCCCTGGCGCCGGACGATGCGGCATCTGGAAGCGCATCCCATCCAGTGCCGCATCCGGCCCGGCGAATCGCCTGAAGCGTAAAAAAAACCGCCCCGCCGGAAATCCAGGCGGGGCGGTTTTTCATGGGGCGGCGCCATCCGGCGGCAAACGACAGACCGGCGCGGGCGTCCCCTCTGGCCTCAGGTGCCGATTTCAGGCGCAGGCTTTGGCCAACGCCTGATCGATGTCCCACAGAATGTCGTCCAGGGTCTCCAGCCCCACCGAGAGGCGGATCAAGTCCGGCGGCACCCCGGCAGCACGCTGCTGTTCCTCGCTCATCTGGCGGTGGGTGGTGGAGGCTGGGTGGATGACCAGGGTCTTGGCATCGCCGATGTTGGCCAGGTGGGAGAGGAATTCGACGCTGTCGATGAAGCGGGCACCGGCGGCGGCGCCGCCCTTGATACCGAAGCTAAGCACAGCCCCGGCGCCCTTGGGCAGGTACTTTTGCGCCAGGTCGTGGTAGCGGCTGGAGGCCAGACCCGGGTAATTGACCCATGCCACCTGGGGGTGGGCCTCCAGGTGGCGGGCCACGGCCAGGGCGTTGGCGCAGTGGCGCTCCATGCGCAGGGACAGGGTTTCCACCCCTTGCAGGAGCAAGAAAGCCGACAAGGGCGAGAGGGCCGGGCCGAAGGTGCGCAGCCCTTCCATGCGGCACTTCATGGTGAAGCCGAAGTTGCCGAAGGTCTCGAAGAAGCGCACACCGTGGTAGCCGTCCGACGGCTCGGTCATAGTGGCGAAGCGGCCATCGCCGACGGACCAGTCGAACTTGCCCGATTCGACGATCACCCCGCCCATGGTGGTGCCGTGGCCGCCCAAGAACTTGGTGGCGGAGTGCATCACCACCTCCGCCCCCCACTCGCCGGGGCGGCACAGGTAGGGGCTGGCGAAGGTGTTGTCGATGAAGAGCGGCAGGCCGGCCTGGGCGGCGATCCTGCCGACCTTTTCCAGGTCGAGAACGTTGAGGGACGGGTTGCCCAGGGTCTCGGCGTAGAGCAGCTTGGTCTTGGGGGTGATGGCCCGGGCAAAGTTTTCCGGGTCGTCCGGGTCCACGAACACGGTGTCGATGCCCAGCTTGCGGAAGTTCACGTCGAGCTGGGTGTGGGTGCCGCCGTACAGGGTGCGGGCCGCCACGATCTGGTCGCCGGCCTGGCACAGGTTGAGGATGGCGATCATCTGGGCGGCCATGCCGGAGGCCACCGCCACCGCCGCCCGGCCGCCTTCCAGGGCCGCCACCCGTTCCTCGAACACCGCCACGGTGGGGTTGGAGAGGCGCGAATAGACGTTGCCGAAGGTCTGTAGATTGAACAGGCTGGCGGCGTGCTCGGGGGAATCGAACACGTAGGAGGTGGTCTGGTAGATCGGCGCGGCGCGGCTGCCGGTCTCGGCGTCGGGAATCTGGCCGGCGTGGAGCGCCAGGGTGTCGAAGCCGAAGGTGCGGTCGGTCATGGAATCTGTCTCGATGTCGTTATGGCGGTGGCGGCCGGTTCAGCCCTGATGCGGCAGCCCCGTGGGGCGGCGGGCGGAAATCACCTTGGTGTTCACGCCGAACCAGTGCAGGCCACCGAACAGGCGGGCGTACTCGATCTTGACGCAGCGGTCTTGGACTACGGTGAGGCCGGCGTCGGCGGCGATGCGCGCCGCTTCCTCGTTGACCACCCCCAGTTGCAGCCACAGGGTCTTGGCGCCGATGGCCACCGCCTGCTCGGCGATGGGCACGCAGTCGGCAGGCTTGCGGAACACGTCCACCATATCCACCGGCTCGGGAATCGAGGCCAGGTCCGGGTAGCACTTCTGGCCCAGGATTTCGTCGTAGCGCGGATTGACCGGAACGATGCGGTAGCCGTGCTCCAGCATGTATTTGGCGGCGAAGTTGGAGGGGCGCGACCAGTCGGCGGAAAGGCCGACCACGGCGATGCTGCGGGTCTGCTGCAACACCCGGCGCAGGGTGGCGATGTCGCTCATGCACGATTCCTTGGCTGGCTCCCCGGCCCAGGCCGGAGAGCAAAAACACGAGGCCGCGCCGGGGTCGCCCGGTACGGCGGCTTGCGGGCCGATTTTACGCGGCAAAGGCCCCCTGCCCCGCTCAACCACGGCGAAGGCGGCCCCCGGGCCGCCGGCGGAAAGCGGCGCTACCGCGGCGGCATGGCCCGGTGCCGACGCGACCTGGCGCCGATCGTGAGCCGATCCGCACCGATTACGCCGGCATCCAAAGACGAGCAAGGTCGTGACAAGGGGCCGCCAATGTTCTAAGTTTATGGGCTTCCCGGGATCTTGAAACACGCCATGCCTGCCCTGCCCCCCGGCGCCCGCTGCCCGGCGCCGCGCTCGCTCTTGTCGCCGCCTTCCCCTTTCCCCTTCCCCCGCCGGGCCGCGGTGACCACGTTAGCCACGCTGGCCGCGCTGGTCGTCCTGACCGGCTGCCAGACCCTGCCCGACCCGGCTGCGGACGCGTCCCCGGCCAAGCCGGGGGCAAACGCCCCCCGCGCCGCCGACCCGAAGGCCCGGAGCCCCGGCAGCCAGGCCCGCGCGGCCCGCAACGCGCCGGCGGCACCGGTCCGGGCGCCGGACGAAACCATCCGCATCGCCCCGGGCGATACCGCCCTTTCCCCCGAGATGGACGCCCGCCTCGACCGCGTCCTGGCCCGTGCCCGGGGCAACGACCAGGTGCGCGTACGCCTGGAAGCCTATTCCCCCGACCGGGGCAGCAACGCCTGGGAAATCGCCATGGCCGAACAGAGCCTCCAGGTGGTGCGCAGCCGGGTGATCGCCCAGGGCATCCGCCCCTACCGCATCGAGGCCACCATGGTAGGCGACCGGGACGGCACGGACAGCGCCCGGGACCGCAACGGGGTGCGCCTGTACCTCATCGACCCCGCCATTCCCACGCCCTGATCGCCGTTCCCCTCGGACACGGGGGGCCCACTCATCCGCGAGTGGCGGCTCGCCTGCCCCCCTTGGTGCATGTGGTTCCGCATGACACGGCGCCTGATTCACCGCCTCTGAACAGCCACGGATCAGCCGCCCCCGTCACGCCGGGTGGACGCGCCGGCCAGGGGCTGGGCGCCCCGCGCCCACCCCTCCTTGACCAGAGCCGCCAGGTCGGCGGCGAGCAGCTCCACCGGCTGACCGTAGGGCGACAGGCCACGCACCCGGCCCTGGCGATCAATGAGGAAGATGCCGGCGGTGTGGTCCAGGGTGTAGCCCAGGGCCTCGGACGGCTGGCGCTCGGCCACCAGGCCAAAGTCGCGGATGAAGGCGGCGGTCCGCCGGGCGTCGCCGCGCAAGGCGGCAAAACGCTTGTCGAAGGCGTGGACGTACTCGCCGAGCAGGGCCGGGGTATCCCGCTCCGGGTCCAGGGTGGCGAACAGCACCTGAACGTCCTGGGCCGCCGCCCCCAACCCTGACAATCCGGGCAACGCGGCCAGGGCCGCCTTCAACTCGGCCAGGGTGGTGGGGCACACGTCCGGGCACTGGGTGTAGCCCACCGCCAGAGCCACCACCTTGCCCCGGTAGTCGGCCAGGCGGCGCAGCGGCGCCCCCGCAATGCCCACCTCGCGCAGGGCAAAGCCATAGACCGCCTCGGGCGCCGGGGCGGCGTTGAGCACCGCCGTGGGCGGCGGCAGGCTCGCCTTGCCGAGGTCCGCCAGGAGCCGGGGGCGCTGCTTCGCCCGGTACTCGGCGAAGGGTTCCCGCTCGTAGGCGGCGGCAGCGACGAAACGGCCCAGGGCGCGGAAATCCGTGGCATCCAGAGGCCCCACGTGGCGGTAGAGGAAGTCCGCTCCATCGAAGAAGACGAAGGCCGGGGTGCCCAGCACCCGGTAGCGGTCGGCCAGCTGGCTGGCGCTCCCAGGCTGTCCCTGGGGATCGGTCAGGGTCGCCCCGGGGGCCCCCGGCTCGCCGGGCAGCGCCACCCGCACGGTGCGGTAGCGCCGGCCGAAGTCGGCCCGCACCCGGGGATCGGGGAAGGTCTCCCGCTTCATGCGGGCACAGCCGGGGCAGTCCGGCAGCTCAAAGTAGAGGGCCAGGCGCTTGCCCTCGGCCCGGGCGGTAGCGGCTTCCCGGGCCAGATCCAGGGGAACGCCGGCCTCGGGTTCAAGGACGAACAGGCTCGGGGGAACGGCACCGGCGTCGGCCTTTTGATGGGCAGGCGCTGCGTGGGCCGGCCCCTGCCAAGCCAGGGCGCCCAGGGCCAGGCTGGCGGCAAGCAGACCGCCGGACAGCCACTTCAGCCAGGATAGCCCGGGCGGCCGGCGGGCAGCGGCATCCCGACTGCCTTGATTTTCGGCCTCGCCCGCCGCCCCGGACGCGGGGTGCGGCAAGAGGCCGAAGCCGCCGATGCTGCCCGGTGGCGGGGCGCGTCTCGCTCCGGCCATGGCAACCTCAGCGCAACCAGAAGAGCGCCCGGTGGCGCAGCTTGTCCAGGCCGGTCATGGCCAGCCAGGTGATGAAGCCGGTGTAGAGGATGCCAGCCACCATGCGCGGATAGTCGGCGAAGTCGGCGTAGTACTGGACGAAGCGTCCCAGGCCGGCGTTGGCACCGAACAGCTCGGCCACGGTGAGCAGGATGAAGGAGAAGCCCAAGCCCACCGCCATGCCGGAGAAGATGTGCGGCAGGCTGGCGGGAAAGACCACCCGTACCAGGGTTTCCAGGCGCGAAAAGCCGAGCACCCGGGCGTTGTCCCGGTAGCGCTTTTCCACGGCGTGGGCGCCGGCGGCGGCGTTCTGGAACACCGGCCAGAAGGCGCCGATGAAGACCACGAAGGTGGCCGACAGGTGAAAGGTGGGCAGCACGGCGATGGCGTAGGGGATGTACACCGTGGGCGGCACCGGCGCCACCACCTTGGCGAAGGGAAAGGCCGCCCGGCCCAGACCCGGGATCAACCCGGCCAAGAGTCCGAGCAACACGCCCAGGGCCACCGCCAGGGCATAGCCCGGCACCAGAATGAAGAAGGACGAGACGGTGCCCTTCCACAGTTCGGGCAGGGAATCCCACAGGGCGTCGAGAACGATGCGCGGGGCCGGCAGCAGCGGGTTGGTGGTCTGGTCGATGAAGTAGCTGGAAATCTGCCAGGCGGCGATCAGCACGGCCCACAGCAGCAGGGATTCCCAGGCCGGCAGGAAGCGGGTGAAGGATGGGGCGAAGGAGCGGACGGAGGCCGCGGCAGACGGGGCGGAGGCCGACGCATGCACATCGGCGGCGACGGCGGCGTCGGGCGCTTCCGCCGCCAGGGTGATGAATTGGGACATGGCGTTTCCTTTACAGCGACTGCGGTGACTGCGGTGACTGCGGTGACTGCGGCGGCGATACCGGATCAGGCCGCCTGGCCGGACAGGCCCTGGAGCACGTCGGCATCGAGCAGTTCGGCGATTTCCTCGCGGCGGGCGTGGAATTCGGCGGAGGCGAACAACTGGGCGCGCTGGCGCGGCCGGGGGAACGGCACCGCCACCTGGGCCAGCAACCGCCCCGGCGAGGCACCCAGCACCGCCACCCGGTCGCCCAGGTAGAGGGCCTCGTCCACGTCGTGGGTGACGAAGACGATGGTGCGGCGCGGGGAGGTGCTCTGCCACACGTCGAGCAGCAGGTCCTGCAACTTGCCCCGGTTGATCGGGTCCAGGGCGCCGAAGGGCTCGTCCATGAGCAGCACCGGCGCTTCCAGGGCCAGGGCCCGGGCAATGGCGGCGCGCTGCTGCATGCCGCCGGACAACTGGAACGGGTACTTGCCGGCGGCGTCGCCCAGGCCGACCTTGGCCAGGTACTCCCGGGCACGCTCCCGGCGCTCGGCGCGGCGGGCCTGGGGATGGGCCTTGGCCACGGCCTGAGCGACGTTGTCCACCACGGTGAACCAGGGGAACAGGGCATAGTTCTGGAAGACCACGGCCCGGTCGATGCCGGGACCGTCGATGGTCACGCCGTTCCAGGCCAGGCGCCCACCGCTGGGCGCTTCCAGCCCGGCGATCAGGCGCAGCAGGGTCGATTTGCCCGAGCCGCTCGGCCCGAGCAGGGTGAGGAAGGTGCCTTCCGGCACCTCCAGGCTCACCCGCCGCAGGGTGGTTTCCCCGGCGGCGTAGGCGAACGAGACGTCGGCGATGGACAGGCCGGCGGTCGCAGCGCTCACCGTGTTCACAACACGTCCCTTTCCTTGAACTCCTTCAGGCGGGCCTGCCAGAACGGGTCCTTGGGGCTTTCCTTGGCCAGGGAGTCCAGGGCCTTCTTGTAGGGGCCGACTTCGAAGATCGGGTCCAGGGCGCGCTTGCCCTCGATGAACTCGGACCCGACCATGGTCAGCCAGAACTTCTGCACGCCCTTCACGTTGGGGTCGGAACCCTGTTCCAGGTTGGGCGAGTAGTAGCCCTTTTCCAGCAGGGCGCGGTCGAGCTTGATGTACTTGGCGATGGCGTCGATGGTTTCCTTGCGGTTCTCGGCGGCGAACTTTTCGGCCTTGAGGATGGCGCGCAGGAAACCCTGGACCACGGCTTCGTCCTTGAGCTTGGCCGAGGTCACCACCAGGCGGCAGCAGGGGTGACCCGGGGACAGCTCACCGGAGCGCACCACCACCTTGAGGCCCTGCTGCTCGGCGCGCAGGTCGTGGGGGCCCCACACCAGGCCGGCGTCCACCTGCCCGGACTTGACCGCTTCGATCACCGCCGGCGGGTTCTTCAGCTCGAAGATGTGCAGGTCGTTCTTCCAGTTGATCCTGGCGTCCTTGAGGGCGCCGCGCAGCACCGCATCGCCGGAGGCCATGCGCACCGTGGCCACCTTCTTGCCCTTGAGGTCGTTGATGCTACGAATGGTGCCGGCCAGTTCGGGCTTGACCACCAGGGCCGCGTCCTGGCCCATGATGCCGCCGATGATCTTCAGGTCGGAGCCCTTGGAGTAGAACACCAGGGGCGCCGTGGTGCCGAAGGCGCCCACGTCCAGCTTGCCCGCCACCACGGCGTTGATGCCGTCGGCGGAGTTCTGGAATTCCACCAGGTCCACGTCCAGGCCTTCCTTCTTGAAGAAACCCTGTTCCTTGGCGACGAAGAACTTGGCGTGGCCGGTCACCGGCAGGTAGCCCACCTTGACGGCGGTATCGGCCAGGGCGGCCAGGGGCGCCAGTGCGGCGGCGCCGAAGGCGGCGGCCAGGGAAAGCCGGGAGAGCAGGGAGAGCCGGCGGCGGTTACGGGCAACAGTCATGGAGCATCCTTTCGAGTCGCGGAAGCGGAAATTCACGGCCCGGACTGTAAGGAGCCCCCTTCATAACGCATACGAATAAATATCGATTTGTTTATAACCACAACCCAGGCCGCCGCGCCTGCCGCGGCGGCATTTGCTTATGCGCAAAGACGATTTGGCCTGCCGCCCCGGCCTGCTACGCTCCAGGATCGATACCTTCCCCACAAGGGCCTCCCCATGAGCGACATTTCCCCACTGCCGGTGCTGATCGTGCCCGGCAAGGGCGGCAGCGAACCCGCCCACTGGCAAAGCTGGCTTGAAACCCAGGTCGCCGGTTGCCGCCGTGTGGAGCAGGCCAACTGGGACAACCCGGAACTGCTGCCCTGGGCCCGCCGCGTCGCCCATCAGGCCCAGGCCCTGGCCGACGAATACGGTACTGCCCCGCTGCTGGTAGCCCACAGCTTCGGTTGCCTGGCGGGGGCCTACGCCGCCCTGCACCTGGGCGCACCGGTGGCCGCCGGGCTGTACGTGGCCCCGGCCAACCCGGCCCGCTTCGGCATCCCCCGTTCGGCCCTGGCCTGGCCCCTGCCCCGCCACGGCCAGCAGAACGACCTGATCGCCAGCACCAACGACCCATGGATGAAGAGTGCCGACGCCGCCTGGCTGGCCGAGGTCTGGGGCGCCCGTTTCCAACTGCTGGAAGGCGCCGGCCACATCAACGTGGCCGCCGGCTTCGGCCCCTGGGCGCTGCCCGTGGAGTGGATCGCCCAGGCCCGGCAGAAAGCCGCCCGGGCCGTCGCCGCCCCCCGGGCGCCGAGCTGCACCGCCCCCTCTATGCTTATCGAAAATAGTGATTTCCCCCGGGGGATCATCCCGTCCTACCCTGGCGGTGCGGTCTAGGGACTCAGCCCCCCGGGCCGCGGACGGATTCCAGATTTCGGCCGTTTCGGTTTTGGGTCCGGGTTCGTCGCGTTGTTGGACGTCTGTTCTCTTCCTCTTGGCCGCACCTTCACCGGTCGGCCCCTACGGAAACGGCGCTACCGCGCCCTCTTCCACCCGCCGCACGGCCCTGCGCCGTGCGGTTTTTTTTCGTTTTCAAAAGCCCCCCGGACCGGCCCTGGAACGTTGGTCGCCACCATCGGTTGGCTATGGGTTGGCTATGGTGAAACAAGGTGGGGCCGACACCTCCGCCGAGATCGCCAAGGCAGGGGATGCGGCCCGCAAGGTCAAGGACGTGAAGAACGACATCCGGCTCAAGTAGCCCAAGGGCGGGCCCCGCCGCCCGTTCCAGCTGCCCAGACCTCCTGGCGGTGCCGCCGCCAGCGCGGCGGGAGTGGTACCCTTTAGCCCTTGCCGCCGGCCCGCCATGCCCGCCCATCCCCTGGGTGCGTGGCCGTGAGTCGCCCGCCGGCAGGCCGGCGCGCTGCGCCGCAAGCCACGACCACAGCCCCGAGGATTTGCCCCTTCATGTTCGAACACGTCGACGCCTACCCCGGCGACCCCATTCTGTCCCTGGTCGAAACCTACCTCCAGGACCCCCGCCCGCAAAAAGTGAACCTGGGCATCGGCCTCTATTACGACGAACAGGGCCGCATCCCGCTGCTGGCCTCCGTGCAGCAGGCCGAAGCCGCCATCGCCGCCGAATCCGGTCCCCGCTCCTACCTGCCCATGGAAGGCGCCGCCGACTACCGGGCAGTGGTGCAGAAGCTGCTCTTCGGCGAAAACAGCGAAGCCCTGAAGGCCGGCCGCATCGCCACTATCCAGACCCTGGGTGGCTCCGGGGCGCTGAAGGTGGGCGCCGACCTGCTCAAGCGCTACTTCCCCAAGAGCGAAGCCTGGGTCAGCAACCCCACCTGGGACAACCACCGTTCCATCTTCGAAGGCGCCGGCATCCCGGTGCACGACTATCCCTACTACGACGCCAAGACCGGCGGCGTGGACTTCGCCGGCATGGTCGCCACCCTCAAGAGCCTCCCCGCCCAGAGCATCGTCCTGCTGCACCCCTGCTGCCACAACCCGACGGGCGTGGATCTCTCCCGGGAGCAATGGCAGCAGGTCATCGCCATCGTCGCCGAGCACAACCTGATTCCCTTCCTCGACATCGCCTACCAGGGCTTCGGCGACGGCCTGGAAGAGGACGCCTACGCCATCCGCGCCCTGGCCGAGGCCAAGCTCCCCTTCCTGGTCAGCAACTCCTTCTCCAAGAACCTCTCCTTCTACGGCGAGCGGGTGGGCGGCCTTTCGGTGGTGTGCAAGGACGCCGAGGAAGCCGGCCGCATCCTGGGCCAGCTGAAGTTCACCGTGCGCCGCAACTACTCCAGCCCCCCGATCCACGGCGAGAAGGTCACCACCCGGGTGATGAGCGACGCCGCCCTGCACGCCCAGTGGGTGAAGGAAGTGGGCGAAATGCGGGTGCGCATCCAGGCCATGCGCCAGAAGTTGTATGAAGTGCTGACCGCCCGGGTGCCGGGCAAGGACTTCTCCTACTTCATCAAGCAGCGCGGCATGTTCAGCTACACCGGCCTCTCCCCCGCCCAGGTGGACCGCCTGCGCGAGGAGTTCGCGGTGTACCTGGTCGCCTCCGGCCGCATGTGCGTGGCCGGCCTCAACGGCGGCAACGTGGACTACGTGGCCGAGGCCATGGCGGCGGTGCTGCACGGCTGACCGGCCTTCTCGCCAACACGACGCACCGGCGGGCGCGGTGGACGGGGACATCCCCGTTCCCCACGCCCGCCGTGCTTTTGGCGCGCCAGCAGGGGGCGCGGGGCCACGCCGGCCGTTATGCCGCCAAGCCCCCGGCCCGGGCGACGATCTCGAAGGAACGCAGCCGCGCCTGGTGGTCGTAGATCTGGGCGGTGACCATCACCTCGTCGGCCCCGGTCTGGGCGATCAGGTCGTCCAGGCCGGCGCGCACCGTGGCCGGGCTACCCACCACCGAGCAGGACAGGGATTCGGTGGCGAAGGCCAGTTCCCCCGGGGTCCAGCGCGATTCGTCGAAATCGCCAGGGGGCTCCAGCAGCCCGCGCACGCCCCGGGCCATGTTGGCGAAGCGGGTGCGCAGGGAACTGAACAGGAAGTGGGCCTCCTCGTCCGTGTCGGCGGCGATGGCGTTGGCCCCCACCATCACGTAGGGCTTTGCCAGGGCTTCCGAGGGCTGGAACTGTTCCCGGTAGAGGTCGATGGCGCGCAGCAAGAAGCGCGGCGCGAAGTGGGAGGCGAAGGCGAAGGGCAGGCCCAGCCGCGCCGCCAATCCGGCGCTGTAGAGGCTGGAGCCGAGCAGCCAGATCGGCACGTTCAGCCCGGCCCCGGGCACGGCGCGCACCGCCTGGTCCGGGGCGGCGGGGCGGAAATAGCCCTGCAACTCGGCCACGTCCTGGGGAAAGGTGTCGTCGCTGTTGCCCATATTGCGGCGCAGGGCCCGGGCGGTGAGCTGGTCGGTGCCCGGCGCCCGCCCCAGGCCCAGGTCGATGCGGCCCGGGTAGAGGGATTCCAGGGTGCCGAACTGCTCGGCGATGACCAGGGGGGCGTGGTTGGGCAGCATGACGCCGCCGGCCCCCACCCGCAGGGTGGTGGTGGCCGCCGCCACGTAGCCGATCGCCACCGCCGTGGCGGCGCTGGCGATGCCCGCCATGTTGTGGTGCTCGGCCAGCCAATAGCGCCGGTAGCCCCACGCCTCGGCATGCCGGGCCAGATCCCCGGTGTTGCGCAACGCCTGGGCCGGTGTGCTGCCGGCCACCACCGGGGCGAGATCGAGGATGGACAGGTTGAGAGGCTGGGGAGATGAAACGGGAACGTCGTGGGTCATGGTCGAAAGGCTCGTAAGAGGCGCCGTGCCGACGGCGCGACATCAGGCATGTGGCCAACAACGGGCATGGCGAAGATTATTCCGGACTCCCTGGGATGCGAACAGTTCCATGGCCGGAGGGCGGCAGCGGCGCCAATCCTGCACCGCTGCCCGAAGCTTCCCGGCAAACGCCGGGGCATCCTGGGGTAGGATGCGCCCCGTGCCGGACCATTCTTCAGCCGGATTCACCCAGCGATTTCAGGAAAAACAGCAATGCGCGTACAGACCAACCCCACCGACTTCGGCCGCTGCGGCTGCGGCCGCCGGGAATATTGCGATGGCAGCCACGGCCTGAGCGAAGCCCAGTGGCAGGCCGTCCAGGCCAAGGAGCGGGCAGCCGCCGGGCTGGCCCAACCGCAGGAAAGCGGCCTGACGAACGGGACCGGCGGGACCGGCGGCACCGACGCCGCCTGAAGCGTATCGCCCATTTACCGTTCCTAGGCGGCACACCGTTGCCGCCACCATTTTCCGCCCTCCCCTTGGCGCGCCACAGCGGGCGCTGCACCGTCGGCACCCCGCTCCCCCTATCCTCGACCTGCACGGCGACCATGCCGGGTTGCCGGACGGCCAGCGGCAGGAGGCACCGGGTTGTGGACGATCAGGACGACGCCCACGGCCACGGTGAGGACCGGCAGCGGCCGGATCAGCAATAGGAAGCGGGGGGGACGTTGTAGCCCAGGGCTGCGACGTCGGTCAGCCAGAAGACCATCTCGAACAGCGTGCCGCAGCACCGGGTGATGCAGGTCATGCGCCGGGTTTCGGCAACCGGAGCGGCCCGACCCCCAGTTGCCGGCAGGTTACAGGCTGCCGCGCACCGAGCGCAGCAGGGCCTCGCTCATTTCGTCGAACAGGTCGCACACCGAGGTGGCGCCGAATTCCTGCAGCCAGCCCCGCTCCGCCGGGGTGTTGGCGGTGGCGACGATGGCGATGCGCGGGTTGATGGCCCGGGCGGTCATGCAGATGCGCATCTTGTCCGGCAGGGCGGTGTTGGTCACCACCAGCACCCGGGCCTCGGCCACGCCGGCAGCGGCCAGCACATCCTCCCGGCCGGCGTCGCCATAGACGGCGCTGATGTCCGGGTTGCCCAGTTCACGCACCTCCTGGACCCGCTCCACCGCCTGGTCGATGGCGCTCAACGACAGGCCGGCCTCGGCGCAGCGGCGCACGAAGCGACCGCCCACCTTGCCCAAACCGGTGACGATGACCATGGGCCCCTCGCCGTGGGGTTCGGTGGACACCGGCGGCGGCGCGACCATCGCTGCTGCCACGTCCGCCGGAGCAAGACCCCGGGCGGCGCGGCGGGCGTCGAGGCGCGCCTCGATCCAGGGCGTCATGCGGAACAGCAAGGGGTTGAGGGCGATCGACAGGATCGCCGCCACCACCAGGATGCCCAGCCCCTCGTCGGGCAGCACGCCCAGGGCCCGGCCCAGGGAGGCGAGGATGAAGGAGAACTCGCCGATCTGGGACAGGCCCACGGCCACGGTCAGGGCCGTGCGCCGGGTGTCGCGCAGCAGGGCGACGATGGCCAGAGCCGCCAGGGGCTTGGCGATCAGCACGATGCCCAAAGAGGCGAGCAGAATCCACGGCTGCTCCAGCACCACTCTGGGGTCGAACAGCATGCCGATGGAGACGAAGAACAGGGCCGAGAACACGTCGCGGAACGGCGCCATGTCGGCGGTGGCCTGGGGGCCGAAGCGGGACTGCCCCACCACCAGGCCGGCGAAGAAGGCGCCCAGGGCCACCGAGACGTGGAACACCTCGGCGGCCAGCATGGCCACGCCCAGGGCGATGACGAACACGCTGAGGGTGAACAGCTCGGTGGAACGGGAGCGGGCGATGCGCTCCATGATCGGCGAGACGAAGCGGTTGCCCACCAGCCAGACCAGGGCGGCGAACAGGGCGGCCTTGCCCAGGGCCAGGCCCAGGGACGCGAACACGGCGCCGGCCGAGGCCTGCTCCACCGCCAGGGCCGGCAGCACCACCAGGGCCACCACGGTGAACAGGTCTTCCACGATCAGCCAGCCCACGGCCACGTGGCCGTCGTGGCTGGACAGGCGGTTCTGGTCCACCAGCATGCGCATCAGCACCACCGTGCTGGCCACCGACAGGGCCATGCCGAACACCAGACCGGCGCTGTGCTCCCAGCCGAAGGCCCGGGCCAGGCCCCAGCCGGCCACGGTGGCCACGGTGCTCTGCACCACCGCCCCGGGCACGGCGATGCGCCACACCCGGATCAGTTCCTGGGGATGGAAGTGCATGCCGACGCCGAACATGAGCAAGATCACGCCGATTTCCGCCATCTCGGTAGCCAGCTTGGTATCGGCCACGAACCCCGGGGTATGA
Organism: Oryzomicrobium sp.; assembly: GCF_021287045.1. GTDB lineage: Bacteria > Pseudomonadota > Gammaproteobacteria > Burkholderiales > Rhodocyclaceae > Oryzomicrobium. The sequence goes on along the minus strand of NZ_JAJTBG010000015.1, from coordinate 2,391 downwards.
GGACCGGCGATGATGCCGGCGATCATGTAGCCCACCAGGGTGGAAAGCCCCAGGCGCTGGGTGATCCAGCCGAAAACGAGGGCCAGGGCGAGACCGCCGGATAGCGTGATGAGTATCGGAAAGTCGTGCATCGCTCGAATTGTGTGAAAAGCGGGAAGGGCGGGGATGCTGCGGCTGACGCAGGTACGGCGGCGGTGCGGGTGCTGCGGGGGGACGGTCTGGCGACGGCTGCCGTCCGCCATGAAAGAACCGCGCGGGCACAAGCCTGCCCGCCGCTTTCCCGAAAACGGGAGCGCGCGGGCAGCGCGGCGATCATGACGACTGAAGAATAAATCACGGCGCCGGCCCCCGCTGTAACAAAGCGTAGGCCGGCCCTTATTCCCGATGTTCATATGCTAGGAGATAAATCTTCGTTGGCCCTCCCGGCCCCGCTCCCCATACTCCCTGGCCTTGCCGGCGCTCCGGCCGGGGGATCGCCCCGCCACGCTGGGCGCGGCCCCGGAATCACGGAGCCACAGAATCACAGGATCACAGGAGCCTTGCCGCCATGGGCCACGCCGACCGCCATCTTTCCCCCTCGTCCGTCCCTGCCTCCGACGCCCCCTACTGGGACGCCGCCCTGGAAACCCAGCCCCGGGCCGACTGGGACGCCCTCAAGCTCGACCTGTTGCAGCGCCACCTGCGCCACGCCTACGCCGGCTCGCCCTACTACCGGGCCGCCTGGAACGCCGCCGGGGTGCACCCCGACCAGGTGAAACGCCTGGACGACATCCGCCGCTTTCCCTTCATCACCAAGCAGACCCTGCGCGAGCGCCAGCTCGCCGCCCCGCCCTTCGGCGACCTGGTGGCGGTGCCCGAGCGCGACATCGTGTACATCTCCGCCTCCAGCGGTTCCACCGGCATCCCCACCGCCTCGCCGTTCACCGCCCGGGACTTCGACGACTGGATGGACTACGAGGCGCGCCAGTTCTGGTCCTCCGGCCTGCGCCCGGAAGACCGCTACTGCCACTCGCTCAATTTTTCGCTGTTCGTCGGCGGCCCCTGCGTGCTCGGCGCCCAGAAGCTCGGCGCCCTCTCCATCCACGCCGGCACCGTGCCGAGCGAGCGGTTGTTGACCATCGCCCGCCAGTTCCAGGCCACCGCCATCTGGACCACCCCGTCCTACGCCTGGTACCTGGGCGAGACGGCCAAGAAGGAAGGCATCGACCCGAAGCAGGATCTGGCGATCAAACGCATCTTCGTCGCCGGCGAGCCCGGCGGCTCGATCCCCGAAACCCGCAACCGCATCGAGGAACTGTGGGGCGCTTCGGTGTACGACTACTACGGCCTCTCGGACATCTTCGGCTCCTGCGCCGGCATGTGCGAAGAGAAGCACGGCCTGCACTGGGCCGAGGACCACATCCTGGCCGAAGTGCTCGACCCGGAAACCGGCGAGCCGGTGGCCGAGGGTGAACGGGGCGAGCTGGTGCTCACCACGTTGAAGAAGAGCGCCCGCCCCATGGTCCGCTTCCGCAGCGGCGACATCGTCTCCTTCACCAGCGAACCCTGCGCCTGCGGCCGCACCTCCCAGCGCCTGCTCGGCGTCCACGGCCGGCTCGACGACATGCTCATCATCAAGGGCGTGAACCTCTTCCCCAGCGACGTGGAAGCCATCGCCCGCAAGGACCACGACCTCACCGGAGAATACAAGCTGGTGGTGGAGCGTATCGACCACCTGGACCACCTGACCGTGGAAGTGGAGCGGGCCGCCAGCTACAAAGGCAGCGACACGGACCTGGCCGAGCGCTTCGCCAAGCACCTCAAGTCGGTCACCGGCGTGCTGCCGGCGGTCACCATCCTGCCCCCGGACACCTTGCCCCGTGCCACCCACAAGGCCAAGCGTGTGGAGGACCGGCGCAGCGGGGTGTGGGCCTGAAGCGTCAGCACGCCTTTTGAGCCGCTGGCGCCGCTTTCGGGCAGCCGCCAGCCCTCCACCGCCCTTAACGCAAAACGCTCCCACCACATCGGCGGCACTGCGCCCTCCCCCCTTCACCCCCGCCGAGCAGCGCAGCCGGCCCGGGGAGGTGTCGGCGAGGACTGTTTGAGGCCGCAGGCCGAGTTCCGCAGCCGCCCCGGGACGGCGAGCCGCGCAGGGCACCGCTGGGCCGGCTTCATCGGCCCGGCGGCAGGGGCGCAGGGGTCGCCTTTTCTTTGGTGACTTTCTTTTGGCGACCCAAAAGAAAGTCACTCGCCATCAGGGCGAAACTCAGCGCCAACGTCAGCACTGACGTTTGGCGAGACCACCGACACTCAAAACCAGCCCTCTCACCAAGTGCTGTAGCGACTGGAAGCGCTGTATTTCGCCTGGACGGCGAGCCACTTTCTGTCCGGCGACAGAAAGTAGCCAAAGAA
>NZ_JAJTBG010000014.1 GCF_021287045.1 Oryzomicrobium sp. | reverse complement strand
TCGGCCTGATGGCCCAGAAGGCCGAGGAATACGGCTCCCACGACAAGACCTTCGAGATCGCCGAAGACGGCGTCGCCAACATTGTCGATCTGGCCACCGGCGAAGTGCTGCTGACCCAGAACGTGGAACAGGGCGACATCTGGCGCATGTGCCAGGTGAAGGACGCCCCCATCCGCGACTGGGTCAAGCTGGCCGTCACCCGCGCCCGCAACTCCGGCATGCCCGCCGTCTTCTGGCTGGACCCCTACCGTCCCCACGAAGCCGAGCTGATCAAGAAGGTGGAAACCTACCTGAAGGATCACGACACCAGCGGCCTGGAAATCCACATCATGTCCCAGGTGCGCGCCATGCGTTTCACCCTGGAACGTGTCGCCCGCGGTCTGGACACCATCTCCGTCACCGGCAACATCCTGCGCGACTACCTGACCGACCTGTTCCCCATCATGGAACTGGGCACCTCGGCCAAGATGCTGTCCATCGTTCCCCTGATGGCCGGCGGCGGCATGTACGAAACCGGTGCCGGCGGCTCCGCCCCCAAGCACGTGCAGCAGCTGGTGGAAGAAAACCACCTGCGCTGGGATTCCCTGGGCGAGTTCCTGGCCCTGGCCGTGTCCCTGGAAGACCTGGGCATCAAGACCGGCAACACCCGCGCCAAGCTGCTGGCCAAGACCCTGGACGAAGCCACCGGCAAGCTGCTGGACGAGAACAAGTCCCCGTCCCGCCGCACCGGCGAGTTGGACAACCGGGGCAGCCAGTTCTACCTGTCCCTGTACTGGGCCCAGGCCTTGGCCGCCCAGTCCGAGGACAAGGAGCTGGCCGCCAAGTTCGCCCCCCTGGCCAAGACCCTGGCCGAGAACGAGGAAAAGATCGTCGGCGAGTTCAAGGCCGTCCAGGGCAAGCCGGTGGACATCGGCGGCTACTACCTGGCCGACCCGGCCAAGCGCGACGCGGTGATGCGCCCCAGCGCCACCTTCAACGCCGCGCTGCAAGCCGCCCTGGCCTAAGCGCCATCTAAGTACCACGCAGCGCAGCATCCGGCCCTGGCAGGCTCCGCCCGCCAGGGCCTTTTTCTTTGCCCGCCGCCCGCCGCGGCGCAGCATGGCGGTGCCGCCAAGCCCCGGATTTTTCATCCATAATGCCTCGCAGCCGGCGCTGGGCACGCCCCCGCCGGCAAGCGCATGCGGGTTCGCAATCGGGGCAGACGCAGAAGGCGGAGCGTCAAAACGTCGGAACGTCGGAACGTCGAATCATCGCCCGGAGTGCGGAGCCGCATCCGCCAGGATCTCAGCGCAATGTCCTGGCATTCCATTACAAAGCCTCTACTCGCGAGGAGATGGAAATGAGTTCTCACATCAAGGTTCCCCAAGGCGGCCAGAAGATCGTTGCGGGCCAGCCGATCCCCGACCAGCCGATCATTCCCTTCATCGAAGGCGACGGCATCGGCGTGGACATCACCCCGGTGATGATCAGGGTGGTGGACGCGGCGGTGGCCAAGGCCTACGGCGGCAGGAAGAAAATCCACTGGATGGAGGTCTATGCCGGCGAAAAATCCACCCGGCTATACGGTTCCGACCAGTGGCTGCCCAAGGAGACCTTCGACGCCCTCAAGGAATACTCGGTCTCCATCAAGGGCCCCATGACCACGCCCGTGGGCGGCGGCATCCGCTCCCTCAACGTGGCCCTGCGCCAGGAGCTGGACCTGTACCAGTGCGTGCGCCCGGTGCGCTACTTCAAGGGCGTGCCCTCGCCCCTGAAACAGCCGGAACTGACCGACATGGTGATCTTCCGCGAGAACACCGAGGACATCTACGCCGGCATCGAGTGGGCCAACGGCAGCGAGCAGGTGAGGAAGGTGATCAAGTTCCTCCAGGAGGAGATGGGGGTGAAGAAGATCCGCTTCCCCGAAACCTCCGGCATCGGCATCAAGCCCATCTCCGTGGAAGGCACCGAACGCCTGGTGCGCGCCGCCATCAAGTACGCCATCGACAACGGCCGCAAGTCGGTGACCATCGTGCACAAGGGCAACATCATGAAGTTCACGGAGGGCAACTTCCGCGACACGGCCTACGCCCTGGCCAAGCGCGAGTTCGGCGGCGTGGAGATCGACGGCGGGCCGTGGCTCAAACTCCCCAACGGCATCGTCGTCAAGGACGCCATCGCCGACGCCTTCCTACAACAGATCCTGCTGCGCCCGGCCGAATACGACGTGATCGCCACCACCAACCTCAACGGCGACTACATCTCCGACGCCCTGGCGGCCCAGGTGGGCGGCATCGGCATCGCCCCGGGGGCCAACATCTCCGACCAGTACGCCTGCTTCGAGGCCACCCACGGCACGGCCCCCAAGTACGCCGGCCTGGACAAGGTGAACCCGGGCTCCCTGATCCTGTCCGCCGAGATGATGCTGCGCCACCTGGGCTGGAAGGAAGCGGCGGACCTGATCATCAAGTCCATGGAAGCGGCCATCGGCGACAAGGTGGTGACCTACGACTTTGCCCGCCTCATGGACGGCGCCAAGGAGGTTTCCTGCTCCGAGTTCGGCGAGGCCATGATCGCCCGCATGTAAGCCCGCATGTAAGCCCACATGTAAGCCCACATGTAAGCCCACATGTAAGCCCACATGTAAGCCCGCAGGCCCCAACACAAAACGCCCCGCAGCGGCAGCGCTGCGGGGCGTTTTCATTCAATGCCGAAAATAACCGGAAAGCTGCCGGCCGGAGCTGGGGGTGCGGCTTACAGCTCCCCTTCCACCGTGGTCAGCCCCAGGGCCTCCCAATCGAGCATGCCGCCCCGGTAGTAGTGGATGCGCCCGGCGGGAAAGCCCTCCCGCACCATGGCGGCAATGGCCGTCGGGCTCTGGGGGCACATCGGCCCGTTGCAGAAAGCCACCACCTTACGGGCCTTGGCGCAGTCCCAGCCCTTGCCGGCCTTGGCGCACCCCAGTTCGCCGAGGCGGGTGGCCACCTCGGTGTAGGGGATGTTCACTGCCCCGGGGATGGTGGCCTTCACGTACCACTCCGGCTCGCGCATATCCACCAGCACCGCCTCCGGGTCGTTGTAGAAGCCAAGCAGTTCCACCTCGCCGATCGGCACCACCCCGGGCACCGGCACCAGGGGTTGCAGCCAGCCCTTGACCTTGGCGCTGGGGGTCAGCACCCGGGTGATGGCGATCTTGCCCTGGGCCGTCTGGACCACGAATTCGGTTTCCTGGCCCACCAGGCGCAGGCGCTCCGGCGCGGCCTGCTGGGCCAGGCCCAGGGCGGCGTAGGCCAGGCCAGCGAGCAGGGCACAGCCTCGAAGGAAAGGTTTGGCGAAGGTCATGGCGTCTCCTTTGTCGTTGTCGTGGGTGGCGATTATTTCATAGGAATCGCATATTCACGCCCGCCGATGAACCTGACCAGAGCAAGGCAAGGCGCTCCGGCCGATGCCAGCCAATCAGGGTGAACTGCGGCAAATTGCGGCGGATTTCCCGGGTGCGAGGACAAGCCCAGCGATGACCGCGACAGGCAGAGCCAGCACCCTCCCCACGCCCTATCCCATGGACCGCTCGGCACATCATGCCCGCCCCAGCCATCGTCAACCGCGATGGCTGTTTTTCGCCCCCTCTGGAACTCCGCGACTGGCGCGGGGTTTGGCGGTGCGCCAAAAAGTGCCATCGCCGTTGACGATGGCATTGCCGCACCTCGGCCGCTCCTAAGGCAAAACCGGCCCCGACGTTCCCGCCATTGCCGCCCTTCGGTGCGATGCCACGGCCCTAGCGCGGATACTCGTCCGAACCAAACAGGCCGGCCGGCAGGGAAGCCCCCTCTGCTGCCGCATCAAGCAAAACGCCGCCCGGAAAATCCGGGCGGCGTTCGGCCGCAACTGGGGAATCGAGAGGGCGCCCCCCCGTGGCAAAGCGCTTACTGGATGATGCCGCCGCCCAGGCAGACCCGGCTTTCGTACACCACCACCGACTGGCCCGGGGTCACCGCCCACTGGGGTTCGGCGAACTTGAGGGTGGCGGTGCCGGCGGCCGCATCGAAGCTGTCGATCTCGCAGGGCGCATCCGGGGTGCGGTAGCGCGGCTTGGCGGTGTACACCCAGTGGGTCCTGGGCGCCTCGCCGGCCACCCAGGACAGGTCGCCGGCCACCAGGGTGTCGGTCACCAGGGCCGGGTGGTCGTGCCCCTGGACCACGTAGAGGATGTTGCGCGCCATGTCCTTTTTGGCCACGAACCAGGCGTCGTGGTCGCCGCCACCGCCCTTCTGGCCGCCGATCTTGAGGCCCTTGCGCTGACCCAGGGTGTGGTACATCAGGCCCTCGTGCTCGCCGATCACCCGGTCGTCGTCCAGCACCCGGATTTCCCCCGGCTGGCGCGGCAGGTAGCGGCTCAGGAATTCGTTGAAGGGTCGCTCGCCAATGAAGCAGATGCCGGTGGAGTCCTTCTTGGTGGCCACGTGCAGCCCCGCCTCCTCGGCGATCTTGCGCACGTCGCGCTTGTAGTGGTCGGCCAGGGGGAACAGGGTCTTGGCCAGCTGGGCCTGGTTGAGGCGGTGCAGGAAGTAGCTCTGGTCCTTGGTGCCGTCCTCGGCCTTGAGCAGCTGGAACTTGCCCTGGAACTCGCGCACCCCGGCGTAGTGGCCGGTGGCGATCTTGTCGGCGCCCAGGGTCATGGCATGGTCGAGGAAGGCCTTGAACTTGATTTCGGCGTTGCACAGCACGTCCGGGTTGGGGGTGCGGCCGGCCTGGTACTCGCGCAGGAATTCGGCAAACACCCGATCCTTGTACTCGGCGGCGAAGTTGACCACCTCGACGTCGATGCCGATCACGTCGGCCACGCTCATCACGTCGATCAGGTCCTGGCGGGACGAGCAGTATTCCTCGGTGTCGTCGTCCTCCCAGTTCTTCATGAACAGGCCCACCACCTTGTAGCCCTGGCGCTTGAGCAGCAGGGCCGCCACCGACGAGTCCACGCCGCCGGACAGGCCCACCACCACAGTTTCAGTCGACATCGGGTCCTTCTCCCTTCAACCAATTCGCAAGAGGCAGCACCAGCGGCGCCGCCCCGGGTAAAACAAACCAGCTATCCACCACGTAACGCCCTCCGGGATGGCGCTCGGGCTGCACCGGGGGCGGCGGTGGCGCCGGCAGGTCGGCAAGCACGGCCTGGCAGTCGCACAGGGCCAGCATCGCCGGAATGTAATCGGGCACCGCCGGGGCGCGCCGGGGCGGGGCCGGGGCCAACGCCGCGGGCGGCGGGCCGTCGGTTTCTTCGAGCAGGGCGGCGTAGTGCTGGTTGACCAGGAAGGGCGCGCGCCGCGCCGGTTCCAGCACCTTATGCCAGCGCAGCCAGCCCCGGGCCTCCATCATCCGCAGCAGGCGGGTGGTGGAGGTGGAATGGTCGATGCAGTCCATGCGCCCGTCGCTCTCGGCGTCGGCGCCGTTGCCCGGCCGGTCGGCGCCGATCGGGCTCTGCCGGGCCGCCTCGGCGTACAGGCGCCCCACCGCCAGGGCGATGCGCTCCCGCTCGTCGGCGGCGCTGGTGGCATCCCGCAGCAGCAGGGCCACTCCCGCCAGGACCGGGTCGGTAAACGACACCGGGGCCTCGTTGGCGCAGCTCCAGTTGTAGCAGATGTCCACCGTCTCGCCGCACCAGCCGGTGAGGGGCGCCAGGCACAGGAGCAGCGCCACGCTCCAGCCGGAGCTTTGCCCCCCTTGCCGCCCCCGGCCCGGGGTTCGCCCCGGGCGGAAACGCACAAACAGCGCAAGCAGCGCAGACAGAGGACGCGGCAGGCGCAGCGCGGGCATGGGCCGGTCAGTCGTAGTGCCGGATCAGGTCCAGGGGGAAGCGCCGCCCGGCCAGGTAATCCTCGATGCACTGGAGGATCAGGGGGCTGCGGTGCCGTTCCCGGGTGGCGCGCACGTCGTCGATGGTCAGCCAGCGCGCGGCGACGATGCCCGTATCCAGGGCCCGGCCGATTTCCTCGCCGGTGACTTCGCAGGCGAAGGCGAAGCGCAGGTAGGTGATGTCCCGGGCCGGCCGCGGCCACTGGTACACCCCCACCAGGGCGGTGGGGCGCACGTGGTGGGCGGTCTCTTCCAGGGCCTCGCGGATGCAGGCGTTGACCAGGGATTCACCCTCGTCCAGGTGCCCGGCCGGCTGGTTGAAGCGCAGCCCCTGGTCGGTTTCCTCTTCCACCAGCAGGAAGCGGCCGTCCCGCTCCACCACGGCGGCCACCGTCACGTTGGGCTTCCAGATCCTCGCGTTCATCGTCGTTGCTCGCGTCGTTGTTCGATCGAAAGCCGGGATTTTACCCTTCGCCGCCCCGTTCGCGGCAGCGCAGCATGGCCGGGGGCGGGGGTTTTCCGTTACAATTTTCGCTTTCGTATTTTTCAAGCGGTAACGGAGAACACACCATGTCGATGGCGGATCGCGACGGATTCATCTGGTACGACGGCAAGCTGGTGCCCTGGCGCGATGCCACCACCCACGTCCTGACCCACACCCTGCACTACGGCATGGGCTGTTTCGAAGGGGTGCGCGCCTACGCCACCGACAAGGGCGCGGCCATCTTCCGCCTCAAGGAACACACCGACCGCCTGTTCGGTTCCGCCCACATCTTCCAGATGAAGATGCCCTACGACAAAGCGACCATCATGGACGCCCAGCGCGAGGTGGTGCGGGCCAACAAGCTCGATTCCTGCTACATCCGCCCGATCGTCTTCTACGGTTCCGAAGCCATGGGCATCGCCGCCAAGACCCTGTCGGTGCACGTCGCCATCGCCGCCTGGCCGTGGGGCGCCTACCTGGGCGCCGACGGCATGGAGCGCGGCATCCGCGTCAAGACCTCGTCCTTCACCCGCCACCACGTCAACATCAACATGTGCCGGGCGAAGTCGGTGTCCACCTACGCCAACTCCATTCTCTCCCACCAGGAAGCCGCCAACGACGGCTACGACGAGGCCCTGCTGCTCGACGTGGACGGCTACGTGGCCGAAGGCTCCGGCGAGAACATCTTCATCGTCAAGAACGGCAAGCTGTACACCCCGGACCTGACCTCCTGCCTGGAAGGCATCACCCGCGCCACGGTGATCCAGCTGGCCGAGGAAAACGCCCTCCAGGTGATCGAAAAGCGCATCACCCGCGACGAGGTGTATTGCGCCGACGAGGCCTTCTTCACCGGCACCGCCGCCGAAGTGACCCCGATCCGCGAACTCGACGGCCGTCAGATCGGCGAGGGCAAGCGCGGCCCGATCACCGCCAAGCTGCAAGCCCAGTTCTTCGACGTGGTGCAGGGCCGCTCGGTCAAGCACGCCGAATGGCTGACGGTGTGCTGAGCTGACCCGGCCACCTTCCCACCTCACCCTTTCATTTCACGAGGCACGCCATGAGCGAGGCGAAAGACGTCCAGGCCCCCGAAAGCCGCACCATCGAAATCACCGCCGGCGACCTGCCGCTGCACTGCCCCCAGCCCGGCGCTCCGCTGTGGGCGCGGCATCCCCGGGTGTTTCTCGATGTGACCAAGACCGGCGAAGTGACCTGCCCCTATTGCAGCGCCCACTACGTCCTCACCGGCGAGCTGCCCAAGGGTCATCACTGACGCCTGCGCCGCGCCGCTGAACAACGACGGGAAGCCCGGGGACCTTTCTCTGCGCTTCCCGTCGTTCCATCCACGCCCGATCTCCCGCCCCCCGCCCCGATGTCCGCTCACTTCGCGCCCCGCCGCGGCCTGATCGTCGCCCCCAGCTGGGTCGGCGACGCGGTCATGGCCCAGCCCCTGTTCATGCGCCTGCATGAGCGCCACCCCGGGCTGGTGCTGGACGCCATGGCGCCCTCCTGGGTGGCCCCGGTGCTGGCGCGCATGCCGGAAATCCACGCCGTACTGCCCAACCCCTTCGCCCACGGCGTCCTCAACCTCAAGGGCCGCCTGGCCCAGGGGCGGGAATTGCGCGCCGCCGGCTACGACGCGGTGTGGATACTGCCCAACTCCCTCAAGTCGGCCCTGGTACCGTTCTTCGCCCGCATCCCGCACCGGGTCGGCTTCACCGGCGAATCCCGCTACGGCCTGGTCAACGTCCGGCACCGGCTAGACAAGCAGAGGACGCCCCTGATGGTGGCCCGCTTCGCCCAGCTGGCCGAACGCGCCGGCCACCTGCCGGCCGAGCCCCTGCCCCGGCCGCGCCTGGCCTCCTCCCCGGAAGACCAGGCCCGCACCCTGGCCCAGCTGGGCGTAAAGCGCCCGGAAAAGCTGGTGGCCTTCTGCCCCGGCGCCGAGTACGGCCCGGCCAAGCGCTGGCCGGCGGTGCACTTCGCCGAACTGGCCCGCTGGCTGCACCACGCCGGCGTGGCGGTGTGGATTCTCGGCTCCCCCAAGGACAAGGCCATCGGCGAGGAAATCGTCGCCCTGGCCGGCCTTGCCACCGAGGCCTGCCGCAACCTGTGCGGCGCCACCGCCCTGGACGCGGCCATCGACCTGCTGGCCCTGGCCGACGCGGTGGTGTGCAACGATTCGGGCCTGATGCACGTGGCCGCCGCCCTGGACCGCCCCCTGGTGGCGGTGTACGGTTCGTCCTCCCCCGGCTTCACCCCGCCGCTGTCGGACCGGGCCACGGTGGTGTCCCTCAAACTGTCATGCAGTCCGTGCTACAAGCGCGAATGCCCCCTGGGCCACCTGGACTGCCTCAACAAGCTCCTGCCCGAGCAGGTGTGGCAGGCCCTGCCCGCCGGGCTGACCGATCCCCACCCCGGCGCCCACACCATTTCCATCGTCCCCATGACCGGAGGCACCCCATGAGCGAGCAGACCCGCCACCGCCCCCGCGCCCACTTCCCCACCCCGGAAGATGCCGAGGCCGCCTTCTACGACGCCATTGAGCGGGGCGACCTGGAGGCCCTGATGGCGGTGTGGTGCGAGGACGAGGAAATCGTCTGCATCCACCCCGGCGGGCCGCGCCTGGTCGGTCTGGCGGCGGTGCGCAGTGCCTGGCAGGCAATCTTCGACGGCCCCCGCTTCCGCCTGCGCATCGCCCAGCGGGCCCGTTGGCAGAGCGGCCTGATGGCGGTGCATAACGTGGTCGAGGTCCCCACCCTGGCCGACGACCCCAACGCCCAGGAGCCGGTCTTCGCCACCAACGTGTTCGTGCGCGGCGCCGACGGTTGGCGCCTGGTGGCCCACCACGCCGGCCTGGGCCCGGACACGGACGACACCCCGGGCGCCACGGACACCCCCCGGGTGCTCCATTGACCGACGGCGACCGCACCGCCGTACCGCCATACCGGGCGCCGCGCTGGCTGCCCGGCGGCCACGCCCAGACGCTCTGGCCCCTGCTCATCAAGCCCGCGCCGCCGGCCTACCGGCGCGAGCGCTGGGACACCCCGGACGGGGATTTCATCGACGCCGACTTCCTCGACGCCGCTACCGGCAGCACGGATAGCGCCGCGAACGCCGCCGAACCGGCGCCTACGGCCCCGCTGGTCATCCTCTTCCACGGCCTGGAAGGCAGCTCCCGCAGCCATTACGCCGTCTCCCTCGCCCTGGCCTGCCAGGCCCGGGGCTGGGGCTTCGTGGTGCCCCACTTCCGCGGCTGCTCGGGAGAGGCCAACCGGCTGCCCCGGGCCTACCATTCCGGCGACTCCGCCGAGATCGGCTGGGTCCTCGCCCGCCTGGCGCAGCGCTTTCCCGGCCGCCCCCTGCACGTAGCAGGGGTGTCCCTAGGGGGCAACGCCCTGCTCAAGTGGCTCGGCGAGCAGGAAGAGGCCGCCGGCCGCCTGATCCGCTGCGCCGCCAGCATCTGCCCGCCCCTGGACCTGGCCGCCGCCGGCTTCAACCTGGGCCGGGGCTTCAATTTGGTCTACACCCGCCACTTCCTCGGCACCCTCAAGGCAAGCGCCCTGGCCAAGCTGAAGCGCCACCCGGGGCTGTTCGACCCGGGCAAGGTGCGCCAGGCGCGCAACCTGTACGATTTCGACGAGGTGGTGACCGCACCCCTGCACGGTTTCCAGGGCGCCCTCGACTACTGGACCCGGGCCTCGGCCAAACCCCTGCTCGACCGGGTCCGGCTGCCGACCCTGCTCATCAACCCGGCGAACGACCCCTTCCTGCCCGCCGCCGCCCTGCCCAGCCGCCACCAGGTGTCCGCCGCCGTGCGCTTGGAACAACCGGCCGAAGGCGGCCACGTCGGCTTCGTCACCGGGTCCCCGCCGGGGCGCCTGGACTGGCTGCCCCGGCGCCTGCTGCACTTCTTCGACGAACACCAATCCTGACCGCAAGAATCACGACAATCGCCATGACCGACATGACCACCACCGCCCTGCCCCCCGAAATCTTCAAGGCCTACGACATCCGCGGCATCGTCGGCACGACCCTCACCCCGGCCATCGTCCGCGCCATCGGCCAGGGCCTGGGCACGTTGGCCCTGGAGAAATCCGGCCCCGGGGCGACTATCGCCATCGGCCGCGACGGCCGCCTGTCCGGCCCGGAATTCGCCGCCGCCCTGGCCGACGGCATCCGCAGCACGGGCGCCGGCGTGGTGGACGTGGGCTGCGTGCCCACCCCGGTCACCTATTTCGCCGCCCAGCACCTGGGCTGCGGTTCCTGCGTGTCGATCACCGGCTCCCACAACCCGCCCGAGTACAACGGCCTGAAGATGGTGATCGCCGGCGAGACCCTGGCCACCGACGCCATCCAGGCCCTGCGCCAGCGCCTGGTGGACCGCCGCGTCGCCAACGCTGTCGCCCCCGGCCCCTTCCGCACCGAGAACGTGCTGCCCGCCTACCTGGCGCGCATCCTCGGCGACGTGAAGCTGGCCCGGCCGATGAAGGTGGTGGTCGATTGCGGCAACGGCGTGGCCGGCGCGGTGGCCCCCGAGCTGTTCACCGGCCTGGGCTGCCAGATCGTGCCGCTCTTCTGCGAGGTGGACGGCACCTTCCCCAACCACCATCCGGACCCGTCCAAGCCGGAGAATCTGGAAGACGTGAAGCGCGCCCTGCGCGACACCGACGCCGAGATCGGCCTGGCCTTCGACGGCGACGGCGACCGCCTCGGCGTGGTGACCAAGGACGGCGAGGTGATCTTCGCCGACCGGCAGATGATGCTGTTCGCCGAGGACGTGCTGGCCCGGGTGCCGGGCGGCGAGATCATCTACGACGTGAAGTGCTCGCGCCTGCTCGCCGACCACATCCGCGCCAAGGGCGGCCGCCCCCTGATGTGGAAGACCGGCCACGCCCTGGTCAAGGCCAAGCTCAAGGAGACCGGTGCCCCCCTGGCCGGCGAGATGAGCGGCCACATCTTCTTCAAGGAGCGCTGGTACGGCTTCGACGACGGCCTCTACGCCGGCGCCCGGCTGCTCGAGATCGTCTCCCGCAGCCCGGACGCCAACGCCGTGCTCAAGGCCCTGCCCAACAGCACCGCCACCCCGGAACTGAACATCAAGATGGCCGAAGGCGAGCCCTTCGCCCTGGTGGAAAAGCTCCAGGCCGGCGCGGTCTTTCCGGCCGCCCGCGAGGTGGTGGGCATCGACGGGGTGCGGGTCGAATACGCCGACGGCTTCGGCCTGGCCCGGGCCTCCAACACCACCCCTGTGGTGGTGCTGCGCTTCGAGGCCGACACTCCGGCCGCCCTGGCGCGCATCCAGGACGAGTTCCGCGCCGCCCTCGCCGCCGCATGGCCCGGCCTGGTTCTGCCCTTTTGAGGGTTACACTCGCGCAACGCCGCCCGACCACCCCACGCCGCCCATGAGCACCCACTCGTTCTATCTCGCCCGCCAGCCGATCCTGGACCGGAACCAGCAGGTCCAGGCCTACGAGCTGCTGTTCCGTACCAGCGAGACTAACCAGGCCACCTTCGACGATGGCGGCCAGGCCACCGCCACGGTGCTGGCCAACGCCTTCGGCGAACTGAGCCTGGGCGACGTGGTGGGGCCCTACAAGGCCTACATCAACGTGGCGGCGGATTTCCTGATGCAGGAACCCCTGGAGTTCCTGCCCGGCCCCAAGGTGGTGCTGGAGCTGCCCGCCGACGCCCTGCCCGACGCCGACCTGATCGCCCGCTGCCGCGCCCTCAAGGCCAAGGGCTTCACCCTGGCCGCCGGCAACGTGGCCAGCCTGGACCCGGAACGGCTGCCCCTGCTCAAGGAGGTGGACATCCTCAAGGTGGACCACCAGCAGCTCAACAACCGGGAACTGTTCGTCCTGTTCTGCCACCTCAAGCCCCTGGGCCGGGAACTGCTGGCGGAAAAAATCGAGGATGTGGAGCAGTTCGAGCATTGCCTGGACCTGGGCTTCACCCTGTTTCAGGGCTACTACTTCGCCCGCCCCACCCTGATCGCCGGCAAGAAGCTGGAGCGCTCCACCCTGGCCCTGGTCAAGCTGATCGGCCTGCTCATGGAAGACGCCGAAACCGCGGCCCTGGAAACCACCTTCAAGCAGGAACCCGGCCTCACCCTCAACCTGCTGCGCCTGGTGAACTCGGTGGCCAGCGGGCTGGCGGTGCGGGTCGGTTCGGTGCGCCACGCCATCACCCTGATGGGCCGGCACAAGCTGCTGCGCTGGCTGCAACTGCTGCTCTACTGCCAGCACGGCGGGCCCGACGCCCCGCCCTCGCCCCTGCTGCTCACCGCCGCCACCCGGGGGCGCCTGCTCGAACTGATCCAGCTGCGCCTCGCCCCGCGCCTGCGCGACGCCGCCGACCGGGCCTTCATGACCGGCATCCTGTCCCTGCTGCCGGCCGCCCTGGGTATGCCCATGGACGAGCTGATCGCCCCCTTGCCCCTGGCCCCGGACGTGCGCCAGGCCCTGCTCGAAGGCAAGGGCGACCTGGGCCGCCTGCTCGGCCTGGCCGAAGCCATGGAGCGCAGCGCCGGCCGGGAAACCCCGCCCGAACCCGAGGCCCTGGCCCACGTCGCCGGCCTGCCCCTGACCGTGCTCAACGCCTGCCTGGCCGAAGCCCTGGGCTGGGCCAACAGCCTGGCCCAGGAAGTCTAGGGCGCCCCAGGCGCCGCCGGCCGTTGCGACGGTCCGGCCGCCCGGCCCCTCCTCCCCTGCCCTTGCCGTAGCCTGCCGGCCACGGTATAACTCCCCCACGCGCCGGCGCAGACCGGCCGTCGCCTCCGCCCCTGCCGGCGGAGATCGGGGAGGCAAGAACGAGGAGACCATCATGTGGGAGCTTCGCCCTGCCCGGGAGGATGAGGCCGCGTCCATCGCCGCCCTCTTCGACCTTTGCTGCAGCCTGGCCGCCCGCGTCCCGCCCCGGGCCGACGATCTGCTGCTGGTCGCCACCCACGGCGCCCATATCGCCGCCGCCGCCTGTTTCCGCCCCCTGGACCCGCACCACGGCTGGATCTACGGCTTGGCCGTGCGCCCGGGCTTTCGCAAGCAGCGTCTGGCGCGCAAGCTCTACCAGCGCCTGCTCGACGAAGCCGGCCGACGCCGCCTCAGCCATCTCTACGCCACCGCCAGCGCCGGCAGCTCCTACTTCCAAGCCCTGGGCTTCAACGTGGCCCCGGAAGCCGGCCACCCCGCCCTGCATCCGGTACTGAACCAAGCCCTGAGCGAATACGGCCTGCACGACGACGACGCGGTGGTGCTGCACCAGCCCCTGCTCCAGCCCGAGGGCATCTCCCCCGCCGGTGAGGCCACCGCCCTGTTCGACGCCGGCTATTTCTGCGCCGAGAGCGTGCTGCTCGCCACTGCCCGGGCCACCGGGCTGGACGAGCCGGGGCTGGCCCGGCTGGCCACCGGCTTCTGCACCGGCATGGCCCAGACCTGGAATACTTGCGGCGCCTTGTCCGGCGGCGTGCTGGCCGTCAACCTGGCCTGCGGCCGGGACCTGCCCAGCGAATCGGTTTCCGCCAACTTCCACGCAGTGCAACGCCTCACCCGGGAATTCACCAGCGCCTGCGGCGGGTGCCGGTGCAGCGAACTGAACGGCTTCGACCTTTCCACCCCCGCCGGCCGCCACGCCTGGGCCCAGGACGGTGGCCATGCCCAATGCCGGGAATACGTGGCCATCGCCGCCCGCCTGGCCACCGCGGTGATCCGCGAGGCCCGCCAGGAAGACGAGGCCCGGGGCGGCCTGCTCAATCTATTCCCCGCCGGGGACGAGGAAGAACGCCGCCTGCCGGCAGGTTGAGTCCCGGCCTGTCGCGGCCAGCCCTTCCCCGCGCTCTCTTCCCTCAGCCGGTGCGGCGACGCAGCCAGTCGGCCACCGCCAGGCCGGTGCCGAATTCCCAAGGTTGCAGACGGTTCGGCGGCACCAGGCGGATTTCCGCCAGTTCCTCGTTGAGCGCGATCTCTCCCTCCGCCGGCACGTAATAGGCGATCAGCAGTTCGTTCTTGCGCGAAAACGGGTAGAGGCCGATCAGTTCGGCCCCGGTGGCGGTCAAGGACAACTCTTCCGCCACCTCCCGGCACACCGCGTCGTGGGGCGCTTCGTCCCGTTCGAGAAAGCCGGTGATCAGGCCGAATTTGCCCTCGGGCCAGGCCTGGTTGCGCGCCAGGACGATCTGCCCCTGCCACTCCACCAGGGCCGCCACCACCGGCACCGGGTTGCCCCAGAACACATAGTCGCAGGCGGTGCATACCGCCCGCTCGTGACCGCCGATCTCGGCGCTGGCCAGGGGCGCCCGACAGCGCGGGCAATAGCGGTGCAGGGGATCGAGAACGGCAAGCGGCAGGGAAGGATTGGCGGCAGGCTGGGACATGGCGCGGCGGGAGCGAAGACGAAAGGCCACAGCATAGGGCCTCGGCGCAAGCGCCGCCACCATGCTTGAGCAACGCGCCGCACACACCACGGCCAGGGGGTGGCCTTCTTGCCGCACGCCCGCCGCCACCTCGCTACACCATGGGCCACCCCTGACCCGATAAAGCCGAAGCGACCGTTCGGCAGCCACCCCGGCTGGCGTACCCGTTCATCTTGGCCCACTGCCCCCCGCGCATCGGGCGATACGCCGAAGGCCACGCGCCCTCGGACGTTTCCGCACAGCCCGTGTAAGCGCTTCCCGACGACAAGATCAGCCGCCGCACCGTCGACATTCAGCCATCGCCGACGGCGAGGGATGCGCACTTTGGCTGTAATGGGTGTGCAGCCACCCGGATCGGAGTGGCCCCCGAAAAAGAGAGCATCATGGTCATCTTCTACCAAACCTCGGAAAGCGAAGGCGGTGTGACCCGGCTGACGTGCCATGGGGAGTTTCACAGCAACTCCAGGATCGACCGGCTGCGGCTCCACACGCTGTGCTCGGCCGCCAACGTTGAGCTGGACTTGCGCCAGGTCGAGCCCATCGACCCCGCCGGCGTCCAGTTCCTGCTCCTGCTGCTCCACCACGCCCGGGTCGAACGGCGCCGGCTGGTCATCCTCGGCATCGGCCCGCACCTGTTCGAGTTATTTGGCCTGCTGGGCCAGCGCCTGGGCCGCCCCGCCCGCGCCCGGGCGGTCCCCGTCATGAAAAACCGGCCTTGAAGGCCGGTTTTTCATGACTTCCTTACTGGCTTACTTGCGCCCCAGGCTGCCCCGGTTGTAGTCCGGATCGCCGGGCATGATGGTGCGGCCGACGCCGAACACGCCGCCCTGGGCCGCCACCGGCCGGGTGTGGTTTTCCGGGAACTGGTCGGCCACCGTCTTGGCGACCTTGGCCTTGTCCGCATCCACGTATTCCCAGCGGCCGTTGGGCAGCAGGCGCACCGGGTCGCCGGCGGCGGTGGTGGCCTCGATGGGGGTTCGGTCCAGGGCCTTGGCCGGAGCACTAGCACTGGCGCCGCTTTCCGCGGCATGGGCCGAGAACGCCGCGACCAGCGCGGCGCCCAGGGCAAGGACCTTGGAAAGGCGCATCACAGCTTGCCTTCGACCCAGGCGGCCACGGAAGCCAGGGCCGCCGGCAGGTTTTCCGGCTGGGTGCCGCCGGCCTGGGCCATGTCCGGCCGGCCGCCGCCCTTGCCGCCCACCTGCTGGGCCACCTGATTGACCAGCTCACCGGCCTTGACCTTGCCGGTGAGGTCGGCGGTGACGCCGGCGATCAGGGTGACCTTGCCGTCGGCCACGGAGGCCAGGACGATGGCGGCGGACTTGAGCTTGTCCTTGAGCTTGTCCATGGTCTCGCGCAGGGCGGTGACGTCGGCCCCGTCCAGGGTGGCGGCCAGCACCTTGGCACCCTTGACATCGGCCGCCTGGTCCGCCAGATCGTCGCCCTGGCTGGAAGCGAGCTTGGACTTGAGCTTGGCCAGTTCCTTTTCCAGGGCCTTAACGTTGTCGAGTACCTGGGCGATCTTGGCCGGCAGTTCAGAAGCGGGGGCCTTGAAGGCGCCGGCGGCTTCGCTGATGAGGGCCTGCTGCTGCTGCACCAGGGCCAGGGCGTTGTCGCCGGTGACGGCTTCGACGCGGCGCACCCCAGCAGCCACGCCGGATTCGGAGACGATCTTGAACAGGCCGATGTCGCCGGTGCGGGTAACGTGGGTGCCACCGCACAGTTCCTTGGAGGAGCCGATGGTCAGCACCCGCACCTCGTCGCCGTACTTCTCGCCGAAGAGCATCATGGCGCCGGTCTTCTGGGCGTCCTCGATGGCCATCACCGAGGCGTCGGTGGCGGCGTTGGCCAGGATCTCGGCGTTGACGATGGCTTCGACGCGACGGATTTCCTCGGCGGTCATCGGCGCGTTGTGCACGAAGTCGAAGCGGGTCTTGTCCGGATCGACCTGGGAACCCTTCTGCTGCACGTGGTCGCCCAGCACTTCGCGCAGGGCCTTGTGCATCAGGTGGGTGGCGGAGTGGTTGCGCACGGTGCGGGCGCGGGCCACGGTATCGACCCGGGCGGTGACGGCATCGCCGACCTTGAGGGTGCCGGTGGTGACCACGCCGTGGTGGCCGAACACGGTGGCCTGGATCTTCTGGGTGTCTTCCACGGCGAACAGGCCGGCGCCCTTGATCTCGCCCCGGTCGCCCACCTGGCCGCCAGACTCGGCGTAGAACGGGGTGTGGTCGAGCACCACCACACCCAGGTCGCCCTCGTACAGTTCGCCGACCGGGGCGCCGTCCTTGTACAGGGCCAGCACGGTGCCCTTGGCTTCCAGGCTGTCGTAGCCGTGGAAGGTGGTGGGGGCGCCTTCGTATTCCAGGTTGGCGGCCATCTTGAACTTGCCGGCGGCCCGGGCCTGCTCCTTCTGCCGGGTCATGGCGGCGTCGAAGGCGGCCTCGTCCACGGTCACGCCGCGCTCGCGGCAGACGTCGGCGGTCAGGTCCAGGGGGAAGCCGTAGGTGTCGTGCAGCTTGAAGGCGGTCTCGCCGTCGAACACCTTGGTGCCGGCGGCGTCCATGGCGGCCAGGTCGGCCTCCAGAATGGCCATGCCGTGCTCGATGGTGGTGAAGAAGCGCTCCTCTTCCTGCTTGAGCACCTCCATGACGCGGGCCTGGTTAGCCTTCAGGTCCGGGTAGGCTTCGCCCATCTCGGCCACCAGGTCCGGCACCATCTTGTGGAAGAAGGCGGCCCGGGCGCCCAGCTTGTAGCCGTGGCGGATGGCGCGGCGGATGATGCGGCGCAGGACGTAGCCGCGGCCCTCGTTGCCCGGGATGACGCCGTCGGAGACGAGGAAGGAACAGGCGCGGATGTGGTCGGCCAGCACCTTGAGGGACGGGCTGTCCAGGTCGGCGCCGGAGGTTTCCCGGGCGGCGGCGGCGATCAGCTTCTGGAACAGGTCGATCTCGTAGTTGCTATGCACGCCCTGGAGCACGGCGGAGATGCGCTCCAGGCCCATGCCGGTGTCTACCGAGGGCTTGGGCAGCTTGTGCATGACGCCGGCTTCGTCCCGGTTGTACTGCATGAAGACGTTGTTCCAGATCTCGATGTAGCGGTCGCCGTCTTCCTCCGGGCTTCCCGGGGGGCCGCCCCAGATGTGCTCGCCGTGGTCGTAGAAGATCTCGGTGCAGGGGCCGCAGGGGCCGGTATCGCCCATCATCCAGAAGTTGTCGGAGGCGTAGCGGGCGCCCTTGTTGTCGCCGATGCGGATCACCCGCTCGGCCGGCACGCCCACTTCCTTGGTCCAGATGTCGTAGGCTTCGTCGTCCTCGGCGTACACCGTCACCCACAGCTTCTCGGTGGGCAGCTTGAACACCTGGGTGAGCAGTTCCCAGGCGTAGCTGATGGCGTCGCGCTTGAAGTAGTCGCCGAAGGAAAAGTTGCCCAGCATCTCGAAGAAGGTGTGGTGCCGGGCGGTGTAGCCGACGTTCTCTAGATCGTTGTGCTTGCCGCCGGCGCGCACGCATTTCTGCGCCGTGGTGGCCCGGGTATAGGGGCGCTTGTCGAAGCCGAGGAAGACGTCCTTGAACTGGTTCATCCCCGCGTTGGTGAACAGCAGGGTCGGGTCCTCATGGGGAACCAGGGACGAGGAGGCCACGATCTGGTGGCCCTTGCTCGCAAAGAATTCCAGGTACTTGCGGCGGATTTCGGCGGTATTCATGGTAGTCGGAAACTTCCGTCGCCGCGCCCGGCAACGGCCGGACGGGCAAAATTGGGCGGATTGGCTAAAGGCGGAATATTACCAAACGGGGGTATCATGGCGGCCTTTTTATCGCTTTTTCCCAGGGTTTACGCCCGCTTCGGCTCCCCGCCGGCCCCGTTTGCGGAGCCGCGTTGCGAAGCCGTCCCGCCGCCCCCGTCGTCCGCCATGGCCTCCCCCACCGCCCACCGCTCCAGCCCCCTGCCCTCCCTCATTCCCCCGGAAGTGGCCGAGGTGGCGCGGCGCTGCCCGATCGGCGTGTTCGACTCCGGCATCGGCGGCCTGACCGTGGTGCGGGCGCTGATGGAGCGGCTGCCCCTGGAAAACATCGTCTATTTCGGCGACACCGCCCGGGTGCCCTACGGGGTCAAGTCGGTGGCCACCATCGAGCAGTTCACCGGCCAGATCGTCGACTTCCTCCTCAAGCACGAAGTGAAGATGCTGATCGTAGCCTGCAACACCATGGCGGCAGTGGCCTCCCACGTGGTGCGGGCCCGGGCCGAAGCCGCCGGCCACCTGCCGGTGCTCGACGTGATCGAGGCCGGCGCCCGGGCGGCGGCCGCCGCCACCCGCGACAACGCGGTGGGGGTGATCGGCACCCCGACCACGGTCAACAGCAACGCCTACGCCCGCCACCTGCACGCCCTCAACCCGGGGCTGCGCGTCTATTCCCAGGCCTGCCCCCTGTTCGTGCCCCTGGTGGAAGAAGGCTGGCTCGACCACCCGGTCACCCGCCTCACCGCCCAGGAATACCTGAAGCCGGTGCTGGCCGAGAACGTGGACACCCTGGTGCTGGGCTGCACCCACTACCCGCTGCTCAAACCCCTGCTGGCCGACGTGGCCGGCCCGGACGTTGCCCTGGTGGATTCGGCGGTGACCACCGCCGAGCAGGCCGCCCGGCTGCTCCAGGACATGGGCCTGGCCAACCCGGGCGATCCGGCCAGCCCGGCCTCCTACCGCTACTTCGTCACCGACGTGCCGCTGCGCTTCACCACCATCGGCGAGCGCTTCCTCGGCCGCAGCCTGGGCCGGGTCGAAACCGTCGCCTGGTAGCCCCCGGCACCGGTCCGCGGCACCCGCATCGGCACAGGGCGGCAAGCGCCTCCCCCCTCGGCGGCCGGCGGCGTTAGAATCGCCGCTCCCTCTCAGCCGTGAGTCCGTCATGCCGCACTTTAGCCGTACCCTGGCCGCCGCCGCCCTGCTGGGCTGCCTCGCCGCCCCGGCCCTCGCCGTCACCGACATTCCCCTCTCCCACCAGCTCGACGAGGCCCGCGCCAGCCGCCTCCAGGAAGTGGTGGACCGCTTCAACGCCAGCCAGAAGGACTACCACGTGGTCACCGTACGCCGCGGCGATAGCGACGCCCCGACGGTGCTCAACCTGGCCGTATCCGAGGACATCTCCCTGTTCTCCGCCAACCGCGGCAGCTTCCGCCCCATCGTGGACGTGATGAAGGAAGCCAAGGAGCGCATGGACACCAGCAGCTTCCTGGCCGACTACCGGGGCCCCCTCACCGAAGGCAACAAGCTGATGGCCCTGCCCGTGGCCTTCGCCACCCCGGTGCTGTACTACAACAAGGCCGCCTTCAAGAAGGCCGGCCTGGACCCCGAGAACCCGCCCAAGACCTGGTGGGAAGTGCAGAACGCCGCCGGCAAGCTGGTCGATGCCGGCGCCTCCTGCGCCTACACCACCTCCTGGCCGGCCTGGGTGCTGATCGAGAACGCCAGCGCCCGCAACGGCGCCCCGGCCGCCACCGCCTCCGGCACCTTCGCCTTCAACGGCCTGGCCCAGGTCAAGCAGATCGCCCTGCTCACCACCTGGTACAAGAGCAAGTACTTCTCCTACTTCGGCCGCCGCGACGAGGCCGACGCCAAGTTCGCCGCCGGCGAGTGCGGCATGCTCACCTCCGGCTCCGACATCTACGCCGCCATCAAGTCCGGCGGCAAGGTGGACGTGGGCGTGGCCCCCATGCCCTACTTCGACGATGCCTACGGCGCGCCCCAGCGCACCCTGGCCGGCGGCGGTTCCCTGTGGATCGGTTCCGGCAAGAAGCCCGTCGAATACAAGGGCGCGGCCAAGTTCATCAGCTTCATCACCGCCCCGGACATGCAGATCGAGCTGGCCAAGGCCGGCGGCTTCCTGCCCCTGTCCGACACCGCCTGGCGCGCCGCCCGCAGCAAGCTGCTCAAGGACGACCTGGTGAACCAGGAAGTGGCCCACGCCACCCTGGCCGCCCGCACCGACAAGTCCGCCATCCCGGCCCGCATCTCCTTCCATCCCCAGGTGCGCCTGATCGTGGAAGAAGAGCTGGAAGCGGTGTGGAAGGAACTGAAGACCCCGAAGGAAGCCCTGGACACCGCCGTGGCCCGGGCCAACGCGGTGGTACACGGCCTGCCCAAGGGCAAGCTGGCCATGCTGCTCAAGTAACACGGCCATGAACGGGGACGCCTCTTCTCCCGGCGCCCCCCGGGCGGCGGCACCGCAACGGGCCGCCGCCGGTCAGGCTGCTGCGGACAATGGTCCGCGCCAGCCGGACCCACCCGGTGCAAGCGCCCGCGGCGCCACCCTCGCTTTTCCCACATCCCCCTTTCCCTACCCCCGCCTGATCGCCCACCGGGGCGGCGGCGCCGGCCATCGTGGCACCGCGCCGGAAAACACCTTGGCCGGACTGACGGCGGCCCACGCCGCCGGCTACCGGGGCGTGGAGGTGGACGTCATGCTGTCCGCCGACGGCGTGGCCTTTCTGCATCACGACGACACCCTGGAGCGCACCACCGACGGCCGCGGCCCGGTGGCCGGCACCCCGGCGGCGCGGCTCGAAGACCTCGACGCCGGCGCCTGGCGCGGCCCGGCCTTCGCCGGCGAAAGACTGCCCCGGCTCACCGCCGCCCTCGACCACTGCCAGGCCCTGGGCCTGTGGCTCAACCTGGAAATCAAGCCCACCCCGGGCCGGGACGCCGCCACCGCCCAGGCGGTGGCCGACCACCTGGCGGCCCGCTGGCCGGTCCTGGCAGCGCCCGAGGCTGCCCATGCCCTGCCGCCCCTGGTGATCTCGTCCTTTTCCACCGTCGCCCTGGCCGAGATCGCCCGGCGCCTGCCCGCCGCTCCCCGGGCCCTGCTGGCGGAACGTCTGCCACCGGACTGGCGCGACCGGGTGGACGCCCTGGGCTGCGCCGCCCTGCACCTGGACGCGGCCCGGCTGGAAACAGGCGCCCTGGCCGCCCTGCGCGCCGCCGCCCCAGGGCTGGTGCTGGCGGCCTACACGGTGAACGAGCCGACCGCCATGGCCGCCCTGTTTGCCGCCGGCATCGACGCCCTGTTCACCGACCGGATCGACCTCGCCCCGGCGGCCCTGCTCCCACCTGCCCCGTAGCGCGCGTCCGGCCCCCGGCGGGAATGTGGTTTAATCTGCGCCACCGCCCATCGAATCCATCGAATCCATCGAATTCGCCGCCCATCATGGCCAACTCCGCCCCCGTCCGCGCCACCGCCCTCGCCATCTTCCTTGCCGCCCCCCTGCTGCTCACCGGCTGCGACGAGGTGCAAAGCAAGCTCGGCATCGAGGACGCCGCCGCCAAGGCGACGCGGATCGAGAACGAGGGCAAGGCCATTGGCGGCGCCTGCCGTCAGTCCGGCCGGGCGATCGAGGACTGCTACTCCCTCTACCAGTGGGTGCCCAAGGCGGCGGTCTATACCGGCTGGCGCGAGATGGACGCCTACATGCGCGAAAACCAGCTCCAGACAGTGAGCCCCGAACTGCCTCCGGCCCCGGCGCCGGAAGACCCGCGCAAGAAGAAGAAAAAACCCAAGCCGCCGGTGGACAGCGACGGCGCCGATAGCACCAAAGCAGCGGACGCCCCGGCCGACGCGGCCAAGTAAGCCCACGCCCAACGGCCCACGAAAAACGGCCCGGCGGACTCACGTCCGGCCGGGCCGTTTCGTTTCCGGTGGAGCGGCGCCACGGACCAGGGCGGCCCGAACAAGGCCGAACAAGGCCGAACAAGACCCGATCAGGGAGCCAGGGAGCCGGATTAAGGTGCCGGATTAGGGTGGCGCAGGTGGATGGCGTCGATCTTGTCCAGCACCTCGGGTGCCAGGTCGATATTCCAGGCCGACAGGTTCTCGTCGAGCTGGGCCAGGGTGGTGGCGCCGATGATGGTGCTGGCCACCGACCAGCGCCGGTAACACCAGGCCAGGGCCAGCTGGGCCGGGGTGACGCCGGCGTCCCGGGCCAGGGCGGCGTACTCGGCCACCGCCGCCTCAAGGCCGGGCTTGCTGTAGCGCTGCCCGAAGCCGGCAAAGCGGGTGATCCGGCCTTCGGCCTGGGGGTTGGCCAGGTACTTGCCGGACAGATGGCCGAAGGCCAGGGGCGAATAGGCCAGCAGCCCCACGCTCTCCCGGTGGCAGACCTCGGCCAGGGTCAGGTCGTAGGTGCGGTTGACCAGGCTGTAGGCGTTC
This sequence comes from Oryzomicrobium sp., assembly GCF_021287045.1. Taxonomy (GTDB): domain Bacteria; phylum Pseudomonadota; class Gammaproteobacteria; order Burkholderiales; family Rhodocyclaceae; genus Oryzomicrobium. The sequence goes on along the minus strand of NZ_JAJTBG010000014.1, from coordinate 71,421 downwards.
TGGATCGAGACGATGCGCGGCAAGCCCGACTCCCTGGCCAGCCGGGTGAATTCCATGACGCCCCAGGGGTGCTCGTTGGACACGCCGACGTGGCGGATCTTGCCCGCCTTGACCAGTTCGGCCAGGGCCTCCAGGGTTTCGGCGATGGGGGTGATGATGCCGTCGCCTTCGTCCGCCGGGGCGTACTGCCAGCCACCGAACATGGGCTGGCGGCGGGCCGGCCAGTGCAGCTGGTAGAGGTCGATATAGTCGGTTTGCAGGCGCTTCAGGGAACCGTCCACGGCCACATTCAGGTCGGCCTTGCCGAAGCCCTTGGGGCCGCCCCGGATCCATTCCAGGGTGCGGCCCGGGCCGGCGGCCTTGGTGGCCAGCACGATCTTGCTGCGGTCCTGGCGCTTGAGCCAGTTGCCGACGATGGTCTCGGTGGCGCCGTAGGTCTCGGCCCGGGGCGGCACCGCGTACATCTCGGCGGTGTCGATGAAGTTGATGCCGGCGGCCAGGGCCCGGTCGAGCTGGGCGTGGCCGTCGGCCTCGCTGTTCTGCTGGCCGAAGGTCATGGTGCCCAGGCACACGGCGGACACGTTCAGGTCGCTGGTGCCGAGGCGGCGGTAGGCCATGGGGGAAACGCTCATGGGGAATACTCCTAATGCTCTCGTTCTTGTCGGGGCAAGGCGGCGCGACGGCGGGCCAAAGGCCGGCGATCAAGGGCCGTCACCATGCCGCCCGAAACAATACGCTATCCTAGCCGGATGACCGAATTCACCGCTTCCCCTGCTTCCTCCGGCCCAGCCGGGCGCCCCCACGGGGCCGGCGCCGCCTTCACCCCCCAGTTCGCCCAGCTGCTGCTCTACTGCCGCCCCGGCTTCGAGAACGAGTGCGCCGCCGAGATCAGCGACGCCGCCGCCGGCCTCAACGTGGCCGGCTACTGCCGGGCCAAGCCCGATTCCGGCTACGTGCTGTTCGTCCCTGCCGACCCGGCCGACATGCGCGTGCTGCGCCGCGGCCTGCGCTTTGCCGACCTGGTCTTTCCCCGCCAGCTGCTGTTCGCCGGCGAGATCGTCACCGACCTGCCGGTGACCGACCGGGCCGGGCCGCTCACCGCCGCCGCCAGCGTGCTGGCGCCGCGCTTTTCCGACCTGCTGCTGGAAACCGCCGACACCAACGAGGCCAAGGAACTCTCCACCTTCCTGCACAAGTTCGAAAAGCCCTTCGCCAAGGCCCTGCGCGACTGCGGCCTGCTCGGCGACGGCGACGAGGCCCCGGCCAAACCCCGCGCCAGTAAAGGGTTTCCGGGCAATGCCTCCGAAACGCCGCGCCGGGAGCCGATCTACGAAGGTCCGGCCATGAAATTCACGGCCGACGCGCCTTCCCCGTTGCCCCGCCCCGAAGGCGCCGGCCAGCGCGGCGTCCGGCTGCACGTTTTCTTCCTCTCGTCGTCGGCGGCCATCTGCGCCATCTCCGACGCCGGCAACCGCTCCGACTGGCACCTGGGCATCCCGCGCCTGCGCATGCCCAAGGACGCCCCGTCCCGCTCCACCCTCAAGCTTGCCGAAGCCTTCCTCGCCTTCGATCTGGAGGACCAGCTGCGCCCCGGCCAGACCGCGGTGGACCTGGGCGCCGCGCCGGGAGGCTGGACCTACCAGCTGGTGCGCCGCGGCATCCACGTCACCGCCGTGGACAACGGCCCCATGGACAAGGCCCTGCTCGGCTTCGAGATGGTCGAGCACCTGCGCGAGGACGGCCTCAAGTACCGGCCCAAGCGTCCGGTGGACTGGCTGGTGTGCGACATGGTGGAAAGCCCGTCGCGCATCGCCCGGGTGATCGCCGACTGGCTGGCCGAGGGCAAGGCCGCCGCCGCCGTGTTCAACCTCAAGCTGCCGATGAAGCGCCGCTACGACGAGCTGGAAACCTGCCGCGCCCTGATCGAGACCCGCCTCGACGAGGCCGGCTTCACCTACACCCTGGCGGCTCGGCAGCTCTATCACGACCGTGAGGAAGTGACCGTCTTCGTGCGCGCCGAGCCCCCCGTCGGCGGCATCCGCCCGGCGGAGAAAAAGCCGGAAAAGAAAGCGGAGAAGAAGCCGGCCAAGGCCAGGGCCGAACACCCGGCCCGCGCCCCCGAGGCCGCCCCGGCAGCCGCCGACTACGCGGCCTTCTCCGCCGCCCCGCGCGCCGCCAAGGCGGGCAAGTCCGCCGGCCAGAGCGCCGGCAAGGGCGCCGCCGCCCCCCGGGCCCGCAACTACTTCAGCGACGCCGACGACAGCGCCTTCGACGCCCTGGGCGAATTCTCTGCTTTCACTCCAGGCCGCCCGGCCGGCAGCAAAGGTAGCGGCAAGCCGCCCCGCAGCGGCGCCGCCCCGGCCGCCAAGTCCAAGGCCGGCCGTCCCGGCCCGGCGGGCAAGGCTCCATCCCGCCCCGCCGCCGGCAAATCCCCGGCCCGGCCCGGGGCAAAGCCCGCCGCCAAGCCCACCACGCAGTCCACCGCAAAATCCGCCGCCAGATCGGCGGCCAAACCCGCGGGCAAGCCGGCACCCCGATCCGCCCCGAAACCGGGTTCGAAACCCGCCGCCCCCCGCCAGGGCGCCGGCAAACCCCGCGCCGCCGCGCCGCGGCGCAAGGGCTGAACCGCCTCGCCCCCGCCCCCATCGCCAATCCCCCGCCCATGCTCGACCACCTGCTCGTCATCTTCGCCCTGATCGCCGCCAGCGCCTTCTTCTCCATGGCGGAGATCGCCCTGGCCGCCTCCCGCCGCCTCAAGCTGCAACAGCTGGTGGACGTCCCGGGCCCCCAGGGCGAGCGGGCAGCCCGGGTGTTGCAGTTGCAGGCCGAGCCGGGCTACTTCTTCACCGTGGTGCAGATCGGCGTGAACGCGGTGGCCATCCTGGGCGGCATCGTCGGCGAGGGAGCCTTTTCCCCGGCCTTCGCCCAGGCCCTGGCCTGGGTGCTGCCGGCGGAGCAGGCGGCCACCGCCGGCTTCGTGCTGTCCTTCGCCCTGGTCACCTCCCTCTTCATCCTGTTCGCCGACCTGGTGCCCAAGCGCCTGGCGATGATCGCCCCGGAGACGGTGGCCCTGCGCATCGTCGGGCCCATGGGCTTCTTCCTCGCCCTGTTCCGCCCCCTGGTGTGGCTGTTCGGCGGCCTGGCCGCCCTGCTCTTCCGCGTCTTCAACCTACCCGCCGCCCGCCGCGACGACATCACCCCAGACGACATCGTCGCCCTGGCCTCCGCCGGTGCCCAGGCCGGGGTGCTGGACAAGGAGGAGCACGCCCTGATCGAGAACGTCTTCGAACTGGAATCGCGCACCGTGCCGTCGTCCATGACGCCCCGGGAGAGCGTGGCGTTCTTCACCTTGCAGGAATCGGAAGCCAGCGTGCGCGAGAAGATCGCCGCCCACCCCCACGGCAAGTACCCGGTGTGCGACGGTGGCATCGACCGGGTGATTGGCTACGTGGACGGCAAGGACCTGCTGGTGCGCGCCCTCAACGGCCAGCCCCTGGCCTTGAAGAGCGAGCCCCTGCTCAAGACCGTGCTGATCATCCCCGACACCCTGACCCTGTCCGAGGTGCTCAAGCGCTTCAAGGCCGCCGGCGAGGACTTCGCCCTGATCGTGAACGAGTACGCCCTGGTGGTGGGCCTGATCACCCTGGAGGACGTGATCAGCACGGTCATGGGGGACCTGATCAGCCCCCTGGACGAGGAGCAGATCGTGCGCCGCGACGCCGATTCCTGGCTGATCGACGGCATCGCCCCGGTGGACGACGTGATGCGCGCCCTGGGCATCGACGAGTTTCCGGACACCGAGCACTACGAGACCATCGCCGGGTTCATGATGTACACCCTGCGCAAGATTCCCCGCCGCACCGACACGGTGACCCACGCCGGCTTCAAGTTCGAAGTGGTGGACATCGACAACTACCGCATCGACCAACTCCTGGTCACCCGCCTGCCGGCCCAGGCGGCCCCGGACGGGCATTGACAAAACGGAAAATCGCCGCAGCGGCCCGGCGGGGCATGTATAATAGTCGCCCTATGTTTCTGATCCCATTCGATTTCCGGAGTCCCGCCCATGCGCTTTGACGAGCTGGGCCTGGCCCCCGAACTGCTGAAAGCCGTTGCCGAGCAAGGCTACGAGAACCCCACCCCGATTCAGGCCGAGGCCATCCCCCTGGTGATCCAGGGCAAGGATCTCAAGGCCTGCGCCCAGACCGGCACCGGCAAGACCGCCGCGTTCACCCTGCCGCTGCTGCAGCGCCTGCTGCACCACTCCAGCCCGAGCGCCTCCCCGGCGCGGCACCCGGTGCGCGCCCTGATCCTGGCCCCGACCCGGGAACTGGCCATCCAGGTCCATGAGAACCTGACCGGCTACGCCAAGCACACCCACTTCCGCACCCTGTGCGTGTACGGCGGCACCGACATCAAGCCCCAGATCGCCGCCCTGCGCACCGGCATCGAGTTCCTCGTCGCCACCCCGGGCCGCTTCCTCGACCTGGTGGAGCAGAAGGCCGTCAGCCTGCACGCCGTCGAAGCCCTGGTCCTCGACGAAGCCGACCGCATGCTCGACATGGGCTTCATCCCGGACGTGCAGCGCATCATCAACCTGCTGCCCAAGACCCGCCAGGGCCTGCTCTTCTCGGCCACCTTCAGCACCGAGATCCAGAAGCTGGCCGACACCATGCTGCGCAACCCGGTGATGGTCGAAGTCGCCAAGCGCAACGCGGTGTCCGACACCATCACCCACCGGGTCTACCCGGTGGGCGAATACCGCAAACTGGCGCTGCTCACCCGCCTGCTCAAGAACGGCGAGGTCACCCAGGCCATCGTCTTCACCCGCACCAAGCTGATGTGCTCCCGGCTGGCTCGGGAACTGGTGCGGGCCGGCCTCAAGGCCGAATCGATCCACGGCGACAAGAGCCAGTCCGAGCGCATCAAGGCCCTGGACGCCTTCAAGGCCGGCGAGATCCAGGCCCTGGTGGCCACCGACGTGGCCGCCCGGGGCATCGACATCGAAGACCTGCCCTTCGTGGTCAACTACGAGCTGCCCCACGTGCCCGAGGACTACGTGCACCGCATCGGCCGCACCGGCCGGGCCGGCAAGCAGGGCAACGCCATCTCCCTGGTGAGCACCGACGAAGCCGGCTACTTGGTGGAAATCGAAAAGCTGATCAAGCGCCCGGTCGAACAGATCATCGTCCCCGGCTTCGAGCCCGACGCCGACTGGGAATACCCGCCCACCGGCAAGAAGCGGCGCAGCGAATCGCGCACCGATCCCCGCCCCCCGCGGGAGTCCGAAGGCCGTCGCGACAGCCATGGCCGAAGCGACAGCCGGGAACGCAGCCATCACGGCGAACGGAGCGAACGTCCCGACCGCGGCGAACGGCGCGAGCGCCGCCCGGCCCCGGCAACGCGTCTGGGCACCGTCGCCGCCGACGGCTTCGACTTCAACAAGCCCTACGAGGCCAAGGCCGCCATTCCCCACGTGCCCAACGAGGGCCACGTCACCGACGACCACGGCCAGCCCCAGGGGCAGAAACCGGACCTGCGCAAGCCGCGCCGCCCGGTGGCCGCCCTCCTCGGCGGCCTGGGGCGCAAGGCCTGACGCCCCCTCTCGGCGCCTCCCCAGCAAAACCCGTCTTCGGACGGGTTTTTGCTTTTTGGCCGCCCCGGAAATACCTCGCGGCCCACACATCCCGGCGTGCCAGAAATGAGGCTAGGCCGAACCAGAAGCGCAAAACCCGCCATCTTAATGACATAAAAAATAAAGAACTTCGGGCAGAACTTACTGCCTGACAATGGGTTAACACAAAACGACAACGCCAATGCCATGAGGCATCGGCATCGGATCGAGCAAAGGAAATCCCGAGCCAAACCGGCATCGTTCGCATACCAGCCTCCGGAAACCCTGTCGTGACTCCACGTACCAGCTTTCATGCCAAGGTGTTGACCGCCTTCAGCGCGGCGACCCTGGTCGTCGCCGCCCTGTGTCTGGCGGACTGGAAACTCGCCTACGACGCCCGCGATGCCGTGCGCTGGGTGGAACACACCCAGGAAATCCGCAGTGCCCTGGCGGAAATCCGGGCCGAATCCCTGGCCATCGAACTCAGCACCCAGAATTTCCGGATCACCGGCAATCCGCTCCATCTGGCCGAACGCAACGACGCCATCGCCAAGCGCAAGGAGGCCCTGGAGCAGATTCACCGGGGAACGGCCGACAACCCCCTCCAGCAGGAACGCTGGCGCGCCCTGAACGAAGTGGTGGAGCAGCGCCTGGCGATTTCCCGGCAGATCGAAATCCTGCGCCAGCGGGACGACACCGAAGCCGCCAACACCTACGCGGCCCAGGCGCCCCTGAAGGAAACCCGGGAGCGCATGTACCAGCTCATCGCCGCCATGGCGGACGAGGAAAATCGGCTCCTCGCCCAGCGCGACGCGACCCGCCTGCGTACCGGCACCTTCCTGACCACCATCGGCGCCCTCACCGCCATCGCCCTTTTCATCCTGCTGGCCGGCAGCTACATGCTGATCCGCCTTCAGCTCCAGCTTGCTGAGAGCCAGCGGCAGGCCTTGGCCGAGAGCGAGCAGAGCCTGGCCACAACCCTGCATTCGATCGGCGATGCGGTCCTGGCCACCGACGCGCAAGGCCGCATCACGCGCATGAATCCGGTTGCCGAACGGCTCACCGGCTGGCGCCTGGCCGAGGCCCTTGGGCGCAAGGTGGAGGAGGTCTTCCGCATCATCCACGAACGGACCCGGGAGCCCGCCGAGATACCGGTGATCCAGGTGCTGGCCAGCGGCGAGGTGCGAGGGCTGGCCAGCCACACCGCCCTGATCGCCCGGGACGGCCGGGAATGCCCCATCGCCGACAGCGCCGCCCCGATCCGGGACGGGGACGGCAAAATCCACGGCGTGGTGCTGGTGTTCCGCGATGAAACCACGGAACGCCGGGCCCAGTTCATGATCCAGGAGCAGAACGTGCTGCTCGAACAGCGGGTGCGCGAGCGCACCGAACAGCTCAACGAAAGCGAGGACCGGCTGCGCAACGTGATCAACAACGTCCCCGCCCTGATCGCCTTCGTCGACACCCAGCAGCGCTACGTCTATGTAAACAACCAGTACCGGCAGAACTTTGCCCCCGAGCACACCGACATCACCGGCCGCACGGTGCGCGACATCCTCGGGGAGCGCTACGCCACGGCCGCCCCCCGCATCGAACTGGCCCTCCAGGGCCACTCCCAGACCTACGACTGGGAGCCCTTCCCGGGCATCTGGCAGGTGATCAACTACGCTCCCCAGCGCGACGCCCAGGGGCAGGTGGTCGGCTATTACGTGCTCGGCACCGACATCACCGAGCGCAAGCAGGCCGAAGCCGTGATCCAGGACCTGAACACCGAACTGGCCCGCCACGTGCACCAGCTGGAACACGTCAGCCGGGCCCTGCGCACCCTGAGCGCCGGCAACCGGGCCATGCTGCGGGCTACCGACGAGCAGGCCCTACTCGACAGCATGTGCGCCGCCATCGTCGATGCCGGCGGCTACGACACGGCGGTGGTCTGGTACTGCCTCGACGACATGGCCAAATCCCTGCTCCCCATGGCCCAGAGCGGCTACCCCGGCGGCCTGACCGCCCTGGACGGCCTCGGCAGCACCTGGGCCGACGACGACTATGGCCACGGCGCCGTCGCCACCGCCGTGCGCAGCGGCACATCCCGGCACGTGGGCAACATTCCCGCCGATCCGGGCTATGCCCCCTGGCAGGAGCACCTCAGCCGCTATGCCTCGACCCTGGCCTGCCCCCTGCGGGTCGGCCATCAGGTGATCGGCGCCCTGGCCATCTACGACACCGAAGTGGATGCCTTCGGCCCGGACGAAATCCAGCTGCTCGGCGAGTCGGCCGACGACCTGGCCTTCGGCATCGCCACCCTGCGGGCGCGGGTGGAGCAGCAGCAGAACCAGGAGACGGTGCATCGCCTGAGCCACTACGACACCCTCACCGGCCTGCCCAACGAAACCCACTTTTCCGAAGCCCTCAATGCCGCCCTGGACACCGGCCAGCGCCTGCAACGCCCCTTCGCCATGTTCCAGGCCAACATCGAGCGGCTGAGCGAGATCAACGACGCCCTCGGCTTCGCCCAGGGCGACCAGCTGCTGTGCGAATTCGCCAGCAGGCTGCGGACCGCGGTCCCCCAGCCCAACACCGTGGCCCGCCTGCGCGGCGACGAATTTTCCGCCCTGCTCCCCGACGCCGGCGCCGGGGAAGCCCTGGCCATGGTGTTGCGCCTGGAAGAGGCCCTGGCCCGCCCCTTCCGCATCGCCGACATCGGGCTGGAGATCACCACCCAGATCGGCATCGTCCTCTACCCGGAGCACGGAACCAGCACCCACGACCTGTACCGCAACATGGACATCGCGGTGCACCAGGCCAAGAAGGATGGCGTGCCCCACCGGGTATTCATCCCCGAACCCTCGCCCGAGCGCTCCCGCCGCCTCACCATCGCCAGCGAGCTGCGCCGCGCCATCGAGGGCGGCGACCTGCGCCTCTACCTGCACCCCAAGGTGGACATGGCCACCGGCCGGATCAGCGGCGCCGAGGGGCTGGTGCGCTGGCAACATGCCCAGCGCGGCCTGATCCCCCCGGGAGAATTCATCGGGCTGGCCGAGAACACGGGCCTGATCCGCCCCCTGACCGAATGGGTGATCGAAACCGCCATGCTGCTGCTGCGGGACTGGCAGGGCCAGGGTTGCGCCCTGCCCATCGCGGTCAACCTGTCGGCCCGCAACCTGCGCGACGACAACCTGCTGGAACGGATACGCCGTCTCCAGGCCGACTTGGGCGTGGCCCCGGGCCTGTTCGAGATGGAGCTCACCGAGAGCACGGTGATGGAGGACGCCGAGTTCGCCCTGCGGGTACTGCACGGCCTGCGCGACACCGGCATTCCCCTGTACATCGACGACTTCGGCACCGGCTATTCGTCCCTCGCCTACTTGCAGAAACTGCCGGTGGACTACATCAAGATCGACCAGTCCTTCGTGCGCGGCATGGACAGCAAGGACTGCGCCTGCATCGTCCGGTCCACCATCGACATGGTCCACGACCTGGGCCGCAAGGCCGTGGCCGAAGGCATCGAAACGCGGGAAAGCTGGGACCAGCTGGCCCGACTGGGCTGCGACTACGCCCAGGGCTACTTCATCGCCCGGCCGATGCCCGCCGAAGAATTTCCCGCCTGGGTCGAGGCGTTCCGCCCGCCGGCCGATTCTCCCCAGGAACACGCCCCGGCGGGACGTCAGACGACGCTCCATTGACACCAGCAGGCGCCATCAGCGCTTCGGCGCCCGACCCACTGCCAACAAAAAAGCCGGGAGCATGCCTCCCGGCTTTTTCTATGGCGCGGCCCGACGCTGTCCTGCTTGTCCCACTTGTCTCGCCTAGTGACCGCCCCGCCCGCCGGCCCGCTCAGGCCGGGGTGACCGGCGCATTGCCCAGCGGCCGGCGCACCGGCGGCGGCACGGGCTTGACGGCGGGCATTTCCTCCAGCCGCACCAGGGCCAGGGACAGGTTGTCGCCCTCGCCACGGCCGCGGCTGCGCGCCCGGCGCATCAACTCGCCCGCCGCGTCCCGGGCCGACTGGGCAGCGATGATGCCGCCCATCTCGGCCTCGCCGAAGTAGCCCCACAGGCCGTCGGAACAGATCAGGAAGGCGTCCCCCGCCGCCAGGGATTCGCAACTGCCCACGTCCACCATGGGCGCCTCGCGGCCCCCCAGGGCGGTGAGCAGCACGTTGCGGTTGGGGTGGAAGGAGGCTTCTTCCTCGCTGATGGTGCCGTCCCGCACCAGCCGGCCCACGTAGGAATGGTCGTCGGTGCGCTGGCGCAGCTCGCTGCCGCTGAACCAGTAGAGGCGGGAATCGCCGCAATGGGCCCAGGTGGCCCGGGTCGGTTCGAGCAACAGCAGCACCCCGGTACTGTGGGGGTCCTTCTCGTTGATGAAGCGGCCGGCCCGGATCAGGGTGTGGGCCTCGTCGAGGATGGTGCGCAGCAATTCCTCGGGCGTCTCTTCGCTGGGGGCGTAGCCCTCCAGGCACTGGCGGGCGGTGTGCACCACCTGCTCGGCGGCCAGGGCGCCGCCCTCGTGCCCGCCCATGCCGTCGGCCACCACCGCCAGGACCACCCCGCGCAGGCGCGGATGGGGCACCAGGGCCACCCGGTCCTGCTGCTCGTGGCGGTCGCCGATGTGCTGGGAGACGCAGACGTCTAACTGCAAGGGCATGGTCGGCGCGAAGGAGAGGAAGGCGGAGGAAGGAAGAAGGTTTGTGACCGATTTCTGACTAGCATAGCACGCTTCGCCGCCGCCCCTCCCCCGCTTCCCGCCCGCTTCCCCCTACCCCGCCCCGGGGCGAAACTCCGCGCCAGTATTGGTTTTCCGGCCATCCCCCGGATTCCGCCCGGCATGTTTTCCCGGGCGGCGGGGGCGTACCGCCGCCTTCCCGGCCGTCAGCCTGCGCCGGTCATACCTCGCCCAGGCGCTCGTCGAGCAGTTCGATCCAGTGCCGCACCGGGGTGGCGGTGCCGGCCGCCAGGTGGTTGAGGCAGCCGATGTTGGCGGTGACGATCACTCCCGGATTGCCCGCCTCCAGGGCCGCCAACTTGTTGCTGCGCAGCTGGAGGGACAGTTCCGGTTGGGTCAGGGAATAGGTGCCGGCGGAACCGCAGCACAGGTGGCCGTCGGCCACCGGGGTGAGGGCGTAGCCGGCGGCGGCGAGCAGCCGTTCCACCACGCCGCGAATCTTCTGCCCGTGCTGGAGGGTACAGGGGGAATGGAAGGCCACTCTGGCCGGGGCCGCGGCAGCGCTCCCCGCGTCCCCGCCGTGCGCCTTGGCCAGGGCGGCGGCAATGGCCGCCTCCTCGCCGGCCACCACTTCGGCCACGTCCCGGGCCAGGGCGCTGACCCGGGCGGCCCGCTCGGCGTAGGCCGGGTCGTGGCGCAGCAGGTGCCCGTATTCCTTGACCTGGGCGCTACAGGCCGAGGCCGTCACCAGAATGGCCTCGGCGCCGGCCTCCACCGCCGGCCACCAGGCGTCGATGTTGGCGCGCATGTCGTCCAGGCCGCCGTCCTGGTCGTTCAGGTGGTAGCGCAAGGCGCCGCAGCAACCGGCCTTCTTCTCGCCCTCGCGGACGATGGCGATACCCACCCGGTCGAGCACCCGGGCAGCGGCGGCGTTGATGTTGGGGGCCAGGCCGGGCTGGACGCAGCCTTCGAGCAGGATCACCCGGCGGGCATGGCACTCCGGCGCCGGGCGGGCCTTGGCCGGTGCCGGGGGGCGCAGCTTCTCGGCCAGGGCCACGGGCAGGAAGGGCCGGGCCAGCCGGCCGGCCTTGAGCACCGCCTCGAAGGCCGCCCGGTTGGGCAGCACGGTGCGCAGCGCCCGGTAGAGCAGGCGCTGGCCGGCGGGGCGCGGCACCCGGGCTTCGACCACGCCGCGGCCGATGTCGAGCAGCCGGTGGTACTGGACCCCGGAGGGGCAGGTGGTTTCGCAGGAACGGCAGGTCAGGCAGCGGTCCAGGTGCAGGCGGGTCTTTTCCGTCACCTCCTGGCCTTCGAGCACCTGCTTGATCAGGTAGATGCGCCCCCGGGGCCCGTCCAGCTCATCGCCGAGGAGTTGGTAGGTGGGGCAGGTGGCGGTGCAAAAGCCGCAGTGCACGCACTTGCGCAGGATGGTGTCGGCCTCCCGGCCTTCCGGGGTGTCGCGGATGAAATCGGCGAGTTGGGTCTGCATGGCGGATGTCTCGTCAGGGCGTTCGGGTCGTCGGGCGCGGGCTTAGAAGTCGGGGTAGAGGCGCCCCGGGCCGAAGACGCCCTTGGGGTCGAACTCGCGCTTGAGGTTGCGGTTGAGCGCCGCCATGGCCGGGGACAGGGGCTGGAAGGCCCCGCCGGCGCGGACCTTGGCCTCGTCGCCGGCCCGGTACAGGGTGGCGTGCCCCCCGGCGGCCAGGACGGTGGTGCGCACCTTGTCGGCAGGCAGGTCGGCGGCCAGCCAACGCAGGGCTCCGCCCCACTCCACCAGGGTTTCCCCGGGTAGGTCCAGGGGCTGGGCCGTGGAGGGCACCGACAGGCGCCACAGGGGGGTGCCGGCCGCGTCGGCCGACGCGAAGAAGGCGTGAGTCTGATCGCGTAGGGCCTGCCACAGGGCGCGCCCGGCCCCGTCGTCCACCGCCTCGCCGCCGAGCACGGCCCGGGCGGCGGCCACCGCCGCCTCGGCGCCGGAGAGGCGCACCCACAGGGCGCCGCCGTGCCAGGCGGTGGCCGAGATGGGCAGGGGCTGGCCGCCCCAGCGATTGACCCGGACGATGCCCTCGGCCGGGTCGCAGGCAAAGCGCAGGGTGGCCTCGGCCACCGGCACCGGCAGCACCTTCAGGGACACCTCGGCGATCAGCCCCAGGGTGCCCAGGCTGCCGGCCATCACCCGGGAGACGTCGTAGCCGGCCACGTTCTTCATCACCTGGCCGCCGAAGGTGAGGATGCGCCCCTGGCCGTCGATGATGCGGGTGCCGAGCACGAAGTCGCGCACCGCGCCGGCCTGGAGGCGGCGCGGCCCGGACAGGCCGGCGGCGACCACGCCGCCGATGGTGGAGGTGGGCGAAAAGCGCGGCGGCTCGAAGGCCAGCATCTGCTGCCGTTCCGCCAGTACCGTCTCGATCTCGGCCAGGGGCGTGCCGGCCCGGGCGGTGATCACCAGCTCGGTGGGTTCGTAGGCGATCACGCCGCGGTAGGCGGCGGTGGACAACACCTCGCCGTGCAGCGGGCCGCCGTAGAAGTTCTTGCTGCCGCCGCCTTCGATGCGCAACGGCGTACCCGCCTCGGCGGCCTGGCGGATGCGTGCGGCGAAGCCTTCGAGGATGGCGTCGTAGGCCGCGGACGGGGGCGCGGATGGAGTAGCTGGAGTAGCGGTAATGGCCATGGTCGTGTCCGGAATCGGGTCGGTCGGCGGCATCAGAAGCGCGGCAGGTCGGGGAAGGGCATCTGGCCGAAGGAGACGCGCATGCGGCCGTACTCGGCGCAGCGGTGCAGGGTCGGGATGGCCTTGCCCGGGTTGAGCAGGCCGCGCTTGTCGAAGGCCCGCTTCACGGCGAAGAAGAAGTCCCGCTCGTCGCGGTTGAACTGGACGCACATCTGGTTGATCTTCTCGGCCCCCACCCCGTGCTCGCCGGTGATCGAGCCGCCGAATTCCACCGACTTCTCCAATATCTCGGCGCCGAAGGCCTCGGCCCGCTCCAGTTCCCCCGGCTCGTTGGCGTCGAACATGATCAGGGGGTGCAGGTTGCCGTCGCCGGCGTGGAAGACGTTGGCGCAGCGCAGGCCGTACTTCTGCGACAGGGCGGCGATGGCCGTGAGCATCTCGGCCAGGCGCTTCCGCGGAATGGTGCCGTCCATGCAGTAGTAGTCGGGGGAAATGCGCCCCACGGCGGGAAAGGCGGCCTTGCGCCCAGCCCAGAACTTGAGCCGTTCCTCCTCGCTGCGCGACACGGCCATGGCCCGGGCGCCGCAGCGGTCGAGCACGGTCTTGACCCGGGCGATCTCCTCGGCCACCTCTTCCGGGGTGCCATCGGATTCGCACAGCAGGATGGCCTCGGCCTCCAGGTCGTAGCCGGCGTTGACGAAGGGTTCCACCGCCAGGGTGGCGGGCTTGTCCATCATCTCCAGGCCGGCCGGGATGATGCCGGCGGCGATGATCGCCGCCACCGCGTCGCCGGCCTTGTTCACGTCGTCGAAGGAGGCCATCACCACCTGGGCCAGCTGGGGCTTGGGGGTGAGGCGCACGGTGACCTCGGTGACCACCGCCAGCATGCCCTCGGAGCCGATCATCAGGGCCAGCAGGTCGTAGCCCGGGGCATCCAGGGCCGCCGAGCCGAATTCGACGACCTCGCCGCTGATGGTCACGCCGCGCACCTTGAGCACGTTGTGCACCGTCAGGCCGTACTTGAGGCAGTGCACCCCGCCGGAGTTCTCGGCCACGTTGCCGCCGATGGTGCAGGCGATCTGGGACGAGGGGTCCGGGGCGTAGTACAGCCCCAGGCTGGCGGCGGCTTCCGAGATGGCCAGGTTGCGCACCCCGGGTTGGACCACGGCGGTGCGGGATGTGGCATCCATGGACAGGATCTGCTTCATGCGCGCCAGGGACAGCACCACGCCGTGGGCGTGGGGCAAGGCGCCGCCGGACAGGCCGGTGCCGGCGCCCCGGGCCACCACCGGCACCTCCAGCTCGTGGCAGATGGCCAGCACCGCCGCCACCTGGGCCTCGTCGGCGGGCAGGGCCACCGCCATGGGCACCTGGCGGTAGGCCGACAAGCCGTCGCACTCGTAGGGGCGCAAATCCTCGGCCTCCACCATCAGGCTGCCCTCGGGCAGGGCGGCGCCCAGGCGGGCGAATAGGGCGGCGCGGGCCGCCGCGTCCCGGGCGAAGTCCCGGTCGGCGCCGGCGTAGTCGGGGGCCGGCCGCAGCGGGGGCGGCGCGTTGTCGTGGCTCATGGATGTCTCCTCCGGATTCGTGTCGTCATGGATTCAAGCGGGCCTGGCTCCGGCAAGCGGCGTCATGGTCCGGGCTCCTGGCGCAGGCACGCCGCGGCCAGGTCGCTGGCGATGTCCTCGCCCAGGGCGATGTCGAGGCGGGCGGCGGTGGCCGACAGGTGCTGGAAACTGGCCGCCCGGGCCGCCGCCGGGTCGCCGGTGGCGATGGCGTCATAGATGGCCCGGTGCTCGTCCTGCAAGGCCTGGGTGCGGCCCAGGGCATGCTGTTCCGGGGCCCAGGAGAGGCGCCGGGATTCGGAGAACTGTTTGGACAGGAAGCCCACCAGGTCGCGCATCATGGGGTTGCCGGTGGCGGCCGCCACCGCGCCGTGGAAGGCGTCGTCGTCCCGCCCCCCGTCGCCGTGGGCCGCCACCGCGCCGGCCATGCGCCCCAGGGCGGCGGCCATGGCCTTCAGGTCCTTGGGGCGCCGCCGCCGGGCGGCCAGTTCGGCGACGCCGATCTCCACCAGGGTGCGCAATTCGAAGATGTGGGCAAGACGCTCCCGGGCGCCACGCCGGTCCTGGTCGGCGGGCACGTCGAAGGCCAGCCGGCTCGGGGTGTCGGCCACGAACACGCCGGCCCCCTGGCGGGAAATCACCAGCCCGTCGGCCTTCAGGCGGGCCACGGCCTCCCGCACCATGGGACGGGAGACACCGAACTCGGCGCACAGGTCCTTCTCGGTGGGCAGACGGGCCCCGGGGGCCAGGTCGCCGCTACGGATGCGCCCGGCCAGGGCCAGGTGCACCGCCTCGGAGCGGCGGGTGCCGGCGGATTCGGGAGCGGAAAGGGGATCGGGAACGGCGACGGCCATGGATGAGCAACTTGTCTGACAAGTTGCTCATTTCAGCACGTACTTACGATTACGTAAACACCAAAAAGGCCAGGGCCAAGCCCCGCGCCCGGCCACGGATGGGCAGCCCCAGCCGCCCCACGGGCCCACCGGGGACCGGCGCAACCGCAGCAACCCAACCGCTGGGGTGCGGGAGCTACATCATGAGCGGCGCCGGATCAGCCGGCCTGGGGCGCCAGGCGCCCCCGGGGCTGGTCGATCCAGTAGTCGGCCAACACCGCGCCGAGCCACATGGCCACCAGGGTGAGCCAGGACGTGAGGGCGAAGATGGCCGCGCCGGAGATACCCGCCCCCACGGCGCAGCCGCCGGCGAGCATACCGCCGAAGCCCATCAGCACCGCCCCGGCGATGTAGCGGCGCATCATCTCGCCGCCCTGGAAGCCTTCGAGCTTGAGTTCGCCGCCGCGCCAGGCGGCCAGGAAGGCGCCCAGCACCACCCCGGGCACCAGCCCGGTGTCGAAGCCCAGGGGCTTGGTCAGGGGGGCCAGCACCTGCATCAGCATGTCCGCCGAGGGGCCGGTGAACGACAGGCTCTGCACCGGCAGGGGTTCGAAGCTCTGGCCGGCCAGGGTGGCGGTGAACCACCAGGCGGCGGCCACCACCGCCCCCACCCCCACCGCCGCCAGGCTCATCGGCACGGACAGCCGGGCGCGGCGCAGCGCCACCCCGGCGGTGCCCAGCCACAACAGCCCCACCGCCAGGCCGCCGCCGTGGCCCAGGGAGGCCAGGGCGAGCAGGTCCCGGGCGCCGCCGTCCACGGTCCACCAGCCGGCCAGGGCGTTGCGCAGGGGAGCCAGGAGGCCGGACAGGGAGGCCTGGGCGGCCACGGCGAAGACCAGGCCGGTGAGCAGGGCGCGCAGGTTGCCGGTGGCGGCCACCACCAGCTGGCGGCTGGCGCAGCCCCGGGCCAGGATCATGCCGGCGCCGAACAGCAGCCCGCCGATCAGGGCGCCGGACAGGCTGCCCCGGGCGGCCAGCTGGCGCGCGCCGGAGACGTCGAGCCAGCCGGCCAGGATCAGGGCCTGGGCGGCCACCACGGCGGTGGCGAAGGTGAGCAGCCACACCGCCACCCGGCGCGCGCCCTCGCTGCCCGGCGCCAGCCATTCGCCCCGGGCCACCGCCACGGTGGCGGCGCGCAGGCAGAAGCGGGACCGCTGGGCCAGAGCGCCGAACAGCACCCCGATGCAGGCGCCCCCGGCCACGGCCACCGGGCGCTCGCCCAGGGTTTCCAGCAATCCCCACCAGTCCATGCTCCACCTCGTCCCGGCCGGGCCGGGAAAATCATTACATTAGGAAATCATGATAATTCAGGTGCCGCCGTAGCGTTTGAGGTAACGCAAAGCGAGCGGCCGCAGCAGGTGGCCGCGCACCGGGACGCCGCTGGCGATACTTGAATTTTCTTCATGTATTGCAGCAGCAAGATCGCCAAGGTCCAATACTGGCGCGGACCTTTTTTTTTCATCGGCCCGATGTATTAATTTTATTAATACATGGCCCGGCCGGCACGGCCGATGCCGCCCGCCGGCCGTGACGCGTCGAGGCCAGATCAGTCCGAGCGCGTCTAGGCATTCCCTGATACGTCCAGACGCCTTCAGGCGCGCCCCGGCCAGCCCAGGTCAGAGCACCAGGATGGCGCGGAAGTCGTTGACGTTGGTACGGGTCGGGCCGGTGACGAGCAGGTCGCCGGTTTCGTGGAAGAAGCCCCAGGCGTCGTTTTCGTCCTGCTTGACCAGGGCGTCCACGCCCCGGTCCCGGGCACGGGCCAGGGTGTCCGGGGTGACGACGGCGCCGGCGTTGTCCTCGGAACCGTCGATGCCGTCCGTATCGCCGGCCAGGGCCCAGATGCCCTCGGCGCCTTGCAGGGCCAGGGCCAGGCCGAGCAGGAACTCGGTATTGCGCCCGCCCCGTCCGTTGGGATTCTTGAGGGTGACGGTGGTCTCGCCGCCGGACAGCAGCACGCAGGGCGGCTGGGCCGGCAGGCCGTGCAGACGGCTGGAGACGGCCAGGCCGGCGAAGGCCCGGGCCACCTCCCGGGATTCGCCGGCAATGGCGTCGCCCAGGATCAGCGGCGTGACCCCGGCGGCCCGGGCCACGTTGGCGGCGGCGTGCAGACTCAGCATGGGCGCCGCCACCAGGTGGTAGTCGTGGCGGGCCAGGCGGGGGTCGCCGGGCTTGACTGACTCCGACTCGCCCTCGCCGGATTCGAGCAGGGCGCGCACCGCGTCGGGCACGTCGATCTCGTAGCGGCACAGGATGGCCAGGGCATCGGCGCAGGTGGAGGGGTCCGGCACCGTGGGGCCGGAGGCGATCACCGAGGGGTCGTCGCCGACCACGTCGGAAATGGCCAGGGTCAGCCCCGGCGCCAGCGATGCGGCGGCCAGCCGGCCGCCCTTGACCGCCGAAAGGTGCTTGCGCACGCAGTTGATCTCGTCGATGGCGGCGCCGCAGGCGAGCAGTTCCTTGGTGAGGGCCCGCTTGGTGGCCAGGTCGATGCCCGGCAGGGGCGCCGCCAGCAGGGCCGAACCGCCGCCGGAAAGCAGCACCAGCAGCCGGTCGTTCGGGGTGAGGGTCCGCACCAGGGCCAGCATCTCGGCGGCGGCGGCTTCGCCGGCGGCGTCCGGCACCGGGTGGGCGGCTTCCACCACGCGGATGCGGCGGGTCGGCGCGCCGTGGCCGTAGCGGGTCACCACCATGCCGGAGAGGCCGGACAGATCGCCGTGCCAGTGCTTTTCCGCCCAGGCTTCGACGGCGGCGGCCATGGCGGCGGCGGCCTTGCCCGCGCCCACCACCACCAGCCGCCCCGAGGCGTGGGCCAGGGCGGTGGGATCGGGCAGGAAGCGATCGAGGAAGGGCGGCAGCACCACCGCCGGGTCGGCGGCGGCCACGGCGGCGTCGAACAGCTCGCGCAGCAAGTCGCGGGGAGAGGTCATGGCAAGGCTCCGGAAAATCGGGTCGGTGGCGGCGCCGGGAGGCATCCGGTTGGAGGGCGGAACGTGCGGGGAATTCATCCATCCCCTTCACTCATCTGCGCCGCCTTTACGCCGGCAGCGGCGGTCGATCCCGACGGCGGTAGGGGGCGAACCAGCCCAGGCCGGCCTCGGTGCTGGCAGCCGGCTTGTATTCGCAGCCGATCCAGCCGTTGTAACCGAGGCGCTCCAGGGTGGCGAAGAGGAAGGGATAGGCGATCTCGCCGCTGCCCGGCTCGCCCCGGCCCGGGTTGTCGGCCACTTGCAGGTGGCCGATGCGCGGCGCGGCGCCGGCCAGGCCGTATTCCAGGGTGCGGGCCAGGCCATATTCCAGCGTGCGGGCCAGGTCGCCCTCCATGATCTGGGCGTGGTACAGGTCGTACTGGACGCGGACGTTGGCCTCGCCGATCGCGTCGAGCAGGGCGAAGGCGGCCCGGGGCGAGTCGAGCCAGTAGCCGGGCATGTCGATGCGGCTGTTGATCGGCTCGATCATCAGGGTGATGCCGTCCGCCGCCAGGACGCGGGCGGCGTGGCGGATGTTGGCCAGGTAGGTGGCGCGCACCGCCGCCGGATCGGCGCCGGCCGGAGGAATGCCGGCCATGGCGTGGAGCCGGGTGCAGCCGAGGGCTGCGGCGTAGCGCCGGGCCAGGTCCAGGCCGGCGCGAAAATCCGCCTCCCGCCCGGGCAGGGCCGCCAGGCCCCGCTCGCCGCCGGCCCAGTCGCCGGCGGGCAGGTTGAAGAGGGCCTGGGTGAGATCGTGGGCCGTCAGCCGGGCACGGATTTCCTCGGCGGCGACGTCGTAGGGGAACAGGTACTCGACCCCGGCAAAACCCGCTTGGGCGGCGGCGGCGAAACGGTCGAGAAAGGGCCGGTCGGCGAACAGGAAGGTCAGGTTGGCGGCGAACTTGAGCATGGCGGCTGGCGTGGTCTGAGCGGGCGGCCGCGCCGCCCCCGGCCGGCACGGCAACAGCCGCGGGCGGCACCGGGCGGCGCGAGTCGCTATAATCCCGAGTGTTTTCGTCAACCATCAACGAAGGTCAGGATTAGATCATGGGCAACCGTCTTTCGAAAATCGTCACCCGCACCGGCGATGCCGGCACCACCGGCCTGGGCGATGGCTCCCGGGTGGACAAGGACAGCCCGCGCATCGACGCCCTGGGCGAGGTGGACGAGCTCAATTCCCTGGTTGGCGTGCTGCGCGCCAGCGCCCTGCCCGCCGCCATCGAGGCCCGGGTGCAAGAAGTGCTGTCGGTGGTCCAGCACGACCTGTTCGACCTGGGCGGCGAGCTGTGCATCCCCGGCGCCACCGCCGTGAAGACCGAGCAGGTGGCCCAGCTCGAAGCCTGGGCCGAGGAGTTCAACGCCAGCCTCACCCCGCTCAAGGAATTCATCCTGCCCGGCGGCACCCTGGCCGCCGCCCACGCCCACCTGGCCCGCACCGTGTGCCGCCGCGCCGAGCGCAGCGTGGTCCGCCTGGCCCACCACGAAGCGGTGTCCGACCAGGCCCGCCAGTACCTGAACCGTCTCTCCGACCTGCTCTTCATCCTCGGCCGCAGCCTGAACAAGGAAGCCGGCGGCAGCGACGTGCTGTGGCGCCACAACCGGGGGCATCAGGGCTGACGCTCCCTGGGCGCCGTTCGCTGGCGGCACGGCGCCCGATTTTCCCTGCCCGAGGCGTCGCCGGGAAACGCCCGCTGTGCCCCTGGATGGAGGTCATGTGGGCCCCTCGAATACTTCCGCGTCCCGCCTCCCGCCTCCCGCCTCCCGCTTTCCTTCCTGCTTCCTGCTTCCCGCCTCACCGTTGCCTGCACCGGACATTGAGTGCCGGCGCCGCCTCTGTCTCTTCTGGCCGAGGCGCGGCATGACCAGCGGGGCGCTCCGCCGTCCGGCGGCGTCATCCCCAAGCCTTCCCGCTTTCCCGACACTCAGGGCAACTCCCCGCAAAGCGGCACCAATCCTCGCATTCCGGCACCCCTGGCCGGAGATCGGCGCGTGGCGCGGCATTCCACGCCCCCTATCCGGAAACCCAATAGGGGCGCGGGGTTTGTACAATGCGCCGCCGTCGTGGGGCCATGGGGAAGTGTTCGGATCGGCACTGCGCCCGCCCTCCCCCCTGCCTCCCTGCCACTCCCGCACCGCCATTCCCGCGCACGGCCGGAATGGGGGCAATTTCCCACCCCAGGAAACCGCCTTGTTCGAACTCCTCAACGTCCTGTACCTCGGCGCCACCGTCGCCGCCCAGAGCCTGACCATCGTCGCCAATGCCACCAGCGACATCCCGTTCCAGGAGGGCGTGCGGGTCTACGCGGTGCGAATGAAGCAGCAGGCGCCGCTGTGGGCCGACCACTGCCTCTACGACGGGGTGATGGTCGAGTTCGCCCGGGACTGGGAAGAGGTGCAGCCCATCACCGGCGTGGTCCAGCCCCCGGCGCCGGACAAGCCCGTGGGCTACGCCCTGATCCTCACCACGGAAAATTGCCCGGACAAGCCGGAGCACAAGATCTTCAGCACCGGCGAGCGCTTCTTTCCCCTCTTCGGCAGGCGCTACGTGATCCGCGACGGCAACCGCATGGACACCCTGGACTACGCCACAGCCCGGGAGGAGCTGCGCCCGAAATGGATGCCCCAGGTGCTTCGGACCCTGGCCGCCGACGCCGGGAACAACCCGGTCGCCCGGGACTTCCTAGCCGAGATGGAACGGCGCGAACAAGCAGCCGCACCGCGCCAGCAAGGCAGCACGGCGCCGGAGGCCGCGGCGGACCAGGCGCAGTAAGGGGAACGGAAGAACAGAAGGGGAGAAAGCAGCAGGCGCCCGCCAGGGCGCCTAGAAAGCCGACGACGTCGGCAGTACCGCTGCAATTGGTACGGCCTAGCGCGCCTCGGCACGAACCACGCCGGCGCCGGGCAGGTTCAGCCGGCGACTTGGGCCAGTACGCCGGGCAGGTTGTTCAGGTAGCCCGGCAGGTCGGCGGCGGCCAGGGGCTTGCTGAAGAAGTGGCCCTGGATTTCCTGGCAGGCCCGGTCGCGGAAGAAACCGGCCTGGTCGGCGGTTTCCACCCCTTCGGCCACCACCTTCAGGTCCATGCGCTGGGCCATGGAGATGATGGCGTCCACGATCACCGCGTCGTCCTTGTTCTCGGTGACCTCGGAGACCAGGGAACGGTCGATCTTGAGGGTGTCCACCGGCAGGCGGCGCAGCACGTTGAGGTTGGAATAGCCGACGCCGAAGTCGTCCAGGGTGATGCCGACGCCGAGCTTCTTCAGGTCGGAGAGCACCAGCAGGTTGCGTTCCCCGTCCTGCATCAGCACCTGCTCGGTGAATTCCAGCTCGAAGTATTCGCCGGACACGCCGGCCTCGGCCAGGATGCGGGCGAAGTTGGCGGCAAAATCCGGCTGCTTGAGCTGGGCGGCGCACAGGTTGATCGACACCCGCACCGGGGGCAGCCCGGCGCCGCTCCAGACGGACACCTGCCGGGCGGCCTCGGCCAGCACCCACAGGGACAGGGGCACGATGAAGCCGCTTTCCTCCGCCAGGGGGATGAAGTCCCGGGGCAGCAGCAGGCCCCGCTCCGGGTGGTGCCAGCGGATCAGGGCCTCGACGCCGAGCAGGCGGCCGGTGGGGTTGTCCACCTGGGGCTGGTAGAGCAGTTCGAATTCGCCCCGCTCCAGGCCCTGGCGCATGTCGTGCTCCAGGGACAGGCGCGACAGGGCGCCGGACTCCAGCTCGGGGCTGAAGAACTGGAAGTTGTTGCGCCCCACGCTCTTGGCCCGGTACATGGCCAGGTCGGCGTGGGTGAGCAGGGTGTCGGCCAGTTCGCCGTCGTTGGGGAAGCAGGCGATGCCCACGCTGGCGGAAATGGACAGGTCGTCGCCCTTGTGGCGGAACGGGCGGGCCAAGGCGGCCACCACCTTTTCCGCCACCCGGCCGGCATCCTGAGGCGTGCGCAGGGCGGGCAGGAGGATGACGAACTCGTCGCCGCCGAGGCGGGACACGGTGTCCTCGGCGCGCACGCAGGACAGGAGGCGCCGCGACGCTTCCTGGAGCACCTGGTCGCCGACCTTGTGGCCCAGGGAATCGTTCACCAGCTTGAAGCGGTCCAGGTCCGTGAACAGCACGCCCACGGTCTCGCCGGCGCGGCGGGCGTGGATCAGGGCCTGCTCGAAGCGGTCGGAGAAAAGCACCCGGTTGGGCAGGTCGGTCAGGGCGTCGTAGTGGGCCAGGTACTGGATGCGGGCCTCGGCCTCCTTGCGCTCGGAGATGTCGGTCCAGGCCACCACGTAGTTGCTGATGCGGCCGTCGGCGTCGCGCACCACGTCCACGCTGCGCCATTCCGGATACAGTTCGCCGCTCTTGCGCCGGCTCCACAGTTCGCCGCGCCAGTGGCCGGTGTCGCGCACGGTGCGCCACAGGGCTTCGAGAAAGGCTTCGCCCTCGATGGCACCGTCCAGGTCGAGCACGTGCAGGCCCAGGACTTCGCTGCGCTCGTAGCCGCTGATGCGGGTGAAGGCGTCGTTGGCGTCCACCACGGTCAGGTCGGCATCGGCGATGAGAATCGCCTCGCTGCTGGCGGCGAACACCTGGGCGGCCAGTTTCTGGCGGGATTCGAGGGCGGCGGTATAGGCCAGGGGGCCGAGCACACCGAGCAGGCAGTCGACCTGCACCGGCTTCAACACGTAGCGGTCCACGCCGATCTCGATGGCCGCGATCAGGGCGTCGGCCTCGGAATGGCCGGTGGCGATCACCACCGGCGTGGCCGGGCTTTCGGCCTTGATCGCCCGGGTCAGGGCCAGGCCGTCCAGGCCGGGCATCACCAAGTCGGTGATGACCACGTGGGGGCGATGCTCGCGGAAGCGGGCCAGCCCCTCTTCCCCGTTGCCGGCCTCGATCACCGCGCCGACCCGCTTGGCCAGCGGCAGGGCCAGGGAAGCGCGGATCACCGGATCATCCTCCACCAGCAGCACGGTCAGGGACTGCAATGGGTCGGCCACCGGCGCGATGGCCAGGGGGACCTCGTCGGGGGAGGGTGGGGGCTGGGGAACGGCGTTCATCGCATCAGGAGTGCAGCCGGGCCGGATATAAAGGGCATGATTTTATCCTTTCGACATGTCGCCCGCCAGTCACCC
This sequence comes from Oryzomicrobium sp., assembly GCF_021287045.1. Lineage (GTDB taxonomy): Bacteria > Pseudomonadota > Gammaproteobacteria > Burkholderiales > Rhodocyclaceae > Oryzomicrobium. Next base: position 47,923 of record NZ_JAJTBG010000014.1, on the reverse strand, counting down.
CTGACGAACGGCATAGCCAGCCCGGAATCGTATTCACGCCAGCAGCCAGACCACCGCCGCCAGCCACAGGGCGCCGGTGACCAGCAGGTGGGGGTCGAGGATCTCGGTGGTCGGGTCGCCGCCGCCGCCGCGCCGGTGCAGCAGGAACAGGTAGCGGAAGATGCCGTACACCACGAAAGGCACCGTGTAGACCAGGTAGCGGGTGCCGTGCAGGGCCACGGTCTCGGCGCTGACGGTGTACAGGCTGTAACTGACGATGGTAGCGGCGGCGCAGATGGCGATGAGCTGGTCGAGCAGCACCGTGTCGTAGTCGTTGAGCACCTTGCGGTGGCTGCCGGCCTCGTCCTCCAGGGCGTTCAACTCGGCCCGGCGCTTGGCGAAGCCGAGGAACAGGGTGACCATCAGCCCGCACAGCAGCAGCCAGTAGGACGGCACGATGCCGATGCCCTTGGTGCCGGCCAGGATGCGCAGCATGAAGCCGGCGGCGATGATCGACACGTCCAGCACCGGCACGTGCTTCCAGCCCAGGGAATAGCCCAGGTTGAGCCCCAGGTAGGCGGCGATGACCAGGAACAGGGGGCCCGACACGCTGGCGGCCAGGGCCAGGCCGGCGACGGCGCAGGCCAGCCCCAGGGCCAGGGCGGCGCCCGGCTGCACAGTGCCGGCGGCCAGGGGGCGGCGGCGCTTGCGCGGGTGAAGCCGGTCCTGCTCCCGGTCCATGTAGTCGTTGCCCACGTAGATGCTGGACGCCGCCAGGGAGAAGGCGGCGAAGGCCAGCAGGGCGGCGCGCAGCAGGTCCGGCTGGCCCCAGCTGTGGGAGAACAGCACGCCGACGAAGACGAAGCCGTTCTTCACCCATTGCAGGGGGCGCAGCAGTTGCAGGTAGGGGCGGAACATGGTCGGCGCCCGGTCAGCGGCAGGTTTCGCCGGGGAAGTACTTGTCGGCGAAGTAGCAGGCGCTCATCGGCAGATAGGCCGGCACCCGGTACCAGCGGTCCTTGACCTGGCGCAGCACCGTGTCCCGGTAGGGCTCGTAGCGGAAGCCCTGGCCGAGCACCAGATAGAAGGTCACCCCGTCCAGATCGAACTGCTTGAGCTCGACGCGGCGGAAATAGGGGCGGTAGTCGTCCAGGTTGGGCTCGGACTTGCGCACGGTGAGGATGTTCTTGCCGTCCAGCTCGCGAAAGTCGGTGTAAATGTCGTCGTGGCGGGCGTGGGACGAGCCCGGGCCGAAGACGATGAAGTAGCGCTGGGCGTCGTAGCCCAGGGTCACGGCGTTGGAATAGCCATCGCTGGCGAAGACGTAGTCGGCCTCGTAGGGCTTGAGCTCGGCCAGCAGTTCCTGGGACTTCACCGTCAGCACCACCCCGTCGTACCACTTGGTGGACTTCCACCAGCTGATCGGCGCCTCCACCACCACCCCCAGCACCACCATATGCACCAGGGCAAAACCGGCCAGCCAGCGCGACAGCCGGGGCAGGCGCCCGTCGGGCAGGCCGCAGGCGGCGGCCACGGCGAGCAGGGGGGCGAAGGACAGCAGCCAGTGCAGGCCGATGGTCTTGCCCACCGACATCAGGCCGAACAGGACGAAGGGAATCAGGGCCAGCCAGTACAGGGCGCGCACCCCGGCGTCGCGCCGCCCGGCCTCCAGCACCGCCCGGGTGTCGCGCCACAGGAAGGCCACCAGGAAGGGGGTGAGCACGTAGAGCAGGGTCACCGCATAGGTCACCGGGTGCTGCCAGCTGATGCCCGAATTGTTGCCCTCGTGGCGGTTGAAGGCGTTGAACATCACGTTGGCCCAGCCGTGGCCCTGGTTGTACCAGATGTTGAGGATCGGCCCGGGCAGGGCGAACAGCACCAGCAGGAACAGGCCGGCCCAGCGCTTCTCGTCGCGGCGCACCGCCACGGTGTGGATCACGTAGGCCACCCCGAGCAGCACGGCGAAGTATTTGGAGAGGAAGGCCAGGGCGAGGAACAGGCCGGCGGCAGCATGGCTGGCCAGGCATTGGCGGCGCAGGCCGGTGACGTAGGCGGTGACCGACAGCACCGACCAGAAGATCAGGGGGATGTCGGTGGTGATCAGCACGTTCACCACCGAGGCCGGCATCAGCAGGGTGAACAGGGCGGCGTAGCCGGCCCGCTCCTCCCCCGCCGGCTTGGCCAGGGTCCAGGCGCAGGCCGCCACCGGGATGGGCAGCAGCAGGGCCGGCAGGCGGATGGCCCACTCCGCGTGGGAAATCTTGAGCAGCAGGGCGATCCACCAGCCGACCATGGGCGGGTGGTCGTAGAAGCCCCAGTCCGGGCGCACGCCCCACCAGTAGAAATAGGCTTCGTCGCCGGTGATCGGCAGTTTCCACGACAAAAAGCCACGGAATACGTAGAGCAGGACCAGCCCCAGCCAGACGGCCGGAGATGCCAGGGGGTTGGCGGTACGGAATGGAGTGGTCACGGGCGAGGAAGACAGAAACGGGTTCGGACAGGATTCGGATAAACGAAACCGGACCGGGGCGGCCTGCGGTGCAGGTCCGGCCGGTCCGGTCCGCGCTCGCCGCTCCCGGCCGGGCCGGGGAACGGGAAAACTGCGGGATACAGCGCGATGCGGGGTGCTACGGGGTACTGCGCCCCGCCAGCCGGGCGAAACGCCGGACGGCGGAGCCCGTGGGGCAAGATCAGGCGCTCGCCTCCACCAGGCGGCGGGCGCGCACGGCGGCGGCCAGCTGCTCCAGGATGGCGGCGCTGTCGTCCCAGCCGACGCAGGCGTCGGTGACGCTCTGGCCGTAGGTCAGGGCCTGGCCCGGCACGTGGTCCTGGCGCCCCTCGACGATGTTCGACTCGACCATCACGCCGATGATGCGCTCCTCGCCGCCGGCCAGCTGGGCGGCCACGTCGGTGCTGACGTCCATCTGGCGCTTGTACTGCTTGCTGCTGTTGCCGTGGGAGAAATCGACCATCACCCGGGCGGCCATGCCGGCGGCGGCGATGTCCTTGCAGGCCACGTCCACGCTGGCGGCGTCGTAGTTGGGCGCCTTGCCGCCACGCAGGATGACGTGGCAGTCCTCATTGCCCAGGGTGGAGACGATGGCGGTGTGGCCGGACTTGGTCACCGACAGGAAATGGTGCGGGCTCTGGGCGGCGCGGATGGCGTCCACGGCGATCTTGACGTTGCCGTCGGTGCCGTTCTTGAAGCCCACCGGACACGACAGGCCGGAGGCCAGCTCGCGGTGCACCTGGGATTCGGTGGTGCGGGCGCCGATGGCGCCCCAGGCGATCAGGTCGGCGGTGTATTGCGGGGTGATGGTGTCGAGGAACTCGGTGGCGCAGGGCAGGCCCAGTTCATTGACGTCGAGCAGCAGCTTGCGCGCCAGGCGCAGGCCCTCGTTGATGCGGAAGCTGCCGTCCATGCGCGGATCGTTGATCAGGCCCTTCCAGCCCACGGTGGTGCGCGGCTTCTCGAAATAGACGCGCATCACCACCAAGAGGTCGTCCTGGTGCTGGCGGGCCTGGGGTTCCAGGCGGCGGGCATAGTCCAGGGCGGCGTCGGTGTCGTGGATCGAACAGGGGCCGACCACCACCACCAGCCGGTCGTCGGCGCCGTGCAGGATGCGGTGGATGCCCTGGCGGGCCTGATAGGTGATCTGGGCCGCCCGGTTGCTCAGGGGGTATTCGCGAAACACGTGGGCCGGCGGTACCAGTTCCTTGATCTCCTTGATGCGGACATCGTCGGTGACCGGCTTGGACGCGTTGCCGGCGGAGGTGTGGGCAAGGGCGGCGGAGTGGAGCGACATGGCGGTGATCCCGGAAAAAAGCGCGTTCTTAGCGAGAACGACGCGGCGCGAACGGCGGGGAAACGTTCGATTCTACCGGAGCCGGGCGGCCTCGGGGCAGCCCCCCGGCATCGCCGGCCGCCCGGTTCTATACTGCCTCCATGGATCGCCCCGACCGCCGTCCCCCGCCACCGCCTGCCCAAGACCCCGCGGCACCGGCCCGCCCCGCCCCCCGGGGCCGGGGCAGCGCGGCCAACGTCGCCGGCCGTTTCGACGCCTGGCAGCGGGACCGGCCGGACGAGGTGGTGGAAGCCGATCGGGTGGGCTGGGAGCAGGCGCCGGACGAGGCGCCCCTGCTGCCCGACCCGCGCACCCAGCTGCTGATCGACACGGCCCGCACCGTGATTGCCCGCAACGAGTCGCCGGACCTGCCCTTCGACCGCTCCATCAATCCCTACCGGGGCTGCGAGCACGGCTGCATCTACTGCTACGCCCGGCCCAGCCACAACTACCTGGGGCTTTCGCCGGGCCTCGACTTCGAGACCCAGATTTTCCACAAGCCGGACGCCCCGGAACTGCTCGCCGCCGAGCTGGCCCGGCCCGGCTACGTCTGCGCGCCGATCGCCCTGGGGGTCAATACGGACGCCTACCAGCCGGTGGAACGCCAGACCCGGCTGACCCGACGCATCCTGGAGGTGCTGCTCGCCTGCCGCCACCCGGTGTCCCTCATCACCAAGAGCGCCCTGATCGAACGGGACATCGACCTGCTCGCCGCCCTGGCGGCGGAAAACCTGGTGACCGCCGCCGTCTCCCTGACCGGCCTATCGGCCGAACTGGCGCGCCATCTCGAACCCCGAGCCGCCTCGCCCCAGCGGCGCCTGGCGGCGATCCGCGCCCTGGCCGAAGCCGGCGTACCGGTGGGGGTGTCCTTCGCCCCCCTGATCCCCGGGCTCAACGACCACGAACTGGAAAAGGGCCTGGAGGCGGCCCGCCAGGCCGGCGCCGCCTGGGCCCACTACGGCGTGCTGCGCCTGCCCCATGAGGTGGCGCCCCTGCTCGAGGACTGGCTGGCGCGCCATGCCCCGGGCAAGGCCGCCCGGGTGATGGCGGTGCTCTACGACATGCGCGGCGGCCGGCGCAACGACCCGCGCTTCGGCCACCGCCTACGCGGCCTGGGCCATTACGCCGAGCTGATGGGGCAGCGCTTCCGCCTCGCCCGCAGGCGGCTCGGCTTCACCAGCCCGCCGCCCCTGGATTGCAGCCGCTTCATGCCGCCGCCCCAGCCTGCCCAGGCTGCTGTGCCGCCCCGTTCCGCCGCCAAGCGCCGCCGGGCGAATGGGGAAGATTCGCAACTTTCCCTGTTCTGATGCCGCGAGCATCGCCCCAACCGGTTCCCCTCGGCCGGCTTTCATGCCAGCATGGCCGCCCACCATCACGCGGGGTACGGCCGGCCATGGCGAGCGACGACAGGGAAGCATCGGGACAGGAACGCCTCCAAGAGGCTAGCCAAAACCGCTTCCGCCTGAGCGAAGGGGAAAAGGAACGGCGCCTGCAAACGGTGCGCGGCGCCCTGGCCCGCAACACGCCGCACACGCCAAACACTGGGGCACGGGCAGGAAGGCCGCCCGGGACCTCGACCCTGGCGGCCCTGTGTTTCGTCCTCGGCCTGGGCGCCCTGCTCTTCGCCTTCTTCCTCTGGCTGGGCAGCCCGGCCGTGCGCCAGGCCGGCGGGCAGATCGAGATCACCGTTCCCGCCGCCCCGGACGGGCACCACTACATCGACGGCCGGATCAACGGCCGGCCGGTCAGCTTTCTCATCGACAGCGGCGCCAGCGTCGTCTCGGTCAGCCAATCCCTGGCCGACCAGCTGGACCTCGGCCCCGGACGCGGCGCCACCTTCATGACCGCCGCCGGGCCGGCGGCCGGCCGCATGGTGGCGAGCCAGCAGGTGTCCGCCGGCGGCATCGGCCCCCTGCCCCTGTCGGTCGGCGTCATGCCCGGCAGCCAGCCCATGGCCCTGCTCGGCCAGAATTTCCTGCGCCACGTGGAAGTCGTCCAGGCCAACCGGCGGCTGATCCTGCGCGGCCCGGGCCAGGCCCCGGCCGTATCCCCGGCCCAGGCCCAGCCCGCCTGGGTCGCCCTGGCCGGCGTGGCGCTGCTCGCCATCGGCCTGGTGCTGCGGCATCGCGCAGCCTGAGCTTGTCCCGGCTGCCTGGAGCGATTGTCTAGCCCGGTTGCCGGGCCAGGCGGCTAGCGGCGATGGGGTCAGCCGAAGGCCCAGCGCCAGGCCCCAGCGACGGACCGCCCGACCCAATTCGCCGCCCGGCGCACCATGGTCCCGGCCCGGTTGGCGAAATAGGCGGCCAGCTTGCCCAGCAGCCAGCCGCGCAGGCCCCAGCCCGTGGCATTCCCGGCCAGAAACGGCAGCCATGGATGGGCTGCGGCATGGCGGGCGACGAGCACGTTCTCGTACCAGTTCATGACGTCGGCGATAAAGCCGGCATCCCTGAACGTCGCCCAGGCGCCCCCATCGTTCGTTACCAGAATGCGGGCGTAGTCGAAGAGGAAAGTCTGGACCAGATCCCGCAGCTTCTGTTGCCGCGCGGCAATCGCCGCGGGCCCGACCGCAGGCACGGCGTTGATCTGGTCCCCCAGGCTCAGCATGGTGTCCACGTAGGCCCGCGTTCTCGCCGAGGCATTGCCCGCAACGCCGCCGGGGTCCCGCACCACATTGACGTGGTCGCGCTGCCGGCCCTGGGCATCCCAGTTGTTGGCAACGGGGGCATTCCAGCCGGTCACGCCATGGACCCGGCCATTGACGTTCACCTGGAAGCCGGTGCCCGCGGCATTGCGCCGCCGCTCGCGCCGCCCGGCCCTTCTCGAAATCATCATGTCGGCCAGGTTGTGGACGCCCAGTTCGTGGGCGACCAGGCCGACGATTTCCCCGACGGAGGTGATGTCCAGGTACCACTTCCTGATCGTCACCTCGATGTCCACGCCCGGCTGGTTGCTCAGATCGGTCTCTGCCGGGTTGGGCGTATGCTGGTCATCGACCTGAACCAGCACGACGATGCCTGCGGCGGGGCCCAAGGGCAGCATATTCATTGCCGCCATGACTTCATTGAACTTGGCCAGCGTATTCCCCGCCAGGGGAACGAGGAGATTCTGTATCGGCATGATGAGCCGCTGGACGACGCGCTGGACGCCCCCCGCCGAGGCAAGGTCTGGCTTGCACAATGAATTCCTGGCGGCGACCGACGAGCGCTCCAGGGCATGCGTTCCGGCCCCTGCCAGCGTTTGAGCCATTCTCTGTCCGACGCCCATTGCGGCGTCGCCCATGGCGTCCGCCTCCCGCTCCAGGCTCGGATCATCGTTCACCGGAGCGCTCTTCATCTGAAACGTGGGCTTCACCCGCCCCTGGGCCTGCTGCACCACGTGCCACGCCTCGTGGGGCAGATGCCTTTCCTGCCCCGGCGCCACATGGATGTCGGAACCTTGGGCAAAGGCCAGGGCGCTGAGCTGGGCGGGCTTGTCGGAGTTGTAATGCACCCGCACGCCGCCCATGGAGATTCCGGAAAGGGCCTCGATGCCGGCCTTGAGGGGGTCGGGCAAGCCGGTACGGTTGGGGCTGGCCGCCTCGCTCAAGGGGCTGGAACTGCGTACTTCGCCCCCGACTGCCCCCTCGGCCGTGAAGCGCCTCTGGAGAGGCACTTCCTCGTCGCCTTCGCCCACCCGTTGCGCCGGGAGCGCCTTGGGTTGCAGCGTCTCATCCTCATCAGCCCCCTGGCGCTGCGCGACGGCCAGCCGTTCGAGGCGGCGGACCTGGGCGCCGGCATCGGCCCTGGCTTGCAAGGCGAGACTCTGAGGGGATTCCGGGACAAAGGGGGCGAACTGCGCTACCCCGGCCTGGCCGGCGGCTTGGAGTCTCCGAGCCGTGTGGGACTCGGCATCACTGGAACGACGGTCGGCAAAAGCGCTCATGACAACTCCTTTTGCAGGGTAAGCCAGCCGGACGAGGGCACGCTGCCATCCCGTCGGCAGGTTCGTGGGGCCAATATACCGGCAACATTATGCAAAAAGAGTAATTTTTACTGACAGGCTGTTCCACCGCCGACGAGCATCGCTCGTATCGGCCATCCCAGAATTGCCCGGAAAGCCTGCGGTACCGACGATCGGGCCAGGCACAGCCCCCCCCCAGGCCGTGCTTATCAAGGCGAAACGGAAGCGGTGGGGCGTGAAAAGCTCAACGCCCAGGCGAGAAGACAAGCGCGGCATGGCACCACGCTCGCTCCGCAAGCGGCCGGACGGACCGGCTTACCAGCGCCGGTAGGGCCAGCGCGGGAAGGGGGGGCCGTAGAAGGGGTCGCGGCAGACCAGGGTGCCTTGCTGGTAGCCCTGCTGGAAAATCTGCGCCTCGCGCTGCTGGACGTCCCGGCCCAGCTCCTGCTCGCGTTGCAGCAGGCGGCTGGCGCAGTCCGTCTCCCGGGCCGACTGGCGCAGGGCGTAGATGCCCTCCAGCACGGCCACGGGCAGGCCCTGCCGGGTCAGTTCGAGGACCTTGGCCGGGGGCAAGTCCAGGTCGCCGCCGCGCACCCGGGCCTCGCCGACGATCTCGTCCACGCTCTTCTTTTCCTTGACCCGCTGCTTGACCTCGTCCCAGGTCATGGGCGGCTTGGGCGGCACCGGCGGGGGGGCCGGGGCGATCACCGTCTCGGTGCCGGCCCGGGGCAAGGCAGGGGTCGAAGGGGCAGGACTGGCGCAGCCCGCCAGCAGGACCACGCCAAGAACCAGCAGGGGCGCGGCTTTCGCGGCACACCCTCTGGAGATCCCCGACTGGCGCGGGGTTTTGCTGAGCGGGGTGGAATCGGCCATGGCTCAGGCGGTGCCGCCCACGGTCAGGCCGTCGATGCGCACGGTGGGCATGCCGACGCCCACGGGCACGCTCTGGCCTTCCTTGCCGCAGGTGCCGACGCCGGAATCGAGGGCCATGTCGTTGCCCACCATCTTGACGTGGGTGAGCGCGTCGGCGCCGTTGCCGATCAGGGTGGCGCCCTTGATCGGGTACATGATCTTGCCGTTCTCGACCCAGTAGGCTTCGCTCATCGAGAAGACGAACTTGCCGTTGGTGATGTCCACCTGGCCGCCGCCGAAGTTCACCGCGTAGACGCCCTTCTTCACCGACTTGATGATCTCTTCCGGCGACTTGTCGCCGGCCAGCATGTAGGTGTTGGTCATGCGCGGCAGGGGCAGGTGGGCGAAGGATTCGCGCCGGCCGTTGCCGGTGGGGGCGACGCCCATCAGGCGCGCGTTGAGGCTGTCCTGCATGTAGCCCTTGAGGATGCCGTCCTCGATCAGCACGGTGCGCTGGGTCGGGTTGCCCTCGTCGTCGATGTTGAGGGAGCCGCGCCGGTCGGGGATGGTGCCATCGTCCACCACGGTGACGCCTTTGGACGCCACCCGCTGGCCCAGCTTGCCGGCAAAGGCCGAGCTGCCCTTACGGTTGAAGTCGCCCTCCAGGCCGTGGCCCACCGCCTCGTGCAGCAGGATGCCGGGCCACCCCGGGCCGAGCACCACGGTCATGGGGCCGGCGGGCGCCGGGCGGGCGTCCAGGTTGGTGACCGCCTGGTGCACCGCCTCCCGGGCGTAGCGGTCGAGCATGGCCTCGTCGAAGTAGCCGTAGTCGAAGCGACCGCCGCCCCCGGCGTGGCCCTGCTCGCGCTTGCCGTTGTCCTCGACGATGACGGTGATGCCGACCCGCACCAGGGGACGCACGTCGGCGGCCAGACGGCCGTCGGCGCGCATCACCAGCACCACGTCGTATTCGCCGGCCAGGGAGGCCATCACCTGGGTGACCCGGGGATCGCAGGCCCGGGCGAAGGCTTCGAGCCGCTCCAGCAGCTTGACCTTGGCTTCCGCCGGCAGGGAGGCCAGGGGGTCCTGGGCGGCGTACAGGGCGCGGCCGTCCACCAGATTGCGGCGGCGCTGACCGGCGGCAACCCGCTTGTTCTGGCCGGCGGCGGTGATCGAGCGCACCGCGGCGGCGGCGTCGCTGAGGGCCGCCAGGCCGATGTCGTCGGAGTAGGCGAAGGCGGTCTTTTCGCCGGACACGGCGCGCACGCCGACGCCCTGGTCGATGTTGAAGCTACCGGATTTGACGATGCCCTCTTCCAGGGCCCAGGACTCGGAGCGGGTGTACTGGAAGTACAGGTCGGCGTCGTCCACGCCCGGCGCGTTAAGCTGGGTGAACACCTTGTCCAGGGTGGATTCGGACAGGTCGAAGGGGGCCAGCAGCAGGCTGTCGGCGACCGCCAGGGGATTGGCAGCGGCGGTGCGGGTGGCGGTGGCTTTCTTGCTCATGGAAACTCCAGATTCGATTCGGGCGGGATCGCGGATACAGAATCCTGCATCGGGCCCGGAAACAGCTTAGCGCAGGGGCGCGGCCGGCGCGCAACGGTATGTGACGGCGCGACCCGGCAGGCGGCCGCGTGGCGGGAAAAGACTCACAGCACCCGGTGCTTGAGGGCGGGCAGGCTGGCGCGCACCTCGGCCAGATAGGTGGGGTCGAAATCGGCGATCACCACCCCCGGGCCTTTCAGCTTGCGGTCCAGGATGTCGCCCCAGGGGCCCACCACCATGCTGTTGCCGTGGGTCTCCCGGCCGCTTTCGTGGCGGCCGCCCTGGCCCACGGCCAGCAGGTAGCACTGATTTTCGATGGCCCGGGCGCGCAGCAGGATTTCCCAGTGGGCGCGGCCGGTGGTCTCGGTGAAGGCCGCCGGCATGACGATCAGGTCCACCGGCTTGTCGTTGCCATCCACGCCGCCGGCCAGGCGCCGGTACAGCTCGGGAAAGCGCAGGTCGTAGCAGATCGACAGGGCGACCCGGCCGAAGGGCGTATCGAAGGCCACCGGGGTGTCGCCGGCCTCGATGGTGGCGGCCTCGTCATAGCGCTCGGCACCCTTCTGGAAGCCGAACAGGTGGATCTTGTCGTAGCGCGCCACCCGCTTGCCGTCCGGACCGTAGGCAACGCTGCTGTTGCGCATCTTGTCCGGGGCGGAGGCCTCCAGGGGCACCGAGCCGCCGATCAGCCAGATGCCGTGGCGCGCCGCGGTCTCGGCCAGAAAGTCCTGGATTGGCCCGCCGCCGCCCTGCTCGGCGTCCTTCTCCCGGGCCGCCACCTTGTCGGCGTCTGAGGCCCCGATGATCGGGAAGTACTCGGGCAGGGCCACCAGGGTCGCGCCCTGGGCCACGGCCTCGGCCACCAGGCGGCCGGCGGTTTTCAGGTTGTCGGCGACCCGGGGGCCGGACACCATCTGCGCGGCGGCCAGGCGCACCGGCGCGAGGGAAGAAGCGGTGGAAGTCATTTTGCGTCCTTGCTGTCCTTGCTTTCGGCGGAAGGGGCGGCGCCCGGCGCCTCGCCATCGTGGGCGGGGAAGACGGCGGGGCGGCGCCCTTCCTTTTCGACCTTGGGATCGGCCCAGGTTCCGGTCACCCGGTAGTCGAAGGAAAACACCTTTTCGATCGGATTCTGCAACACCTTCTGCGCCAGGTAGGCGGCGGCGCCGATTACCGGGTTGACCACCGCCACCCCCAGGGCCACGGCGTTGGTCAGGGACGGCTGCACCGTCACCTTGAGATTCTGGGTTTCCTTGTCCAGATCCACCTCGCCGCCCAGCTTGATGCGCGCCGCCGGGCCGTCGATGAGCAGGTCGCTGGTGCGCGCCCGGCCCCGGTCCAGGGTCACGTCGCCGCTGATCGACTCGAAGGCGAAGCCCTCAGAGAAGATGTCGCGGAAATCCAGGGTGACGCGCCGCGGCAGGGCTTGCAGCGACAGCAGGCCGAGGAGCTTGCCCGCCCCCGGCTCGATCTTGGCGAACTGGCCCTTCTCCGCCTCCACGTGCAACTGGCCGGACAGGCTGGCCACGTCCAGGTCAGCGGGGCTGCCGACCCAGGACAGGCGGCCGGTCAGCTTGCCCTGGCCGCGCCGCACCGCGTCGGGCTGGCCGAGGCGGGCGAGGAACTTGCCGATGTCGGAGGCTTCCACCGCCACGTCGAGGCGGGTCTCGCCCCGGTCGGCGCCGGCAGGCGGGCGCCAGCGGCCGCTGGCGGCGATCTGGCCGTCGGCGCCAGACAGGGCCAGCCGGTCGATGCGCCAGGGCGGCGCTACGGCGGCGGCCCCGGAACCGCTGCGGGCCTCGTTGGCGGCACGCAGGTCGAGGCGACCGAGGCGCCGGCCTTCATAGACGAAATTCTCGGCGGAAATATCCAGGGCCGGCAGGCGGGTCAGGGCATCTCCCTCGCCGGACAGGGCGCTCTTCACTTCCGACTCGGGCAGGGTGATCTGCTTGAAGCGCCCCACCAGACGGCCGTTGGGCAGATTGGCACCGGGACCTTCCCAGGACAGCTGGCCGTCCACCTCCTTCGACGACAGCTGGGCGGCGAGGACCGGCGGCCCGTCGCCCCGGCCCGAAACGCCGCCGGCCTGGGGCTGGGCACGCAGGGTGACGTCGTGGAAGCGTCGGCCGGACAGGATCAGTTCCGGCGTGCGCAGGTTGACCACCGTGGGCAGCGAGGCACCGCCGGCGCCGCCGTCCTTGCCGTCGTCGGCGAGGCGCTTCCACTCGGCCACGTCGAAGCGCGGCACGGCGATCGACACCCCCAGCCCCCGGGTCGGCAGGGTCGCCGCCGCCCCTTCGCCGATGGTCACCACGCCCCGCTCCAGGGGAGCGTCGGGGCCGGTGCGCTGCTGCAAGGTGACGCTGGCGACGCGGCCGACCTGGATCTTCAACTGGTCCAGGGGCGTGGTGCCGGGAATCCGGGAGCGCTCCACGTGCAAGGCCAGGACATCGGCGGCGGATTTGTTGAGGGGCGCCGGCAAACTGGAAGCGACGCCCTTCAAGTCGCTGTCCACCACCACCTCGGCGCTGCGCTTTTTCACCCGCACCTCGCCCCGGTAGGCGGCCTGGCCCGACAGGGCGTCGAAGAAGGGGCCCGGCAGCACGTCCTGCCACGCCCGCCGCGCCTCGGCCACGGTGGCGCTGCCGCGGAAGCCGACCCGCACCCGTTCCGCCTCGGAGCGGGCCTCCACGGTCACCGGGCCGCCCATGAACTGGCCGGTGATGGCGCGGATGGAAATGCCCTGGTCGGTGAAGGCGAGCTTGCCGTTGACCCGGGTCAGGGGCGGCAGGCCGGACACCACGGCGAGCTGGTTGTCGCGGAATTCGTACTGACCGGCGACGGTGGTGTCCGTCACCTTGCGCAGGGGCATGCGGATGTCCAGGTCCAGGCCGCCGTTGCCCTGGGCGCGCATGTCCTCGGTGAAGTGGTCGATGCGGTTGCCCACCGGGCTCTGCTCGACGAAGTCGAGGAAGGCGGCGGTGGGGCCCTCGGCCCGACCCTTGATGACGAGCAGCTCTTCCGGCGCCTCCAGGTCGGGGATGGTCGCTTCCACCTGGGGCAGGCGAGCGGCCAGGATGTGGCCGTCCTTGGCGCGGATGGTCATGCGCTCGCCCTCGAAACGCAGGCTGCCTTCGATGCCGTCGATGGCGGGCCAGCCGTCGGCGTACTCCAGGCGGGCCTGGTGGATGTCGCCGGTGACCAGGAACTGGCCGCCGGCGTTGCCGCGGAAGGGGAAGCGGTCCAGGTCGCCCTTGAGCACGAGCCGGCCGTTGGTGGCGTGGCCGGCGGTGATGGCGCGGCGCAGCCAGACCCGGGCATCCTCGCCGACCGTGTTGGGCAGGTAGCGCCACACCGCGTCGCCCCGGGCCCGGGTCAACTCGGCCCCCAGGTCGATGACGCCGCCGCCCTGGCCGGTGTAGCGGTAGGTGCCCCGGGCGCTGCCGGCGGCGTCGGCGTTGGCGAAGGCCACTTTTTCCAGGGTCACGCCCACCTGAGCCGGCGCCCCGGCCCGACGCTCCACGGTCCAGCCGATGGCCGCGCTCAACTGGTCGAAGGCCAGATCCGGATCGGGGAAGACCCGGGGCAGCAGCAGGTGGGCGCCATGGGAATCCAGGGTCAGGCGGCCGCTGTCCTGGCGCCCTTCCATCAGGCCGGACAGCCCGCTGGCGCCGGGCACGGCCCCCAGGGGCGCCATGCCGAGCTGCTCGAAGCGCACCCGGTAGCTGTAGTCGGCGGGGGCCTGGCCCTTGCGGTCGAGGCGCACCTGGGCCTCGCGCAGCAGCCCCCGGGGGCGGGCCTCGTCGAGCAGGGCCAGGGCCTGGTCGGGCAGGGGCAGGCGCCGCGCCAGGCGGGCCAGGCCGTCCAGTTCCAGGCGGCTGGCCGAGGCTTCCAGATAGGTGTCCTGGTCGTCCATACGCCAGGCCAGGGTGAAGTCGGTGGGCGGGATCACCACCCGGCCGGCGGCGCTTTTGGCGGCGTCATGCTTGCCGCTCTCGCCGCGCTCCCCGGCATCCGGCGCGCTGGCGGCCAGGGTCAGGCCCCGGGCACGCACCTCCTGCAAAGGCAGGCCGTCCCCCAAGCGCCGGTAGCCGATCCGGCCGGCCAGGGCGTCCACGTCCAGGGCCGGCAGCCGGGGACTGACCCGCAGGTCCACGTCCGCCAGGCGCAGGTCGGCGGCGGCGGAGGCCACCGTGCCCCGGTCGAAGTCCAGCCACAAACGCACCCCGCCCCGGCCCCGGTGCAGTTCCAGGGGCAGGTCGAGCCACAAGTTCCAGGCCGCCAGGTCGGTGTCGTCCAGGTTGGCGTAGAGGGTGCCCTTCCAGGTCGACGGCCGGGTCAGGTCCCGGGTGGACAGGTCGCCGCGCACTTCGATGCGGCTCGCCACCCCGGCCGGCGGATCGGCGCGCAGGCCGAAGCGGTGGCGTCCGAAGGCCGACAGGCTGTTTTGCAGGCGCAGATCCACCCCGGCCAGGGCCAGGACCGGGGCGTTGCGCAGCCGGTCCTCCCAGACCAGGCGGGCCTGGCGGATTTCGATCAGATCCTGGGACAGTACCCAGTCGCTGGCGCCGCCCTCGTCGTTGTCGGCGGACACGGGCATGCCCGCCACCAGCAGCTTGCCGTCGGGGTCGCGCTGGATGTGCAGCTCGGGCGCGTCGATGAGCAGCCGGTGCAGGTGCAGGGAAAGCAGGGGCAGGGAACGCCAGGCCACCACCGCCTCGACCCGGGGCAGGGTCAGCACCGGCCGGCCGGATTCGTCGGACAGGGTCAGGTCGGACAAGGTCACGCCGGGGCGCAGCCGCTCCCAGCGGGCTTCGATCTTGCCCAGGGTGACCGGGCGCTTGAGGGCGCCGGACAGGGCCTGCTCGATCTGGGGGCGGAATTCCTCCACCCGGGGCAGGGCGTAGTAGCGCAGGAACAAGGCCACCGCCGAGAACAGCAGGATCGCCCCCATCGCCGCCCAGTACAGGGCCTCCAGCACACGGCGCATCGCCGGACGGCGCAACCTGGCGGTGCGCCGGTAGACCAGGCGGCGCAGGGCGGCCGGCTGCGGCGAGGGCGCGGAAGCGTCGGTGTCGGGGCGGGGATCGGTCACGGTGGAAAAAGCGGGCGGGCTAGGCGGTGGCGGCGAATATGAAGGGCAGATGCGGAACGATCGGGAGGCAGCAGCAAGGCCAGCGGCAATACAGCCTTGAATCTGCGGGGAGCACGCCCTAGGATGCGGCTTTGCTCCGGCGGCACGACCAGGGGCGCCTTATGGCGCTCTCCGCCCCGCCGGCTGCGGCAGCCCGTCGCGGCCGGAGAAGGTTCCCCCGAGCGCCCCGCACCCCGCATCCTGCCTCGCCCTGATCAGTTCTTCATTTTACATGAACCCCACTCCCCTCCCCGTCTCCGCCTCGCTCCCCACCGCGTCTCCGTTGCCCCTCCCCACCGACTGGGCAAGCGCCCGCGCCACCGCCGTCGCCCACAGCCGCTTTCTGGAACGGCTGCTGGGCGCCCGCCCGGGCCTGGAGGAGGCGGTGGCCGCCCGCTGGCAGGCACCCCTCGACCGGGACGCCCTGGCCGAATGGCTGGCGCCCCGACTGGCGGCGGCGGACGGCGACGACGCCCTCAAGCGCGAGCTGCGCGCCCTGCGCGCCTTCGCCATGGCCCACCTGGCGGTGCGCGACCTGACCGGCCTGGCGCCCCTGGCCGAGGTGGTGGAAACCATGACCTCCCTGGCCGAGGTGACGGTAAACGCCGCCCTGGCCTTCTTCCACGCCGGCCTGGCCGCCCAGCACGGCGAGCCCCGGGGCGCCGACGGCCAGGCCCTCACCCTGGCGGTGGTGGGCATGGGCAAGCTGGGGGGGAGGGAGCTCAACGTCTCGTCGGACATCGACCTGATCTTCGTCTATCCGGAGGAAGGCCAGACCGACAAGGGCCTCGACAACTACGACTTCTTCTCGCGCCTGGGCAAGCGGCTGATCAACGCCATCGACGATGTCACCGGCGACGGCCGGGTGTTCCGCGTGGACATGCGCCTGCGCCCCAACGGCGATTCCGGCCCCCTGGTGTGCTCACTGGATTCCCTGGAAAACTACTTTATCACCCAGGGGCGGGAGTGGGAGCGCTACGCCTGGATCAAGGGCCGGGTGATGAACGACCTGTGCCAGACCTGCCACGCCCAGGCCCTGGCCCAGGTGGTGCGCCCCTTCGTCTTCCGCAAGTACCTGGACTTCGGCGCCATCAACGCCATGCGCGACCTGCACGCCCAGATCCGCCGCGAGGTGGCGCGCAAGGACATGGCCGATCACGTCAAGCTCGGCCCCGGCGGCATCCGCGAGATCGAGTTCATCGCCCAGGTGTTCCAGCTCATCCGCGGCGGCCGCGACTCCCAGTTGCAGGTCAAGCCGACCCTGGAAGTGCTCGCCCGCCTGGCCGAGCGCAACTTCCTCAGCCCCGACGCGGTGGCCGAGCTGACCCGGGCCTACGACTTCCTGCGCCGGGTCGAGCACCGCCTGCAATGGTTCGAGGATGCCCAGACCCACCGTCTGCCCGGCATCGAGAGCGGCGGCGGCCAGGATCGGGCCCGCCTCGCCGCCTCCATGGGCTTTGCCGGCTGGGACGATTTCCTCGCCGTGCTCGACGACCACCGCCAGCGCGTCTCGCGCCACTTCGAGGCGGTGTTCGCCGACCCGGAAGGCAAGCGCCCCGAGTGCGAGGGCTCGGCGCCCCTGTGGCAGGGCGGCCTGGACGACGAGGTGGCGGCGGCCAAGCTCACTGCCCTGGGTTACCGGCGCCCGGCCGACACCCTGTCGCTGATCCAGCGCTTCCGCGCCGGCAGCCGCTACCAGCAGCTGCCCACCCAGAACCGGGAACGTCTCGACGCCCTGGCCCCGGGCCTGATCGACGCGGCGGCGGCGGCCAGCCAGGTGACCGGCGCCGAGGCCGACGAGACCCTGGCCCGCTGCCTGGCCTTTCTCGAAACCATCGGCCGGCGCGGCGCTTACCTGGCCCTGTTGCAGCAATACCCCCTGGCGCGGCAGAAGGTGGCCGAGCTGATCGGCGCCTCCCACTGGGCGGCGGACTACCTGAACCACCACCCGATCCTGCTCGACGTGCTGCTCGACCCGCGCCTGACCGAGGTGCGTGAGGATTGGCAGGCCGACTGGACCGCCTTCCGCGCCGAGCTGGCGCGCCATCTGGCCGACACCGCCGGCGACGCCGAGCGGCAGATGGATCTGCTACGCGAGGCCCACCATGCCCAGGTGTTCCGCCTGCTCGCCCAGGATCTGGCCGGCCTGCTCACGGTGGAGCGGCTCTCCGACAACCTCTCGCAACTGGCCGACATCCTGGTCCAGGCGGTGTTGGAACTGTGCTGGGGCTTCCTGCGTCAGCGCCACCGGGACAAACCGGCCTTCGCCGTGATCGGCTACGGCAAGCTGGGGGGCAAGGAACTGGGCTACGCCTCGGACCTGGACATCGTCTTCCTCTACGACGACCCGGCCCAGGAGGCCGAGGAGGTCTACGCCCGCCTCGCCCAGCGCATCAACACCTGGCTGTCGTCGCGCACCCCGGCCGGCATCCTGTTCGAGACCGACCTGCGCCTGCGCCCCAACGGCGACGCCGGCCTGATCGTCACCTCCACCGCCGCCTTCCGCGACTACCAGCTCAAGCACGCCTGGGTGTGGGAGCACCAGGCCCTCACCCGGGCCCGCTTCGTCGCCGGCGACCCGGCCCTGGGCGAAGCCTTCGAGGCCATCCGCGTCGAAGTGCTGCGCCAGCCCCGGGATCTCCAGGCCCTGCGCGACGAGGTGGTGGCGATGCGCCACAAGATGCGCGACAACCTGGCCACCGGCACAGATACCGAGTTCGACATCAAGCACGACGCCGGCGGCATCGTGGACGTGGAATTCATCGTCCAGTACCTGGTGCTCGGCTACGCCCATGCCCATGCCGAGCTGACCGGCAACCTGGGCAACATCGCCCTCCTGAAGATATCCGCCGACCTGGGCCTGATCCCCGCCGACCTGGCCGAAGGGGCGCGCCGCGCCTACCGGGAATACCGCCGCCTGCAACACGCCAAGCGCCTCAACAACGCCCCCAAGGCACGCATCGCCAAGGACTCGGTGGCCAGCCACATCGCCGCCGTGACCGCCCTGTGGCAGCATGTCTTCGCCGCGCAATGAACCGTTGCCGCCCCTGTGCGTCCTAATCGAACCGTCATTAAAACCGCGACAATAACCATGAACGCTCCCGCCCATCCCCACGCCCACACCTGGAAGTTCTTCCGCGCCGGCGGCTTCGATCAGGTCCGCCTCGACGCCGCCGCCGACCTGCTGCACCTGGAACAGCTCGACCAGAAGCTGTGGGTCGCCCTCTCATGCCCGGTCAAGGGCCTGGAGTTCGACGAAAAGACCCTGGCCCTGATCGACACCGACCACGACGGCCACGTGCGTGCGCCGGAGTTGATCGCCGCCCTGCACTGGGCCGGCGAGCGCCTCACCGCCACCCACCGGGAACTGCTCGCCCGGGGCGCCGCCCGGTTGCCCCTGGCGGCCATCGGCGACGACGCGGCCGGCGCCCCCCTGGCCGCCGCCGCCCGGCGCATCCTGGCGGTGCTGGGCAAGGCCGACCAGGAGGACATCGGCCTGGAGGAAACCCAGGGCCACGCCGAACTGGTGGCCGGCGCCCCCCTCAACGGCGACGGCGTGGTCACCGCCGCCTCCACCGACGACGAGGCCCTGAAGGCCCTCATCGCCGAAGTGATCGGCAGCGTCGGCAGCACCCCGGACCTGTCCGGCGAGCCCGGCGTCGCCGCCGACCTGCTCGAACGTTTCGTCGCCGACAGCGACGCCTGGCTGGCCTGGCAGCACACCGCCGACGCCGATCCGGCGGTGCGCCCCCTGGGGGACGCCACCGAGGCCGCCTGGGACGCCCTGGAAGCGGTGCGCGCCAAGATCGACGACTGGTTCGCCCGGGTCCGCCTGGCGGCCTACGACGAAGCCGCCGCCACGGCCCTCAACCCCTCCGGCGACGACTTCCGCCTGCTGTCCGCCACCGTCCTTTCCGCCCAGGCCGAAAGCATCGCCGCCCTGCCCCTGGCCAAGGTGGCCGCCCCCGGCGCCGCCGAGCCGGCCCTGCCCCTGGCCGCCGCCCTCAACCCGGCCTGGGCGGAACGCCTGGCCGCCTTCGCCGCCCAGGTGGTGGCGCCCCTGCTCGGCCAGCGCACCGCCCTGTCGGCCAGCGACTGGCAGTCCCTCCAGGACAAGCTCGCCCCCTACGGCGCCTGGCGCGCCCAGGCGGTGGACACCCCGGTGGCCGCCCTGGGCCGGGAACGCCTCACCGAGCTGCGCGACAGCGGGCTGCGCGACAAGCTGGCCGAGCTGATCGCCGCCGACGCGGCCCTGGCCCCCGAATTCGCTGCCTTCGCCGACGTGGACCGGCTGGTGCGCTACGTGCGCGACCTGGCCAAGCTGGCCCACAACTTCGTCTCCTTCCGCGACTTCTACACCGCCGTCGGCAACGAACGGGCCGCCGAAGTGGCCAACGGCAACGGCAATGGCAACGGGGTGGGCATCCAGCTCGGCAAACAGCTGCGCGCCGTGTTCCAGGCCGGCACCCTGTTCCTCGACGGACGCAGCTGCGACCTGTGCGTCAAGGTGGACAACGCCGACAAGCACGCCGCCACCGCCACCCTGTCGCGCCTATGCCTGGTCTATTGCGAGTGCGTGCGCAACGGCGAAAGGATGACCATCGCCGCCGCCTTCACCTCGGGGGATTCGGACCAGTTGATGGTGGGCCGCAACGGCGTGTTCTACGACCGCAAGGGCCGGGACTGGGACGCCGTGGTGGTAAAGATCCTCGACCACCCGATCAGCCTGCGCCAGGCCTTCTGGCAGCCCTACCGCAAGGCCGCCAAGGCGGTCAGCGACGCCGCCCAGAAATTTGCCGCCACCCGTGCCCAGGCCCGGGACAACCAGATGGCCGCCACCGCCGTGGCCAACACCACCAAGACCCTGGAAGGCGGCGCCCCGCCGGCTCCGCCGCCGCCCCCGGCCTTCGACGCCGCCAAGTTCGCCGGCATCTTCGCCGCCATCGGCCTGGCCATCGGCGCCGTGGGCACGGCCATCGCCACGGTGATCACCGGCTTCCTCGGCCTCAAGTGGTGGCAAATGCCCCTGGCCGTCGGCGGCATCGTCCTGCTCATCTCCGGCCCGGCGGTGCTGCTGGCCTGGTTCAAGCTGCGCTCCCGCACCCTGGGGCCGATCCTGGATGCCAACGGCTGGGCGGTGAACGCCCGGGCCAAGATCAACATCCCCTTCGGCACCTCCCTCACCCAGCTGGCCAAGCTGCCCGAGGGCGCGGAACGCAGCCTGTCCGACCCCTACGCCGAAAAGAAGCAGCCCTGGGGCTTCTACCTGTTCATGCTGATCGTCGCCGGCGCCCTGCTCTTCTGGGTGGCGCGCAGCCTGAGCGGCGGCTGATCGAAGCTGCGAAAAGCAAAGAGGCCGCTGGGAATACCAGCGGCCTCTTTGCTTTGGCGGCGGCACCGGCCACCGGGCGGGCGCCTACAACCGGCGCAGCCGCTCCCCGGCCGCGGCCAGGGTTTCTTCCTTCTTGGCGAAGCAGAAGCGCACCACGCCGTCGTTGCGGCCGTTGGCGTAGAAGGCCGAGACCGGGATCGCCGCCACCCCGGCCTCCCGGGTCAGCCATTCGGCGAACTGGGCTTCGGGCAGGTCGGAGATCTTGTCGTAGCGGGCCAGCTGGAAGTAGGTGCCGCGGCAGGGCAAGAGCTCAAAGCGGCTGCCGTCGAGCTGGGCGCGGAAGAAGTCGCGCTTCTGCTCGTAGAAATCGGCCAGCCCCAGGTGGCGGCGCGGCTCCTGCATGTATTCGGCGATGCCGTACTGGGACGGGCCGTGCACGGTGAACACGTTGAACTGGTGCACCTTGCGGAACTCGGCCATGAGGGCCGCCGGGCCGTAGCAGTAGGCGATCTTCCAGCCGGTGATGTGGTAGGTCTTGCCGAAGCTGGAGACGATCAGGGTGCGCGCCGCCAGGGCGTCGTGGCGGGCCAGGCTCTCGTGGCGCACGCCGTCGAAGGTGATGTGCTCGTAGACCTCGTCGGACAGCACCACGATGTCGCTGCCATCCACCAGGGCCGACAGCTCGGCCAGGTCCGCCGGGCCCATCAGCGAGCCGGTGGGGTTGTGGGGCGAGTTGACGATGATCATGCGGGTCTTGGCGGTGATCGCCTGCTTCACCGCCGCCCAGTCGTAGCTGAACTCGGGAAAGGTCAGGGGCACGGCCACGGCCTTGCCGCCCACGGTCTCGATGGCCGGCACGTAGGAGTCGTACACCGGCTCGAAGACGATCACCTCGTCCCCTGGTCTGACGAAGGCGGCGATGGCGGTGAACAGGGACTGGGTGCCCCCGGCGGTGACGGTGATCTCGCTGTCCGGATCGTAGGCCCGGCCATAGAGGGCCTGGACCTTGGCGGCGATGGCCTGGCGCAAGGCCGGCAGGCCGGCCATGGGCGGGTACTGGTTGTGGCCCTCGCGCATGGCCCGCTCCACCGCCTCGAACAGGGCCGGCTCGGCCTGGAAGTCGGGAAAGCCCTGGGACAGGTTGATGGCCCCCACGTCCGCGGCCAGCTTGGACATGACGGTGAAGATGGTGGTGCCCACCTGGGGCAGCTTGGAGGTAAAGGAAACCGGAGTGGCGATCATGGTCGGTGGTCGGCGGCGACACAGGACGGACGAAGGCTTGGACTATGCCACAATCGCCCCCCGGGAGTCCCGCCGTGGAGCCTGGCGCCATTCCAGCGCCATTTCCCCGTTGCGGTGGGAACGGGGGCACGAGCCGTCCCCGTGCCCTGGCGCAGTTGTCCGCCCTCCCCGAGCCCCGAGCCACCGGCACGGCCACTGCCGTGACGCGCCGGCGCCCCCCCTGATTCATTGCGCCACCCGCTGCCCCTTTCCCGCCCCGTTTTCCAGTTTTCGCAGCCCGCCACCGATGCCCGCCACCGCCGCCCCCGCCACGTTCTCCTCCCTACGCCCCGCCCCCGCCGGCCGGGCCGTGGAGATTCTCGACCAGACCCGCCTGCCCTTCGCCAAGGCGTGGATTCCCCTGGCCCACCGCGACGATGCGGCCCACGCCATCGCCGCCATGCAGACCCGGGGGGCGCCCCTGATCGGTGCCGTGGCCGCCTTCGGCCTGGCCCTGGCGATGGCCGAGGACGCCTCGGACGCCAACCTGGCTGCCTCCACCGCCCTGCTCGCCGCCACCCGGCCCACGGCGGTGAACCTGGCCTGGGCCCTGGCCCGGCTGGAAGCCCTGCTGCGCCCCCTGCCCCCGGCCGCCCGGGCCGAGGCGGCCTGGGTGGAAGCCTGGGCCATCGCCCACGAGGACGCCGCCCAGTGCGCCGCCATCGGCACCCACGGCGCGGCCCGGCTGCTCGCTGAAATCAGCGGAATCGACGCCTCCTCCGGAAACCCAATAGGGACGGGGACCTTGGCCCAGGCCGGCAGCGCCGCTACCGCCACGGCAGCGCCCCGCCCCCTCAACATCATGACCCACTGCAACGCCGGCTGGCTGGCCACGGTGGACCACGGCACCGCCCTGGCCCCCATCTACCGGCTCCACGCCGACGGGGTGCCGGTGCACGTCTGGGTGTCGGAAACCCGGCCGCGCAACCAGGGCCTGCTCACCGCCTGGGAACTGGCCGAGCGGGACGTGCCCCACACGGTGATCGCCGACAACGCCGCCGGCCTGTTGATGATGCAGGGCCGGGTGGACGCGGTGATCGTCGGCGCCGACCGCATCGCCGCCAACGGCGACGTGGCCAACAAGGTCGGCACCTACCTCAAGGCCCTGGCCGCCCGGGCCCACGGCGTGCCCTTCTTCGTCGCCGCCCCGGTGTCCACCCTGGACTTTGCCTGCCCGGCGGGCAGCGCCATCCCCATCGAAGAGCGTGCCGGCGACGAACTGCGCCAGGTGCCGGGCCGGGACGATGCGGACCGGCCGGCCACGGTGCGCCAGCTACCGGCGGAACGGCCGGTGGCCAACCCGGCCTTCGACGTCACCCCGGCGGCCCTGGTGACGGCCCTGATCACCGAGCGGGGCGTCTGCCCGGCCAGCGGCGCCGGGCTGGCCGCCCTATACCCGGAGCGGGCCGGCGCCCTGCCCCGCTGAACCCCGCGCCAGCAAAGGATCTTCAGGCAGCCACCCTGAAACCCCGCGCCAGATAAGGACTTCCAGCCATGCCCCACCAAGACCCGCGCCCCGCCTTGCTTTGCGCCATCCAGCGTTTGGTCGGGATGCGCCTCACCCCGGGCACCTCGGGCAACCTGTCGGTGCGCGGCACCTGGCGGGATGACCTCGGCAGCGCCCCCCGGCCCGGCTTCTACATCACCCCCACCGGCATGGCCTACGAGGGGCTGACGGTGGACGACCTGCCCTTCGTCGGCCTGGACGGCACGGTGCGCGGCCGGCGCAAGCCCAGTTCGGAATGGCGCCTGCACCGGGACCTCTACGCCGCCCGGCCCGAAGCCCACGCGGTGCTGCACGCCCACTCCACCGCGGCGGTGGCTCTGGCCTGCCTGCGCCGGGAGATTCCGCCCTTCCATTACATGATCGCCCGCTTCGGCGGCGACACGGTGCGCTGTGCGCCCTACGCCACCTTCGGCACCCAGGCCCTGTCCGACGGGGTGGTGGCGGCCATGGCCGGCCGGCGCGGTTGCCTGATGGCCAACCACGGCATGGCGGTGATCGGGGAAAGCCTGGACCAGGCCCTGGACCTGGGGCTGGAACTGGAAGTGCTGTGCGAGCAGTACGCCCGGGCCTGCCAGCTGGCCGCCGCCCTGGGGGCCGCCGGCCCGGTGCTGCTCGGGGCGGAAGCGATGGCCGAGGCCCTGGCTGCCTTCGGCGACTACGGCAAGCAGGCGTGAAGGGAGAACGGGGTAGGCAGGCAGGCCGCATCCTGCGTTTCCGGAGACCCAGCTTGCATCCCCCCTCCGGGCCTAGGCGGAGGCCGAGCGGCTTAGGCTAGGCCGGCGCGATGTCGGCCACGACGTAGCCGTTGCGCCCCGCTGCCTTGGCCCGGTACATGGCCTGGTCGGCGATGTGCAGCAGGGTATCCACGTCCCGGCCGTGGTCGGGGAAGAAGACCACCCCGACGCTGGCGGAGATTTCCAGGTGCAGGCCGTTCACGTCGAAGGGACGCGCAATCTCGGCCACCACCCCATCGGCGACGCGGCGCACGTCCGCCGCCCCGGCCACCCCGGCCAGCAGCACGACGAATTCATCCCCCGCCAGGCGCGCCACCGTATCCGAGCCGCGCACCAGGGCGTTGAGGCGCTGTGCCACCAGGACCAGCAAGGCATCCCCCACGGCGTGGCCGTAGGTGTCGTTGACTGGCTTGAACCGGTCCAGATCGACGAACAGCAGCCCCACCTTTTCCGCGCTCCGCTCGGCCACCGCCAGGGCCTTGTCCAGGCGGTCCTGGAACAGGCGCCGGTTGGGCAGCCGGGTCAGGGCGTCGTGGTTGGCGCCGAACCACATTTCGTTTTCGGCGTGCTTCTTCTCGGTGATGTCCTGGTAAAGGGCCACGTAGTGGGCCACTTGGCCGTTCTCGTCGCGCACCGCGTCGATGGAGGCCCACACCAGCAGCGCCCGGCCGTCCCGGTGCCGGTTCCACACCTCGCCCTGCCAGTGGCCCCGCTCCGCCAGGTCGCGCCACATGGCGCGGTAGAACTCCCGGTCGTGACGGTCGGAGCGGTAGAAGCCGGCGCGCCGCCCCAGGGCGTCGCGCTCGCCGTAGCCGTAGAGCTCCTCGAAGGCCGGGTTGATGCGCACAATGGTGCCGACCTGGTTGGTGACCACCACCGCCTGGGCCATGGACTGGACCACGGCGCTGCCCAGGCGCGCCTCCAGGGCCCGGTCCATGAGGGCGGTGACGTCGGCGAAGGAGGCCAGCACGCCGCCCCCCGCCTCCCGGGGCAGCAGCCGGGTGGACAGGTTGAGCCAGACCCGGCTGCCGTCGGCCCGGACGAACCCCAGGGTGGCGTTGGCCTGGGGGGCGCCGGTACGCAGGGCGATGGTGGTGGGCAGCTCGTCCACGCGGCACTCGCGGCCGTCGGGGTGGATCACCTGCCAGTCCTCGCTCAGGGCCGACAGCCCCACCAGGCGGTCCTCGTCCATGGCCAGGATGCGGCAGGCGGCCCCATTGGCGGCGCGGATGACGCCCGCGGGGTCGATGCGCATCACTCCCTCGGCCATGGCGTCCACCACGCTGGCGGCCATCAGTTCGCTGCGCACCAGCTCGCGCAGCATCCGGGAACGGCGCCTCACGTCGCGCAGCAGGAAGCCCACCCCGGCGAACATGCCCAGCAGGGGCAGCCCGGCGATGAGGACGTAGGAGCGCTCCAGGGCACCCTGGTGGCGCCGCAGTTCGTGGCCGTCGTTTTGCAGCAGGATGGTAAAGGGGTAGTCGCGCAGGGTGCGCCAGGCCAACACGCCGTCGCCCCGCAGCTCGGCGCCGGTGGGGCGGCCGGCGGCCGGCCGCATGATCTCGGGCGGAAGCTGTCCTGGCGGCTGGCCGGCGTTGCCGTTGGCCACCCGCCCGTAGCGGTCGAGCACCACCAGCCGGTCCGCCGGGTCCAAATCCACGAAGCCCCCCAGCTTGTTCAGGTAGTCGGGATAGACGATCAGGCAGATCACGCCCAGCAGCGTGCCCCGGCCGTCGAGCAGGGGCCGGGCGAAGGGCAGCACCATGCGCCCGGTCAGGCGGCTGGGGGCGACGCCGCCGACGTAGAGCAGGTTGGCAGGGGTCTGCTGGAAGAAGCGGAAGTAGTCCCGGTCCTCGACATTCAGGGGAGCCTGGCGGGAGCGGGCGGCAAACCCGGGGGCGTCGTAGAACGCCACCACGCCATGGGCGTCCACCACCGCCACGCTCACCTCGTAGCCGCGCAGGCTGCCGTAGCGCAGCCGGGCGATGCTGGCGGGAAAGCCGGCCCGATCGTCCTGCCACTCGTGCTGAAGTATCTGCAACTGGGCGTCGAACAGCTCCACCTGGCGGGCCATGGCCTGTTCATAAGCCCGGGCCTTGGCCGCCGTGGCCGCCGCCAGGGTGTGAGCCTGTTCCTGCCGGTTGAAATGGATCTGGGCCGCCAGGGCGCCCATCACCACGGCCAGGAACAACAGGGCCGTGCCGTGGATCAGACGGCGCGAGCGGGTTTCTTGTGCGGCGATGTCCTCTTCACCACCCACCGAACTCGGCATGGCGTCCGGGGCGGACCGGGGCCGCCCCGCCTCCTTTGGCGTTAGTTGCTGCCGGAGAGCGTCTCCAGCAGGGTCAGGGCACGCACCGAATCGTCCTCACCGTAACCGGCCCCCACCAGGGCGTTGAACATCTGGGCGGTAGCGGCGGTGCTTGGCAGGCACAGACCCAGTTCGTGGGCGCTCTTCATGACAATGTTCAGGTCCTTCTGGTGCATCCAGGCCTTGAAGCCGGGCTTGAAATTGCCGTCGAGCATGCGCTTGCCGTGGTTTTCCAGAATCCGGCTGTAGGCCGAGCCGCCCATCAGGGCCTCGCGCACCTTGTAGGGATCGACGCCGGCACGGCGGGCCAGGGAAAAGGCCTCGGCGGTAGCCATGACGTGGACGCCGGTGAGTATCTGGTTGCAGGCTTTGGTGATCTGCCCGGCGCCGGACGCACCCACATGCACCACGGTCTTGCCCATGGCCTCGAAGGCCGGCCTGGCCTTGGCAAAACCGGCTTCGGAGCCGCCCACCATGATCGACAGGGTGCCGGCAATGGCCCCCACATCGCCGCCGGACACCGGCGCATCGAGGAAATCCACGCCCCGGGCGGCCAGCTTCTCGCCGATGGCCTTGGCAGCGGAAGGGGCGATGGTGCTCATGTCCACCGCCACCAGGTCGCGCCGTCCGGCGGCCTCGGCCCCGGCGGCGACGCCGTTTTCGCCGAGCATCACCTGTTCCACGTCGGGGGCATCGGCCACCATCGAGATGGCCACCTCGGCGCCACCCACGGCCTCGGCCGCGCTGGCGGCGATCTTGGCGCCGGCCTCGGCGAGGGGCGCCATGGATTCGGCGCGGCGCGCCCACACGGTGACGTCGTGGCCGGCCTTGAGCAGATTGAGTGCCATGGGGCGGCCCATGATGCCCAGACCGATGAATGCGATTTTCATTGTTCTACTCCGTTGGGTGGAAAACCCAGTTTATCAATCAGCGTAGACATTTCTCCACTGTTTTAGGTCATTCGGACCACCGCCATTCCCCGCACCGCCTCCACTCCTGGCGTTCCCGCCCCTTCGTCCGCGAAAAAACCCGCACACGCCACGGCCAACAGATTTAGTTTACCCATCTGAAATAACCATTCGCAATGAATGCAATTCGACAAATGAAAAGCAATCGTTAAATCAGTAGAAATAGAAAAAATGACCTATTAAATGAGTAAAATAGAATATCAATGTCAGATACCTGACAAAAACAAAAATAGAACCAACGGATTCACCATCCCATAAACAACAAGGAAACCGCAATGCAGAACCTCTCGGTAAAAGCCCGCCTCATCGGCGGTTTTTCCCTGATCATCTTGCTGCTGGCCGCCGCCAGCACCTTCGCCATCCTCAACATGCGCGCCCTGGCCAACGACATCCACACCATCGTCGGTGAGTACCAGGTGAAAACGGCGATCGCCAACGAGATCATCACCGACCTGCTGCAGCGGGCCCGCCACACCCGTTCGATCCTGGTGTTCACGCAAAAAGAAGAAATCGACAGCGAGATCGCCCAGGTCGAGAAATACCGGGATTCCACCGCCGGCCAGATCGCCAGGCTGGAAGCGGCCATCGGCAGCGACGAAGAACGGACCCTGTTCGCAGCCCTCCAGGCCGCCCGCCAGCCCTATATGGATTCCGAGGGCCGCTACCTCGGCCTGGTCCGCAGCGGCAAGCGCGAGGAAGCCTACGACCTGCTCTTCAGGGAAACCCGCTTCCTTCAGGAGGCCTACGTGGCCAAGACCCGCGACCTGGTGAACTACGAGGAAGCCCAGGCCACCCGCTTCGGCAGCGACGCCGAAACCGCCGTCCGGCACCAGATCGCCGTGCTCGTGGCCATCAGCGCCCTGGGGGCGCTGGTGGCCGCCGCCGTCGCCACCCTGATCATCCGCCAACTGCTCGCCAACCTGGGCGCCGAGCCGGCCGAGGTGCGCCAGGTGGTGGGACGCATCGCCGACGGCGACCTGACCCAGCCCCTGGCCCTGCGCAATGGCGACCGTTCCAGCCTGCTGGCGTCGGTGAAGGTGATGCAGGAACGGCTGCGCGAACTGGTGGGCCGCATCCACGGCGATGCCGACGCGGTGACCGGCGCCGCCGGCCAGGTAACCCTGGCGGCGGGCGAAGTGTCCACCGGGGCCGCCAAGCAAAGCGAAGCCTCGTCGGCCATCGCCGCCTCGGTGGAGGAAATGACCGTGAGCGTGCGCACCCTGGCCGACAACGCCGGCGAGGCCCGGGAGCTGGCCGAGGAATCGCGCCGCCTGGCGGACGAGGGCAGCCAGGTGATCGAGGCCGCCTTGGGCGACATCGTGCGCGTGGCCGACACGGTGAAGAACGCCGCGACCATCGTGCAGCAGCTCGGCGAGCAGTCTCAGGAAGTGTCCCAGGTGGTGACGGTGATCCGCGACATCGCCGACCAGACCAACCTGCTGGCCCTGAACGCCGCCATCGAAGCCGCCCGGGCCGGCGAGGCCGGCCGCGGCTTCGCCGTGGTGGCCGACGAAGTGCGCAAGCTGGCCGAGCGCACCAGCCAATCCACCAGCCAGATCGCCGACACCGTGACCCGCATCCAGGACGGCACCCGGGACGCGGTGGCCAGCATCGAGGTGGGCGTCAGCCAGGTCGAGGAAGGGGTGGTGGAAGCCCGTCAGGCCGGCGATGCCATCGGCCAGATCCGCGCCGGGTCGGACCGGGTGCTGGCAGTGATCGGCGAGATTTCCTCGGCCCTGGCCGAGCAGAGCACCGCCGCCAGCGAGATCGCCCGCAACGTGGAGGCCATCGCCCAGATGGCCGAGGAAAACGCCGCAATGGTGAAGAGCGCCGAAGATTCGGCCAGTGCCCTGGGGCAACTGGCCGGTTCCCTGCGCCAGACGGTGGGCGCCTTCCGGGCTTGACCGACCCGGGCCGAGAAAGGGCGCGGGCCTCCCGGGAGACCCGCGCCCTTGTTGCGTCTACGCCGCCTGCGCCGGGTTTGCGCCCGGCAGCCTAAGCATCGTGTGACTCAGGCCGCCTCCACGCTGCGCGCCAGTTCCGGCGCCCGTTCGTTGAGAAAGTCCAGGAAGGCCCGGGCCAGGGGCGAGAGCTGCTTGCCCTCGGGGTAGACCACGTGCCAGCGGCTGGGGATGGGCAGTTCCGCCACGTCCAGCACCGCCACCCCGGATTCGTCCGGCCGGGGGCCCAGGGCGTGACGCGATAGGATGGCCAGCCCCAGGCGGCCGGCCACCGCCTGCTTGATGGCCTCGTTGCTACCCAGTTCGAGCCGGGCGTCGAGGCGCACGCCCCGCTCGGCGAGAAACGAATCCACCGCCAGCCGGGTGCCGGAGCCGGCCTCGCGCTGGATGAATTCCTCTTCCGCCAGATCGGCCAGGGTGAGGCGCCGCCCCACCCAGGGGTGGGCCCGGGGCGCCAGGGCCACCAGGGGATTGGCCAGGAAAGGCTGGCGCCGCACCGGCGGCTGCTCCGGGGGCGAACTCATCACGTACAGGTCGTCGGCGTTGTCCTTCAAGCGCTCGATCAACGCCGCCCGGTTCTGCACCGCCAATGCCACTTCCACCCGGGGGTGGCGCTGGCGGAATTCGCCCAGCAGGCGTGGCATGAAGTACTCGGCGGTACTCACCACCGCCAGTTTCAGGCGCCCCTGGGTCAAACCGCGCCGGGCGGCGATCTCTTCTTCCAGGCGCTCCAGGGTGCCGGCCACTTCGTCGGCGCTGGCCAGCAGCACCTCGCCGGCCTCGGTGAGATGAAGGCGGCGCCCGATCACCTCGTAGAGGGGCAACCCCACCTGGTCGGTGAGCTGGCGCAGCTGGGCCGACAGGGTGGGCTGGGTCAGGCAAAGCCGCTCCGCCGCCCGGGAGATGCTGCCCTCCTGGGCCACGGCGGCGAAGAGGCGGAGTTGGTGCAAGGTCAGACGCATGGCAGGGCGGATGGAAAAGTTCGGCGCAATCCCCGGATTCTACGCAAGGGAATACGCGCCCGCCGGCTTGCACCCCGCTGCGGAGCCGCAACGCGGCTAGCTACCGATCAACCGGCGGCCAACTGCTTTTCCAGGCGCAGCAGGGCCTCTGGCGGGCCTGACAGAAGCAGCACGTCGCCCCCTTCCAGGGCCAGGTCGGCGGCCGGGTTGTCGATGCGCACCTCGCCGCGCTTGACCCGCTCGACCCGCACCGGGCTGCCGGCGGGCATCACCTCGCCCAGGGCGCGGCCCACGGTAGCGCTGCCGGCCTCCACCACGAACACGCTCTTTTCCTCGGCCAAGCGCTTCATGCGGTCCTTCTCGCCCCGGTAGTAGCTCTTCAGCTTGCCGTAGCGCTCGGCCCGGGCGGCGCGCACCTGGCCCACCGCCCGCTCCACCGGCACCCCCAGCTCGGCCAGGGTCTGGGCGGCCATCATCAACCCGCCTTCGAGCACTTCCGGGATCACCTCGGTGGCCCCCAGGGACTTCAGGTGGTCGATGTGGGAATCGTCGGCGGAGCGCACCACCACCGGCATGTCGGGACGGGCGTCCCGGGTGTGGAAGAGGACCTTCTCGGTGGCGGACAAGTCGTTGTAGGTGATCACCACCGCCCGGGCCCGTTGCAGGCCGGCGGCCATCAGC
This sequence comes from Oryzomicrobium sp., assembly GCF_021287045.1. Lineage (GTDB taxonomy): Bacteria > Pseudomonadota > Gammaproteobacteria > Burkholderiales > Rhodocyclaceae > Oryzomicrobium. The sequence goes on along the minus strand of NZ_JAJTBG010000014.1, from coordinate 16,895 downwards.
ACTTCGAGCCGGTCGGCGTTGCCGAACACCACCCGCTCGCCGGCCTTCTGGGCCTGCTCGATGCACACCGGGTCCACGTCCAGGGCGATGAAGGGAATGTCCTCGGCCTCAAGGAAGCGGGCGATGGTCTGGCCGCTGCGGCCGAAGCCGCAGACGATGACGTGGTTCTCCACGTCCATGGCCCGGGCCGCCACGTCCTGGACCATCTTGGCGCGCTGGGCGAAGTCCTTGGCCGACAGGCGCTTGCCCAGCCGGCCCGCCCGGGCGATCAGGAAGGGGGCGAGGAACATGGAGAGCAACAGGGCCGCCGTGGTCACCTGGAAGACGTCGCCGGGCACCAGGTGCAGGTCGAGGCCCAGGGTGAGCAGCACGAAGCCGAACTCGCCGCCCTGGGCGAGCTGAATGGCGGTGCGCACCGCCGTATCGGTGGAGTTGCGCATCGTCGCGCAGAGCAGCAGCACCACCCCGCCCTTGCCGAGGATCAGCAGGGCCAGGGCGATCACCACACTGCCGATGGACTGGGCGACGAAGGCCAGGTCGAGCTGCATGCCCAGGGTGATGAAGAACAGGCCGAGCAGCACGTCGCGGAAGGGCCGGATGTCGGCTTCCACCTGGTGCCGGTACATGGTCTCCGAAATCAGCATGCCACCGACGAAGGCGCCCAGGGCCAGGGACAGGCCGGCGGCGGCGGTGAGAAAGGACAGGCCGACGACGATCCACAGCACGTTGAGCATGAACAGCTCGGGAGAGCGCTGGCGCACCACGGCGTCGAACCAGCGGTGCATCAGCTTCTGGCCGAGAAAGATCATCGCCACCAGCACCAGCCCGGCCTGGAGCATGGCCAGGGAGAGGGAGGCGATCAGGCCGGAAGTCTTGGTGGCCAGGGCCGGCAGGGTGATCAGCAGGGGCACCACCGCCAGGTCCTGGAAGAGCAGCACCGCCATGGTCTGGCGGCCGGCGTCGGAGTGCAGCTCCAGCCGCTCGGACAGCAGCTTGCTGACGATGGCGGTGGACGACATGGCCACCGCCGCCCCCACGGCCACGCCCTCGCGCCAGCCCTGGTGGTAGAAGAAGCGGGCCACCGCCACGGTGCCAACCAGGGTCAGGATGACCTGGCCGCCGCCCAGGCCGAACACCAGCCGGTGCATGGCCTTGAGCTTGCCCAGGCTGAATTCCAGCCCGATCGAGAACATCAGGAACACCACCCCCAGCTCGGCCAGCACGTCGATCTGGTGGTTTTCCGGAATCAGGGCAAGGCCGTGGGGGCCGACCAGGATGCCGGCCGCCAGGTAGGCGAGCAGGGGCGGCAAGCGCAGCCGCAGGGTGAAGGTAACGAACAGCACCCCCACCGATAGAAGGATCAGGGCGCCGCGCAGGCTTTCCACCGCCGTTCCTTACAGCAGCTGGAAGGCGACGATGGCGACGAGGGTCGGCGGCAGCGCGGCCAGGAACAGGCCGAGGGGGTGCACCGACTCGTCGTGGAAGTGGCCCTTGAGGATCGAGAACCCCGCCGGGTTGGGCGCGTTGGCGATGATGGTCAGGCCGCCGCCAGTGACCGCGCCGGCCACCAGGGCGTACTTGTAGGCATCGTTCACCCCATCCACCAGGGAGCCCAGGTAAGTCAGGGCGGCGTTATCGGTGATGGCGGTCAGGGCGGTGGAGCCGTAGTACAGGGCCACCGGCGAAAGTCCGGCAAGCACTTCCTGGAGCCACCACTTCTGCATGCCCCCCAGGGCCACCAGGCCAGCCAGGAAGAAGGCCACCATCAGGCCCTCGCGCAGGATCAGCCGGTCGTGGTGGCGCTTGTAGGCCTGGGCGATGCCGAGGAAGAACAGGAACAGGCCCATGAACACCTTGGGGTGGTGGGCGGTCAGCACCACGCCGGCGAGGAACAGGAGGTGCAGGACGACCATCGCCAGGGGCATCGGCTCGTCGCTGTCCTTCTGGACCGGCGCCGCCACCTTGCGCAGTTCGCCGGCGAACAGCAGGGTCGCCGCCAGGGCGTTGACCACCACCGCCAGCCAGGCCTTCCAGCCGAAGTGAATGAACATGTGGGCCAGGTCCCAGTTCCACTTGGAGGCCACCATCAGCACCGGCGGCGCAGCGTAGGGCGTGAGGGTGCCGCCGATGGAAACGTTGACGAACAGCACGCCGATGGTGGCGTACTTGAGCCGGTTGGAGATGCCTTGGGCGTAGAAGCGGTCACGCAGCATGAAGGCCGCCAGGGTCATGGCCGCCGGTTCGGTGATGAAGGAGCCGAGCAACGGCACCAGGGACAGCACCACGAAATAGAAGGCCATCTGCCGCGGCATGGGCAGCAGGCTGGCGTTGACCTTCACGCACCAGGAGGCGAAGCGCAGGATCGGCCGGCTGGCGGCGATCACCATGATGACGAAGACGAACAGGGGCTCGGTGAAGTCCTGGCCGTCCAGGTAGGCCACCGCCTCGTGCCAGCCTTCGTGGAAGGCCAGCACCACCACCAGCACCATGGCCCAGAAGCCGAACACCGCCTCCACCTCGCCGAGCAGGTGCCAGATGCCGGCATGGCGCGGCTGGGCGTGGGCCAGCCGCTCGAAGAACTTGGTGGAGAAGGTATGGATGACCGCAATCGCGAACAGGGCGGCGGCGATGATCTCGAGAGTCGTCGGCACGATGGTCATGGGGAAGCGCTGGGGAAGGACGGGGCGGGACGGGCATGGCGCCCGAGGAACGGTCCCCTGCCGCGGCGGACGGAGGCGCTCCCTCTATTTACGGGATTTTTACACAAAGTCCCGGCCGCGCCCCCATGACGGGGTGAAAAACGATGACAAAAAAATAGGCCGGCCCGGTATGGCACCGGCCGGCCTGGCGGGATGCAGGGCGCAGGACCTTACAGGTCGTCGCCGTTCCCGGCCAATGTGACGGCGGAGGTGAGGTCCTGGCCCGACTGGCTCTGCATCAGGCCGGTCAGTTCGGACAGCAGCAGGGACAATTGCAGGCGCTTGGCCGGCGTGAGCGCGGCCAGGGCATCGGGCAGCACGCCGCGCAGCGGCTCGGGGGCCCTGCCCAGGGCGGTGGTGCCGGCGTGGGACGGGTACAGCTCCACCACCCGCTGGTCCCGGGTGGAACGGCGCCGCTCGATGAAACCGGCGCGGCTCAGGCGATCCACCAGGTTGCTGGCGGTGGTCTGGTGCACCGCCAGGGCCTTGGCCAGCTCGCCGACCTTGATGCCGGGCTGGCCGGCAATCTGGGCCAGGGCCCACAACTGGGCGCCGGACACGCCACAGGCTTCCTCGACGCTCTGGAAATGGCGCTTCACGGCGCGGAAGATCAGCCGAAACTGTTGCAGCACCTCGACTTCGGACGGAACACCGTCAGGGCTCAGCGCTTCGGGCAAGGGAACGGGGAGCGGCGAATTCACGGACGACACCTGGTTGTTTTTAGGAGAGTTTTGGAACTTAGCACCGCCTTAATATTTGCCACCATGGCAAATCTCACGGTCAGCTGAAAGTCATAGACGTTTCAGGAAAAAGACATGCGGGATTTGCTCCAGATCAAAAACGGCGATCAACCGGAACCGGGGCGAACTTGTCTTCCGGCGGCCAGTCTGAATGGGAGAAAGAATCGGAAAAGGCCGCAAGCCGAAAGCCAACGCCACGGCCCATTTCCGACCGCACATCCCCTTTATCCGCTCTCCCCTATCCCGGTACCGTCCCGGTGGAGTCGACCATGTCCGCCCCCTTCGTCAGTCACGCCCCCTACCCCAGCGCCGCGCCCATGCCCGCGGCGGTGCGCTGGCTGGGATTCGGCGGGCTGTTCCCCTTTTTCGCCATGCTGATGGGGCTGGCCCTGCTCGGCGACCAGTTCCGCGGCATCCTGCTGTTCGCCCTGGTGGGCTACGGCGCCGTGGTGCTGACCTTCGCCGGTGCCCTGCACTGGGCCTTCGCCCTGACCGCCACCGACCAGCCCCAGGCCCGCACCCGCCTGCTGGTGTGGAGCGTGGTGCCCGCCCTGTGCGCCTGGGTCGCCCTGGTGCTGCCCGCCGGCTTCGACCTGATCCTGCTGGTGGTGATGTTCTGGGTACACTTCATCGTGGACCTGATCTGGGCCCGCCGCCTGGGGTTGCCCGCCTGGTACCTCACCCTGCGCACCGCCCTGACCATCGGCGCCACCCTGGCCCTCACCCTGGCGATCGCCCTGATGCTGCTCAACCCGGGATCGGCGCCGGACCTGGTGCCGGCCCAGACCACCTGCCCGGCGCCGGCCAACGGCACGATCATCTGACCCTGGCCGCGCGGCCTCTGGAAACGAAAAGCCCCGGCGGACAACCACCCGCCGGGGCTTTTCGTTGGCGGCCTGCCGAAGCATGCCGCGTCGGGATCAGGTAGCGGGATCAGGCGCCGCGGATCAGCACCAGATGCACCCGGTAGGGGCCGTGGGCGCCCAGCACCAGGGTCTGCTCGATGTCGCCGGTGCGGGACGGGCCGGAAATGAAATTGACGGCCCGGGGCGGCTGGCCGCCGGGGGCCTGCTCGCCCATGCGGGCAAAGGCGGCCTCCATGGTCGGCACCAGGCGCGAGGCGGGCACCAGGGCCACGTGGGTTTCCGGCAGCAGGCTGACGGTGGCCGGGGAGCCCGGGGCCGAAAGCAGCATCAGGGTGCCGGTCTCGGCGATGGCGCAGAAGCAGCCGGTGATGCCGAGCAGGTCGGCGTCCCGGGCCTCCCGGGGCTCCACCGCCAGGCCGGCGGTACTCCACGGCAGGGCCGCCAGTTCGGGGGCGATCACCCCGCGCGTGCCCAGCCCCTTCTCCGCCAGATAGGCTGCCACGGCGGCCGGCACCTCGCCCCAGCCGTCCACCTCGACGACGGTGGAGGCCATCTGCTCGGCCTCGCTGCGGAAGCGGGCCAGCATACCCGCCGTGTCATCGGCCAGGGGCGGCGCCGTGGGCGCCACCACCTTGCCGAGGCGGGCATCGACCGCCTCGCGGCGGCGGGCCACGGCGGCGGAATCGGCACCCAGGGTGTCGCGCAGGCGGGAAAGGATGGAGTCCCGGGCAGCGGCGCGGGCGGTGGGATCGGTAAGGCTCATGAAGACAGGATCGCGGAAAGGAAATGGCCCGGCAGGCGAAATAGGCAAAATCGGCAGAATCGGTGACGGAGGCGGAACAAGCGGGGCGGCCCCTCGGCTCAGGCGACCCGGTTGCGTGGCTCGCCCCGGGCGAAGGCCTCGACGTTGTCGATCAGCTGATCGGCCAGGGCCTGCATGGCCGGGGCGCTGGCCCAGGCCACGTGGGGGGTGAGGATGAAGTTGGGCAGGGCCAGGACGTCCGGCGCCAGCAGCGGATTGTCGTCCTTGGGCGGCTCTTCGCTGAGGACGTCGAAACCGGCGCCGCCGATGGTGCCGGCGCGCAGGGCGGCGGCCAGGGCGGCCTCGTCCACCAACCCGCCCCGGGCGGTGTTGATGAGCAGGGCCGTGGGCTTCATCGCCGCCAGTTCGGCCGCGCCGATCAGGTGGCGGGTGTCCGGCGTCAGGGGGCAGTGCAGGGAGATGGCGTCGCTCTCGGCGATCACCCGGTCGAAGGCGGTGTAGCCGGGACGCACCGTGGCGGCGCCCTTGCGCTCGGCCTTGAGCACGGTCATGCCCAGGGCCTCGGCCAGGCGGGCGAAGCCGTCGCCCAGGTCGCCGGAGCCGATCACGCCCAGGGTCTGGCCGTGCAGGTCGCGGATCGGGTGGTCGAAGAAGCAGAACTGGTCGGAACGCTGCCAGCGCCCGGCCTGCACGCTGGCCCGGTAGGCCACCAAGTTGCGCGACAGGGCCATGAGCAGAGCCAGGGCGTGCTCGGGCACGGTCTGGCGGGCGTAGCCGCGGATGTTGGAAACGACGATGCCGCGGGCCTGGCAGGCGGCCAGGTCCACGTTGTTGGTGCCGGTGGCGGCCACGGCGATCATCTTCAGGTCCGGCAGCCGGCCGACCAACTCGGCGGTGAACGGCAGCTTGTTGACGATGGCGATGGTCACGCCGGCCAGCCGGGCGTCGAGCTCGGCGGGCACGGTGCGGGGATATTCCACCCAGTCGTGGGGAAACGCCGGGCGGCGCACGTCCGCCCGGATCGATTCCCGCTCGAGATACGCGATGCGGTGCATGGCGGCGAGCCCGGGATTACTTTTCGAGCAGGCTGCGCAGCATCCACGCGGTCTTTTCGTGGAGCTGGATGCGCTGGGTGAGCAGGTCGGCGGTGGCTTCGTCGCTGGCCTTGTCGACCACCGGGAAGATCGCCCGGGCAGTGCGCACCACGGCTTCCTGGCCGGCCACCAGCTCCTCGATCATCTTCTCGGCCTTGGGCACGCCCTTGGGCTCGGGGATGGAGGACAGCTTGGCGTACTCGGAGTAGGTGCCCGGGGCGGGGAAGCCCAGAGAGCGGATGCGCTCGGCCACCAGGTCCACGGCCAGAGCCAGTTCGTTGTACTGCGCCTCGAACATCAGGTGCAGGGTGTTGAACATGGGGCCGGTGACGTTCCAGTGGAAGTTGTGGGTCTTCAGGTAGAGCGTGTAGGTGTCGGCGAGGAGCTTGGAAAGGCCCTCGGCGATTTTCTTGCGGTCCTTCTCGGTGATGCCGATATCGATCTGCATGTTCTTCTCCTTGCGTTGGGAACAGTCGGGTACGGACGGACTACTGCATGTGCATCGTGCCCCGGATCGGGCGGGCGGCCAGGCCACCGCGCCGGCCCGGGGCAACGGAATCATCCTGCCACCAAACGGTCGCCGAGTATTTGCCGAAGTTTGACCGCCAGGGCCTCCTCCCCGGCGAACAGCACCCGGCCCACCGCGCCGGAGGCGGCCAGGGCCGCCACCAGGGCGTCGTCGCCGTGGACCAGGTTCACCGCCCCGTCGGGCAGGCCGGCCCGGGTGGACAGCTCGGCCAGGGCCACCGCCGCGGAGGGGCCCCGGGGACTGGGCTTCAAAATCACCACCCCGCCGAAAGCCAATACTGGCGCGGACTTTGCCACCAGCCCCTCGAAACACCGCGTGGAATCTGCCAGTACGGCCACCACCTCTGGAGATTGGCTCTCCGCCTGGGTTTCCAGGGTGCCGGCCGCGGCGCGCAGGGCGGCGACGGCGGCGGCCACTTCGGCCTGGGCAGCCTCCGGAGCGGCACCGGTGTCCTCGGCAATCAGCTTGGCCAGATGTCCGGCGTAGGTGGCCACCTGGTCGGCCAGGGCCGTGAGGCGGGCGCCCCGCTCCGCCGGCGCAGTGGCTGCCCAGCCGGGCAGGGCCCGGGCGGACGAGGCCGCCGCTTCGGCCAGCTCGTCGGCGCCGCCCAGGGGCACCCGGTAGCGCACCTGGCCGCTGGCGTCGGCCAGGTCGTAGAAGCCGGGGGTGACGGTAAGGAAGGCGCGTCCGCCGATCCAGAGCGGCAGGGCGGGGGCGTCGGAGGAAATCTTCATGCGAAAGGCCTGTGGTTGGCGCCGGCCGGGCCGGCGGCGGTCGATCGGAATCGTGTCGGTGGCGAGTATCAGCGGCGGCGGGCAGCGCGCTGGGCGTACAGCTCGCGGAAGGTCTTGCCCTCGGGGGCGGGGAAATCGCGGCCCTTGGTCCATTCCGGCACCATGGTGAGCACCTGGATGCGGTCCTTGCCGCCGGCCAGCCACTTCAGGTAGCGGGTGGCGATCCGGGCGCCGAAGGCGTACAGGCGCGGATTGCGCGCGGCGAAGCCCCACAGTTTGAGGGCGCGCCGCTCGGCCTTGGCCGTGGCGGTACCGACGCCGGTCTGCACCTGCTTTTCGCGCAGCTTGCGCAGCAGCTCGGGCAGGGGAATCTTCACCGGGCAAACCACGCCGCACTGGTTGCACAAGGTGGCGGCGTGGGGCAGGTCCGGCGCCTTGTCGAGGCCGGTGTACAAGGGCGTCAGCACCGAGCCCATGGGACCGGGGTAGACCCAGCCGTAGGCGTGGCCGCCGATGGTCTGGTACACCGGGCAGTGGTTCATGCAGGCGCCGCAGCGGATGCAGCGCAGCATCTCCTGGAATTCGGAGCCGACCAGGCCGACCCGGCCGTTGTCCACCAGGATGTAGTAGAGGTGCTCCGCCCCGTCCCGGTCGGCCTCGGACTTGACCCCGGTGAGCAGCGACACGTAGTTGGAGATGGTCTGGCCGGTGGCCGAGCGGGGCAGCAGGCGCAGCAGGGCGGCCAGGTCGTTGAGGGTGGGAATGACCTTTTCCACCCCCACCACCGCCACGTGCACCTTGGGCATGGTAGTGACCATGCGGCCGTTGCCCTCGTTGGTCACCAGGGCCACCGAGCCGGTTTCGGCCACCAGGAAGTTGCCGCCGGTAATGCCCATGTCGGCGGAGACGAAGTGGCTGCGCAGCACCTCCCGGGCTTCCCGGGTCATCTCGGCGATCTCGGTCTTGCGCGGCTTGTGGTGGTGCTGCTCGAAGAGGTCGGCGACCTCTTCCTTATTCTTGTGGATGGCCGGGGCGATGATGTGGGAGGGCGGCTCCTTGGCCAGCTGGATGATGTACTCGCCCAGGTCGGTCTCGATCGAGGCGACGCCCACGGCCTCCAGGGCCTCGTTCAGCCCGGCTTCTTCCGAGAGCATGGACTTGGACTTGATGGCCTTCTTCACCCCGTGGCGCTGGGCGATCTCCACCACCAGGCGGCTGATCTCGGCGCCGTCCCGGGCCCACAGCACGGTGGCGCCGCGGGCGGTGGCGTTCCGCTCGAAGGTTTCCAGCCACACGTCCAGGTTGTCGAGCACCTCGTCGCGGATGCCGCGGCCGACGTCGCGCAGGGCCTCGAAGTCGCCGCCCTCGGCGTCGAAGCGGGCCACGGCCCGGGCCCGGCCGCCGACGAAGAGGCCCTTGGCGGTCTTCAGCTTGCCTTGCAGGGAACCGTCGATGGCGCGCTCGGAGGCGCGCTGCTTGAATTCGATGGAGCGCACTTCCACGGTCAGTTCTCCCCGCCGTTGCCGGTGCCGGCCAGCACTTCGGCCACATGCAGCACCCGGGTGGTCTCGTCGCCCATGCGGCGCAGCTTGCCCTCGATGTGCAGCAGGCAGCCCAGGTCGCCGCCGACCACGGCGTCGGTGCCGGCGGCGCGGATGTTGTTGCACTTGCGCTCGCCGATGGCCGCCGAGACGTCGCCGTACTTGATCGAGAAGGTGCCGCCGAAGCCGCAGCACTCCTCGCAGGCCTCCATTTCGCTGAGGGTCAGGCCCGGCACCTTGGCCAGCAGGTCCCGGGGCTGGGACTTGATCTTGAGGCTGCGCAGGCCGGTGCAGGAGTCGTGATAGGTGACGCTGCCGTCGAAGCGGCCGGGCACGGCCTCGACCTTGAGGACGTTGGCCAGGAAGTCGGTCAGCTCGAACACCTTCGGCGCCAGGGCCTCGGCGCGGCGGCGCCACTCGGAGCCTTCGGCAAACAACCCCGGGTACTCGCTGCGGACCTGGTCGGCGCAGGAGCCGGACGGTGCGACCACGTAGTCGAAGCCTTCGAACTCGGCGATGGTCTTTTGCGCCAGCTGGGTAGCCAGGGCGCGGTCGCCGGAGTTGAAGGCGGGCTGGCCGCAGCAGGTCTGGGCGGCGGGAACCGTCACCTCGCAGCCGGCGGCTTCGAGCAGGTCCAGGGCGGCAAAGCCGATGCGGGGACGCATCAGGTCCACCAGACAGGTGACGAAGAGGGCAACACGCATGGGGTAGAATATTGCGACGCACAAGCCTGCCCCAGCGGGAGGCCGCGCGCCGATTTGGCAAAAAACCGATTATAGTTCCGCGCGCACTGTTTCGCTCTCCTCGGAAAGCCGCACCAGTGCTTGCAAACGCTTTTTTTGACCCCCCGCAGATTTCACGGAAAGAACATCCATGGCCGAAAGGCAGGAAGGGAAGAATTCGATTCAGGTGATCGAGCGCATGATGGCGCTCCTCGACGCCCTGGCCGATTCTCCCGACGCGGTCAGCCTCAAGCAGCTGGCCCAGACCACCGGGCTGCACCCGTCCACCGCCCACCGCATCCTGGCCGCCATGACCGGCTCCCGGTTCGTCGAGCGCCACGATCCCGGCGCCTACCGGCTGGGCATCCGCCTGCTCGAACTGGGCAACCTGGTCAAATCGCGCCTCAACCTGCGCGAAGTGGCCCAGCCCTTCATGCAGAGCCTGCACGAGCAGGTCGGCGAGAGCATCAACCTGGGCATCCGCCACGAGGATGAAATCGTCTACATCGAGCGGACTTCCAGCGGCCGTTCCCTGATCCGGGTGGTTTACCTGGTCGGCGGCCGGGCGCCCCTGCACCTCACCTCCGCCGGCAAACTGTTCCTCGCCGAGGACGGCCTGCAAAAGGTCAAGGATTACGCCAAGCGCACCGGGCTGCCGGGCAAGACCGCCCACTCCCTCACCTCCCTGCCCGCCCTGGAGAAGGAGCTGGACTGGATCCGCCGCCACGCCGTCTCGTTCGACAACGAGGAGGCCGAGGTCGGCCTGAAGTGCGTGGCCGTGCCGGTGCGCGACGACGAAGGCCACCTGGTGGCCGGCCTGTCCGTCTCGGCCCCCACCGAGCGCCACAACGCCGACTGGATCGACCTGCTGCGCACCACCGCCGACGACATCTCCCACGCCCTGGGCTACGTCAAGCCGCGCAAGTAAGCCGCCGCCAGCACCATGCGAAACGGGCGCCCCAGGGCGCCCGTCGTTTTTTGCGGCCTGGCGCGGCTACTTGTTGTGGCTGTACATGAACTGCTCGATGGCCGCGTCGTTGAGGCTGAACCAGGCCTGCTCGTTGCGGCGGAATTTTTCCCACTCGACGAAGATCTTCTTGAAGGCCGGATTACGCGCCGCCTCTTCGTTGTAGAAGTCGAAGGCGGCCTTCTGGGCGGCCACCATGATCTCGGTGGAAAAGCGCTTGAGCTGGACGCCAGCCTTGAGCAGCTTGGCCAGGGCCAGGGGGTTCTTGGCGTCGTACTCGGCCAGCATGTGCATGTTGGCTTCGGCGCAGGCCACGTCCAGGGCGTACTGGTAGGTCTTGGGCAGCTTCTCCCATTCCTTGGCGTTGACGATCAAGGTCACCTGGGCGGACGGTTCCCACCAGCCCGGGGCGTAGTAGTACTTGGCCACCTTGTAGAAGCCGAGCTTCTCGTCGTCGTAGGGGCCGACCCACTCGGTGGCGTCGATGGCCCCCTTCTCCAGGGCGGCGTACACGTCGCCGGCCGGAATGTTCTGGGGCACCGCCCCCAGCCGGGAGAGGACCTCGCCGCCCAGACCGGGAATGCGCATCTTGAGGCCCTTGAGGTCGGCCAGGGAGTGAATCTCCTTACGGAACCAGCCGCCCATCTGGGCTCCGGTGTTGCCGCAGGGGAAGTTCACCACGCCGTAGTCCTTGAACAGCTCGCGCATCAGTTGCAGCCCGCCGCCGTAGTACATCCAGGCCATCTGCTGACGCGGCGTGAGGCCGAAGGGCACCACGGTGTCGAAGGCGAACGCCCGGTTCTTGCCCACGTAGAAGGAGCTGGTGGTGTGGCCGCACTCCACGGTGCCCTGCTGCACGGCGTCGAGCACCTGCAAGGCCGGCACGATCTCGCCGCCGGCGAAGACCTGGATCTTGAAGCGGCCGTCGGTGAGCTGGGCCACCCGGTTGGCCACCATTTCGCCGGCGCCGTAGATGGTGTCCAGGCTCTTCGGGTAGCTGGAGGCGAGGCGCCACTTGATGGTGGGTGCGCTCTGGGCCAGAACCGGCGCAGAGGCGGAAACGCTGGCCGCCCCGGCGGCCAGGCCGAGGCTGGACTTCTTGAGAAAATCGCGGCGTTGCATGGGGGAATGTCTCCTTCTTGGTCTAGAAATGACGAAGCCGCGGCACAAGGCCGCGGCTTCGCTGGAACGGAGTGGCCGGAGCCTGGGCCGGTCAGGCCCGGGTCGCCTTGCCGGCGCTGGATTCCATCCAGCGCTTGATGCGGTTGGCGTCGCCGATGCGGGTGAGCTTGCCGGAAGAATCGAGCAGCACGATGGCCACCGGGCGACCGGCCACGTGGGCCTGCATCACCAGGCACTTGCCCGCTTCCTGGATGAAGCCGGTCTTGGACAGGCCGATTTCCCAGCTGTCGCTCTTCACCAGGGCGTTGGTGTTGTTGAAGGCCATGGGCCGCCCGCCCAGTTCCACGGTGGAACCCGGCGTGGTGGAGAACTCGCGGATCAGGGGGTAGTGGTGGGCCGCCGACACCATCTTGGCCAGATCCCGGGCGGTGGACACGTTGTTGGCGGTGAGGCCGGTGGGATCTTCGAAGCGGGTGTGGGTCATGCCCAGGGCCTGGGCCTTGCGGTTCATGGCCGCAACGAAGGCCGGGGTGCCGCCCGGGTAGTGGCGCGACAGGGAATGGGCGGCGCGGTTTTCCGAGGACATCAGGGCCAGCAGCAGGGCCTGCTCGCGGCTCAACTGGGTGCCGACGTGAAGGCGGGAACGGCTGCCCTTGAGGGTGTCCACATCCTCTTCGCTGATGGTCAGGATTTCATTCAGGTTGGGCTGGGCGTCCAGGGCCACCATGGCGGTCATCAGCTTGGTGATCGAGGCGATCGGCACCACCGTGCCGGCGTTCTTCTCGAATACCAGTTCGCCGGTGGTCAGGTCCTGCACCAGGGCGGCGCTGGACTGGAGGCCCAGGGCGCGGGTGGAGCCGACCCAGTCGTTGGGGTCGGCCATCGAAACCTTATGCACGTGCTTGCGCACCGCCGGCTTGGCGGCGGGGGCTTTGGCGCTGGCCTTGACCGCCTTGGGCTTGGCGGCGGCAGTGCTCTTGGCCGCCGGCTTGGCCTTTTTCTTGGTGGCGTGGGTGGGGGCCTTATCTGCGGCCGCGGCCAGGACAGCCGCAGGGGTCGCCAGGGCGGCGACTGAAACCATCAGGGAGGTGCACAGCCAGGCACGAAGAGAAGGGGCGGGCATCGGTACTCTCCGGGGCGGGACTAGAAGCAATCCCGGGTCGAAACAGGGTGAAAACGGGGGTGAAAAAGTACGTTGTAACGGGGTGCGGTGCGACGGCGCCAACACTACGCCACAACGGCAACAAGCTGGCGCAGGATTCTACGCCAGTTTATCAGCCGAACCCGGTAAATCAAGAAAAATAAGGGGATAGGCTATCAACCTAATCCCCTTTCTTGAGTCAGTCTCCCCGCCGTATCAGCGTGTCATGCCCGCATCCACCACCGTCAGGGCGGTCATGTTGACGATGCGCCGCACCGTGGCCGTGGGGGTCAGGATGTGCACCGGCTTGGCGGTGCCGAGCATGATGGGACCCACCGTGAGGTTGTCGCCGGCCGCCACCTTGAGCAGGTTGAAGGCGATGTTGGCGGCGTCCAGGGTCGGCATCACCAGCAGGTTAGCCGAGCCCTTGAGTCGGGAGTTGGGGAACACCCGCTGGCGGATCTGCTCGTCCAGGGCCGCGTCGCCGTGCATTTCGCCTTCCACCTCCAGGTCCGGGGCGCGTTCGCGCAGCCGGCCCAGGGTCTCGCGCATCTTCAGCGAGGTGGGGGAATCCTCGGTGCCGAAGGAGGAATGGGACAGCAGGGCCACCTTGGGCGCCACGCCGAAGCGGCGGATTTCCTCTGCCGCCAGCAGGGTCATGTCGGTGAGCTGTTCGGCGCTGGGGTCGTAGTTCACATAGGTGTCGGCGATGAACACGGTGCTGCTCGGCAGGATCAGCAGGTTCATGGTCGAGTAGCGCTGCACGCCCGGGGCGTAGCCGATGATGTTCTCGACGTAGTAGCGGTGCAGGTCGGGCTTGCCGAAGGTGCCGCAGATCAGGCCGTCGGCCATGCCCAGGCGCACCGCCAGGGAGCCGGCCAGGGTCAGGCGGCGGCGCACCTCGCGCTTGGCGTAGTCCACCGACACGCCCTTGCGCTCCATCAGGCCGTGGTACTCGCGCCAGAAGTCTTCGTAACGGGGGTTGTTGTCCGGATCGAGGATGTCGAAATCGACGCCGGCGCGGATGCGCAGGCCGGCGGCCTCGATACGGGCGTTGATCACCGCCGGGCGGCCGATCAGGAGCGGTTGGGCGATGCCCTCTTCGCGGATCACCTGGACGGCGCGCAGCACGCGCTCGTCCTCGCCCTCGGAGAAGGCGATGCGCTTGGGCTCGCGCTTGGCGGTGGCGAACACCGGCTTCATGATCAGGCCGGAATGCCAGACGAACTCGTTGAGGCTCTGCACGTAGGCGTCGAAGTCCCGGATCGGCCGGGTGGCGACGCCCGAATCCATAGCCGCCTGGGCCACCGCCGGGGCGATCTTGACGATCAGGCGGGGGTCGAAGGGCTTGGGAATCAGGTACTCGGGACCGAAGCCGGAGACCTTTTCGCCGTAGGCGGCGGCAACGATTTCGCTCTGCTCGGCCCGGGCTAGTTCGGCGATGGCTCGCACGGCGGCCAGCTTCATCTCTTCGGTGATGGTGGTGGCGCCCACGTCCAGGGCGCCGCGGAAGATGAAGGGGAAGCACAGGACGTTGTTGACCTGGTTCGGATAGTCGGAACGGCCGGTGGCGATGATGGCGTCGTCCCGCACTTCCTTCACCAGGTCCGGCAGGATTTCCGGAGTCGGGTTGGCCAGGGCCAGGATCAGGGGATTCTTGGCCATCTTGGCCACCATCTCCTGCTTCAGCACGCCGCCGGCGGACAGGCCGAGGAACACGTCGGCGCCTTCGATGACCTCGCCCAGGGTACGGGCATCGGTCTTCTTGGCGTAGCGGGCCTTGATCTCGTCCATCTCCTCGACCCGGCCTTCATAGACCACGCCCTTGATGTCGGTGACCCAGATGTTCTCCACCGGCACGCCCAGCATCACCAGCAGGTCCAGGCAGGCCAGGGCGGCGGCGCCAGCGCCGGAGGTGACCAGCTTGATCTGCTTGAGGTCCTTGCCCAAGTAGGTAAGGCCATTGAGGATGGCGGCGCCGACCACGATGGCGGTGCCATGCTGATCGTCGTGGAAGACGGGAATCTTCATCCGCTCGCGCAGCTTCTTCTCGATGTAGAAGCACTCGGGCGCCTTGATGTCTTCCAGATTGATGCCGCCGAAGGTGGGCTCCAGGCTGGCGATGGTCTCGATCAGTTGGTCCGGGTCGTTCTGGGCGATTTCCAGGTCGAAAACATCGATGTTGGCGAACTTCTTGAACAGCACACCCTTGCCTTCCATCACCGGTTTGGCGGCCAGGGGGCCGATGTTGCCCAGGCCGAGCACGGCGGTGCCGTTGGTGATGACCCCGACCAGGTTGGCCCGGGCAGTGACGGTGGACGCTTCGGCCGGGTTGGCGACGATTTCCTCGCAGGCGGCCGCTACACCCGGGGAGTAGGCCATGGAAAGATCGTACTGGTTGGTCAGCTGCTTGGTCGGCGTGACGGAAATCTTCCCGGGCTTGGGATTGCGGTGGTAATACAGGGCGGCGTCGCGCAGTTGATCCTTATCCATGATCCAGTTCCTCTGGTGCGGTGTGGTGGAAACGAAACGGCGGGCTTTCGTGGCGGGAAAGGCGTTTTCCCCCTAGCCGGGCCCGTCTTTTTATTTCGCCTGATGAATTGTCATTCCGGATTATAGCAATACGATTGCAGAACAAGCGCCCACGCGGCCACCCGCTACGCAGGGCACCTCACCGGATGTCTTTCGGGGCGTCTTTCGGTAAAACGGCCGGAATGGCATAATTACGAGCTTTCCCGCTCCGCGCGGCCGTGACGACGGCACCCGCCTGCAGCACGCCAGCGGCGCCGGACTCACTGTCCAGATTCGCCCAAAGCATGTCGTCTCGCAACCACTGTCCGCTTCACCACGCCCCGCTGCCGGGAGCGAGGGAGTGGAACGTGCCGGCCACATGCCTCCCCTGCCCCGCGACACACACACCGGGCACGCCGCACACGCCACAGACCACCGCGACGCCCCGGGCAAAAAACGGGACTCCGGCAGCAGGCCGAAAACCGACCCGTGGCATACCCGCCGCCCGCACGATCCCCTCGCCGTTCCGCCCCCTCTTCTGCTGCACCTCTGGCCGCGCCGCCCCTGACGCAGCCCCCCGCCTCCCGGGCATAAACGCCCACCCCCGCCCTTCCCTCCCGATTCCGCACCAGCCCTGCCGCGCAACGGCATCGCTGCGGAGCCCCGGGGAAATGGCCATAATTATTAATTTTGCCCCCCAGCATTTCCGGCTTTCTTCTTTTCATCCTTATAGCCACAGGCACTTTTCCGAGGAGACATTTCCATGGTGCAACTGAACGCCCCCGCCTACGTGAAACACGAGCGGCTCAAGCAGTGGGTCGCCCAGATCGCTGAGCTGACCCAGCCGGAGGCCATCTATTGGGCCGACGGTTCCCAGGAAGAGTACGACCGCCTGTGCGCCCAGATGGTCGAGGCCGGCACCCTGATCAAGCTCAACGAGGCCAAGCGCAAGAATTCCTACCTGGCCTTCTCCGACCCCTCCGACGTGGCCCGGGTCGAGGACCGCACCTACATCTGTTCCGCCAAGAAGGAAGACGCCGGCCCCACTAACAACTGGGAAGACCCGGCCAAGATGCGCGAGACCCTCAACGGCCTGTTCAAGGGCTGCATGAAGGGCCGCACCATGTACGTGGTGCCTTTCTCCATGGGCCCCCTGGGTTCCCCCATCGCCCACATCGGCATCGAGATCACCGATTCCCCCTACGTGGTCGTCAACATGCGCACCATGACCCGCATGGGCAAGCCGGTGTTCGACGTGCTGGGCGGCGACGGCGAGTTCGTGCCCTGCGTCCATACCGTGGGCGCCCCCCTGGAAGCCGGCCAGAAGGACTCCCGCTGGCCCTGCAACCCGGACGTGAAGTACATCGTGCACTACCCGGAAACCCGGGAGATCTGGTCCTACGGTTCCGGCTACGGCGGCAACGCCCTGCTCGGCAAGAAGTGCTTCGCCCTGCGCATCGCCTCCA
>NZ_JAJTBG010000013.1 GCF_021287045.1 Oryzomicrobium sp. | reverse complement strand
AACTCTCGACCTATACCTTGGCAAGGTATCGCTCTACCAACTGAGCTACTCCCGCGTTCAACGTGGAGCGCATTATAAGGACTGGCGCGGCGATGTCAACATCCGGCCCTGTTTAAGGCCAAAATATCCTTTTGGCATGAAAACTGAAACAAGGACCGGTCAGCGGCCGTGCTGGCGCGCTTCCTGGCGCAGGATTTCCGGCCAGGCCATGCGCATGTAGTAGCCCATGGACCACAGGGTCAGCACGGCGGCCACCCACAGCAGCCAGGTGCCCCACTCGTGCACATTGATGCCGTGATAAGGGGCGTGGAACAGCAGCAGCGGGATAGCGGTCATCTGGGCGGCGGTCTTGACCTTGCCGATCATCGACACCGCCACGCTCTTGGCGGCGCCGATCTTGGCCATCCACTCGCGCAGTGCGGAAATGGTGATCTCCCGGCCGATGATGATGGCGGCGATCACCGCGTTGGTGCGGTCGAGCTGCACCAGCACGATCAGGGCGGCGGCCACCATCAGCTTGTCGGCCACCGGGTCGAGGAAGGCGCCGAAGGCCGAGGTCTGGTTGAGCGCCCGGGCCAGGTAGCCGTCGAGCCAGTCGGTGAGCGCGGCGGCGATGAAAATGAGGGTGGCGGCCAGATTGCGCTCCTGCCCGCTGAGCCAACTGTCCGGCACGTAGTAGGCGGCGATCAGCAGCGGAATGGCGACGATACGCAGCCAGGTGAGGAAGATGGGCAGGTTGAACGGCATGTAGGGAAGGCTGCGTTGTCAGTGAAAGGCCGCGTAAATCTTTTCCGCCAGGTCCGGGCCGATGCCGGGGACGGCGGCCAACTGGTCCATCCCGGCCTCGGCGATGCCCTGCAAGCCGCCGAAACGGGTGATCAGGGCCTTGCGTTTCTTCGGCCCGATGCCCGGCACGTCTTCGAGCCGGGAGGTGATGCGGGTCTTGGCGCGCTTGGCCCGATGCCCGGAAATGGCGAAGCGGTGCGCTTCGTCGCGGACTTCCTGGATCAGGTGCAAGGCTGGGTGTTCCGGAGGCAATTGTAGCGGCTCGCGCCCATCGGGGAAAACGAGGGATTCCAGCCCGGGCTTGCGCCCTTCGCCCTTGGCCACTCCCAGGTGCGGCACCTCGGTCAGGCCCAGCTCCACCAGGGCGTCGTGGGCCATGGCCAACTGGCCCTTGCCGCCGTCGATCAGGATCAGGTCGGGGCAGACGCCCTCCCCGGTGGCCACCGCATCGTAACGGCGCGACACGGCCTGGCGGATCGCCGCGTAATCATCCCCCGGCGTGATGTCGGTGATGTTAAAGCGGCGGTATTCGCTGCGGCGCATGCCGCCCTTGCCCTCTTCCGACATCCACACCACGCAGGAGGCCACGGTGGCCTCTCCCTGGGTGTGGCTGATGTCGAAGCACTCGATGCGCTGGATCGCTTCCAGCCCAAGCACCTCGGCCAGGGCCTCGACGCGCCGGCCTTGCAGCGAGATGGTGTTGCGCCGCGCCGCCAGGGCCAGCCGGGCATTCTGCTCGGCCAACTCGACCCATACCTTGTGGGCCTCGTAGCGGGCCAGACCCACTGGCACCGGCCGGCCGGCGATTTCGGCAATCTCGGCGAGCAGAGCTTCGCCCTCCTCCCCTTCCGCCGGGGCCACGTTCACCAGGATGCGGCCCGGGATCGGGTGCAGCGCGTAGTGCTGGGTGAGGAAGGCGGCCAGGGCCTCGGCCGGGGTGAAATCGGCGGCGTTGCTCGGGAACAGGGGCTTGTCCCCCAAATGGCGACCGCCGCGCACCATGGCCAGGTTGACGCAGAGCATGCCGCCCTCGTCGGCCACTGCGGCGACCACGTCCAGGTCCTCTTCCCGCTGGCTTTCCATGAACTGCTTGTCCTGGACCTTGTGCAGGCTCTGGATCTGGTCCCGGTAGGCGGCGGCCTGCTCGAAGGCCAGGTTCTCGGCGGCCTGCTCCATGGCCCGGGTCAGGCGCTCGATCACCTCCTGCTGGCGGCCCTGGAGGAACAGCGCCGCCAGGCGCACGTCCTCCCTGTATTCGTCCGGATCGATCAGGCCGACGCAGGGTCCGCTGCAGCGCTTGATCTGGTAGAGCAGGCAGGGCCGGGAGCGGTTGGAAAATACCGAGTTCTCGCAGGTGCGCAGGCGGAACATCTTCTGCAACAGGTGCAGGCTGTCGCGCACCGCGCCGGCGGAGGGGAACGGGCCGAAGTAGTCGGCCTTGCGGTCCAGGCTGCCCCGGTGAAAGCCCAGGCGCGGCGAATCGTCCCGGGTCAGGACGATGTAGGGGTAGGACTTGTCGTCGCGGAAGAGGATGTTGTAACGGGGGCTGAGGCGCTTGATCAGGTTGTTTTCGAGCAGCAGCGCCTCGGCCTCGGTGCGCGTCACCGTGGTGTCCACCCGGGCGATCTTGGCCACCATCAGGGCGATGCGCGGGCTCGGGTGGTTCTTCTGGAAGTAGGACGAAACCCGCTTGCGCAGGTTCTTGGCCTTGCCGACGTAGAGCACCGTGTCGGCGGCGTCGATCATGCGGTAGACCCCGGGCAGCTCGGGCACCGTGGCCAGGAACGTTTTTGCGTCGAAGGGGACGGCGGGTTCGGACTGGCCTGCCGGTTCGACGGACGTACTCCCCTCCCCTTTGCCACTCTCCGGATCGCCGCTCTGGGTGGGGACCTCCGCGGCGGTGGCCTGAAGATCCCCGTCTGGCGCGGCGTTCGGCAATGCCTTCTCGGAGATCAAGGACTGGCGCGGTGTTTCAGAGGGTGGCATGGATCGGCGGCGGCAAGGATGGCGGCAGGGAACGGAACGCCTCAGGCCCGGACGGCCGCCGGCTGGGGGGCGTGGGCCGTCAGGGCGTCGATGCGGGCCCGGGCAGCCTTGTAGACCGGATCGTCCACCAGCCCGACCCAGGTGGGCGCAGCGCAGTGGGGCCAGAGGATGGACAGCCGGGCGGTGCTTTCCGGACGCAGCACCGGGCGCCAGCGGGCGAGCAGGTCGTCCACCGTCTCGGGCTTGTTGCACACCAGCAGCATGTCGCAGCCGGCCCCGTAGGCCGCCTCGGCCCGGGCCACCACGTCGCCGGCGACGCTGGCCCCTTCCATGGACAGATCGTCGCTGAAGACGATGCCGTCGAAGCCCTGGCCGCCTTGGCCGAACTCGCGGCGCAGCAGGCTGTGCCAGACTGGCGAAAAGCCCGCCGGGCGGTCGTCCACTTGGGGATAGACCACATGGGCCGGCATCACTGCCGCCAGGTCCAGGGCTCGGTAGGGCGCCAGGTCGGCGGCCATGAGCTCGCCCAGGGAACGCTCGTCCCGGGGCATGGCCACGTGGGAATCGGCCTCGGCCCAGCCGTGGCCGGGGAAGTGCTTGCCGCAACCGCCGGCCATGCCCGCCGCCTTGAGGCCGGCGATCAGGGCGCCGGCCAGTTCGGCCACCACCGCCGGGTCCCGGTGGAAGGCGCGCTCGCCGACCACGTCGCTGCGTCCCCAGTCCAGGTCGAGCACCGGGGCGAAGGAAAAATCGACGCCGCAGGCCCGCAGTTCGCTAGCCAGCACGTAGCCCACGGCCTCGGCGTCCAGGCGGGCCTGCTGCGGATCGCGGCCCCAGGCTTCGCCCAGGCGGGCCATGGCCGGCAGCCGGGTGAAACCATCGCGGAAGCGCTGCACCCGGCCGCCCTCGTGGTCCACGGCGATGGGCAGGGGCCGCACGGCGCGGATGGCGGCGGTGAGTTCGCATAACTGCCCGACGTCGCGGAAGTTACGGGTGAACAGGATCACCCCGCCCACCAGGGGGTGGGCCAGGCGGCGGCGGTCGTCGTCGCAGAGGGCAGCGCCCACCACGTCGATCATCACGGGGCCGAGGGAAGCGGAGGTCGGGATGCAGGGCTGGAACGGGCTGGACATGGGGCAGTCGGGGATGAGTGGCATGGTCGCGCCGTCAGCGCGAGGCGATGCATTCGATGACGACGAAGGCCACGGCGTACTCCTTCTCGTCGGACAGGGTCAGGTGGGCGGCCAGGCGGCTGGCCGCCATGTGCTCGCCCAAGGCCCGGGAATAGACCAGGATGGGCTTGCCCAAGGCATCGTGGCCCACGGCGATGTCGGAGAGGCCGGCGGGGTGGCGCACCCCGGTACCCAGGGCCTTGGCGAAGGCTTCCTTGGCGGCGAAGCGCTTGGCGAGAAAACGCCCCGCGTCGCCGGCCTTGCGGAACTCGGCGATCTCGTCCGGAGCCAGCAGGCGCTCCAGGGCCTTCTCGCCATGGCGCGCATACATGCGCTCCAGCCGGGCGATGGCGACGATGTCGGTACCGATGCCGTAGATCATGGCGCCCTCCTTTGGGGTCCGTTAGACGCTGCCGATGGCGGCGCCTTCGCGGATCAGGGTCTTCATTTCACGCACCGCCTCGCGCAGACCGACGAAAACGGCGCGGCTGACGATGGCGTGGCCGATGTGCAGCTCGCGCACGCCGGGCAGGCGGGCGACGGGCTGGACGTTGTAGTAGTTGAGGGCGTGGCCGGCGTTGAAGCGCATGCCGAAGGCGCGGATGGCCTCGCCGGCCAGGGCGATCTTGGCGATCTCGGCCTGCACCGCCGGGGCCTCGGCATCGCGGCCGGCGTTGTGGAAGGCGTGGGCGTAGGGGCCGGTGTGCAGCTCGCAGACCCGGGCGCCGATGCGCTCGGCGGCTTCCACCTGGCGCAGCTCGGCATCGATGAAGACGCTGGTGACGATGCCGGCGTCGGCCAGGCGGGCCACCACGTCTTTCAACCGATCCTCCTGGGCGGCCACGTCCAGGCCGCCCTCGGTGGTCACCTCGTGGCGGCCTTCGGGCACCAGCATGGCCATTTCAGGCTTGATGCGCCGGGCGATCTCGACCATCTCGTCGGTGGCCGCCATTTCCAGGTTGAGCTTGATCTGGGTGCTTTCCTTCAAGCGGCGCACGTCGTCGTCGTTGATGTGGCGGCGGTCTTCGCGCAGGTGCACGGTGATGCCGTCGGCGCCGCCCAGGTGGGCCTCCACGGCGGCCCACAGCGGGTCCGGCTCGTAGGTGCGCCGGGCCTGGCGCAGGGTGGCCACGTGGTCGATGTTGACCCCCAGTTCGATCATGCCGCTCACGCTAACCTCTCTGCCCATCTCAAAGCTCCTGAAGTTCCTTGAAAATACGGCGGGTTTCCAGGGTTTCCCCGCCCAGGTAGTGGGCCATCAGGGCCCGCATCAATTGTTTGGCCTCGGCCAGTAGCCGAGGTTCGGCAAAATCGTCCCGGGCCAGGGCCAGCAGCGCCCGGCCGCTGATGCACAGGGGCGACTGCCCTTGCCGGGCCAGCCGCACCGGGCCGCGCTCGATCTCGTAGGCGTACCAGCCCTCTTCCGCCACCGGCTTGCCGTCGGCGTCCTCGGTGAGCCATAGGCCGTAGCCCAGCTCCTGCAACAGGGCTTTCTCGAAGCGGCGCAGATCGGCCTCCTGCACTCCCTCGGCAAAACGCCGCAGGGTCTGGGCGTAGGCCAGAAAGAGGCGCTCGTGGGCGTCTTCCCGGGGCAGCAGGTTGAGTAGCAGTTCGTTGAGATAGTACCCGCAGAAGAGTGCGTGGCCGCCGAGCAGGGGCTGGCCGCCGACCCATTCGGCCTTCATCAGGGTGAGCACCTCGCCCTTGCCCGACCAGGCCAGCTCCACCGGCTGGAAGGCCATGAGCAGGCCGCGGATCGGCGAACGGGGCCGGCGCGCCCCCCGGGCCACCAGGGCCACCCGGCCGAAATCCCGGGAAAAGGCCTCGACGATCAGGCTGGTTTCCCGGAACGGGTAGGTGTGCAGGATGTAGGCGGGCTGGCCGTCGACTTTGCCGCGGTGCACGATTTGGAGCAGGGAGCGGTGGAGGTGTCAGTGCAGGGATGCAGGGGCTGCCGGATTATTCGTAGCCCAGGCTGCGCAGCAGGCGGTCGTCGTCGGTCCAGCCGGACTTCACCTTGACCCACACTTCCAGGTACACCTTGCCGTCGAACAGGCGCTCCATGTCCTGGCGGGCCTCGGTGGCGATGCGCTTCAGGGTCTCGCCACCCTTGCCGATCACGATGGGCTTGTGGCTGTCCCGGTCCACCACGATGGCGGCAAAGATGCGCCGCAGCGGGCCCTTGGTGCCCTGCCCCGGCTCCACCTCGAACTTTTCGATCTCCACCGTGGCGCCGTAGGGCAGCTCGTCGCCGAGCAGGCGGAAGAGCTTTTCGCGGATGTATTCGGCAGCCAGAAAACGTTCGCTCTTGTCGGTCAGCTCGTCCTCTGGGAAGAGCAGGCCTTCGTTGGGCAGGTGCTTGCGAATCTCGCCCAGGAGTTCGGCGGTCTGCTTGCCCCGGGCGGCGGATACCGGCACCACGGCGGCCCAGGGATGGGCCTGGCCGACCTCGGCCAGGAAGGGCAGCAGCGCGCCCTTGTCGGCGATACGGTCGATCTTGTTGACCGCCAGCACCACGGGCTTGCCCTCGGGCAGGAGGCGCACCACCTGCTGGTCGGCGCCGCCGTAGCGGCCGGCCTCGACCACCATCACCACCACGTCCACGTCGTTGAGGGCCTGGGTGACGCCCCGGTTCATGGCCCGGTTGAGGGCGTTGGAGTATTTGGTCTGGAAGCCCGGGGTGTCCACGAAGACGAACTGGGCCTCGTGGCCGGCGTTTTCGTCGGTGAGGATGCCGGTGATGCGGTGGCGCGTGGTCTGGGCCTTGCGCGAGACGATACTGATCTTCTCGCCCACCAGGCGGTTCAGCAGGGTGGATTTTCCCACGTTGGGGCGGCCGACGATGGCGACGTAGCCGGAGCGATAGTCGGCCGCGTTGGCCGGGCCGGCGGCCTCGGTGCCAGCGTCGAAGTCGGGGAGGTCGTGGCCATCATCGTGGCCGGTGGTGTCGTTGGTCATGTCGTTCACTTTTCAAGGGCGCGCAGAGCCGCCTCGGCAGCCTGCTGTTCGGCGGCGCGGCGGCTCGGGCCGCGGCCCTGGGTGGTCAGGCTAAGGGATTGGATTTCACAGGCGACGATGAATTCCTGGAGGTGGGCGTCGCCTTCGCTGCCGCACATCACATAGCTCGGCAGCGGCTTGCGCCGGGCCTGGAGCCATTCCTGGAGGCGGGTCTTGGGGTCCTTCATCGGCTTGGCCGGATCGATGCCGGCAATCCGGGTGGCGAACAGGGCAGCAACGACCCGGGCCACGGCGTCGAAGCCGGCGTCCAGGTAAATCGCCCCGAACAGGGCCTCCAGGGCGTCGGCCAGTATCGAGGGGCGCTTGTGGCCGCCGCTCTTGAGCTCCCCCTCCCCCAGGCGGAGGTGGTTGCCCAGGTCGAGTTGCAGGGCGATCTGGTGCAAGGTGTCCTGGCGGACCAGGTTGGCCCGCAGGCGGGACAGATCCCCTTCGGGCAAGTTGGGGAAGCGCTGGTAAAGCTGCAAGGCGACGATGCTGTTGAGCAGGCCGTCGCCGATGAATTCGAGGCGTTCGTTGTGGGGCGTGCCGTAGCTGCGGTGCGTCAGGGCCGTCTGGAGCAGCTCGGATTGGGCAAAGGTGTGGCCGAGACTACGCTGCAAGGGCGCCAGGCCTAGGGAGCCGGCCACTTAGTCCCCTTTGTCCTGGGCCGAGGTGGAACCCTTGAAGTCGATCACCAGGCTGACCGGGCCGCCCAGGCGGATGCGCTTTTCGTACTCGAAGCCGACCACGATCTGGTTGCGGTCCTTGCTGATGTCCAGGTCGACGCCGCGGACGGACTCGATGCCATCGACGACTGCGCGGCGGTCGAAGGCCTGGCGCACGTCGTTCACCGTGGCGCCAGCACCGCTGCTGGTAGCCACGGCCTTGGCGTTCTTGACGATGGCGTAGTACTCGATCACCGCGGGCACGATCTTCATGCCGAAGACCACCAGCACGACGATGACGAAGCAGGCCATCAACAGGCCGCCGAGGCTTACACCGCGCTGATGCTTCATCATGCCCTCCTTGAGGCGTTTCGGGTCGTGGGTCGTCATGGTTTAGTGAAAGCTGCCGATCCGGCGCATCTCGCCGAAGTTCCACCAGATGAAGAAGGCCTTGCCGACGATGTTCTCGTCCGGCACGAAGCCCCAGAAGCGGCTGTCGCGGCTGTTGTCCCGGTTGTCGCCCATGACGAAATAATGGCCCGGGGGCACCGTGCAGAGCACACCGGAATTATTGTAGAGACAATCGTCGCGGCCGGGGAACTGGATGGCGTCGCTGATGAAGGCCGGCGCATCGGCGTCGTTGAGAATCTCGTGCTGCACGCCGCCCAGGTTTTCCTCGAAGTGCTGGGAATAGTAGAGGCGGTCGCCGTGCAGGTAGTCGGGCAGCGCCTTGGTGGGGACGGGCTTGCCGTTGATGGTGAGGCGCTTGTCCTGGTAGGCCACCTTGTCGCCGGGCACGCCCACCACCCGCTTGATGTAGTCCAGGCTCGGGTCTTCCGGGTAGCGGAAGACGATCACGTCGCCGACCTTGGGGTCGTTGAGCGGAATGACCTTCTTGTTGATGACCGGCAGGCGGATGCCGTAGGTGAACTTGTTCACCAGGATGAAGTCGCCGATCTGCAAGGTGGGGATCATGGAGCCGGAGGGAATCTTGAACGGCTCGGCGATGAAGGAGCGCAGCACGAACACCACCAGGATGACCGGGAAGAAGCCGGCACCGTACTCGACCCACAACGGGTCCGGCGCGCCCGGCTGGCGGCGCTTGCGGAAGACCAGCACATCGGTGAGCCAGATCAGGCCGGTGGCCACCAGCAGGACGAAGAGAATCAGGGCGAAATTCACGCAACCGGCTCCAGAAACGGGATGAGAGGTGTCCGAGGTTGAGATGGAAACAGGCGCGGCGGCTTACTTGCCGTCGACCCGCAGCACGGCCAGGAAGGCTTCCTGAGGCACTTCCACGGTACCGATCTGCTTCATGCGGCGCTTGCCGGCCTTCTGCTTTTCCAGCAGCTTCTTCTTCCGGCTGATGTCGCCGCCGTAGCACTTGGCCAGCACGTCCTTGCGCATGGCCTTGACCGTTTCCCGGGCGATGATGTTGGACCCGATGGCCGCCTGGATGGCCACGTCGAACATCTGGCGCGGAATCAGCTCGCGCATCTTGGCGGCCAGTTCGCGGCCCCGGTACTGGGCGTTGTCCCGATGCACGATCAGGGACAGTGCGTCCACCTTGTCGCCGTTGATGAGAATGTCCATCTTCACCAGGTTGGCGGCCCGGTATTCCTTGAAGTCGTAGTCCAGGGAGGCGTAGCCCCGGGAGACGGACTTGAGCTTGTCGAAGAAGTCCATCACCACTTCGTTCATCGGCATGTCGTAGATCAGCTGCACCTGGCGGCCGTGGTAGCGCATGTCCACCTGGGAGCCGCGCTTGGCGTTGCACAGGGTCATCACCGCGCCCAGGTAATCCTCGGGAACGAAGATGGTGGTGGTGATAATCGGTTCGCGGATCTCGTCGAACTTGCCCACATCCGGCAGCTTGGAGGGGTTCTCGATGAAGATCTCGCTGCCGTCCTTGAGCACCACCTGGTACACCACCGTCGGTGCGGTGGTGATCAGGTCCATGTCGAATTCCCGCTCCAGCCGTTCCTGGATGATCTCCATGTGCAGCAGGCCGAGGAAGCCGCAGCGGAAGCCGAAACCCAGGGCTTGGGAGACTTCCGGCTCGAATTGCAGGGAGGCGTCGTTCAGGCGCAGCTTTTCCAGGGAATCGCGCAGGGCGTCGTACTGGTTGGCCTCCACCGGGTACAGGCCGGCGAACACCTGGGGCTTGATTTCCTTGAAGCCGGGCAGCGGCTCGGTGGCCGGGCGGGTGGCAACGGTGACGGTGTCGCCCACCTTGGCGGACTTCAGTTCCTTGATGCCGGAGATGATGAACCCCACCTCCCCCGCCTTGAGGGAACTCCGGGCCTGGGACTTGGGGGTGAACACGCCGACCTGCTCGCACAGGTGCTTGGCGCCGGTGGACATGAGCAGGATGCTGTCCTTGGGCTTGAGTTCCCCATCCACCACCCGCACCAGCATCACCACGCCAACGTAGTTGTCGAACCAGGAATCGACGATCAGGGCCTTGAACGGGGCGTCGATGTCGCCCTTGGGCGGGGGAATGCGCTCGATCACCCGCTCCAGGATGTCCTCGACGCCCAGGCCGGTCTTGGCCGAGGCCAGCACCGCATCGGTGGCGTCGATGCCGATCACATCCTCGATTTCCTGCTTGGCGTTGTCCGGCTCGGCGGAGGGCAGATCGATCTTGTTCAGCACCGGCACCACTTCCACACCCTGTTCGATGGCGGTGTAGCAGTTGGCCACGGTCTGGGCTTCCACGCCCTGGGAGGCGTCCACCACCAGCAGCGCGCCTTCGCAGGCCGCCAGGGAACGGGACACTTCGTAGGAGAAATCCACGTGCCCCGGAGTATCGATCAGGTTGAGGTTGTACACCTGGCCGTCCCGGGCCTTGTAGTGCAGCGCCGCGGTCTGGGCCTTGATGGTGATGCCCCGCTCCCGCTCCAGGTCCATGGAATCGAGCACCTGGGCTTCCATTTCCCGGTCGGACAGGCCGCCGCACAGATGGATGATGCGGTCCGCCAGGGTGGATTTGCCGTGGTCGATGTGGGCGATGATGGAGAAGTTGCGGATGTGTTTCATGGGCTCTTGACGAGTCGCATGGTGTCAAACTGCGCGAAGAATGGCTTGCAACACCATGAAATGAATGGCTTTCGCACCGAGTCCAACTCGCCATTTGGCGATGCGGGACGTGTCCGGAGCGGAACGGGGAAATTCGCTGCCGCCGGGATTTTCCGCTTTCGACATCGGCCGCGCGCACCAAAACGCAGGCGGGGCTCCGGGGACAGGGGGCGGATTATACCTTGAGGCCGACGTTCCCGGCGTCGGCGCGGCAAAGCTGCCCTGGGGGCGAAGTCCTTGCCCCGCCCCCAGTGTGGCCCCGGCAGCCGCCTTGCCCAAGCGAGCCAACGATTGCCGGGTAAAAGCTGGAAGTCCGCAACAAATCATCATAAAAATTAACGATGTAAATCTTTTAAAAGACAGGGCCGGGACAACGCCGGGAAAAAACCGTTGTGCCATGCTGAACTGCAGATAGAGGGCGTTCCACGAAAAAATCCAGGGTTGATCGTCGTCAACCGTCGCTTCGTTCGATTGAACCTGGCGGATGCAGCACACCACCAACCGTCAAGCGCCTTTCCGATACCTCTTTTTGCCCGTCCCGACTCATGGCCAACGTAGCGATTTCCGCAGCCGGCTTGGTGAAATGGTTTGGCGAAGGCGATGCCCAGACCGTTGCGGTCAAGGACGCCAGCTTCGAAGCGTATTTCGGCGAGATGCTGTACATCGTCGGCCCCTCGGGCAGCGGCAAGACCACCCTGTTGAGCATGATCTCGGGAATCCTGCGCCCCAACCGGGGGACCGTGACCATTGACGGCCAGGATCTGTGGCACCAGTCCGACAACGCCATCGCCGAGTTTCGCCTGAACCGGATCGGCTTCGTCTTTCAGGACTACCACCTCTTCCCCCGCCTGACCACGGCCGAAAACGTGGCGATTCCCCTGATCCTGCAGAAGACAGACTGGAACCAGGCCATCGCCGAGGCGCGCCGCTATCTGGAGATCGTCGGGCTGCTGGACCGTGCCGACCTGGCGCCGGTCAAGCTGAGTGGCGGCGAGCAGCAGCGGGTGGCCATCGCCCGGGCCATCGTCAGCCAGCCCGAGATTCTCATCTTCGATGAACCCACCGCGTCCCTGGACGGCACCACCGGGCGGCGCATCGTCTCCTTCGTCAAGGAGCAGGTACTCAACGACAAACGCTGCATCGTCATCGTCACCCACGATTCGCGCATCTACGAATACGCGGACCGGATCATGAACATGGAAGACGGCCGGATCACCGGCCTGGTGAGGGGAACGGAATGAAACGGAAGCTCATCTTCATCCTTTCCGCCGTCGGCTTCATCGGCGCTCTGGTCAGCGCCTATCTGCTCAGCCTACCCCACAAGGCCGAGCCGCCGGTGTTCGCCCCTGCGGCCAATCCTTTCGAGAAGGGCATCTACGCCAACGGGATCGTCGAGAGCGACCAGCCGAGCGGCGCCAACGCCAACCTCTACTTCGAGGTTTCCGGCACGGTCCGCCAGGTCCTTGCCAAGGAAGGAGACACGGTGCGCAAAGGCGCGCCCCTGGTGGCCCTGGACGACACGGTGCAGCGCCGTACCGTCGAGCAGCAGAAGGAACAGGCTGCCGCCGCGCAAGCCCAGCTCCAGGAATTGAAGGCCCAGCCCCGACCGGAAAACCTGGCCATCGCCAAGGCCCAGGTGGAGGTGGCCCAGGCCAGCCTGAAGCAGGCCCAGGACCAGTACGACAAGCAACGGCGTTCCAGCGAGATCAGGCCCGGATCGGTCAGCAAGGACGCCCTGGACAACGCCGCCAACGCCCAGAAGGTGGCCACTGCCAACCTGGAGCTGGCGCGGCGCCAGTACGACCTGACCCGGGCCGGTGCCTGGTCCTACGACATCACCAGCCAGGACAGGCAATACCGGGCCCTGAGCGCCGCTGCCGACGCCTCCGCGGCCCTCCTCGACAAATATACCCTGCGCGCCCCGGGCGACGGCGTAGTGATGGCCATCCAGGTCACCGAGGGCAGCTTTGTCTCAGCCCAGGGGAGCTACGACACCTACACCGGCGCCAGCAACAACCCGGCGGTGGTGATGGGCAGCGCCCCCCGGACCCTGGCGGTGCGCTGCTACATCGACGAAATCCTGGTCCATCGCCTGCCTCCGGTGGACCGGCTGGTGGCCGAAATGACCGTGCGCGGCACCAGCGAGCACCTCCCTCTGGAATTCGTCCGGGTGCAACCCTACGTCTCGCCCAAGATCCAGCTCTCCGACCAGCGCCAGGAGCGGGTGGACGTGCGGGTGCTGCCGGTCGTCTTCCGCTTCACGCCCAAGCCGGGCCTCAAGCTCTACCCGGGCCAACTGGTGGACGTCTACATCGGTCAGAAGCCATGAGCCGCCCTCCCCCCGCCCGCCCAATCCCCGCCGTCGCCCTGTTGCTGCTGGCCTTGGCCGGCTGCGCCGTCGGGCCCGACTTCGAACGCCCGGCGCCCCCGGCCCAGGGCGGCTATACGCCCGGCGGTGATCCGACGCAGACCGTGGCCGGCGACGGCCGGGCCCAGCGTTTCAATGCAGGCAGCGCCGTCCCCCGGGAGTGGTGGAAAGAATTCGCCAGCCCGGAAATCGACGCCCTGGTGCAGGCCGGCTTGGCCAATAGCCCCAGCGTGGCCCAGGCCCAGGCGGTGCTGCGCCAGAGCCAGCAGAACCTGCGCGCCGGCCGGGGCGTGTTCTATCCCGAAGTGGACCTGGGCGCCGGGTTCGCCCGACAGCAGCTCTCGCCTTTGCGCCAGGGCCTCAACACGGCGCCGTCCATTTTCAACCTCTACACCCTGAGTGCGGCGGTGGGCTACGTCGTCGACCTGTTCGGCGGCGAGCGGCGCCAGGTCGA
The DNA here is from genome assembly GCF_021287045.1 of Oryzomicrobium sp. Lineage (GTDB taxonomy): Bacteria > Pseudomonadota > Gammaproteobacteria > Burkholderiales > Rhodocyclaceae > Oryzomicrobium. The sequence goes on along the minus strand of NZ_JAJTBG010000013.1, from coordinate 83,573 downwards.
AGGGCTGGCCGCCCAGGCCGAGGCGGAGCGCGCCGCGCTCCAGGCCACCTATCTGAGCCTGGCCGGCAACATCGTCAATACCGCCGTGGCCGAAGCCGCCTACCGAGCCGACATCGCCGCCATGGAACGGCTGATAGACCTGCAACGGCAACAGCTGGAACTGGTGGAAACCCAGGCCGCCGCCGGCCTGGTCGGCGATGCCGCGGTGGTGACGGCCAGGTCCCAACTGGTCGCCAGCGAAGCTGCGTTGCCGCCTCTCCAGCAACGCCGCGCCGCCGCCGCAGACCTGCTTTCCATCCTGATCGGCAGGGCACCCGCCGACGACATTCCGGCACAGCCGGAACTGGCAGACATCCATCTGCCCGGGGAACTCCCGGTCAGCCTGCCCGCCCGGCTCGCACGCCAGCGCCCCGATATCCTGGTGGCGGAGGCCAGCCTGCACGTGGCCAGCGCCCAGGTGGGAGTCGCCACCGCCGCCCTCTTCCCGACCCTCACCTTGACAGGGGACTACGGGGTCAACAACCAGCGGCTGGGCGAACTTCACGACCCCAACAGCCGTTTCTGGAGCGTGGGGCCCACGCTTACCCTGCCCCTCTTCCAGGGCGGTACCGGCGTCGCCCGCAAGGCGGCGGCGGTGGCCGGCTACGACGCGGCCCTGGCCGCCTACCGGCAAACGGTGCTGACGGCCCTCGCCCAGGTGGCGGACACCCTCCAGGCCCTGGAGCACGACGCCCAGGTCGCCGCTGCCCGGCGTCAGGCGCTGGACCTGGCCCAGGCCCAGGCGGAACTGGTCACGGCCAACCGGGATGCGGGGCTGGCCAGCGACATCGACTGGCTGGCCGCGCGCCAGCAGGTGGAACAGGCCCGGATGGGCCTCAACGACGCCACGGCCCAACGCCACCAGGACACCGTAGCCTTGTACGTGGCCCTGGGTGGGGGCTGGCGCGGCGCCCCCTGCGAAACGCCTGCCGACCCGTCCGGCAGCGGCACGCCTCCCTGCCCCGCTCCCGATCCGGCTGGCAGCGCCAGCGCCGAGGAGAAGACGCCATGAACAACACCGGCCTGTTCCGCATCGCCTACAAGTTGCTGGTCAACGACGCCGCCAAGTTCTCGGCCCTGCTCATCGGCATCACTTTCGCCGTGTTCCTGATGGTGCAGATGACCTCCATGTTCGCCGGCATCCTGGACCGCTCCTCGGCCACCGTGACCAACGTGGGGGCCAGCATGTGGGTGATGGACCCGGCGGTGAACACGGTGGCCAATACCATCCCGGTGCCGGACTACCTGCTCGACGCGGTGCGCAGCATCGATGGGGTGAAGTTCGCGGTGCCGCTCTACTCGGGCGGCGGGCTGGCCAAACTGCGCGATGGCACCTACCAGTCGGTCAATATCCTGGGGCTGGACGACACCAGCCTGTTCGGCCGGCCGCCCCTGGAAAAGGGGAAGATCGAGGACATCTTCGGCGAGAACGGTTTCGTGGTGGTGCGCGACGCCGAATTCCGCAAGCTCCACAACCCGACCATTGGCACCGAGTTCGAACTCAACGACCACCGGGCCGTGGTGGTGGGTATCGCCCGGGTGGTATCCAGCGGCCTGTTCGGCGTGCCCACCCTGTACACCACCTACAGCCGGGCCATCCAGTACCTGCCCAACGGACGCTTCACCATGTCCTACATTCTGGTGGAGCCGAAACAGGCGTCGGACACGCCCCGCATCCAGGCCGAGGTGAAGCGCCTGGGCTACCTGGCCCTGACCAAGGAGGAGTTCGATCAGCGCATCGCCGATTTCTACAAGTACCAGACCGGGGTCGGCACCAACATCATGATCATGACCATCGTCAGCTTCATCGTCGGGCTGTCGATCTCGGGCCAGACCTTCTACACCTTCATCCTGGAAAACCTGGAAAAATTCGGCGCCCTGAAGGCCATCGGCGCCAAGGGCCACGAGCTCGTCGCCATGATCCTGTTCCAGGCCCTGTTCACCGCCCTGACCGGCTATGGCCTGGGGGTGGGGCTATGCGCAGCGTTGATCGCCCTGGTGCGGCTGCGCATCCCCGACTACGCCGCCATCGTCACCTACACCAACCTGGGTCTGGCGTTCATCATGGTGCTGCTGATCGCCGGCATCTCCAGCTATTTCGGCGTGCGCCGGGTATTGCGCATCGAGCCGTTCGAAATCTTCCGGGGCTGACCCCTTCATCGAGGATGCGGCCATGACCATCCGCTGGCAGGACTGGACTTCCGTTCTGGTGGGCATCTGGCTGGTGCTTTCGCCCTGGCTGCTCGGCTTCTGGCTCGACCGCTCTGCCACCGAGAACGCCTGCGGCGCCGGCATGGTGCTGATCTTCTTCAACATCATCTCCGCCTGTCGGCTGCTCGACGAAGGCCAGGAATTCCTCAACATCCTGATCGGGGTATGGCTGTTGCTCTCGCCCTACGCCCTGGGCTTCGCGGCGCTGCAAGACGCGGTGATCAACGTCAGCGTGGCCGGAACCCTGGTGGTGGCGCTGGCCGTCTGGCAGCTCCACGACGCCGCCAAAGGCGGCCAGGCTTGAAACGGGTCTATCCAAGCAAGAAGGCCGGCAAATGCCGGCCTTCTTGCTTTTCTGGAAGCGGAAAGCGTCCTGCGGCCTACTTCAAGCCATCCAGGTAGGCCCGCACCCGCGGTGCATCGAGAAAGTAGTGGCACAGCTCGGTTTCACCATGGAGCAGCACCGGCACCAGTTCGCCCCAGCTTTCTTCCAGCGTGGGGTGCTGGTCCACGTCCACCACCTCCATGTCGATGCCGAACTCGTCCAGAATCGGCGACAGGGCTTCCTCCATGTCGTGGCAGAGGTGGCAATAGGTGCGCCCCAGCAGGCGGAGGCGCACCTTGTCCGGAGATTGGCCGCTCATTCCTTGCCTGCTCCGTTGGCCTTGAGGGTGACGAAGGTCTGGATGTCGCCGCGGCGCACCAGGAGAGTGACGTTGGCGTTCTTCTCCACCTGGGCCAGCAGCCGGTTGAACTGCTCCACCGAGCGCAGTTCCGTGGTCGTGCCCCGGTCGATGATGGCCAGCAGCAGGTCGCCTGGCCGCAATTCGGAACGGGCCGCCGGACCGCGCACGTCGTCCACCACCAGGCCACTCGGGACGCGCAGCTCCCGTTTCTGGTCGGCGGTGAGGTCGGAAACCAGCAGGCCGAGCTTGTTGAAGGCCCGCTCGGGCTTGGCGCCCTTGCGGCTTTCCTTGCGTGTACTCTGGCCTTCGTCGGGCATTTCGCCGATGGCCACCACCAGATCCCGGGTGGTCCCCTTGCGCCACACCTGGATGGGCACGCGGGTGCCGGGCTTGGTGCTGGCCACCACTCGCGGCAGGTCGATGGAATTGCTGACCGGCTTGCCGTCGAAGCGCAGGATCACGTCCCCGGGCAGGATGCCGGCCTTGTCCGCCGGCCCGTTGGGCTCGACCGCGTTCACCAGGGCACCGGAAGTGCGCGGCAGCCCGAAGGAATCGGCCAATTCCTTGGTCACCTCCTGGATGACAACGCCGATCCGTCCCCGGTTGACCTTGCCGAACTGGCGCAACTGGCCCTGGACATCCATGGCCACGTCGATGGGGATGGCGAACGAGATGCCCATGAAGCCGCCGGAGCGGCTGTAGATCTGGGAATTGACCCCCACCACCTCGCCCCGCATGTTGAACAGGGGGCCGCCGGAGTTGCCGGGGTTGATGGCCACGTCGGTCTGGATAAAGGGCACGTAGTTCTCCTGGGGCAGGGAGCGTCCCTTGGCAGAAACGATGCCGGCGGTCACCGTGTTGTCGAAGCCGAAGGGCGAACCGATGGCCACCACCCACTCGCCGACCTTGAGCTGGCTCGGGTCGCCAAGCCTGACCGTGGGCAGGCCGGTAGCATCGATTTTGAGCAGGGCCACGTCGGTGCGCTTGTCAGCACCGATCACCTTGGCCTTGTACTCCCGCTTGTCGGTGAGCTTGACCGAAATCTCGTCGGCAGAATCCACCACATGGGCATTAGTCAGGATGTAGCCGTCGGCGCTGATGATGAAACCCGAGCCAAGGGAGCGGTTCTCAAATTCACGGGGGGTATTCGGACGAGCTTCCGGCGGCATGAAACGCCGGAAGAAATCGAACATGGGATCGTCTTCGTCGAAAGGCAACTGGGGGGTGGCCCGGTTGCTACGCACCACCTGGGTGGTGCTGACGTTGACTACCGCCGGCCCCTGCCGCTCCACCAGTTCGGTGAAGTCGGGAAGCCCCTTGACTGCCTGGGCGGAAGCCAGGGGCGCCAGGCTGAGAAACAGCAAGACAGCGAAACAGCGCATGAGCGAACGCATGGAGACCTCTTCTCGTTGCAATGCCAGAACAAACGAAACCGGCCGCCAAAGCGGCCGGGCAAACCCAAGAACGGCAAAGGCCGCCGCCAAATCCCCGGAACCGTGCGACGCTAGGCGGCAGCCTACGCCGGGCGGTGGCGCACGACGACCAGATCGCCCGCCCGGGCTTCGGCCTGCCGGCGCATGCGCCGGGCCAGGAGCCAAGCCACGCCCAATCCCGCCGCGCCGCCCAGAATGGCGCCGACATCCCCCCCCCGGGCGCCGGCCAGGGCACCCAGCAGCAGGCCGGCCAGGGGGAGCGCATAGGTTACCAACGCGGCCTGTCCCAGGATGCCGTCGGCCACGCCCACGTCCACCTGATCGCCGACCTGCACCGGGCCGGGCAGGTCGTTGCGCACCCGTAGGCGGCGGGACTTGGCGCAAAGCATCGAGCCCAGGGAAACACCGCCGCAGCCGCCGGGTTCGTGGCAGCGCCCGCATCCCGTCGATGCGGATTCCACTTCCAGGTAGCCATTTTCCACGGCGGTTACGACAGCGGCAATTTCAATCACGTATCCCGATGCTCCGGCAGATTTTCATTTTTTCAGTTCCAGGCTTTCGGCGATCTTGCGCACCGTGGCGGGCGGCACCTCGCCCATGGCGGTCACCACGTTGCCAGACACCAGGCGCACGTGCATGGCGACTCCCCCTTGGGTGGAGGTGCCGGGACGGGCTGTGCGGGCCTGGTCGACCGGCGTGACGAATACCGACACCGCGGCCACGCCGTCGGAGAACAGCATGTGCAGCACCGAGCCCGCCCCGTCGCCCAAGCGCCGCCGCCAGACTGCGGTCTTGCGGAAACCGGGAACGCCGCCATGCAGAATCCAGCCGGCGTCGCCATTGACCGCCTCGCCCGGCAGCATGTTGTCCACTTTCCAGTCGGGCTGCGGCCGGTCCTCCCGCCAGCGAGCCTTCAAGGCCGTGAAATCCTGGGGGGAGCCGATGGCGATCTGGGTAAAGCTGAACTGCTCCACCGGCAGCCCCTTGTCGTCCATCACCCACGCCTTGAGTAGCAGGCCGGAGTTGGCGTCGACCCAGAAGCGGTGGCCGAAGCGCCAGCCGTCCTTGGGTTCGAGGATCAGCAACCGGGCATCCAGTCCGGCCACCCGCTCCCCGCCGCCCGCCTTGACCGTGTAGTAGTTGAGCAATTGCTCCGGCACCACCGCCACCCGGCCGGGGAAGCCCCGCCCGCCGGCGCGCTTTTCGACCACTTCGCGCTTCTCGCCGGGCAGGAAGGCCCGCACCTCGTCGCCGACCCGCAGCATTTCCCGGGGCGGGCCGTCCAATACCTGGATCCACTCCATCTCCCGGCCATCCTCGGTACCGTGCACGATGCGCGAGGTTTCCGAAATGGGGCCGCACTGGTAGATGAAGGTGCCGTTGTAGTCCAGGCTGCCATTGGCCTGGGTCATGCGTTTGAGCCAAACGAGAGGATCTGCGCTGGCCGCGTTCTGCAAAAAGAAGGCCAGCACCACCAGGAGCAGCCGGGCTGCCCAGGTCATTTCGCCTCGTCCTCCGCTGGCGTGACGGCCATGGCCAGGCTCTTGATGCGCGGATTGACGCTGGTCAGGGTGGCGACCCGGGCAGCCCCTTCGTGGGCCAGCAGGTATTCCCGGGCGATGGCCGGCGGCAGCGGCGCCCCGTCCAGGGCCGAGCCCGGCAAGGCGGCGAAACTGACCTGCCCGGCTGGCGACAGGGACAGGGAAGCCAGGCCGGCCACCATGATTCCGGCAAACGCCGCCGCGACGGCCAGGGCGGATTTCGACGCCATTCCCCGGCTTTCACGGCTTTTTTGTTGAGGCACTCCGGGTAAGATGCGCCGGGCCGCGATCGCTGTCGCTACCGGCGGCTCATCCTGAAGGCGTCGCGAGAAGCGGGCCATGAAGGCCGCGCAATTGCCGGCGACCGGGCAATCGCCGCGCAGGACGTCGCCGATCAGGTGATAAAGCAGCCAGCGGGAACGCTCTTCCGCAGAGCCGTGGACCCGGGCCAACGCCGTATCGGCCGCTTCACCCTCGAATTCCGAATCGGTCAGGAGGGAGACGTCGATGGGGAGTTGTTGTTGCATGGCAAACTACCATCGTCTGTCCGGTGCCGTGTCGAGCAAGGGCCGCAACTTGGCGGCCACGGCTTCCCGCGCCCTGAAAATGCGGGAACGCACGGTGCCGATTGGACATTCCATGATCTTGGCAATGTCCTCGTAAGACAGCCCTTCGATCTCGCGCAACACAATCGCGGTGCGGAGCTCCTCAGGCAGGGCCTCCATTGCGGAGTTGACGGTTTCGCCGATCTGTTTGGACAGCAAGAGAGCATCGGGGGTGTTGATGTCCCGTAGCTGGTCGCCGTCTTCGAAGGTTTCCGCCTCTTCCGAATCGAACTCGGTCGAGGTGGGGGCGCGGCGCCCCTGGGCCACCAGGTAGTTCTTGGCAGTGTTTATGCCAATGCGATAAAGCCACGTATAAAACGCGCTATCCCCCCGAAACGCCGGCAAAGCCCGATAGGCTTTAATGAAAGCCTCTTGCGTCACGTCTTCCACCTCGGCAGGGTCGCGGATGAAGCGAGACAACAAGCGCGCCAGTTTCCGCTGGTACTTGGCGACCAGCAGTTCGAACGCGTGTTTGTCGCCGGCTTGAGCCCGCTCAACCAACACTTGGTCAACTTCGCGATTGCTCATGCTTTTCGATTGGGAGATGAGGGGTTTTCTTATAAGGGTTTGCCGCAGTATATAACAACGCCGCACCCCGAAAACACTTCATGCCCAACAGAAAAAAACTGTTTCACCTCGCAATTCGCATGAGCCGCAGATGTGACATTCCCATTTGAGAATTAGTTCAGCTTTTCCCCTGTTTTTCCGCGCCGAATGCACCAACACTGTGCGCCTGTGCCGGGACCATGTTCGTTGCGCCCCGCTCCCCCCGGCGCTATAGTGCGGGACTCTCGTTCAGGACTGCCGCAAGAGCAGTTTCGGGGAAACAATACTGTGGCCTTGAATTTCGACGTACTCATCATCGGCAGCGGTCTTGCCGGTCAATCCGCCGCACTGCGGCTCGCCCAGCACAAAAAAGTCGGTCTGATCAGCAAGCGGAGCCTGGAAGATAGCGCCTCCGGCTGGGCCCAAGGCGGCATCGCCGCGGTCCTGGACAACCAGGATTCCATCGAAGCCCACATCCACGACACTTTTGACGCCGGCGCCTATCTCAACGACCCGGCCGCCACCCGCTTCGTGGTCGAGAACGGCCGCCGCGCCATCGAGTGGCTGATCGAACAGGGCGTCCCCTTCACCAAGGGCGACAAGGGCTACCACCTGACCCGGGAAGGCGGCCACAGCCACCGCCGCGTCATCCACGTCAACGACGCCACCGGCGCCGCCGTGCAGGACACCCTGACGCGCAAGGTGCGGCACCACCCGAACATCACGGTGCTGGAGCACCACATCGCCATCGACCTGATCACCGGCGCCAAGCTGGGGCTGGACGACAACCGCTGTTACGGCGCCTACGTGCTGGATTCGCGCACCGGGCACGTGACCACTGCGGCAGCCCCGTTCACCCTGATCGGTGCCGGCGGCGCGGGCAAGGTGTATCTCTACACCACCAACCCGGACACTTCCACCGGCGACGGCATCGCCATGGCCCACCGGGCCGGCTGCCGGGTAGCCAACATGGAATTCATCCAGTTTCACCCGACCTGCCTGTACCACCCCCAGGCCAAGTCCTTCCTCATTTCCGAAGCGGTCCGCGGCGAAGGCGGTCTGTTGCGTCTGCCCGACGGCACCCGCTTCATGCCCGCCCACGATCCCCGGGCCGAACTAGCCCCCCGGGACATCGTCGCCCGAGCCATCGACTTCGAGATGAAGAAGCGCGGCCTGGATTGTGTCTACCTGGACATCAGCCACAAGCCGGTGGAGTTCCTGCAGACCCACTTCCCCAATATCTACGCCCGCTGCCTGGAGTTGGGCATCGACATTTCCCGGGAGCCCATCCCGGTGGTGCCGGCGGCCCACTACACCTGCGGAGGCATCGTCACCGACCTGAAGGCGCGCACCGACGTACCCGGGCTCTACGCCTCCGGCGAATCGGCATGCACCGGGCTGCACGGCGCCAACCGTCTGGCCTCCAACTCGCTCCTCGAGTGCATCGTCTTTTCCGAGGCTGCCTGCGCCGACATCCTGGCCCAGACGCCTCCCCCCATCCCGAACCTGCCGGCCTGGGATGAAAGCGCGGTCACCGATGCCGACGAGGAGATCGTCATTTCCCACAACTGGGACGAGTTGCGCCGCTTCATGTGGGACTACGTGGGCATCGTCCGCACCACCAAGCGTCTCACCCGCGCCCAGCACCGCATCCGCCTGCTGACCCGGGAAATCGACGAGTTCTACGCCAACTTCCGCATCAGCCACGACCTGATCGAGCTGCGCAACCTGGTGGTGACCGCCGATCTGATTGTGCGCTGCGCCCTGAAGCGTAGGGAAAGCCGTGGGCTGCACTTCAGCCGCGACTACCCGGATACCCTGCCACGCCCCCGCAATACCGTTCTGCCCGGCGCTCGCCCCCGGGTGTTCCGCTCGAAGCGCTAAAGCCCGCCCAAGGGGCTCGCTCCTACCGGGGGAGGCCGTCGGCTTCCCCCGGCTTCCCTCCCCGCTTTCCGCACTCCCGCCAGCGCAGCCATACGCTTAGCGCCCGAAAGTCGTCGGGCGGCAAGCTGTCCCGACCGATCAGCAGGGTTCGGCCCAGGCGTTCCGCCCCTACTCCTTCCCTGCCTTCCAGACGGCAGCGCAGGATCACCGCGAATTCCCAGACGGCCGTATCCCCCAGCAAGCGAGCCGGACGCCAGGTGTCGCCCTGGCCCAGCCGCACGTGCAACTGCCCTTCCCTGCCCAGGCGCAAGGCGTGGGGCACGCGCCGCAGGCTCCAGGCGCTCCAGGCCAGGGACAGGATGAACGCTGCCAATGCGCCCGACCAAATGAAAATCGCCGCGCCGGCGTAAGCCGATGCGGCGATGGCAAGCAGGGCGGCGAGGTGAAGCCCGCCCAGCAGTCCCAGCCCGAAGCGGGAGGGACGGGGGTGCAGTTGCCGAGGCAGCCGCACCCGCAAACCTCAGATGCGCTTGAACGCCAGAGTACCGTTGGTCCCACCGAACCCGAAGGAGTTGGACAGGGCCACGTCGATACGCATGGAGCGGGCTTCGTTGGCGCAGTAATCCAGATCGCAGCCTTCGCCCGGATTGGCCAGGTTGATGGTGGGAGGCGCCACCTGCTGATGCACCGCCAGGGTGGAGAACACCGCCTCGATGCCACCCGCCGCGCCCAGCAGATGGCCGGTCATGGACTTGGTGGAGCTGACCACCAGGGACTGGGCCGCGTCGCCGAAGCAGCGCTTGACCGCCTGGGTCTCGGCCATGTCACCCAAGGGGGTGGAGGTGCCGTGGGCATTCACGTACTGGACGTCGGAAGGATTGATACCGGCGTTCTTGAGGGCGTTGACCATGCAACGGGCCGCGCCTTCGCCGTTTTCCACCGGCTGGGTCATATGGTACGCGTCGGCGCTGCGACCGTAGCCGATCAGTTCGGCGTAGATCTTGGCACCGCGGGCCTTGGCGTGCTCATACTCTTCCAGTACCAGGACGCCGGCCCCCTCGCCCAGGACGAAGCCGTCGCGATCCTTGTCCCAGGGACGGCTGGCGGCCGCGGGATCGTCGTTGCGGGTGGAAAGGGCCCGGGCCGCGCAGAAGCCGCCGACGCCCAGGGGCGACACGGTGGATTCGGCACCGCCAGCAACCATCACGTCGGCGTCGCCGTACTCGATGATGCGGGCCGCTTCGCCGATGGAGTGGGTGCCGGTGGTGCAGGCGGTCACCAGGGCGATGTTGGGGCCCTTGTAGCCGTACATGATCGACAGGTTGCCGGAGATCATGTTGATGATCGAGCCGGGCACGAAGAAGGGGCTGACCTTGCGCACACCGCCAGCCAGGTATTCATCGTGGGTCTGCTCGATCAGGGGCAGGCCGCCGATGCCGGAGCCGATGGAGACGCCGATGCGCTCCATGTCCAGCTTATCGCTACCTTCCAGGCCCGCGTCGCGGACCGCCTGGATGCCGGCCGCCATGCCGAAATGGATGAAACTATCCATGCGGCGGGCTTCTTTCGGCGACAGATAGGTGCCGATGTCGAAATTCTTGACTTCCCCGGCGATGCGGGACGGGAAGGAGGAGGCATCGAACTTGGTGATGGCACCAATGCCCGTGCGGCCGGCGGTGATGTTCTGCCAGGCTTCCTCGACGGTGTTGCCAACCGGGGAGATGATCCCCAGGCCGGTGATGACGACTCTACGGCGTGCCAACATGCGCTCCGGATATGTCTGGTGAGGGGTGAAAGGCACGGGGCACCCTGCGTTGCAGCCCTCCTCGGGGCATGCCGCATTCGGCCACTGGGGCCGCGTGGCCCGTGCTGGGACGAGGCTGCGCCAAGCGGCTGCCCCGGGATGCTGCAATTCGATGCAACCGGGCCGGCGCTTCCGAGGAAACAGCCGGCCCGATCAACGTCCGCAGAAGCTTACTTCTTGTTGGCGAGGATGTAATTGATCGCCTGCTGGACGGTGGTGATCTTTTCCGCCTCTTCGTCGGGGATTTCGCACTCGAATTCTTCTTCGAGGGCCATCACGAGCTCGACGGTATCCAGCGAATCGGCGCCCAGATCGTCGACGAAGGAGGACTCGGTCTTGATATCGGCTTCGTTCACACCGAGTTGTTCGGCAACAATCTTTTTAACGCGCTGTTCGAGGTTTTCCATTAAGGGGCTCCTTATCCCTGATACGGGTAAAAACAAAACTTATCCATTCTACCAAAAGCGGCTGCCGCCACAAAACAACCACGCAGGCTTTCGCGAGGCGCGCCGCTTCGGGTCACTCCATGAACATCCCGCCATTGACGTGGATGGTATTTCCCGTCACGTAGGCGGCGCCCGGCGAGGCCAGGAACAGCACGGCCGAGGCGATGTCCTCCGGGGCGCCGAGGCGGCCCAGGGGAATGCTGGCAACCAGGGCCTCTTTCTGCTTCTCTTCGAGGACCTTGGTCATGTCGGTGTCGATGAAGCCGGGGGCGACGCAGTTCACCGTGATGTTGCGGCTGCCCAGTTCCCGGGCCAGGGATCGGGTCATGCCCGACACGCCGGCCTTGGCGGCACAGTAGTTGGCCTGGCCGGGGTTGCCGGCATGGCCGACCACCGAGGTGATGTTGACGACGCGGCCGAAGCGGGCCTTCATCATCCCCCGCATCACCGCCTTGGTCATGCGGAACACGGCCTTCAGGTTGGTGTCGATGACCGCATCCCACTCCTCGTCCTTCATGCGCATGGCGAGGTTGTCGCGGGTGATGCCGGCGTTGTTGACCAGAATCGACACCGGGGCGAATTCCTTTTCGATCTCGCCGATCAGGGCGTCCACCTGGGCCTGGTCGCGCACTTCCAGGGCGGCGCCCCGGCCGGCGATGCCAGCTTCCTTGAGATAGTCGCCGATCTTGGCGGCGCCGTCCGCCGTGGTGGCGGTACCGATCACGGTGGCGCCGGCACGGCCCAGGGCCAGGGCGATGGCCTTGCCGATGCCCCGCGAGGCGCCGGTGACCAGGGCAATCTGTCCTTGCAGCATCTGTATCACTCCAGGTTGAGGTTGGCCTCGATCCCGGCCAGATCGGCCAGGGCCACGCCATTCACGCCATCGGCGCAACGTTTGGTCAGGCCGGCCAGGACCTTGCCCGGCCCGCATTCGGCAACGACGGTCACGCCCATCGCCGCCATCTTCTGCACGGTCTCCACCCAGCGCACCGGGTTGTAGGCCTGGCGCACCAGGGCGTCGCGGATACGGGCCGGATCGCTCTCGACAGCCACGTCCACGTTGTTGACCACCGGAATCTTCGGCGCCTGCAGGTCCAGTTCGGCCAGGCGAGCAGCCAGCTTGTCGGCGGCGGGACGGATCAGGGAGGAGTGGAACGGCGCGGACACCGGCAGAGCCACGGCGCGCTTGGCGCCCCGGGCCTTGCAGGCTTCCATGGCCCGCTCCACGGCGGCCTTGTGGCCGGCGATCACGGTCTGGCCAGCGGCGTTGAAGTTCACCGGTTCCACCACCTCGCCCTGGGCCGCTTCGGCACAGGCAGCGCGGATACCGTCGTCGTCCAGCCCCAGAATCGCGGCCATGGCGCCGGTGCCCAGAGGCACGGCGTCCTGCATGGCGGCGGCGCGCAGGCGCACCAGGGGGACGGCGTCCTTGAATTGCAGGACGCCGGCGGCCACCAGGGCGGAGTACTCGCCCAGGCTGTGGCCGGCCACCACGGCGGGCTGCTTGCCGCCCTTCTCCTGCCAGAGGCGCCAGGCGGCGATGCCGGCGGTGAGCATGAGCGGCTGGGTGTTCACGGTTTGGGCCAGCAGTTCGGCCGGGCCTTCGGCGACCATCTGCCACAGGTCCTGGCCCAGGGCTGCGGACGCCTCGTCGAAGGTGGCGCGGATCACCGGGGCGTCGCCGTAGGCGGCCATCATGCCCACCGACTGGGAGCCCTGCCCGGGGAAGACAAAAGCAAAAGCCATGGTTATCTCTCTATTTTTTGTGGAATTGCGCAAAAATCAGTAGCGCAGCAGCACGGCGCCCCAGGTGAAGCCGCCGCCCACGCCTTCGAGCATGACGGTCTGGCCGCGCTGGATTCGCCCATCCTTGACCGCCGCGTCCAGGGCCAGGGGCACCGAGGCGGCAGAGGTGTTGCCATGGCTGGCCACGGTGGTCACCACCCGGTCCATGGAAAGCCCCATCTTCTTGGCGGTGGCCTCGATGATGCGGATGTTGGCCTGGTGCGGCACCAGCCAGTCCACCGCCTCGGGGGCGATCTGGGCTGCGTCGCAGCATTCCCGAGCCACTTCGGCCAGGACGCGCACGGCGAATTTGAACACCGCCTGGCCGTCCATGCGCAGGAATGGGTCGCCGATCACCTGGCCGCCGGCCACCTGGCCGGGAACGTTGAGAATCTGGTTGTAGCTGCCGTCGGCATGCAAGGCGGTGGCCAGAATGCCCGGGGCCTCCGAGGCTTCCAGGATAACGGCGCCGGCACCGTCGCCGAACAGCACGCAGGTGCCCCGGTCCTTCCAGTCGAGGATGCGCGAGAAGGTTTCGGTGCCGATCACCAGGGCCTTTTTATGGCTGCCGGAACGGATGAACTTCTCGGCCACGGTCATGGCATAGACGAAACCGCTGCACACGGCCTGGACGTCGAAGGCCGTGGCCTTCTTGCTGCCCAGTTCGGCCTGGATCAGACAGGCGGTGCTGGGGAAGATGAAATCCGGCGTGGAGGTGGCGACGATGATCAGGTCGATTTCGCCGGCCGTGGCGCCGGCGTGCTCCAGGGCGCGGCGGGCCGCCTCCAGGCCAAGCTGGCTGGAGGTGACGCCGGGAGCGGCCAGGTGGCGGGCGCGGATGCCGGTACGAGTGGCGATCCACTCATCGTTGGTGTCGATACCCCGGGCGACGAGGTCATCGTTGGTGACGCGATCCGGGGGCAGGTAGCTGCCCACGCCGGCAATGCGGGCGTAAATGGTCACGCTGTCTCCTGTGCGGGAGCGTTGTTCGAATCAAGGGGAGCCGCAGCGGCACGCTGGGCTTCCCGGTGGGCCTGGTAGACCGCCATCTGGCGGGCAATCCGGTCGAGCACGCCTTCGCGGGCGGCCTCGTAGGCGCGCACGATGGCGTTTTCAAAGGCGAAGGCGTCGGCGGAGCCGTGGCTCTTCACCACCACGCCCTTCAGGCCGAGCAGGCTGGCACCATTGTAGCGACGATGGTCGACCCGGTCCTTGAAGCGCTTGAGCACCGGCAGCGCCACCAGGGCGGCCAGCTTGGTGAGGGGCGAGCGGCTGAACTCCTGCTTGAGGAAGGAGGCCACCATCTGGGCCAGGCCCTCGGAAACCTTCAGGGCCACATTACCGACGAAGCCGTCGCAGACGACCACTTCGGCCTCGCCCTGGTAAACCCCGTCGCCCTCGACGTTGCCGATGAAGTTGAGGCCCGAGTCGCGGAGCAGTTCGGCGGCCTGCTTGACCACCTCGTTGCCCTTGATCTCTTCTTCACCGATGTTGAGCAGGCCAACGGTGGGACTATCCTTGTGCTCCACGGCGGCCACCAGCATGGCCCCCATGATGCCGAACTGGAGCAGGTGCTCCGCCTCGCAATCCACGTTGGCGCCCAGATCGAGGACGTGGACGTGCCCCTTGGTGGTGGGCAGCACGGTACAGATCGCCGGGCGGTCGATGCCCGGCAGCATCTTCAGGACGAAGCGGGAAATCGCCATCAGGGCGCCGGTGTTGCCGGCCGAGACGCAGGCATCGGCCTCGCCTGACTTGACCAGGTTGGCGGCGACGCGCATCGACGAATCCTTTTTGTTCTTCAGCGCCAGGGCCGGGGATTCGTCCATGGCCACCACCTGGGAGGCATGGTGCACGGAGACGCGCTCGGAATCCACGTCCGCGCCCTTCAAAAGGGGACGGATGCGGTCTTCGAGGCCGATGAGGATGATGCGGGATTCGGGAAAACGACGGGCGAAAGCCAGGGCCGCCGGCACTGTGACACCGGGACCGTGGTCACCACCCATGCAATCGATGGCGAGGGTGATAGCCATTGGGGAGGGAAGCAAGGAAGGAGGGAGCCGCACCGGGAGCCGGCACGACGGCAAAAGAAAAGGCAGGCGCCCTCTTCATGAGAGGGAGTCGCCTGCCCCTTCCGGCAGAATTACTCGCCCTTGCCCTTGACGACCTTCTTGCCGCGGTAGAAACCGGACGGGGAGATGTGGTGACGCAGGTGGGTTTCACCGGTGGTGGGCTCAACCGCCAGGGCGGGAGCGGTCAGAAAATCGTGAGCGCGGACCATGCCACGCTTGGAGGGGGACTTCTTGTTCTGTTGAACGGCCATTTCAAACTCCTAAATAAAAATCGGGCTTCGCTTTAAACCCCGACCGCGACCAACAGGTCACGGCGTTTTCTTCAGGGCAGCGAGCGCGCTGAAGGGCGAAACCTTTGCGTTTCCCTGCCCGCCTTCCGGCAGGGCGCAATCCAAGTGCTGCGGCACTGCCGGCAGGGCGAGAATCACCTCGTCCTCGATCAGGGCTGCAACGTCCAACGACTTGTCGGCAACAATGAAATCCCGGGAGTCGTCCTCCAGGTCATCCTGAGTCAGATCGGCCTCGTCGTCGATGAGTTCGAGGAGGCTATCCACCTCAAGCTCATGATCGACCCGTTCCAGGCAACGCTGGCACCCCAGGGGCAAGAGCCCGGAAACAACCAGCCACAGCTGCGGCTTATTGTCGGTGCTGACGCGGCCTTCCAGTCGATAGACCAGCTGCCCCTCGCGGGCCAGCAGCAGATCCGCCAAGCGCGGCAGGGCGGCCAGGTCCAGGGACCCTTCCAGCACCCGCCCCTCGCGGGCGAAAACCTTGCTGTCGATCACGATCTGTTGCGACATAAGGCGCGGATGATATGATTTTCGGCTCTCCATGTCAAAAAAGACGGAAGCGCCGGACTTTTCAGGAGTTGCCAGTCGCCCGGAAACACCGCCAAACACCTGCGGCAGCGGCCCCCAAGCCGTGCCAAAGTTGAAGTTTGAGCTGGACGCCCCTTCATCCCGTTATTCCCCAGCCCCACCGCGCCTCACCATCTTTCGTCCGTCCCCGTCATTTCTTTCCGCGCCTTACCGTGAGCCATTCAGCCCCCGCCTCCCCTGCCCCGCAGCGCCTGATTCTTGCCTCCACCTCACCTTACCGGCGCGAATTGCTCAGCCGGTTGCAGATTCCCTTCGAAACCATCTCTCCCGAAGTCGACGAAACCCCCCTGCCCGGCGAGGCGCCTGAAGCCTTGGCACTGCGTCTTTCCGAAGCCAAGGCCCGGGCAGTGGCGGAACGCCGCCCGGATGCCCTGGTGATCGGCAGCGACCAAGTGGCGGTGCTCGACGGTGCCATCTTCGGCAAACCCGGCGGCCACGAGAAGGCCGTGCGCCAGTTGCAGACCATGCGCGGCCGCACCGTCAACTTCTTCACCGGCCTGGCCCTGGTCCATGGCGCCAGCGGCCACCGCCAGATCGAGGGCATTCCCACCCTGGTCACTTTCCGCCACCTGACGGACGACGAAATCCACAACTACCTGCGCCGCGAACAGCCCTACAACTGCGCCGGCAGCGCCAAGTCCGAGGGGCTGGGCATCGCCCTGCTGGAAAAGATGGAATGCAGCGATCCCAACGCCCTGATCGGCCTGCCCCTGATCGCCCTGTGCAGCATGTTGCGCAACGCCGGGGTCTCGCTCTTCGCCTGAGCCTGCCCCTCTAAAGCCAAAGGCCGGCTCCATTGCTATGGAACCGGCCTTTATTCATGGGACCTTGCCTTTGCTCAGTCGTCGGTCCCGGCAGGCAGGCCATTGGGAAAAAGCACGTCGGTAAAGCCGAAGCGGGTGAAATCCCGTACCCGCATCGGGAATAGGATGCCGTCCAGGTGATCGCACTCGTGCTGCACCACCCGCGCATGGAAACCTTCCACCGTGCGATCCACGACGTCGCCCTGTGGGGTGACGCCGGTGTAGCGCAGGCGCCGGTGGCGGGGCACGCTGCCACGCAGCCCGGGCACCGACAGGCAGCCCTCGAAGCCCTCCTCCATCTCGTCGCCGAGCGGCGTCAGGACCGGGTTCACCAGCACGGTGAATGGTACGGCCTCGGCCTGGGGGTAGCGGGGGTTGCGCTCGAAGCCGAAGATCACCACCCGCAGCGACACGCCGATCTGGGGCGCGGCCAGACCAACGCCCTGAGCCGCCTGCATGGTGTCGAGCATGTCGGCCACCAGGGCATCCAGGGCCTGCGTACCGAATGCCCGGACCTCTTCCGCCCGCAGATAAAGGCGCGGGTCGCCCATGCGCAGGATTTCCCGGATCACGGCATCCTCCTAACGGTTCACAGGAACACGCCGCAGCCGGCCACGGTTTCCAGCAGCGATCGGACCCGCCCCATGGGGGCGCCCAATTCGCCGAGGATGGCGTCGAAGCTGATGCCGTGGGCCGAATCGGCTCGGCCGGCGGCGTAGTTGGCCACCACGTTGATGGCCGCGTAGGGAAGCTCCAGCTCCCGGGCCAGCAGGGCCTCGGGCATGCCGGTCATGCCCACCACGTCGCCGCCGTCACGCTCGATGCGGTTGATCTCGGCGGCGGTTTCCAGACGGGGTCCCTGGGTGCAGGCATAGACCGCCCCGGCCTTGATGGGAATCTTGGTCAGGTCGGCGGCGCCGATGATGCGCTGGCGCAACTCCTCGTCGTAGGGATCGGTGAAGTCGATGTGGCGCACCGGATTGCCCTCCCCTTCGAAGAAGGTGGAACGGCGGCCCCAGGTGTAGTCGATGACCTGGTGGGGCACCACCAGGTCGCCCGGGGCCAGGTCGGCCCGGATCGACCCCACCGAGGCCACGGCGATCACCGCCAGGGCGCCCTTGTGCTTGAGGGCCCAGATGTTGGCCCGGTAATTGACCTCGTGGGGCGCCAAGGTGTGGCCATGGCCGTGGCGGGCCAGGAAGACCACCGGGGTGCCGCAGACTTCGCCGAAGGTCAGGGGGCAGGAGGGTTCGCCGTAGGGCGTACGGACCACCTCGCGGTGGGTGATGAGTAGGTTGGCGAGCTGGGACAGCCCGGAACCGCCAATGATGGCGAGCATTGAATTCTCCGCTACTAAATTGCGTCAGGCCCGGCGCGCCAGGGCCATGCCCAGCAGCGGAATGGCTCCGCGCATAGGGCCGGACAGCTTGCCCAGGGTGGCCGCCTCGTGGGGCGTCGGGGTGAGCTTGCGAAACAGGGTGTCAGCCTTGGACAACTGGAACGGCAAGTCTTTCAGGACCAGTTGCTGCTGCACCTTGAGGGTCAGGTCGCGGCCGATGTCCTTGGCCGCCCAGGGCATGACCGTACGGTCCGCCACCTGAAGCACGGTCACGCCGGGCAGGGCGGCGGCCAGTTCGGCGCAGCCGCGCTGCATGGTTTCCCGGTGGCGCGCCACCCCCTCCCCCGGCCGGCCGCCGGGCAGGGCCGTGACCTCGTCGGGGGCGCCGGCCAGCCAGCAGGCCACGGCGCGGGGATCGAAGGCTTCCAGCTGGCGGCGCGCCGCGTCCGGCAGGGCCGTCACGTCGGCGTCGATGAAGGTCACCCGGCCGGCGATCTCGGCGCCGGCAGCGGCCAGGCGTTGGGCGGCCTCGTCGCGGCAGGCGGCAATCGGTTCGACCACACACACGGAAAAGCCGGCCCGGGCCAGGACCACGGTGCTTTCACCCACGCCGCAGCCTACTTCCACCACGCGGCGCTGATCTGCGGCGCCGAGGGCGGCTGCCAGGGTTTCGGCGAGCCAGGCGTAGTCGCCATGACGGGCGTACCAGGCGGCTTCGTTCGTCCAGCGGGAAGGAAAAGCTTCTGCCACGGCGCTCACAGTCCCTTCACCGCATAGACCGCCGGCAGGTTGCGCCAGGCGCCGCGCACGTCCATGCCATAGCCGAAGACGAAGCGGTTGGGCACCGAGACCGCCACGTAGTCGGCGCGGATCGGCTTGTCCAGGCCATTGTCCTTGTCGGCGAACACCGCGGTGCGCACCTCGGCGGCCCCCAGTTGCAGCAGCCGGTCGCGGATCACCGCCAGGGTCACGCCCTGGTCCAGGATGTCGTCCACCACCAGCACGATCCGGTCCTTGACGCTGGTCCAGGGGGCGGCCTTCCACGACAGGGCGCCGCCGGCGGTGTCCTGGC
The DNA here is from genome assembly GCF_021287045.1 of Oryzomicrobium sp. Lineage (GTDB taxonomy): Bacteria > Pseudomonadota > Gammaproteobacteria > Burkholderiales > Rhodocyclaceae > Oryzomicrobium. Next base: position 64,429 of record NZ_JAJTBG010000013.1, on the reverse strand, counting down.
CGTAACGGGTGACGTGCAGGTAGTCGAACTGAAGGGGAAAGCGCAGCTGGGTCAGGAGCTGGCCGGCGAACACCAGGCCGCCGGTCATCACGCACAGCACCAGGGGACACTTCTCCCCCAGGTCGGCGCTGATGGTGGCGGCCACCCGGGCCACCGCCTCGCTCACTTGGGCCTCGTCGTGGATCACATCGGCGTCGGCCAGGGTGGCCTGGGCTTCCCGGTAGTCGATGATGGACATGCTCATCCTTTCAGGCTGTCCAGGTAGGCTTCGAAGGCATCGCCCACCTCGGCATGGCGACGCCCCAGGGCCACCGTAGCCTGCAGGTAGCCGAGCTTGGAACCGCAGTCGTAGCGCACACCGTCGTAGCGGTAGGCCAGCACCTGCTCTTCCTGAAGCAGGGCGGCGATGCCGTCGGTGAGCTGGATTTCGCCGCCGGAGCCGGGCTTGACCCGCTCCAGGTGGTGGAAGATGCGTGGAGTCAGGATGTAGCGCCCCACCACGGCCAGGGTGGACGGCGCCTCTTCGGGCTTGGGCTTCTCGACGATGGCGGAGATGCGCTCGACCCGGTCGGCCACGGGCTGGGCGTCCACGATGCCGTAGCTCTTGGTCTCGGCCCGGGGCACGTCCTGCACGCCGATGACCGAGCAGTTGTAGTAGTCGAAGGACTCGGACATCTGCTGCATCACCGGCTTGCCGTGGTCGAGCAGGTCGTCGGCCAGGATCACGGCGAAGGGCTCGTCCCCCACCACCGACTTGGCGCAGAGCACGGCATGGCCGAGGCCCAGGGCTTCAGACTGGCGGGTGTAGATGCAGTTCACCCCCTTAGGCAGGATGTTGCGCACCACTTCCAGGAGTTCGGTCTTGTTCTTGCGCTCCAGCTCGGTTTCCAGCTCGAAGGCCTTGTCGAAGTGGTCCTCGATGGCCCGCTTGCTGCGGCCAGTGACGAAGATCATCTCGGTGATGCCGGCGGCCACCGCCTCTTCCACGGCGTACTGGATCAAGGGCTTGTCCACCACCGTCAGCATTTCCTTGGGGCTGGCCTTGGTGGCAGGCAGGAACCGGGTGCCCAGACCGGCTACCGGAAATACGGCCTTGCGAACTTTCTTCACTGCGTTTCTCCCTGATTCGGCGGCGTCGAACCATGCGACTCCGACAACGATTCCAACAACGACAACAGGCCGGCCTCATCGAGGACGGGCACGCCCAGCTCCTCGGCCTTGGCCAGTTTGGAGCCGGCTTCGGCGCCGGCCACCACGTAATGGGTTTTCTTCGACACGGAACCGGCCACCTTGCCGCCCTGGGCCTCGATCATGGCTTTAGCCTCGTCCCGGGTCAGGGTAGGCAGAGTGCCGGTGAGCACGAAGGTCTTGCCCGCCACCTGGGGGTTGCCGCTGCCGGCGGCGGGGGCCTCAGGCAAGGCGGCGAGCAACTCGCCGCGCAGTTCGGCCAAGGCCAGCAGCAGCTTCCGGTTGTCTTCCCGGTCGAGCCAGTCGCGCAGGGCGTCGCCCACCTCGGCGGGCAGGGGCAAGGCAATCAAATCCAAATGGTCGAGGCGCGCCAGGGTGGCGCCGTCCGGCACCGCCTCGGCCAGTTGCTGGGCGCGCACCGGAGTCAGCCTGGGCACGCCCAGGGCGGCGTAGAGCGCAGGCCAGGCCAGCTTTTCCGCCAGGTCCGGATGGGGGGCGTGCTCGTCGGCCGGCGCCACCTGGGCGGCGAACAGAGCGTCGATGGCGGCGCCGTTCCGGGGTTCGGAAAAGAAATCGGCGATGGCGGCCGCCACCGTGGCGCCGATGTCCGGCAGCACGGCCAGGAGCGGTGCCGGCGCGCGTCGGACCCGGGCGAAGGTGCCGAGCCAGTCGGCCAGGGTCTTGGCGGTGGATTCGCCGACATGGCGGATGCCCAGGGCGAACAGGAAGCGTGCCAGAGTGGGCGAACGGCTGGCCTTGATGCCTTCCAGCAGCTTTTCCGCCCAGCGGGTGGCAACCACACCCTTCTTCACCGTCTCTGGGGTGGTGCCGTCGCGCTCGTCGGCACGGCGCTTCATTTCCAGCAGGTCGTCCAGGGTGAGGCGGAACAGGTCGGCCACGCCATGGACATAGTCCAGGTCCACTAGGTTTTCCACGTAGCGGTCGCCGAGCCCTTCGATGTCCATCATGCGCCGGCCGGCGAAGTGCAGGATGGCCTGGGTGCGCTGGGCCCGGCAGGCGAAACCGCCGGAGCAGCGGGCAATGGCCTCGCCCTCTTCCCGCACCACGTGAGAGCCGCACACCGGGCAATGGCGCAGCATGGCGAAGGGTTTGGCATCCGCCGGGCGGCGCTCCTGGATCACGCTCACCACTTCGGGGATGACGTCGCCGGCGCGGCGCACGATCACCGTGTCGCCGATCCACACGTCCTTGCGCCGCACCTCGTCCTCGTTGTGCAGGGTGGCGTTGGTCACCGTCACCCCGCCGACGAACACCGGCTTGAGGCGCGCCACCGGGGTGATGGCGCCGGTGCGCCCCACCTGGAAGTCGATGGCTTCCACCACGGTGCTGGCTTCCTGGGCCGGATACTTGTGGGCCACGGCCCAGCGCGGCTCCCGGGAGCGAAAGCCCAGTTCGGCTTGCAGGGCCAGGCGGTTGACCTTGTAGACCACTCCGTCGATGTCGAAGGGCAGCGTATCGCGCAACTCGCCCATTTGGCGGTGGAAACCGGCCAGTTCGGCCGCGCCCCGCACCACGGCGCGATGGGCGCAGACCGGCACACCGAAGGCCGCCAGGGCGTCGAGCAGGCCGCTGTGGGTAGGCGGCAACGTCCAGCCTTCCACCGCACCGATGCCGTAGGCGAAGAAACTCAAGGGCCGGCTGGCGGCGATGGCCGGGTCCAGCTGGCGAATGCTGCCGGCGGCGCCGTTGCGCGGATTGACCAGGGTCTTGTCGCCCCGGGCGGCGGCGGCTTCGTTGTAGCGGGCCAGGTCGTCGCGGCGCATGTACACCTCGCCGCGCACCTCCAGCACGGGCGGGGCGTCGCCGGCCAGGCGCAGGGGAATCTGGTGCACGGTGCGCAGGTTCTGGGTGACGTCCTCGCCCACCGTGCCGTCGCCCCGGGTGGCGCCCTGGACGAACAGGCCATGCTCATAGCGCAAGGTCACCGCCAGGCCGTCGAACTTGAGTTCGGCGGTGTATTCGACCGGCGGGTCGGTCTCGTCCAGGCCGAGTTCCTTGCGCACCCGGGCGTCGAAATTGTAGGCCCCGCTCTCCTCGATATCGGTCTCGGTCTGGATCGACAGCATGGGCACGGCGTGGCGCACCGGTGCGAACTGATCGAGAGGCGCCCCCCCCACCCGCTGGGTTGGGGAATCGGGGGTGCGCAATTCCGGATGCGCGGCCTCCAGGGCCTGCAATTCGCGGAACAAAGCGTCGTAGTCGGCGTCCGGAATGGTCGGGGCGTCGAGGACGTAGTAAGCGTGGTTGTGGCGCTCGATTTCCCGGGCGAGGGAACGGGCCCGGGCAAGAATCTCGGGGGGCAAAGTCATGCGGTGGTGCAACCGTACAGCAAGGGCAAGGCGCTCAGGCGAAGAGGCGCAGGGCCACCGGCCCGCCGGCCGGGATGCCCCGGGCCGCCATGGCGGTCTGGTACTGGACGATCTGCCGGCGGATCGGCTCGATCATGACGTCGGTGAAGGGCTGGCCGTTGTCGTCCACCACCTTGCCGTGGAGTGCATCGGCGAAACGCCGGGCCAGCTCCACCACCTGGAGGAAGACCCGGTCGCCATGGGCGATGCGCGGCACGTCGAGGAGGAAGGTGACGCCCCGGCATTGCAGGCTCTTCATCGTGTCCGCGGCAAAACCGCCGGGGTCGTGGCCGACCAGGGCGTACACCGCCCGCCCCAGATCGTCGCGCCGCACGAAGGCGCCGGAGGCTTCCAGACCCATGCCGGCGGATTCGGCCAGGGCGCGGATCTTGGTACCGGCGAAAAGCTGCTGGTGGGCGACCACGTTGAGGCCGATCTGGATGTCCACCTGGGCGCAGAAGCCGTCCAGTTCCCGGGCGGCTTCGAGGAAGGGGCGTTGCAGCGGCAGGTCGGCCACCGCCATGAAGCGTTCCGCCACTTGGCGCATGGCGGCATGGAAGGCGGCTAGTTCGTGTTCAGCCAGGGGGCCGCGCCGATCCGCCAGTTGCAGACCGACCCGGATGCGCCGCATGGCGCGCTGGTCATCCGCCTCCAGGGGGGTCCACACCCCTTCCCGCTCGTCGAAACCGACCCAGATCACCGCCTTGGACAGGCGCCCCAGCACCTCGCGCTGGGCATCCAGCCACTGGTGGGCCGGCAGGGGCTCGCTGGTTTCCAGGGCCACCAGGTAGTCGGTGTCGGACGACAGCAGCTCCGGCGGCAACAGCACGGCGGAGAAAGTGCTGGCCTGGACCGGCGCTCGGGCCGGTCCAGGCGCGGATTGCGCTTGCGGCGCCAGAGGCGCCTCGGGTTGGTCGTCCAGAGCGATGGGGCCCCGGGGAGGATCGGGCCGCACCAGGGGCGGGGCGATCGGGGCGCTGGCAAAGGGCGACGGGCTTTGGACCTGGGCCGGAGGCGGCGCATAGGCCGGCACAGCCGGCTGCGGCACGGCGGCCCGGGGAATGGCGGCTGCTGGCGCGACCGCCGGCTGGGGCGGTGCAACCGGCGCGTAGGCAGGCTCGCTGGGGGCGAAGGGCGGCACCTCGTCCACCGGCGGCAGGCCGCCCAGGACCGGCTCCTGGCGCAGGCCGGCGAAAGCCGCCTGGGGCGCGTGGTGGAGTTCCCGGGGATCGGCCATCATCGGAGCTTGGGCTGGCTGGTGCTGACCCAGGCCGGGCTCGGCGTAGACGGCGTTCTCGAAGACGCCACGGGACACCGCCGCCGACGCGGGCACGGCGGCCCCGCCCGGGGCGGCGCTGAAGGACGGCAGGTCGGGCACGTCGTCGAAATCCACCGACGGGTCGATGGCGTAGCCATCGGCCACACCTCCCGCCGCCGGCGCATCGTCGAGCAGGGCGTCGCCCCGTTGGGGTGCGAGCAGGGATTCGGCCACCTGGCGGTGGCGGCGCTCCTGCCATTTGTTGTAGGCGACCACACCGCCCACGGCGGCGGCTCCCAGTCCGATCAGTGCCAGTTGCAGTTCGTTCATCAAAGCGCAGTCATCATCAGGTCGGGCAGGCGTGGGCGGGGCGCTCAGGCCGTCACCTGCTCCCGCATCTTGAGGGCTTCTTCCATATCCACTTCAACGATCCGCGACACCCCGGACTCCTGCATGGTCACCCCCACCAACTGTTCGGCCATTTCCATGGCGATCTTGTTGTGGCTGATGAACAGGAACTGGGTCTGGGCCGACATGCGCTTCACCATCTGGGCGAAACGCTCGGTGTTGGTGTCGTCAAGCGGCGCGTCCACTTCGTCGAGGAGGCAGAACGGCGCCGGATTGAGCTGGAAGAAGGAGAATACCAGCGCAATCGCGGTCAGGGCCTTTTCGCCGCCGGAAAGCAGGTGAATCGTGGAGTTTTTCTTGCCCGGCGGCTGGGCGATCACCTGCACGCCGGCATCGAGAATCTCTTCCCCGGTCATCAGCAGCTCGGCCCGGCCCCCGCCGAACAGAGTGGGGAACAGCTCGCCGAAGCGGCGGTTCACCGTGTCGAAGGTGTGCTGCAGCAGTTCCCGGGTTTCCTTGTCGATGCGGCGGATGGCGTTTTCCAGGGTTTCCATGGCCAGGTTCAGGTCCTCGGCCTGGGCATCGAGGAAGCCCTTCCGTTCCCGCGCCGCATCCAACTCTTCCAGGGCCGCCAGGTTCACTGCCCCCAGGTCGAGCATGGCCTTCTGCAAATGGCCGATGGACGATTGCAGGCTGGCCACCTTGACCATGCCGCCCTCGGTCACCAGCTTGGCGTGGTAGTCGGCGATGGCCGCTTCGTCGGCCTGGGCTTCCACCAGCTGCTCGGCCAGCTGCTCGGCGTTCAAGCCGGCGGCCTGCTCCTTGAGCTTCAGTTCGCCGATGCGCTCGCGCAGGGGGTTGAGGCTCTGCTCGATGCGCAGCCGCGATTCTTCCATCTCGCGCAGGCCGGCGGTGGCCTCTTCCAGATGCTGGCGGGCGTCCGACAGGCGCTGCTCCGCCTCCATGCGGTTTTCCAGGGCCACCTGTAGTTCGGGCTCCAGGTCCTCGATGCGGGTTTCCGCCAGCTGGGTGCGGCAGGTGGTTTCCTCCTCGGCCAGGCGGGTCACCTGGCGGGCGGCTACCTGCTTGCCGGAGGCGATCTCCTGGAGCTTGCTGGCGCATTCGCGCTGGGAGAACTGGGATTCGCGCAGTTCCCGCTCCACCTGGGTAACCGCCTCGCGCTCGTCGCGCAGGCGCCGCTCGGCCTCTTCCAGGCGGCCCCGGGCGGCCATCAGGCGCATGTGCAGCTCGCCCAGTTCTTCCCGGGCGGCAGCCATGGCTTCCTCGGAAGCCATTTCCCGGGCGCGTTCCTCTTCCTCTTCCAGGGCCAGTTCGGCCAGCTGGTCCTCGATTTGCTGGGCCCGCTCCCGGGCGCGCTCGACGGCCTGGGCGAGCTTGAGGGTTTCCACTTGCAACGCATGTTCCCGGGACACCAGGTCCTGGGCCTCGCGGCGGGCGTTGGCCAGTTCGCCCTGGGCCTGGGCCAGGCGGGCTTCCACTTCGGCCAGGCTGGCCTGGGCAGTTTCCACCTCGCCCTGCTTCACCTCCAGGGCGGCGCTCAGTTCCTCGATCTCGCGCTGGCGTTCGAGCAGGCCGTGCTCGGCGTTGTCCGGGGCAAAGAGAGTGACGCTGCCCCGGGTGACCAGGTGGCCCTGGGGCACCACCACGGTAATGCCGGGGGCCAGCTGGGGACGACGTTGCAGGGCGGCTTCCAGGGTGTCGGCGGTGGTGATCGCCGCCAGCCAGTCGGCGACGATGGGCGCCAAGGCGCCATCCTCGCAGCGTACCTTGGCGGCCAGGCTGTCGGCGGGCACGGTAGCCGGCACTGCATCGGGGATGAGCAGGGTGAGCTTGCCCCCCGGGGTGCCGTCGGCGGTCCAGGCCGGCAGGCGGCCGCCCTCCCCCGCCTCCAGGGACAAGGTCAAGGCGTTGAGCCGTTCGCGCAGCACCGCTTCCACCGCGTCTTCCCAGCCGGCCTCGACGTGCAGGCGCTTCCATAACGGGGTGCGCCCTTCCAGGCCGTGGCGGCGCAGCCATTCGATCAGCTTGCTGTTGCCCTGGACGCGCTTTTGCAGGGTTTCCAGGGCACCGACCCGGGCCTGGACGGCGGCCACGTCGCGCAAGGCGTTCTGCACCTCGGCCTGGACGTGGCGGCGCTGGGAATCGAGTTCCGGCAGACGCTGCTGCAGGTCGGCCACGGTCTCCTGGCGCATCGCCAGTTCCTCGCGCAGCATGGCCAACTCTTCCTGCTTGTCCTCCAGTTCAACCGTATCCGGGTCGGCCAGGCTGTCCCGTTCCTGGGCGAGGCGCTCGCGGCGCTGCACGAAGCCTTGCAGGGCGCGCTGGGCGTTACCCCGGTGGGCCTGCTCCACCTGAATCTTCTGCTCGACCTGGGCGATGCGGCCCCGCTCCCGGTTCACCTCGTCCTGGGCGATGCCTTGCAATTCCTCGGCCTGGGGCAGGCGCTCCTGCTGCATCTCCAGCTTCATGGCCGCCTGCTCGACGCGCATGTCGGCCAGGTCGGACAGCTCCTGCCAGCGCAGGCCGTCCTCTTCGTACTTTTCCGCCTGGCTCTTCCAGTGGGCGAACTCGCCGCTCAGTTGGGCCAGCCGGGCTTCGAGCTGCTGGCGGGACTGGCCCTGGTGGCGGATTTCCGCTTCCAGCCGGGTGACCTCGGCGTTGGCGGAATACAGGCCGCTCTGGGCCTGGTGGACACCGTCGCTGGCGGTGTAGTGGGTTTCCCGGGCCGTTTCGAGGCGGGTTTCCAGCTCGCGCAGAGTGGCGGTCTGGGCCTCCAGGTCCACTGCGGCCCGCTCCACTTCCACGGCCAGGCGTTGCTGTTCCTGGCGCGCCTCGTTGCGGCGGATGAACCAGAGCAACTGCTGCTTGGTGGTCAGTTCGGAGTTGATGTCGTGGTAGCGGCGCGCCACCTCGGCCTGGGCCTCGAGCTTTTCCATCTGCCCGCCCAGTTCCTGGCGGATGTCATCCACCCGGGTCAGGTTTTCCCGGGTGTCCTCGATGCGCCCCTCGGTTTCCTTGCGCCGTTCCTTGTACTTGGTGACGCCGGCGGCCTCTTCGAGGAAGACCCGCATTTCCTCGGGCTTGGCCTCGATGATGCGGGAGATCATGCCCTGGCCGATGATCGCGTAGGCCCGGGGTCCCAGGCCGGTGCCGAGGAACAGGTCGGTGATGTCCTTGCGGCGGACCTTGAGGTTGTTGATGAAGTAGTCGGACTGGCCGTTGCGGGTGAGCACCCGTTTCACCGCCAGTTCGGCGTACTGGCTCCACTGGCCGGCGGCACGGCCCAGGGAGTTGTCGAAGACCAGTTCCACCGAGGCCCGGGAGACGGGCTTGCGGTTGCTCGACCCGTTGAAGATCACGTCCTGCATCGACTCGCCGCGCAGCTCGGAGGCCCGGGTTTCGCCCAGCACCCAGCGCACCGCGTCCATCACATTGGACTTGCCGCAACCGTTGGGCCCCACCACACCGACGAGCTGCCCGGGCAACTCCACGATGGTGGGATCGCAGAACGATTTGAAGCCGGCGACTTTGAGCTTGGTGAGACGCATGTAATCCGGTGGGCGGCAGGTGCAGGAAGGGTCCGGCCACCGGGATGGATCGGGGCCGGCGGAGGACCGGCCGCCGCAGGGCGGCAAAACGGGCGCCTCCGGGGCTGGCCGGCAGACCGCCGGTTTTACGCAGCACTCATTCCATCTTCATGGAAGGGAGCAAAACGCGGGAAAAACCGTCCGGGGCCGGGGAAGCCGCAAAGAGCCGCCATAATACCATTGCCCCCCCGCCGGCCCGAAAGCCCCGTCCCGGGCGGGGCCGGGAGCGGGCCCCGCCGCCGTCCGGCTACCGGATGAAATCGCGGCTGACGGCGCGGAACAGGTCGGTGCCGGCCCGGTGCAGCCACTCGAAGGCCACCATCTCCCGGGAGACGATGCGCGCCCCGGCGGCCCGCATCCGCTCCAGGGCCAGTTCCTTGTCGGCGGGCTTGCGCGACCCCACCGCCTCGGCCACCACGAACACCTGGCGGCCTCCGGCGAGCAGGTCCATGACCGTCTGCAACACGCAGACGTGGGTCTCGGTGCCGGTCACCACGTACTGGCGCCGCTCGCCGCCGGGCAGGTCGAACAGGTTGCCTTCGGCCACGGCGGAAAAATGAGTCTTCTCGGCAATTGCTTCGGCAGGAATCAGGCCGCGCAGGGCGGGCACCGTGACTCCCAGACCGGCCGGGTACTGCTCGGTGGCCAGCACCGGCACGCCGACCTTGGCGGCTACCTGGAGCAGCCAGGCGGTGTTGGCGATGACGGCGTCGCTGTCGTGGATGGCGGGGGCCAGGCGTTCCTGGATGTCCACCACCAGGAGGACGGACTGGGGCGCACGCATGAGCATGAGTTGTCTCCGGATCGTTATTTATGGTTGTGCGTCGCGGCGGCACGTTGCCGTACTGCCGCGCCCACCAAGCATAGCCGATCCGCCCTGGCGGGCGGGCCGTTTCCGGATCAGAAAATCAGAAATAGACCAGCCAGCGCAGGGTCGCTTCCCGGTCGATGGCGAAGCCGTTTTCCACCTGCACATCCTTGCCCAGCCGCAGGCTGAGCACGTGGTTCTTGGCCACCGGATAAAGGAGCCCCAGGTAGGCCCGCTGGCTGCGCGGGGAATCGTGCTGGTCCACCCTGTTGATGCGGGATTCGCCCCCGGTGTTCCACTGGTAGCCGGCAAAGGCCTGGAAGCCGTTGTCCCAGCGGTAGCGCAGGTAGGTGGTGAGTGCCTCGCTGCGGGCCTGCTGGCGGGTGCGGGCGCCGGGGAAGTAGGCGCTGTTGTCGCCGTACCAGGTCAGTTCGCCGATGGCCTCGGCGGTCCAGTTCGTTCCCAGCCCGCGAATCCAGGCCAGGGACAGGGCTTCCCGGTGCCGGTTCTCGCCGACGTTCTGCAGATTCTGGCGCTGGTATTCTCCGGTGGGCACCATGGCCGTCAGGTTGACCGCCAGGTAGTGGCGCCGCTCCGGATCGTTGATCGCCCAGCCCGTCAGCCCCAGGCGGGCGTCGTACCAGCCGCTGGAGGCTTTGTTGATGCTGTTCGGGATGCCGGTACCGTCCAGGTGCTGATCGGCATAGGTCATGGTCAGGGTGCCGGCGGTGCGCACCCCGAGCACGTCGCCGAAGTAGCTGGCCCGCAGGGCGCCGATGGTGGCGTTCCCTTTCCAGTTCTGGGTCTTCTCCCCGCCTACGTAGGGGCCTTTCACCTGCCGGTCGTAGAGGTAGCTGACCAGTACCGTGGTGCCAGGGGCCATGGGCACGTAGTCGGTGGGAAAGACGTCGTTCAATGCCGCCGAAGCCCCGCCTGCGCCCCCCAGGGCGATCAGGGCGGCGATGCCGTGCAGGACTGCGGGGTGGGTTGGTCGGGAACGGTGTTCGCGCCAGATCATGGTTTATTGCTCCTCTCACCTGGGGGAGCTTGGCCGTGGCGGCAGCCCGGCAGCCGTGCCGGACGCCTCCCCCCTTGTTGTTGTGGTGTGTCTATACCGCTCTATGCCGCCGTGCATGTCTCCGCACATCCGGCGAGGCGGGATTGTGTCACGACTCCCGTCCGCGGCGGGCGGCTTCGGCGACCAGTTCGTGAAGTAGTTGGGCGATCCGCGCCGGGTCGTTGATCGGCCGGATGCGGGCGTACAACTCGGCGGCCTCGGGCCAGGTGCGGCGCAGCAGGTTGAGCCAGACCTTGAGCCGGCCCGGAGCGTGGATCGGCAGCACCCGGTGGTGCACGGCCTCCCAGTAGGCCAGCAGCATCGGCAGCACGGCCTGCCAGTCGGCAGGTCCCGGCACCGGGTCGTGCTCGCCGCGGATGCGCCGGACGAGGAAGGGGTCGGCCACGGCGCCCCGGCCGATCATCACGTCGGGGCAGCCGCTCGCATCGCGGCAGCGGGCCCAATCGGCCACGCTCCACACCTCGCCGTTGGCCACCACCGGCACCGGCACCGCCTCGCGGATACGGGCGATCCATTCCCAATGGGCCGGCGGGCGGTAGCCCTCGTCCTTGGTGCGGGCATGGACCACCAGCCGGCCGGCACCGCCCTCGGCCAGGGACTGGGCGCAATCGAGGGCCCGGGAGGTGTCGCTGATGCCCAGGCGCATCTTGGCGGTGACCGGAATGTGCGCCGGTACGGCGGCACGTACCGTGCGCAGGATGCGGTTGAGCAGTTCCGGATCGGCCAGCAGCATGGCGCCGCCGCCGTGGCGGTTCACCGTCTTGGCCGGGCAGCCGAAGTTGAGGTCGATGCCGTGGGGCGCCATGGCACTCAGTTTGGCGGCGTTGCGCCCCAGCCATTCCGGGTCGCTGCCGAGCAACTGCACCACCACCGGGGTGCCGGCCGGAGTGTGGGCGCCGTTGGCGACCTCCGGGCACAGGCGCATATAGGTGCGGGTGGGCAATAGGGAGCCCGAGACCCGGACGAACTCGGACACCGAGGCGTCGTAGCCGCCGATGCGGGTCAGCACGTCGCGCAGCACGTAATCGGCCAGCCCCTCCATGGGAGCCAGCAGGAGCTGGCCTGCCTCCAGGGCACACATATTCACTTTAGAAAAGCCATACAAAATCGCTTATGCCTTATTGCTTAAACCAGATCATTTGGAATGCCTCCAAAATCCGGCCTCATCGAACGCGCCACCATTTTCTCTGCAACACTTGTTTTGATTTTAACAAACCTAACTTGCATAAAATGCGCCAAATCGTGGGAACACTCTTTAAGCTGCGCATCAAGAAATGCAAAATGCTCGAGCAAAAACCGGTTCTCAAACCAACCAAGGTACCAAAACCAATCAGTGTAATAAATCCACGAGTTTTCGTTCAAGGCTCTCACGTGGGTGGGGTCTTGCCAAGCTGTCGGGGCATGTTCATAGGGAACCTCAATGACCATCTTGCCGCCATCCTTCAGCAAAAATAAACAATTTTCCATTAGCCGAGAAAGGTCGGGGACATGCTCCAAAACATTGTTGGCATAAATTACATCAAGCTGCCCTCCTCCTAACTCAACAGATCCAACTATTGGGCTCACTGCTCGAACTGGAAAATCAACATTTTTGGAAAGATCCAAAAGCAAATCGGGTTGCGCCGTTTCCAAAATATCAACATTAAGCCACCCCAGCATATAATCCTTACCGGATCCTATATGCAATTCCGTAGGCATCCAAAACCCTTCACCATTTTTTTGCGAAAACACGCCCTCCAGGCAAGTCAATGCATTTGAAAACTCATCCAATACATCAACCTTCTTGAAACCTTCTAACTTCTCTTCCGCCGACGAAAAAAATTCCGGCGTATTAAAATACTCTCGAAAAAATCTTGTAATATCTTCTGAAGAAACCCAAAAAACGCTTTCCTTGAACTGAGCTGGCGGCTTTGAAAGCCCGGAACACTCACTAATCACCGGGGTTCCAAGAGATAAGCATTGAAAAACTCGCGCCTGTTCAAATCGTGCCAAATCGTAAAAATGGCAATTAAAAACGGCTTTTGCACTACCAATATGAATATCCCGTTCCGGGCCATAAACACCAAAATCGAGAAAGCTAACCTTGAAGCCAGAACTCTCAACCTTCTCAATCATTTCCTTTCTTCGATCATTCATGCTACCAAAGAAAAGAATGTCGACAGGGCGGCTAGCCAAAGCGCTTTCCCCTCTATCTAGATAAGGAGCGTGAGCAAATGAAATAATTGGAACACCACCCCGCCCCTCGTCAGAATACACCACAGTGTTTTCATAGTCATAATCAACAACTGAAAAACTCTTCAGCATATTAAGATATGACTCGGAAACTTGGGCACCACCTAATCCAAGCTGTTCAAGATTGACAATTACACACTTGTAGCGGTCAAGCAAGCCAGAATCAAAAAGAAGATGCGCCCCAAATATGAAATTCACAGCATCAAACCGAGGGCGATTTTTCCCTATGGTTACTTCATAACCAAGGCGGCGAAATTGATAGCGGAAAAAACGTGCCTGATCAATAAAACCAAGTGAGTGTGCATAACCAAGGGGTTGAATTATTACAAGGTGAATCTTTCGAATTTTCACAACCACCCCCAATTGTCGATAAAATCACAAAGCCAACAACCTGGCACTCTATCATTTAAATTTTGCATGTTGAAAATCTAGCAGCCAAAAAATCCACAAAAGTCCGCACCTTGGCCGAAAGGTACTTGCGATGGGGATACACCGCGTAGATGCCGATTTCCATGGGCCGGTGGTCCGGCAACAGCTCGACGAGCCGGCCGGTGCGCAGGTCGTCCCCCACCAGGAACGAGGGCTGGAAGATCACGCCTTCCCCTTCCAGGGCGGCGGCCCGGATCACGTCGCCGTTGTTCACCCGCAGCATGGGCTTGACCCGCACTGTGGCGGGCCGGCCGTCCGGGCCGTCCAGTTGCCAGTCGTCGCCGCTACCCCAGTAGGTGTAGCCGATGCAGTCGTGGCCGGCCAGCTCCTCCAGGCGGGCCGGAGTGCCGCGCCGGGCCAGGTAGCCGGGTGCTGCGCACAGCACCATGCGGGCCGTGGCCAGACGCCGGCCCACCAGGGACGATTCGAGCTTGCGGGCGATGCGCAGGGCCAGGTCGTAACCCTCTTCCACAATGTCCACCTGCCGATCGTTCACCGCCAGTTCCACCCCTACCTCCGGGTAGAGACGCCGGTAGCCGGCCAGCACGCCGCCCAGGTGCGAAATGGCGAAGGACACCGGCGCGTTCACCCGCAACAGCCCCCGGGGCGATTCGGCAAGGGCGCCCAGGGAGGCTTCCAAGCTGTCCACTTCCGCCAGGATGCCGTTGCAGCGCTCCAGGTAGGCGGTGCCGGCCTCGGTTAGGTGCAGGGTGCGGGTGGTGCGGTTGATCAGGCGCACGCCGAGACGCTCTTCCAGGGCCACCACCTGTTTCGACACCACCGAGCGGGCCACGCCGAGGCGCTCGGCGGCGGCGGCGAAGCTGCCCAGCTCCGCCACCTTGGCGAAGACGCTCATGCACTGCAAGGTATCCATGGGGGTTCCTGGCGTTCAATTGTTTCTATTTTAGAAACGAAAAATCCAAAAAAGCCATCTTTATCCGCCGATTGGCAACTGGAACAATAAGGGCCTGCGATGGACCATCATCGCCCTGTCCGGGCGATGTCCATGCCGCGTACTACCGGAGTTTTGCCATGACCGCCCTGCCCTCCCTGTTCGTCTCCCACGGCGCCCCCAGCCTGCTCATCGAAGATGTGCCGGCCCGGGATTTCCTCGCCGGCCTGGGCCAGCACATCGACCGCACCTACGGCCGTCCCCGCGCCGTGGTCGCCGTGTCGGCCCACGACATGGCCCGGCTGACGGTGGTCGGCAGCGCCGAACGGCTGGAGACCATCCACGACTTCTGGGGCTTTCCCGACGAGCTGTACCGGCGCCGCTACGACGCGGCCGGCTCCCCGGCCCTGGCCCGGGACGTGGCCGGTCGGCTGGAAGCGGCCGGCATCCCCCACGCCCTGGCCGACGCCCCGGGCCTGGACCACGGCGCCTGGGTGCCCCTGGCCCTGATGTACCCGGAGGCCGACATCCCGGTGGTGCCCGTTTCCCTATCGGCCCACCTGGACGAGGCCGCTCACCTGGAGTTGGGCCGAGCCCTGGCCCCGCTGCGCGACGAAGGGGTGCTGGTGCTGGCGTCCGGCAGCGTCACCCACAACCTGCGCGACCTGGGCCGCCCTCTGGCGGGCACTCCGGAAGGCGCCTACGTGGACGGCTTTGCCGAATGGCTGGCCGCCACCCTGGCCGCCGGCGATACGGCGGCCCTGCTCGACTGGCGCAACGCCACACCCTACGCCCGCCGCGCCCATCCGACGCCGGAGCACTTCATCCCGCTGTTTGCCGCCTATGGCGCTGCACTTGGCCCTGCCAGCGGCGATAATGGCGCCCCCCGGGCCGAGCGGCTGCACCGCAGCGTGACCCACGGCATCCTGGCCATGGACGCCTACGCCTTCCACTGAGGCCGGCCGCCAGGCCCGAAATGGCCCAGGGCGTTGCAAGGGCCGCGTTGCCCATGAACGCCGGCGGCGGATTTATTGCCGCTGCCGGTGCTCCAACAGTCGACACCCTGGCGGCACAGGTCGCCCCTTCTCCCGCGCGGCAAGCAACGGAAACGATGATTACCCCCGCAGCGCCGAGCGCTGCGGCCGAAAGGAACATGATGACCACCCCGACCACTCCCAACGCCGGCGGCGCTCCCCAGCTCACCGGCACCCTCCTGCTGCCGGAAAGCGGCACGCCGGAGCTGCTGTTCATCTATCTGCACGGCGTGGGTGCCCGGGGCGACGACCTGGAGCCCCTGGCTCAGGCCATCGGCCACTACTACCCCCAGGCCGCCCACCTGCTCGCCGAGGGCTTCGAGCCCTTCGACCAGGCGCCTTTCGGCCGCCAGTGGTTCTCGCTCCAGGACATCACCGAGACCAATCGGCCCGAGCGCATCGCCGCCGTGGTGCCGCGCCTGATCGCCGAGATCGAGGCCACCCGGGCTACCTTCAACCTGGCGCCCCAGCGGGTCTGCCTGGTGGGCTTCTCCCAAGGTGCCATCCTGGCCCTGGAGGCGGCCCAGGCCGCCCACGGCCTGCTCGGCCACGAGCTGGCCGGCCGGGTGCTGGCCTTCTCCGGCCGCTACGCCACCCTGCCCGAGGAGCCGCCCACCGACACGGTGATTCACCTCTTCCACGGCATGGCCGACCCAGTGGTGCCGGCCCGCCACAGCGTGGACGCCGGCGAGCACCTGGTGGCCCTGGGTGGCGACGTGACCGCCGACGTGCTGCCCAAGATCGGCCACGAGATTCCCGAAGCCCTGATGCGCAAGGCCCTGGAGCGGTTGCAAACCTTCATCCCGCGTAAGGTCTGGGAGCAGGCCGTCCGCGAAGCCGAGGCCGCCGAGAGCCGCACGCACTGACGCAGTTCAATCCCCTCGGGGCCACCACCGCACTACCGCGACAGGGCCGGCCCCTTGCAACTCCCGTGGCAGGTGAAATTCGCACCTGAAACGGCTACACGGGGAAGCCACACAACGCCCATTCGCCATGACGGCACCGACTGTCACGGCGAATGGGCGTTTTCCCAATCAAAGCCCGTTCACGCCAGTTCTTTTCGGAATCATCCCCCGGTTCCGGCGGCTATACGCGATCCTCAATCGGATCACGCCCCCCCGGCTTGCCAACCGATCCCGGCAGCCCGTTCACACCAGTCTCACCAAGATCATCCTGGCACCTTCGTGAAAAGGGGCATCCCCCTCAGGATGCGGTCAGGCAGGTAGGCGTAGCATTTAGTTAATGCAAATTATTTCTATTAGCAATTCTCGTTGCTAGTGCTCCGCGCTGGCAACGGGAAACCACAGGCAGAACTGTGGTTGGCTTTGTAAGCAGGCATCAATCAATAATCCATGAACCTAGAAAATTGTCACGGGGGAAGCGCAGCCGCTCGCTCTTCCCTGAAGAAGAAAAGAGCCGATTCCCAACGCTATCGACGCGGCGCCGCTCTCGCCCTGCTGGGCGGTGCGTTGCTGACCGGGGGGCAATCCGCCCAGGCGGCTCCGCCGCCCATCTCGATCCCCGCCAGCAGTGAGGAAAACCAGGCATCGAGCGGCGGCCTATTCGGTTTTTTGAGCGGGGTGAATCGCAGCAGCGCCCTCCTCGGCGACCTGTGGGGGCTGCGCACCGAACTGAGCCGCCGCGGTATTTCCCTGGCCATTCAGGAGACGAGCGAATATCTGGGCAACGTCTCGGGCGGGACGAAGAAAGGCTTCGAGTACGACGGCCTCACCCAGGTCCTGCTGCAGATGGATACCCAGCGGGCCTTCGGCCATTACGGCGGCCTGGTCAACATGAGCCTGCTCAACATCCATGGCCGCAACCTCAGCGCCGATAACCTGCAGACCTTGCAGACCGCCAGCGGCATCGAGGCGAACCGGGCGACCCGGCTGTGGGAACTGTGGTACGACCAGAAATTCCTCGAAGAGGACCGGCTGGACGTGAAGATCGGCCAGCAGAGCCTGGACCAGGAATTCATGGTCAGCACCAACGCCCTGTACTTCGTAAACACCATGTTCGGCTGGCCCATGCTGCCTTCGGCCAACATGCCGAGCGGCGGCCCGGCCTATCCTCTTTCCGCCCTGGGGGCCCGCATCAGCGCCCGCCCCGTCAATGGGGTCACGTTTCTCGCCGGCTACTTCAACGGCAATCCGGTGAAGCGCGACAACGGCACCGATCCGCAAGTGCAAAACCGCCACGGCCTGGGTTTCCCTTGGGGCGACGGGCGGCTGGCGATCGCCGAATTCCAGTTTTCGTACCCGTCCCTCGGCTCCATGGTCGAACCCGGCAACGCCCAGCCCCTGGGTTGGACCTACCGGATCGGCGCCTGGTACAACACCAAGACCTTTACCGACCAGCGGATCGACCAGAGCGGATTGTCCCTGGCCGATCCCAACAGCGACGGCAACGCCCGGGAGCACCGGGGCAACTATGCCGTCTATGCGGTGGCCGACCAGCTGATCTGGCGCGACGGCACCGACCCCAACCGGACGATGGCCCTGTTCGGGCGCGTCATGGGCACGCCGCTCAAAGACCGCAACCTCATTGATTTCAGCCTGAACGCCGGCCTGGTGTTCCATAGCCCCTTCCGCTACCGGACCGCCGACACCTTCGGCGTCGGGGTGGGTTATGCCCACGTCAGCAAGGCCGCCGCCCAGCTCGACCGGGACAACATCGCCTTCGGCAACGCCCCGGCCGGGCCGACGCGCAGCAGCGAGACCTTCGTCGAACTCACCTACCAGTACCAGCTGAAGCCCTGGATCCAGTTGCAGCCGGATATCCAGTACGTGTTCAACCCGGGGGCCGGGGTGCCCAACCCCGACGATCCGAGCAAGCGGATCAAGAACGAGCTCGTCCTGGGCATGCGCACCAATATTTCCTTCTGACAGCCACCGCCATGAAAACCACCTCCAACCATCCGGCACCGTTGGGACGCCTGGGCGCCGCCCTGGCCCGGGCCGCCCTCTTCCTCGGCCTTAGCGCCTGTCTGGCCGCCCCCGCCCTGGCCGAGCCCAAGGGGTTGCTCGAAACCATCCACAAGCACAAGTTCCTCACCTCCACGGCCGCCGAAAACGGGGATCTCAACCCCTACGCGGTAGTGGTCGCCCCCGTCTCGGCCGGCGTCATCGAGAAGGATGATGTGCTGATCGACAACTTCAACAACATCTCCAACCTTCAGGGCACCGGCACCACCATCGTCCGCTACCGTCCCGGCACCAAGGAAACCAAACAGTTCGCCCAGGTGCCGCAAAAGCTCAAGGATTGTCCGGGGGGCGTCGGCCTCACCACGGCCATGACCATGCTCAAGAGCGGCTGGGTCATCGTCGGCAGCACCCCGAGCACCGACGGCACCACCAAGACCAAGGGCGACGGCTGCCTGCTGGTCTTCGACCCCAACGGCAAACACGTCGCCACCTGGGCGGGCCCCACCATCAACGGCCCCTGGGGCAACATGGTGACGGTGGACCGGGGCGACAAGGCCACCCTGTTCATCAGCATGGCCGGCTTCGGCCTCCAGGGCCCCGACGTGATCGATCCGGACACCAAGTACCCGGTGATCATCCACAAGGCCACCGTCCTGCGCCTGGAACTGACCATTCCGGAGGGCAAGCCCCCCGTGCTGGACAGCCAGACGGTAATCGGCGACGGCTTCGCCCAGCGCGCCGACCGGGACAACTTCCTGTTCGGTCCCACCGGCCTGGCCCTGGGTCCGGACGATACCCTCTACGTGACCGACGGCCTGGACAACGAAATCACCGCCATTCCCGAGGCCAGCACCCGCACCGGCAGCGCCGGCAAGGGGCGGGTGATCACCAGGGAAGGCCTGCTCGCCTGGCCCCTGGCCATGGTCATGACGCCCCAGGGCCACCTGATCGTGTGCAACGGCAAGAACGGCCAGGCGGTGGAAATCGACCCCGTCGCCGGCAAGCAAATCTACGCCCACTGGCTCAACACCAACCAGGCCCAGTCGCCCCCGGGCAACGGCAACCTGTTCGGCATTGCCCTCACCCCGGACGGCAAGGGCTTCTACTACGTCGAGGACGACATCAATTCCCTGAGGCTGGCCACGCAATGACTTCCACACCCGCCCAACAATCCGCCCAGCAAATCGACCGCCAGCCCGATCCCCGCCGGCGCCACTTCCTGGCCGGCGCGGCGGCGGCCGCGGCGGCGGCGCCTTTCGCCCCCCAGGTGCTGGCCGGCACCGCCAAGGCCACGACGGCGCCCCCGGCCGCCCCCCTGGTGGAGCCTTTCCGGGGCACGCACCAGGCCGGCATCGCCACGCCCATCCAGCGGCACACCTACTTCATCGCCTTCGACCTGGTGACGGACAGCCGCGATGCGCTGGTCAAGCTGTTGCAGGACTGGACCAAGGCCGCCGCCCAGATGACGGCGGGCCCGGCCCGCTTCGACCCCAAGGCCGACCCCGGCCAGCCCAGCGAGGAATCCGGTGCCGCCGTCGGCCTGCCGGTGTCGCGCCTGACCGTAACCTTCGGCTTCGGCGCCACCCTGTTCGAAAAAGACGGCCAGAACCCCTTCGGCCTGGCCAAGCACCGCCCCGAGGCCCTGGTGGACCTGCCCCGCTTCGTCGGGGACCAGCTGGCACCGGACCGCACCGGGGGCGACCTGTCGGTCCAGGCCTGCGCCGACGATCCCCAGGTGGTCGAATACGCGGTGCGCCGCCTGGCCATGCTGGCCCGCGGCACGGCGGTGATGCGCTGGGCCCAGATGGGCTTCACCGGCGGCTTCAAGCCCGGGGAAACCGGCCGCAACCAGATGGGTTTCCTGGACGGCACCATGAACGTGCCCACCCACCAGGCCAAGGCCATGGACCAATTCGTCTGGGTTCGGGAAGAAGGGCCCGCCTGGCTGCGCAACGGCAGCTACATGGTGATCCGCCCGATCCGCATTTCCCTGGAGCACTGGGACGAAATGAAGGTCGCCTTCCAGGAGGAATCGGTGGGCCGGCACAAGGCCTCCGGCGCCCCCATCGGCAAGCGCGGCGAATTCGACCCGCTGGACCTGGAGCGCACCGACAAGGACGGCAATCCGGTGGTGGCCGAAAACTCCCACGCCGCCATGGCGGCGCCCGAAAACAACGACGGCGCCCAGATCCTGCGCCGGGCGTTCAACTACGACAACGGGATCGCCAAGATCGCCGAGCGCTGGCCGCCCTGGCGCCAGCTGGTGACCTTCGACGCCGGCCTGCTGTTCCAGTGCTACCAGAAGGACCCGCGCACCGGCTTCATCAAGCTGTACACCAAGATGGCCCAGATCGACATGCTCAACCAGTTCACCACCCATACGGGCAGCGGCCTGTTCGCCTGCCCGCCGGGCGCCGGTCCCGGCGAGTTCATCGGGCAAAGCTTGTTCGAGGCCTGATCCGTCCCCTCCCCGTGGTTGGCTCCCGGCCGGGACCAACCACGGGCCGGGGCTCATTCCCATGACCCCGGCACCATCCATGGGAAGAGGCTGTTCCGTCGGGGCTGCCCCAAACCCCGCGCCCCTGGCCGATCTCCAGATGGGCTGCCTGTAGCGTCAATACTGGCGCGGGTCTCCACGGGCACACCTCGGAAAGCCAATACTGGCGCGGACCTTCGGCCATGCCCATTTTTGCGGCAGCGCGTCATCCTCCTGATGCGGAAAGGTTTTTTGGATTTATCCACAGGGACGTCCACAAAAACCGTGGAAAACCGCTGACGCCGCAAACACCTCCCCCCGGTGACGGGCGCAGGGCGCCCGGCCTTGCCCGGCGCCATGGACGCGGCCCGCGCAAGGCCGTATCCTCCCGCGCGGCATGGCCCCCGTTGCATCGGCTCATGCCGAACCCACGCCGGGCCCACGCCGCGCCGGCCCCACCCGTTCCAACCGCTCCGACGGACACCCTCGCCCATGACCACCCATCGGGACCCCACCTGGCGCATCGCCCTGTCCGGCGCCCAGATTCTCTTTGTCGCCTTCGGCGCCACCGTGCTGGTGCCCCTGCTCACCGGCCTCAACCCCAGCCTGGCGCTGCTCGGCGCCGGGGTCGGTACCCTGATTTTTCAGGTGTGCACCAAGCGCCGGGTGCCCATCTACCTGGGCTCGTCCTTCGCCTTCATCGCCCCGGTGATCTATTCGGTGCAAACCTGGGGCATGCCCGCCACCCTGGGCGCCCTGGCCTGCGCTTCGTTCTTCTACTACGTGGCCGCCGCCCTGGTGAAGTGGCGCGGCGTGGGCCTCATCCACCGCCTGCTGCCGCCGGTGGTGATCGGCCCGGTGGTGATGGTGATCGGCCTGGGCCTGGCCCAGGTGGCGGTGAACATGGCCAGCGGCAAGGCCGGCGACCAGCAGGTGGTGCCCTACGGCACGGCCATCGCCATTGCCGCCATTTCCCTGGCGGCCACCATGCTCACCGCCATCCGCGCCAAGGGGCTGCTCAAGCTGGTGCCGATCCTGGTCGGCGTGGCCGTGGGCTACGGGGCCTCCCTGGCGGCGGGCATCGTCGATTTTGCCAAGGTGAGCGACGCCGCCTGGCTGGCGGTACCCCAGTTCGGCACGCCGGAATTCAATCTGGCGGCAATCCTGTTCATGATCCCGGTGGCCATCGCCCCCATCGTCGAGCACGTCGGCGGCGTGCTGGCCATCGGCTCGGTGGTGGGCAAGGACTTCACCGCGGAACCCGGCCTGCACCGCACCCTGCTCGGCGACGGCCTGGCGGTGAACGTGGTGGGCCTGTTCGGCGGCCCGCCGGTGACCACCTACGGCGAGGTGACCGGGGCGGTGATGCTGACCCGCAACTTCAACCCGGTGGTGATGACCTGGGCCGCCGGCTTCGCCATCGTCATGGCCTTCGTCGGCAAGTTCGGCGCCCTGCTCCAGACCATCCCCATGCCGGTGATGGGCGGCATCATGGTGCTGCTGTTCGGCTCCATCGCCGGCATCGGCCTCAAGACCCTGATGGACGCCAAGGTGGATCTGATGAACCCGCGCAACCTGTGCATCATCTCGGTCACCCTGGTCACCGGCATCGGCGGCCTGGGCGTTTCGATCGGCAATTTCAGCCTCCAGGGCATCAGCCTGTGCGGCGTGCTGGCGGTGCTGCTCAACCTGATCCTGCCCGCCGCACCCCGCACGGCCGGGGAACCGGACACGGCGGCGGTGGACAACCTGGTCTGACCCGTCTGCCGCGACAATCGACCCACCCGCCCCATTCGACCCATTCGCTCTGCTCGCAACGCGGCGCCGGACTCCCCGGCGCCGCGTCCGTTTACAGGAGACTCCGCTCCGGCTCCCCGGCCGGAGAACAGCCCCTCCCCCTTGCCGAACTAGGCAATACGCCACATACTGTTTTTATATACAGTCAATCTTGATTACGCCCCGGCCGCAGCCGGGCGCCTTTCACCTACACACCGTGCAACCCCTCGCCTTCATCGACCTGGAAACCACCGGCGGCACCGCCGCCCTGGATCGCATCACCGAAATCGGCATCGTCACCGTGGACGCCGGCGGGGTGGCCGAATGGAGCACCCTGGTCAATCCCCAGACCCCCATTCCCCCCTTCATCCAGAAGCTCACCGGCATCGACGACGCCATGGTGGCCGGCGCCCCGGTCTTCGCCGAAGTGGCCGATGCGGTGCAGGAACGGCTCGCCGGCCGGCTGTTCATCGCCCACAACGCCCGCTTCGACCACGGCTTTCTCAAGAGCGAATTCAAGCGCCTGGGCATCGACCTCAAGGCGACGGTGCTATGCACCGTGCGCCTGTCGCGCCGGCTCTACCCGGAAGAGCCGCGCCACGGACTGGACGCCCTGATCGCCCGCCACGGCCTGACGGTGGCCGCCCGCCACCGCGCCCTGGACGATGCCCGGGTGATCTGGCACTTCTGGCAGAAGGCCAGGGCCGAACTGAGCGAGGCGAGGATCGACGCCGAGGTGGCCGCCCTCACCGCTCAACCCAAACTGCCACCGCAACTGGACCCGAATCTGGCGGAAGAAATCCCCGAGGGCCCCGGGGTCTATCTCTTCTACGGCGAGGACGATCAAGCCCTCTACGTGGGTAAGAGCAGCGGCCTGCGCCGGCGGGTGCTGGCCCACTTCGGCAAGGCCCGGCCCTCCCCTCGGGAGGCGGCCCTGGCCGAACAGGTGCGGCGCATCGACTGGATCGAAACCGGCGGCGAACTGGGCACCCAGCTCGCCGAGGCCGATCTGGTGCGGCGGCTCCGCCCCCGCCACAACCGCCAGCCAAAGGTCGCCCTGAGCCGGGCGCAACTGGCCCCCTGGCCCTACGGCGGGCCGATCGCCGTCCGCGAGGGCGCCGGCCTGCACCTGCTGGACGACTGGCGCTACCTGGGCACCGCCGACGGCGAGGCGGCAGTGCCGCCCCTGCTGGCCGCCGAGCGGCCGCCCTTCGACGGCCACACCTACACCCTGCTGGTCAAACACTTGGCCAAGCCCCGGGTCCGGGTGCTGCGCCTGACCCGGAACTGAGCCTCAAGGAACGCCCCGGCACCGTCCCTTCTGGCGTCCTTGCCACCGTTCTGCACCGCTCCACGCCGTCATGAGCAGTCCCCACCCCGCTTCCCTCTCCGCTCACCGCCGCATTGCCCATCTGGACATGGATGCGTTCTTCGCCTCCGTGGAATTGCTGCGCTACCCGGACCTGCGCGGCCAGCCGGTGGTGGTGGGTGGGCGCAGCGTGGACGCGCCGGTGACGCAGCCCGACGGCACCCGGCGCTACGCCCGGCTGCGCGACTACGTGGGCCGTGGGGTGGTCACCACCTCCACCTACGAAGCCCGGGCCCTGGGGGTGTTTTCCGCCATGGGGCTGATGAAGTCGGCCCAGCTGGCGCCGGACGCCATCCTGCTGCCGGCGGACTTCGAGGCCTACCGCAACGCCTCACGGCGCTTCAAGGCGGCGGTGGCCGAAATCGCCCCCTGCATCGAGGACCGGGGCGTGGACGAGATTTACATCGACCTCACCGACGTGCCGGGGGAGACCGAGGCCCTGGCCCGGCGCATCAAGGACGCCGTGTTCGCTGCCACCGGCCTCACCTGCTCCATCGGCGTCACCCCCAACAAGCTGCTGGCCAAGATCTGCTCGGACCTGGACAAGCCGAACGGCCTGACCCTGCTCGGCCCGGAGGATATCCCCACCCGCATCTGGCCCCTGCCGGTGAAGAAGGTGAACGGCATCGGCCCCAAGGCCACGGAAAAGCTCGCCGGCCTGGGCATCCACACCATCGGCGAACTGGCGGCCACGGCGGAAGACTTTCTCGTCGCCCAGTTCGGCCGCAGCTACGGGGCCTGGCTCCACGCAGCCGCCCACGGCATCGACGACCGGGAACTGTCCCTCAACCCGGAACCCCGTTCCATCAGCCGCGAAACCACCTTCGCCCGGGATTTGCACCCGCGCCAGGACCGGGCCGCCTTGAGCGAAATCTTCACCGACCTGTGCGAGAAGGTGGCCGCCGACCTCAAGCGCAAGGGCTACGCCGGACGCACCATCGGCATCAAGCTGCGCTACGCCGACTTCCACACCGTCACCCGGGACGCGACCCTGCCCCTGCCGGTGGCCGACGCCGCCACCATCCGCCGAGCGGCGGGGGAATGCCTGAAACGGGTACCCCTGGACCAGCGCCTGCGCCTGCTGGGCGTGCGG
Organism: Oryzomicrobium sp.; assembly: GCF_021287045.1. Classification (GTDB taxonomy): domain Bacteria; phylum Pseudomonadota; class Gammaproteobacteria; order Burkholderiales; family Rhodocyclaceae; genus Oryzomicrobium. Next base: position 39,547 of record NZ_JAJTBG010000013.1, on the reverse strand, counting down.
GTTGGCACCCTGACGCCTCTGGCCGAGCTGGACGACGCCAAGGCAACCCTCACCCGTCCGCAGCGCCAGGGCGAGCTGTTCGCCCCCGATGGACGCTGACTGGCGCTCGGTGCAGGGCCAGCCTCAACCTTCTTCGTAGGCCGCCAGGCTCACCCCCGCCTGGGTGAGCAGTTCGCGCAGCTGCTTGATGTCCTGCCGGGTGCAGGTGGAGCTGTTGTGGGGGTGGTGGATGAAGCCTTCCTGGTGGTTGAGGACCACCTTGAAGCGGGCGCCGTGGCTGGGTTCGATGGTGGCGCCCAGGTTGTGCAGCAGGGATTCCACCTCGCGCCAATGGATGTTGGCGCTGGGCGGGTCCTTGAATACGGCGCGCAGCAGGGTCAGGTGCTTGTGGCTCATGGCTCGCTCCGGTTCAGGGCTGGCGTACCCGGTCGAGAAAGGCGCTCACCAGGTCCATCGGCAGGGGAAAGATCACCGTGGTGTTCTTGTCGGCGCCGATCACGGTGAGGGTTTCCAGGTAACGCAGCTGGATCGCCTGGGGCTGCTGGGACAGGATCTGGGCGGCCTGGAAGAGCTTTTCGGCGGCCTGCAACTCGCCCTCGGCGTGGATCACCTTGGCGCGCCGCTCCCGCTCCGCCTCGGCCTGGCGGGCGATGGCCCGGATCATGGATTCGGTCAGGTCCACCTGTTTGATCTCCACGTTGGACACCTTGATGCCCCAGGTATCGGTTTGGGCGTCCAGGGCCTGCTGGATGTCCAGGTTGAGCCGCTCCCGCTCCGCCAGCATGTCGTCCAGTTGGTGCTTGCCGAGCACCGAGCGCAGCATGGTCTGGGCCAGCTGGCTGGTGGCGTTGAGGTAATCCTCCACCTGGATGATGGCCTTGGCCGAGTCGACCACGCGTAGATAGACCACGGCGCTGACCTTGACCGACACGTTGTCCCGGGAGATCACGTCCTGGGTCGGTACCTCCAGCACGATAGTGCGCAGATCGACCCGCACCACCTGCTGGATGGCCGGGACGATGATCACCAGCCCCGGCCCCTTCACCTTCCAGAAACGGCCCAGGGTGAACACCACGCCCCGCTCGTACTCGCGGAAGATGCGGATCGACGCAAACGCCAACAGCACGAGCAGCACCACGACGATGCCGTAGCCGCCAAAGACACCGCCGGATATTCCAGATTCCCAGGGCATGAGACTCTCCTTCGCGCCAAACCGTCCCTGTTGCTTGGGCCATGGCGCGGGCGCGGCAGTTCCCGGCCGGCGTTGTCCCGGGGCGTTTCGGGGGCTGGCGGCGCTACACTGGCAGAGTGAGCACGCTCCCTCTTCCGCCTCCTCGGCCACCTGCACATCCCCCCGCCGCCGGCGAGGAGGTGCGGCTGTTCCTCGCCCTGTGGCCCGATGCGGGCGTGCGCCGGGCCCTGGTGCGGCAGCGGGACGCCTGGAGCGCGGCGGCCGGCACCCGGCTGATGCGGCCCGACACCCTGCACCTGACCCTGCACTACATCGGCCACGTGCCGCGTTCGCGCCTGGCGGAAATCCGCCATGGCCTGAAAATCCCCTTCGCCCCCTTCGCCTTCGGGCTGGAGCGGACGGACCTTTGGCGTCACGGCATTGCCGTGCTCGCCACGGACGCGATGGCGCCGGGCATGGCGGACCTTCACGCCGCCCTGGGAAAGCGCCTGGCCGACCTGGGCCTGCCCACCGACAGCGCCGACTTCCACCCCCACGTCACCCTGGCCCGCCGGGCCGGCAGGTTGGTACCGGCCGTTCCGCCCCTGCCCCTGCGCTGGCAGGTCCGCGACTACGTGCTGGTGGAAAGCCGCCCGGGCCAGGAATCACCCTACACGGTGCTGGAACGCTACCCGGCCACCGCCTGAGCCCCAGATGAAAAAAGGCAGCGCGGGATCGCTCCCGGCTGCCTGTTCTGTTGGCTTGGGGTGGTGCGAAGGCAGCGTCAGTAGCTGATGCACACCCCGTTGAGCAGACCGATGGCGACGGCGGCGCAGGCCATGAGGATCGCCGGGGCCGTGCAGCCTTCCTCGATCCGCCGGGCGTAGCGGCGCATGGCGGCGAAGATGACCAGTTGGACGGCGCCGGTGATGGCCGCCCACTTGAGCATTTCCACTAGGTCGTGGGTGTAGTAGATGGCCGCCATGAGGGGGAAGGTGAAGCCCAGCATGGCCCCGCCCAGGGAAATGGCGGCCGCGCTGTTGTTCTCCCGGATCAGGGCGAAATCGTCGTAGGGCGTGACCTTGACGTAGAGGGCCGCGAAGGCGAGCAGCAAGACCACGGCGGCGGAGAAGTACTGGAGAAAAGCGATCACGGGGGCCATGGCGGTCCTCATTCGAAGTAATGGGGCACGAAGTTGCTCATGTTGGTGGTGATCGGCGAAACGTCCTCGCGCAGGCAGATGCCCGCCGGTTCGTCGCCGACGACCCAGGCGCCGATCACCGGGTAGCGGTCGCCGAAGCGGGGCAACCGGTGCAGCGCCTGGTAGATGAAGCCTTCCTGTCCGTAGGGGCCGCCGTCCTCGCCGACCAGCCGCCCGCCCTCGTACAGGGCCACATTGGCGCCCTCCCGGGAATACAGAGGCTTTCGGGCGTAGGAATCGAGGCGGCCCCGGTCAGCTTCGAAAAAAGCCGGCAGCAGGTTGGGATGGCCGGGAAACAGCTCCCAGAGGATGGGCAACAGCCCCTTGCAGGCGAGCAGGGACTTCCACAGCGGCTCGATGAAGCGGGTGGCCGAGCCGGGGATGTGGCAGCCGAAGGGCTCGCGCATCAGCCACTCCCAGGGGTAGAGCTTGAACAGGGCCGCGACCGGGGCGTTGTCCAGATCGACGAAATCGCCGCTGGCGCCGCTCCAGCCCAGTTCGCCGATGTACAGGTGGGGTGCCTGGAGCCCGGCCTGCAAGGCGGTGTCGGCCAGGTAGGCGGTGCAGACCCAGTCTTCCTCGTTGTCCGCCATCGAGGTGAAATGGACCCGTTCCACCCCCTGGCGGCCGAGGCGGCGCCACTGTTCCACCAGCCGCTCGTGCAGGGAATTGAACTGGTCGAGATGGGGCTGTCCGCCGGCCCGCAGGTCTTCCAGCCAGTACCACTGGGCCACCGCCGATTCCAGCAGCGAGGTGGGGGTGTCGGCGTTGTATTCGAGCAACCGGGGTTCCGACTGGCCGTCGTAGGCCAGGTCGAAACGGCCGTAGAGCGAGAAGTCGTCCCGGGCCAGGGATTCGGCGATCGGGCCCCAGAACGGCTCGGGAATACCCAGGTCGGCGAAGCGTTCTCGGGCGACGATGAAGCGGGCCGCCTCGACGCACATGCGGTGCAGTTCGAGGGTCACCGCTTCCAGGTGGTCGATCTGTGCGGCGCTGAAGGCGTAGCAGACGTCTTCGCGCCAATAATCGTCCCAGCTGTGGAAGGAGAGGCCGACCGCCTCCAGCCGGGCCTGGAAGTCGGGGCGCGGGGCGATGGCCAGGCGGCGCACCTCAGCTGCCTCCCGACATGCGCACGCCGGTACCGCCGAAGCCGCCCCGGGAAACCCAGGAAGTGGTGACGCTGCGAGCCGAGGGCGGCGCCAGGTCCGAAGTGATCCGGGTATTGGTCAGGACGCGCTGGCGCCCGTCCGGCTCCACCGCCACCGGGGTGCCCTGGCTGCGGTCCCAGTAGTAGCGCGGCCCCACGTAGCCACCGCCGCCTGAACCGCCGCTGTTGCGGGTGCAGTTGCGCGGGTCCTCGCCCCAATCCCGCTGACAATCCTCGGCGCTGGCGTAGCGGGGCTCCATGACTTCCTGCTTGGGATCGTCGTCGCAGCCGTGGAACAGGGCGAACCCCATCGTTCCCAGCACCACCAGCGAAACCTGTTGCGAACGTTTCATCGTCCCTCCTCAGGACGCGGCGATAAAGTCGGAAAACTGCAAGCCGCCCGCCCTGCCTGCGCCTTTCGGATTCCAGGCGGACAGGATGCCCTCGATCCGCCCCAAGTAGGGCCGGGCGATGTCCAGCACGAATTCGTGGTCCAGGGATTCGGCCTCGACCACGCCCTCGTCCGGGTGCTCCACCAGCCAGGCCACGGCGGCCAGCAGGGGGGCCGCCACCTGCAAGGTGGTGGCGTTGTTGCACGGGGCCAGGTGGCGCGCCTCTTCCAGCGCCAGGGTGGAGCCGTACCAGTAGGCCCCGCCGTCGAAGACGAACAGGGCGCCCAGCTCGTCGCCGCCGTCGCTCAGGTCGTTGCGCAGCAGGAACTTGTAACCGAGTTCGGCAAAGCCGGAAGCGGCCCAGTCCTCCAGGGAGGCTTCCGCCGCCGGGCAGGGCCGGTAGGCGTAATACACCGTGGGCCGGTAGGCCGGGGCTTCCGCGCCGTCCGCGACGGTCAGCAGGTCGGCGATGGACAGGGATTCATGGTGGGTCAGCAGGTAGGCGCTCTGCTCCCCGGCCGATGGCACCCAGGAGCGGACTCGGGTCCGCACGCCCGGCTCGAGCAGGTACAGGCTGCGCCCGCCGCTGCCGAGCGGGGTCGCGCCGGCCGGCAGGGCGCCTTCGTGGCTGCCCCAGCCCAGTTCGGCCCGCTGGAAGGCCTCGGCCATCAGCCCGTCGGCCGACCAGGTGTTGGCGAAGCCGCCCGGGGGCAACGGCGGACCGCCGTGCTGGGTGTCACGCTCGGCGATCTGGACGACCCGGACGCCCAGGTCCCGGGCCATCTCGGCATGGTTGCCGGCCGACGCCGCAAACGCCACGCCGCGCAGCCCGGCGAGCCGTTCGAGCCCCGCCTTGACGAAATGGCTGATGAGCCCGGGATTGGCGCCGTGGGCCACCACGGCGGTGGGCCGGCCCGGGCCGCGGCGGGCGAGGACCTGCTCCCGCAGCCACCAGTTGGTGGTGTGCTCCACGGGCAGGGCCGGATCGGTGTAGCCCCCCACCCAAGGCTCGATGCAGGTGTCCAGATAGCGCACGCCGTGGTCCTGGCACCAGTCGATCAGACTCAGGGAGGCGACATCGACCGAGACGTTGATGAGAATCCCGCCCCGGGGCAGGAGCCGCCCCAGGACCTCCCGGTGGTTTTCCGGAGTGAGGGGCTGGACCGTGAAGGCCACGTTGAACAGGGTGGCGACATCCATCCCCCGTTCGTCGGCGGTGACGATGCGGATCTGCCTGGGCGACAGGTCAAAATGGCGGAACAGCAGCGGCAGCAGCGCCTGGCCGACGCTGCCGAAGCCGACGAACAGGATCGTTCCCGCATAGCTGCCGCTGAACGCATGAAGCGCTTGATTGGTTTGTGTCGTCACGTTGGAATCCGGGCAGGTTCTCCCTGCCTTCTCGCCCCCTAGATATGACATTGTAACAATCCGGGAGCATTCCGCCGGCGGCGCGTGCAACAAAAAAGGCAGGGCGGGAAAAATCCCGCCCTGCCTTTTTGCTTGTTCCTGCTTGTTCCCGATGTGCGGTGCGCCATGCACACCGCGCGCCCGGGATCAGTAGGTGAAGAAGCCCTTGCCGGTCTTGCGGCCCAGGTAGCCGGCTTCGACCATTTCCACCAGCAGAGGAGCCGGACGGTACTTCGGGTCCTTGGTGCCTTCGAACAGCACCTGCATCACCGCCAGTTCCACGTCCAGGCCGATCATGTCGCACAGGGCCAGGGGGCCGATGGGATGGTTGCAGCCGAGCTTCATCGCTTCGTCGATGGCGGCGGCTTCGGCCAGGCCTTCGCCCAGGGCGAAGATGGCTTCGTTGATCATCGGGCAGAGCAAGCGGTTGACCACGAAGCCCGGGCTGTTCTTGACCTGCACCGGGGTCTTGCCCACGGCCTTGGAGATGGCTTCCACGGTGGCGTAGGTGGCGTCCGAGGTCTGCAGGCCGCGGATCACTTCGACCAGGGCCATCATCGGCACCGGGTTGAAGAAGTGCATGCCGATCACCCGGTCGGCGCGGCCGGTGGCGGCGGCGAGCTTGGTGATGGAGATGGAGGAAGTGTTGGAAGCCAGGATGGCGTCCGCCTTCATCAGGCCGTCGAGCTGCTTGAAGATCTTGGTCTTCAGTTCCAGGTTCTCGGTGGCGGCCTCGATCACCAGGTCGGCGACGGCCAGGGCCTGAGTGTCGGTGGCGGTGGAAATCTTGGCCAGGGCGGCGGCCTTCTGCGCCTCGGTCATCTTTTCCTTCTTGATCAGCCGGTCCAGGCTGCCGGAAATGGTGGCCACGGCGCGGTCAAGGGCGGGCTGGGCGATATCGGTGAGGATCACCTCGAAGCCGGCCACGGCGAAGGCCTGGGCGATGCCGTTACCCATGGTGCCGGCGCCGACGACGCCGATTTTTTGCTGGGACATCCCTACTCTCCTTGTAGTCAGTGGTGCAGCGGAGTGCGTGGTTCCATACGCAGACGTATGGGAGCGCTGCATCATACCGCCGTCGGGACTCCCCGCCAACCTGCCCTACCCCCCACCGCCGTGCGTGCAATTGCCACATTTCCCGTCTAGGCTGGATCGTTATACGTTCGTCATTGCAGCGCGCCAATTCCCCCCAACCCCGCTCGGAAGACCGCCATGGAAAATCTCGACAGTTACCGCCAACTGATCATGACCTACGCCACCGACATCGGCATCAAGGTCATCGGCGCCATCCTCTTCTGGGTCGTCGGCCGCTGGCTGATCGGCCTGGCGGAACGCCTGCTGCAACAGGCCATGGCCCGGCAGAAGGTCGATCCGACCCTGGTGCGCTACGTCGGCAGCTTCGTTGCGGTCACCCTGAACATCATTCTGATCGTCGCCATCCTCGGCTATTTCGGGGTCCAGACCACCACCTTCGCCGCCTTGGTGGCCGGCATCGGCGTGGCCATCGGCGCCGCCTGGGGCGGGCTGCTCGGCAACCTGGCGGCGGGCATCTTTCTCGTCGTGCTGCGACCCTTCAAGGTCGGCGACTTCATCAGTGCCGGCGGCGTCACCGGCAGGGTCAAGGAAATCGGCCTGTTCGCCACCACCATCAACACCCCGGATAACGTGATGACCCTGGTGGGCAACGGCCGGATCTTCGGCAACACCATCCAGAACTTCACCGCCAACCCCTACCGCCGGGTCGACCTCAAGTGCCAGCTGGCCGGCAGCGCCGACCACGCGGCGGCCATGGTGCTGCTGCGGGAAAAACTGCTGGCGGTGGACAACGTGCTGGCCGACCCGCCGCCGGAAGTGGAAATCCTCGACTTCAACCTGGTCGGGCCGGTGCTGGCGGTGCGCCCCTACTGCCACAACGACAATTACTGGCAGGTCTATTTCGACGGCAACCGGGCGATCCGCGAAGCCCTCACCGCCGCCGGCTTCCCCGCCCCCATGCCGGCCCAGGTGGTGGTAATGCAGCAGCCGGCCCCCTGATGCCTTAACCCGGCAGCCGCCGGCCCTGCCCATCCCGTCATCGGCAGGGCCGCCACCGCCCGACGGCCTCGTACAATGGCAAGGTTTTGTCGTAACGAGGATGTGACATGGCCGAATCAGTCGGCGCGGTAGTCATCGGGGCCGGCGTGGTCGGCCTGGCCTGTGCCCGGGCCCTGGCCCAGCGCGGCATCGAAACGGTGGTGGTCGAGGCCCATACGGCCATCGGCCAGGAAACCTCCAGCCGCAACAGCGAAGTCATCCACGCCGGGCTCTACTACCCGGCCGGCTCCCTCAAGGCCCGCCTGTGCGTCGCCGGCCGGCAACTGCTCTACCGCTTCTGCGCCGACTACGGCGTGGCACACCAGCGCAGCGGCAAGCTGATCGTGGCCACCAGCGCCGCCCAGGTGGGAGAACTGGAAGCCATCGGCGCCAAGGCCGAGGCCAACGGCGTCACCGACCTGCGCCAACTCACCGCCGCCGAGGTCCAAGCCCTGGAACCGGCGCTGCACTGCCACGGCGCCCTGCTCTCCCCCTCCACCGGCATCATCGACAGCCACGGCCTGATGCTGGCCCTGCTCGGCGACGCCGAACGCCACGGCGCCAGCCTGGCCCTGGGCAGCCCGGTGATCGAGGGCCGTGTCGGCACCGACGGCCTACGTCTCACCGTGGGCCAGGGCGGCGACGCCATGGAACTGGCCCCGCGCCTGGTCATCAACGCCGCCGGCCTGTACGCGCCCCGGGTCGCCTCCCGCCTCGCCGGCTATGGCGCCGAGCACCTGCCCCCGGTGCATTTCGCCAAGGGCAACTACTACAGCCTGTCGGGCCGGGCGCCTTTCTCCCGGCTGATCTATCCGGTGCCCGAACCCGGCGGCCTGGGGGTGCACCTGACCCTGGACCTGGGCGACCAGGCCCGCTTCGGCCCGGACGTGGAATGGCTGCCCGACCAAGGCGTGGCGGCCGATCCGGCCACTTTCGACTACCGGGTCGATCCAGCCCGGGCCGAGCGCTTCTACGGCGAGGTGCGCCGCTACTGGCCGGACCTGCCCGACCACGCCCTGGCCCCAGCCTATTCCGGCGTGCGCCCCAAGATCAGCGGCCCGGGCCAGCCCGCCGCCGACTTCTGCCTGCAAGGGCCGGAAACCCACGGCATCCCCGGACTGCTCCACCTCTACGGCATCGAATCGCCTGGCCTCACCTCCTGCCTGGCCCTGGCCGAACTGGCCTGTGAACGGCTGGGGCTGGAGCAGGGCATGGCCCCGGCCGGAGCCACGCAATGAGCGGCACGATGCAGAATCCAGCAAGCACCCCGGCACCCCATGGCCCCCGGGCAGATGCCCCGCCGCGCCGGGTCGTGCTCGACACCAACGCGGTGCTCGACCTCTTCTATTACCGCCCCCGGGCCCTGGCCCAGAACAAGCCGCCCCGGGGGCCGTCCATCGCCCCCCTGGCCGAAGCCATCGACAGCGGAGCCCTGCGCCCCTGCGCCGACGCCACCACCCTGGACGAGTTGGCCCGGGTGCTCGCCTACCCCGAATTCGCCCTGGCCGCCGACGAGCAAGCCGAATTCCACGCCGCCTATGCCGCCCGGGTGGAGCTGATCGCCCCGGCCGATCCGGATACCGCCAGCGGCCTGCCCCGCTGCCGCGACAAGGATGACCAGAAGTTCGTCGAACTGGCCGCCCGGGCCAGCGCCCTGTGGCTGGTCAGCCGGGACAAGGAAGTGCTGCGCCTCAACCGCCGCCGCCTCAATCCCCTGCCCTACCGGGTGCTCCTGCCGGAAGAACTGGCTGCCTTGCTGGCGGGCGAGCACTTGGCGGATCAAACCACGCTGCTTGCGACGCCGAATCCGTAAATCCAGCCACACATCGGCCCCAAACCGGCCCTCAATCAAGCCCTAGATTCAGCCTCATGACCCGCACCAAGCCCGACAAACTCGCCTCCCACGGCACCCCGCAACAGCCCCAAGGCCCCTGCCCCTGCGGCACCGGCCGCCCCTACGCCGCCTGCTGCGCCCCCTACCACGCCGAACCCTTCGCCGAGGCGCCCCCCGCCCCCACCGCCGAAGCCCTGATGCGCTCCCGCTACAGCGCTTACGTTCTGGGCCTGGAACCCTACCTGCTCGCCACCTGGCACCCCACCACCCGCCCCGCCGCCCTGGGCCTGGCCGACGAGCCCCCGGCCCAATGGCTGGGGCTGGAGGTCAAGCGTCATAGCCCCGATGGCGATAAAGCCGAAGTGGCTTTCGTCGCCCGCTACAAGGTGGGGGGACGGGCGCACCGGCTGGTGGAGACGAGCCGGTTCGTGCGGGAGGATGGGCGGTGGTTTTATGTAATCGAAGTTACAACCCAACCCTTCTAAAAAAATTCCATTGTTGTATTATTTGAGGAATTACCCACCCTAAAATCCCAGGAAAGAACCGTCATGCGCCAACTCACAATCATTGGGGGTGCCGGCCTCAATATGGCAATTTCACAGTCTTGTCATTTTGCGGATGAATTGCTTAACTTCACCTACCAAAAAATTAGCACCAACGTATACTCACGAATTAACTCAGAAATAAAAAACTTGTTTAGCCCCGAGTCTTTTGACTACATTTTGGGCGGCTTGCTTACAATTAACCTCGCCATTGAAAAAACAAAAGAAGACCTCAAACGTTTCCAAGTGAACGAGGATGCCTTTTCAGATTTATTCCAACAGTCAGCACTCCAAGATTCAATTGCTGACGCACTGGACCAGATTGAAAGACAGCTAACAATATCTCTCAGCCAAATGCTTGAGGTTGTAAACCACTTCAACCCATGCATTGACGGCATAATTAAAAAATACGAGTCAATTAATTATTTTACAACAAATTTTGATGCCATATTCGACCACATTTTATATGGACAGGGCTATTCCCGCAGGGACTACATAACAGATTTTTGGCGAGGCAACGGTTCACTCAACACCGACGCGGCGGCCAAAATAAAAATACACCACCTACATGGCGACCTACGATACAAACCTTTCAAAAAAACCAACTACAACAATCCTCCCTACCGTTGGCCCGTCTTGGTTGTAGGCGACCAAGAAGTAAAGATGGGGTTAATTGCAGGCCATGAGTCGTTACGCTTTTACAACAACCGACTTCGAGCCATTTCAGAAAAAAGAGACAGCATTCAAAAGAACACCCTGGCAATTATTGGATTTGGTTTTAGGCAAGAAGATGAACATATTATTTCAAAAATAAAAAACGGGATAAAAGATAAAATCTTTGACGAGGTTTTTCTTTACAACCCAACAAACACCCTCTTAAATGACGGCATTTGCTCAACACACACATGGATACAACCTAAAGATGAAAACCTTTCAACCTTCCTGGAAAGGCTTTAGGAATTTTATTGAATAGCACCATAACCTCCCCCCATGCTCCTCATCGCCGCCTTAACCCTCAAAAAAGCCGTCACCCTGTTCGCCCTGGTCGGGCCGGTGACGATGATTCCGGTGTTCCTGGCCTCCGCCGAGGGGCTGGACGCTCCGGGCAAGGTGCGCTTTGCCCGGACCATCGGGGTGAGCGTGACGGTGGCGCTGCTGGTGGCCACCTTTCTCGGCATGCCGCTGCTGGGGCTGCTCGGGGTGTCCTTGGGGGCGATGCAGGTGGGGGGCGGGATCATCGTGCTGCTGCTGGCGATCGCCATGGTGTTGGGCAAGGAAACCAGCTTCAAGGGCTCGCCCCCGGCGGCGGACGGGGCGCCGGCGGTGCCTCGCGGCAAGGCGTCGATCATTCCCCTGGCGGTGCCCTTGCTGGCCGGGCCAGCGGCGTTCAGCTACGTGATGGCCAACAGCGCCTGGCACAGCTACGTGGACCTGATCCACGTGATCCTGCCCATCGTCATGGTGGGCTTGTCGTGCTGGGTGAGCTTTCACCTGGCCTGTCGGGCCGAGCGGCAAATCCGCCAGGCGACCCTGGACCTGGTGGCCCGGGTGGGCGGCTTCATCCTCGCCACCATGGCGGTGGAGATGATGGCCACCGGGCTGCGCAGCCTGTTCCCGGTGCTGATTCCCGGTTAGGCCAGGCGCTTTATTTGCGCAGTTTGCCGCTGCCGTGGGCAACCTCCACTCAGTGGAATTGCGGCTGACCTGAATCGCGCGCTGCATATCCCCTCCCCGCTTCCCCGCGCCAGTGGCCGATCTCCAGGCAGGAATCGCGCAACGCCAATAGGGGCGCGGGGTTCCAGATAGACATCGCCAAGCGCCTTTATCCACGCGCCTTTCCGTGGCATGCATAAAAAAACCGCCGGACAGGAGGTTTGATTCCCATCCGGCGGCAAGGGCGGCACCGTCCCGGCAGCGGAGGCGGTGCCGGCAGGTCAATGGCGGGCGCCGGCCAAGGGCTCGCCTCGCCCTTACTTCGCCGCCCTACTTCGCGGCTGTAGCCATGGGGCCGGCGGTCGCGCCAGCCGGGGTCGCGGCGGAAGGCGCCGAACCGGTCGCCGCCGCGGCTTGGCCCGCAGCCGGGGCCGCCGGATCGCTCGCTCCGGCCGCCGGCGCCGGGGCCTCGCCCCAGCTCCCGCCCAGCGCCCGGATCAACCCCACGGTGGCCCGGGCGCGCTCCCCGTCCAGACTGACGGCGACGCGCTGCTGTTGCAGCACGCTACGGTCGGCGTCGATCACGCTGAGGTAGCTCACCGAGCCTTCCCGGTACTGGATGTGGGAGAGCCGGGCGGCGCGGCGCGAGGCGCTCACCGCTTCGTCCTGGGCCTGGTTCTGGGCATCGAGCAGGCGCAGGCCGGCCAGGTTGTCTTCCACCTCCTTGAAGGCTTTGAGCACCGCCTGGCGGTAGTTGGCCACCTCTTCCTCGTGCTTGGCGTTGGCGAAATCCACCCCGGCGCGGCGGGCGCCGCCGTCCAGCAGCGGCAGGCTGAGCGCCGTGCCCACCAGGGGGCCGAGCAGGAAGCTGCGGCTGCTCCACTTGAACAGGTCGCCCAGGTCGGCGGATTCGTAGCCGAAGGCGCCGGTCAGGTTGAGGCGGGGGAAGTAGGCGGCCCGGGCCGCGCCGATGCGGGCGTTGGCGGCGGCCATGGCGTATTCGGCGGCGGCGATGTCCGGGCGTCGCTCCAAAAGTGCCGAGGGCAGGCCGGCGGGGATGCGCACGGTCAGGCGCGCCAGGGGCTGGGGCGGCAGTGAAAAGGCGGCAGGCGCCTGCCCCAGCAGAATCGCCAGGGCGTGCTCGGCCACGGCGCGCTGGCGTGCCACGCCGAGGGCTTCGGACTGGGCCGCCGCCAGCTCGGTTCTCGCCCGGGCCAGGTCCAGCTCGCTGATGTCGCCTTCGTCGAAACGGCGCTGAAAGAGGCGCAGGGTCTGGCCGCGCAGTTCCACCGTTTCGCGGTAGAGGGCGGCCGTGGCGTCCAGCTCGCGGACGAGAAAGTAGGCCTGGGCCACGTCCGCCTGCAAGGCCAGCAGCACCGATTGGAACAGGGCCCGCTGTTGCAGGGCGTCGGCCCCGGCGGCATCCGCCCCGGAGCGCACCCGGCCGAACAGGTCGGCCTCGTAGGCCACGGTGCCCTGGGCGCGCCATAGGGTGGTGGGCGTGGTGTCTGCATCCGCCGCCAGCCCTTGGGACGCGGGGGACGGGCGCTGGCGCGTCGGCCCGAAGCCGACACCGACCTGGGGGAACAGGCCGGAGCGGGCGTTCTGCTCCAGGGCCCGGGCCTGGGCGAGGCGGGCAGCGGCCGCCTTCAGGTCCTGGTTGGCGGCCAGGGCCTGGTTCTCCAGGGCGTTGAGGGTGTCGTCGGCGAAGATCGTCCACCAGTCGCCCCGGGGCTGAGCCTCGGCGGGCTGGGCGGGCTTCCATTGGCTATCGCCGGCGGCGGCCTCCTTGAAGGCCGCCGGGGTGTCGAGCAGGGGGCGCTCATAGGTCGGGGCCAGGGAGCAGCCGGCCAGGACCAGCAGGCTGGCGAGCAGCAGCGGCAGCCCCCGGGAGGAGTTGAAACGTTGGGTCATGATGAAGGGTCCTGTTCCGTTCAGTGGCTCGCGTCGTGGGCCGCCTGGGGCACATGGGCCGAGTGGGCGGTGAGCGGCGCTTCGTGGGGCGCGGCGGAATGAAGCTTGTGGCGCTTATCCAGGGTGCGCAGCAGCACGTAGAAGGCCGGGGTGAGGAAGAGGCCGAAGAAGGTGACGCCGAGCATGCCGAAGAACACGGCCACGCCCATGGCATGGCGCATCTCGGAACCGGCGCCGCTGGAGGTAACCAGGGGCACCACGCCCATGACGAAGGCGATGGAGGTCATCAGGATCGGGCGCAGGCGCAGCCGGCTGGCGTCGATGGCGGCCCGGATCGGCGTACTGCCCTGCATCTCCAGCTCCCGGGCGAACTCGACGATGAGGATGGCGTTCTTGCAGGCCAGCCCCACCAGCACCATCAAGCCGATTTGAGTAAAGATGTTGTTGTCGCCGCCGGTGAGCCAGACACCGGTGAGGGCCGCCAGGATGCTCATGGGCACGATCATGATCACCGCCAGGGGCAGGGTCAGGCTCTCGTACTGGGCGGCCAGCACCAGGAACACCAGCAGCAGGCTAATGGGAAAGACCCAGATGCCGGCGTTGCCCGCCAGAATCTTCTGGTAGGTCAGGTCGGTCCATTCGAACTTGACGCCCCGGGGTAGGGTTTCCGCCGCCACCCGCTCCGCCGCCGCCTCGGCCTGGGCCGAAGAGAAGCCGGGGGCCGGGCCGCCGTTGATGTCGGCGGCGGTGAAACCGTTGTAGCGCACCACCATTTCCGGGCCGAAGCCGGGCTTGACCTTGACCAGGGACGACAGGGGCACCATCTCCCCGTCCCGGTTGCGGGTCTTGAGTTGCAGGATGTCCTCGGGCCGGGCACGGAACGGCGCATCGGCCTGGGCCCGCACCTGGTAGACGCGGCCGAAGCGGTTGAAGTCGTTCACGTACAGCGAGCCCAGGTAGATCTGCATGGTGTCGAACACGTCGGTGACGGAGACGCCCTGCTGCTTGGCCTTGACCCGGTCCAGGTCCACGTCCAGCTGCGGCACGTTGATCTGGTAGCTGGAGAACATGGGACCCAGCTCCGGCGCCTTGGCCGCTCCTGCCATGAAGGCCTTGGCCGCCTTGTCCAGCTCGGCATAGCCCAGGGCGCCCCGGTCCTCGATCTGCAGCTTGAAGCCGCCCAGGGTGCCCAGGCCCATCACCGGCGGCGGCGGAAAGACCGCCACGAAGGCCTCTTGCAGGGCGCTGTACTTCTGGTTGAGGGCCCCGGCGATGGCATCCGCCGACAAGTTCTTGCCGCGCCGCTCGTCGAAGGGCTTGAGGGTGGCGAAGACGATGCCGGCGCTGGAGCTGTTGGTGAAGCCGTTGATGGACAGGCCAGGGAAGGCAATGGCGCTCTGCACCCCGGGCTGGGCCAGGGCGATCTCGCCCATCTGGCGGATCACCGCCTCGGTGCGGTCCAGGGAGGCGCCGTTGGGCAACTGGGCGAAGCCGATCAGGTACTGCTTGTCCTGGGCCGGCACGAAGCCTCCGGGCACCAGATAGGAAATACCCACGGTGAGGCCCAGCAGTACCGCATAGACGCCCATGGCCGAGGCCTTGCGCGAAATGACACCGGTGACGCCCCGGCCGTACTTGTCCGACGCCCGGCCGAAGAAACGGTTGAAGGCGGCAAAGAAGCGGCCCAGGTAGCGGTTCATCTGCCGCGTCAGCCAGTCCGGCTCGCTGCCGTGGCCCTTGAGCAGCATGGCCGCCAGGGCGGGCGACAGGGTCAGGGAGTTGAACGCCGAGATCACCGTGGAAATGGCGATGGTCATGGCGAACTGCTTGTAGAACTGGCCGGTGAGGCCGGTCATGAAGGCCAGGGGCACGAACACCGCCACCAGGGTCAGGGCGATGGCGATGATGGGGCCAGAGACCTCGCGCATGGCCCGGTAGGTGGCCTCCCGAGGCGTCAGCCCGGCCTCGATGTTGCGCTCCACGTTCTCCACCACGACGATGGCGTCATCGACGACGATGCCGATGGCCAGGACCATGCCGAACAGGGACAGGGCGTTGATCGAATAGCCGAAGCCAAGCATCAGAGAGAAGGTGCCGACGATGGACACCGGCACCGCCAGCAGCGGAATGATCGAGGCGCGCCAGGTCTGCAAAAAGACGATCACCACCAGCACCACCAGGGCGATGGCTTCCAGCAGGGTGTGCACCACCGCCTTGATGCTGGCCCGGACGAACTGGGTGGGGTCGTACTCGATGCGGTATTCCACCGAGGCGGGGAAGTCCTTGGCCAGGTCGGCCATGGCCTCGCGCACCTGGGACGACACATCCAGGGCGTTGGCGCCGGGGGACTGCATGATGCCCATGCCGATGGCCGGCTTGTTGTTGAGCAGGGAGCGCAGGCCGTATTCCGCCGCGTCCAGCTGCACCCGGGCCACGTCGGCCAGGCGGGTGACGCCGCCGTCGGGGGCGGTCTTGAGCACGATGTCGCGGAACTCTTCCTCCGTCTGCAAGCGGCCCTGGGCGTTCACCGAGAATTGCAGGGGCACGTCGCCCACCGTGGGCGAAGCGCCGATCACCCCGGCGGCCACCTGCACGTTCTGCTCGCGGATGGCGCGCACCACCTCGCTGGCGGTCAGCCCGCGCTGGGCCACCTTCTGGGGATCGAGCCAGACCCGCATGGCGTAGTTGCCGGCGCCCCAGATCGAGACCTCCCCCACCCCGTTGAGCCGGGCCAGGCGGTCCTTGATGTTGAGCACCGCGTAGTTGCGCAGGTAGGTGGCGTCGTAGCGGTCGTCCGGCGAGATGAGGTGCACCACCAGGGTCAGGGTCGGCGAGCTTTTCACCGTGGTCACGCCGAGGCGTTGCACGTCCTCGGGCAGCCGCGGCAGGGCCTGGGAGACCCGGTTCTGCACCAGTTGCTGGGCCTTGTCCGGGTCAATGCCAAGCTTGAAGTACACGGTCACCGTCAGGTTGCCGTCGCTGTTGGCCTGGGACTGCATGTACAGCATGTTTTCCACGCCGTTGATGGATTCCTCCAGGGGCGCAGCGACGGTCTCGGCGATCACCTTGGGGTTGGCGCCCGGGTACTGGGCGCGCACCACCACCGAGGGCGGCACCACTTCCGGGTATTCGGAAATGGGCAGCTGGAACACCGCCAGCACCCCGGCCAGCAGGATCAGGACCGACAGCACGCCGGCGAAGATGGGCCGGTCGATGAAGAATTTGGATATGTTCATGGCACTCCCCCCGCAAGGGATCAGGTGTTGTTCTCGCCGGCCGCCGGGGCGACGGCCTGGGCCGTTTTGGCGGCGGCATCGGCCTTGGCGCCGGTTCCCGCCTTGTCGCCGCCCATGGCCACCGCCTGGGGCGTCACCGCATCACCGGGGCGCACCCGCTGCAAGCCGTTGACCACGATGCGCTCCCCCTGCTTGAGGCCGGCTTCCACCACCCGCAGGCCGTCCTGGACGGCGCCGAGGCGCACTTGCCGGTAGGCGGTGCGGTTGCCCTCGCCCACCACCAGTACGAAACGCTTGTCCTGGTCGGTGCCCACCGCCTTTTCGTCGATCAGCAGGGCCTCCCGGGGCTGGCCGCCGCCCAGGCGCACCCGGGCATAGAGGCCGGGCAGCAGGCGGCCGTCGGCGTTGTCGAACAGGGCGCGCACCCGGATCGTTCCCGAGGTGGTGTCAAGCCGGTTGTCCACCGAGGCGATACGCCCCGGACGCCCATAGCCGTCTTCGTCCGCCAGGCCGAGGAACACCGGCAGGGCGCTGCCGGCGGCGCCCCGGGCGGCGGCCACGTACTTGAGGTAGCTCTGCTCGTCCACGTCGAAGGCGGCGTACATCTGGTTGGCCGACATCAGGGTGGTAAGGGGTGCGTTGGCCGTGCCCGGGGCCACCACGTTGCCCACGGTCACCTCGGCCCGGGACATGCGCCCGGCGATCGGCGCGGTGATGCGGGTGTATTCGAGGTTGAGCTCGGCCACCTTGAGGGCCGCCTTGGCCGCTTGCAGGTTGGCCCGGGCCTCCCGGTCGGCGTTCTGCTTTTCTTCGAAGTCGCGCCGGGCGATGGCGTTGTCGGCCAGCAACCGCTCGCCCCGGGCCACGTCGGCGCCGGTATAGGCCACCCTGGCCTCGGCGGCGGCGAGCTGGGCCTGGCTCCGGGCCACTTCGGCGGCGTAGGGGCGCGGGTCGATGGTGAACAGCACGTCGCCCTTCTTGACCAGGCTGCCGTCCTTGAAATGGACGGCGGTGACGGTGCCGGACACCTGGGGGCGGACCTCGACCCGGTCCACCGCTTCCAGGCGGCCGGAATAGGCTTGCCAGTCGGTGACCGAACGTTTGGCCACCTCGGCCACGTCCACCGCCGGCGGCGGCGGGGCCGAGGCAGCCACCGCCGTGCCGGGGTGGGCGTAGAACAAGGCCAGGCCGCCCAGGGCGGCGGTGCCGGTAAGGGCGGCGGCCACCGCCAGGCGGGTGGCGGTGAGGGAGAAGCGTCGGGTCATGGCAGGCTCCATACGAAAATTCAGGGATTTCAGGGATGACAGGGGCCGGCCCGGGCCGCGCAAGGCGGAGCCGGGAGAGGAAAAACGGGAGTGGTCAGGGACAGTGAACGGTCAGCCGCAACAGCGTCGGCCTTGCCACGGCGGCAAGGTCAAGCGCTGCGTTCGGGACAACAGGAGGGCGGCGGCGCGGCGCCACGGGGGCCGGACGCCAGGTGGCGGCGCAGAAAGTCGGCGGCTTCCGCCAGGGTGGGCTGGTGGTCGCGCAGGTGGCCGTGCTGCACGCGGCCGTAGCGCGACACCTGGATCGGCACCCCGACGGCGATCAGGGCGGCGGCGTATTTTTCCGCCTCCTTGTGCAGCACGTCGCACTCGGCGGTGGCGATCAGGGCCGGCGGCAGGCCGCCCAGGCGGCGCGATTCCAGGGGTGAGGCGTAGGGGTGCAGGCGCTGTTGGGTGTGGGGCAGGTACTGGCGGTAGCAGTCGGCGCAGGTGGCCTCGTCCAGGTCGGAATTGAGCCGGACCGCATCCCCCAGCAGGGTCATGCTCGGGTCGAGCATGGGCCCCACCAACACCTGGGCGGCAATCGCCGGGCCGTGCCGGTCCCGGGCCATCAGGGCCAGGCAGGCGGCCAGGTTGCCCCCGGCGTCGTCGCCGGCAACGGCCAGCCGGCCGGCGTCGCCGCCGTAGCGGTGGACCTGGGCCGCCGCCCAGCAGGCGGCGGCGTGGGCATCCTCCGGCGCGGCGGGAAACGGCCAGTCCGGCGCCAGGGAGTAACCCACCGCCACCACCAGGGCCGGCACCGCCCGGGCCAGGTAGCGGGCCGCCCCGTCGGCGTCGTCGATGCTGCCGGAAACGAAGCCGCCGCCGTGGAAGTACAGCACCACCGGCAGGCCGCTGGCTCCCGCCGGGTGGTAGAGGCGCAGCGGCATGGTGGCGGCATGGCCGTCGATGCGAAGCGCATCCACCTGCAAGGGGGCCGAAGCTTCGGCAACGCCAGCCGGCGGTGCAGCGGCGCCGGTGGCGGCGCTGCCGTTCATCGCGTTTTCAACCAGCGCCGAAGCAAGAAGGGGGTCCATGGGGCAAAGCCGGCCGGGACGATCCGGCCAGTTGTTTGGAATGTTGGAATGGGCGCATTCTCGGTGTTAAAGTGGATTGGATAAACATACAATTCACGACAACACTATTCGGCAATACCGAACAATCCAATTCCAAGAATTCCGGGATTCAGCATTCCCCTCCCCCGCCCACCTGCCGGGCCGGATCACGCAAGGACACCCCGATGGACCGTTTTCAAGCCATGCAGGTCTTCACCCGGGTGGTGGACACCAGCAGCTTCACCCGCGCCGCCGAAAGCCTGGGCCTGCCCCGGGCCACGGTAACCACCACCATCCAGAACCTGGAAGCCATGCTCCAGGTGCGCCTGCTCAATCGCACCACCCGCAAGGTCAGCCTGACCCCGGACGGGGCGGCCTATTACGAGCGCTGCGCCCGCATCCTGACCGAAGTCGAGGAAACCGAGGCCGCCTTCCGGGACGTGGCCCGGGTGCCCCGGGGCCGGCTGCGCCTGGACGTGCCCCCCTCCATCGGCAGGCTGATCCTGATTCCGCGCCTGTGCGAGTTCCACAGCCGCCACCCGGAGATCGAGATCGCCCTGGGCATGGGCGACCGGCCGGTGGATCTGGTGCAGGAGCAGGTGGATTGCGTGATCCGGGTCGGCGAGTTGCAGGATTCGTCCCTGGTGGCGCGGCGCATCGGCAGTTTCCAGAGCGTCACCTGCGCCGCACCGTCCTACCTGGAACGCTTCGGCACCCCCAGAACCCTGGAGGAATTGCAGGACCATCAGGCGGTGCATTACTTCTCGACCCGTACCGGACGGACCATCGACTGGGACTACGTGGTGGAGGGCAAGAGCACCGAGGTGAAGGTGCACGGCCGCATCTCGGTGAACGATTCCGAGGCCTACGTGGCCTGCGCGCTGAAGGGCTTCGGCCTGATCCAGCCGGCCCGTTTCATGGTCCTGCCCTACCTGGAGTCGGGGGAACTGGTGGAGGTGCTGCCCGAGTGGAAGCCAAGCCCCATGCCGATCTCGGTGGTGTACCTGCAAAACCGGCACCTGTCGCCCAAGGTGCGGGCCTTCGTGGACTGGGTGGCGGAACTGTTCTCCAGCTGTCCGCTGTTAAGCGGCCGGGACGAGGAGTACGACCCGAAGGTGTGCACCTTCGTCTCGCCCAGCACACCCGAGCCCCATACCCTGCGCACGGTGATCGAGCAGCACAACCGGGCCGAGTGCATCTTCTGACCCGGCCCACCGGGCTTATTGCATGGAGTGCAGGCCGATGGTGTTGCCTTCGCTATCCACTGCCAGGGCGATGAAGCCGTAGGGCCCGATGGCCTTCTTGGGCGTTTCGATGCGCCCGCCCGCCGCCGCCACCCGGCCGGCCTCCACGGCGCAATCGGCGCAGTGGAAATAGACCAGCACGCTGTTGGCCACGGCCCCGGCCGGCGGATAACCGGGAATGCGGATCAGGGCGCCGGAGGCGCCGTAGCCTTCTTGGGTCATGGTGAAGGTGTACATCTCGAACTCGGTGTCCGCCAGCTTGGTCAGTTGGACGTCGAAAACGGTTTCGTAAAAGGCCTTGGCCCGGGCCATGTCCTGCACGTAGATCTCGAACCAGCCGACTGGATTGCCCATGGGGATTCCTTGCGCAGAGGGAGAACCTTCATGCCGCCGTGCCGGAGAGCAGGCTCCTGCTCACTCCGGCTCGTGGCACACCGCTTCGATGTTGTGCCCGTCCGGATCGAGGACGAAGGCGCCGTAGTAGTTGGGATGGTAGTGGAGGCGCAGCCCCGGGGCCCCGTTGTCCCGCCCGCCGGCGGCCAGGGCCGCGGCGTGGAAGGCATCCACCTGGGCGCGGCTGGCGACGCGGAAGGCCACGTGGATGGACGGCTGGTTCGGGGTGCCCCGGCTGATCCAGAAATCGGGCTTGGGCGGCTCGCCGAAGCCCGCCACGTCGGCGTTGCCGGTGACCGAGGCGGGAAGCTCCATGAGCAGGCCGTAGCCGATGGCGCCCAGGGCCTGGGTATAGAAAGCCTTGCTCTTGGCGAAGTCGCTGACGACCAGGCCGGTGTGATCGATCATGGGAAGCTCCTTGTTCGTGTTGCGCCGGCCGGCCCGCCGGGCCGTGGCCAACGCCAGGTTTTACCCTAGCACGTCGGCGGGATGTCGCCAGGACGGCGAACGCCGCCCCGGCACGGGCCAGGGGTCAGCCTTCCAGCCGGCGGCGGAAGACCAGGCGGCGGGCCTCGGAGGCATCGGCATCGAAGCCGTAGCCTTCCAGGTCGAAGCCCTTCAGGCCCTCGGGCCGGTCGATGCGGTTGGTGATGGCGTAGCGGGCCATCAGTCCCCGGGCGCGCTTGGCATAAAAGCTGATGATCTTATACTTGCCGCCCTTCCAGTCCTCGAACACGCAATCGATCACCGGCGCCGCCAGCTTCTTGGGCTTGACCGCCTTGAAGTACTCTTCGGAGGCCAGGTTCACCAGGGCGGCGCTGCCGGCCGGGGCCTGGGCCAGTTCGGCGTTGAGGCTGTCGGTCAGGGTTTCGCCCCAGAAGGCGTAGAGGTCCTTGCCCCCCGGGTTGGCCAGCTTGGTGCCCATTTCCAGCCGGTAGGGGTGGATCAGGTCGAGGGGGCGCAGCACGCCGTAGAGGCCGGAAAGAATGCGCAGGTGGTCCTGGGCGTAGGCCAGGTCGGCGGCCGACAGGCTGGCGGCGTCCAGCCCTTCGTAGACGTCGCCGTTGAAGGCCAGCACCGCCTGCTTGGCGTTGCCCGGCGCGTGTTCGGGGCGCCAGTCGGCGTAGCGGGTGACGTTGAGCACGGCCAGCGGATCGGAAATGTCCATCAGCTTGGCCAGGGCCGCCGGCGACAGGGGGCGCAGGGTCTCGATGAGGGCCGCGGAACGGTCGAGGAAGCGTGGCTCGCTGGCCGTTTCGATCGGGGCGGGAGTCTCGAAATCCAGGCTCTTGGCGGGCGAAATCACGAAATGCACGGCACAATCCTTTACAAAAAACGTCGAAAAATTATGGCACGGTAAAAAGCACATACATTCGACAAATTCGCCACGGGAAAAGAACAAGACCATGAATGTCATGGAAGATCTGCTGCAACGCCTCATCCCCCTCGTCGAGAACGGCAACGACCCGGTGGAACTGCTTACCGAACTGGTCGAGCACATCCGCCCCAGGCGTGCCCACGACGGCGAAGCCGCCCGCCAGGCCATCCAGGCCCTGTGCTTTCAGCTTGGCCAGCATCCCGAACAGCGCGCCGCCCTGCGCCAGGCCCTGTGGGGCCTGATGACCGAGCGCCGCCAGGTGTCCCTGTACGTGGACACCGGGGTCTTCCCCAACACCGGCTTCTTCACCGAGTCAAGCCGGCGCCTGTCCCGCACCATCCTGCCCGACGTGGTGGATCTATCCACCCTGCGCGACGTGGTGGCCACCCTCTTCCACAAGGCCAGCGACCAGCTGTGGGTGCAGGAGGTGGGGCTGGACACCTGGACCGACCTGCTCCACGCCCTGCGCTTCGACGAACTGGACGAAGGCCGGGACGGCCCTCCCCCCCATCCCCTAGCCCAGGTGCTGGAAGCCCTGCGGGTGCTGTCCTACCGCATCTCCGCCATCGGCCTGGAGCCGGAGGTGCTGCGCCTGGAACCAGCCCTGGAGAAGTTCGCCTCGCCGTTTTTGGCCCAGAACGTGGAAATGCTCGCCTACCTGGACAAGTACGAGGCCTGGTGGGCCGATCCGAGCAACGACAAGCTCGACGAAAAACATCTTCTGGTGCTGCTCGGCCAGTGCCGCGACGTGGCCGAGCGCATCCGCAGCCGGGCGGCCCGGGCCGGCACCAGCCTATCCCTGACCTTCCAGCTGCAACGCCTCAAGCAGAACCTGCGCCGCACCGAAACCCTGGTGGACATCCTCTCCGGCCTGCACGACGACAAGGACACCGCCAGCCAGTTGCCCCACCTGCTGCCGCGCATCGCCGTGCTGATGGTGGCCCTGATCCGGGCCGAGTGCCGCAAGAACAACCTGCGCCACTACCTGCGCCAGAACGTGGAACTGCTGGCCCTGCGCGTCACCGAAAACGCCGGCCACACCGGCGAGCACTACATCACCGAGAGCCGGCCCGAGTATTTCTCGCTGCTGCGCTCGGCCCTGGGGGCAGGCTTCATCGTCGCCTTCATGGCGGCTTTGAAGGTGATCCTGTCAAAGCAGCACTTCGCCCCACTCAACGAGGCCCTGTCCTTCTGCCTCAACTACGGCCTGGGCTTCGTGCTGATCCACATGCTGCACTTCACCGTGGCCACCAAGCAGCCGGCCATGACCGCCAACGCCATCGCCGCCTCCATCGGCGAGGCCAGCGGCAAGGTGCGCGACCTGGAGAACCTGGCCACCCTGATCGCCCGCACCATCCGCAGCCAGATCGCCGCCATCATCGGCAACGTGGGCCTGGCGATCCCCACCGCCTTCATCCTGGCCCTGCTCGTCCGCGGCGTGGCCGGAGAACACTTCGTCGGGCCGGAAAAGGCCCTGCACATGCTCGAAGAGGTCCATCCCTGGCACAGCGGCGCGATCATCTACGCCGCCATCGCCGGCGTCTGCCTGTTTCTCTCCGGCCTGCTCGCCGGCTACTACGACAACCTGTGCGCCTACAACCGCATCCCGGAGCGCATCCTGCGCCTGAAGTGGCCCCAGACCCTGTTCGGCGAGGCGCGCATGCGCCGGGTGGCCCGCTACGTGGAAAACAACCTGGGGGCCCTGGCCGGCAACTTCTTCTTCGGCTTCATGCTTGGCGGCGTGTGGGCCATCGGCGTGCTGTTCGGCCTGCCCATCGACATCCGCCACATCGCCTTCTCGTCGGCCAACCTGGGCTTCGCCACGGTGGCCCTGGACTTTGGCGTGCCGCTGGGTATCTGGCTGCCGGCGGTGCTGGGGGTGGCCCTGATCGGCCTGACCAACCTGCTGGTGAGCTTCACCCTGGCCCTGTTCGTCGCCCTGCGCGCCCGGGGCGTCACCTTCGCCCAGGGCCGCCAGCTCGGCCGCAGCGTGCTGCGCCGGCTGTGGAGCCATCCACGGGAATTCTTCCTCCCGCCCCGCCCGGCCCTGCCCGATCCCGCGCCGGCGGTGGAGCCGGTGCTGGCCGAGGCCGCACCCGACGCTCCGAGGGATGGAGAACCGGAGCGCCCGCGGGAATCGCAAGCCTGATTTTGCCCCCACTGCCCGGCCCCACTGCCCGGCCCCACTGCCCGGCCCCGCTGCCGGGCCGCCCTCCCGCCCCCCCCGGCGGGGGAAAGGCCCCGGGTCTGGTAGAATCGATGACCGCTACATTACACACGGCCCGGACACCCTCCGGGCCGCGCCATTAAGTGCTTCCGCCATGAGAAAACCCCGTTCCTCCGCCCGCTCCCACCTCCCCCGGGAAGCCGCCCAGCTTGTCTGGCTCTCGACCGGCCTGTCCCGCTCCGGCGGCAAGCTGGAAGACGCCTACTGGGAACCCCGCCTCGCCAGCGCGGTGGACGAACTGCTGCGCGACGACAACGAGGCCGACCTGACCGCCGCCCTGGACCAGCTGTTCGAGGCCGACGGCCCGGCCCACGACGAACTGGCCGACATGGTCGAATCCCGGGCCGAGAGCACCCGGCTCAACCACGACGGCAAGGTCTGGGACGTGCTGCTGGTGGCCTGCCCGGTGCTGGCCTGGTCCCGCTTCTCGATCCCCGCCGCGCCCCTCTCCGCGGAGACCCTGGGCGCCCTCAAGGCACAACTGGCGGGCCACGTGCTGGCCAAGAACGCCAAGGTGGCCCTGGCCAACTTCCTCTTCTCGCCGGACCAGCTGCCGCGCAGCTTCTGTGAAACCTTCCAGATCACCTGCGAACTGGGCGTGCGCGCCCTCACCGGCCGCGACTTCAAGCTCAACGCCAAGGACTTGCCGGAAACCAACCGTTTCCTCTCCGACACCCGCTACCTGCTGGCGGCGGTGGCCGTGCCCCAGGGCGAAGCCCTGTTCCGCTGGAACGAGCCCGACGGCGACAAGGACAAGGCCCTTGCCCAATGGATCGCCCAGGCCGGCCCCACGGTGGAAGCTCTGCTGCCCGGCTGTGCCTTCCAGCCGCAGCTGCCGGACGCCTACCACGCCGCCTGCCGCCAGACCGACCAGGCTTCGCGCCCCTATTCCCTGCGCGCCGCCATCGCCTTCCTACAGACCACGGTAAACCTGGAGCCGGCGGCCATGAAGGCGGTGATCGGCCCCTTCCACGACCAGCGCCTGGAGGAATACCGCATCGGCATCGGCCCCCGGGATTCGGACGACATCTACTACGGCGTGGTCTGGCCCCTGCTCGGCACCGAGGACGACAACGCCGAAGTGGTGCCGGAAATCGAAGCCATCCTCGCCGAAGCCGGCTTCCAGGACGTGACCATCCACGATCACCGCTTCCCCCTGGAGTTCTGCGACGACTGCGGCAGCCCCCTGTATCCCAACAAAGAAGGCGAACTGCTCCACGCTGAAATGCCGGAACAACCGGCCCACGGCGCGGCAGGCGGGATGCTGCACTGACGCCTGCGATCTCGTTCGCCAAAGAAAAACCCCGCTGTTGCACGTTGCACAGCGGGGTTTTTCTTTTCAAGGCTTTTCACAGTCCGACCTTGATATCGCAGCCGCCATCGCCGGCTTCAATGCCACTTTGGCCCACCGCGCTTTGGTAGTTGTGCTTGATGCTTTGGTCGCTCGCATTGACGCTGGCGGAGCTGGTGCCGTAGCAGAAGGGGGGGATGCACAGGCTGACGCCAAAGCCGCCGCTTGTTTGCTCGGACTCGTACTGGCTGCGGTCTTGCAGCGTTTCGATGGTGAGGTTTCTGCCAACGTCCAGCGTCACGTGGTTGGCCGCCAGTTGCGCGCCCTTCAGGGTCGTGTCGTTGCCGCTCTTGATCTTGATCCAGCATTTTACAAAACTCACTCTCCACTAGAGCAAGCCCTCTATTCCAAACACAAGCTTAATTACAACAAGAAATATCGTTCAAAAAAACCATCATCAATTACCCACCATGAAAGAAGAGACCTCCTCCAATTCTGTGACAACATGTAAATCTGCATATCTATTTTAATCCCACAAGTGTACGGACCGGTGAGATAGGTGTCACTTATCTCACCGGTCCGCACACCACAAGAAACCTACACCCCACAAAATACCCATCAGCAAAACGAAATTAATTACAAACCTCACCCATAGTGCCTAAAATTTTATTTTTCTAAAAACTTCCTTAATTTTACAATAATACTATTTAGCTGCTCATTTTCAGAACGCATCGTGGTATAGGCAATTTGAAGCTCCTCTATTGTCGAAGGAACAACCTCATAGATATACCTCCACCCTTCATCTATTTTTTGAGAGACATCCTTAATTCGGCAATTAATCTCACCACCCATCGGGTCTGAATAAATCTCCAGTATAAAATTATCATTTTTCCAAGTCACCGCAGAATAATGACGCTCAGGATCAAATGCCTCCCCAGCCAAATTCAAGTTATTTTTTTCAAAAACTTGACCCAAATTAGAATTTACTATCGCAATCAATTCTTTACACTTCATTTCTTTATCCAACCAGACGCAGTTCTAACATATCCAAACTTCCCCGCATTTTCTGTCAAAAACAATACCTCTCTTGCGGAAAAAGAGTCAGGCCTTGTTAAAATAACAGCTTCAGGAGTAGCACCAACAAACTCTATTGATCGCACACCACTTTGAAGTTGCTGCTTTAAAAATGCCTCATTTACTTTCCAAGCCAAAGCCTGTGACTCCTGTTGCGTAAGTCCTACTGTCATTTTCTCCCAAACCCCGGGGTCTGTTTGATACCAGACACCACCATTTAGCTTTGCATCACCAACATAACCAGAATAATTTCCTTCCCATTTTCCCAGCACGACACGATTACCGTTTCCTGCTGTGCGAGTTGACTGTGCTGCCAGACTGCTAGCAAAGTCATCAACGTTCTGCCCTAATTTAGCTCCTGCATTCAGCGCTAATGCGTCGATTTGCGGAGCAACTTTCGCGAACATCTGCCCTAATGCAGGCAAGCCTGACGGAAGTACTCCAAGTGCAGCATAAGTATAAGCAGCAGCCTCGGGACTCAGTCCGAAAGATTTCAGTACCTGCTCGCCGTAGGTCGTTGCAGCATCGCCAGTCCACGCCTGTTTTATGCCTGCCTGCGCATAGTCGGCGCTGATCGTACCGGTGACAAGCCCCGCTGCACATCCCAAACCAGTAGTGCATATTGCTGTACTACCGGCAACCCCCAAAACCCCAAATAAGCCTTGTCCGGCACCAACGAAGCGGCTCCCCATCTTGTTTTGCGACCAGAGATCCCCGGCTTTATCCCACTTGCTGTATTCGAACAAGACCTCTCCAGCCACTCCCCGCTGACCATTCAGAATTACCTGCTCAGCGAACATCATGCCGCCGGCATCCTGCAAACTTTTCAAATAGCCATAGCTTGGATCGGTAATAGGTATGCCGTCAGCACAACGCACCATTGCACATGCCGCCGCCGTCAGTCTGGCTTCTTTCTTCGGATCGCCCTTGGCCAATCGCTTGATGAGTTGTGCTTCACTCAGATGCAACTGCCGATTATTAACATCCACATTGAGCCCCGTGGATGCCCCGGCGACATTTCCACCAGAAGCCAGCGCCCCCACCCCAGCCGCCGCGCCACCAGAGACTAGTTGTCCGACAAAATTGGCCAGGGCGTCGCTGGCTCCGCCGTCTTTCAGCGTCTTGGTGATACTGCCCTGAAGATCATTGAGTAGCGGGGCGGCTTTTGCGACAGCGCCTGCGCCTAAGGCCCCCTCGATTCCCCCGCCCGTCAGCGCTCCCGCGAGCGCATGCAGTCCTACACGGTAGGCACCGCCTTCGTCCCATTTCGCGGCTTCGGCTGCGAGTGCGTCCGCTTTCTCGGTTTGGCCGGCAATGCGGGCTGCCATCGCTTCCTTGTTCAGTTCATCGAATTTCTTTCCGGCCACCGTGCCGATGGTGTTGGCCAGTTCCTGCCCGGTCTGCGCCAGCAGGCGCGCGGCTTCGTCGTTCTGCCGGGCGGTCTTGAGCGCCTTTTCCAGTTCCGCGACTTGTTGCAGCGTCAGCGTGTTGGTCAGCGCCTGGTTGGCGGTCTTGGGGTCCCGTTGGGTGAGCGTGTCGGCCGTGGCTTGGCTTTGGGCGTCCCGTGCGGCGTCGCCGCTGCCGGTGATCTGGATCTGCGCCGGGCTGATCACGCTCTGGGTCTGGCTTTGCTCGCTGCCGCTCTTGGGCATGCCTTCGTTCAGCGCTTTGTTGCCAAGGACGTTGGGGGCGATGTTGTTGGCGCCCTGGGTGAAGGCGCTGGCGACCTTGAGGTCGGGCTGGTTGCCGATGCCGAAACTGCCGGTCAGGGCAATGCTGCTGCTGCTGCCCTCGGTGTGCTGGGTGTTGGTGAGGTCGCGGCTGGTGAGGCTGCCGGTGGTCAGGTGGTTCTTGGCGGCGTCGGCGGTGCTGGTGATCGCGGCGCCGACCAGGTCGGTCTGTTGCCCGACCTTGATGTCGAAGCCGCCATCGCCGGCCGCGATGCCGCTTTGCCCCACCGCGCTTTGGTAGTTGTGCTTGATGCTTTGGTCGCTCGCATTGACGCTGGCGGAGCTGGTGCCGTAGCAGAAGGGGGGGATGCACAGGCTGACGCCAAAGCCGCCGCTTGTTTGCTCGGACTCGTACTGGCTGCGGTCTTGCAGCGTTT
The DNA here is from genome assembly GCF_021287045.1 of Oryzomicrobium sp. Lineage (GTDB taxonomy): Bacteria > Pseudomonadota > Gammaproteobacteria > Burkholderiales > Rhodocyclaceae > Oryzomicrobium. The sequence goes on along the minus strand of NZ_JAJTBG010000013.1, from coordinate 10,904 downwards.
CGATGGTGAGGTTTCTGCCAACGTCCAGCGTCACGTGGTTGGCCGCCAGTTGCGCGCCCTTCAGGGTCGTGTCGTTGCCGCTCTTGATCTTGAGCGTGTCGGTGGCGGTGATGAGGGTGTTGTCGTAGACGGTCTCGCTGCCGTTGGCTTTGCCCTTGGCGTTTTGTATGCCGAGCTGGATGCTGATGCCGCTTTGTTGCCCGATGCCGATGGTGACGCCGACGCTGGCGCTGGAGGAGGAGTTGTCCGTGTGGAGGCTGCTGGTATTGGCCCCCGCTTCCAGCAGCACGTCACGGGCGGCGTCCAGGCTGACGTTCTCCGCCTGCAATTTGGCCGCCTGGAGATGGATGTCGGTCTCCCGGGCGGTTAGGGCGATGTCCTTGCCCTGAAGGTTGGTTCCAAGCACTTGGCTGCTGGCGCTCTGGCTGTTGCTCTGGGAGCTGCTGCTGCCGATGGTGACGGAGACGCCGAAGCTGGCGCCGCTGCCGGCGCTCTGCACCGCATCGGCCCCGGTCTGGGCGGCGGCGCTGGCGGCCTCGCCGGCATTGAAGAGCTTGTAGGTGTCGTAACCCGCCTTGAGGGCCATGGCGTTGTCGAGACGGCTGTTGCCGGTGCCCTTGCTGACAGCAGTGACGCGGTCAGAGATCTGGCTGATCAGACTTCCCACAACCCCCGCAGGCCGGGCGCCAACGGTGAAGTTCTTGCTTTCGGAATGGCTCCGGGCGGCGGTGGTATTGGCGATGGCTTGCAGATCGATCGCGTTGCCGCTGAGGGTAATTTTATCCTTGGCGATCAGATCGGCGCCCTGGGTGGTGATGTTGCCTTGGCCCATTCCCTGATATTGGCTGTCCAGTCCCGCATTCAGCGTAAGGCTTCCGCCATTAGCCGAGAGAAGGCTGGTGCTTTGGGTCACGACGGTGCCTTTGCCGTTCTCGGCGCCGCTGCCCAGGCTCAGGATGGTGAAGTTGGCCGACAGGCCGGTCGCCAGGCCGAGGCTGGCTGAACTGCTGTGGGCTTCGCTTTTCGTCGTATTGGTATTGGCGGCAGCCAAAATATCGATGTTGCGCCCAGCGGCGATGTCGATGTTCTGGTCGGCCAGCACGTTGCTGGCGACGATGCGCGTGTCGCGGCCGCTTGCGGTGGATACGTTTGCCCCACTGAGCGTACTGCCCACCTGGGTGCTGCCTTGTCCATTCAGATTCTGGTTCTGTGCGCTCTTGCCATAGCTGAGGCCATCCGTGACGCTGAACGACAGACCGGAGTTCTTCTCCTCCCGGAAATGGCTTTCCGCATGGGTCTCAGTCGCGGTTTCGAGCGCCAGGTCACGCCCGGCGATGAGCGTGGCCGCATTGACGGCGGCAACGTTGCTGCCTTTGACCGTGATGTCTTGCCCGGCCTGGATGAAAACGGTGTCGCCGCTGAAGCTGCTGGCAATGGCCGTGGTGTCCTTGACGCTGTCGCGGGTGGTCACCGTCTTCTTCGACCCCCAGCTACCCGTGCTCTTGCTGTAGCTGCTCGAGTCGAGGCTGTAGCCGGCTTCGCCGGCGGTGATCGCGACGTCGCGCCCGGCGCTGGCGAGCATGGCGCCCTTGTCGCTGGCGACCTGGGCGGCGCGGGCCGTGATGTCCTGCCCGGCCAGAAGCTGGATGTCGCCGCTGGTCTGGATGATGGTGCCCACTTCCTGACGGCTGCTTTCCTTGCGGGTATTGCGGCTGTCGAAGATGAGGTCCTGCCGGTAGCTTTCGCCCACGGTGCCCAGGTTGAGGTTGTTGGTGGCGGCAATGGCCGTGGTGCCCCCTGCGCCTTCGTTGACGATCTGGGCGCCCAGCAGGTTGACGTCGCGCCCCGCACTGGCGAGCAGGACCGCCTTGGGGTTGCTCACGTAGAGGCCGGCAACCCGGTCCACATTGGTGCGATCACCCTGACCGCTCTGGCTGGTGTGGGTGGTGGAGGCCACGTTGATGTCCCGACCGGCGGAAAGCATCAGGCTGTCGCCGCCCTGGAGCAGGCCGCCCAGATTGTTGAGATCGGTTCTGGCGGTCAGCGCGACGTTGTTGCCGGCGATGCGCCCGCCCAGGTTATTGATGGTGTCGGCAGTCAGGGAAACCACGTTGCGCCCGGCGATGGTGCCGCTGTTCGTGAATTTGCTGCCGATGTTGAGATCAACGTTGCTGCCGGCCAGCAAGGCGCCGTTGCCGTCGATGTCGCCGGGTTGGACCCGCACGTAGACCTGGGGCACCAGGGCACGGGTATGGGTGCCGTCGGGCAGGGTGACGTCCTTCTCGACCAGCCAGACGATGTCGCTGGTCAACTGGGCAATCAGGGCTTCGGTAAGGGCCACCCCGGGAATGAGTTGGTGAAACTTGGTGAAGCTTTTCGCCGTAACCTCATTAGGGAGCCCCACACGCAGGCATTTCCTTCATTCCCCTTTCACAATGGCCAATATAGCGATAGCCTTTTTCAATTAAGCAGCGCTGCAAATTAGCATGCTGCCTACTGTAAGCCTGCTCACTATTCTCACCTTCAATTTTATTTCCCGGATCAATCGAAAAATTCCCATCCTTATAACCTCCACAATTTTTCCAATCACCCAAACGCTGTTCTACCGAAAAATCACGCTTAACCCAATCTTCTATCAATGGCTTTGGCGGCGGTGGCAACTGTGGAACGAAACATCCTATACACAAGCACCCTGACTGTACTATGCATGCGGAAAAATAGGTGATCACTGAAACCCATCGCCTCATCTTGCGCCCCCTAACAGGATCGAAATTCCTTTCCAGACTTCAGGAGGTAACAATTCGGCCATTGCAAATGGTGCTGATGGCAAAATTGCAGCTTCAGATACACGATCACGAATAAATCGTTCAGTATCACTCATACCACGCTTAGTATTCCCTTGTTCATCGTATAGCCCAGTAACCTGCCCCCCGATATAATCATGCGTCCCTCCAAATGCTTCTATCAGCTTATCCTGCCAACTCCCAGCAGCATAAGGCACTCCAAACAACGTTCCCTTCCATCCTTGAATACCCCCCGTTGCTCCTGCTGCTTTTTGTCCCTCCTGAGAGTTTAAAAACTCAGCTAGTGTCATACCTTTTGCAGCATCTGAATCCCACTGAACCATCCCATCTTTTAGATCAAGAATTCGATTTCCATTACTATCAATAGTTGTTACACACCTAAAATTATCCACACCACATATATTATCTAGATCAACTCGCGTTCCACCGCCCTTTGTTCCATCTCCACGAACACCTTCGCTCACTCCGGACACATTATTCAGCACCGTTTTCCCATCAGAAACACCTTTGAATAGACTTGAATTTTCAATAGTAATTTCTCTCATCTTCTCCGCCCCTAAGGACAGACTCTCTTTGAGCAGAATATTTCCACCCATACCGCTAACTGCTCCAATGAGCACGTTTAAAACACGCTCTTCATTATTAATTTCCTGAATTTTTCCTTTGATAGAGGAAATATCTTCATCACTAGTGGCATTTTTAAGCTGTGCATACAACGCTGACCGCTGCTCTTTGGCATAGTCAGCAACAACTTTCCCTGCTTTTTCCCCAAATGCCTGGGTAATCTTGACCTGGGCATCCAAGCTTTCCTGCACTTTTTGTGCGTCAAAAATCTTGGTGATGCCGTTAGCACTGTCTCCAGTTCTGATTGTCGTGTTGCCAGCAAGGCCACTGATACCCGACTCTGTTGTACTGGCTGCGCTCCCACTTTCTTTGCCCACACCAGCACCACTTCCCATTGCTGCTTGCGATCCATCGAGCTTCATACCAGCGCCCAAATTGACGCCAGTAGCCTTGCCATCGTAATCGGCTCTGTTTTCCAGATTCGACAGTGTGAGTGTTCCTTCCGTACTGAAGCTGTTCTTGCCGTCGTCGACCGCTTTGTCGGTACTGCTGATGACCGCGCCCTTGAGGTCGGTATTGCCTTTGACCGTGACCTGGAAGCCGTCATCGCCAGCCTTGAGCCCGCTTTGTTCCTGCACGCTCTTGTAGGTGCTGTCGAGCTTTTGCTGCGAGGCGCTGACCGAGGCCGAGAAGCCGTAGCCGATGGTGACGCTGCCACCGATCGATTGGTCTTTGCTGTGGAATTCGCTGCTGTCTTGCAGGCTTTCGATGTTCAGATCGCCGCCAACCTGGGCGGTGATCTGCTTACCTTCGGCGATAGCTCCCTTGAGATTGGTATCGGCCCCAGAGTTGAGGGCGAGCTTTTGCCCGGCCTGGAGTTGGGTCTCGGTCCAGCTGACGTCCTTGCCTTCGCCCTTGCCCTTGCCCTTGCTGCCGCTGGCGCTCAGGGTGATGCCGAAGGCAAAACCGTTGGAACCATAGGTGATCGAGACGCCGACTCCACCGCTTTGGCCGCTGCTCTTGCGCTGCAGGTCGTCGGTGTTCTGTGCCGCCAGGAGGTTGATGTCGTTGTCCGCCGTCACGCTCAGATCGCCACCGGCCTTGACTTGGCTGCCACCGATGGTGAAATGAAGATTGTTTTATTTATTCAATATTGAAATTAGCCGCGCATGCCCATTCTTATCAAATTCAATTCTGATTGAGTAATTATAAAAATTATATTTTACCCAGCGAAAAATATACCCTAAAAGACTGTCATCATATCCTCCGCCTGAGGTTTTTTCTCCAGAAAAAATTAAGTCTGAATTTTTTTCATCTATGTCACAGGCTTTAAACCCACCGACCAACCCATCGTAACAACAATATCCTTCGTGATCTCTTGGGTAAAAATGAATATGATTTAGTTTGTTCGAGCGAAACCCAAATTCAATTCCAGAAGAAAGGAATTGATAATATTTTGTCCGAAGTTCGGCAGGAAGATTTTCAGAGCCATGAGAAACTATTGGCTCGCCCTCGATTTTATTGAAAATAGTGGCAACTTCCTTCGACTCCTCATAGTGCCCAAGGGTTGGGATGAAATCAAAAAGCGCCAAGCTCATTTAATAACTCCAATCAATTTGTTTCTATCGATTACTTCTTTAATAGCCTGGTTGACGATTTTTTCGTCATAGCCTCGATTTAATAAATCGATTCGAAGCGCCGTAGTGTCTCTACAAACAGCACCACATAAGTCGAAAGCATCCATTCTAGCTTGGCTAATGTTGTTTTTTCCACCATATATTGGGCTTTCTATATGAATACCCTTAGGAACCTCGATAGCGGTCGCATTTTTATATAAAGTCTTTTCCTCAGCTTTTGTAAGAGGCCTGCCTAATTCCATCTCTTTTGCTGCGAGGAGTGCAGCAAAAGAAGGAATATGGTCATGCTCTAAGCCATCACCAACAACCTCTCTTAATTTTAGCTCCTTATCAGAGGCCACTTTTAATTCTTTTACAGGAGAAATGCTTTCTGCGACCTTCCCTGCGTCAAAAACCCCTTCCAGGGTATGCAAAGCAGCCTTGCCGCCAGGCGCTACTCCTAAAACGATCCCTAGTGCCGCCAAAGAGCGGCTTGCGTCCTCTTCTGTAATAACGGTCTTTCCGGTGATTAGCTGTCATGTCCCGGAAGATTAACGACCTGTTTATAAAAGAGGTCCGGGTTTGAGAGCTGCCATTTCTTCATGGCCTGGACGGGACTGATATGGCCCAAAGCTTTCTGCGGCAGTAGAGGCTGGCATAGCGCGCGAGCGTGGTCTCCAGCTCCTCACCCAAACGGAAATGGTGAGTGCGCAGCAAGTCAGCGATGCGACCGATGAAGCGCTCGACCATGCCGTTGGTTTGCGGGTGCTTCGGTTTGGTCAGTTGATGCTCAATGCCCAGTTCAGCGCAGAGTTGATCGAAGGCGTGTTTCCCCGTCGGGATACGTTCGCCCGAGGTGATGAAGCGGTCGGTGAATTCCTTGCCATTGTCGGTCAGGAGAGTACGGATGTAGAACGGCGCCGCCTTAGCCAGCGCCGCTAGAAAGCGCTTGGCGTTGATCGCCGTCTTGGTGGCATACACGGTGATGAAGACCCAGCGGGTGGCGCGGTCGATGGCGACGAACAGGTAGCGCCGCCGGTCTTCGTTCGCCATCTGCGGCAGGTACTTCACATCGATATGAACGAAGCCGAGTACGTAGGCCTTGAAGGGCTTGGGCTTGTCTGTTTCGACCGACTCGCGCTTCGAGACGCCATGCCGCTTGAGCATGCGATGCAAGGCGGAGCGGGTGATCGTGGGGTGAATGAACTCATGGACGACGGCAAGAAGGTCGTCCAGGGACAGATCGAGGCTCTTCCTCAAGATGAGGACGAGGGCTTCCTGCTCGGTGCTGAGAGTGGTTTGCAGGCGATGGGGGGTGTGGGAGCGGTCCTCGACCGAATCCCGGTGCTTCCAGCGGGCAAATGGTCTCGACCGCGACGCCCAGGCGCTCGGCCAGGACTGTCATGGGCAGGTCGCTGCTCTGGCGTCTTCGGGGTCGTCGTGGCGTTCTTGTGCAGTCTCACTTGCATTGCTTCAGTTCCTGGAGAATGTCCCGCGCCAGCAGTAAACCACGCCAGCGGAAAATAAGGGAATCATCCAGGACACAAAATTTATCGCCACCCATAATCGCTGGTTTCACATCACAATTTTATTCTGGTTTCAAAAAACATTTTATTGCGACATTTTTCCGCCAAACCAATTAATTGGAGAGAGTTTATCAATTTTGAATTCCGGGGTTTTATATATATGATCCTCAGGAAAAATCTTGTTGGCTTCAAAAATTTCTGGCCCTTGCGATTGAAGTCTTCTCACGTATTCCACGGATTTTTCAGGATCGAAAAATATATTGTCATCCAAAAACATCTTGGCTTCATTTCTCTTGGCATCAAAATAAGAATAATCTTCCGCAGCATCAAAAATTGACTCTGTTATCTGCATATAAACCAAGTCATCGGAAATCATCTCAACTTTGTAGGCTGGGCATGAGAGTAGTTTTTCCATTCCAAAAAGATCAATGTAAGGCCGACCAAATATTTGCCCCCAGAATATGTCAGGCAGCCATTTTCTTAGTACCCATGTTGGCACAAACTCTCCATCACTTAGTCTTTGAAATCTACAATATTCAGGGTGAGAAAAATTAATGGATATGTAGTCAGTCGAAAATTTAGATGCTATTTTTTTCAAGAAACAACAAAGCTTACTCTCTAGGTCGCGCCTTATTTTTAGCTCAAAGTCAAATCTAGCATGTTGAGCTCCTTTTTTGGGGTAAGTTATTTTTTGAATACTGCCCCAACCTTTGGGGTAAGAAATTCTTTTCCATAGCATATCAAAATTACTAGAACTCGCTTTCTTCTCAATTTCGTGAATATCAAACGGTTTGTTGATTGGCTCAACAATATTCCATCTTTCCGGGGCGGCCTCTGGAAAGTTTGTCAAAATGCATTTAAATGCATTGGTAAAAGATTCGGCATCATCTAACATCACACCAAGCAAGGAATTAACTCTGCACTCTAGAATTCTGCTTTTCACATTGCCTCCCAGACTTTCATTGTTTTAGCAAGAGGATCAAATTCCCGTATAGAGCCCCCTGACTTATCAATTAATATTTGCAAAGGCTTTGATATTTTTGTCCCAGGAGAAACAACAAGATCTATCGCCTCAAATTGAATTGCCGTACCTTTTAGAGAGCCTGTGGCAGCTTCTCCACCCTCTCCTACAAGTTTAGCATAGGCTCTAAATTGATTGCTGTTGGAAAGATATGCAACATCTTTAATCTCAAGAATGCGACCACTAACCCCGCCTGCATCAGGTATTACCGTAACAGCCCGCCCCGCAATATTTGCGGTATAACCAGTGGTGTTTTTTGTGGTTGAAATATAATCTAGAACAGATTTTTCGAATATTCCGCCTTTTAGCTGATTCTCTGCCAGCATTTTGGCAGACTGAGTCGCAACTTTTCCGGCATCGAAAACCCCTTCCAGGGTATGCAAAGCAGCCTTGCCGCCAGGCGCAACTCCTAAAACAATCCCTAGTGCCGCCAAAGAGCGGCTTGCATCCTCTTCTGTAACAACGGTCTTTCCGGTGATTAGCTCATAGAAAGATGAAGCCGTTCCTGTCAATGGAGCAAGATCAATAAGAGCTTGGGTAAATTGCTTCTGATTCGCCTCAAAAGCCACCCCATTGGCAACAGCCTCGGCCATGCCCTTCAAGTTATCTTGAAGGCTTGCCTTGAACTCTTTTTCGCCAATGATATTTCGATTCGCAATTAGCCCATCGATGCCATCTTTATACTGCTGAACCAGGCGGTCGCAATTGCCTTGAATTTTGCAATCAGCCAACTGCTGGCGGTTTTTCTTATCAAAATCTTGTAGGCTTTCTTTGATGCATGAAGTTTTACCCTGGCACGCTTTCAGGGCTGACAATGCGACCTTAATGTCCGCCTTTTTAACGAGTGCGTTATTTTCAGCTTCAATTGTCGCCGCATTGGTAGCCGTTGCCACATTATCGCTTCCCGCTGCAGCCGCAATCCCCGCCACCACGCTCGTCACCAAATTCTTCCGTGCTTCCTTCTCCTGGGCACTGAGGGTATCCGCCCCCTTGCCGGTCAGCACGTCGAGCATGTTGTTAAGCACGACACTAGCCGCCGCACCACTGGCCCCGGCGCCGCAGCTTTGGCTTTGTGCCGCAGCACCGGCGCAGCCGACCAAGGCTTGCAGGGCCGTTCGGGTAGCTTCACTTTCCGCCGTAGGCTTGCCGTCCTTCATCAGGCTGTCGGCTATCCGCTTAACTTGCTCGACGCCTAGGCTTTGCAGGTAGTTCACCGCCGCTGACTGGAGAAATTGTCCACTGCTGCCCGTGACGTTGCCACCCGCCGCCGCCATCAGGGCGGTGGCCAGTTGCCGGTAGGTACCACCGGGCCCCCATTGAGCGGCGTCGTCGATGGCTTTTTGCAGTTGGGCGAGTTTGGTCGGGTCTTGCTGGTCGGCAGGCTTGCCTTGTTCTTTCTTGAGTTCGGCTTTGGCAGCGTCTGCTTCCCGGGCACGGTTGTTGAGGAAGGTGCCCATTTGCTGGATGAAGCTTTGCGTGATCTGGAAGCCGGCCTGGATTTCCTGTTCGTTGAAGATGGGCTTGAGGGCGTTGGCGGTGTCCTTGCCCGTGGCAACGTCCCGGTTCAGGCTGGCTATGGTTTCTTCGCCGCTCTTGCCCGTCTTGGCTTGTTGCCCCGCGTCGTCCGTGATCGTGATGGCGCCGCCGCTGATGCCACTTTGCGTGGTGCTGCTGTCGCTGCCCTTGGCAGAGAGGGCGATCGGCGGGGTGGCCGACATGCCGTTTAGGCTGGGTAGGCTGCTGCCTGGGGTCTGGGCGCTGCCGGTCTGGGCTTGGCCCTTGGCGTCGGTGCCAACGCCACTGCTGGGGGCCGGGGTGGCACGGCTACCGTCAGCCTTGACCATGCTGTAGTCGGTGCTGGTGTAGCCCAGGCCGATGCCGACACTGCTGCCTTTGTACTCGGCCTTGTTTTGCAGTTCGCTACTGGTGAGGGTGCCGGTGGTGAGGCTGTTCTTGCCGTCGTCGACCGCTTTGTCGGTACTGCTGATGACCGCGCCCTTGAGGTCGGTATTGCCTTTGACCGTGACCTGGAAGCCGTCATCGCCAGCCTTGAGCCCGCTTTGTTCCTGCACGCTCTTGTAGGTGCTGTCGAGCTTTTGCTGCGAGGCGCTGACCGAGGCCGAGAAGCCGTAGCCGATGGTGACGCTGCCACCGATCGATTGGTCTTTGCTGTGGAATTCGCTGCTGTCTTGCAGGCTTTCGATGTTCAGATCGCCGCCAACCTGGGCGGTGATCTGCTTACCTTCGGCGATAGCTCCCTTGAGATTGGTATCGGCCCCAGAGTTGAGGGCGAGCTTTTGCCCGGCCTGGAGTTGGGTCTCGGTCCAGCTGACGTCCTTGCCTTCGCCCTTGCCCTTGCCCTTGCTGCCGCTGGCGCTCAGGGTGATGCCGAAGGCAAAACCGTTGGAACCATAGGTGATCGAGACGCCGACTCCACCGCTTTGGCCGCTGCTCTTGCGCTGCAGGTCGTCGGTGTTCTGTGCCGCCAGGAGGTTGATGTCGTTGTCCGCCGTCACGCTCAGATCGCCACCGGCCTTGACTTGGCTGCCGCCGATGGTGACGTCGCTTTGCTTGCCGCCGCCCTTGGCTTCGATGCTGATGTCGCCGCCCGCCGTGACCGTGGAGCCGGCCGCCGTGCTCACTTCCCGAGTGACGACCGACTGGTTCTGGCTGCCGCCGATCATGATCGAGATGCCAACCCCGCCACCGGCCGCCGGGTCTTGCGCAACGGCATCCACCGCATTCTTGGCTGCAAGCGCCGTGGTGGCTCCTGCCAGAATTTTCATGCGGCTGTCGCCTGTCTGACCACTCGACTTCTTCATCTGCTGCGCCGTATCCAGCGCCGAAATGATTGGGGTAGTGAAGCCCAGCGTCAGCCCCCCTTGCTTGAACTTGTCTTCCTGCCGCGTCGACAGGGTGTTCTCGGCCGCCAGGATGTCTACCTTCTCGGCAGAAATCGCAATGTTGCCTTGCGGGGCAAGCACGTGGCTGCCCACCTGGGTATAAGCGCTGCCTGCCTTGAGGATCACGCTGCCTTCCGTCGAGCCAACGGTGCTCGCCGCACTGGTGTTCTCCCGCATCCGCCCGTCACTGCTCTTTTGCTGGGTACCGATGGTGATGCTGCCCCCGCCCGTCAGGAATCCAGAGCGCTTTTCCTCGCGGAAGTGGGTTTCTTCGTGGGTTTCGCGGGCAGCTTCGATGGTGAGATTGTTGCCCGCTTGCAGCACCGTTCCCTTGGTCGATACCACGTTGCTGCCGGTAACTGTCAGATCATGGCCGCTTTGGAGTTGAACGGTGTCGCCGCTAAAGGTGCTGGCGATGGCCGTGGTGTCCTTGACGCTGTCGCGGGTGGTCACCGTCTTCTTCGACCCCC
>NZ_JAJTBG010000005.1 GCF_021287045.1 Oryzomicrobium sp. | reverse complement strand
CCTCTGCTTCCCGCAGAAAGCCAATGATCTGTTCTTCGGTGAATCGCTTCTTCATGTCCAATCTCCTTGTCGTGATGGATTGGACTCTAACGTCACGTGCTACTCAATTCCGGGGGGACGTCGCCGTCTTGCCAAACCCAAGGTCGAGCAGAAGAGCCGGGTGCCTTTCGATGCCGCTGACCTCGGTCGGATTTTTGCCTCCCCGGTATTCAGTCAGGGAGAGCGGCCGAAGGGCGGGAAAGGCGAGGCTGCGTTCTGGCTGCCGTATCTGGGGCTATGGACAGGGGCACGTCTGGAAGAGCTAGGGCAGCTCTTGGTGAGTGACGTGAGGTGTGAGCAGGGAGCCTACTACCTGAGCATCTCAGACGATCCCGGCAGCGGCAAGCGGCTCAAGTCGAATTCGTCCAGACGGAGGGTGCCGTTGCATTCTGAGCTATTGCGCCTCGGGTTTCTTGATTACGTGCGGCAGCAGCGTGACGCCGGCCAGCTTCGCCTCTTCCCTTTGCTGTCATCTGCTGGTGGCCGCCAACTTACTTCCAGTTGGTCACAGTGGTTCAGCCGCTACCTGAGGGATACAGTCGGCATCAAGGACCGGCGCAAGGTCTTTCACTCATTCCGACATGGGTTTAAAGAGGCTTGTCGTCTCTCAAATATCTCAAAAGAGATTCACGATCAACTGACAGGTCATACATCCCGCGATGCCGGTGACAACTATGGAGGGGAGCATTTCCCTCTGGCTCCATTGGTGGCAGCGATTGAGCATATGCGTTATGGTTAACTGCCGACGCTGTAACACTCGTGTAAAGAGACGGTGGATACCTTCTTCGAGCGAGGATTGGATGTAATGGAGGTTGCCTCAATTTTTGGCCTAACCCCCTTAATTCCTTGAGGCGTTACGCATATGCGAATTGAGGAAATAGAGAAGAAACTAGGCTGATGCAGCTGAAATCCTTGGAGGAATGTCTACGACATGTGCAAGGCCGCCGACCGGGGAATGCGCATTGAGGGAATTCGCCTCCTGGAGAAGGCTGGTGGCAAATCCGGCACCTGGACGGCAGACAAATAAGTCGCTGATTTACTGCGGTTCCTCAAAATCCTGAAAAGCTGGACTTGCGTCGAGCCTCTGACGAGGTTCGTCTAGCCACCGACAGCCCCAACCTCGGAAAACGCTTTTTAGCCCTCGTTTAGCCCACTCAGGAGCAACGATGGCATCTTTCCGTAAGCAAGGCACAAGCTGGCAAGCTCGTGTCCGGCGACGTGGTTATCCAGTCGAGATTAAGAGTTTCCCAACCAAAGCTGAAGCCGAACGTTGGGCGCGAGCCATTGAAGGCGAGATGGATCGCGGGGAGTTTGTCAGCCACACCGAAGCGGAGCAAACAACCTTTGGCGAAATCATCCAGCGCTACATGGAGACCATCACGCCAAAGAAGCGTGGCCACGTCGAGGAAACGATCCGGCTCAAGGCAACGCTTCGGCACCGCATCGCCAGCATGAGCATGGCGAACCTCACCCCGCAGGCGGTGGCCGACTACCGCGATGACCGGCTCCGCACCTGCAAAGCAAATACCGTAATTCGTGACCTGGCGGTTATGTCTTCGATCATCCACCACGCCAGACGGAAATGGGGCATCGTCATCCAGAACCCCGTAGAGATGATTCGCAAGCCGACAATGCCACCCGGCCGCGACCGCGTGCTTTCGGAGGCAGAGGAAATCCGGCTACTGCACGAACTCGCTCCGACCGGGCGCAGAAACCCGATCATGCAGCCGCTTGTAGTCGTCGCCATCGAGACCGCCATGCGTCGTGGCGAACTTCTCAGCCTGAGATGGAATCATGTGCATCTGGAACGGCGGGTCATCTTCCTGCCCATCACCAAGAACGGTCAGTCTCGCTTTGTGCCGCTGTCCAGTCGCGCTGTCGTGACTATCGAGAAGCTACCCTGCTCGCCCGATAACCGCCTGTTCCCGATCAACATAGCGGCAATGGAAGCCGCCTTCCTCAGAGCCGTCCGACGCGCCAATCTGGCTGACCTGCATTTTCACGATCTCAGACATACCGGAGCCAGTCGTATGGCCAGCAAGCTACCAAATGTGATTGAACTTGCCTCAGTAACAGGACATACATCGTTGCAGATGCTTAGGCGCTACTACCATCCAAAAGCTGAAGAGTTGGCGCTGAAACTAGGCTAACACAGACCCAAAGTCATGATATTTGTCTATCATAGGCAAGCACCAAGACGCACGTATATCCAACCACTACTTTAGATTAAATTTTACTCGCACCTATGAAGCCAGAACTGATAAAAACATTAGAAACGGGACGCTGTATGCTCTTGCTGGGAGCTGGAGCTTCTTATGGATCAAAAGACTCAAAGTCCCGCGACATTTTCATGGGCGAGCAATTATCTAAATACCTGTGCGAAGAAATAGATGTCCCTTACCAGATTGGTGCTTTGGGAAAGGTATACAACGTTGCCAAAGACACACTTGGTGCTCGTCTTATAAAAATACTCGAAGAGCGCTTCAAAAACGTAACGCCATCACTTGCCCTACAGCGCCTAGCAGAACATGTATGGCCACGAATTTATACGCTAAACATCGACGATGCAACTGACAAAGCGTTCATAAGGAAGTCGAAACAAAACGTCAACATAAGAACAATAAATGATTCTTGGAACGAGCTTGACGCCCTATTTACTCAGGTTGATATCATCAAACTGAATGGCTGCATCACTAAACCATCCGAAGGATTTATATTTTCACCTTCAGAATACGCGGCTGCATCAAATAACCCACACGAATGGTATCGCCAACTAGGAAGAGATTTCCTAAACTACACATTTATTTTTATTGGAACAAAACTAGACGAGCCGCTTTTTTATCAGCAAATAGAGTATTACAAAAATGTATGGACTGGCTCACCTGGCACACCTGGAAAAGCCTACCTAATAACCCCTTCAATTGATGAGCTAGACCGCCGGTCACTAGCAGCAGCAAATATAGAGCACATCTCCGGGACGCTTGAGGATTTTGTCAAATGGACAGATGGCGTAATAAATAGAGATCGCTCACCTTTAGAAGTTGCATTAGCAAGAAACCCTGAGCTTGCCATTTCCGACGGAGGCAATGGTTTTGTATCTGATTTTTCTAGAATAATCAAGGTCGACATTAATAAGAGGCCGAAAAAAGATATCGAAAGAGGAAAGACTCGTGAGTTTTACCTCGGTTTCAAGCCGACTTGGGATGAAGTCTTTGAAGGCGTCCCTGCCTTGCTTCACTTTCAGAAAAAAATTGAAACCTCCGTGGCAGGCAAGAATAGCAAGCTGTATTCGGTAGTCGGACCGGCAGGCTCTGGAAAGACAACATCGCTAATGATGCTTGCCAAAACGTTAAGCGAACAAGGTGAAACGGTTTATTATTTGAATGAACCTATTGCCTATCTTGAAAAATCAATCAAGAAGTTGGAGCAAGTCAATAGCGCACCCTACTATTTCTTTATCGACAGGGCCAGTAGCGTCCTAGACGGAATTATCCTATCCCTAGGTGATCCAGAAATTAAAAAAGCCATATTTGTCGTCAGCGAACGACTAAATGTTTGGCGAAAACGAAGTGAATGGGCACTCCGGCCACACAACCCAAGTGTATTTAACACAAGTGAAATAAGCGAAAAAGACGCCTCGGCAATTCTAATCAAACTTCAAGAATTCGGACCATGGTCAAAAATAGCAAAAATCTCCGAACCTGAGAGGAAAAAACAGCTAATCGAAAAATCAAAGCGCCAACTATTGATCGGTCTGCTCGAGTTGACGGTTGGGTATGGGTTTGAGCAAATAATTTCAGATGATTTTAATAAATTAGCCACGAATGAATCAAAGATATTAGTTATCCTCACTGGGCTAGCAACCATTCACGGACTCACCCTGTCCAGAGATACATGTCTTGCTGCACTAAACAGCCTCGGAATAAGAACCCATATTGACTCACTGCTACTTGATACTCAGGGAATTGTCCATCATGCAGACAGCCAGCTACGAGCTAGGCATCCAGTTTATATCGACAAGCTATTCGACGGAAAAACCCCGCTTGACTTGAAAGAGCAAGCAATTAGAGGGCTGCTGCTGGCGATGACTCGGAATGAAAAGCCAATTTCGAAGAATATGTCGCGAAATGATGTCATGCTCTTCAAGTTGACAATTAACCATAATTTCCTCGGAAATTATTTTCACGGCGACAAAGAGAAGATATTAAATATATTCAAAGATTTTGAAAAATTCTTTGAATTGGATGGGTTGTTTTATCTTCAATACGGGCTTGCTCTCCGCGACATGAATATGCACGACCATGCGCTAAGAAAACTTCAATCAGCCGTTGAATCGTGGACAATGAAACAAACTGAGCACGCATACGCGCAGCAGTTACTTATTTGCGCACTGGAATCGCAACGGGAGCTTGCTTACAGGAACCTGGAATTAGCCAAAGGTATTTTGCTAAGACTAGATGCAAGGCACATTGAAGACGACACCGATTATCCGCTTGTGACTCTCGCTGAGCATCACGTTAGAATTGCAAAAAAATTCGATACTGCAAAAGCAGTCAACGAGGTCACCAATCACTATCTAAAAGAAATATCGAATAGACAAAAGCTAGGCCGTGCAAACATACGCCTTGAGCAAGCCAAAGTCGATCTACTAAAAATTGCTACATCAAACAATGGTAATGGAAACCATAAAACTCCAACTCGACGAAAAGGCCCGGCCCACCAGAAAAAAGACCTCTGATCTTGAGTAACCGTAGCGATAATTCGAAAACAAATCTGTAGGTGCTTACGCGGCGTTTACGGATTGACTCGCATTACCTCGAATACCGATAATACTTGCCCGGGAAACCCCGTAGGCGCGTGCTAGGGCGCTTACGGATTCGCCTGCACCCAACTCGCTGGATTGCTGATCGTTGCCCTTGCGGCGTGGGAAAGAGGTCAGGTGCGACTCGGGAGCGGCGCCCATCGAACTGCGGTGACCAAGCCCCAGTTCCCTGTTCTGTTGGGACGCCACCACTTCACTGGCCTCTTGGCAATGCGCTGTGCTTGTAAGTAGGCGAGTGCATCCTTGAAGTCAGTGAAGCGAAGGGTGTTGCCGGCACCTTTCTCGCCGACGTTGTATTCCTTGGTCGTAGATCGGAACGTCTCTGGACCGAAATAAGAACCATCCCTTGCAAAGGGCACCTCAAGCTCCACGTTGGCAGAAACTGCTTTCGCGTCCGCTTCGTCGATGAATAGCTCGAACACCTTGACATTCAGCGCATCGGCTAAGGTCTGCACGGCATCCAGCGATGGATTGGCTCCACCACGTTCAACTCGACTCATGTAACTACGGGCGAATCCGCACTGGTCGGCAAATGCTTCCTGTGATAGCCCGATGGCCTGTCGCAGTTCCTTCACACGTTGGCCGAACTTCTTTCGTAGAGATATCTTCATACCTACGAATGTCATTTGTTGTAGACTTATCGGCCACGCACTTATCGTGACAAATAGACGTTGTTAAGGGAGTAAGGGAATAAGAATGAAGAAGTTGATGATCGTTGTCGCAATGCTCGTGCTGACCGCCTGCGCAACCCGTGGCCAGAAGTTTGAAATGACTGATGTTGAGTCGTTTCAGCCTGGCGTCACTACCGACGTCCCCCCGGAATCGCCACGCACCGCTGCTACCCGCGCAGGGCGCTCCGGGAGCCGGATGGCGTTGATGGCGCTCAGGCGGCCAGGGGCAGCTTCAGGGTGAAGGCGGCGCCTTGGCCGGGCTGTTGCGGTTCCAGTTTCAGGGTGCCGCCGTGGCGGTGGATCAGTTCCCGGGCCAGGTGCAGGCCCAGGCCGGCGCCGGAAATGCGTGGGTTGCCGTCGCAGCGGTAGAACTTGTCAAAGATGCGTTCCCGCTCCCCGGCCGGGACGCCGTCGCCCTGGTCACTGATCCGGATGGCGATGTGGCCGGTGTCGCAGGCCGGCTCCAGGCGGATGGTGATGGGCCGCTCCTCGGGGGAATATTTGAGGGCGTTGTCCACCAGGTTGGACAGGGCGACGTCGAACAGATGCCGGTCGCACTGCACCCACAGGGGGGCGGCGGGCAGTTCCAGGCGGATGCGCCGGGAGGCCAGCAGGGTGGCGTCCCCGTAGCTTTGCTGAAGGAAGTCGCGCAGGTCCACCGCCTCCCGGCGCAAATCCAGGTGCGAGGTGGCGAGCCGTTCCTCGGCCAGGCAGTTTTCCAGCAGGTTGAGCAGCCGTGCCACGGCCCGGCGGATTTTGCCCGTGCGCGGCGCCAGTTCCGGCTGGCCGATGGCCAGCACGCTGCCCAGGCGCTGGGCGGTGGTGTCGATGATCGCCAGCGGCGTGCGGAATTCGTGGGAGAGCATGGTGACGAACTGGCGCTGCACCGCCAGGGCGGCCCGTTCGGTTTCCAGGGCTTCCTGCAATTGTTCCTGGAGAGCGTTGCGGATGCGGATTTCCCGGGCGAGTTCGTCGGTACGCCGGGCTACCCGCTCCTCCAGTTCCCGTTCCGCCCGGTGGGCCTCGTCCAGGGCCTGGCGCTGGGCCCTTTCCTTGGCCTTGTCGGCCTGCCAGGTACGGCGGGCGATGACGATGGGCAGGATGGTGAGGTGGATGAAGGCGCCGATCTCCTGACTGTAATCGATCAGCAGGTTGGACTTGATCCAGCCCAGGCGCATGAGGGACAAGGCCAGCAGTGCCACCACCCAGGGCACGAAGGCCAGGGCGTAGGCGCGCCGTTCCCGGTCCTTCCACCCCAGGTAGGCGATCAGGGGAATGCCGCAGATGCCCACCACCGTGCCCAGCACCCGGGTCATGCTGCCCAGGTCGCGCCAGTCCATGACCAGGGCGAGGGGGGCCTCCAGGACATCGATCAGCATCAATAGTTGTGCCAGACGGTAGATCATCGGCAGGTTCTGATGCACGGCGAAAATGCAGGTAAAGAACCAGACGTGGATGGCCTTGACCGGCCCCAGGGCCAGGGCGATTACCCAGTTGTTCAGGGCCGTATCGTCGGGATAGAGGAACTGGCCGCCGAAACCGGCGTTGAGCAGGTGCAGGCAGGAACCGGCCAGGATGTTGATGGCGAAGACGAGGTAGATCTTCTCTCGGACCCAGATATAGAAGGCCAGGCTGAACGCGAACATCAGGACCATGGTGCCGCCATAAACCCCGTAGAAGGCGTAATCGAGGTTGGTCAGGCGGCGGAATTCGGCCTCGGACCACAGGTCCAGGGTGGGAGCCATCAGGCTGCTGGTGGCGATGCGCAGGTAGATCGGGCGATCCGGATCGGTGCCCGCGGGTACGGCGAAGGCGAACAGGCGGTAGTCCCACTGGCGCTGGGAAAAGGGTAGCCGATCGCCGCTCCGGTAGGCGACATAACCGTCGCCCTGGGGCAGGAACAGCTCGATCAGGTCGAGCTGGGACGGCCCGACGCGCAGCCAGCGCGGCAAGGCCGCCGCCGTTGCGGCGGCAGGGGGCAGGCAGGCGCGCAGCCACAGGATCTGGCGGGTATAGCTGGCATCCATCCGGCGGGCCACCGGCTGGAACTGGCCGGCTTGTTCGGGGGCGGACACCTGGGCCAGGGACAGGTCGCCCTTGGGGTCCCAGCGCATCGCCAGGTCGCTGGGGGTGTGAGGGTCGCCGGTGGCTGCGGCCGACGCGCACCCGGCCAGGGCTGCTCCTGGGCAAAGCAGGGCGATGAGCAGGGCAATCAGCCAGAGGCCGAGTGCGCCATGGCGCCGGAATGGCGGGAAACGATGGTGCGAAGGCATGCGGGAAAGCGGAAAAAGAGAGCCGGCTGTGAGAATTTGTGATTTTTGTCGCCTGAAGGCTCCGCTACTATTTAGGCAAGGAGCATCATCTCACGAAGAATAGGAAGGCTTCCTCTCGCAACGTCCGCGAAAAGTCGGAGAAAACACAATAGAAGCTGGGGTATGAATAATGCAAGCCGCTAACAAACGGCTGGAAATTTGCGTTGTCGAGGATGAGGCGGACTTTCGCGAAGAGATTGTCGAGGCCCTGCGGGAGGCAGGCTTCGGTGTGCGCGACTTTCCCGGTTCGCGGGAGCTTTATGCCGCCCTGTTGGCGGCGCCGTGCGACATCTTGATCCTCGATGTGGGGTTGCCCGGCGAGGATGGATTTTCCGTGGCCGAACGCCTGCGCGGGCTGGGCTCCATGGGCATCATCATGCTCACCGCTCGGGGCCAGACCGAGGACCGGGTGCGCGCGCTCCTGGGCGGTGCCGACATGTATCTGGTCAAACCCGTCGATCTGCGCGAACTGGTGGCGTCCATCGGCAGCCTGGCCCGGCGCCTGCATCTCAACGGACTGGCCGGGGTCGCGGAAGGCGCCGTCGACGGCAGGGCCCAGGACAACTCCCGGAGTTGGTCCCTGTCTCCGGATGGCTGGACCCTGTTCGACCCCGAGGGCAGTTCGATTCCCCTGACCGCCCAGGAGCGAGGCTTCCTGCGATGCCTGTGGGCCCGGGCCGGCGAGGCCGTATCCCGGGAAGACCTGGCGGTGGCCCTGGGCGGCGACCCCTACGAATACGATTTCCACCGCCTCGACACCCTGGTCAGCCGCCTGCGGCGCAAGGCCACCGGTGCGGGCATGGCCTTGCCCCTGAGGGCGGTGCGGGGCACCGGCTATCTGTTCATTCCCCGTTCCGAACGGGGTGTCGAACGGGATTGATCCTTCCGCCGCGACCGGCGCCGCCCTGTGCAACCGACCGTCCGTGTCGGGCCCTCTCTCCAAGCCTCATTCTCCAACCCGTCCGACAGGCGGGTTTTTTTGTGCCCGGCGCCGGGGCGGTTCGCTTGAAAGCCTTGCTGGGCAATGTTTTTGGCGAGTGTGAGGAATTGTCAGTTTTCAGGCAGGTATGACAATTGTCTGTGCGTGAGTCTTTGCCGACGTCTCCCTAACATGCGGGCCGAGTAAGACGCATGCTGCGGCTGATAGCGCCGTAGCCATGGCCACCAAGAGCCGGCGCCCAGGGAGTCTCGCGAAATGCCCATCGCCACGCTGGCGACGGGCATGCGGCCATAACCGCCGCAACCTTTCCCTACCGCCATATCGCGGCGCATTCCGTTCCAGCGGAACTGCACCGGGCCATGCCGTCTTCCCGAAACCGTCATTTGTGGAAGCACGACCATGCCCGAGCCGATCGAGCGCCTTTCATCCCGTGTCGCAACCGCCTGCCGCCGCCATGTCCGGCAGTGGCGGCTCGCCCTTGCCGCCGGCCTGCTCGGCCTGGCGTCGGGCCCGGCCCTGGCGGCCCTGGGCGCATCGGTCACCCTGGCGAACGGGCAGCCCACGGACATCTATCCGGGCCAGACGACCCAACTCCAGATCACCCTGTCGAACAGCAACGACACGGCTTCCGTCACCAACGTCGCCTTCAGCAACAGCCTGCCCGGCGCCCTGCCCAACGGGCTGAAGGTCGCCGGCGCCGCGACCTACACCTGCACCAATCCGGCCGGCCCCAGCACCGGCCCCGGCAGCGGCGTCTTCAGCGCCGTCGTCGGCAGCCAGAGCATCAGCCTGTCCGGCGGGGTGATCCCGGCCCGGGCCAACGGCAGCGACGGGGTGTGCGTCATCACCATCCCGGTCACCGCCGGCTCCAACAGCGGTAACTCCGCCACCTACAACTACGTGATCGCCAGCGGCTCGGTCACCGGTAACGACGGGGCGGCGGTACAGAACGGTGGGACGGTGAACCAGAGCGTGAACGTGCGTGCCGTCACGCCGCCCTCCATCAGCAAGAGCTTCGGCTCCGGTTCCGCCGTGATCGGCGGCTCGGCCGTGACCCTGACCATCGTGGTGAACAACACCAGCCCGGTCGACATTCCCAACTTCAGCATCGACGACGTCTTCCCGACCCTGGCCGGCAACCCGGCGATCCAGGTCGCCAGCCCGCCCAACGCCTCGTCCACGTGTACCGGCGGCGGCACCCCGGCGGCCTTTGCCCCCACTGCCGGGGCCAGCTCGGTCAGCGCCAGCGGCGGCACGGTCAAGGCAAGCGGCACCTGCACCCTGAAGGTGGACGTGGTCGGCGTCTTCAGCAACGGCCAATACAGCACCAGCGCCCTGACCAACACCATCGACCGCAGCACCCAGTTCGGCAACGACCTGGGCCTGGTGCCGCTGACCAACGCCACTGCCAACATCACCGTCACTTCGCCCCTGCGGGTGACCAAAGGCTTCAACCATCCCTACCTGTCGAGCGGCAATTCCGACGCCTTCACCATTACCCTGAGCAACGTCGGCAATGCGCCGCTGACGGTCAGCGCGTTCTCCGACAGCCCGATCGACGGCATCGGCAACGCCGCCTATGGCCTGAAGGTGACCGGTACGCCCACGGTGAACTGCCCGGGCGGCACGAACGGTACCTACGCCGTCACCGGCGGCGGCACCGGCATTACCCAGACATCCAACAGCACCATCGCCGCCGGCGGCACCTGCACCATCACCGTGCCCTATACCGGCACGGTGCAGAGCATCGGCACCCCCGTTTCGTACACCAACACCATTCCGGCCAACGCCGTCACGGTCACTACTCCGAATGTGGTCAGCCAGGCGGCGTCGGCGTCCGTGCTGGTGGCCGACGACCTGCGCGTGACCAAGAGCGCCAGCCCGACCACCGTCTCCCCGGGCAACCCGGTGCGCTACACGGTGACCATCGAGAACTACGGCACCTCGCCCGTCACCAACGTGACGGTGACCGACCACCTGCCCGCATCTCTGACCTATCTCACTGGCGTCATCAACGGCAAGGACTACACCCCCTCGGTCACCGGAGCCTGCGCCCCCCTGTCGGTCAGCGGTGCCACCGGCGCCAGCGCGCCGGCCTTCACCGTGGCCACCCTGCCTGGTCGCACCGACGTCAACACGCCGGGGTCCTGCGCCATCACTTTCTGGGCCATGGCCGACACCGGGGCCGCCAACGGCGCCGCCCTGGCCAACGTCATCAATGCCGGGGACGTCTGCTACAACGGCGGCGCCACCTGCAACGGCGGTACCGCGAGTACCCCGAGCAACCCGTCGGTCAGCACCGCCGTGCTGAGTGCCTACAAGGTCTTCTACGCGCCGGGTTCCGCCATGCCGGGCAGCGCCCCCGCCAACCCGCAGCTGAGCAAGCCCGAGGGGTCCGTGGTTCGGATGGCCATTGTCCTGACGAACCAGTCGGCCAACCCCCTGACCAACGTCACCATTTCCGACACCCTGCCGACGGATGCCAGCGGCGGCCAATTGCGCATCGCCACACCGTCGAACGTTGCCAGCACCTGCGGCAGCCCGACCTTCACCGCCAGTTCCGGCAGCACCTCGGTCGCCATGAACGGGGCGACGGTGCCTGCCCGGGCCAACAACGGCACCGGCGCCAACGGCACCTGCTACCTGATGGTGGACGTGATCGGCCCGGCCGGTACCTACAACAATATTGCCACCCTGGGCGGCACCCAAACCTATGCCAACGGTACGACGGGCAGCCTGTCCCCCGTTTCTACCAACACGGCCCAGCTGGTCTATACCTCGTCCCTGACGGCGGCCAAGACCTTCAACCCGGCCAGCGTTTCCTCCGGCGGCCGTTCCACCGTCACCGTGCGCCTGTCCAACGCCGGCGCCGTAGCCCTCACCGGGGTGAGCGCCATCGACCCCCTGCCCGCCGGCATGGTCCTGGCCAATCCGCCCAACGCCTATTCCACCTGCGCCGGCTCTCCGGCCATCACCGCCACTGCGGGTGCCAACAGCGCCACCATGACCGGCGCGGCCCTGGCCGGCAACGGCACCTGCGACTTCCTCTTCGACGTGGTCGCCACCGGCTCCGCCAACTGGGTCAACACCATTCCGGGCGGCAACATCACCGCCGACGGCGGCGTGCGCAACGTGCTGCCGGTGAGCGGCACCCTGGTCTATGCCCCGCCGGTGACCCTGTCGGTGGCCAAGTCCACCAACCCCAGCACCCTGACCTTCCCGGGGCAGGCGAGCCAGCTGACCATCACCGTGAACAACGGTACCCAGGCCGTCACCAACCTGCGCGTGACCGACTACTTCACGGTGGATGGCACCGCTGCCGGCGCGCTCAACGGCTGGCGCATCGCCGCCACCCCGAATGCCTCCACCACCTGCCCGGGCGGCACCGTCACGGCGGCGGCCGGCGGCACCTCGGTGGGCCTGAGCGGCGTATCCCTGGCAGCCAGCGCCAGCTGCACGGTCACTGTCAGCGTCACCTCCACCTCGGTGGGCGGCGTGACCAACTACATCCCGGCCAACGCCATCGTCACCGACCAGGGCCTGTCCAACACCGGCCAGGCCACCACCAGCCTGACCACCCAGAGCAACATCGGGGTGAACAAGCAGTTCATTCCCAACGTGGTCAAGCCGGGGCAGCGCTCGCGCCTGCGCATCACCTTCTTCAACCCCACCAGCCTGCCCCTGGCCGACCTGGCGGTGACCGACACCCTGCCTGCCGGGGTGACCGTGCCGAGCGGCCCCAACGCCACCACCACCTGCGTCGGCGCCAACGTCAGCTCGCCTGCGGCCAACCAGGTGCAAGTCTCCGGCGCCAGCCTGGGTGCGGCCTCGGGCGGTGTGTCCGCCTCCTGCCAGGTCGAGATCGACGTGCTGGTGGCGGCCCAGGGCGACTACGTCAACACCATTCCCGCCGGCGGCGTCACCGCCACGTCCGGCGGCTCTCCGGCCACCAACTCCCAGCCCACCAGCGACACCCTGCGCGCCAAGGCGGCCCTGGTGGTCAACAAGGCCATCGACGGCAAGACCCTGGACGCCGGCAACCCGGGCGGCTTCACCACCGGCACCGCCAGCCGGGCGCCTGGCGCCACGGCGGTGCTGACCGTGCGCCTGGCCAACCCCAATGCCGCGCCCCTGACCGGCGCCGGGTTCACCGACACCCTGCCCAATGGCCTGGTCATCGCCCAGACCCCGGCTGCCGCCACCACCTGCGTCGGCGGCACGGTGATCGCCCCGGCCTCGGGCACCAGCCTGCGCCTGAGCGGCGCCACGATTCCCGCCAACGGGGCGTGCACCGTCAGCGTGAACGTGCTCAGCAACGTGCCTGGCTCCTATACCAACACCATCCCCTCCGGCGCGGTCGGCACCGCCGAAGGCGTGGTCAGCGAGGAAGCCACCAGCGCCCGTCTGCTGGTGTCCACGCCGCCCACGGTGGGCAAGCAGTTCTCGCCGGCGGTGATCCCGCCCAACGGCAAGTCCACCCTGACCATCTTCATCGGCAACGACAACGCGTCGGCCATCACCCTCAGCGCCCCCCTGGTGGACACCCTGCCCACCGCTCCGGACAACGTGGTGGTGGCGTCGCCCCCCAACGTCGGCAAGACCTGCCCGGGTACCGTCATCGCCACGGCCGGCAGCGCCACCGTGACCTACGCCAGCGGCGCCCAGGTGCCCGTGGGCGGTTGCTCCATCAGTGTGGACGTGACCACCGGCAGCACCGCCGGCACCTACAACAACAACATTCCCGCCGGCGCCCTGCAGACCGACGTGGGCAACAACCAGCAGCCGGCCAACGCCGCCCTGAGCCTCAACACCCTGGGCTATATCGGCGGCAAGGTGTTCAAGGACAACAGCGTGGTGCCCAACGGCACCTTCCAGTCCGGCACCGACACCCCCATCGCCGGCACCACCGTCGAACTGCACAGCGGCGGCTCCTGCGTCGGCCCCCTGGTGGCCACGGCCACCACCGACGTGCTGGGCAACTACCTGTTCGCCAGTCTGGCGGCGGGTACCTACTCGGTGTGCCAGCCGGTGCAGCCGGCCGGTACCACCAACGGCATCACCACTGCCGGCACCATCGTCGGCATCAATGGCAGCACCGGCACCGCCGGCAGCGCCACCAACCCGACGCCCACCACCAGCCAGATCACCGGCATCGTCCTCAATGGCAACGGCGGCAGCGGCGAGATCAGCGGCTCGGTGAACAACAACTTCGCCGAAGTAGTGCCTTCCAGCATCACCGGCCTGGTGTTCCTCGACCAGAACAACGACGGCCTGTTCAATGGCACCGACAGCGGCATCGCCGGCGTTCCCGTGGAACTGCTCGATGCCGGCGGCACCGTCGTCGCCACCACCGTGACCGCCGCCGACGGCAGCTACCGCTTCGACAACCTCCAGCCCGGCACCTACTCGGTGCGCGAGCCCAACCAGCCGGCCGGCACCTCCAACGGCATCACCACCGCCGGCGCCGTGCCCAACGGCGGTACGGCGGGGACCGCCACCACGCCGGCCGTGCTGCCGAGCCGGATCAGCAACATCGTCCTGCCGCCCAACACGGTGGCCGGCGGCAACAACTTCGCCGAGATCAGCAACGGCCGTACCCTGTCCGGTTCGATCTTCCTCGATTTCAACAACAACGGCCTGATCGACGGCAACGACCACGGCATCGGCGGCCAGACGGTGAACCTGACCGGCACCGACGTGAACGGCAACGCCGTCTCCCGCAGCGCCACCACGGCGCCGGACGGCAGCTACCGCTTCACCGGCCTGCCGGAAGGCACCTATACCGTGACCCAGCCGGTGCAGCCGCCGGGTACCACCAACGGCATCACCACCGCCGGCAGCACCGGCGGCACGGCCACCCCGGTAGCCACCCTGCCGAGCGCCATCGCCAACATCAACCTGACCGGCGCCAATACGGTGTCGGCCAACAACAACTTCGCCGAAGTGCCGGGAGCCGCCCCTGACCTGGCGATCGCCAAGACCCACGCCCCGGCCAGTTTCGGCGAAGGCTCCGGAACCGGCTACTTCACCATCACGCCGCGCAACATCGGCACGGTGGCCACCTCCGGCACCGTCACCATCACCGATACCCTGCCGGCCGGCATGACCGTCGGCGCGGTGGCCACGGGCACCGGCTGGTCCTGCCTCGGCAGCGTCGGCGCCAGCGTGGTCACCTGCACCAGCACCGTGCCCATCCCGGCCAACGGCACCGGCAACCCGATCACCCTGCACGTGGTGGTGGCCAACGGTCTGGCCGGCCAGATCCTGACCAACACCGCGGTGATCTCCGGCGGCGGCGAGCCTCCAGGCTTCGACGGCAACAACACCGCCACCGACCCGGTGCCGGTGGCCACCACTGCCCGGTTGAGCGGCACCATCTGGCTGGATCAGAACCACGACCGCATCCCCAGTGCCAGCGATCCGAAGATGGCCGGCTGGCGGGTCGAGGTGCTGCTCGGCGGCGTAGTGGTGGCGACCACCACCACCGGTCCCGACGGCAAGTACACCGTCGCCGGTCTGGCGCCGGGCAGCGGCTACGAAGTGCGCTTCCGCGATCCGCTCACTGGTACCGTGTATGGTCGCAGCGTCACCAACGAGCAGGGCATCGTGCCCGCCCCGGGCGTGCGCGACAGCACCCAGCCCAACGGCGGCACCAACAGCGGCAACCCGGCGGGCGCCACGGTGCAGAACGGCGTCCTCACCGGCATGACGCTGCTGGCCGGCGACAACATCGTCGAGCAGAGCCTGCCCCTGGACCCCAGCGGCATCGTCTACGACGCCGTGACCCGCCAGCCGGTGGCCGGTGCCACCGTCACCATCAGCGGCCCGGCCGGGTTCAACCCCGCCATCCACCTGCTGAGCGGCAGCGCCAGCCAGGTCACCGGCGCCAATGGCTTCTACCAGTTCCTGCTGACGGCGGGCGCGCCGGCCGGCACCTACGTGCTCGGCGTTAGCGCGCCGGGCTACCTGCCGGCCCCGTCGACCCTCATTCCGGCCTGCGTGGGCACCCTGACGGTGGGTCCGCTGCCCGATCCGGCCCTCATCCAGGCCAGCAACACGGCGCCTTCGGCGGCCATCCCCAACGCCAACCCGGCGGCTTGCGTCGGCGCGGTGCTGGGCGGCGCCAACACCACCCAGTACTACTTCAGCTTCAACCTGAACGGGACGTCGGCCAACGTGCTGAACAACCATCTGCCCCTGGATCCGGTGCTGGGCGGCGCCATCGTGGTGAGCAAGACCACGCCCATGCTCAACGTGACCAAGGGCGACCTGGTGCCCTACACCATCACCGCCACCAACACCCTGGGGGCGACCCTGGCCAACATCGACGTGCAGGATCAGCTGCCCGCCGGCTTCAAGTACCGCAACGGCTCGGCCACCTACAACGGCCTGCCCCTGGAGCCCAGCATCTCCGGCCGCCTGGTGACCTGGCGCAACCAGAGTTTCGCCCCGGGCGAGAAGAAGACCTACAAGCTGGTCCTGGTGATCGGTGCCGGCGTGGGCGAAGGCGAGTACGTGAACCAGGCCTGGGCCCTCAACAACCTGGTGCAGAGCCGCGTCTCCAATGTCGGCAGCGCCACCGTGCGGGTGGTGCCCGATCCGACGTTCGACTGCTCGGACATCATCGGGAAGGTGTTCGACGACAAGAACGCCAACGGCTACCAGGACCAGGGCGAGCCGGGGATTCCGAACGTGCGGGTGGTGACGGCGCGCGGCCTGCTGGTGACGACGGACGCGGAAGGCCGCTTCCACGTGGCCTGCGCGGCGATCCCGCAAGCGGACCGTGGCAGCAACTTCGTGATGAAGCTGGACGAACGGACGCTGCCGTCGGGCTACCGGCTGACGACGGAGAACCCGCGTGACGTGCGGGTGACGCGCGGCAAGATGGTGAAGCTGAATTTCGGCGCGACGGTGCACAAGGTGGTGCGGCTGGAAGTGGACGGCCGGGCCTTCGTGGCCGGCGAGACGGCCCTGGCGCCCCAGTGGGAGAAGCGCCTGCCGGCCCTGCTGACCCAGCTGCGCGAACGCCCCAGCGTATTGCGCATCGCCTACCGGACCGCCGGCAACGACGGGCTGGCTAGCAAGCGCCTGTCCGCACTGAGCCGCCGCATCAAGGCCGGCTATGCCGAACTGACTGCCAAGGAAAAAGAGGAGGAACGAGCGACACCGCCGCTGGTGATCGAAACGGAGTCCTTCGACGGCGACGCGAAGGGAGAGCGCCAATGAAACGCCAGCACAAGAACGTGAAGACTGTGAACTCCCAGTTCAATCTGGCCCGCCTGGCGCCCAAGCGCTCCGTGGCCGCCACCCTGGCCGCCCTGGCGATGCTCAGCAGCGTCGCGCCGGGTTGGGCCGATGACGACGGCGACGAACGGCGTCAGGGCAAGCGCATCGACAACGGTCGTGTGGAAGTGCACCCGGTGCCGTCGCCCGGGGAAGTGCAACCGGAAGGCTTTGCCTACCCGCTGCCCTCCGGGGTGACCCTGGCGGAAGCCCGGGCCATGCGCGCGGCCGCCGCCGTCCTGCCGGCGCGGCGCGCCCAGCAGCAGGAAACCCTCAGCGAAAGCGGCGTGGGGGCCCTGTTCGAATCGGGCAAAGCCGACCTGCTGCCCGCCGCCCAGGCCCGCCTCACGGCCCTGGCCAAGAGCTACACCGGCAAGCCCGGCCTGCGCCTGTCGGTGGTAGGCCACACCGACAACCAGCGCCTCTCGGCCAATGCCCGGCGGCTGTTCCGGGACAACCAGGGCCTCTCCGAAGCCCGGGCCCTGGCCGTGGCCGACTACCTGCGCCGCGAGCTGAACCTGCCGGCACAAGCGGTGGCCATGGGCGGCAAAGGCGAAACCTCCCCGGTCGCCAGCAACGCCACGCCCGAAGGCATGGCGCGCAATCGCCGGGTCGAGATCAGCATCTGGCACGAAGGCGCTGCCGTGGCCGTGGCGCCCGCCCCGGTTCCTGCGCTGCCAGCGGCACCTTGTACACCGCAGACCGGTGATGCGGACCTGCCGTTCCGGATCACGGTGGACGGCGAAGACATGAGCGGCGCCCTGGTCAACGAAGCGGACCGCCAGCGCTGCACCGACGTAGCCCTGGAACGGGCCGACATCCAGGTGAAGTACGACGACCTGGCAGCCAAGCCCGGGCTGAACGTGTGGCCGGACAAGGACCTGGTGTTGCGCGGCACGGAAGCCAGCTTCCGCGGCTGGAGCAACTACCAGTTCTGGGTGAAGCGAGCCGAAGTGCGCCTCTTCCGCAAGGGCCAGCGCCCCGACGGCGCCCCTCTGGCGGTGATCCCCTTCGACTGGTCGAAAGGCGCCAAGTGGCCCGTGCCGGCCGAAGGCAACGACGAATACGCCTACCTGCTGCGGGTCTACGACGAGCAAGGCCGGTTCGACGAAACGGCGCTCAAGGCGCTGAACGTGGCGAGCCACCCGCGACCGGTGAACGACCTATCGACGCCGGAGCGCGAAGCCCTGACCGGGTGGGGCGAAAACGCCCTGATGGTCAGCAACATCCCGGTACGTGGCGGCACCATCACGGTCAGCGGCAAGGGCATCAAGCCGGGTCAGCGCGTATCCGCCCTGGGCCTGCCGGTTCCCCTGGATGGCGAAGGCCGCTTCGTGCTGCGCCAGATTCTGCCGGCCGGCCCCCACAGCGTCGAAGTGAACGTCACCGACGCCGACGGCCGCAGCGCCAGCTTCCGGCGCAACCTGTCGATTCCCGACAACGACTGGTTCTACATTGCGGTAGGGGACCTGACCCTGGGCAACAACACGGTGCGGGGCCCGGCGGCGCTGGTGACCAACGACACCCAGCACTACCAGCAGGAAAGCTACGTTGATGGCCGGGGTGCCTTTTACCTGAAGGGCAAGGTCAAGGGCGACTGGCTGCTGACCGCCGCCGCCGACACCCGGGAACAACCGCTCAAGGACCTGTTCAGTAACTTCTCGGCGAAGGACCCGCGCTACCTGCTGCGCAACATCGACCCGGACGCCTACTACCCGGTGTACGGTGACGACAGCACGACGGTGGACGACGCGCCGACCCAGGGCAAGTTCTACGTGCGCTTGGAGAAGGGTGACTCCCAGGTGATGTGGGGCAACTTCCGCACCCAGTGGAACGGTTCCGAACTGATCCAGTATTCCCGCGGGCTCTACGGCGCTCGGGGCGTCTACCGCTCGGAAGAGGCCACCGGCTTCGGCGAACGGCGTAGCAACGTGGACGCCTTCGCCGCCGACCCGGGCACGGTCGGCACCCGGGACGAGTTCCGTGGCACCGGCGGTTCCCTCTACTACCTGCGCCACCAGGATCTGACCCGGGGTTCGGAACGGGTGTGGGTGGAAGTGCGCGACAAGGATTCGGGCCTGGTGATCGACCGCAAGCAGCTGACGCCGGCCCAAGACTACGAAATCAACTACCTGCAGGGCCGCATCATGCTGCGCGACCTGCTGCCCTCCACCGCCGGGGGCACCAGCCTGTTCTACACCAGCGGCCTGTCCGGCAACCCGCTGTACCTGGTAACCACCTACGAATACGTGCCGGGCATCACCGCGGTGAGCAACCTGGCCACCGGCGTGCAGGCCAACCACTGGGTGAACGACTACCTGCGCCTTGGCCTGACCAGCTACCACCAGGGCGAGAGCGGCAACGACCAGACCCTGAAGGGCGTGGACGTGACGGTGCGGGTGGCCCCGGGCACCCGGGTCAAGGCCGAGGTGGCCCGCTCCTCCGGCAGCGCCGGCGTCAGCACCACCTCCATCGACGGCGGTTTCGCCTTCGCCAACCAGAGCAGCGGCGCGGCCCGCGACGCCACGGCCAGCCGCGTGGAAGCGAGCGTGGACCTGGCCGAGGTGAGCGACGGCGGCAAGGGCAAGGTCAGCGCCTACGTGCAGGACCGGCAACGGGGCTTCTCCGGCCCGGGCCAGATCGCCCTCAACGGCGAGGCCGTGCGCCAGACCGGCGTGCGCGCCGCGGTGCCGGTGGGCGAGGCGGTGGAAGTCCAGGTCAAGGCCGACGACCGCAAGGCCGACACCCAGGACTACCGTAACGCCGAGGCCGCCGTGCGCGTCGCCGCCACCGACGAGTGGGGTGTCACCGTCGGCGCCCGCCAGGACGAACGCATCACCCGGGTGGCCAACGCCAGCCCCATCCTGTCCCAGAACGGCAACCGCACCGACCTGATCGCCAAGGTGGACTACCGCCCCAACAAGGAGGACGGCCAGCCCGGCGAGAAGGAAGACTGGTCGGCCTACGGCTTCATGCAAGGCACGGCGGCGCGCAGCGGCAACCGGGACGAAAACAACCGGGCGGGGTTGGGGGGCAGCTGGCGGGTGAACGACCGGGTCAAGCTCAACGCCGAAGCCTCCGAGGGCAGCATGGGGGGCGGCGGGTTGCTCGGCGCCGACTATCGGATTTCGGACCGGAGCAACGCCTACCTCAATTACCGGATGGAAACGGAAAGTCCGGACGTGACCTACCGGGGCCGCTACGGCAGCTGGATCAGCGGCAGCGACTACCGGGTGAGCGACGAGATGCGGGTATTCGGCCAGACCCGCACGACCAGCGGCGCCGGTCCGCAAAGCCTGACCCAGGCGTTCGGGGTGGACCTGGCGCCGAACGACCGGTGGAACTACGGGGCGAAGGTGGAATTCGGCAAGATCAGCGACCCCCTGGCCGGCGACCTGGAACGCCGCGCCCTGGGGCTCAACGTAGGCTACAAGAATCAGGGCACCAAGTACGCCGGCGCCCTGGAATTCCGCTCCGACGATACCTCCCTCGGCGGCACCCGCCACACCTGGCTGATGCGTAACACCTTCGGCCAGCAGCTGGACCGGGCCTGGCGCCTGCTCGGCAAGTTCAACATCTCACGCAGCAGCAACAGCCAGGGGGCGTTCTACGACGGCGATTTCCACGAAATCGTGGCGGGCGCCGCCTACCGTCCGGTGGACAATGACCGCTGGAACACCCTGTTCAAGTACACCAACTTCTACAACCTGCCTTCCCCGGGCCAGGTGACCACCACCGGAACCACCGTGGATTACGCCCAGAAGAGCCAGGTGTTCTCGGTGGACACCATCTGGGACGCCCGTCCCTGGCTATCCCTGGGCCTCAAGTACGGCCTGCGCATCGGCGAGCTGAAGACCGGCAAGGTGGACGGTGAGTGGTATTCGAGCCGTGCCGACCTGGTGGTGCTGCGCGCCGACTGGCACTGGATTCGGGAGTGGGACATCGTGACCGAGCTGCGCAACCTGCGGGCCAAGGAAGCCGGGGACGCCCGGGCGGGCGCCCTGGTGGCGGTGTACCGCCACGTGGGCCAGCACGTGAAGGTGGGGGCGGGCTACAACTTCACCACCTATTCGGACGACCTGACCAACCTGTCCTACCGCAGCCGCGGCTGGTTCCTCAACGTCCTCAGCACCATGTGACCGTTCCGCCGCCATGGCGACAAGACGGCGAGGCGGTGTCCGGCGGGCCGGCTCCTTCGGGACCGGCCCGTTGTCTTTGGACTTTTCCAGCGCTGCCATCCGATGTGTCGTTTGCGGAGCGGGCGGTCAGGGGGCGGGTTCCTCCTCAGCCTCCGCCGGAGCGGTGCAGGCGTCGAGTTCGGCCCGCTCCCGGGCGTCGAGCTGGGCCACCAGCCCGGTTTCCCAGGCCAGGTAGCGGCGCGCCGCCTCCCGGTTGCCGTCGTGGCGGTCGTGCACGAAGAACAGGTAGTCGATGCAGTCTGCGTCGGCGGGCAGGGCCGGACTGGGGGCCAGGAGATGGCCAGCGGCCTCCCAGGCGGCGGTGCCGCCAGCCAGCAGTTCCACCGAGGCGGCGCCCAGGCTGCGGGCTTCGTCTGCCGCCAGGGCGGCCACGGCCGGGTCGTCGGCCACCAGCACCAGGGCGCGGCCGGCCAGGGGCAGGGCGGCGAGGCGCGGCCGGATCGTCCACAGCGAGCCGGGAATGCGCCCCCGGCGGTGGGCCATGCTCGGGCGCAGGTCGAGGAGCAGGGCGCCCCGGTCGAGACGCTCCTGCACCGCCGGCGGAGTGATGGTGGGAAGGGCCGGTGGATCGGCAACGGGCGGGGCGACGGGCGTGAAGCCCGGGGCGGCGAGCCCGCCCCCGGCCGTGGCTTCCACCCCTGCAAGCACCCAGGCCTCGAAGCCCAGGCGGGCCAGCCAGGCGGCCACCACCGGGGCGCGGATGCCGTCGTCGTCGAACAGCACCAGCCGGGCGCGGCGCACTCCCACGTACTGGTCGGTGGCCTGGATGAGCTGACCGCCAGGGGCGGACTGGGCGCCGGGCAGGGTGCCGGCGGTGAATTCTTCGGGGCTGCGCACGTCGCACAAGAAGGTGCTGCGCCCGGGGTCGGCGAGCAGGGCGGCGGCCCGGGGGCCGTCGAGGCGGCCCACGCCCCAGCGCCGCGCCAGGCGGCGGGCCTGGTGGCGGCGGGCCTCCGGGTCGGCCGGGCGGGCGTCGTCCGGGTAGCGCCGGGCGCTGCCGTGCTCCAGGGCCCGGTCGGCCAGCACCCAGCCCTGGGTGCCGTTCTCCAGGGCGTATACCGGGTTGGGCAGGCCCAGGTCGATCAGGGTCTGGGCGCCGATCAGGCTGCGGGTGCGGCCGGCGCAGTTGACCACGATGGTGGTGTCCGGCCGGGGGGCCAGGGCGTCGATGCGCAGGGCCAGCTCGCCGTTGGGGCAGCACACCGCCCCGGGGATGTTCATCTTGCGGTATTCGGCGAAGGGGCGGCCGTCCACCACCACCAGGTCGCGGCCTTCGGCCTGCCAGGCGGCGAGCCGGTCCGGGGTGACGCGGGGCGTGTGGCAGCGGTGCTCGACAAGCTCGCCGAAGGTCTTGGAGGGCACGTTCACCCCGGCGAACAGGGCGAAGCCGGCGGCGGCCCAGGCGGCGGTGCCGCCGGCGAGCACCTGGGGCCGGTAGCCCAGGGCGGCCAGGCGGGCCGCCGCCCGGTCGGCCACGCTGCCGGTGTCGCCGCTGCCGCCGCTGCCGTCGTCGCACAGGACCAGGCGCACCCGGCGGTTGGGCAGCAGGCGCGGGGCGTCCAGTTCCAGCCGGCTGTAGGGCAGGGGCACGGCGTGGAGCAGGTGGGATTCGCCGAACTGGCCGGCTTCGCGCACATCGCACAGGGCGAGCTCGGCGCCGTCGTGGAGCCAGTCCTTGAGGGTAGCGGGGGTGATGCGAGGGGCGGTCATGGGCGATGCGCTGCGGCGGCGTCAGCGCCGGGTGGTGACGCCGATGGCCATGGGCTGGCAGGTGCCGGCGTCCACGTCGAAGACGGTGCGCCCGGTCAGGGTTTCCAGGGCACGGCCGTACATGTGCAGGTGGCGGATCACCTGGTCGCCGCGAATCTGCACGGCGTGAATGTCGTCGGGCATCAAGGCGATGCCGTTGCCCGGGCCTACCACCACGGTTTCGCGCAGGCGCAGCTCGGCCCGGCCCGGCACCGCGCCGTCGTCCAGCCGGTTGTACACCTCGTTGTGCTCCTCGCCCGCGACGGCGGCGACGCAGGCCCAGGTGGTGTGGTCGTGGGGCGGGATGCGCTTGCCCGGGCGCATCACGTTCAGGTACAGGGCGAAGCTGCGGTCCGCCTCTTCGTGGATGAAGTAGCGGGCCTGGCGCTCCCCCTCTTCGGGCGGGGCGAACTCGGCGCCGCTCCACCATTCGGACCGGGCGGCCAGGGCCTTCACCTCGTCCAGGATGGCGGCCAGGGCGGCCCGGTCGAAGGGCTGGCGGGCGGCCAGGCGCTGCATGGCGGCGATGGCCTGGGCCACGGCGTGGCGGCGTTCGTCGGCGAGGGACATGGGCGATCCTTGAAAAAAATTAATATATCGGGACGGCAAAAAGTTTAAGGTCCGCGCCAGTCGTGGGGCAATTGAATTATCCTGTCGGGAAACATGAAGGAAATTAATATATGAAGACCTTGGATCTGGCCCTGCTGCGCACCTTGCAGACCGTGGTGGACCACGGCGGTTTCGCCGCCGCCGCCGTCCGGCTGCACAAGACCCAATCCGCCGTCACCCACCAGATGCACCGGCTGGAGGCGGAACTGGGCTTCCCCCTGTTCGAGAAATCCGGCCGGAGCCGGCGCCTCACCGCCCAGGGCACCCGGCTGCTCGGCTACGCCCGGCGCCTGCTGGCCCTCAACGACCAGACCCTGCACGCCCTGGCCGGGGCGGGGGAGGGGGCCACCCTGCGCATCGGCGCGCCCCATGACGTGGCCGACACCCTGCTGCCCGGGCTGCTCGCCGGCTTCGCCAAGGCCTATCCCCAGGTGCAGATCCAGATCCACGTCGGGCGCAGCCCCTTCCTCATGGACGACCTGCGCCGCGGCGACCTGGACATGACCCTGTCTACCCGCCTCGACCCGACCCTGCCCGGCCTGACCCTGCGCACCTCGCCCACGGTCTGGCTGTGCGCCGAGGAATTCTCCTACCGGCGCGGCGACCCCCTGCCCCTGATCCTGGCCGACGAGCCAAGCATCTTCCGCCAGCTCGCCTTGCAGACCCTGGAGGCCCAGCCCGCCGACGCCGCCGTGCCCTGGCGCATCAGCTACGAATCCCCCACCCTGATCGGCATCAAGGCCGCCCTGCGCGCCGGCCTGGGGGTCACCGCCCGCAGCATCGACCTGCTCGACCCCACCCTGCGCGTGCTCGGCCCCGCCGAGGGGCTGCCCCGGCTGCCGGACGTGGCCTACCACCTCTACCTGCGCGGCGACGGCGGCCACCCCATCGCCCGCCGCCTGTTCCTCGACCTGGCCGCCGGCGGCATCCCCTTCGGCCCGCCGGTGGACGACGGCCCGGCGGAGTGACCGGTCCCGCCGGTCGCCAACCGCACCCGCCAACCCTGCGGACGCCCCGCCCATGCTGGCCGCGCTGACCTCCCTGCCGCGCACCGTCTGGCTGCTCGGCCTGATCAGCCTGGTCAACGACAGCGCCAGCGAGATGCTCTACCCCCTCGTGCCGCTCTACCTGTCGTCGGTGCTGATGGCCGGCCCCCGGGCCCTGGGGCTGATCGAGGGCATCGCCGAGGCTACCGCCAGCCTGCTCAAGCTGGTGTCCGGCGTGGTGGTGGACCGGACCCGGCGCAGCACCCCCTGGGTGGTGTTCGGCTACGGCCTGGCCGGGGCGGCCCGCCCCCTGATCGCCTTCGTCACGGCCTGGCCCGGGCTGCTGGCGCTGCGCTTTGCCGACCGGGTCGGCAAGGGCCTGCGCACCTCGCCCCGGGACGCCCTGCTCGCCACCAGCGTGCCGCCGGAGCGGCGCGGCCTGGCCTTCGGCCTGCACCGGGCCATGGACAACGCCGGGGCGGTGGTCGGCCCCCTGCTGGCCGCCCTGCTGCTCGGCGCCGGCTTGCCGTTGCGCGACGTCTTCCTCTGGTCGGCCTTGCCGGCGGCCCTGTGCCTGGCCCTGGCCGCCGGGCTGCGGGAGCCTGCCGGGGCCGTGTCCCGGGAGTCCCGCAAGATCGACTGGCACCTGGCCCGGCTGCCCGGCCGGCTGCGCCGCTACCTGGCGGTGGTGGCCCTGTTCACCCTGGGTAACTCGTCCAACATGTTCCTGCTGCTGCGCGCCCGGGAACTGGGAGTGCCCGAGGCCCAGGTGCCGCTCCTGTGGGCCGCCGTCTCGGCGGTGGCGATGCTCGCCTCGACACCCCTGTCGGGCCTGTCCGACCGGGTCGGCCGGGTGCGGCTGCTGGTGGCCGGCTACCTGGCCTACGGCCTCTTCTACCTGGGTCTGGGGCTGATCGGCGGCGACGGCCCCCTGCTCTATCTGCTGTTCGCCGGCTACGGCCTGTTCATGGCCGCCACCGAGGGAGTGGAAAAGGCCCTGGTGGCCGATCTGGCCCCGGCCGGCCGCCAGGGCACCGCCTTCGGCTGGTTCAACCTGACGGCGGGCGTCTGCCTGCTGCCCGCCTCCCTGGCGTTCGGCGCCCTGTACCAGGGCGTCGCCCCCTGGGCCGCCTTCACCTTTTCCGCCGCCTGCGCCCTGGCCGCCGCCCTGCTGCTGTGGCGCTGGGTGGGTGCGGAGGCGGAGACGCTGCGGCCGGCTTGATTCGGCCCGCTACTACGGGCGCGATGCCCTGGCTGTAACCGGGCGCGGCGACACTGGCGCCCGGCCGGTTCGGCCCCTGGCGCCGGACGCCTTTCTGGAGACCCCATGGAAGCCTTGAACAACGTCAACCTCTCCTCCCTGCTCGATTCCCTCGTCAGCCTCACCGCCGCCTTCGTCCTCGGCGGCCTGGTGGGGTTCGAGCGCCAGTACCGGCAGCGCACCGCCGGGCTGCGCACCAACGTACTGGTGGCGGTGGGGGCGGCCATCTTCGTGGACATGGCCAACCGCATGAGCGGCCACGACGGGGCGGTGCGGGTGGTGGCCTACGTGGTCTCCGGTATCGGCTTCCTCGGCGCCGGCGTGATCATGCGTGAGGAAGGCAACGTGCGCGGCCTCAACACCGCCGCCACCCTGTGGGGTTCGGCGGCCATCGGCGCCTGCGCCGGGGCCGACCTGATCCTGGAGGCGGTGGTGGGCACGGTCTACGTGCTGGCCGCCAACACCCTGCTGCGGCCGATCGTGAACGCGGTGAACCGCCAGCCCCTGGACGTGGCCTCGGTGGAAGTGACCAACACGGTCTACGTGATCGTCGAGCGGGGGCGCCAGAAGGAAGTGCTGACCATGCTCGAGGCGGCCCTGGAAGGGGGCGGCTACCCGGTGCAGGACCTGGAAATCCACGCCTTCGGCGAGGACGCGGTGGAAATCGAGGCCACCCTGGCGGCCACGGCGGTGGACGGCGACCATCTGGACGGCCTGGTGGCCCGCCTGGCCGCCTCGCCCCTGGTCAGCCAGGCGTTCTGGAGTCCGAGCACCAGCGAGTAGGGGGAACGGGCGGAACCGGCGGCTGCGCCATGTCGACACTGCCCGGCGCCGGGCGGGGCGGCTATGCTGAACGGAGGGCGGTGCGGGCGGCTTGCGGACCCAGGGTCAGGATTGACCGCCGGCCGGAGGTTCGGGCGCTGCGGGAGTTTCCGGCAACGCTTCGCCGAGCACCGTCCAGGCGTACATCAGGCTGGCCTCGCTGAATTCCCGGCCGCTGTCCCGGTCGCGCCACCAGGCGCCGGTATCGTCCTCGCCCAGGTACTGCCAGTGCCGCCGCTCGCCGCTGCACAGCTCGATCAGGTAGGTCCGGCGGGGAACGAGGAGCGGGGCGGGCATGGCGTATCGCGGTGAGGTCGGGGGTCCAACGACTATAAACCGGCACCGGCGCAATGCAATTGCGGCAATCGCCGACGCGGCGTCGGCACCCATCAGCAACGTAGCGGGAGGACGCACCATGGCACACCACGATCCAACCGGGCTGCCCGACGGCCCCCTGGCGGCCCTGCTGGTGGCCCACATGGCCGAGGCCCTGGTCTTCGCCGACAAGGAGGGGGTGATCCGGGCCTGGAACCCCTCGGCCGAGGCCCTGTTCGGCTTCACCGCCGCCGAGGCGGTGGGCCGCAGCCTGGACCTGATCATTCCCGAGCGGCTGCGTCCCGCCCACTGGCAGGGCTACGACCGGGCCCTGGCCCAGGGCGCCACCCGGCTCGGCCGGCGCGTCCTGG
Organism: Oryzomicrobium sp.; assembly: GCF_021287045.1. Lineage (GTDB taxonomy): Bacteria > Pseudomonadota > Gammaproteobacteria > Burkholderiales > Rhodocyclaceae > Oryzomicrobium. The sequence goes on along the minus strand of NZ_JAJTBG010000005.1, from coordinate 270,415 downwards.
TCACCCGGGCCCAGACCGCCGCCGGGGGCACCCTGTACGTGGACATGAGCTTCGCCGTGGTCGCCGACGCCCAGGGGCAGGTGCTGGGCGCCCTGGCGGTGGCCCGGGACGCCACCGCCCGCTACCAGGAAGAAAAGGCCCTGCGCGCGCGCCTGGCGGCCCTGGAAAAGGGCGGCGGCGCGGACTAGCCGTGGAGCGGTTGTGAGGCTGTGAGATTGTGAATCGCCACGCCCGGCGTGCCCCGGGCGGCTAGTGCGTCTGCTGGTCCAGCTTGTGGGCCAGGGCCCGCAGCGGCGCGCTGATCTGCACCGGGTAGGGCGTGGGCGCCGGGTCCAGCCGGCGCAGTTCGGCAGGGAGCAGGGCCAGTTCGGCGTCGGCGTGATGACGCAGGAGGTCCAGGGGCTCCAGGGGAGGCTCCCGGCGGCCCTGGTGCATTACTTGGTGCAAGAGGGCTCGGCTGTGTTCCGGTGGCGGCGGCTCGCAGGCCAGGGCCACCACGTCGTAGCTGGGCCGGCCGTCGTCCCGATACACCCGGTAGACCTGCTTTTCCCCAGGCCAGGTGGCCTTGCCCGGGGAGCGCTTGCGCCGCGACTTGCCGGCATAGACCTGGAGCTTGTAGGCCGAATCCAGGTAGGGCGCATCGGCCGAGGTGGACAGGTGGGTGCCCACGCCGAAACCGTCGATGGGGGCGCCGGCCGCGACCAGCCGGGCGATCTCGCGCTCGTCCAGGTTGCCGCTGGCGAAGATGCGCACCTCGGCCAGGCCCGCCTGGTCGAGAATGGCTCGCACCCGCCTGGACAGTTCCGCCAGGTCGCCGCTGTCCAGGCGCAGGGCCTTCAGGCTCACCCCGCGTTGGCGCAGATCCGGGGCCAGGACCGCCACCTTGGCTGCTGCCGCCTCGCTGTCGTAGGTGTCCACCAGCAGGGTCACGTCCCGGGGGTGGGAAGCGGAAAAATGGCTGAAAGCCTGGGCCTCCCGGTCATGGGCCTGGATGTAGGAGTGGGCCATGGTGCCGAACAGGGGGATGCCGTAGCGCCGCCCGGCGAGCACCGTGGCGGTGCCGGCAAAGCCGGCCAGGTAGCTGGAGCGGGCGGCGAGCAGCCCGGCCTCGGCCCCGTGGGCGCGGCGCAGGCCGAAATCCACCAGCTGGCGCCCCGGCGCCGCCAGCACGCAGCGGGCAGCCTTGCTCGCCACCAGGCAGGAATAGTTGAGCAGGTTGATCAGCCGGCTCTCGACGAATTGGGCCTGGGCCAGGGGGGCCACCACCCGCAGCACCGGCTCGTCGGGAAAGAACACGGTGCCTTCGCGCATGGCATAGACGTCGCCGGCGAAGCGGAAGTCGCCCAGCCAGTCGAGAAAAACCGGGTGGAAGCGGCCGGTGTCGCGCAGCCAGCGCAGGTCGTCGTCGCGGAAGCGCAGGGTGGCCAGGTAATCCACCGCCTGCTCGATGCCCGCCGCCATCAGGAAGTTCCACGACGGCGGCAGGGCACGGACGAAGAATTCGAACACTGCCGTGTCGGCCATGCCCTCGTCCAGGTAGGCCTGCAACATGGTCAGTTCGTACAGGTCGGTGAGCAGGGGGCTGCAATCGGTGTTCATGGCGCGACCTCGTCCCAGATCAGGGGGAATGCGCCGAGGCGCAGCATTTCGTCCTCGGCCCGCTGCCCGTCGCCGGGGCTGACGTCCACCGGCCGCACCGCGTCGCGCAGCAGCACTGCTTCCAGCCCCTGGACCAGGGCGTCGCGCACCGTGGCCAGCACGCAGTAGTCGGTGGCCAGGCCGCCGACGAAGACCCGGCGGCAGCCCAGGCGTTGCAGGTAGGCCCCCAGGCCGGTGCCCTGGAAGGCGGAATAGGCGTCCGCCTCGGCGCTGGCGCCCTTGGAGACGACGGTGGCCCCGGCCGGTATATGCAGGCCGGCGGGGAAGGCCGCCCCCGGGCTGCCGGCGACGCAGTGGGGGGGCCAGGGGCCGCCCCGGGCCTGGAACGAGCAATGGTCCGGCGGATGCCAGTCCCGGGTGAACACCAGGGGCAGTCCCGCTTGCAGAAAGAGGTGGATGTAACGGTTGAGGGGGGCGATCACCCGGTCCCCGTCGGCCACGCCCAGGGCGCCGCCGGGCAGGAAGTCGTTCTGCACGTCCACGACGAGCAGGGCGTCGCCCGGGCCGGGCAGGCGCGGCAGGGCGGGGGCGTCCGAGGGCGGTGGCACGGCAGGGCCTCGCAGATGGGGGGGCGGGGGGGCCGGGGCCAGCAGGGGGCCGTCGCGGTTGGGGCGGTCAGGCGGTCCAGTGCACCCGCAACAGGTTGCGCCCCGGGCTGTAGCGGAAGTCCAGGGTGCCCCGGCAGGTCCGGTGCAGGGCCTCGCCGATGCGCCGGGCCAGGTGGGTGTCGGTGGTGGTCACCAGCCACTCTCCCTCGCCTTCCTCGATGGCCATGACCCGGGCCTGGGCGCTGCCGTCGCCGCCTTTACCGTTCCGTCCGGCTTCCTCGTGGCGGATCAGGCGCAGCAGTTCGCCGCGCCGGGCGCCGAGGTCGGCACCGTGCAGGATCACGTAACCGGCGGGGAAGTGGTCGCGCAAACGCAGGCAGGCCGGGCATAGGGTGTTGCCGGCCGGGGCGTCCTCGTCGGGATGGCGGACCCAGCGGCCCTGGCGGTACACCGCGCCGCAGCCGGTGCAGGCGGCGGGCTGCCGCAGCTTGGCGCTGCGCCGGTAGCTGTCGTGAATCTTCTCTTCCCAGAGCTGGTGGCGTCCGGCGGAAACCGGGCCCCGGGCGGGCAGGTGGTGGGTTTTCATGGCGGGGGCTCCCGGCGGCGGCGACGCTTCCGCCATGGGGCTCCGGCCGCTGGCCGGAGCCGGGCGGGGCGGCCTGGATGGACTCCCACTTCACTATATATGCCGGCTCGGCGAGGGAAAGGCCATTTTGCTGGACGATGGCGACGGCTGTGCTGTAATCAAGAGAAGGCCCGGCGGCCGGGGTATCGCGCCGCCGCGCCGGACCTGAGGAGGCCGCCATGGAGCGCCCCGCCGGAACCCGAACCTGCCTCTATTCCCCCGCCCAGCTGGAGGCGGTGGTGGCTGCCATGGCCGCCCGCCTCGCTCCCCTGGTGGCCGGTCGGCCCCGGCTGGGGATGGTGGGCATCCTGCGCCGGGGTGCGCCCCTGGCGGACCGTCTGGCGGCGGCCTTGGTCGGTTTGGGCGTGGCGCCGCCGCTGCGCCTGGACTTGGCGATCAAGCGCTACGCCGACGATCTGACCCTGCTCCACCCGGACACCCGCTTCACCGAACAGGCCGGTCAGGCCGAACTGGACTTGGCCGGCTACACCCTGGTGGTGGTGGACGACGTGCTGTACACCGGCCATTCCCTGCTTCGGGCGGTAGGCTACCTGGCCGCCAAGGGGCCTGCCGAGATTCGCGTCGCCGTGCTGGTGGACCGGGGCGTGGCGCGCCTGCCGCTGCGCACCGACGTGGCCGGGCTGCGCCTCGACGTGGCGCCGCCGGACGTGGTGGAGTGCAACGTGCCGCCCTACGAGGCGGATTTCCGCATCGAACTGCTCCAACTGGAGCGGCGGCCCGCCGCCTGAGCCGGACGGGGGGATGCGCCATGTGGTTCGCCGACCGGGATGACGCCGCCGACCTGCTGGCCCGGGCCTTGGCACCGTGGCGGGGACAGCATCCCCTGGTGCTGGCCGTTCCCCGGGGCGGGGTACCGATGGGGCGGCGCATCGCCGCCGCCCTGGACGGGGAGTTGGACGTGGTGCTGGTGCGCAAGCTGGGGGCGCCGGGAATGCCCGAATTCGCCATCGGCGCGGTGGACGAGTCGGGCTGGACTTGGCTGGCCGACCATGCCCGGCTGGCCGGGGCGGACGACGCCTACGTGGCCCGGGAGAGCGCCGCGCAACGGGAGGTGATGCGCCGCCGCCGCGCCCGCTACACCCCGGTGCGTCCGCCCATCGATCCGGCCGGCCGGGTGGCGATCGTGGTGGACGACGGCCTCGCCACCGGCGCCACCATGCTGGCCGCCCTGCACGCGGTGCGCGCCCGGGGACCGCGGTGGCTGATCTGCGCCGTGCCCGTGGCCTCCCGGGAGGCCCTGGCCCTGGTGCGCCCCTGGTGCGACGAGGCAGTGTGCCTGTCCGTGCCCGACGATTTCGCGGCGGTGGGCCAGTACTACCGGGAATTCGACCAGGTGGACGACGATCGGGTGGTGGCCGCCCTGGCAATGCCGGCGCGACCGGAGCCGGAGCCAGGTTCCGGCGCCGATCCCGACGCCAACTCCAATTCCAATTCAGGCTCCGGCGCCTGAGGGGCCGGGCCGCGCCGCATCAGAGGAAGCGGTCGAGAATCTTGCGGCTGCCCTTGTCCAGGGCCGCCAGGTCGCGGATCAGGTAGTGGATGCCGTGGCTGTCGGCGATCAGCAGCCGCCCCTGGGCGAGGCGGCGGATGTCTTCCTCGCCCTTGAGGACGAAGGCGGTGGCGCCCCGGTCCGTATCCACCTCCCAGGTGCTCGGCGTGACGAAGCTGGAGACGGCGCGGATGCGCTGGATCAGGGGCATGAACTCGCGGCCGGCAAGTTCCTCGGCGACCAGGCTGCGGGCCGGCTCGGGGAGGGCGTCGAGGCGGTCGATCCAGACCAGCTCGTGGCCGTCGGCGGAAACCAGGGACAGGCCGCCGTCGGGGGCGGAGATGGGGAAGGCGCGCACCGGCACCACGCCGGAGTGGGTTTCGCCGGCGGCGTCGGTCAGTTCCAGCCGGCCGTTGGCGGCGCGGCGCAGGGTGAAGGCGGGCAGGGGGGCGGGGGTGGCGGTCATCGCGGGGTCTTTCGCGGGGCGCGGTCAGTCGTTTTCGCCGGCGGCGGAGGGGGAGGAAGATTCCTCGCTGTCGGCGTTGCGCGCCTGGGCCTGGTAGAGGCGGTAGTAGTGGCCTTCCAGGGCCATCAGCTCGTCGTGGTTGCCCACTTCGACGATCTGGCCCCGGTCCATCACCACCAGCCGGTCGGCCTTGCGCAGGGTGGACAGGCGGTGGGCGATGGCGATGGTGGTGCGGCCCTGCACCAGATTGTCCAGGGCCTTCTGGATTTCCTTCTCGGTGGTGGTATCCACCGACGAGGTGGCTTCGTCCAGGATCAAGAGGCGCGGGTTGATCAGCAGGGCCCGGGCGATGGAGATGCGCTGGCGCTCGCCGCCGGACAGGGCCTGGCCGCGCTCGCCCACCAGGGAGTCGTAGCCGTGGGGCAGACGCAGGATGAAGTCGTGGGCGTGGGCGGCCCGGGCGGCGGCGATGATCTCGTCGCGGGTGGCGTCGGGTTTGCCGTAGGCGATGTTCTCGGCGATGGTGCCGAAGAACAGGAAGGGTTCCTGCAACACCAGGCCGATGTTGCGCCGGTAGTCGGCGATGGGCACCGAGCGGATGTCCACCCCGTCGATCAGGATCGCCCCCTCGGCCACGTCGTAGAAGCGGCAGATGAGGTTGACCATGGTGCTCTTGCCCGAGCCGCTGTGGCCCACCAGGCCGATCATCTCGCCCGGGGCGATGGACAGGTTCATGCCCCGGATCACCGCCCGGTTGCCGTAGCGGAAGCCGATGTCGCGGATGTCGATGCGGCCCTTCACCTCGGGCAGGAGCACTGGATGGGCCGGCTCGGGCACGCTGGAGACGTGGTCGAGGATGTCGAAGATGCGCTTGGCGCCGGCGGCGGCCTTCTGGGTCACCGAGACGATGCGGCTCATGGAGTCGAGCCGGGTGTAGAAGCGGCCGATGTAGGCGAGGAAGGCGGTGAGCACGCCGACGGTGATCTGGTCGCGGGAGATCTGCCACACGCCGAAGGCCCACACCACCAGCAGGCCCACCTCGGTGAGCAGGGTGACGGTGGGGGTGAACAGGGACCACACCTTGTTCACCCGGTCGTTGACCGCCAGGTTGTGCAGGTTGGCCTCGCGGAAGCGTGCCGCCTCGCGCTTTTCCTGGGCGAAGGCCTTGACCACGCGGATGCCCGGGATGGTGTCGGCGAGCACGTTGGTCACCTCGGACCAGATGCGGTCCACCTTCTCGAAGCCGTGGCGCAGCTTGTCGCGCACCACGTGGATCATCCAGGCGATGAAGGGCAGGGGCAGCAGGGTCACCAGGGCCAGCCAGGGGTTGATCGACACCAGGATCGCCGCGGTCATGACGATCATCAGCACGTCGGTGGCGAAGTCGAGCAGGTGCAGCGACAGGAACACGCAGATGCGGTCGGTTTCGGAACCGATGCGCGCCATCAGGTCGCCGGTGCGCTTGCCGCCGAAGTATTCCTGGGACAGCTTGAGCAGGTGCTCGTAGGTGGTGGTGCGCAGGTCGGCGCCGATGCGCTCCGACACCAGGGCCAGGATGTAAGTCTTGGCCCAGCCCAGGCCCCAGGCCACCAGTGCGGCGCCGAGCAGGCCGCCCAGGTACAGGGTGACCAGGCCCACGTCGATGGGGGTGCCGTTCTGGTAGGGGATCAGCACCTTGTCCATCAGCGGCATGGTCAGGTAGGGCGGCACCAGGGTGGCGGCGGTGGACGCCAGGGTGAGCAGGAAGCCGGCCAGGAGCCGGCCGTTGTAGGGCTTGGCGAAGCGCCACAGGCGGAACAGGGTCCAGGTGGACGGCGGGGTGGCGGTCTCCCGGGTGCAGATCGGGCACTCGTCCTGGCCGGCGGGCAGGGGCGCCTTGCACTGGGGGCAGATCCCGGCGTCGGGCACCGCTTCCGGCGTGCCGCTCACCAGGCTGTCGCGCAGGCTCTCGAAGCGGTCGATCAGGCGCAGGGCCGCCGGGTTGTGGCCCAGGGTGTAGCGCCAGGCGGCCAGGTGCCGTGGGGCGCCGCCGCTGGTGTCGATCAGTTCCAGGGTGCCCACGCCGGCGTGGTCGGAATGCTGCACGGCGAGGCCAGCACCCAGGTTCCAGGACTGCCAGGTCGTGTCGCCGGGGGCGCGGGCGAGCAGGCGCCGGTCGGTCAGCGCCACCAGGCCGGGGGCGAAGCGCAGGCGCGCATCCAGGTCGGTTTCGACCCAGGCTGCCAGGGTCTCGCCGGCGGCGACGGGGGGCGCGGCGTCGCCGGCCCAGTGCCCGGGCAGGGCGGCGGGGGCGGCGGAAAGGGCGGGGAGGCTGGTCGCAGCGGAAGAAACGGTGCTCATCGGGAAATACCTTTCCGCGCCGGGGCGGAAAGCCAGGAAAGTGACGCCGCCGTTCCGGCGGGGACGGCCCGGTGTGGCGACGTGAATCCGGAGCATTGCCCTCCCTCGGACGGGAGCGCGAGAGGGTGATAACGCCGGGGAAACGGCCGGGCGGCGGGGCGTTCGCGCCATGCCGGCGAGGGCGGGCGGAAACACCGGCGGGGCCGGGCCAGGGGCACAGTATACCGAAGCACCGGCGGCGGTTTTTCACCGTTGTTGGCGGAAAAATCGCCGCCGCCGCGCGCGGGGCGCGACGAAGGGGGCGGCGGAGTTGTATGATCCCCGTTACAGCACGTTACACGGTGGCGGACCGGTGCAGTAAACCCAATCCGGGCCTGCCACGTTAATGGGTTGGCGAACTTCCCCTTTTAGTTTTGCCGCGCACCCAGCCAGTACGTCCGGCCACACCCTTGGATTTATGAAAAAGAAAGACATTGAGTTCCTGCGCATCGTTTCCCTGCGCGGACCGAATATCTGGACCTACCGGCCGGTTCTCGAAGCCTGGGTCGATATCGGCGAACTGGAGGAATGTCCCTCCAACACCATCCCCGGCTTCTACGAGCGTCTTTCCAGCTGGCTTCCCTCCCTGATCGAGCACCGGTGCAGCTACGGCGAGCGCGGCGGCTTCCTGCGCCGGGTCCAGGAAGGCACCTGGCCGGCCCACATCCTCGAACACGTCACCCTCGAATTGCAGAACCTGGCCGGCCTGCCCGGCGGCTTCGGCAAGGCCCGGGAAATGTCCACCCGCGGCGTCTACAAGGTGATCGTCCGCGCCTGGCATGAAGAGGTCACCCGCGCCGCCCTGCACGCCGCCCGGGACCTGGTGATGGCCGCCATCGAGGACCGGCCCTTCGACGTCGCCGCGGCGGTCGAGCACCTACGCGACCTGACCGATTCCCTGTGCCTGGGGCCGAGCACCGCCTGCATCGTGGATGGCGCCGACGACCGGGACATCCCCTACACCCGCCTGTCCGAGGCCAACCTGGTACAACTCGGCTACGGCGCCGCCCAACGGCGCATCTGGACTGCCGAGACCGACCGCACCAGTGCCATCGCCGAAGGCATCTCCCGGGACAAGGACCTGACCAAGACCCTGCTGTCGTCCTGCGGCGTGCCGGTGCCCGAGGGCCGCCTGGTGGACGACGTGGAGGACGCCTGGGACGCCGCCGAGGATATCGGCCTGCCGGTGGTGGTCAAGCCCTACGACGGCAACCACGGCCGGGGCGTGTTCACCAACCTGACCACCCGCGAGGAGGTCGAGGCCGCCTATGCGGTGGCCGTCGATGAAGGCAGCGGCGTCATCGTCGAGCGCTTCATTCCCGGCAACGAGCACCGCCTGCTGGTGGTGGGCGGCAAGATGGTCGCCGCCGCCCGGGGCGACATGGCCTGCGTGGTCGGCGACGGCCGCTCCACGGTGAGCGAACTGATCGAGAGCCAGATCAACTCCGACCCGCGCCGCGGCCGCAGCGAGGACCACCCGCTCAATTTCATCCGCCTCGATTCCGCCGCCCGTCTGGAACTGTCGCGCCAGGGCCTTTCCGGCGACGCGGTGCCCGCCGAGGGCCGCACCGTGCTGGTCCAGCGCAGCGGCAACGTGGCCATCGACGTCACCGACGAGGTCCATCCGGACGTGGCCGCCGCCGTCTCCCTGGCCGCCCGGGTGGTGGGCCTGGACATCGCCGGGGTCGACCTGGTGGCCGAGGACATTTCCCGTCCCCTCGAAGAACAGGGCGGCGCCATCGTCGAGGTCAACGCCGGCCCCGGCCTGCTGATGCACCTCAAGCCTGCCGAGGGCAAGCCCCGCCCGGTGGGCCGGGCCATCGTCGACCACCTCTTCCCCGAGGGCGAGGACGGCCGCATCCCCATCGTCGGCGTCACCGGCACCCACGGCAAGACCGTGGTCGCCCGGGTGGTGTCCCGTCTCCTCAGCCTGAGCGGCAAGCACACCGGCCTGGCGTGCAGCGACGGCCTATTCCTCGACCGCCGCCAGGTGGAAAAGGCCGACAGCGCCAACTGGGCCGCCGCCCGCCGCGTGCTGCTCAACCGCTCGGTGCAGGCCGCCGTGTTCGAGAACAGCCCCCGCGCCATCTTCAGCGAGGGCCTGGCCTACGACCGCTGCCAGGTGGGTGTGGTCACCAACCTCAACGGCGCCGAGGGCCTGGCCGATCTGGACGTGTTCGAGCCGGACCAGGTGTACAAGGCCCTGCGCACCCAGGTGGACGTGGTGCTGCCCTCTGGCGTGGCGGTGCTCAACGCACGGGACCCCCAGGTGGTGGAAATGGCGCCCCTGTGCGACGGCGAGGTGATTTTCTTCGGCCTGTCCGCCGACCTGCCGGCCCTGGCCGAGCATCGCGCCGCCGGCGGCCGCGCCGTGTTCGTGGGCGATGGCCAGGTGGTTCTGGCCAAGGGAAGCGACGAGACGCCGCTCACCGCCGTCACCGCCGTGCCCCTGGTGGCCGCGGGCGGCAGCGTGGACGACCTGCAGGTCGAGAACCTGCTCGCCGCAGTCGGCGCCGCCTGGGCCCTGGGCATCGCCCCCGAGCTGATCCGGGCCGGGGTCGAGACCTTCGACGTGCTGCCCGGCGAGCCGGGCAAGCGCGCCTGAGCGATCCGTCGCGGACCCGACACCCGTCCCCATCCGAACGAGGCCGACCTCATTCTTCATAGCGGCCGCCGCCCGATGACGCGAGGCGCGGCGGCCGGGACCAACAGGAAATCGTCTTCATGGAAGTTACGCGAATCCGCGCCCTGCGCGGCCCCAACCTGTGGAGCCGGCACACGGCCATCGAGGCCATCGTCACCTGCGACGAGCCGGAGCGCTCCCTGGCCAGCCTGGGCGAGTTCGAGGCCCGTCTGCGCGCCCGCTTCCCCGAGATCGGATCGCTGCAATCCATCAGTCAGGCCGAGCAGATTTCCCTGGCCCACGCCCTGGAAGCCGCGGCCCTGGGGCTCCAGGCCGAGGCTGGCTGCCCGGTGACTTTCAGTCGTACCGGCGCCACGGTGGAACCCGGGGTGTACCAGGTGGTGGTCGAATACACCGAAGAGGCGGTGGGCCGCCTGGCCTTCGACCTGGCCGAGGCCCTGTGCCGCGCCGCCCTGGACGACGCCCCCTTCGACCTGGCCGGCGCCCTGGCCCAGTTGCGTGAACTGGACGAGGACGAGCGCCTCGGCCCCTCCACCGGCTCCATCGTCGCCGCCGCCGTGGCCCGGGGCATCCCCTTCCGCCGCCTGACTTCGGGCAGCCTGGTCCAGTTCGGCTGGGGCAGCAAGCAGCGCCGCATCCAGGCCGCCGAGACCGACCTGTCCAGCGCCATCGCCGAATCAATCGCCCAGGACAAGGAGCTGACCAAGAAGCTGCTCCACGCCGCCGGGGTGCCGGTGCCCACCGGCCGGCCGGTGAAGGACGCTGAGGACGCCTGGGCCGCTGCCCAGGAGATCGGCGGGCCGGTGGTGGTCAAGCCCCAGGACGGCAACCAGGGCAAGGGCATCACCGTGAACATCCAGACCCGGGAACAGGTGCTGGCCGCCTATGCCGCCGCCGTGGAGTTCCGCGACGACATCATGGTCGAGCGCTTCCTGCCCGGCCAGGACTACCGGGTGCTGGTGGTGGGCGACAAGATGGTCGCCGCCGCCCGGCGCGAGCCGCCCCACGTCATCGGCGACGGCGTGCACACCGTGCGCGAACTGGTGGACCTGGTGAACAGCGACCCGCGCCGCGGCGAGGGCCACGCCACCTCCCTGACCAAAATCCGCTTCGACGACATCGCCCTGGCCCGCCTGGCCGAGCAGGGCTACACCGCCGAGTCCGTGCCGCCCAAGGGCGCCCGGGCGATCCTGCGCAACAACGCCAACCTGTCCACCGGCGGCACCGCCACCGACGTCACCGACGACGTGCACCCCGAGCTGGCCGCCCGGGCCGTGGCCGCGGCCAAGATGGTGGGCCTGGACATCGCCGGCGTGGACGTGGTCTGCGAGACCGTGCACAAGCCCCTGGAAGAGCAGGGCGGCGGCATCGTCGAGGTGAATGCCGCCCCCGGCCTGCGCATGCACCTGCAACCCTCCTACGGCAAGGGCCGCGCCGTGGGCGAGGCCATCGTCGCCAACATGTACAAGGACGGCGACGACGGCCGCATCCCGGTGGTGGCGGTGGCCGGCACCAACGGCAAGACCACCACGGTGCGCCTGATCGCCCACTTGCAGACCGTCTCCGGCCTGCGCGTCGGCATGACCGGCACCGACGGCGTGTACATCGCCGGCCGGCGCATCGACACCGGCGACTGCTCCGGCCCGAAGAGCGCGCGCAACGTGCTGCTCCATCCGGACGTGGATGCCGCCGTGCTCGAAACCGCCCGGGGCGGCGTGCTGCGCGAGGGCCTGGCCTTCGACCGCTGCAACGTGGCGGTGGTGACCAACATCGGCATCGGCGACCACCTGGGCCTGTCCTACATCAACACCGTGGAAGACCTGGCGGTGGTCAAGCGCGTCATCGTGCAGAACGTGGCGCCCAGCGGGGTGGCCGTGCTCAACGCCGCCGATCCCCACGTGGTCGTCATGGCCGATTCCTGCCCGGGCACGGTGACCTTCTTCGCCCTGGACCGCAGCCATCCGGTGATGGCCACCCACCGCGCCCAGGGCAACCGGGTGCTGTACCGGGACGGGGACTCCATCGTCGCCGCCCAGGGCGCCAACGAAGTGCGCCTGGCCCTGGCCGGGGTGCCGCTGACCCGCAACGGGGCGATCCTCTTCCAGGTCGAGAACGTGATGGCCGCCGTGGGTGCCGCCTGGGCCCTGGGCCTGGACTGGGACGTGATCCGCCGCGGCCTGGCGACCTTCGTCAGCGACGACAGCACCGCCCCGGGGCGTTTCAACTTGTTCGACTACAAGGGCGCCACCCTGATCGCCGACTACGGCCACAACCCGGACGCCATCCAGGCCCTGGTGAACGCCGTGGACGCCCTGCCGGCCAAGCGCCGCTCGGTGGTGATCAGCGGTGCCGGCGACCGCCGCGACGAGGACATCCGCCGCCAGACCGAAATCCTCGGCGACGCCTTCGACGAGGTGCTCCTCTACCAGGATGCCTGCCAGCGCGGCCGCGCCGACGGCGAGGTGCTGGGCCTGCTGCGCCAGGGCCTGGCCAACGCCAAGCGCACCGTGACGGTGGACGAGATTCGCGGCGAGTTCCTGGCCATCGACACCGCCCTGGAGCGCTTGCAGGACGGGGACCTGTGCCTGATCCTGATCGACCAGGTGGAAGAGGCCCTGGCCCACATCAAGCAGCGCATCGCCAACGCCTGACCCCGGGCCCCTCGCATTGAGGGGTGCCAACGACAAGGCCCGCCGGTCATCCCGGCGGGCCTTGTCGTTTTTCCGCCCTGCCGGGCGCGGGGCGGAGCGGTCTTCAGCGGCCGGCGAGCCAGGCCGGCGGGCGTTTTTCCAGGAAGGCGGCTATGCCTTCCCGGCCCTCGTCGCTGGCGCGGATGGCGGTGATGCGTCGGGCCGTGTCCTCCATCACCGCCGGGCCGATCGGCTGGCCGGCCACGGCGCCGATCAGGTCCTTGCACGCCCCCACGGCCTGCGGGCTGTTGGCGGCCAGGGCGCCGGCCAGGGCGGCCACCTTGGCGTCCAGTTCGGCCTCGTCGCCGGCCAGTTCGTGCACCAGGCCCAGGCGGTGGGCGGTGCCGGTATCGAAGCGCTCGGCGGTGAGCATGTAGCGGCGGGCCTGGCGCTCGCCCAGGGCGGCGATTACGTAGGGGCTGATCACCGCCGGCAGAATGCCCAGCTTGACCTCGGTCAGGGCCAGGGGCTGGCCGGCCAGGGCCACCGCCATGTCGCAGGCGGCGATCAACCCGACGCCCCCGCCGTAGGCGGCGCCCTGGACCCGGGCGATGGTCGGTTTGCCCAGGCTGTGCAGGGTGTGCAGCATGGCCGCCAGGCGGCGCGAGTCGGCCAGGTTCTCGTCGCTGCTGTAGGCTGCGGCCCGCTTCATCCAGTTCAGGTCGGCGCCGGCGCAAAAGCTCTTGCCCGCGGAGGCCAGCACCACCACCCGCACGGCGGGGTGGGCGGCCAGTTCCTTGAGGGCGGCGTCGAGTTCGCCCACCAGCACGTCGTCGAAGGCGTTGTGCCGTTCAGGGCGATTCAGGGTCAGGGTGCCCACCGGGCCGTCCCGGTCGAGGCGCAGGGTGGCGTAGGCGGAGAATGCGGGGTCGAGGTCGGACATGGGGAGTACCTTCGGGAGCGTCCGGGGGAAATTCCGGGCAAAAGAAAGGCCGCCCGCGGGCGGCCCCAAGGGGAGAGACGGGGAGGCCTTACTGGACCAGGGTCCAGTCGCCGTTCTTGATTTCCAGCAGGCGGAAGGCGGACAGGTCGAGGCCCATGTGGTCGGTGGGGGACATGGTCACCTTGCCGCCGGTGCCGATGTAGCCCTTGGTGGCTTCGATGGCGTCGCGCACCTTGGCCTTGTCGGTGCCGCCGGCGCGCTTGATGGCGTCCACCGCCAGCATCAGGCCGTCGTAGGCGTGGCCGCCGAAGGTGGACACGTCGGCCTTCCACTTTTCGTTGAAGGCCTTGGTGTAGGCCACCACCACCGGCTTCTGCGGATCGCTGGCGGGCAGCTTGTCGGCCACCAGCAGGGCCGCGGCGGGCAGGCGCACGCCCTCGGCGGCGGGGCCGGAGAGCTTGATGTATTCCTCGGAGGCCACGCCGTGGGACTGGTAGAGGGGCAGGGTGATGCCCAGCTGCTTGTAGTTCTTGGTGACGATGGCCGGGCCCTGGCCGAGACCGAACACGAACACCGCCTGGACGCCCGGGGCGTTCTTGATCTTGGTCAGCTGCGGGCTGACGTCGGTGTCCTTGGGACCGTAGGTTTCGTTGGCCACCAGGGTGATGCCGTACTTGCCGGCCACCGCCTCGGTCTCCTTCTTGCCGGACTGGCCGAAGCCGCTGGTTTCGGAGAGCAGGGCCACCTTGGCGATGCCGCGCTTCTTCATGTCCTCGAACACCTTCTCGGCGGCCATGCGGTCGGTGTGGGGGGTCTTGAACACCCACTTCTTCACCGGCTCGACGATCACGACCGCCCCGGCCAGGGAGATGAAGGGCACGCCGGCGCGCTCGACCAGGGGCACCATCGACATGGTGGAGCCGGTGGTGGTGCCGCCGACGATGACGTCTACCTTGTCGTCGTCGATCAGGCGCTTGGCGAAGCTGTTGGCCTTGTTGGCGTCGCTGCCGTCGTCGTAGTGCACCAGTTGCAGGGGACGGCCCAGGACGCCGCCCTTCTTGTTGATGTCGTCCACGTACATCTGCAGGGTCTTCAGCTCCGGGTCGCCGAGGAAGGCGGCGGGGCCGGTGACCGACAGGATGGACCCGATCTTGATCGGATCGGCGGCGAAGGCGCCGGAGATGCCGCCCAGTACCAGGGCGCTACCGGCCAGCAGGGTTTTCCAGGACTTCTTCATGGGTGTCTCCTCCACTCAAGTGGTGTTACGTATTGTAGAAAGAATTCTATATAAAAAAATTCTTTTGGCTATACCCGTTCGATGATCAGGGCTATTCCCTGGCCTACGCCGATGCACATGGTGCACAGGGCGTAGCGGCCGCCGCGCCGGTGCAGCTCGTACATGGCGGTGGTGACCAGGCGGGCGCCGCTCATGCCCAGGGGGTGGCCCAGGGCGATGGCGCCGCCGTTGGGGTTCACCCGGGCCTCGTCGTCGCGCAGGCCCAGGTCGCGCAGCACGGCCAGAGCCTGGGCGGCGAAGGCCTCGTTGAGCTCGATGACGTCCATCTGCTCCAGGGTCAGGCCGGTCTGGGCCAACACCTTGCGCACCGCCGGCGCCGGGCCGATGCCCATGATGCGCGGCGGCACCCCGGCGGTGGCCATGCCCACCACCCGGGCCTTCGGCGTCAGGCCGTGGCGTTGGGCGGCGTCGGCCGAGGCGACCAGCAGGGCGCAGGCCCCGTCGTTCACCCCCGAGGCGTTGCCGGCGGTGACGGTCAGTTCCGGGCCGTTCACCCCCTTCAGCTTGGCCAGGCTTTCCAGGGTGGTGTCCGGGCGGGGATGCTCGTCGGTGTCCACCACCTTGGGCTCGCCCTTCTTCTGCGCCAGCACCACCGGCACGATCTCGTCGGCGAAGCGGCCGGCGGCCTGGGCGGCGGCCCAGCGCTGCTGGGAGCGCAGGGCGAAGGCGTCCTGGTCGGCCCGGGCGATGGCGAAGTCGGCGGCCACGTTGTCCGCCGTCTGGGGCATGGAATGGGTCTCGTAGAGCGCCTTCATGCGCGGATTGACGAAGCGCCAGCCGATGGTGGTGTCGTAGATCGCCGCCTGGCGCGAGAAGGCGCTGTCGGCCTTGCCCATGACGAAGGGGGCGCGGGACATGCTTTCCACCCCGCCGGCGATCAGCAGGCCGGCCTCGCCGGCCTTGATCGAGCGGGCGGCCAGGCCCACCGCGTCCATGCCCGAACCGCACAGGCGGTTCACCGTGGTGCCCGGCACGTCCACCGGCAGGCCGGCCAGCAGGGCCGACATGCGCGCCACGTTGCGGTTGTCCTCGCCGGCCTGGTTGGCGCAGCCGTAGATCACGTCGTCCACCGCCGCCCAGTCCACCTTGGCGTTGCGTTCCATCAGGGCCTGCATCGGCATCGCCCCCAGGTCGTCGGCGCGCACCCCGGAGAGGGCACCGCCGTAGCGGCCGATGGGGGTGCGGATGGCGTCGCAGATGTAGGCCTGGCTTGCAGAATGATTCATGGCTTATCCCCGCTGCTGGCGTTCGTCGATGACGCGCTTGGCCTTGCCCACCTGGGTGCGCGGGATCTGGCCGAACTCCAGCACCGTGACCTTGGAGGACACGCCGATCAGGGTCTTGATCTGGTGCTGCAAGGTCTTGGCGATGGCCTGGATCTCGCCGGCCGAGAGGATGCCGGACTGGGGCAGTTGCAGCTCGCAGCGCACCTCCAGCTCGTCGAGCAGGCCGGAGCGGGTCACCACCAGCTGGTAGTTCCCGGACAGGCGCGTCTCGCGCAGGATCTGCTCTTCGATCTGGGTGGGGAAGACGTTCACGCCGCGGATGATCAGCATGTCGTCGGAGCGGCCGGTGATCTTGCCCATGCGCCGGAAGCTGCGCGAGGTGGGGGCCAGCAGGCGGGTCAGGTCCCGGGTGCGGTAGCGGATGATCGGCATCGCCTCCTTGGACAGGGAGGTGAACACCAGCTCGCCCTCGCTGCCGTCGGGCAGCACTTCGCCGGTGGAGGGGTCGATGATCTCGGGGTAGAAGTGGTCCTCCCAGATCACCGGGCCGTCCTTGGATTCGATGCATTCGCTGGCCACGCCGGGGCCCATCACTTCGGACAGGCCGTAGATGTCCATGGCGTCGATGCCGAGCTTGCGCTCGATCTCGGCGCGCATCCCCTCGCCCCAGGGCTCGGCGCCGAAGATGCCGACCTTGAGCGAACAGGCGGCCGGGTCCAGGCCCTGCTTGATGAACTCCTCGGCGATCACCAGGGCGTAGGACGGGGTCACCATGATGATGTCCGGCTTGAAGTCCTGGATGAGCTGGATCTGCTTTTCGGTCTGGCCGCCGGACATGGGTACCACGGTACAGCCGGCCCGCTCGGCGCCGTAGTGGGCGCCCAGGCCGCCGGTGAACAGGCCGTAGCCGTAGGCCACGTGCACCATGTCGCCGGGGCGGCCGCCGGCGGCGCGGATCGAGCGCGCCACCAGGTTGGCCCAGGTGTCGATGTCCTTCAGGGTGTAGCCCACCACCGTCGGCTTGCCGGTGGTGCCGGACGAAGCGTGCACCCGGGCGACCTTCTCCCGCGGCACGGCGAACATGCCGAAGGGGTAGTTGTCGCGCAGGTCGTGCTTGGTGGTGAAGGGAAACCTGGCCAGGTCGGCCAGGGTCTTCAGGTCCTCGGGATGGACCCCCGCCTCGTCGAACTTCTTGCGGTAGTGGGGGACGTTCTCGTAGGCGTTGCGCAGGGTGGCCTTGAGCCGTTCGAGTTGCAGGGCGGCGATCTCGTCGCGGCTGGCCTTTTCGATCGGCTCCAGGTCGCCGGGTTGGGGCTGCTTCACAGGCATGGGTTTGTCTCCAGTGTTTTAGTAGTGCGATGCCGCTCTTAGGAATGGCGGCTCGTGGTGGTCTCGGCGGCGCCCGCCAGGCCGGCGATCACCTCGCCGCTGATACGGTACGACTTGCCCCGGAACAGGGCGACGGTCTTGCCGTGGCGGTTGCGCACGGTGATGTCGTAGACCCCGGTGCGGCCCGACGCGGAACGTTCCACCGCCTCGGCTTCCAGCTCGTCGCCAACCTTGGCCGGGGCGAGGAAGTCGATGTGGCAGGCCGAGGCCACCGTGTTCAGGTTGTAACTATTGCACGCGTAGGCGAAGGCGCTGTCGGCCAGGGTGAAGATCAGCCCGCCGTGGCACATGGCATGGCCGTTGGTCATGTCCGGGCGCACCGTCATGGCCAGGGTGGCCCGGCCCGGGCCGACGCTGACCAGGCGCATGCCGAGCGTGCGGGTGGCCTGGTCCCGGGACCACATGGCGTCGGCGACCGCCTCGGCCAACTGCTGGGCGGCCTGGGGGTCGTGGGAGGTGTGGGAGTGGCTCATCAATGCAGGTCCTTTCCGGCGTGAACCCGTTGTTGCAGGAAGGGCGAAATCCGGTAGCGGTCCTCGCCGTAGGTGGCGGCCAGGTGGCCCAGCACGGCCACCACGGCGGCCGGGCCGACGCGTTCGGCCCAGGCCAGGGGGCCGCAGGGGTAGTTGGTGCCCAGGCGCATCGCCGCGTCCACCGCGTCAGGGGAACAGACGCCCTGGTTCACCGCGTCGGCGGCCTCGTTGGCGAGCATGGCCACGGTGCGCATCAGCGCCAGGCCGGGCACGTCGGCCAGCTCCGCCACCGCGAACCCGGCGGCCTGGAGCAGGCCGATCGCCGCCGCGCGCACCGCCTCGGGGCATTGCAGGGCGCAGGCCAGGGCCAGGCGCGGGGCGGCGGCGTAGTCCAGGGCCAGATCGATCAGTACCGTCGCCGCCACGCCGCTTTCCGCCGCCCGACGTGTGGCGGTGCGCCCGTCGGTGACGTACAGCACCGCCCCGTCGGCCTCGGCCAGGCGGCCGTCGTCGGCCGCCGGGCTGCGGCCGTGGGCCACCCCGGCAGCACTCAGGCGCTGAGCCAGGGCGTTGGCCGCCGGGCTGGCGCCGAACAGGGTGATCTTGGCCGGGCAGGGCGCCGCGGCGGCGCTGGCCGGGGCCGCAGCCGCTGTGCTTGCGCCTTCGCCGTAGGCGTAGAAGCCGCGCCCGCTCTTGCGCCCCAGGTAGCCGGCGTTGACCAGTTCTTCCTGGACCAGGGAGGGGGTGAAGCGCGGGTCGTGGTAGTAGGCCTTCCACACCGACGAGGTGACGGCGAAGTTCACGTCGTGGCCGATCAGGTCCATCAGCTCGAAGGGCCCCATGCGGAAACCGCCGGCCTCCCGGTACAGGGCGTCCAGGGTGGCGGTGTCGGCGGCGCCCTCGCTCACCAGGCGCAGGGCCTCGGCGTAGTAGGGGCGGGCCACCCGGTTGACGATGAAGCCGGGGGTGGAGCGGGCGTGGACCGGGGTCTTGCCCCAGGCGGCGGCGGTGGCGAACAGGGTGTCGGCCACGGCCGGGGCGGTGGCCAGGCCGCTGACGATCTCCACCAGGGCCATCAGCGGCGCCGGGTTGAAGAAGTGCAGGCCGGCCAGGCGCTCTGGCCGGGCCAACCCGGCGGCGATGGCGGTGACCGAGATCGACGAGGTGTTGGTGCCGAACAGGCAGTGCTCGCCGACCCGGGCTTCCAGGTCGCGGAACAGGGCGCGCTTGGCTTCCAGGTTCTCGACGATGGCTTCCACCACCAGGGCGGCGTCGGCCAGGCCGTCGAGGGAGTCGACGGCGGCGAGGCGCGATGCGGCGGCATCGGCCTGGGCGGGGTCGAGCTTGCCCTTGGCGGCCAGCTTGGCCAGGGTGGCGCGCAACTCGTCCACCGCGCGGGCGGCGGCGCCGGGGCGGTTGTCGAGCAGGCGCACCGGATGGCCGGCCAGGGCCGCCACCTGGGCGATGCCGGCGCCCATGGCGCCGGCGCCGACCACCGCCACCGGGGCGGAGGAGGGCAGGGGGGCAGCAGTGGCGGTGCTCATCACTGCCCCGTGAAGCGCGGCGCGCGCTTTTCCATGAAGGCGGCCACGCCTTCCCGGTAGTCCGGCGACTGGCCCAGCTCGCGCATGGCGTCGCGCTCGGCGTCGAGCTGGGCGGCCAGGTCCTGGCTCATGGAGGCGCGCATCAGCTGGCGGGTGCGCACCAGGGCCCGGGTCGGGGCGCTGGCGAACTGGGCGGCCAGGGCGTCCACCGTGGCGGCCAGCTCGGCGTCGTCCACGCACTGCCAGATCAGGCCCCATTCGGCGGCCTTTTCCGCCGGCAGCTTTTCCGCCAGCAGGGCCAGGCCCATGGCCCGGGCCATGCCGACGCGCTGGGGCAGGAACCAGGTGCCGCCGGTGTCCGGGATCAGGCCGATCTTGGAGAAAGCCTGGAGGAAGCTGGCCGAGCGGCCCGCCACCACCACGTCGCAGGCCAGGGCCAGGCTGGCCCCGGCCCCGGCGGCCACGCCATTGACGGCGCAGACGGTGGGCACGCGCAGGTTCTGCAGGCGCAGCACCAGGGGCTTGTAGTTCTTTTCCACCGAGGCGCCCAGGTCCGGGGCGGCGTCGCCGGCGGAAACCGAGCGGTCGTTCAGGTCCTGGCCGGCACAGAAGCCCCGGCCGGCCCCGGCCAGCACCAGGACGCGGATTGCCGGGTCGGTCTCGACCCGGGTCAGGGCTGCGCGCACTTCCTCGTGCATCCGGTCGGTGAAGCTGTTGAGCCGGTCGGGCCGGTTCAGGGTGAGGCGGGCGATGCCGGCCTCGACGGCGAAGGCGATGGTTTCGAAGCTCACGGCGCCCTCCTTAGACGTGGTAGCGCCGCTGCACGACGCGGAAGCGGTTGGCGACGAAGGCCGAGTCGGCGTAGGAGGCGTTGGCCGCCGGATTGCCGCCGGTGCCGTGGTAGTCGGAGAAGGCCGCCGACTGGTTCACGAACACGGCGCCGGTGAGGTTGATCGACAGGGCTACCTTGCCGCGCCAGGTGGCTTCGGTCATGGCGTCGATGACCTCGGGGCGGGTCGAGTAGAGGCCCACGGTGAGGGCGCCGTGCTGGCGCACCACCCGCTCCGACAGGGCGATGCCGGCGGCGGTGTCGGCCACCTTGACGACGAAGCTGATCGGGCCGAAGCGCTCTTCCATGTAGGCGGCCTCGTCCGTGGCGTCGCAGGCCAGCAGCACCGGGGTGCGCACCTCGGCCAGGGGGAACTCGGGGTTGGCGATCTTCTTCGAGTCGAGCACCACCTTGCCCAGGGACGGGGCGCTGGCGATGCGGTTGAGGGTGTCGGCGGACTGGATCGCGCCGAGTACGGCGGTGGCCACTTCCGGCTTGGCCAGGAAGGCGTCGATGGCGCCGGCCAGGTCGGCGCACACCTCGTCGAAGCTCTTGTGGCCCTCGTCGGTGTCGATGCCGCCGGCGGGGACGAACAGGGCCTGGGAGGTGGTGCACATCTGGCCCGAGTAGAGGGACAGGGTGAAGGCCAGGTTCTTGAGCATGGCCCGGTAGGCGTCGGTGGAATCGACCACGATGTTGTTCACCCCGGCCAGCTCGGCATAGACCTGGGCCTGGCGGCAGTTGTCGACCAGCCACTGGCCGAAGGTGTTGCCGCCGGTGAAGTCGATGGATTTCACCGCCGGGTGGGTGGCCAGCTGCTGGGTGGCGGCGCGCTGGGGGATCACCGCCAGGGTCACCAGGTTGGGGTCGATGCCGTTTTCCGCCAGCACGGCGCGGATGGTGCGCACGGTGATGGCCGCCGGCAGGATGGCGTTGCTGTGCGGCTTGACGATCACCGGGTTGCCGGTGCCCAGGGCGGCGAACAGGCCCGGGTAGGTGTTCCAGGTGGGGAAGGTGCCGCAGCCGATCACCAGGGCCACGCCTCGGCCGACGATCTCGAAGTGCTTCTGCATCACCAGGGGCGGGTTCTTGCCCTGGGGCTTCTCCCAGCGTGCCTCGGCGGGGACGAAGCTCTGCTCGCGCCAGGCGTAGGCCACCGCCTCCAGGCCCCGGTCCTGGGCGTGGGGGGCGCCGGCCTGGAAGGCCATCATCCAGCCCTGGCCGGTGGTCATCATCACCGCGTGGGCCAGTTCGAAGCTCTGCTTGTTGAGGCGGTCGAGAATTTCCAGGCAGACCCCGGCGCGGCCGGCGGCGCCGATCTTCTGCCAGCCGACCATGGCCGCCAGGCCGGCGTCGATCAGGGCCTGGGGGTCGCATTGCGGGTAGGAGACGCGCAGCGGCAGGCCGTAGGGGGAGGCCTCGTCGCCGGCCCAGCCGGTCGTCCCGGGCTGGTCCAGTTCGAAGCGCTTGCCCAGGTGGGCCTCGAAGGCGCGCTTGCCGTCGTCCATGGCGGTCTCGCCATAGACCTTGGGGCTGGGCATTTCCGCGTAGGCGGACCAGTAGCCGCGGCTCTGGATGGCGGCCAGGGCGCCGTCCAGGGTGGCCCGATGCTTTTCGAACAGGGGGTGAACCATCGTTGTCTCCATCTTTCCGTTGGGGTGGGCGCGAGGGCCTGGTAATCAGTGGTGCCCAGGACCCCGATGGGGAAGGGCATGAATTACACGTTACAAAACGAGTTACTCCGTGTCAATGGTTTGTATCATATCGAGCGGCGGACAGGAAACTGGCACACCCGCGGCGGCTCATCCCCGGAATGGCCCGGAATAACGTGTTCATGCCGCTTTGTGGCTGTTCAAGGCCCATGGCGAGGGGGGGGGAAGAGGGGCGGAAAACGCCGGGTTCCGATTCGTCGCCCGCTGCCTAGCCAAAAAATACGATACAAAAAACGTTGACAAACGATTTTGTAGGTAACATGATGAATTGGACGGCACGGGTGACGACGCTCGGCCGGGCACCTTGAACCCACACATAGCTGGAGGAGATATGGCAAACCACAAGGAACGTTTTTCCGATTCGATGGAGCTCCCGCCCGAGACTCAGCAACCGAACGTCTACCCCCTGTCCTGGCACTCCCACACCAAGAAGCTGCAAGAAGTCTGGGAAGCCGCCCTGCGCGAGAACTGGGACCCCGAAAAGCTGCCCTGGGACACCCTGGACGTGGACAGCTATTCCTGGGAAGAGCGCGAGGCGATCGCCTACTGGTGGACCCTGCTGTCGGTGTTCGACGCGTCCGCCCCCCCGGTCTTCGCCGAGGCCCTGATCAAGACCTACGAGGTCCATGAAGAAGATCCGGTGCGCAAGTGCTTCTTCTCCGTGACCCGCGACGAGCAGAACCACGAAATCATGTGCGGCCTGGCCATCACCAAGCTGCTCGCCCACCCCGATCCCATTACCTACGAGCCCAAGACCGATCTGGGCCGCCGTCTGCAGAAGAACGCCAAGTGGCTGTACTTCAACGGCGGCCGCTACTGGACCGGCTACAAGCAGGCCGTGCCCAAGTACGACCTGGCCGTGCTGTTCAGCTCCTTCCTGATGGGCGAGATCGCCGCCGCCACCATCTTCAAGCAGATGTACGACAACTCCCGGGAAGCGGTCTTCAAGGAAGGCTTCCGCAACATCGGCCGGGACGAAGGCCGACACATGGCCATCTGCATGGCGGTGATGGAGCGCGACTATCCCAAGCTCAACCAGGCCAACAAGGACGTGGTGACCAAGCAGATCCGCGCCGGCTATCTGTTCCTCTCGGCCGTGCTGTTCGAGCCGCCGATGGAGTTCTGGGACCTGCCCTCCGACTTCATCGCCACCCAGCGCGAAGCCGAGGAAGTGGCGCGCATGGCTGGCTTCGGCATCCCGACCTACGAGATGAAGCTGGAAAACTGGCGCAACGCCATGCTCAACCTGAAGGGCGTGCTCGACCGCTACGGCATCGAGTTCCCGGCGATCCCCGAAGTGGGCATCACCGGCAAGGAAATCAGCGACGTCGAGATGGACGACATCATCCCGGTGTTCTGATCGCCGCCCAGCCGGCAGCGCGCAGTACCGAAAGGGCCGGCCGGGTGGCCGGCCCTTTCACCCCAAGAGAAACCGATAAAAGCAACGAGGAGAGACGTTCCATGGCCCGTATCGTCATGCAACCTTCCGGCCGCGCGGTCGAATGCCGCTCCGGCGACACCGTCCTGATGGCCCTGGAGAATGCGGGCTACGCACTGCCCAACAACTGCCGGGCCGGCGCCTGTGGCGAATGCAAGGTCAAGGTGCTGTCCGGCCAATTCGACCAGGGCATCGTCCTCGACATGGCCCTGTCCGCCGACGAGCGCCGCCAGGGTTACGGCCTGATGTGCATGGCCAAGCCGATCTCCGACGAGCTGGTGATCGAGTGGGGCACCGAGGACGCCCGGCCCAAGCTCTTCCCGCCCAAGGAAAACGCCCTGTTCGTGGTGGTGGACAAGCGCCTCATCGCCAACCGGGTGATGGAACTGCGCCTGCGCCCGGTGGCGCCGCCGCTGCGCTACTGGCCCGGCCAGTACGTCACCATCGGCAACCCCGGCGCCGACATCCCGGCCCGCGCCTATTCGATTTCCAACGCCCCCCGCCCCGACGGCGAGCTGGTGCTCCAGGTGGCCCGCGCCGACGGCGGCCTGACCAGCGCCTGGATTCACGACAGCCTCAAGGTGGGCGACAACGTCAAGATTTCCGGCCCCTACGGCACCTTCATCGGCGACCCCTCGGTGGACGCCCCGGTGCTGTGCCTGGCCGCCGGCACCGGCCTGGCGCCGATCCTGGCCCTGGCCGAGGCGGCCCTGCGCCGCGGCTACCGCAAGCCGGTGAACCTGCTCTTCTCGGCCCGCACCCGGGACGACGTCTACAGCCAGGGCATGATGGCCTGGTGGCGCACCAAGCACCGCAACTTCGACTACAAGGTGACCCTGACCCGGGAAGAGGCCGAGGGCTACCTGCACGGCCGTCTGGACGCCCTGCTGCCCAAGCTCTACCCGGACCTGTCCAAGCACACCGTGTTCGTCGCCGGCAGCCCGGAATTCACCGACGCCTGCGTCGCCGCCGCCAAGGCCCTGGGGGTGCGCGACGATATGCTGCACACCGAAGGCTTCTTCTCCCAGCAGCAGATCGAGGTGGCCGACCCGGCCCACCTGCTGTCGGCCTGAATCCTGGTCTAGGTCCTGGCCTGACTCTCGGCCGGATTCGCAGCCCGATGCCGGAACAAGACTTTTGCCCGGACTTTTTGGCCGGATTTGCGGGGCGCACTGGCGATGCCGGTGACGCCCCGTTAACATTGCCCGCTTTCGCCCTTACCCCGACCCCGCCGTGACCGAATCCATCCGCCGTCGCCTCGATGCCTTCCGCCAGCAGCGCCGCGTCCAGGCGGGGTCCCTGATCACCTCCGTGTTCGGCGACGCAGTGCTGCCCCACGGCGGCCGCATCTGGCTGGGCAGCCTGATCCGCCTGCTCGAACCCCTCGAACTGTCCGAACGGCTGGTGCGCACCTCGGTGTTCCGCCTGGCCAAGGACGAGTGGCTGCGCGCCGAGGCCAAGGGCCGCCGCGCCGACTACGAACTGACCCCGGCCGGCCACCGCCGCTTCGAGGAAGCCTCGCGGCACATCTATTCCTCCCACGCCCCCCAGTGGGATCGGCGCTGGCGCCTGATCCTGGCGGTGGGCGAGTTCGACCCCCGGGAGCGGGAACGGCTGCGCAACGCCCTGTTCTGGCAGGGCTTCGGCGCTCTGGGGGCGGACTGCTTCGTACACCCCAGCGCCGACCTGACCGCGGCCCTGGACGCCCTGGTGGCCGAGGGCATGGCCGACTTCCTCGGCCGGCTGATGCCGCTCTTGGCCGCCGATTCCCTCTCGGGCCTGTCGGCCAACGACGCCGACCTGGTGCGCCGCGCCTGGGACCTGGAGGACCTGGCCGCCGACTACGGCGAGTTCGTCGCCACCTACCTGCCGATCCTGGCCGACCTGCGCCGCGACCGGCACGCCGAGGTGGGGGACGAAGAGGCTTTCCTGCTGCGCATCCTGCTCATCCACGACTACCGGCGCATGCTGCTGCGCGACCCGGAGCTGCCCGACGTGCTGCTGCCGCCGGACTGGCCCGGCCAGCGCGCCCGGCTGCTCTGCCGCGACCTCTACCGGCGCCTGGTGGAGCCTTCCGAGCGCCACCTGCAAGCGCACCTGCGCCTGGCCGACGGGGGCTTTCCGCCCCTGGACCCGTCCTTCGCCGACCGCTTCCCGGACGACGATCCCCTCGCCGCCATCGCCCTGTAGGGCCGCGGCGTGCCGGGGTGGCGGGGCGGTTCATTCCGCCGCCGCCGTTCCCCTGCGGTTTTCGCATTGCTTCCCCGCTGTTCCGCACCGCCCGCCGGCATCGGCCTCGCTCCGGTCGGGGCGGCGTTGCGCGGGCCGGGCGGCCGGCGGGTTAGGGGATTGGCTGGTCGTGGGGGCCGTGGGCGTACCGCGCCCAGCCTTCGGTTTTTGCGTAGGCTGGCGGAGCGCAAATGGCTAAACTCAAATACTGTCGCGGACTTTGGCCTTTTCGGTGGGCCAATCCTTCGGATTTTCCGAAGGCTAAAGCCGAAGCGGCTTAACCCTTGCCCTGCTTGGCCTCCACCAGGGGCACCACGCCGGAGATGTGGATGCGCGGCCGGTCCGGCTCCACTGCGGCCAGCGGCGCGGTTTCCACCAGGGTGGCCAGGCAGCGCTTGGTCAGATCCTGGTAGGTGCGGGTGCCCGCCACCTTCCAGGCGATCTCCTCCTCGCTCAATTCCCGCACCACCTTGGCCGGCACCCCGGCGGCCAGGTGCCGGGCCGGGATTTCCGCCCCGGCCTTGACGAAGGCGCAGGCGGCGACGATGGCCGCCTCGCCCACCACGGCGTTGTCCATGATCACCGCGTTCATGCCGATCAGGGCGTTGCGGCCGATGCGGCAGCCGTGCAGCACGGCGCCGTGGCCGATGTGGCCGTCCTCCTCGACCACCGTGTCGGTGCCGGGAAAACCGTGCATCACGCAGGTGTCCTGGAGGTTGGCGCCGGCCTCCAGGATCAGCCGGCCGAAGTCGCCGCGCAGGCTGGCGCCGGGGCCGACGTAGCAGCCCGGGCCGACGATGACGTCGCCGATCAGCACGGCGCTGGGATGGACGAAGGCGCTGGGATCGACCACCGGGACGATGCCGTCGATGGCGTAGACGCGGAGGGTGGGGGCGCTGGACATGGTGTGAGTCTCCTGGGGGAATGGCATAATTCCATTTGGTGGAACATGTTTTGAAATTCAGAATATCAAGGAATGCGCATGAGTGACGAGTCCGACGGCAAACACGGGGTCCAGTCCCTGGAGATCGGCATGGACATCTTCCGGGTGATGGTGAACGGCCAGCGCTCCATGGCCCTCAAGGACATCGCGGCGGCGGCGGGGATGCCCGCCTCCAAGGTGCACCGCTACCTGGTCAGCCTGATCCGCTCCGGCCTGGTGGAACAGGACCCCCACACCTCCCGCTACGACCTGGGCTCCTTCGCCCTCAACGTCGGCCTGGTCTCCATCGACCGGCTCGACCGCATCCGCCTCGGCCTGGCGGCGATCGCCGCCTTGCGCGACGAGATCAACGAGACCACCGCCCTGGCGGTGTGGAGCGAGCACGGCCCGGTGATCGTGCGCTGGGAACGGCCGCGCCGGCCGATCACGGTCAACGTGGTCACCGGCACCGCCCTGGAAATGCTCACCTCGGCCAGCGGCCGGGTCTTCGCCGCCTACCTGGCCGAGGAGGCGGTGCGGCCCCTGATCGAGCGCGAGATGGCCAATCCGGAGCTGCCCGACGACCTGCGCACCTGGCCCAAGGTGCGCGCCATGCTCGACGCGGTGCGCCGGGACGGTTTCGCCGCCGTGTCCGGCTACTACCTGGTGCCCGGGGTCGAGGCCCTGGCGGCACCGGTGTTCAACTTCAAGGGCGAGCTGACCATCGCCATGCTGGTGGTGGGGGTGCAGGGCATGTTCGACATGGCGGCGGAGGGCAAGGTGGTGCGCGCCCTGCGCACCGCCGCCGCCGATCTGTCGAGCCGGCTGGGCCACACGGGCCAGCCGCCGGGGCCGAAAATGTAGAAAATCCATTGATAAACAATCAAATAGCCGCATCGATACGTTTATTTCGATGCGGCTATTTTTTTGTATCATTTTCGATTGACAGAATTAGTTACGTATTCCAGAATGAGTTTCGGGAGGCTCGGGACCAGCCGCTGACTGCCCGCCACAAAAAAGGAGGTCACATGAAGGAGACAAACCAGGCCCGCCGCCGGGCCGCCATCGCTTGCGCGAACGGGGGGCTGTGATGCTTGCCCAGTTCCTGCAATTCCTCTTTTCCGGGGTCACCGTCGGCGCCACCTACGCCCTGGCCGCCCTGGGCTTCACCCTGATCTACAACGCCAGCAACGTGATCAACTTCGCCCAGGGCGAATTCATCATGCTCGGCGGCATGCTCGCGGTGTTCTTCTCCCAGATGGGCCTGCCCATGCCGGTGGCCCTGACCCTGGCGATCCTGGTGCCTGCCGTGGTTGGCGTGGTGGTGGAAAAGCTGGCCATCGAACCGGTCAAGGGGGCCGAGACGGTGACCCTGATCATCATCACCATCGGCGCCTCCCTGGTGATCCGCGGCCTGATCCAGGTCTGGCTGGGCAAGGGCACCTTCTCCCTGCCGGCCTTCTCCGGCAACGAGCCGATCGAGGTGCTGGGCGCCACCCTGCAACCCCAGAGCCTGTGGGTGCTGGGCGTCACCGCCCTGGTGGTGGTGGGCCTCTGGTACTTCTTCAACCGCACCCTGTACGGCAAGGCCATGCTGGCCACTTCGTACAACCGCCTGGCCTCGGAGCTGGTCGGCATCAACACCAACTGGGTGCTGTTCATCAGCTTCGCCATGTCGGCGGCCCTGGGCGCCCTGGGCGGCATCCTGGTGACGCCGATCACCCTGACCTCCTACGACGTGGGGATCATGCTCGGCCTCAAGGGCTTCGTCGCCGCGGTGGTGGGTGGCCTGGGCAACGGCCTGGGGGCCGTGCTCGGCGGCCTGCTGGTGGGGGTGGTGGAGGCCATGGCCGCCGGCTACATCTCGTCGGCCTACAAGGACGCGGTGCCCTTCGTGCTGATCCTGCTGATCCTCTTCTTCATGCCCCGGGGCCTGTTCGGCGCCAAAGTCACGGATCGGGTGTGACCATGCGCAAATCCCGTTACTTCGGCCTGGCGGTGATCGTCGCCGTGCTGCTGGTGCTGCCCCTGTTTTTGCAGAACGGCTTCCACTACGACCTGGTCATCCGCATGGCCATCAACGCCGTGATCGTGCTCGGCCTCAACCTGCTGATCGGCTTCGCCGGCCAGATCAGCCTGGGCCACGCCGGCTTCATCGGCATCGGCGCCTACGCCTCGGCCATCCTCACCAGCCACTTCAACTGGCCCCCCCTGGCGGCCATGGCCGCCGGCGCGGCGGCGGCGGGCCTGCTCGCCGCCCTGGTGGCCCGGCCCATCTTCAAGCTGAAGGGCCACTACCTGGCCATGGCCACCCTGGGCCTGGGCTTCATCCTGGCCATCGCCATGAAGAACGAGGCCGCCTACACCGGCGGCCCGGACGGCATGCCGGTGGTGCCGATGAGCCTGGCCGGCTGGGAGATCGCCGGCGAGAAGGCCTGGTACTGGGTGATGGCCCTGGTGCTGTCGATCAGCGTGTGGGCCTCCCTCAACCTGATCGATTCGCCCTTCGGCCGCGCCCTGCGCGCCCTGCACGGCTCGGAAGTGGCCTCCCAGGTGGTGGGGGTGGACGTGGTCCGCTACAAGGTCGCCATCTTCGTCATGTCGGCGGTGTTCGCCTCGATCATGGGCAGCGTCACCGCCCACTACGTCGGCTTCGTCACCCCCAACGTGGCCGATTTCTTCCACTCCATCGAGCTGGTCACCATGGTGGTGATCGGCGGCATGGCCTCGGTGTACGGCTCCGTGGTCGGCGCCGTGCTGCTCACCGCCCTGCCCCAGGCCCTCGCCACCTTCGAAGGCTGGGAGACGGTGGCCTTCGGCGCCATCCTCATGCTCTGCATGATTTTCCTGCCCAAGGGCCTGGTGCCCACCCTGGCCGCCAAGCTGGGAAGGAGCGAATGATGCCCCTGCTCGAAGTCCGTCAATTGTCCAAGGTGTTCGGCGGCGTCAAGGCCGTGCAGAACGTCAGCTTCTCCATCGACGCCGGCATCGTCTATTCGGTGATCGGCCCCAACGGGGCGGGCAAGACCACCCTGTTCAACCTGATCACCGGGGTCTATACCCCGAGCGAGGGCGAGATCGTCCTCGACGGCGAGAACCTGGCCGGCAAGTCGCCTAACGAACTGGCCCGGCGCGGTGTCGCCCGCACGTTCCAGAACCTCCAGGTGTGCATGAACATGAGCGCCCTGGAGAACGTCATGGTCGGCGCCCACCTGCGCCTCGACCGCAACCTGATCAAGGCCGCCCTGCGCTTTCCCGGCCTGGCCGGCCGGGACCGCCAGCTGCGCCAGGAGGCCGCCGAACTGATGGCCTTCGTCGGCCTGGAGAAGTACGTCGGCTCCCGGGCCGACTGCATGCCCTATGGCGCCCTGAAGCGCCTGGAGATCGCCCGGGCCCTGGCCATGAAGCCGCGCCTGCTGTTCCTCGACGAGCCCGCCGCCGGCCTCAACCCCAAGGAAACCCTGGAGGTGGACGAACTGGTGCGCAAGGTGGCCGATTCCGGCGTCACCGTGGTGCTGGTGGAGCACGACATGAAGATGGTGATGAACCTGTCCGACCGCATCCTGGTGCTCGATTACGGCAAGAAGCTGGCCGAGGGCACCGGCGAGGAAGTGCGGCGCAACCCGGACGTGATCGCCGCCTACCTGGGCGCCCACGCCTAGGCAACGGGAGAGGGAGACAACTAGATGGAAGCCCTGCGCATCATCAGCGAGGAACATCGCAACCTGTGGCGCATCGCCACCACTGTGGACCACCTGGCCGACGAGCTCGACGGCGGCACGGCGGCGGTGGACGTGCCCTTCTTTACCTCGGTCTTCGACTACCTGGAACACTTCATCGACCGGGCCCACCACCCCAAGGAAGACGATTTCCTGTTCCGCCGCCTGCGCCAGCGCAGCGACGCGGCCGGCCCCCTGCTCGACCAGCTGGAAGCGGAGCACCGCCAGGGGCCGGGCAACCTGGCCACCCTGCGCGCCGCCCTGGCCGCCACCGCCAGCGGCGCGCTGGGCAATCAGGCCTTCGCCACCACCCTGCGCGCCTACACCTCCGGGCTGAAGGGCCACATCCGCACCGAGGAAAAGGAGATCCTGCCCCTGGCCCGCCAGGCGCTCACCGGCGACGACTGGCACGACATCGACCGGGCCTTCCTCGACAACAGCGACCCCCTGTTCGGTGAGAAGGTCCAGGGCGAGTTCCGCGAGCTGTATCACCGGGTGGTCAGCCTGGCCCCCGAATCCGTCGGCCTGGGTAGCCACGAGGCCGGCGTCCTGGCCGCCGGCGAGGCCGCGCCCCGGGGCGACCTGCTGATGTCGGTGCGCGGCGTGCAGAGCGCCTACGGCCGCATCCAGGCCCTGAAGGGCATTGACCTGGAAGTGCGCCGCGGCGAGCTGGTGGCCCTGGTGGGCGCCAACGGCGCCGGCAAGACCACCCTGCTGCGCGCCATCTCCGGCGTCCAGCCCCTCACCGCCGGCAGCATCCACTTCGACGGCCAGGACATCACCGGCCTGCGTTCCGACCTGCGCGTGCGCCGCGGCATCAGCCAGGTACCGGAAGGCCGCCAGGTGTTCGGGCCCCTGTCGATCGAGGACAACCTGCGCCTGGGCGCCTACACCCAGCCCGCGGCCAACCTGGCCGAGGACATGGAGCGGGTCTACGCCATGTTCCCGATCCTCAAGGAAAAGCGCCACCTGCCCGCCGGCACCCTGTCCGGCGGCCAGCAGCAGATGCTCGCCATCGGCCGCGCCCTGATGGCCCGGCCCAAGCTGCTGCTGCTCGACGAGCCCTCCATGGGCCTGGCGCCGCTCCTGGTCGAAGAGGTGTTCAACGTGGTCAAGACCCTCAAATCCCAGGGCATGACCATCTTCCTCGTCGAACAGAACGCCTTCGCCGCCCTGGCCATCGCCGACCGGGCCTACGTGCTCGAAACCGGCAACACCACCCTGAGCGGCTCCGGCCAGGAGCTGCTCAACAACGAACAGGTTCGTGCCGCCTACCTCGGCATGTGATTCCCCCTTAGGAGCCGTCCCCCATGAGCAAGCAATTCGCCTCCGTCGCCGACCTCGAAGAGAAGAAGACCACCTTCACCCAGCTGTCCGAGCATTGCTGGGGTTACACCGCCGAGGGCGACCCCAACGCCGGCGTGATCATCACCGACGAGGGCGTCCTGATCGTGGACGCCCTGGCCACCCCGGTGATGGCTGGCCGCCTGATCGCCGAGATCCGCAAGGTCACCGACAAGCCGATCAAGCACGTGGTGCTGTCCCACTACCACGCCGTGCGCGTGCTCGGCGCCGCCGGCTACAAGCCCGAGGGCCTGGAGCAGATCATCGCCAGCCAGGGCACCTATGAGCTGATCGTCGAGCGCGGCGCCCAGGACATGCAGTCCGAGTACGAGCGTTTCCCCCGCTTGTTCCAGGCCTTCGAGAGCATCCCCGGCCTGACCTGGCCGACCCTGGTGTTCAAGGACGAGATGACCCTGTTCATGGGCGGCGTCGAGATCAAGGTGATGCACCTGGGCCCCGGCCACACCAAGGGCGACACCGTGGTCTGGGTGCCTTCCGAGAAGGTGCTGTTCTCCGGCGACCTGGTGGAGTGCGAGGCGGCCTGCTACACCGGCGACGCCCAGCTCGAGGAATGGCCCGCCACCCTGGACGCCATCGCCGCCCTGGGCGCGGAAAAGCTCATCCCCGGCCGGGGCCCGGCCCTGGACACCCCGGCCAAGGTGGCCGAGGGCTTGGCCTACACCCGGGACTTCGTCAGCACCCTGTTCGCCGGCGCCAAGGAGGCGGTGGCCCAGGGCCTCACCCTCAACCAGGCCATGGCCCACATCCGCAAGGCCATGGACCCCAAGTTCGCCCAGGTCTTCATCTACGAGCACTGCCTGCCCTTCGACGTGACCCGGGCAGTGGACGAGGCCAGCGGCATCAAGCACCCGCGCATCTGGACGGCGGAACGGGACAAGGAAATGTGGCACGCCTTGCAACAGGCGGGCTAAACGCTGCGACCCCAGCTAGGAAGCAACACCTGAAGGAGGTACCCCGCCGGCCATAACGACACCAATGACCCAGGGCGGCGGGGCAAAGAACGAGGAGACCGGAAGTGCTATCAACCTATCAGTACCCGAAGTACGACTACGTCGCGCCGCCCGAGCAGCGCGGCCAGGGGCCGGGCCGTTACCCGGTGGTGGTGGTCGGCGCCGGGCCCGTGGGCCTGGCCGGAGCCATCGAGCTGGCCCAGACCGGCGTGCCGGTGGTGGTGCTCGACGACGACGACACCGTCTCGATCGGCTCCCGCGGCGTGTGCTACGCCAAGCGCGCCCTGGAGGTGCTCGACCGCATCGGCGTGGGCGACGCTTGCGTGGACAAGGGGGTGAGCTGGAACGTCGGCCGCACCTTCTTCCGCGACGAGGAAGTCTACAACTTCAACCTGCTGCCCCAGCCCGACCACAAGCGCCCGGGCATGATCAACCTGCAGCAGTACTACCTGGAAGAGTTCCTGGTGAACCGGGCCAAGGAGCTGCCCAACCTGGACCTGCGCTTCCGCAACAAGGTGGTTTCCGTGTCCCCCGCCGGCGACGGCGCCTCCCTCCAGGTGGAAACCCCGGACGGTATCTACTCCCTGGACACTGATTGGCTGATCGTCGCCGACGGCGCCCGCAGCCCGATCCGGCGCATGATGAACCTGGAGATCGAAGGCAAGATCTTCATGGACCGCTTCCTCATCGCCGACGTGGTGATGAAGGCCGACTTCCCCGCCGAGCGCTGGTTCTGGTTCGACCCGCCCTTCCACCCGGGCCAGTCGGTGCTGCTGCACCGCCAGGCCGACAACGTCTGGCGCATCGACTTCCAGCTCGGCTGGCAGGCCGATCCGGAAGAAGAGAAGAAGCCCGAGAAGGTCATCCCGCGCATCAAGGCCATGCTCGGCGACGAGCGCGAGTTCGATCTGGAATGGGTCAGCGTGTACACCTTCCAGTGCCGGCGCATGAACGACTTCCGCCACGGCCGGGTGCTGTTCGTCGGAGACGCCGCCCACCAGGTCTCGCCTTTCGGCGCCCGGGGCGCCAACTCCGGCATCCAGGACACCGACAACCTGGTGTGGAAGCTCAAGCTGGTGATGGAAGGCAAGGCCCCCGAAAGCCTGCTCGACACCTACAGCGAGGAGCGGGTGGCGGCGGCGGACGAGAACATCATGAACTCGACCCGCTCCACCGACTTCATCACCCCCAAGAGCAAGACCTCGCTCACCTTCCGCAACGCCGTGCTGACCCTGGCCCGGGACCATGCCTTCGCCCGCGCCCTGGTGAATTCGGGCCGCCTGTCGGTGCCTGCCTTCCTCACCGAATCGCGGCTCAACACCGCCGACACCGCCGCC
Organism: Oryzomicrobium sp.; assembly: GCF_021287045.1. Classification (GTDB taxonomy): domain Bacteria; phylum Pseudomonadota; class Gammaproteobacteria; order Burkholderiales; family Rhodocyclaceae; genus Oryzomicrobium. The sequence goes on along the minus strand of NZ_JAJTBG010000005.1, from coordinate 236,581 downwards.
TTTGGCGGCGACATGGTGCCCGGCGCGCCCATGGACGACGCCCCGCTGCGCGAGGCCGGCAAGAACGGCTGGCTGCTCGACGCCGTGGGCGGCCGCTTCGTCGCCCTGGTCTACGTGGCCGACCCGGCTGCGGTGGACGCCGCCACCGCCGACGCCCTGCGCGCCCTGTCCGACGCGCCGATCCCGGTGGAAGCCGTGCTGGTCGCCCCCCGCGCCGGCACTGCCCCGGCCGGCCTGCGCCTGGTGGAGGACTACGCCGGCCGCTTCGCCGAACGCTTCGACGCCCAGCCCGGCACGGTGTACCTGGTCCGTCCCGACCAGCACGTCGCCGGCCGCTGGCGCGCCTTCGACCCCGCCCGGGTGCGTGCCGCCGTCGCCCGCGCCACCTGCAACGCCTGACCGAGGGAGAACGACATGGCCCACCTCAACCTCAAGCCCAATTTCAGCGAACCCGGTGCGCGCTACTTCCGCGCCTTTTCCCCGGGGGACGACTTCTACGAGCTGCTGATCGACACCCACCGGGATCTGACCGACGAACAGAGCGCCCTGCTCAACGCCCGGTTGATCCTCCTCCTGTCCAACCACATCGGCGACCTGTCGGTGCTGCGCGAGGCCATGACCCTGGCCCGCGAAGGCGTCTGATCCCCGGCCGCCCCATATGGAGCACACCACCATGATCAAGAAGATCCACCACGTGGCCTACCGCTGCAAGGACGCCAAGGAAACCGTGGAGTGGTACGGCAAGTACCTGAACATGCGCTTCATCCTGGCCATCGCCGAGAACGAGGTGCCCTCCACCAAGGAGCCGGACCCGTACATGCACATCTTCCTCGACGCCGGCGGCGGCAACGTCCTGGCCTTCTTCGAGCTGCCCACCAAGCCGCCCATGGGCCGGGACCCCAACACCCCGGAATGGACCCAGCACCTGGCCCTCGAAGTCGACTCGATGGACGAGCTGCTCGCCACCAAGGCCCGGCTCGAGGCCGACGGCATCAGCGTGGTCGGCCCCACCGACCACACCATCTTCAAGTCGATCTACTTCTTCGACCCGAGCGGCCACCGCCTGGAACTGGCGGCCAACACCGGCACGCCGAAGATGGCCAAGATGCTCGACGACGTGAAGTGGGAAATGCTCGAAGAGTGGTCCCGCACCAAGAAGGCCCCGCGCCACGCCGCCTGGATGCACGACGGTAGCGCCTCCTGAGCCCTGCCGGGGCGGCCGCGCTGCGTGGCCGCCCCGGATTCTCTTCCGCCTTTCCGAATTCCGATCCCATGGACCGCCTCACCGCCCTGGTCGCCAAGGCCCTGGAAGTGCTCATCGTCGCCTGCCTGGCGCTGATGGCCCTGCTCGTCTTCGGCAACGTGGTACTGCGCTATGGCTTCAATTCCGGCATCGCCTTCTCCGAGGAGGTGTCGCGCCTGCTGTTCGTCTGGCTGGTCTTTCTTGGCACCGTCCTGGCCTCCCGGGAGCACGCCCACCTGGGGGTCGATTCCCTGGTCAAGCGCCTGCCCAAGCCGGCCCGCCAGGCCTGCGTGCTGGTGTCCGGGGTGCTGATGATCGTCATGTGCGGCCTGCTCTTCTGGGGCGCCTGGCAGCAGGCCGGCATCAACCTGGACAACGCCATGCCGGTCACCGGCATCCCCTACGCGGTGCTTTACGCCGCCGGAGTGGCGGCGGCCCTGGGTCTGACGGTGAGCATCTTCTACAACATCTTCCAGGCCCTGGTTCACGGTGAGCGCGAGGCCAACATCGAGATGGTCCAGCACGGCGACCTGATCGAACCGGCCCTGCCGACCCACGAGGACGACCGGGAGGCGCGGCGATGACCCTGGCCGTCTTCCTCGGCTCCCTGCTCGGCGCCATGGCGCTCGGCATGCCCATCGCCTTCGCCCTGCTGGTGTGCGGCGCTAGCCTGATGCTCTACCTGGACCAGTTCGACGCCCAGATCCTGGCCCAGAACGTGGTCAGCGGCGCCGACAACTTCGTGCTGATGGCGGTGCCCTTCTTCATCCTGGCCGGCGAATTCATGAACGCCGGCGGCCTGTCGCGGCGCATCGTGGACATGGCCAACGCCTGGGTCGGCCACATCCGCGGCGGCCTGGGCTATGTGGCCATCGTCTCGGCCCTGGTGCTGGCCAGCCTGTCCGGCTCGGCGGTGGCCGACACCGCCGCCCTGGCCGCCCTGCTCATCCCGATGATGCGCAACGCCGGCTACGACGTGGCCCGCTCCGCCGGGCTGGTGGCCTCGGCCGGCATCATCGCCCCGGTGATTCCCCCCTCCATCGGCTTCATCATCTTCGGCGTGGCCGGCGGCGTGTCGATCACCAAGCTGTTCCTCGCCGGCATCTTCCCCGGGGTGCTGATGGCCATCTCCCTGGTCCTCACCTGGTGGTGGGTGGCCCGCCGCGACGCCAGCCGGGTGATGCCCCGGACGCCCCTGGCCGAACGGCTGCGCACCGTCGCCCGGGGCGGCTGGGCCCTGGTGCTGCCGGTGATCATCGTCGGCGGCCTCAAGGGCGGCGTGTTCACCCCCACCGAGGCCGGCGTGGTGGCCGCCGCCTACGCCCTGTTCGTCGGCCTGGTGGTGTACCGGGAGCTGACCTGGACGGCGATCTACCACGCCCTCTTGTCCACGGCCAAGACCACGGCGGTGGTGATGTTCCTGGTGGCGGCGGCCTTCGTCTCGGCCTACCTGATCACCGTGGCCGACATTCCCGGCCAGATTTCGGCCCTGCTCGCCCCCTTCATGGGCAGCCCGACCCTGCTGATGTTCATGATGATGCTGATCGTGGTCCTGGTTGGCACCGCCCTCGATTTCATCCCCACCGTGCTGATCCTCACCCCGGTGCTGCTGCCGATCTGCAAGGAGGCGGGCATTGACCCGGTCTATTTCGGCGTGCTGTTCATCATGAACAACGCCATCGGCATGGTCACCCCGCCGGTGGGGGTGGTGCTCAACGTCGCCGCCGGCGTGGGCAAGGTGTCCATGGAAGACGTGGTGCGTGGCGTCTGGCCGTTCATGCTGGCCGAGACCGCTGTGCTGTTCCTGCTGGTGTTCGTCCCCGAACTGGTGACGGTGCCGATGAAGTGGTTCCTGTAGCCGTAGCGCCTGCCCGACCCCGACCGAAGGAGGAGACAACGATGACAAGCAAAAACCGCAATCTGTTCGCCGCCGCCCTGGCCGCCTGCGCCGTCCTGACCGCCCCGGCGGCGGCCCTGGCCCAGACCGTCAACGCCAAGTTCAGCGTCACCCTGCCGGAGAAGTCCCACCAGGGCCAGGGCGCTGCCCGCTTCGCCGAGCTGGTCAAGGAAAAGACCCAGGGCCGGGTGCAGATCAAGGTCTACTACAACGCCAGCCTGGGCAACGACGTGCAGGTCACCTCGGCGCTCCAGGGCGGCACCATCGAATTCGTGGTGCCCCAGACCTCGACCCTGACCGGCATGATCAAGGACTTCGAAGTCCTCGACTTCCCCTTCCTGTTCGACAACGAGAAGGAGGCCGACGCCGTCCTCGACGGCCCCATCGGCCAGAAGCTGCTCGACAAGCTGCCGGCCAAGGGCCTGGTGGGTCTGGCCTACTGGGAGAACGGCTTCTTCAACGCCACCACCAGCAAGCATCCGATCGCCCGCCTCGAAGACTTCGCCGGGCTGAAATTCCGCGCCGTGCAGGCCCCCATCTCCCTGGAAACCCTGAAGGCCCTCGGCGCCAACCCGGTGCCCCTGGCGGTGCCCGAGGTCTATTCGGCCCTGGAAACCAGGACCATCGACGGCCAGGCCACGCCCACGGCGGTGATCGCCGCCCTCAAGTTCAACGAGGTGCAGAAGTACCTGTCGATCACCAAGCTGTCCTACGGCGCCTTCCTGCCCCTGGTGAGCAAGAAGTTCTGGGACAAGCTTAGCCCCGACGACCAGAAGGCCCTGCGCGATGCGGCGGTGGAAGCCCGCGCCTTCCAGCGCCAGGTGGCCCGGGACGCCGCCCGCAGCGCCCAGGAGGACATGGCGCGCAAGGGCATGACCGTCAACGTGGTGGCCCCGGCCGAGATCGCCCGGATGCGCGCCCAGGTCCGCCCGGTGTGGGACAAGTTCGCCAAGGAAGCCGGCCCCGACCTGGTCAAGGACGTCATCGCCGAAATCGACAAGCAGCGCCGCAAGTAAGCCGGCTCCTTGCCGCTACACCCATCGAACCCGGCTGCGCCCGGCGCAGCCAGCACCCACCAAGGAAAACGCAACATGAAGCTCGCCACCCTCAAGCAAGGCGGCCGCGACGGCACCCTGGTCGTCGTCAACCGCGCCCTGACCCACTGCCGCCCGGCGCCGGCCATCGCCCGTACCCTGCAAGCCGCCCTGGACGACTGGGAGGCCGTCGAGCCCCAGCTGCGCCAGGTCTACGAGGCCCTCAACAGCGGCGCCCTGCCCGACCCGCTGCCCTTCGACCCGGCCGCCTGCCATTCGCCCCTGCCCCGGGCCTACCAGTGGGCTGACGGCTCGGCCTACGTGAACCACGTGGAGCTGGTGCGCCGCGCCCGGGGCGCCGAGTTGCCCCCCGAGTTCTGGACCGACCCCCTGATGTACCAGGGTGGCTCCGACAGCTTCGTCGGCCCCCGGGACCCGGTGGTGGCGGTGAGCGAGGACTGGGGCATCGACTTCGAGGCCGAGGTGGCGGTGATCACCGGCGACGTGCCGATGGCCGCCACCCCGGCCCAGTGCGCCGGCAAGATTCGCCTGCTGATGCTGGTCAACGACGTCTCCCTGCGCAACCTGATCCCGGCTGAGCTGGCCAAGGGCTTTGGCTTCTTCCAGTCCAAGCCGGCCTCGGCCTTCTCGCCGGTGGCGGTGACCCCGGACGAGCTGGGCGACGCCTGGCGCGAGGGCAAGGTGCACCTGCCCCTCAACGTCGAACTCAACGGCAAGCCCTTCGGCCGGCCCAACGCCGGGGTGGACATGACCTTCAGCTTCGCCCAGCTGATCGCCCACGTGGCCAAGACCCGGGAGCTGGAAGCCGGCTCGATCATCGGTTCCGGCACCGTCTCCAACAAGCAGGGCGGCCTGCACGGTTCCAGCATCGAACACGGCGGCGTCGGCTACTGCTGCCTGGCCGAGGTGCGCATGTACGAGACCATCGAGGGCGGCAAGCCCCAGACCCCGTTCATGCGCTTCGGCGACCGGGTGCGCATCGAGATGCGGGACGCTGCCGGCGCCTCCATCTTCGGCGCCATCGACCAGCAGGTGGCGCCCCTGGCGCGCTGACTCGGCGTTGCGCGCCGACCGGCGCCGGCGATCCACCGCATCCATAGAACAGGGCGGACACCGCCCGGGCCGGCGCGCGCCCCGCGCCCGGCGAGGAGGAGACCATGACCGACAGGCAACAGGGGGCGGCCCGCCGGGCCGCCGGCTTCGGCGCGCTGGCCGCGCTCGCGCTGCTCGCCTGGCTGTGGCTGGCCCCGGCCGAGGGCCTGGCGGCCCGCGCCGGCCAGAGCGTCCTGGCCCTGCTGGCGGCGCTGCTGCCCGGCTGGCTGGCCTGGCGCAATCCGGCCGCAACGGACATGACTGGAATCGCCCCGCATCCGGGCGGCGCCGCTGCCGACCCGGCCGAACGGGCCGAGGTGGGAGATGGGGCCGCCACCACCGGCCAGGCCGAGGCGCTGCGCCGGCGCGCCCGGGACGTGGTCGAGGAAACCCGCCGCATCGGCACCGCGGCGGCGGTGGACAGCGCCGTGCTGTCGCGTCGGGTCCAGGAAACCGCCGGGCTGGCCGGCCAGCAGTGCGCCCTGGCCGGCACCATCGTCACCGCCACCGGGGCGGCCAGCGCCGCCGCCGACACTGCCAGCCGTCATGCCGATGAGGTGCGCGCCGGCACCGAGGCCAACCTGGGGGCGGTGCGCGGCGCCCACCGGGATTTGCAGGAGGTGGGCGAGCGCATCCGCCGCATCTCCGCCGACACCGCCGGTTCCGCCGAGCGGGTGGGCGAGTTGGCGCGCCATTCCCGGGAGATCCGCGACATCGGCATGCTGATCAACGACATCTCCGACCAGACCAACCTGCTGGCCTTGAACGCCGCCATCGAGGCTGCCCGGGCCGGCGAGGCCGGGCGCGGCTTCGCCGTGGTGGCCGACGAGGTGCGCAAGCTGGCCGAGCGGGTCAAGACCGCCACCGGGGTGATCTCCGCCAGCACCGCGACCATGCAGCGCCTGGTGGAGGAAACCGAAGTCCAGATGGCCAGCATCCGCGACGATTCGGGCCACGCCGCCCAGGCCGTGGCGCGCACCGTGGGGGACTTCGACGCGGTGGTGGACGACCTGGGCCGGGCCGGCGAGGGGCTCGGCGTGGTGGCCGATTCCCTGCACCACATCCAGGCCGCCAACACCCAGATCCACGCCCAGACCGAGGAGATCAAGGCCCTGTCCGACCGGGTCAGTGCCAGCATGGGGGAATCGGCCAAGGCCGCCGCCTCCCTGCAAGGCCAGACCGAGCGGCTGTACGCCCTGGGCGCCCGCTTTTCGATCGCCGACAGCGCCTTCGACCGCATCCTGACCACCGCCCAGCGCATTGCCGCGGAGGTGGGGGCGTGCCTGGACGCCCACCGGCAAAAGGGCGCGGACGTGTTCGACCAGCAGTACCGCCCCCAGCCCGACACCAACCCGCCCAAGTTTTCCACCCGCTACGACCAGGCGGTGGAGACGGACCTGCAACGCATCTACGACGAAGGCATCGGCGGCCTGCCCGGAGCCCTGCTGGTATGCGCCTGCGACAACCAGGGCTACATGCCGGCCCACCACCGCAAGTTCTCCGCGCCCCTCAACGGCGACGCCAAGCACGACCAGGTGTTCAGCCGCCACAAGCGCATCTACAACGATCCGGTGGGGCTGCGCAGCGCCCGCAACCAGGAACCATTCCTGCTCCAGACCCTGCTGCGCGACACCGGCGAGGTCCTCTCCGAACTGGCCCTGCCGATCCGGGTGGACGGCCGCCACTGGGGCGCCCTGCGCACCGCCTTTCCCCCCGAGGTGCTGACCGGCGGGGGCGCGGCGGCGCCGGCCCGGACCTGAGGACGCCATGAGCCGACCGACGCCGATCCTGGCGGTGCTGCTGACCACCCTGGTGGCCCTGGGGCCCCTGTCCACCGACTTCTACCTGCCGTCCCTGCCGGCCATCACCGCCGCCTTCGCCACCGACGGCGCCCACACCCAGCTCACCCTGTCGGTGTACCTGGCCGGCTTCGCCGTGGCCCAGCTGGCGGTGGGGCCCCTGGCCGATCGCTTCGGCCGCCGCCCGGTGGTGCTCGGCGGGCTGGTGGTGTACCTGCTCGCCAGCCTGGCCTGCTGCGTGGCGCCCAGCATCGAGGCCCTGATCCTGGCCCGCCTGGTCCAGGCCCTGGGGGCCTGTGTCGGCCCGGTGCTCGGCCGCACCATCGTGCGCGACGTGTGGGGTCCGGCGGATGCCGCCCGGGTGCTGGCCTACGTCAGCGGCGCCATGGCCCTGGCCCCCCTGATCGGGCCCTTCCTCGGCGGACTGCTCACCGTGTTCTTCGGCTGGCAGGCCAACTTCGCCGCCCTGGCCCTGTTCTCCGCCTTGCAAATCGCCGCCACTTGGCGCTGGCTGGCCGAGAGCAATCCCCACCCGGACCCCACCGCCACCCGGCTGGGGCGCATCGCCGCCAACTACCGGCGCTTGCTCGCCGACCGGGCCTACCTGGGCTACCTGCTCTGCCAGTCCTTCGCCTACAGCGCCCTGTTCGCCTTCATCTCCGGCTCGGCCTTCGTCCTGATCGGTCATTTCGGCCTGGCCCCGGCCACCTACGGCCTGTGCTTCGGCGTGGTGGTCACCGGCTACATGGCCGGCTCGGCCCTGTCCGGCCGGCTGGTGGGGCGCTTCGGCAGCGACCGCCTGCTGTTCGCCGGGGGGCTCGTCGGCGCCAGCGCCGGCCTGGTCATGTGGGCCCTGGCCGCCAGCCCCCTGGCCTCGGTGGCGGCCCTGCTCGGTCCCATGGTGTTCGTCACCGTGGCGTTGGGCCTGGTCATGCCCAACGCCACCGGCCGGGCCCTGGCTCCCTATCCCCAGATGGCCGGGGCCGCCTCGTCCCTGATCGGCTTTGCCCAGATGTCCATCGCCGCCCTGGTCGGCATCGTCGTCGGCCACGGCCTGGAGGACGGCGGCCGGGGCGCCCTGACCCTGCTGCCGGCGGCCATCGCCGCCTGCGGCGTGCTGGTGCCCCTGTGCTACCTGGCCCTGGTGCGCACCGCCCATGCCGCCGGGCGCACCAGCCCCTGACACCGTCCCCCGGCCCTTCCGGAGTCCCGCCATGCTCACGCTCTACACCTACTTCCGCAGCTCCGCCGCCTACCGGGTGCGCATCGCCCTCAACCTCAAGGGCATCGACTACACCGCCGTCCCCGTGCACCTGCTCAAGGACGGCGGCCAGCAGAACCAGCCCGCCTACCGGGCCAAGAGCCCCCTGGGCACGGTGCCCGCCCTGGAGTGCGACGACGGGGTGCTGACCCAGTCCCTGGCGATCCTCGAATACCTGGAGGAGACCCACCCGACGCCGGCCCTGCTGCCCGCCGACCCGGGCGGCCGCGCCCGGGTGCGGGCCATCGCCCAGACCATCGCCTGCGACATCCATCCGATCAACAACCTGCGCGTGCTGCGCTACCTGGTGCACACCCTGGGCATCACCCCGGAGCAGAAGAACGCGTGGTACCGCCACTGGGTGATGGACGGGCTGGCGGCGGTGGAAGCCCTGCTTGCCGACCCGCGCACCGGCACCTTCTGCCACGGCGACACCCCGACCCTGGCCGACTGCTGCCTGGTGCCCCAGGTGTTCAACGCCCAGCGTTTCGACTGCGACCTGAGCGGCTTCCCCATCTTGAGCCGCATCGCCGCCCACTGCGACACCCTGGCCGCCTTCCGCGCCGCCGCGCCGGGAGCCCAGCCCGACGCCGAGTGAGACGGCTGCCGGCGCGATTCCGCCCGGCCGTTTCGTCCCGTCCCCCGATCTGCCGAGACCTGCCATGACCACTGCCGACCTGCCCCTGTGGACCCCGACCCCCGCCCGCGCCTCGGGCACCCTGCTGCACCGCTTCCTCACCCCGGCCAGCCAGCGTGCTGGCCGGCCGCTCACCGACTACGACGCCCTGTGGCAGTGGTCGGTGGACGACCCCGCCGCCTTCTGGGACCTGGTGTGGAACGAACTCGGCGTGGTGGGCGACAAGGGCACCGGCCCGGTCCTGGAAAACGGCGACCGCATGCCCGGCGCCCGCTGGTTCCCCACGGCCAAGCTCAACTACGCCGAGAACCTGCTCAACTTCGCCGGCCTGCCCGCTGATGGTGCTGACGCTCTGATCTTCTGGGGCGAATCCAAGGTCCAGCGCCGGGTCAGCCGGATGGAGTTGGTGCGCCAGGTCGCCGCCTTCCAGGCCGGCCTGATCGCCGCCGGCGTCGGCCCCGGCGACCGGGTGGCGGGCTTTTTGCCCAACCTGCCCGAAACCCTGGTGGCCATGCTCGCCACCACCGCCCTGGGCGCCATCTGGTCTTCCGCCTCCCCGGACTTCGGCGTCCAGGGCGTCCTCGACCGCTTCGGCCAGATCGAACCCAAGGTTTTCGTCTGCGTCGACGGCTACTGGTACAACGGCAAGGCCGTGGACTGCCTGGCCAAGAACGCCGAGGTGGCGGCCAAACTGCCCACCGTGGTGAAAACCGTGGTGGTGCCCTACCTCAACCCGGCCCTCGGAGCCGGGGAGGTGGCCGCCATCGCCAATGGCGCCACCCTGGCCGACTTCACCGCCCCCCACGCCGGGGCCACGGTGCCCACCTACCACCGGGTCGGCTTCGATCACCCGCTGTTCATCATGTTCTCCTCGGGCACCACCGGCGTGCCCAAGTGCATCGTCCATTGCCACGGCGGCGCCCTGCTGCAGCATTTGAAGGAACACCAGCTGCAGGGCGACGTGAAGCCCGGCGACCGGGTCTTCTACTTCACCACCTGCGGCTGGATGATGTGGAACTGGCTGGTCTCGGGCCTGGCCTCCGGCGCCACCCTGCTGCTCTTCGACGGCAGCCCCTTCGCTCCGGGTAAGGACGGCAGCGCCGGCACCCTGCTGTTCGACTACGCCCAAGCCGAAGCCATGACCCACTTCGGCACCTCGGCCAAGTTCATCGACGCCATCGCCAAGGCTGGCTTGAAACCCCGGCAGACCCATAAGCTCGATACGCTGAAAGCCATGATGTCCACCGGCAGCCCCCTGGTGGCCGAAGGCTTCGACTACGTGTACCGGGACGTCAAGGAAGACATCCAGCTCGCCTCCATCTCCGGCGGCACCGACATCCTCTCCTGCTTCGTCCTCGGCAACCCCATCGGCCCGGTGTGGCGCGGCGAGATTCAGTGCCGGGGCTTAGGCATGGCGGTGGACGTCCTCGACGACACCGGCGCCCCGATCCGCGAAGAAAAGGGCGAACTGGTCTGCACCAAACCCTTCCCGGCCATGCCCGTCGGCTTCTGGAACGACCCCGACGGCGCCAAGTACCGGGCCGCCTACTTCGAACGCTTCCCCAACACCTGGTGCCACGGCGACTTCGCCGAGATCACCGCCCACGGCGGCCTGATCATCTACGGCCGCTCGGACGCCACCCTCAACCCCGGCGGCGTGCGCATCGGCACCGCCGAAATCTACCGCCAGGTCGAACAACTGCCCGAAGTGCTCGAAGCCCTGGTGATCGGCCAGGACTGGCCGAAAGGCTCCGGCGACGTGCGGGTCGTGCTGTTCGTGCGCCTGAAGGAAGGCACCACTCTGGACGAGGCCCTGATCCAGCGCATCAAGGAGCAGATCCGCAAGAACACCACCCCGCGCCACGTGCCGGCCCGGGTGGTTCAGGTCCAGGACATCCCGCGCACCAAGAGCGGCAAGATCGTGGAACTGGCGGTGCGCAACGTGGTGCATGGGGAGGCGGTGAAGAACGTGGAGGCCCTGGCCAATCCGGAGGCGTTGGAGGAGTTCCGGGGAAGGAACGAGTTGCAGGGGTAGGGCAGGGCCGCAGCGCGGCTTGAGATTACGCCTGCCTAAAAAGCAAAACGCCGGGTCGGGGACCCGGCGTTTTGCTTGGTTGAAGGTATCAGGCCTGTTCCAGGGCTACCGCTTCCTGAGGCAGGGGAGGGGCTTGGGGCGGCTGGGTCGTGGAAAAGTAGCTGACCAGTTCGTTGAGGTGGCCGGCGGCATCTTGCAGCCGTTCCGACATGGCGTAGGCGGCCTGGGTGTCCTGGCGGTTGTCCACCACCAGTTCGGCCAACTGGTCGACCCGGGCAAGGAAGTCCTCGAAGGCGAAGGATTGCAGGCGGATGGCATTCTCGATGCGCGCCACCAGCTCCGCGGCGTGTTCGCCGGCGCCGCCGTTCCCGCCCTGGACGGCCTCGTGCAGCCGGCCCAGCATCTGCTCCAGGTCCAGGGAGAAGGACTGGGTCTCGGTCAGGGTACTGCGCGCCTGGCTGAGCCGGTCGTGCTGGATTTCGGAGTGGTCGCTGATCTCGAACAGGGCCCGGTTGAGCTGGCCGCAGTGGGCCTGGATGCCCTTGGCCACCAGGCAGATTTCGTCGGTGATCACCTTCAGGTGCATCTGCATCACGGCGCTGGCCCGGATCAGCTGCCCCGTCTCGCCCTTGCCGAACACTTCCACCTCGCCGGTCAGGTCCCCCTGGGCGATGCGGTCGAAACTGCGTATGGCGGCGTGCAGCGGCGTGACGATGTCGCGGATGAAGAAGTGGCCGACCACCAGCACGGCCAGGATGCCGACGACGATGCCGGCCAGGGCGATCTTGCCGATCATCAGGTTACGTTCGCGCATGGACATGTAGTCGTCGTCGGAAATGGCCTGGACGGTCCGTCCCAGTTCGCCGATCTGGCTTTGCAGCCGGCCGAGGCTGGCCTGGATCAGGGGGGCGGCGGCCTTGCCGTCGGCCGGATCGGCCTCCTGGGCGGCGTTGAGCAATTGGTTGAGTTGGGTGAATTCGGCTTGCAGGCCATGCACCATCGCCTGTCCGCTCGGGGGCAGGGGCGTGCCCTCCAGCTCGGCGAGCAGGCGGGCGACGGTGATGGTCCGGGCCGGCGGCAGCGGGGCGGCGGGATGGCCGTTGGCGGTGGCCTCCGTGATCTGGCGCACCTCGGCGTCCATCTGGCCGACCTTGATGAGGGTGACGATGCGGTTCTTGTACAGGGTTTCCACCGTACCGTTGGACAGCATCAGGCCGCCGATGCCCAGGATGCCGCCCATGATCATCAGGAAGATGACGAACAGGGAGCCGAGCAGGAAGCCGGTCTTGATGGTCAGCAGGTTGTGCAGTGGATTGGCCTTGATCGGCTCGCCGCTGGCGGCGAGCTTGCGGTAGGCGTGTTCCGCCGCCGCGATCTCGTCCCGGCTGGCGGTTTCCCGGACCGACATGTAGCCGATGGTCTGGTTGTCCTTGCGCACCGGCACCACCACCGCCTTGACCCAGTAGAAGCCGCCGTCCCGGGTGCGGTTCTTGACGATGCCCTTCCAGGGATTCCCTTTCTTCAGAGTGGCCCACATGTGGGCGAAGGCCTGGGGCGGCATGTCGGGGTGGCGCAGCAGGTTGTGGGGCTGCCCGATCAATTCCTCGCGGCTGTAGCCGCTGATGTCGACGAAGGCGTCGTTGGCGTAGGTGATGACGCCGCGCAGGTCGGTCTTGGAGACGATGGCGATGCCGGGGGGGACGAGATGCTCTTCCTGGCTGACGGGGAGGTTTGTGCGCATGGTGCTCGGGCTCGGATGCGGGAAGTAGGCGAAAAGAAGTCTGGATGGGACGAAGGCCGGCGGATCAGCGGGCGGCCTGCCAGAGGCGGCGGATGATCAGGGCGGCGGACTGGCATTTGGCCGGCGAGACGCAGCCGGTGATGGCGAATTCGGGCTGGCCGGTGTCGCGCAGCACCGGGCTGCTCTGGGGCATGCCGGTGCGATCATAAATGCTGTATGCCATGGGCTTGCCGTCGGCGGCGGTGCGCTTGACCATGCAGATTTCGCCGTTGGCCAGGGACACCAGGGTGCCGGCGGGAAAGCGGGTCAGGGTCTTGAACAGCGCAGTGACGTGGAGTTCGTCGTAGCGATGGCCCTTTTCCAGGAACAGTTCCCGGATCACGTTGGCGGGAAACTTCCCCGGGACCCGTTCGCTGGTCAGGACCATGCTGGCGTAGGAGTCGGCCAGGTTGAGCAGGAAGGAGCCGGGCAAGGCCTCGCCGGTGCGCTTGTGCACCGGATAGCCGCTCCCGTCGGGGCGTTCGTGGTGCTCGCGCACGTAGCGCAGCCAGGGCTCGTCCTTGATGCCATGGGTGGCGAGGATGCCGGCGGACAGCTCGGCATGCCCCTGCACCTTGGCCCGGGCCGTTTCGGAGAGAGTCCGGCTGGTGCCGTCGGGAGACTGGTCGAATTCGTGCAGCCCCACGTCCCGGGTCAGGGCGGCGCACACCAGCGTGCGCCGCTGCGCGCCGTTGATGCCGCAGGACGGGGCCAGCAGGGCGGCGATGGCGGCGCCGAGCAGTTGGTGGCCCGGGCGGTACTCGGGGATTTCCGTGGTGAGGTAGGCCGCCGCCAGCACCGCATCGGCATCCTCGCCCACCATGGCGATCAACTGGTCGGCCCGTTCCTCCACGTAGCCCCGGATGTTGACGCCCAGGGCCGGCGGGTCGCAGAGCAGCTTGTGGATGCGGCGGATGCTGGTGATCAGGTCGAGGGTGCGGAAGAACACCGGGGCCTGGGCGGCCTTGCGGGGCGCGGCGGTATCGTCGCCCCCCTCTTTTTGCTCGCCCTCGTCGCCGCCCGCATCGATCTGGATGCGCTTTTGCTCGGTGTTGGGCGGGCCGATGTAGCAACCGCGCTCGAGCAGGCGGTCGATCAGGCTGGGCATGGTGATGACGTAGCCCTGCTTGAGCAGCAGGAGGCCATTGGCATCATAGAGCGGCCAGCCCAGGGGCTGGTGCAGAACGAAGTCGGCGGCGACGGCCTGCCTGGGTTTTGTCGACATGGCGCAGATTCGGAATATCGCGGGAAGGTCGTTGAAACTGCGGGTACGTTCTTCTGCCGGGTATTCGTGCTCTGTTTTTGTTTTTCGTCATGTCTTTTGTTTTTTGTATTTTATATAAATGCCAGCTTTTGTCAGCTTTTGCGAGTATTTGTCGTTTAATTGTTTGCCGCCAAATTTTATTTGCAAGTATTTGATTTGTTGAATTATTTGTTGCGACAAATATTCATTGCCGAATGGTTTTCAGAGGGTTTTGTTTAAAACTGCAATGGGGGGTGGTTGCATCCGGGTTTGATTGCGGCGCAAATAAGCGGCCGGTAATCCGGGCATCGCCAAAAATGAAAAAACCGGGCCCGTAGGCCCGGTTTCCGCTGCCGGTGGAAAATCGGTTAAGCCGGGTTCAGCGCACCACGTCGAAGCTGGTGCCCTTGGGGTCGGCGTCGAGCACGTCGAAGATTTTGTCGAGGATGCGCACCAGTACGTTCAGGCCACCCTGGTAGCCCCAGATGGGGAAGCGGTGATGGTGGTGGCGGTCGAACAGGGGGAAGCCGATGCGGATCAGGGGCACCCCGGTGTCGCGCTCAAGGAACTTGCCGTAGGAGCTGCCGATGAGGAAATCGGACGGCTCGGTGGCGAGCAGGGAGCGCAGGTGCCACAGGTCCTTGCCGCCGTAGACCTTGGCCCCCTGGCCGAAGGGGCTGGCCGCCAGCAGGGCCGTGATCTTCTCCACGAATTCCTTGGTCGAGTTGGTCACCACGATGTGCTTGGGCTCGGCCCCCAGTTCGAGCAGGAAGGCGGTCAGGCCGAACACCATGTCCGGGTCGCCGAACAGGGAAAAGCTCTTGCCGTGCAGGTAGGCCTGGGAATCGGCGATGGCGTCCACCAGGCGGCCTCGTTCCTTTTCCAGTTCTTCCGGAATGGCCTTGCCGGAGATCCGGGACAGGCTCATCAGCAGGGCGTCGGTGGCGGCTACGCCGACCGGGTTGTGGAAGGTCACCACCTCCTGGCCCTTGGCGGCGATGTATTCGCCGGTCTTGGCAGTGGAGAACCCCTGCAGCAGGAAGGTGGCCTGGGCGTCCAGGGCCGCCCGGGTGTCGGCCAGGGTGGTGCCGCCGTCGTACATGCGGAATTCGCCGTCGGCCGGGGTGTCGTAGACGTCCGACGGGTCGGACAGGATCGTGCCGTCGATGTCCATGGCCTTGAGCAGGCGTTTCAGTTCCCGGTTGTTGCCGACGCAATAGCCGTCGAAGCCGCCGTTGATCACCACCTTGCCGTTGCCCGTGCTGCGCTCGGCACCGCTCCAGGACTGCTGCAGCACGCCGCGCAGCATGTTGTCGTAGCCGGTGACGTGGCTGCCGACGAAGGAGGGGGTGTGGGCGAAGGGCACCGGAAAGTCTTCCGGCAGCGAGCCCTTCTGCTTGGCGGTCTTGATGAAGGCGTCCAGGTCGTCGCCGATCACCTCGGCCATGCAGGTGGTGGAGACGGCGATCATCTTCGGTTTGTACAGGGCGTAGGCGTTGGCCAGGCCGTCCACCATGTTGTTCAGGCCGCCGAACACGGCCGCGTCCTCGGTCATCGAATCCGACACGCAGGAGGACGGTTCCTTGAAGTGGCGGTTGAAGTGGGAGCGGAAGTAGGCGACGCAGCCTTGCGAGCCATGGACGTAGGGCAGGGTGCCCTCGAAGCCCGAGGCGCACAGCACGGCGCCCAGGGGTTGGCAGGCCTTGGCTGGGTTGATGGTCAGGGCTTCGCGCTTGAAGTTGAGTTCCCGGTACTCCCAGGACTTGGTCCAGTCCTCGATCTTCTTCACTTCGGCGGTGAGCGGCGCTTCCTCGAAGGCCTTCTTGCGCGCCATCAGCTCCTGGTACTCGGGTTCCTTGAAGAGCGCGTTGTGGTCGAGGATTTTCTCGGCGGTTTGCGGCATTTTGAATCTCCTTTAGCGAGCCGGACGGTCATCCCCGCACCGGTCGCGCAGCAGGTCGTGCAGGCGAAGGTCGTACTGGTATGCGGACGGGCGGCGGCCTACTTCTTCCACGGCGCCTTGTTCATGGCCCACACCGGGCTGTTGATGGCCATGTCCATGTCCCGGGCGAAGATGGCGAAGCCGTCGTAGCTGTGGTACGGACCGGAGTAGTCCCAGGAGTGCATCTGGCGGAAGGGGATGCCCATCTTCTGGAAGATGTACTTTTCCTTGACCCCGGAGCCCACCAGGTCGGGGCGGATCGTCTCGGCGAACTTCTCGAACTCGAAGCCGGTGACGTCGTCGTAGATCAGGGTGCCGTCCTTCACGTAATGGGTGGTGCGCTGGTAGTCATCGCCGTGGGCGAACTCATAGCCGGCCCCCACCACTTCCATGCCCAGGTCCTCGTAGGCCCCGACCACATGGCGCGGACGCAGGCCGCCGACGTAGAGCATTACCGTCTTTTTGTCGAGGCGCGGCTTGTACTTGGCGATCACCGCATCGACCATGGGCTGGTACTTGGCGATCACCTTTTCGGCGTTCTCCTTGATCTTGTCGTCGAAGTGGGAAGCGATTTCCCGCAGCGACGCGGCGATCTTGGAGGGACCGAAGAAGTTGTATTCCACCCAGGGAATGCCGTACTTCTCTTCCATGTGCCGGCTGATGTAGTTCATCGAGCGGTAGCAGTGGAGCAGGTTGAGCTTGACCTTGGGGGTCTTCTCCATCTCCTTCAGGGTGCCGTCGCCGGACCACTGGGCCACCACGCGCAGGCCCATCTCCTCGAGCAGGATGCGCGACGACCAGGCGTCGCCGCCGATGTTGTAGTCGCCGATGATGGCCACGTCGTAAGGGCCGGCCGCGTGCTGGGCGTCGGCCTTGTCCAGCACCCAGTCGCGCACCTGGTCGTTGGCGATGTGGTGGCCGAGGGACTGGGACACGCCGCGAAAGCCTTCGCAGCGCACCGGCACGATGGTCTTGCCGGCTTCATTGCCCTTCTTCTTGGCCACCGCCTCGATGTCGTCGCCGATCAGGCCGATCGGGCATTCGGACTGGATCGAGATGCCGTTGGCGAGGGGGAACAGCTGGTTGATCTCGTCGATCACCTTCTCCAGCTTCTTGTCGCCGCCGAAGACAATGTCCTTCTCCTGGAAGTCGGAGGTGACCTGCAGCACGACGAAGTTGTCCACGCCGATGGTGCCGCTGGCGTAGTTGCGCCGGGTGCCCCAGGAATACTGGCCGCAGCCCACCGGGCCGTGGGAGATGTGCACCATGTCCTTGATCGGGCCCCACACCACGCCTTTCGAGCCGGCGTAGGCGCAGCCGCGGATGGTCATGACGCCGGGCAGGGACTTGATGTTGGACTTCACGCCGCAGTCGGGCTTGCCCTCTTCATACACGTTGAGGTGCTTGGCGCGCTTCTTGGCCGCCTTTTCCGGATAGGCTTCCAGCACCTCGTTGATCAACGCCTTGTTGCGCGTCTTGTCGTCGAGAACCGCACTCATGGGTTTCTCCTAAGAATGGTTTTAAGGTTCGGGGGGCGCCCCGTGGGGGCGCGACCGCCCGTCAGGCGGTGACCTTGGCCTTGCCGACGATGGATTCGTCTTCCTTCTGCATGATCCCGAACTCGAGCAGCAGGTCTTCCAGCTCGTCCATGGAAATGGGGGTGGGGATCACGCCGTTGCCGGCGTTGGCGTGGACCTTCTGGGCCAGGGTGCGGTACTCGGCGGCCTGCTTGGACTCGGGGTCGTACTCCAGCACGGTCATGCGGCGCAGCTCGGCGTGCTGCACCACGTTGTCCCGGGGTACGAAGTGGATCAGCTTGGTGCCGAGCTTCTTGGCCAGGGCGTCGGCCAGTTCGTATTCCTTGTCGGTCTTGCGCTCGTTGCAGATCAGGCCGCCCAGGCGCACGCCGCCGGCGTTGGCGTACTTGAGGATGCCCTTGGAGATGTTGTTGGCGGCGTACATGGCCATCATCTCGCCGGACATGACGATGTAGATTTCCTGGGCCTTGTTTTCGCGGATCGGCATGGCGAAGCCGCCGCACACCACGTCGCCCAGCACGTCGTAGGAGACGTAGTCCACGCCGTCGTAGGCGCCGTTTTCTTCGAGGAAGTTGATGGCGGTGATGACGCCGCGGCCGGCGCAGCCGACGCCGGGCTCGGGGCCGCCGGATTCGACGCAACGGATGTCCCGGTAACCCACCTTGAGCACGTCCTCAAGTTCCAGATCCTCGACGGAACCGGCGTCGGCGGCCAGGGACAGCACCGTGTCCTGGGCCTTGGCGTGCAGGATCAGGCGGGTCGAGTCGGCCTTGGGGTCGCAGCCGACGATCAGAATCTTCTGGCCCATTTCGGCCAGGGCCGCCAGGGTGTTCTGGGAGGTGGTGGACTTGCCGATGCCGCCTTTGCCGTAGAAAGCAATCTGACGCAGAGACATGATGATTTCCTCAGGGTGGTTGATGACGAATTGGCCCGGAATTCCCGGTTCACCCACCTTTTCGCAAGCCCTGTGCCAGTTGCGCCGGTAGCGTCCAACCCGCTGTTTTTACGAGGGTTTGTCCGTTTCGACGGAGGCGCCTCCACCGTGTCTGAAAGTCGACAACGGCGTTTCGCCTGTCGACTTTCCCTCCAAGTGCGGCACCGGCCGCCGTGGCCGGAATGGCCGCAACGCCAGGCGTGACGCGGGCCTGGGGAGGAAGGGTGGGGGGCGGCGGCCAGGGGAACGGTTCTTGCTGCCCCGCCGTCATGGCCGCTCCCGACCCTTATCGCCACGCCACCAACCTGGTGGGCCTGCCCACCGGCCTGCTTGCCAGCCCGGACTACAACGACTACCCCCTGCGGCTGTCCATCCACGGTACGCGCGAAACCAATGCCGCCCTGTTCCGCATGCTCGGCGATGCTGCCGGGCTGGCGGACGCTCAGGCCGCCTTCCGTGCCTACATGAACGCCGTGTTCGATCTGGATGCGCCCAACCCGCCGGACCGCCTGGGCAGGAAGCGCCACCGCTCCAGCTACCTCAAGGTGCTGCACGGCTGGGGCTTCGACGCCAACGGCCCGGCCGGGGCCGTGCTCAAGGGCTGGGTGGAAAGCCGCTTCGGCCTGGCGCCGCTCTTCCACAAGGCGCCCCTGGGGGCCTACCCGTCTCCGGCGTGGATGACCTACGTGGAAGAGAAGATGGCCGCCCGCTACCACACCAACGCCATCGCCCAGCAGTTCGACCTGCTCTACGAATATGGCCAGTGGCTGTTCTGGGGCGACTGGCACGGTACTGCGGGGACGGCCCGAACCGCCCGCGGCGGCCTGCCCGGCTGGCCCTATCCGCCCTGCCGCCACCTGACCCTGTACCGGGGCGTCAACGACTTCTCCGAGCACCAGGTGGTGTGCTGGCTCGGCAAGCGCGAGGCCATCGCCCGGCACAACAACCTGGTCAGCTTTACCGACAGCCGGGAAACCGCCGACACCTTCGGCGACACCCTGCTCGAAGTGGCGGTGCCGATTTCCAAGATCCTCTTCTGCAACGCCCTGCTCGACGGCCCGGTGCTGCGTGGCGAGGGCGAATACCTGGCGATCGGCGGCGATTTCCGGGTGCGCCTGGCCTATCTGTAGCGCGGACAGGGCGATGAGCGACACCTCTCCTCTCCCCGACCTGGCTGCCCGGGTGCGGGGCGCCTACCTGGGGTTCGCCGTGGGGGACGCCCTGGGGGCCAGCGTCGAATTCCTCACCGCCGGCGAAATCCGCGCCCGCTACGGCGAGCTGCGCGACCTGGTGGGGGGCGGCTGGCTCAAGCTCAAACCCGGCCAGGTCACCGACGACACCCAGATGAGCCTGGCCCTGGGCGAAGCCATCCTGGCCGCCCGGGCCGCCGGCGAGGACTGGAGCCTGCCCCGGGTGGCCGAGCACTTCGCCGCCTGGCTCAAGACCCGGCCCATCGACGTGGGCAACACCTGTCGCCGCGGCATCGTCCGCTATATGCAGCAGGGCTCCTTGGAAGCGACGCCCCACGAGGGGGACGGGGGCAATGGCGCGGCCATGCGCAACCTGCCGGTGGTGCTGGCTACCCTGTCCGACCAGGACGACGGGCCGGGCAGCCGCTTTGCCCGCTACACCCTGGCCCAGTGCCGCTTCACCCACCACCACCCCTATTCGGATGCCGCCGCCCTGGCCCTCGGCCGCATGGCCCGCCGGCTCCTTGCCGGTCAGGGCCAGGACGCTGCCCGGCGTGTGGCCGACGACCTGGCCGCCGAGCGGCGCACCTTCCGTTTCGACCCCTACCCCCGGCGCGCCAGCGGCTACGTGGTGGACACCTGGCAGACCGTCTGCCACGCCTTCTTTTCCACCGCCGACTTCGAATCCTGCGTGGTGCTGGCGGTGAACCAGGGCGGCGACGCCGATACCAACGGCGCCCTGGCCGCCATGCTGGCCGGAGCCTGCTACGGCGAAGACGCCATCCCGCCGCGCTGGCTGCGCCGGCTCGACCGGGAGGCGCGTCAGGCGGCGGCGGACCAGGCGGAACGGCTGGCCGGGCTGGACCGGCCCGGGCACGTCCCGCCGTCGGCGCGGTCATAGGTCCAGGGAACGCGGCCCGCCGGGCCGGCGGTGGCGCCATGGGACATGAACGGGAGCAGCGAAAGTGGCCGACGATCTGCAAAAGGACGCCCTGAGCCTGGTCCATTCGGTGGTGATGGGGGTAGCCGGCACCGCGCCCACCTTCAGCATCTCGGCGACCATGACCACCCTGATCGGCGCCGTCGGCGTGCTCGCCCCCGCCAGCCTGCTCTACTGCGGGCTGATCATGTTCGGCATCACTTTCGCCTACATGCACCTCAACCGGCTGGAGGCCAACGCCGGGGCCTCCTACGCCTGGGTCAGCCGCATCTTCAACCGCACCCTGGGCTTCTTCGCCGGCTGGACCCTGCTGGTGGCCTCCACCCTGTTCATGGTCTCGGCCACCATCCCGGCGGGCAACGCCACCCTGCTGCTGCTCTGCCCCAGCCTGGTCAACGACCAACTGGCGGTGACTCTGGTGTCCATGGGCTGGTTGGTGGCGGTGAGCCTGGTGCTGATCCGGGGCATCGCCCTCACCGGGGCGGTGCAGGCAGTGATGACCGCCACTGAGCTGGCCATCCTGCTGGTGCTCACCGTGGCCGCCGCCCTGCGCTTCGGGCCGGCGGCGGCCCACCGGCTGTCCTGGGGGCAGTTGGCGCCGAGCGCCTTCACCCCGGCCGCCTTCGCCAGCGGCGCCATCATCGCCCTGTATTTCTTCTGGGGATGGGACGTGGCGGTGAACCTCAACGAGGAGACCCGGGATTCGGCCCGGCTGCCCGGGCTGGGGGCGGCCCTGGCCATGGTCATCATCACCTCGGCCTTCACCGCTTTCGCCGCCGTGGCGCTGCTCGCCCTGGGGGACGACGAGATCCGCAACGCCAGCACCAACGTCATCTTCGCCGTGGCCGACCGGCTCTTTCCCCGGCCCTGGAGCTATCTGGCGGTGCTGGCCCTGATGCTGTCCACCATCGGCACCCTGGAAACCTCGATCCTCCAGTTCACCCGCACCATGTTCGCCAAGTCCCGGGACGGCGCCTTGCACCGGCGCTGGGCCCGGCTCCACGCCGACTGGCGCAGCCCCTACTGGGCCACCATGCTGATCGCCGGCCTGGGCTGCCTGCTGTTGCTTCTGTCCCTGCTCTTCCACGGGGTCGGCGAGGTGCTCAAGGCCTCGATCAACGCCATCGGCGTGCAGGTGGCCTACTACTACGGGCTAGCCGGCTTCGCCTGCGCCTGGCATTTTCGCCACCGGGCACGCCAGTCCCTGGCCGACCTGGTCCTGATGGTGGCCTGGCCGGCCCTGAGCGCCGCCGCCCTGTGGGTGTCGGCGGTGGTGGCGGTGAGCCAGTTCGACCTGCCTACCGCCCTGATCGCCGTGGGCGGCGTGCTACTCGGCGCGGTGCCCCTGGGGGCCAACCGCCAGGCCCGGGAGCGGGTTGCCGCGACCCCGCCCATGGCGGGGCGGCCTAGCGACGGCGGGTAGCCGGACCGGGGCTCCGGAGCGCGTTTGACGACGGGTGGATAGGTGGCCGGCCCGGGCCGTGGTAAGGTTGCCCGCTTCATTCCATTTCCATGGTGCAGCCATGTTTTTGGCGATGCCCGGGCAGTCCGCCCGCCCCGACCACGCATCCTCTTCCGTCCTGCCCCGCCGCGCCCTGGGGGCGGCCGGCCTTGCCGCAGCACTGCTGCTGGCGGCCGGTCCCCTGCGCGCCGAGCCGGACGCTCCGCCGGCCCCGTCCGCCCAGAGCCCCCAATCGGCCGCGGCGGACGCCTCACCCGCCACGCTCCCCGCCAAGTCCGCCTGGAGCGGCACCGCGGGCCTGGGGCCCATGGTCTTTCCCAAATACACCGGCGGCAACGGCATGCGTACCTGGCTGGTGCCCCTGGTGTCTGCCCAGTACGGCGACGTGGGGTACATCGAGCCCCTGCGCGCCGGGGTCTACCTGTGGGGCAGCGACGACCGCAAGATGGCCCTGGGGCTGGCGGTGGAGCCGCGCTTCGGCTTCCAGGCCCGGGACGGCGCCCGGCTGACCGGCATGGCGACGCGGCGCAACAGCCTGGAAGGCGGTCCGGCCTTCGACTGGGACCTGGGGCCGGTGGCCATCGACGTCTCGGTGTTCACCGACCTCACCAATTCCAGCCAGGGCGGTTCCGGGCGGGTCTACCTCTACCGGGATTTCGCCAAGGACGGCCCCTTCCGGCTGAGTGGCTACGTCGGCGCCGACCGCCTGGGCGCCCGCACCGCCAACTACTTCTTCGGCGTGAACCCGGACGAGGCCACGGCGGCCCGGCCGGCCTACCGGGCCGGAGCCAGCACCAGCGCCACCGCCGGGCTGGATGGCGGCTATAAGCTCAACGCGGAATATTCCCTGGTCTTCGGCATCCAGTCGGCGCGCCTCGGCGGCAGCCTCGCCCGCAGCCCCATCGTCGCCACCCGCCAGGCCAACCTGGGCTGGGTCGGCCTGGCCTGGAACCTCTGATCCGGCAGCGCGGGCAAGATAGGGGACGGCGGTCCAGCGTCCGGCACCCGCCGTGCCCCCACCGGCATAACGGCGCCGGTCACTCTGCTCCCTGAATGCCACCGTTCCGGGGCGCCCGGCGCACCAAGAACAACATGAATACCGACGTTCTGCTCTTCGCCCTCGGCTCCGCCGCGCTGGCCTGGCTGTCGCGCAAGCCCCTGCGCGCGCCGGGCAGCCACGGCTTCTACCGCTTCTTCGTTTGGGAAGGCATCCTCTTCCTGCTCGTGCTCAACCGGGAAACCTGGGGCAGCGGCTCCGTCGCCCCACATGCGCTGGCCTCCTGGGTGCTGATGCTGTCCAGCATCCTCATGGTGTCCCTGGGCCTGCTCACCCTGCGCTTCAAGGGGGCCGTCGATGCCCAGCGCGACGAGGGCGGGGCCGGGCTGTACGAGTTCGAAAAGACCACCACCCTGGTGACCACGGGCGTCTTCGGCTACATCCGCCACCCCATGTACACCTCCCTGCTGCTGCTGACCTGGGGGGTGTTCTTTCAGCTGCCGAGCCTGACGGGCCTGGTCGCCGGCCTGGTCACCACCTGCCTGCTGGTGCCCACCGTCCGGGCCGACGAGCGGGAGTGCGCCGCCTATTTCGGCGAGTCGGCCTACGACGACTACCGGCGGCGCACCAAGATGTTCATCCCCTTCGTGTTCTGAGCCCCCGCTACATCGGGGCGTCGGCCCAAGCGCCACGACTGGCGCGGGGTTGCGGGGAATGGGGAATGAAGCCGGCAATGCGGCGCGGAGAAACGCGCGGGCCGGCGGATGGACCGGCCCCAGCGCTGCCCGGCCCTACGGCCGGGGCATGCGCCGCAGGGGCTGGCTCGGATCGGCCAGGCTGCGGGCGCGCAATTGGCCGCAGCCGCCGTCGATGTCCTGGCCGGCGGAATCGCGCAGCTTGGTCAGCACGCCCCGTGCGTGCAGCTCCCGGGCCAGGGCCTCGGCACGGGTCCAGTCCGGTCGCTTGAAGCCCAGTTCGCTCACCGTGTTGTAGGGGATCATGTTCATGATCGCGTACTTGCCCTTGAGCAGCCGGACGATGCCGTCCATTTCCGCCGGGCTGTCGTTGACCCCCTCGATCAGGGTCCACTGGTACTGGATCGGGTAGCCGGTGGCCCGGGCGTAGGCCTCGCCCAGTTCCACCAACTCGTCCGGAGTGAGGCGCGGCGCCCGGGGCAGCAGTTCGGCGCGCAGGTCGGCCCGGCTGGTGTGCAGCGACAGGGCCAGGGCCGGCTTGACCGCCTGGCGCGGCAGGCGCTCGAACACCCGGGGATCGCCGACGGTAGAAAACACCAGGTTCTTGTGGCCGATGTCGCCCACGGTGCCGAGCAGGTCGATGGCCTCCAGCACGTTGTCCAGGTTGTGGGCCGGCTCGCCCATGCCCATGAACACCACCTTCTTCACCCGCCGCCGGGCCCGGGCCAGCACCACCTGGGCGACGATCTCGGCGCTGCCCACCTGGCGCAGCAGCCCCTCCCGGCCGGTCATGCAGAACACGCAGCCCACCGCGCAGCCCACCTGGGTGGACACGCACAGCCCGTCCCGGGGCAGCAGCACGCTTTCCACCGTCTGGCCGTCGGCCAGGGCCACCAGCAGGCGGGCCGAGCCGTCGCCCCCCGGGTGCTCGGCGCGCACCGCGGCCAGGGCGTCCAGGTCGGCCTGCAAGGCCGGCAGGTCGTCGCGCACCCCCAGGGGCAAAAAATCCTCGGCGCGGCGGCGCCGGGCGCCACTGTCCAGGGGCGCCGCCTGCAACCAGGAACGCAGCACCCGATCCTCGTGGCAGGGCTTGGCGCCCAGGGCGCGCAGGCGCTGGCGCAGGTCGTCGATGCGTAGCGGGGTGGAGGCGGGGGTGGTGGGGCTGGACACGGCGAAAGGGCGGACGAGGCGTAAAGGGACTTGAAAGCGGTGCGCAAGCAGCGGAGCGGGCCCCAGGCCCGGGGTTGGGCGACGGCCGGGGCGGCGCGAAAAACGGCGCACCTTAGCACCAAATCCGCCGCCGCGCCCGCCCCGCCGGGCACCGGCCCAAAGTCCGCTACTGGCGCGGACTTTGACGGGGTCCCTCGCAAACGCCTCGCCCCGCCTTGCGCTGCGCGATGGGCCTCTGGAAGTCCGCGCCCCGCCTGGGGTTTGGGGACGCCCGCCAAACCGACCCCGTGCAGAGGGCTGGGGCGGCGGCGGGCTATGCGTTATGGTTATGGACTTCGCCACCCCATTTCCCCACCGCCATGACCACCGGCACCCCCGACCAGCAGCACGTCTTCGAACAACTGGGCAAGATGACTCGGGACCTGCACGAGACCTTGCAGGTGCTCGGCCGCGAGCACCAGTTCCAGGCCCTCGAACGCACCGCCGACGCCATCCCCGACGCCCGGGAACGGCTCAACTACGTCCTCTCCATGACCGAACAGGCCGTCTCCCGGGTGCTCAACGCGGTGGACGCCGCCACCCCCGGCCAGGACCACTTGCAGCAGGACGCCCGGCAACTCCTCGCCGACTGGGCGCGGGTCGAAGGCAAGCGCCGCGACAGCGCCGACTACCAGGCCACCCTGGCCCGCACCCGGGCCTACCTGGCCCAGGCCGACGCCACCGCCGCCGCCACCAAGGCCCAGCTCACCGAAATCATGCTCGCCCAGGAATTCCAGGACCTCACCGGCCAGGTCATCAAGAAGATCGTGGACCTGGCCCAGGACATGGAAACCCAACTCCTCACCCTGCTCGCCCGCACCGCCCCGGCCGGCGCCGTGCCCGCCAAGAAAACTGAAGACACCGGCCTGCTCAACGGCCCGGCGATGGACTCGGATAAAGTGCAGAAGCAGGCGTTTGGGTCACAGGCGGAAGTGGATGGGTTTTTGGAGAGTTTGGGGTTTTAGGCTTATTGATTAGATAGTGGTGTGAATATGAGTGTGCCAAAAGTTTTTGTTTCTTATTCGCATGACTCGGATAGTCATAAAGAATGGGTTTTAAATTTATCAAGTTGCTTGAGACATAATGGAATTGATGTGTCCCTAGATTTATGGGATTTGTCTCCTGGAGAGAGTTTGGGGAGATTTATGGAACAAAATATGTCTCAGGCAGATCGCGTCATAATTGTTTGTACAACGGAATATGTAAAAAAAGCTAATGATTGTATCGGTGGGGTTGCTTATGAGGGGCTAATAGCGACATCTGAGATCGTTGGTGATGTCGGCACAAAGAAATTTATACCAATAGTCCGAAATAATGTACGTGAAAAGAAAATTCCACGTTATATGGGTGAAAGGCTTTATATCGATTTTTCAGTCGATGCGGATTTTGATAAAAACATGGATTGGCTGGTAAGGGAAATTTATGGTTTTCCAAAATTGCCTAAGCCAAAATTGGGTAATTCTCCGTTTCTAAACACTAATTCTGAGTCGGTCAGAATTAAGCCAGTATGGACTGATTATTTTAAGATTGAAACAAGTAATTTTGCACCTCCGACCGCGGTGTCAATAAAAATACAGTATAGGATTTGGGCTGAAAATCCTAATATACCCTTGATGATTCGATTTTCATCAGATGATGCAGGTCAGGGGGCTTTTCAAGAGTTGTCCGGGCCGTCAGGAATTGCGGAGATTTTTCTAAATTCAGGTCCGACTTTCTTTTTTAGTCTTTCATCCCCTGATGTGCATTACGAAATATTGGCACTTGGATATGAGGATAATTTTTAGTATTTGACTGACTTTATGGCATAAAAAGATGAAAGCTCTCTTCCTCGACTCCCTCACCCCCGCCCAACGCTTCACCACTCCCGGCGTCACCCTGACCGAAGCCGAGATCATCGACTTCGCCTGGCGCTACGATCCCCAGCCTTTTCACCTGGATGTGAACGCCGCTGCCGAGTCGCCCTATGGCGGGTTGATCGCCAGCGGTTTCCAGACTCTGGCGTTGTGCTTCCGGCTGTTCATCCAGTCCGGGGTGTTCGCCGAGTCGAGCATCGGCTCGCCGGGCATCGACGAGCTGCGCTGGCTGGCGCCGGTGCGGCCGGGGGATACGCTCCATGGCGAGATCGAGGTGCTGGAGGTCAAGCCGTCGTCGTCCAAGCCGGATCGGGGTATCGCCCGCCTCAAGTACGTGGCGGTGAACCAGCGCGGCGAAGCGGTGCTTTCCTTCATCGTCATGCACCTGTTGAAGCGCTCGGCCGACGGCCAGGGCTGAGCGCCGTGGCAGTGATGGCGATGGCGGCAATGCTGGCAAGGGTGAAAGGGGCCCCGGCGTGAATCCCGACGACCTGAACAAGCTGGTGACGGTGGCGATGCCTTTCGGCAAGCACAAGGGCACCCTGATCGCCGACCTGCCGGGCAACTACCTGAACTGGTTCGCCCGGGAGGGCTTTCCCAAGACCGAGATCGGCCGCCTGCTGGCGTTGATGCAGGAGATGGACCACAACGGCCTCAAGCCCTTGCTCGATCCCCTGCGCCGGGCGGTGCGCAAGTAGGGGGGAGTGCCCGCGCACGCCCGGTGGTTGGCGCGCCGGGGTGGGGGCTCGGGCGGGAGAGTGGGGGCGGAGAAGGGGCTGGAGCAGGGGCCAGGGCCAGGGCCCGAAAACGGCAGCCGCTTACCGGACCCGCCGGGCGGGGGGCGGGTTATGCCTCGGTCGGCGCCGGGGTCGGGTCCGCTGCCCGGGCCGGGGCTTCCAAGGTGCGGGCGCACACCCGGTCGCGGCCGGCGGCCTTGGCCTGGTAGAGCAGGGCGTCGGCGGCGCGCAGCACGTCCTTGATCTCCGCCGGGCAGTTCGGCGGCACGGCGACGATGCCGATACTGACGGTGACCCGGGGACCGGCGGAAGAGCCTTCGTGGGACAGGGCGAGGCCCGCCAGTTCGGCGCGGATGCGTTCGGCTACGCGCTGGGCGCCGGCCTCGTCGGTACCGGGCAGGATGCAGGCGAATTCTTCTCCGCCATAGCGGGCGGCCAGGTCGCCGTCCCGCTCCAGGGCGCGCTGGATGGACCGGGCCACCTGGCGCAGGCAGTCGTCCCCGGCGATGTGGCCGTAGGTGTCGTTGTAGGCCTTGAAGTGGTCCACGTCGATCAGCAGCAGGGCGAAGTCGTCCTCGGTGCGCAGGCGCTGGGTCCAGGCGTCGGCCAGGGCTTCGTCGAAGCGGTGCCGGTTGGCCAGCTCGGTGAGGCCGTCGGTGTTGGCCAGCAGCCGGTCGCGCAGGTCGATGAAGGTGACCACGGTGCCGATGAATTCGCCCTTCTTGCGCTGGGGGTGGGCCCAGTATTCGACCGGGAAGCTGCGCCCGTCGAGCTGGCGGAAGACGTCCCGGTGGATGCCCTGGTCCGTGGGCGGCGCCTCGGCCAGCATGGGGCAGCTCGCCGGGCGGCAGGGGTGGTCGCCGCCCTGGTCGTGGATGATGGCGTGGATGTCGCGCCCCACCAGGTCTGGCTCGCCCTTGGCGCCGAGCATGCGCAGCGCCGCCGGGTTGCAGAAGGTGCAGCGGCCCTGGGGGTCGATGCCGACGATGCCCGAGGCGGTGTAGTCGAGCAGCAGGCGGATCTGGGCGTCTGCCTCGGCCCGGGACCGCCAGGTGCGCACGATGATGGTGCCGGCGATGCCGCTCATGAAGGTGAAGCCCAGGGCCACGGCAAGCAGCGAGGCGGCCTTCTGGCGCCATTCTTCCAGGTAGTCGTCGCTGGCCAGCCCCACCAGGGTGATGAGGGGAAACCCGTCGAGCTTGCGGTACGAGAACATGCGGTGGATGTTGTCGTTGCCGGCGTTGGCCTCGTAGGTGCCGTGGTCGGGGTTGGCGGCGATGGTGGCGCGGAAGGTGTCCGAGACGGTGGTCTCGCCGATCTTGCCGGTGGGCCGGAAGCGGGCCAGCAGGTCGAAATTGCGGCTGGCGTCGCCGCGCAGCACCACCGCGCCCTGGTCGCCGATATCCATGGCCTGGAACTTGGCGATGAACCAGTCGAGGGTGACGCTGGCCACCACCAGCCCGTCAAAGGCGCTGTCGCGGCCGGGAATGCGCGCCACCAGATGCATCACCGGCTTTTCCACCATCCAGCCGATCAGGGGTTCTGAAATCTGGAAGGTCAGGGACGGATCGGCGGCGAAGCGCTGGAAATAGGCCCGGTCGGCCGCCGAGCGCGTGGTGGCGGGGTGGTCGCTGCTGAAGATGACGGTCCCGCTGCGGTCGATCACGATCAGGTTGGCCAGCATGGGCAACTGGCCGCGCACCAGGTGCAGAAAATCCGGCACCGTCGCGTTTGCCGCGCCGCCCGTCCGTCGTTCCCGGGCCACCTCGGCGGCGCAGGCGGCCAGGCCGAGCTTGATGCGCGCCAGTTCGGCGGTGACGTTCTCGGCCAGCAGGGCGTTGAGGCTGCGCGACCGGGCGGCGGCCTTTTCCTTGATCTCCCGGTAGCTGCCGTGGGCGACGATGCCGAGCACGGCATAGACGAACAGGTTGGCGAGCAGCAGAAAGACCAGCAGGTTGAGGTTGGGCCGGGCAGTCGGCCGCCAGGCGGCGTCGGCGGGGGAGGAAGGGCGTTTCCGAAACATGGTCGCGTGCTCGTGGCGTGATCGTGTTCTGCCGCCGGGGAGGGCCCGTGGTGCTGCAACGTCGGCCAAGGTTTCCACTATGCCCGGTTTGGCCGCGATGCTGGGTGAAAAACGTGTGAAAAACTGCGCAGAAAGTGGCCGAGAAAGCGGCCGAGCTAGGGCGGCCGGGACCGGCTGTCAGCAACCGCTGGTCAGCGGCGCCCAAAAGTCGCCATTGCTGTAGACCACGCCGCAACTGTCGGAATGCTTCACGCCGTTGTCGGCAACGTAAAGGGTACAGGCGGTGGAGCCGCTGCCGCCCTCGGTCCAGTAATAGGCGCCCTGGGACAGATTGACCGCCTGCCAGATGCCCTGGGGCGAGCAGGAGGGGGTGATGCCCACCACCTCGATCTGGAGACCGTTGCCGATGTCGATGTTGCGGGTCACGCCGTCGGCGCTGAACCCAGAGGCGATGGCCTTGGCGCTGACCAGGTTGATCGCGCCGCGCATGGCGGCCTGGCCGGCGATGAGCGAGGCCCGTCGGGCATCGCTGGATAGGTCGATGAAGCGGGGCAGGGCGCTGGCGGCGAGCACGCCGAGGATGACGACGACGACGATGAGTTCGACCAGGGTGAAACCGGCAGCGCGGGAGGGCATGGAAGGTGGATCGGGAAACGGGCGCCGCGCAGTATAGCGGCAGGGCGACTGGCCGGGATGCGGCGCGGCGCCGTACACCGGGCAAAAGTCTCGACCGGTGCGATGGCGTTCAATCTGGGGGCGCCAGGGCCGCCACCAGGGTGGCGGCTGCGTCGGCCAGGGGCCGGTCGATCACCGCGATGCCCTGCTCGGCGATGAAGCGGACCTCATTGCGGGTCAGGCGGTCCGCCGGCAGCACGGCGTAGTGGGGGCCGGCGGAGCGTTTCATCACTTGGCGGGCGTAGTTGCGCGCAAGCTGGTCGGCAAAACGGCAGCCGAGGAAGAGAAAGCCCCGCCCGGCGCGGCGCTCCTGCACGTCCGGGGGGATCGGGGTCTGGATGTCGATCTCGGTGAGCACTTCGACGAAATCCGAGTCGGAGATGATGAAGTTGGCCGCCGGGGCGATGCTGCCGAGCGGCTTGTAGAGCAGTGGCCCTCGGGAGGCGGCGTCCTGCCTCGTTCCCGAAGGGCCATAGGCAAGGAACCAGGATTCGCGCACCTCGGCGCGGCTCACGCCCTGAATCTGGCTCCAGTCGCGGCTATCCGGACGGATGCCCGGCGCGGCCCCGGCCCGCTCGGCCAGGAGCCAGGCATAGGCGTCGTCGTAGTTGGCGTCCACCACCAGGGGCAGGTCCAGGGCCGCCAATGCCCGGTACAGGGCAGGGGCGGCGGCGGAAACCGCGTAGGCCTCGCGCATCAGGGCGGTGAGGGTCTTGCGGTGGCGAAAGTTCTCGATGTACTGAGCCGTGGCCGTGGGGTTCCTGCGCACCCGGGCGGGTACCGCGACCCGCTTGGCGAGGAACTCGGCGAGAGCCTGGGGGGCCACCGGCAGGGCGGCGTTGGCCGGCTCCAGCAGCAGGGCTTCCGGCCCCAGGTAGGGGATCAGGCGATGGCCGCGCAACCCGGCCACTGCGGCGTCGAGCAGGGCCGCCGGGCACGCCGACGGCCTAGTGCCGGCAGTGGGGGCTGGAGCATTCATGGCTGGTCGTCCGTCATGCGTCGGCGCTGTCGAGGCGCCGGGCCTCGATGGTGATGGGCAGGGGCGTGTCGGCGGCCAGGGCCGGCAGTTCCAGCCGCCAGCCGTTGCCCAGGGTGATGGCGCCGCCCCACAGGGTGGCATGGTCGCTGGCTACCACGTCTTGCTCCAGGTCCTTCTTCGGTACGTATACCGACAGATTGCCGTTCTTGTCGCGACGCAGGGTGATCTTCATTTGCGATGCCTCGGTGATGTCGAGCGATTCGAGTTCGCGGCCCTTCATGCCGACCAGGCAGCCCCGGTCGACGAAGTCCACACCGTAGATGTAGAACTGCTGCAGGAAGGTGCCGATGGAGGCGACGTAACCCACGTCGCCCTTCTTTACCAGCACCTCGCCGATCTCCCGGCCGGGGAAGGTGCCGTCGTTGCGCACGTTCCGGCGTGCCCGCACCTTCTCGCCGTAGGTGTAGGCGGGAGGGCCGTCGAGTTCGACGATGTCGCTGTCGCGGGCGCCCATGGCGGCGGCCTCAACCTTTGCCGCCCAGGTCGGGCGGGCGCGCCATGAAGGCGATCGACGCCAGCCCGGAGCCGGAACTGCATCCTCCCGCCCCGGCGCCGCCGCAGCCGCAGACGTGGCGGGCGGCAGGGCTCAGGTACTTGAGGCCGCCGTCGGTGGCCGTCTCGCCGAAGTCGATGGTGTAGCCCTGCAACAGCGCGCAGGTTTCCGGGGTGAGGAAGAGGGTGGCGCCGTGCTGCTGCACCACGGTGTCGCCGGGGCTGGGGGCGTCCTCGATGCTGAACCGGGTGTCGAAACCGGAGCAGCCGCCGGGTTGGACCGCCAGGCGGAAGCCGGCGGCGGGGCCGCCCTGGCCGAAGCGGATCATGCGCCGCATGTAGGCGGCGGCTTTTTCGGTGAGGGTGACGCACATGGCGGAGTCCTCGTGTCGGGGTGGGGGAAGGGAGGCAGGGGGCCGGATCAGGCGGCGTAGCGCGGCACGCTCTTGTCCACGGCGATGCTGTCGGCGGGGCAGGCGGCCAGGCACTGGGGATCGTCGAAGTGGCCGACGCATTCGGTGCACTTGTCGGTGACGATGGCATAGACGCTGTTCTTCTCGACGATGGCGTCGTTGGGGCATTCCGGCTCGCAGGCAGCGCAGGCGGTGCAGGCGGAGGCGATGATCTTGTAGGCCATGGTGGGCTCCTTGAATGTGGGATGGGAAAAAGGGGCGGACCCGGGGCCGGTCAGGCCACCCGGGCCGTCCCGGATGGACGGGTGGCGGCGAGGCGGGCCTGGAACCAGGCCAGGGCCGAGGCTTCGATGTATTCGTGGGCGTAGTCCTGCACCGGCTCGATCCCTGCCTCTTTCAGTTCCTTCATC
Source organism: Oryzomicrobium sp. (assembly GCF_021287045.1). Taxonomy (GTDB): domain Bacteria; phylum Pseudomonadota; class Gammaproteobacteria; order Burkholderiales; family Rhodocyclaceae; genus Oryzomicrobium. Next base: position 203,990 of record NZ_JAJTBG010000005.1, on the reverse strand, counting down.
GGGCAGTGGCCGATCCTGGCCACCAGCACGGCGGCGCAATCCTTGAGGGCGTCGAGGATGGAGGGCATGGCCGCATCGATCTCGTAGCCGCCGGCGCAGTAGTGCTCCACCTTGCGATGGCCGACGAACTTGGCGCCGGCGGCGGAGACTTCGTAGACCTGGAATTCGCTGGCGTGGCCGAAGTGCTGGTTGATGCGGCCGCCACCCTTGGTGGCCACGGCCACCAGGGCCTTTTCGTGGGCACCGGCCAGGCCGGCCTTCTGCTCGGCTTCGGCGGCGCGCTGGTCGGCCCGCTCCTTCTCGACGAAGTCCCGGTAAGCCTGGCGGGCGGTGGGGTCGTAGGTGGCGGCAATGTCGCCCAGCTTGTCGCTGGTGAATTCCTGGCTGCGGTCCTCCCCCAGCATGCCCACGGCGTCGGCCCGGCACTGGCGGCAGTGGCGCATCAGCTTCATGTCGCCCTCGCACTCGTCTTGCAGGGCCTTCAGTTCGGCGGCGCTGGGGCCGCGCTGGCCGGTGAGGCCGAAATGGGTGCCGTGGGCCGGGTCGGAAATGAGGGGCATGATGTTGTGCAGGAAAGCGCCCTTGGCCTTCACCACCCGGTTCACTTCCTTCAGGTGCTGGTCGTTGATGCCGGGGATCAGTACCGAATTCACCTTCACCAGGATGCCGGCCTGGGTGAGCATCTCCAGGCCCAGCATCTGCCGCTCGTGCAGGATCTTCGCGGCTTCCAGGCCATGCCAGCGCTTGTGGTTGTGGAAGACCCAGGGATAGATGTGCTGGCCCACCTCCGGGTCCACCATGTTGATGGTGATGGTGACGTGGTCCACGTTGAACTTCTTGATGGTCTCCACGTGGTCCGGCAGGGCCAGGCCGTTGGTGGAGAGGCAGAGCTTGATGTCCGGAGCCGTCTGCTGGATCAGCTCGAAGGTCTTGAAGGTCTTGGCCGGGTTGGCCAGGGCGTCGCCGGGACCGGCGATGCCGACCACGGAAAGCTGGGGGATCTCGGCCGCCACCGCCAGCACTTTCTTGCCCGCCATTTCCGGCGTCAGCTTCTCGCTCACCACGCCGGGGCGGGATTCGTTGGCGCAGTCGTACTTGCGGTTGCAGTAGTTGCACTGGATGTTGCAGGCCGGGGCCACGGCCACGTGCATGCGGGCGAAGTGGTGGTGGGCCTCGCTGCTGTAGCAGGGGTGGTCCTTCACCTTCTCCCAGATATGGGCGGGCAGGTCGGCCGGGCCGTCGCTGGAACCGCAGCTGCCCGAACTACAGCCGCCCGGTGCCGTGGCCGCCCCCGGGGCAGCCGCGTGGATGGCGATGACCTTGCGCGGCGTTCCAGGGGGCGGGGGGCTGGGGTGGGCGGGGGCGGACATGGCGGGCTCCGGAAGAGTGGGGTCGTGAGCCGTTTTGCAATGGCCGTGCCAAGCCAGGGAGGATCAAGAAAATTCCGATTAATCATGGGGATGGCGAAGCCGTGGCACCACCGCCGGGCTGTCGGGTCCGTGACAGGCATGTCTCGAATGCGACAGGGCGACGTCGCTATCCGAGGCGCTGAGGCGTTCCGGTAGTCGGTGGGCAGAAGGCTGTTTTGCAAGGATTTTCGCCGGAGGCCGGCGTTGGGCGTCGGGGTGGCACGGTTGTCGCTGAAGAGGCGGCGGCACGTTTCTCTTCACACTTCAGGAGTCCTTCATGTCCGACCTCACCGTCATCGCCCGCCTGGGCGAAAAATTGCTCTCCCCGACCTTTTCCGGCGCCACGCAAAAGGCCGGCCGCTACGGTTTTCGCGGCGAGCTGGGCCTCAGGTTTCCGCCCTCGGTGGCCGGCGAGGCCCGCCCGCCGGAAATCAAGGCCGACCAGGTGATCCTGGCCGGCGAAGGCGGTGCGGCCAGCTTCTTCGCCGGCCACGTCGATTCCCTCGCCCACCTGGAGTTGATCGTCGACGCCTTCGGCCCGGCCTTGGTGCCTACGGGCAAGTATTTCGTCTTCGCCGGCAACGTGGACTTCGCCAAGCGCTACAAGGTGGAGGCGGGCGGTGTGCCCTTCTACGTGCTGCCCCTGGATGAAGCCACCGTATGGAACGAGCTGCTCGATCTGTTCTACCTGGACCGGAGCGACATGAAGCGCCTCTCCAGCGAGGCCAAGGTCGATTCCCTGGTGGCTGCGGCCGAGGCTTTCACCGGCGCCGGATTTCCCGAGACGCCCTACGCCACCGCCGTCGCCGAGATGGGACCGGTCAAGGTGCCGGACAACCGGCCGGTCTGAGCCCACCGCGTTTTTGTTTTCTGCCCTGCCAGCGGAGGCGGCCATGGCCCACCTGATTTTTACGAGAAGCCCGGTTGCGGTGGCAATGCCCGGCAGCGGGCGGCCTTGGCCGCCGCAGGCCATACCCTGGGGGTGTGCGATCTGCTCGCCGCGTCCTGGACGCCGGCCTCCCCGGCCCCCTTTCTTCCTGGCTTGCCGGTGACGGCCTGGTTCAACCCGGCTGCGCCGTAGGCCGCGTCTACAGCCGCTTCACCGGGATGCGGTGCTTCTTCAAGGCGTAGCCGATCTGGCGCGGGGTGAGGTTGAGCAGGCGGGCCGCCTTGGCCTGGACCCAGCCGCATTTTTCCATGGCCGCCACCAGTTGTTCCCGTTCGGGTATGCCGGCAATGCCACCGTCGCCGGCCGGGGGGAATTCCCCGTCGTCGCGGTCGTCGCCGTTCTTGGGCGCGGCGGGGTGATGGCGTGGCGGCATGGCAATGGGAAAGGTCGGTGGCGCCGATGGTTGCCCGGCGGGATGGGGAGGCGCCAGGAAGGAGCCGCCCGGGGTGCAGCGGTTCTGCTCGGCGTTGAGCAGCATCGACGAAAAGCACTGGCCCTTGAAGCAGCGCAGGTCGTCGGCGCGGATGTGATCGCTCCGGGTCATGGTGGCGGCCCGCTCGATGCAGTTCTGCAGTTCGCGCACGTTGCCCGGCCAGTTGCAGTGCAGCAGCAAATCCATGGCCTCGGCCTCAAGGGCCACGGCCCGGTCGTTGTCCTTGTTGAAGCGGGCGAGGAAGTGCTCCACCAGTAGCGGGATGTCGTCCTTGCGTTCGCGCAGGGCCGGCAGGAATAGGGTTACCACGTTGAGGCGGAAGTACAGGTCGGCGCGAAATTCGCCCTTTTGCACCATTTCCTCCAGGTTGCGGTTGGTGGCAGCCACCAGGCGGAAATCGGCCTTTAGGGTCTTGTTGCCGCCCACCCGCTCGAACTCGTGCTCTTGCAGCACCCGCAGCAGCTTGGCCTGGAAGGTGGGCGTGATGTCGCCGATCTCGTCGAGGAACAGGGTGCCGCCCTCGGCCAACTCGAAGCGCCCCTTGCGCTCGCTGGTGGCGCCGGTGAAGGCGCCCTTCTCGTGGCCGAACAGTTCGGATTCGAGCAGGGTTTCCGGCAGGGCGGCGCAGTTCACCTTGACGAAGGGGCTCTTGGCCCGGGGCGACAGGTAGTGGATGGCGTGGGCGATGGCCTCCTTGCCGGTGCCCGATTCGCCTCTCAGCAGCACTGTGGCGTGACCCGGTGCGGCCTGGTGCACGTCGGCCAGCACCTCCTGCATGCGCTTCGACATGCCCACCACGTTGTCCACGCGGTAGCGGCCCTTCAACTGGGTCTTGAGCCGGCGCGTTTCCTGGCGGTGGGCTTCCCGCTCCTCGGCGATCTTGCGGTGCAACCGCCAGGACTGGCCGAGCAGGTTGGCCACCAGGGTGAGGATGCGCACGTCGCGTTCGTAGCGCACCGGCCGGTTGTCTTCCGGCGGCCGGTCCACCGACAGCAGGCCGATGGCCCTGCGCCCGTCGCGGATGGGCACCGCCAGCAGGGCGACCCCGTCGCGGCCTTGCCGGTCCTGGCCGACGAACAGGGGTTCCCGGGCGATGTCGGGCACCACCACCGGCGAGTTGCTCTTGAGCACCTGGCCGAACAGGCCCTGGTCGGCGTCCAGCACCGCGGGCGAGCCGGCGAATACGGCACCGGTGGCGCCGAAGACGTGCAGGCGACCGTCGCCCTGGACCAGGGCGATCAGGCCGTGGCGCATGCCCAGGTGGGCGGTGAGCACTGCCAGCAGTTGGCGGGCCCCGGTGTGGAAATCGAGGGGGGCGGTGAGGATCTTGCTGATCTCGTAGATGGTGACCAGCTCCCGGTCCGCCACCCGCTCCCGGGCTGCGTCCCCTGATGCGGGCAGGGTGTTGTCGATCGACATGGTTCAACCTCCCTGGGCGGGAGCCGTCCGCCGGACGCGGGGGCGTTGTCGGCTTTGCGACGGTTCCGGGTGTCAGTTCCATGTTGCTACGCACAAAACATGCCGCGATGCCGGAGTGCCCGTGAGCAGGGGGTGAGGGGGGCGATGGGGCATATCCCCCGCACCATCAAGGTGTGTCGGGTTTGCGACACGGGCCTACGGGGCACCGTAGCGGGGCGTTTGGAAAATGCTGCACTGAAACAAAGGCTTGCCTGGAATGGCGGGCGCTGGCATGGAAGCTGCGTTGAGCCCCCTGTCCGATGAATCGCTGTAGGGGAGCCGACATGAGCGCGCTGAAGGAAACCATTGCCGCCGTCTTCGACGAGCCGGCCTGCGCCCACAATCGCGCCAAGGACGACAAGGCGCGCAAGGCCGGCTGCAAGAAGCCCCTGGCGCCCGGTGCGGCGGCCGGCGGCTGCGCTTTCGACGGGGCCAAGATCGCCCTGCAGCCGGTCACCGACGTGGCCCATCTGGTGCATGGCCCGATCGCCTGCGAGGGCAATTCCTGGGATTCGCGCCACGTCCATTCGAGCGATTCCCTGCGCTACCGCACAGCTTTCACCACCGACCTGAACGAATTCGACGTCATCTACGGCGGCGAGAAGCGCCTCTACCGGGCCATCGAGGAGATCGTCGCCAAGTACCGGCCGCCGGCGGTGTTCGTCTACCAGACTTGCGTGCCGGCCCTGATCGGCGACGACGTCGCCGCCGTGTGCAAGGCCGCCAGCGCCCGTCTCGGCCTGCCGGTGATTCCCATCGAGGCGCCGGGCTTCGCCGGCAGCAAGAACCTGGGCAACAAGCTGGGGGGCGAGGCCCTGCTCGACCACGTGGTGGGTACCCGGGAGCCGGAGCGCACTACAGCTACCGACATCAACGTTATCGGCGAATACAACGTGGTGGGCGAGTTCTGGCAGGTGAAGCCCCTCTTCGACGAGCTGGGCATACGCGTCCTGGCCACCTTCACCGGCGATTCCCGCTACCACGATCTGGCCTGCTCGCACCGGGCCAGGGCGGCGATCATGCTGTGCTCCCAGGCCCTCATCAACGTCGCCCGCAAGATGGAGGAGCGCTACGGCATTCCCTTCTTCGAGGGCAGCTTCTACGGCATCGGCGACACTTCCGATGCCCTGCGCCGGATTTCCCGGCTGCTGGTGGAACGGGGCGGCCCGGCGGACCTGCCGGAGCGCGCCGAGACGCTCATCGCCCGGGAGGAGGCCCGTGCCTGGGCGCGGCTGGAGCCCTTCAAGGCGCGCTTGCAGGGCAAACGGGTACTGCTGTTCACCGGCGGGGTGAAGTCCTGGTCCCTGGTGGCGGCGTTGCAAGAGGTTGGGTTGGAGATCGTCGGCACCTCGATGCGCAAGAGCACCGCCAGCGACCGGCAGAAGGTGATCGAGATCATGGGGGGCGACGCCCACGTCTTCGACGAGCTGCCGCCCCGGGAGATGTACCGCCAGCTCAAGGAGGCCCGGGCCGACGTGATGCTTTCCGGCGGCCGTTCCCAGTTCGTCGCCCTGAAGGCCAAGGTGCCCTGGGTCGAGATCAACCAGGAACGCCATCACCCCTACGCCGGCTACGACGGCATGGTGAATCTGGTGGCCCAGATCGACCGGGCACTGCACAACCCGATCTGGGCCCAGCTGCGCCAGCCGGCACCCTGGGAGTCGGCGGACTGGCTGGATGGTTGGGGCGGGGAAGACCGCGCCGCGTCCTGTGGTCGCGGGAGTGCCGGCGCCGCTGCCGGGGAGATGCGCCATGGCTGAGATCGTCGTCAGCAAGAAAGCCTGCACCGTCAATCCGCTCAAGATGAGCGCCCCCATCGGCGCCGCCCTGGCCTTTCTCGGCATGGAGCGCAGCCTGCCCCTGGTGCATGGCGCCCAGGGCTGTACCGCCTTCGGCCTGGTGCTGTTCGTGCGCCACTTCCGCGAGACGATTCCGTTGCAGACCACGGCCATGAACGAGGTCACCACCATCCTGGGCGGCTACGACAACATCGAGCAGGCCCTGGTGAACATCCACAAGCGCGCCAACCCAGGGCTGATCGGCCTGGTGTCCACCGGCCTGACCGAGACCAAGGGCGACGACGTGGAGGGGTTTCTCAAGGACATCCGCGCCCGCCATCCGGAACTGGCCGGGATGGAGGTGGTGTTCGTGTCCGCTCCGGATTTCACCGGTACCTTCCAGGAAGGCTACGGCAAGGCGGTGGCGGCCCTGGCGCGGCGCTTCGCCCGGCCTTCCCGGGTGCGCCGCCCCTGGCAGGTGAACATCCTGGCCGGCAGCCATCTGTCGCCGGGGGACGTGGAGGCAATCCGGGAGCTGGTCGAATCCTTCGGCCTCACCCCGATCATGCTGCCCGACCTGTCCGGTTCCCTGGATGGGCACATTCCCGAGACCTTCCTGCCCCACACTCTGGGCGGCACGCCCCTGGAGGGTGCGCGCAGCCTGGGCGAATCGGCCGCCACCCTGGCCATCGGCGAGCACCTGAGGGAGGCCGCCGAAGCGATCGCGGCCCAGGCCGGGGTGCCCTACCAACTGTTCGACCGGCTCACCGGCCTGGCCGCCAGCGACGCCTTCGTCGCCGCTCTGGCCCGCATTGCCGATTGCGATCCGCCGGCCAGGGTGCAGCGCGAGCGCAGCCAGTTGCAGGACGCCATGCTCGATGGCCATTTCCATTTTTCCGGCACCCGCATCGCCCTGGCCGCCGAGCCGGACCTGCTGACGGGCCTGGCCCACCTGTTCGCCGAATTGGGCGCCGAGATCCACGCCGCCGTCGCCCCGGCGCCGACGCCCGGCCTGGCGACGCTGCCCTGCGCCACGGTGACCGTCGGCGACCTGGAGGATTTCGAGCATCTGGCCACCACGCCGTCCCCCGATGCCTGGGGCGACGAGCGCACCGCCGAGCTGCTGGTCTGCCATTCCCACGGCCGCCAGGCTGCCGCCCGCCTGGGCCTGCCCCTGTACCGGGTCGGCCTGCCGGTGTTCGATCGCCTCGGCGCCGCCCAGCGGGTCAGCGTGCTGTATCGCGGCACCCGCCAGGTGATCTTCGACGTGGCCAACCTGATCCTGGAGGCTCGGGAACATGACGCCCATGACCCTTCTGCCACCGCGCACTCCACACCCGCCGCCACGGCGGCCCGCCCCGGTCGCGCCGCCGCCGTTCCGGGTGGGGCCTTGCCCGGCGGATCGGCCACCGGGCAAGGCCCCACCGGCGCGCCCGCCGCGGCGGTTGTCGCTGGTGCCTGACCCTTCCCCCGCTACCTCTCCTTCGCCCCGAGGACGCTGCGCCATGAAAGTCGCCTTCACCACCCAGGACCTGACCCGGGTCGACGCCCACTTCGGCTGGGCCCGCCACATCGCCATCTACGAGGTGGGCAGCGATTCCGCTGCTCTGGCCGAGGTCGTCCAGTTCGACGGCGACCTCAAGGAGGACGGCAGCGAGGACAAACTCACCCCCAAGCTCGATGCCCTGGCCGGCTGCGCCATCGTCTATGTGGCTGCCATCGGCGGCTCGGCCGCAGCCCGGGTGGTCAACTCGCGCATCCACCCGGTCAAAGTGGCGGAAGGCACGCCCATCGCCGAGCTGATCGCCAAGCTCCAGGCGGTGATGCGGGGCACCCCGCCTCCCTGGCTGCGCAAGGTAATGCGCGACGCCGCCGGGGACGGCGCGCCCCGGGAGTTCGACCCGGATTCCGCCTACGTCTGATTTCCCAGGATGCCCGCCATGACCGCCACCACCGCCATCCCCCTGGCCAGCCGCGAGGACGCTCCGGCCCTGATCGCCGCCTCCCCCTTCCTCGCCGAACTGGTCAAGCAATTGCGCGCCCAGGACAGCTACGGCCACTGGGAGGGCAAGAGCGATGCCGAAATCCTCGCTCCCTACCTGGTCGATCCCAAGAGCCTGCCCATGATCGACGACCCGGACCCGGACGTGTTGTGGCGCCTGGAGTTGTTCTACAACGCCGCCGGACTGGCGGTGGAGCGGGCTACCGGGGTGATGTGCGCGCCCATGGTGAAGATGCACCACGAGGGCTTCGGCCGGGTGGTGCTGATCGCCGGCCGGCTGGTGGCCTTCAACAAGTACCACCGGGACGTGCACCGCTTCGGCGCGCCCTCCCTCGCCAAACTGGCCGCCCAGGGCGACAAGGTGGTGGATGAGGCGGTGGCCCTGATCGGCCGTTTCAACGCCGCCGCCACCTATGGTTGAGATGGCTGAGGAGAATCCGATGAGCGCCCCTTCCGTGAGCCCCGACGAGTTACGCGCCCAGATCAAGAAGCTGTCGGCCCAGGCCACCACCTGGAAGATGAACCTGCACGACCTGTCCGAGGAACTGCCGGTGAATTGGGAGGCCATCCCCGAGGTGGCGCGCCAGACCTTCGCCGCCTATGCCGCCCTGACCGAGGCGCGCAGGCGCCTAGCCGAGCTGGGTTGAGCTGGGTTGAGCTGAACTGAGCACCGCCCGTGCCGCCGCCGTTGCCCAGCCCATCCTCCTGCCGGGCCAAGCACCGGGGGGTTTTCCCGTCAGCGCAAGGAGCATGACATGACCGACTTCACCGTGGTGCTGCCTTCCGGCGTGCACTGGACCCCGCGCTTCGTGCAGGGCATCGACGAGGAAAAATGCATCGGCTGCGGCCGCTGCTTCAAGACCTGCGGCCGCGACGTGCTCGAACTCAAGGGGCTCGACGACGACGGCGCCTACGTGGATTTGGGGGGCGACGATGACGACGAATACGAGAAAAAGGTGATGACCGTCGCCCACCCGGAAAACTGCGTCGGTTGCGAGGCCTGCGCCCGCAACTGTTCCAAGAAATGCATCGGCCACGCCGCCGTGGCGGCGTGATTCCCGGCGGGGAGGAGCCCTTCGTTTCACACGGCCCGGCCTGAACCCCGCGCCAGACAAGGAGTTTGAGCCATGGGTGCCCGAGAATCGCATGTAGCCTCGACCTTGCGGGATGGGCCGGCAAAGTCCGCACCCCGCCTGGAGTTCCAGGCTGCCCCTGGGGCATTGCCGCCGCACCCGCCAGCCTTTCCGACGGACGCTGCCGCCATCCTGGCCTGCCTTGATCTGTCGGCCCTGCCGACCCGGGATGCGGCGCGGGGCGACGAATACGACGATCTGGTGGCCCTGCTGCTCGCCCACGCCGCGCCCAGCGCCGACACCGCCGAGGCCTACGCCCGGCGCGCCCTGGCCGCCGCCGTGGCGCGGGGCTGCCTGGGCGGCAACCACCTCTGGCAGGACCTGGGCCTGCCCAGTCGCCAGGCCCTCTCCGACCTGCTGGCGCGCCATTTCCCGGGCCTGCACGGGGCCAACACCCAGGGCATGCGCTGGAAGAAGTTCTTTTACCTGTGCCTGTGCGAGCAGGCCGACATCCGCGCCTGCCGCGCCCCGTCCTGCGGCGTCTGCGTCAGCCATGCCGAGTGCTTCGGCAGCGAGGATGGCTCGGTGCACCGGCCCTGACGAGCGCGGATTCCGGAGGCAAAAACGAGGCGCGCTGAGAGGGCGCAAGCGGCGACGCCCTCCGGCGGAGGGCGTCGTGGGGAAAACGGAAGCAGTGGGGCGTGGGGGCGGCCCCGCCGGCTCAGACCTTCTTCAGGAAGCAGGCCTTGAGCATGAAGTTGCCCTGGTCAAGCTTACAGTCCACCTCATGGTCGCCGCCGCTCACCAGGCGGATGCTCTTCACCTTCGATCCCTGCTTGAGGACGATGGAAGAGCCTTTCACCTTGAGATCCTTGATCAGCACCACTGCGTCACCGTCGTTGAGCACGGTGCCGTTGGCATCCTTGATCACCGCATCGGCCTCTTCCTCCGCCGCCGCGCCCGCCTGGGGCCATTCGTAGCCGCAGTCGGCGCAGACGAAGTTGTCACCGTCCGGGTAGGTGTTTTCCAGAGTGCATTGGGGGCAGGGCAGGGGGTGGGACATGGCAGGCTCCAGTAAGGGGGCGAATTTTAGCCCAGGGTGGGGAGGATGCGGTTGCGCTGGCGCAAATCGGAGGGGGCTATACCTATCGCATAATTGCGGCCGCGTTGTCTGCTTCCCCTATTCCCTTCCTCCTTGCCGCGGAGCTTTTTCCATGCGCCTGAGTACGTCCTTTGGCCTGATTGCCGCCGCCCTCCTGCTGTCGGGCTGCCTGGTCTCGGCACCGCCGCGCCAGCAGACCCGGGTCGATGAAATTCCCATGTACGGCGGCCTGGACCGGGCACAGTTCCCGGAGCTAAAGTCCGCCGACGACAAATTCATCGCTGATGTCAGCCAGGCCTTCGGCTCTCGGGAACGGGCCGCCCAGCTGTGGGTGAACCAGGGCTACAAGTTCTACCGGGAGGACAACCTGGGCATGGCCATGCGTCGCTTCAACCAGGCCTGGCTGCTCAATCCGGGCAATGCAGAAGTGTTCGCCGGTTTTGCCGTGGTCCTGCACGACCAGGGCCGAAATTGCGCCGCCAAGGCCATGATGGAGCGGGCTCTGGCCCTCGATCCGCCGACCTTCCAGGGCATCTATGCCGATGCCGGGCGGATCTTCACCCTCTGCGCCGTGCAGGACGGTAACCTGGAGGCGGCCGCCCGGGAACGGCTGCTGGCCCGGGCCGATGAGCTCTATGCCCGGGCCGAACAAGTCGAGCCGAACAAAGCCTACGTCTACGAATCCCGGGCCACCGCTTGCTACTGGCGCGGCCAGTACGCCGAGGCCTGGGCCATGGTGGCTCGGGCACGGGCGGCCGGCGGTGCGCCTGGCGGACGCTTCCTGGCCCTGCTGCGCGCCAAGATGGCCGAACCGGCCAGGCCGTAACCGGGGGCAACGGGAAGCCGGCCTGGAGCTTGGGACGGGGCCATGAAAAACGCCACCCGAGGGTGGCGTTTTGCTTCTGGGCGACTCCGGCCTCGGGCCGTTCGCGCTTACGCCGACACGCCGAGGATGACGTGGCTGGCCTTGAACAGGGCGGTGGCGGCCACCCCTTCCTTGAGGCCTAGCTCGGCCACGGCGTCGTTGGTCACCACCGCGTGCACCTCGCTGCCACCGGGCAGGGCGATCACCACGTCGCTGTTGACCGCGCCCTTGATCAGCTGGCGGATGGTGCCGGCCAGGCGGTTGCGGGCGGACAGCTTGATGCCCCCCTCCTCGGTCAGAATCATCACCCAGGGCGCCTTGACCAGGGCGATGGCCGGTTTGCCCACGGCCAATTCCAGGCTGCGGGCGCTGGCTTGGGTGACCACGGCGACGATGATGTCGCCGCCGGCGGTGGTCAGCTCCACCTCGGTGTTGATGGTGCCTTCGCGGACGGCGCTGACGGTTCCGGCAAAACGGTTGCGGGCACTGGCTTTCATGGCATTTTCCTTGGGGCGGGCGCAATGACGTTGAGATGGTAAAAGCAGAGCGCCGGCGTTATAGCCTGGGTTAGACGGCGAAATGGCGGGGCCGGCGCGGGGGTGATGGCAGCCAGTCTAGGGAGCAGCGTTGTTTAAAAACAACCATACCGGCCCGCACCAACTGGGTGCCGAAGGGGCGGCGGCATGACGAAAAGGTCCGGAATCGGTCAGTTTTTGGGGTTTGTTATATAGTCGCGTATATAACAACCGTAACGAGGTGTCGCCGATGACCCACCCCCATCCCAAGCTGGTCGGCAAGCTGGCCCTGGAAACCGAGTTCGGGCCCTTCCTCGGGGACACCCGCATCCGCCTGCTGGAGGCCATCGAGCGCCACGGCTCGATCTCCCAGGCGGCCAAGGCGGTGCCCCTGTCGTACAAGGCGGCCTGGGACGCGGTAGATGCCATGAACAACCTGGCCGACGAGGCCCTGGTCACCCGCACCACCGGTGGCCGCCACGGCGGCGGCACCCAGCTCACCGACTACGGGCGCAAGATCGTCGCCCTGTACCGGGCGGTGGAGCAGGAATACCAGGACGCCCTGGACCGGCTGGCGGCGCGCATGGAGGAGGTGGAAGCCGGCGACGTGCATAAGTTCCAGACCTTGCTCAGGCGCATGTCGATGAAGACCAGCGCGCGCAACCAGTTCGTCGGCAAAGTGGTGGGCCTGCGCGAGGGCGAGGTGGATTTCGAGGTGCGCCTGCGCCTGGACGAGACCAACGAGCTGGTGGCGGTGATCACCCGGGAGTCGGCGGAAAACCTGGAGCTGGCCATCGGCAAGGAGGTGTTCGCCTTCGTCAAGTCGTCGTCCCTGCTGCTGCTCACCGACCCCAACGTGCGCACCACGGCGCGCAACCAGCTGTGGGGCGAGGTCAGCCACATCCACGACGGCCCGGTGAATGCCGAGGTGGGCCTGACCCTGCCCGGCGGCAAGACCGTCACCGCCGTGGTCACCCGGGACAGCGTGGCCAACCTGGGCCTGAGCCTGGGCTCCACCGCCTGCGCCGTGTTCAAGGCCTCCGCCGTGATCCTGGCGGTGTACGCCTGACGCCGCCCGCCCTTTCCCCTTTCTGCTCGAACCCCCGCAAGGAGCCCGTCATGAGAGCCCGTTTCCCCTTCCGCACCGCCCTGGCCGCCGCCTGCCTGCTGGCCGGCAGCGCCGCCGCCCTGGCCGATGAGGTCAGCGTGGCGGTGGCCGCCAACTTCACCGCGCCGATGCAGAAGATCGCCGCCCAGTTCGAGAAGGACACCGGCCACAAGGCGGTGCTGTCCTTTGGCGCCACCGGCAAGTTCTACGCCCAGATCAAGAACGGCGCCCCCTTCGAGGTCTTCCTCGCTGCCGACGACGAGACCCCGGCGCGGCTGGAGAAGGAAGGCGGCATCGTCGCCGGCAGCCGCTTCACCTACGCCATCGGCAAGCTGGTGTTGTGGAGCGCCAAGCCGGCCATCGTGGATGGCCAGGGCGAGGTGCTGAAGAAGGGCGGCTTCGACCACCTGTCGATCGCCAACCCCAAGCTCGCCCCCTACGGTGCCGCCGCCGTCGAGACCATGAAGGCCCTGGGCGCCTACGACGCCTTGGCGCCCAAGCTGGTCCAGGCCGAGAATATCGGCCAGGCCTACCAGTTCGCCGCCAGCGGCAACGCCCTGCTCGGCTTCGTCGCCCTGGCCCAGGTGGTGGACGAGACCGGCAAGCTCAAGGGCGGTTCGATGTGGGTGGTGCCGCCCAAGCTGTATTCCCCGATCCGCCAGGATGCGGTGATCCTGGCCAAGGGCCAGGGCAAGGCCGCCGCCGCGGCCCTGGTGAAGTACTTGCAGGGCGACAAGGCCCGGGCCGTGATCCGCGGCTACGGCTACGACCTGTAAGGCGCCCGGGACATAACCACGCACCGCCCTAGCCCGCCATGACCTTCAGCCCCGACGACTGGGCGGCGATCCGCCTTACCCTGGAACTGGCCGCCACCACCACCGCCGTGCTGCTCCTGCTCGGCACCCCGGTGGCCTGGTGGCTGGCCCGCACCCCGTCGCGGCTCAAGGCCGTGGTCGGTGCCGTGGTGTCCCTGCCCCTGGTGCTGCCGCCCACGGTGCTCGGCTTCTACCTGCTGGTGCTGCTCGGCCCCAACGGGGTCGGCGGCCAACTCACCCAGGCCCTGGGCCTGGGGCTGCTGCCCTTCTCCTTCCCCGGCCTGGTGGTGGCCTCGGTGCTGTATTCCACGCCGTTCGTGGTGCAACCGTTGCAACAGGCCTTCGAGGCCATCGGCACGCGTCCCCTGGAAGCGGCCGCCACCCTGCGCGCCAGCCCCCGGGACACCTTCTTCACCGTGGTCCTGCCCCTGGCCCGGCCAGGCTTCGTCACCGCCACCATCCTGGGCTTCGCCCATACCGTCGGCGAGTTCGGCGTGGTGCTGATGATCGGCGGCAACATCCCGGAAAAGACCCGGGTGGTGTCGGTGCAGATCTACGACCACGTGGAGGCCCTGGAATACGCCCAGGCCCACTGGCTGGCCGGCGGCATGGTGGTCTTCAGCTTCCTGGTGCTGCTGGCCCTCTACGCCAGCAAGGCGCGCCGCTCCTATGTCGGCTGATCCCATGATTCTTCCCCCGGACGGCGGCGCCATCCGCGCCCGCTTCGACATCGCCTACCCGGGCTTCGCCCTTGAGGCCGACCTGACCCTGCCCGGCCACGGCATCACCGCCCTGTTCGGCCGTTCCGGCTCGGGCAAGACCACCCTGCTGCGCGCCATCGCCGGCCTGGAGCGCCACCCGGGCGCCTACCTGGCGGTGAACGGCGAGGTCTGGCAGGACGACGACCAGTTTCTGCCCACCCACCGGCGGCCCCTGGGCTACGTCTTCCAGGAGGCCAGCCTGTTCCCCCACCTGACCGTGCGGCGCAACCTGGAATTCGGCCAGAAGCGCGCCTTGGCCGGGGTGGGGGCGGCGGAACGGCGTGCCGACCTGGAGCAGAGCGCCGAACTGCTCGGCATCGCGCCCCTGCTCGACCGCCTGCCCGACCGGCTCTCCGGCGGCGAGCGGCAGCGGGCGGCCATCGCCCGGGCCCTGCTCACCCGGCCGCGCCTGCTGCTCATGGACGAGCCCCTGGCGGCCCTGGACTTCCAGCGCAAGGCCGAAATCCTGCCCTACCTGGAGCGGCTGCACGACGAACTGGAGATTCCGGTGCTCTACGTCAGCCATTCCCCGGACGAGGTGGCGCGCCTGGCCGACCACCTGGTGCTGCTCCAGGACGGCAAGGTGGCCGCCAGCGGCCCCCTGCGCGACACCCTGGCCCGCCTCGACCTGCCCACTGCCTTCGCCGACGACGCCGGGGTGGTGGTCGAAGGCACGGCGGCGGAGTTCGACGCCGCCTACCATCTGCTGCGCCTCGACTTCCCCGGCGGCAGCGTCCACGTCGCCCACGGCGAGGTGCCCCCCGGCCGCCGCCTGCGCTTCCAGGTGCGAGCCCGGGACGTGAGCCTGAGCCTGTCGGCGGAGCGGGACTCGTCGATCCTCAACCGCCTGCTCGCCACGGTTACCGCCGTGGCCGACGCCGACACCCCGGCCCACGTGCTGGTGCGCCTGGATGCCGGCGGCACGCCGCTGCTGGCGCGCATCACCCGCCGCTCCCGGGACCAGCTCGGCCTGGCCCCGGGCAAACCGGTGTGGGTGCAGATCAAGGCGGTGGCCCTGCTCGCCTGAGGATCGGGCGCTGATCGAGGGGGGCGAGGGGCAGCTGTCTGGCTGGCCCGGATATTTCCGCCAATGTCGAGTCCGCGGCGCGGTTGCGACTATCGGCGTGTCGTGTTGAATACAGCGCTCCCCTTTTGTCCAAGCGGCGCAACGTCGCGGTTTTGATCCATTCGGACACCCTTCTGCCGGTTTCAGGTCAGGTTTTTTGACCTATCCATAATTCGACGTATATGTTGATATATAGCGTACTGCCATAATCATGGGGAGCGCCGTCAGCTAATTGAGCTTTGACGGGTTTGTCCTGCGCGATTCGATATATAAATTTTTATATACCGATGGCGGTAACGTGAGCCGTGCTGCCACCGTTTGAGAACAGAACAAAAGGGGAATTCCATGAAAAAGACCATCATCGCCGCTCTGATCGCCCAGGGCTGCGCCGGTGCCGCCTGGGCCGGGGGCGAGGGCGTGTTCTCCCTCGGGGAGATTCGCGTCACCGCCGCGCCCATGAGCCAGGTGGCTCCTGGTAGCGCCAGCATCGACGCGGCCGAGATCCGCGAGCACGACAAGGTCACCGTGGGCGACGCCCTGGAAATGGCCCCCGGCGTGAACCTGAGCAAGGTCGGGGCGCGTAACGAGCAGATGGTCTATGTGCGCGGCTTCGACCTGCGCCAGGTGCCGGTCTATATCGACGGCATCCCGGTGTACGTACCCTACGACGGCTACGTGGACCTGGGCCGCTTCACCACCTTCGACCTGTCCCGTATCGACGTGGCCAAGGGCTTCAGCTCCATGATCTACGGCGCCAACACCCTGGGCGGGGCGATCAATCTGGTCAGCCGCCGGCCCACCAAGGCCTTCGAGGGAGAGGTCGGCGGCGGCGCCACCTTCACCAGCCGGGGCGAGCACAATGGGACCCAGGGCTACGCCAACGTGGGGGCGCGGCAGAAAGACTGGTACGTGCAGGCCGGCCTGTCCTGGGTGAACGAGGACTACTTCCGCCTGCCCGGCGGTTTTTCCCGCACTCCGGGCGAGGATGGCGGCAAGCGCGACAACAGCCGCCACGAGGACACCAAGGGCAGCCTGAAGCTGGCCTACACCCCCAACGCCACCGACGAGTACGCCATCAGCTTCGTCTCCCAGCACGGGGTCAAGGACGTGCCGCCCTATGCCGGCACCGCGCCCGGGGTCACGCCGCGCTACTGGAAGTGGCCGGCCTGGGACAAGGAGGCGGTGTACTTTCTTTCCAACACCCGCATCGGCGCCCATACCCTGCGCGTCAGGGCGTACCACGATTCCTTCGAGAACTCCCTGAGCGCCTACGACGACGCCACCTACACGGTCCAGAAGAAAAAATCGTCGTTCAACAGCTGGTACAGCGACTACACCAACGGCGCCGGCATCGAGGGCGACTTCGTGCTGGGCAGCGCCAACCTGCTCAAGGCCGCCTACAACATCAAGCAGGACATCCACCGCGAGCACAATGCCGGCGAGCCCTGGCGCCTGTTCAAGGACCTGACCCAGTCCCTGGCCCTGGAGGATACCCACACCTTCTCCAACCGCCTGTCCCTGGTCACCGGCCTGTCCTACGACCGTCGCCAGACCCAGGAGGCCCAGGACTACAACGCCACCACCAAGGTGGTCAGCGATTTCGCCCGGGACAGCGGCTTCGCCTTCAACGGCCAGGCCGGGCTGTTCTACAAGCTCGGCGAGACCGCCAAGCTGCATGCCACCGTGGCGCGCAAGAGCCGCTTCCCGACCATCAAGGACCGCTACTCCTACCGCATGGGATCGGCGATCCCCAATGCCGGCCTGGAGATGGAAAAGGCCAACCACTACGAGGTGGGGTATTCCCAGCTGCTCGGCGGGCGCCACCTGTTCGAGGCCAATGTCTTCCACAGCGACATCACCAACCTGATCCAGTCGGTGCGCATTGCGCCCACCGTTTGCAGCACCCCGCCTTGCAGCCAGATGCAGAACGTGGGCAAGGCCACCGCCAACGGCATCGAACTGGGGTTGCGCGGCGACCTGGCCAGCCTCGACTACACCGCCAACTACACCTACCTGAACCGGGAAAACCGTTCCGACCCGAACGTCCGGCTGACCGACACCCCCCGTCACAAGCTCTTTGCCGGCGCCACCTGGCGTATCGCCGGCGGCTGGAGCAGCACCGCCAGCGTCGAGGCCATGTCGTCGCGCTACTCCTCCACCGATGGTCTGCAACGGGCCAGCGGTTTTGCCGTGGCCAACCTCAAGGGCGGCTACCGCTTCGCCGGCGGCACCCGCATCGAAGCCGGCGTGCGCAACCTGTTCGACCGGCTCTATGCCTACACCGAAGGCTTCCCCGAGCCGGGCCGCACCTGGTTCGTCCAGTTCAACGCGCCGCTCTGATGCAAAGGTCCGCCATGTCTGCCCGCTCTATCCCCTTGGTGCTCCCCTGCGCCACCCGGCGCCGCCTGCTCCACAGCCTGGCCGCCGGTGCCTGCGCCGTCCTGGCCGCCCCCTTGCGCGCGGCGCCCCAGCCGGTGGTGGTGCTCACCAGCTATCCTGACGAAGTGGTCTCGCGCATCGAGGCCGCCTTCGAGAAGGCCCATCCCGGGCAGCGTTTGCAAGTGGTGTGGCGTATGCCGCACGACGCCTTGCCCTACCTGCGCCAGCCCGGCCAGGGCGGGGTGGATGTGTACTGGACCGCCTCGCCGCGCAACTTCGCCACCCTCAAGGCCGAAGGGGCCTGGCGCTCCCTGGACGGCCTGGGGGTGGATCGGCATGGCCTGCCCGCGGTGCTCGGCAACACCCCCCTGTCCGACCCGGACGGCCAGTACCTGGCCACCGAGATGGCCGGCTATGGTTTCGCCGTGAACCCGGGGGCGTTGGCCCGGCGCGGCGTCCCCCTGCCCGGCGACTGGGAGGATCTGGCCGACCCGCGCCTAGCCGGCGCCCTGGCTCTGCCCATTCCGGCCCGGGTCGGCTTCGCCCCGGTGATGGTCGAAATCGTCCTCCAGGCCTACGGCTGGGAGCGGGGCTGGGCCCTGTGGAGCGAGATCGCCGGCAACGCGGTGCTGATCGACCGGGGCTCCACCTTCGTCGCCGACGAGGTGGCCGCCGGCCGGGTGGCGGTGGGCTTGTCCATCGACTTCTTCGCCGCCGCCGCGGTGGCCAACGGGGCGCCGCTCCGCTTTCTCTACCCGCGCCACGGCGGGGTCAATCCGGGCCAGATCGCCGTCACCGCCGGCGCGCCCAACCCGGCCGGGGCCAAGGTCTTCGTCGAGTTTGTTTTGTCCCCGGTCGGCCAGGCCATCCTGGCCGACCCGGACATCCGCAAGCTGCCGGTGCGCCCGGCGGCGTACGCCAGCCTGCCGGCGGACTACCCCAACCTGTTCGAGCTGGCTGCCGCCGGCGGTTACGGCTTCGACGGGCGTCTCGCCCAGCCGCGCCTGGGACTCACCGCCGCCGCCTTCCAGCAGCAGCTGGTGGTGCCCCACGCCGAGGTGGCGGCCCTGTGGCGGCGCATCCACGCGGCCGAGGCCAAGCCGCCCGTGGGCGAGGCGGCCCGGGCCGTGGCGGCGGCCCGCCGGGCGCTGGGCGCTGCGCCCCTGAGCGAGATCGAGGCCGCCGACGAGACCCTGCGCCGCCGCTTCCGCAGCCGGGTCGAGGGGGCGGACGCCACCGCCCTGGAGGACGTGGAGGAGCAGTGGCGCCGCCGGGCCGCCGCCCGCCGCGCCGAGGCGGCCCGTCTGCTGGCGGAGGCCGGGGCATGACCCGGCATCCCCGACGCAACCTGCGCGGCACGGTGGCGCTCCTCGCCGCCGCCCTGGCTACTCTGGGGGCGGCTGGCGTTCATCGTCTGGCCGGTGCGGCGGCCGCCGGCGATGACGGCCCCTACACCACCGCCGACGCTACCCGGGAGGCCTACGGCCGGCCCTTCGCCACCCTGGATGAGGCCGGGCGGCCGGCGTTCTTCCGTGGCCGCAGCCTGTTCCGCCAGAGTTGGGTGGTGGCTCCCGCCCAGGATGCCGAGGTGGATGGCCTGGGGCCGCTCTACAACCGTCTCGCCTGCCTCTCTTGCCACCCCAAGAACGGCCGGGGCCAGGCCCCGGCGGGGCCGGACGAACGCATGCAGTCGATGCTGGTGCGCCTGTCGGTTCCCGGCAGCGGCCCCCACGGCGGCCCCAAGCCCCATCCGGCCTACGGCGACCAGCTCAACGAGGAAGGCATCCCCGGCGTGCCCGGGGAAGGCCGGGCTGCGGTGCACTGGGAGGAGGAAGCCGTCGCCCTGGGCGATGGCGAGGTGGTGCGCCTGCGCCGCCCGCGCCTGGAATTCCGCGACCTGGCCTACGGCCCCCTGGACGGGGTGCTGACCTCACCCCGGGTCGGCCAGGCGGTGTTCGGCCTGGGCCTGCTCGATGCGGTGCCGGACCGGGAGTTGGCGCGCATGGCCCGGGAAGCCAAGCCCGACGGCGTGGGCGGCCGGGTCAACCGGGTGTGGGACGCCCAGCGCGGGCGCACCGTGGCCGGCCGCTTCGGCTGGAAGGCCAACATGCCCAGCCTGCGCCAGCAGATCGCCGGGGCCATGGCCGGTGACCTGGGCATCACCTCGGACCTATTCCCTGCCGCCAACTGCACCCCGGCCCAGGCCGCCTGCCGGGCCGCGCCCAACGGCGGCACGCCGGAATTGAGCGGCGCCCAGCTCGATGCCATCGAGACCTACCTGGCCCGCCTCGCCGCGCCCCGGCCGCGCCCCCGGGAAGGGGGCGAGCGGGGGGCCGCCCTGTTTGCCGCGGCCGGTTGCCCGGCGTGCCACCGCCCCCGCCTGATGACGGGAGCGACGGTGGCCGGGGCGCGTCACGGCATTCCCGCCGGAACGGCCTTTGCGCCTTATACCGACCTGCTTGTGCATGACATGGGGGACGGGCTGGCCGATGGCCGTCCCGACTTCGCGGCCAGCGGCCGGGAATGGCGCACCGCCCCCCTGTGGGGCCTGGGGCTGCAGGCCCTGGTGAACGGTCATACCTATCTGCTTCACGACGGCCGGGCGCGGAACGCTACCGAGGCCATCCTGTGGCACGGCGGCGAGGCCCGCATCGCCCGGGACCGCTTCGCCGCCATGGCCCGGGCCGACCGGGCCGCCCTGCTGGCCTTCCTCTACAGCCTGTAGACGAGGGGCCGTGGTGGCTTGGCCTCAGGCCACCACGCCGATCAGCACCGACGATGGGCGGAAGGCCACGGTGACCGTCTGGCCCGGCGCGAAGGGGGCGGCCAGCTCGGGGCCGGCGTTGGCCACGGCGGTAAGGCCCGAGCCCAGGTCCACCACGATCTCGCGGCGACCCCCTTCCTGGCGCAGGCGCCGCACCGTCCCGTCGAGCCGGTTGTGGTCTGCGTAGGCGCTGCCTTCTCCACCGCCCAGCACCAGCACCGCCGAGGCCTTCACCAGGGCCACCACCTCGCTGCCCACGGCCAACCCCAGGGAAAGGGTGCTGTCCGGGGTGAGGCTTGCGCAGAGCCGTTGGTTGCCCGGCAGCTCCAGGTGGATCTGGTCGATCAAGGAGCCGTGTTGAATGGCAGCCACGCGGCCGCAAAACTGGTTGCGGGCGCTGGTGCGCACCGCCACCCGGTCGAGCAGCCGGGCATCGGCGTCGAAGTGGCCGCCGCAGCGTTCGCGCAGCCGGCTCCGCTCTTCTTCCTGGACCACCAGGGCCACCGCCAGGCGGCGTCCCCGGGGGGTGAGGCGCAGGGCGCAGCCCACCTCGGCCACCAGCCATTCGGCCAGGCATTCGCCGGCCAGGTTGTTCATCTCTTCAACTGCCTGGCGGGCGGCATCGGTTTCCTCGGGGGGGACCGGCAGCACTTCACGGGCGACGGCCCGCTCCAGCCATGCCAGGCGCGCGTTGGGGACCGGGCGGTTGGCGGCTCGGGCCGCCGGGGCGGGCATGAGCCGGGGAGGCAAGGTCTTGGCGGTCATGGTGATTCCTTCAATGGTTGGTTATGGCTCTTCATATACAACGATCGGCAGGAAAAAACACGGAGTCGCAGGGGAAGCCGGGGCCGGCCGCCGGGCCGGGCCCCGTCAGCCCCAGGCCGCCGCCGGGGCGAGAAGCCGCTCCACCGGCTCGTCGAACTCCAGGTGGCGGTCGAAGATTTCGGCGACGTCGCCGGGTTGAACCCGCTGGTACATCACCCCGTCCGGGTAGACCAGCACATGAGGACCGCCGTCGCAGGGGCCAAGGCAGGCGCAGGCGGTCACAGCGATGCGGCCATAGGCCTGGCGCCGCGCCAGCTCGTCCCAGAAGGTCTGGGCCACGGCCGCACCGCCGCTGCCGGCGCAACTGCTGCGGGGATGGCCCGGGGGACGCCCCTGGGTGCAGACGAAGACGTGTTTTCTGGGTTTCACGGCGGCATTCCTCAAATTAGGGCGCGGGCCAGGCGCAGTTCCAGGGCGGCCACGTGCTCGGCCTCCTCGGCGGCGAATTCCTCTGCCAGTACCTTCACTTCCGGGTTGCGGGTGGTGGCGGCAATGGCGGCGTAGAAGGCATGGCCGCGCCGTTCGCTGTCGAGGGCAAGTTCCAGGGCGGCGTGGGGTGGCAGGAAGCCGTCCACGCCTTCCCAGCCGGCGGTCTCCGGGCTGGTTCCGTCGGGCCATTCGTACTCGTCGGGGGCCAACTGTGGCGGGGAGCGGAAGCCGGCCCGGGCGGTGGCTTCGGCCAGGTGCTGGCGCGAGAAGACGGCCATCTGGCGGAAGCAGGCTTCGGTGTCGCCATTGCCGACGGTCTTCATGCTTTCGGCCAGCTCCTCGAAGCGCCGCGCGGCGTCACGTTCGACCTGGATGGCGTGGGTGAGAAAACGTTCGACGTCGTCCATGGGGCCTCTCAACCGAACTTGAACAGGATGCCGAAACCGCCCCGGGGCCATTCCCAGTCCAGGTTGCGGTGTTCGTCGCAGACGATGCGGCAGGTGCCGCACTCCATGCAGCCGTCGGTGATCAGCACCACCTTGCCGTTGCCTTCCTGGGTGTAGCAGCCCGCCGGACAGCACACCGTGCATTGCTTCTGGCTGCACTGGTGGGTGCACAGTTCGGCGTCCTTGATGCGGATGTGGGGCCGGCCGGCATCGACCCGGTAGCGGTTCTGGAATAGCTTTTCCTCGACCTTCTGGGTGGCGTGGGTTTCCATGGGCTGCTCCTTACTTCGATTCGACGGCACGCCAGAACTTGAAGGCGTCGCTGATCAGTCCCCACCAGGAGCGGCGGGCAACGAAGGTCTGGCGGATCTGCCTTTCCTTGGTGCGCTTGTCCACGCCGTCCACCCGGATCAGGGTCTGGGCGGCCTTGGACAGCAGTTCCGGGTAGGTGGTGAAGAACTGGGGGTTCTTGTGGAAGATGGCGGGGGCGCGCCGGTACTTCTTCAAGTCCTTCATGACGAAGCTGTCGTCCAGCTTGGCCTTGTAGGCGGACAGGTTGGGGGCGGTGCAGGCCTTGCCGGCCGCCTTCAGCTCGATCACCGTCTGGGCGGCGAGCATGCCCGTGGTCATGGCCAGGTTGGAGCCTTCCCGGTGCAGGCCGTTGACGAACTGGCCGGCGTCGCCGGCGATCAGCCAGCCGTCGCCATAGACCTGGGGCACCGCGTCGTAGCCGCCCTCGGGGATCAGGTGGGCGGCGTATTCCTTCATGTCGCTGCCCTCGATCAGGGGGGCGATGGCCGGGTGGCGTTTCATCCGGTCGAGCAGCTCATAGGGGGTGACCGTCTGGCGCTTGAAATCGGAGAGCATGCAGCCCACCCCCAGGGTGATCGACTCCTTGTTGGTGTACAGGAAGGCGGTACCCATCATGCCGGCCGTGACCTTGCCGGCCATTTCGATCACTACTCCCTCGTCCTCGCCGATGGAAAAGCGCGACTCGATGGTCTCCTGGGGCAGGAAGTGGATTTCCTTGACCGCCAGGGCCATGTCCTTGGGGTCGAGCTCGGGGCGGAAGCCGGCCTTGCGCGCCAGGACCGAGTTGGCGCCGTCGGCGAGGATGACGCAATCGGCGTGGATCTCGCCACCCTTGCGGTCGGTGCGCACGCCGATCACCCGTTTGCCGTCGAGCAGCAGCTCTTCCACCGTGGCCTCGCAGATGACCATGGCGCCGGCGTGCTGGACCTTCTTGCTGAACCACTGGTCGAAGTGGGCGCGGATGATGGTGTAGCGGTTGTAGGGCCGGCGGTTGAATTCTTCGGAGCGGTAGGTGGAGCCGACGCAAGAATCGTCGTCGAGTATCCACACCCGCTGCTCGATCAGGTGCCGCTCCAGGGGGGCGTCGTCGCGGAAGTCGGGGATGATCTTCTCGATGGCGTCGGCGTAGAGGATGGCGCCCTGGACGTTCTTCGAACCCGGGGTTTCGCCCCGCTCCAGTTGCAGCACCGACAGCCCGGCCTTGGCGCAGGTGTAGGCGGCGGCATTGCCGGCCATGCCGGCGCCGACCACGATCACATCGAATTTTTCGGCCATGGGGATCTCCTTGGCGGTCAGCCGGCCTTGCGGGCCTGGGCCAGGTGGGCGGAAAAGGCGTGGGTCAACGCCGGCAGGATCTGCATGGCGTTGCCGACGATGCCGAAGTGGGCGAAGTCGAAGATCGGCGCATTGGGGTCGTTGTTGATGGCGATGATCACGTCCGCCCCGTCCATGCCCACCCGGTGCTGGATGGCGCCGGAAATGCCGGCGGCGATGTACAGCTTGGGCCGCACCGTCTTGCCCGACTGGCCCACCTGGCGGTCCAGCTCGGCCCAGCCGGCCTGGACCACCGGGCGGGAGGCGCCGACTTCGGCCCCCAGCACCTTGGCCAGCTCCCACACCAGTTGAAAATTCTCCGGGCGCTTCAGGCCCCGGCCGCCGGCGACGATGATGTCGGCGAAGGGCAGGTTGGGTTTGTCCCGGGTGTCGTCGGCGATGAACTCCAGCACCTTGGTGACGATGGCGTCCTCGACGAAGGCCAGGGGGTGCTCGACGATGCGGCCGTTGCGGGCCGGGTCGGCCTCGGGCATGGCCATCACCCGGGGGCGCACCGTGGCCATCTGGGGCCGGTGGCGCTGGGTCATGATGGTGCACAAGAGCGAGCCGCCGAAGGTGGGGCGGGTCGAGGCCAGGTTGCGGGTATCGGCCTCGATCACCAGTTCGGTGCAGTCGGCCACCAGGCCGGTGCCCAGGGTGGTGGCTACCGAGCCGGCCAGGTCGCGGCCCAGGGTCGAGGCGCCGAGCATGAGGATTTCCGGCTGGTAGGCGTTCACCAGCGCGGTGAGGCCCTGGGTGTAAGGCTCGTTGCGGTAGTCAGCCAGGGCCGGGTGGCTGGCCAGGTAGCACAGGTCGGCGCCGTAGGCGAACGCCTCCTGGCAGATGGCGGCGAGGCGCTCGCCCGGTGGGCCCATCACCACCCCGGCTAGCTCCACCCCCAGGGCATCGGCCAGCTTGCGTCCCTCGCCGAGCAGTTCCCAGGAGACGGGATGGACCTGGCCCCGTTCGTTCTCGATGAACACCCAGACGCCCTTGTAACCGGCGAAGCGGGGGTCCAGTTCGACCTTCTTCTTGGCCGGTTTCTTGACCGTATCGTTCATGGTTTTCTCCCTTGCGGTTCAGCCGACGGTCTTCGTCAGTTCGCGGTCGAGCTTGGGGTGTTGGGTGAACACCTTGGCGAGCAGGGTCACCGCCAGGCCGGCCGGGTCGTTGTCGGCGGTTTCGACGATCTCGGCGCGTTTCGCCCGGGGCTTCGGGGCGAACACCTTGCTCACCACCGTGGGGCTGCCCTTGAGGCCGACGCTGCCCGGGTCGTCGATTCCGGCGGCCTCCCGGTCCCACACCTTGACCGGGGTACGGGCGGCGCGGAACAGGTCGGCCATGTCGCCGAAGCGCATCTCGTTGGTGCCTTCGAGCATGGTGATCAGGCAGGGCAGGCGGGTTTCCAGCACCTGAACGCCGCCCTCGGCGCGGCGTTCGACGGTGATGCGCTTCTCGGCCGGCGACACCGCGACGATCTTCGACGCGTAGGTGAGCAGCTGGAAATCGAGGCGCTTGGCGATGCCCGGGCCGACCTGGGCGGTGTCGCCGTCAATGGTCTGCTTGCCGGTGAAGATCAGGTCCACCGGCATGTTTTCCTGGATTTTGCGGATGGTGGCGGCCAGGGCGAAGGAGGTGGCCAGGGTGTCGGAGCCGGCGAAGGCCCGGTCGGACACCAGGATCGCGTCGTCGGCGCCGAAGGCCAGGCATTTGCGCAGCGCCGCCTCGGCCATGGGGGGACCCATGGATAGCACGGTGACCGTGCCGCCCAGCTGGTCCTTGAGGCGCAGGGCTTCTTCCAGGGCGAACAGGTCGTAGGGATTGACGATGGCCGGGACGCCTTGGCGCATGATGGTGTTGGTGACCGGATGGACGCGGATCTGCGCCGAGTCCGGCACCTGCTTGATACAGACGACGCTATGCATGATGGCCTCGGCGAAGCTGGTGGAGGGAAATGCGCTGGGTGCCCCGCTCGAATACCGGGAACACCTTGTGCTGCTGGGCGGTGCCGTTGACGAAGTCCCCGTAGGCGGCTTCCAGCCGGGAGCCCACGGCGGCCGGGCCGGCGGCAGCCACGGCGGTGAGGCCACCGTCCCGGGCCAGGTACTGCTGGAAGCGCTTGAGGATGTGCAGACGGTTCACGTTGACCACCCGGGGGTCGAAGGGCAGGCCGAAGTAGGCGAGAAATTCCTCGGCGGTGGACAGGGACGACAACTGCATCAGCCAGCCCGGGTGGGTCGGGGTGCGATCGACGTTGTCGGCTTCGATGACGGTGAAGGCGCTCATGGCGGACCTCGCAAGGCGGTGGCGGTAGGAAGGGGCTTGGCGCTACTTGGCGCTACAGGGGGCGGGGCTGGGGAGCCGGAATGCCCCGGGCAGGCAAGGGGCGGGCCGCACCCGGAATCGTCGCGGCAGCCGGACGCAGGGTGTCCAGGTAGTAGCCCATCAGCTCGCGAAAGCCCGGCGGGCGCTTGCACTCGGTGGCGTGGCGGCGTACCCGTTGCAGGATGCGGGCCGCCCGGTCGGCGTCCAGGTCGATGCCCAGGTCCCGGTAGGCCTGGATCAGGGCGGCGGACCCGGAGTGCTTGCCCAGCACCACCCGGTGGCCGCGTCCCAGCTCGGCCGGGTCGAAGCCCTGGTAGTTGTCCGGATTCTTGGTCAGGCCGTCGACGTGGATGCCGGCCTCGTGGGTGAACACCATGTCGCCGACGATGGACTTGTTGGCCGCCACCGGCCGGCCCGAGGCCAGGGCCACCAGGGCCGAAATGGCGGGCAGGGCGGCGGTGTCTACCCCGGTGGCGATGCCGTGCAGGTGCTTGAGGGCCATCACCGTTTCTTCCAGGGGGGCGTTGCCGGCCCGCTCACCCAGGCCGTTGACCGTGGTGTTGACCGCCGAGGCGCCGGCCAGGATGGCTGCCAGGGTATTGGCGGTGGCCAGCCCCAGGTCGTCGTGGGCATGCATCTCCAGGGGCAGGCTGGAGCGGCTCTTGAGCGAGCCGATACGGGCGTAGGTGGCGAAAGGGTCGAGCACCCCCAGGGTGTCGGCGTAGCGAAAGCGATTGGCGCCGGCCCTTTCGGCCGTTTCCAGAACCCGGTGGAGGAATTCCGGGTCGGCCCGCGAAGCGTCCTCGCCCCCTACCGAGACGATGAAGCCGGCATCCACCGCCTTGGGCACCATGCGGGCAACGGTCTTGAGTGCCCAAGCCCGGTCGCGCTTGAGCTTGTGCGACAGCTGGATGTCCGATACCGGGATCGACAGGTTGATCCAATCGGTCTGGCAGCGTCGCGCCGCATTCAGGTCGTCGTCGCACATGCGCGCCCAGCTCATCAGCCGGACCGGCAGCCCCTGGCGGGCCAGGGCGGCGATGACTTCCTGTTCCTCCCGCCCCATGGCGGGAATACCGACTTCCATTTCCGGAACGCCGGCCTCGGCCAGGGCGGTTGCGATGGCCAGCTTTTCGTCGGCGGAAAACGCCACGCCGGCGGTCTGCTCGCCGTCGCGCAGCGTCGTGTCGTTGAGGGTGACGAAAGGTAGGGGCATGGGGCACCTCGCAGGGTCGTGACCTGCGTAGTGCAACTTCGATGCCAGCCTGGGTTTTTACCGAAAACTGCTTTTAGAACAGCATGTTGCTTTCTAGTATCAAGTGTTGGGGCCGGGGGCGAAAGGCGACATTGTCGGGTTCGCGACAGGCCGGCGGGCATGGGCCGGCGCCGTTATGGCAGGGGGCGGCGGGTGGAAAAAATACACCCCGCCGAGCACTGGGCTGGGCGGGGTGTTTGCAGGGAGTTGCCTGAAGAGCGAGGACTGGCGCGGGGTTTGCCCGGGGCCGGTCCCGAGGGTCAGGCCCGGTGCCGGGCGACGCTCTCGGCCACCAGCCGGGTCAGTTCGTCTTCCTGGTAGGGCTTGCCCAGGTAGTGGTCCACCCCCAGCTCGAAGGCGTGGTTGCGGTGCTTGTCGGCGGTGCGCGAGGTGATCATGATGATCGGGATGTCGCGCAGGCGCTCGTCGGCGCGCACGTTGCGGGTCAGGTCGAAGCCGTCCATGCGCGGCATCTCGATGTCCACCAGCAGCACGTCGGGGATCACGTCGAGCATCTGCTCCAGGGCGTCCACGCCGTCCTTGGCGGTGAGCACGTGGTAGCCCTCCCGGGCCATCAGGCGGCCGGTGATCTTGCGCACCGTCATCGAGTCGTCCACCACCATCACCGTGGGCAGGGTGGCGGTGAATGACGACGGGGCGGGAGTGGCGCCGGAGTCGGCGGACTCGGCGGCCGTAGTGGCGTGCTGGGGGCGTCCGGTGGGGGCCTGGAGGGCCAGGGCCACCGGGTTGAGGATCAGCACGATCTCGCCGTCGCCGAGCACCGTGGCGCCGTCGATGCCTGCTACCCGGGCCAGTTGGGGGCCGACGTTCTTGACCACGATTTCCTGGTTGCCGGCCAGTTCGTCCACTTGCAGGGCGATGCGCTGGGTACCGCTCTTCAGCAGCAGCAGCCAGTTGAGGCGGTGCGGTTCGGGCAGGGCTTCCCGCTCGCCGAGCAGGTGAGGCAGGAAGTGGTAGGGGTAGTCGTTGTCCAGCCAGGCGGTGCGGCCGGCTTCGCGGATGCGGCCGAGGACTTCGGCCTTGAGTTCCTGGACCTGCTCGATCATGGCCGAGGGGATGGCGTAGCGGCGGTTGCCGATGCGCACCAGCAGGGCCTGGGTGACCGCCAGGGTGAGGGGCAGGTAGATGTTGAAGCGGGAGCCGCGGCCGGTCTCGCTGTCCACCTCGACCCGGCCGCCCAGGACTTCCACTTCGGTCTTGACCACGTCCATGCCGACGCCGCGGCCCGCGACCCGGGACACTTCGCTGGCGGTGGAGAAGCCCGGCTCGAAGATGCAGGCCATCAGGCGCTGCCGGTCCTCGGCGGTTTCGGTGCCGATGCCGGCGTCGACCAACCCGGCGGCCAGGGCCTTGTCCCGCACCCGGGCGAGGTCGATGCCGGGGCCGTCGTCGCTCAGGGTGATGTGGATCTCGTTGCCTTCCTGGGCCGCCTTCAGGGTCAGCTGGCCGGTTTCCGGCTTGCCCTGGGCCAGGCGTTCGGCCGGGGCTTCCAGGCCGTGGGCGACGCCGTTGCGCAGCATGTGCTCCAGGGGGGCGAGCATGCGTTCGAGCACGCCCCGGTCGAGTTCCACCTGCACCCCCAGGATGTCCAGGGCGGCCTTCTTGCCCAGTTCCCGGGCGGTCTGGCGCACCAGGCGGTAGAGCCGGTCGGCCTGGCTGCCGAAGGGCACCATGCGCACCGACAGCAGGGCTTGTTGCAGTTCCCGGGTCAGGCGCGACTGGGCGTTGAGCGCCGAGTTGGCGTCGTCCAGGTTCTTCAGCAGGCTCTGCTGCACCGTGGCCACGTCGTTCACCGACTCGGCCATCATCCGCGTCAGCTCCTGGAAGCGGGTGAAGCGGTCCAGCTCCAGGGGGTCGAAGTCGGGCTTGGCCGTGTCGGCGACGACCTGGTTGGCCTGGATCTGGGTTTCGGCCTGGATTTCGATTTCGCGCAGCTGGCGGCGCAGGCGGATGACGTTCTCGGTAAGGTCGAGCAGGGAGCCTTTCAGGGCGCGCATCTCGCCTTCGATGCGGGAGCGGGCGATGGCGATTTCGCCGGCCTCGTTCACCAGCCGGTCCACCAGATCGGCGCGCACCCGCAGGGTCGAGCGGCCGGCGGCGTCGGTCTCGGCTTCGGCCGGCTTGGTTGGGGGCCGGGGCTCGTGGCGGCGCTCGTCGGCGGCGGGCGTAGCCTCTGCCGGCGTTTCAGTGGCAGCCGCGACCGCGTCGACAGCCGGGCCGGGTTCGGCCGACGGGGCTGTTGGGCTGCTTGCCGGTGCGGAGAAGGCTGGCTCAACCGCGGACTCCACCTGGCTTGCGGCATCCGCGTCGGCGGGTGCCGGTTCCGGCCGGGAGTCGGCTAGGGATTCGGCCAGGGGTGCGCCCTGGGGCGGCTGCCGGTAGGTGGGGGGCGCCACTGCCTGGGAAGTCTGGCCCGTGGCCAGGCGCTCGACCTGCTGGGCGACCAGGTCGAAGGCGGCTTCGAGTTCGTCCAGGTAGGCCGAGGTCACCGGGGCGATGCCGGCGGCCATTTCCACCCGGGATTCCAGACCGTGGGTCAGTTCGCCCATGGAGTAGGCGCCGGCCATGCGGGCACTGCCCTTGAGGGTGTGCAGCAGGCGGAACATGGCGTTCTGGTGTTCGCCGTCGCCCGGTTCGTCGCGCCAGCGGCGCAGGCCGTCGGCGATGGCGGTGACCAGTTCCTGGGCTTCCTCGATGAAGATCGGCAACAGGTCCTGGTCCGGGGAGTCGGGGGGCAGCAGGTCCAGGTTTGCGCTGTCGTCGATGGCGGGGGCGCTGCTGGCCGGGATTTCGGCCGCGTATTCTTCGGTGCCGGTTTCTGCGGCGGCGCCCAGGGCGGGGAAGGCGTCTGCCAGGTCGGGCAGGGCGATCTCGACGAGGTCGTCCGGTTCATCCAGGCTGGCTGGGGGCGCCAGGGGCGTCGTATCGGCAGGCTCGGCTTCGTCCACGGCCGGAAGCAGAGCTGCGGCGGTCTCGTCGGCAGTGGCGGCCGGTGCGGCGGAGAACTCGGTCTCCATTGCGCTGGCTGGCGCCTCGCCGGAGCCTTGGGGGGCGCCCAGCTCCTGACCCAGGTCCTGATCGAGACCGAGGCCCAGTTCCAGGCTCAGGCCGTCGTCCACTTCCACGTCCAGCGCTTCCGGCTGGTCCGGGGCTTCGCCGGGCAGAACCAGGTCGGGAAAGTCGAGGGCGGGGGCGTCGGCGAAGTCGTCGTGGTGGCTGTCCAGGGCGGCGAAGGCTTCCAGGCTCAGGGGGCCGCCGACGCGGCTGGCGGACAGGGAGTAGAGCTCCTCCACTGCCATTTCCAGTTCGGGGCGGGCCGGTGGCGGAGCGTGGTCGGCCACCTTGGCGACCATGTCCTCCAGGGCGGACACGGCGTCGGCGAGGATCGCCAGGGCGTACGGATCGTCCGGCTGGGGCGCGTGGGAGCGGCGCAGCAGGGCGTGCTCAAGGGCGATGCCGAGGCGGTTGATGGCGTTCAGCCCCAGGGTGCCGGCGATGCCGCCCAGGGTGTGGGCGGCCCGCTCGATGCCGCCGGGCAGGCCGTCGGCCGGGTGGGCGACCAGATGGTCCATGCCCTGGCGCAGGGCCTGCAGGTGGCCTTGGGCCTCTTCCAGGAAGATCTGGTAGAGGGTGGGGGAAATGGTCAGGGTCTGGGTGGGCGGGGGGCCGTAGTCCTCGTCCTGGACAGGAGTGGGCGGTTCGGGGGTGAGGATTTCCTCGGCAAAGGGCGCCTCATCCATCGGCGGTTCGGCGGCGTTGGCGCCGTCCACGGCGCCTTCGGCGTCTGCCCCGGCATCCGCCGGCAGGTCGGGTAGCAGGGTTTCGGCGGGGGCGGCGCTTGGCGCCGGCGGGCCGCTACAGGCGGGGCCCTGGGTGCGCATGGCATCGGCGAAGGCCACCAGGTCGGCCGGGTCCGGGGCCATGTGGTCGTGGGCGTCCAGATGGCGCACCCACTCGGCGAACAGGGCGTGGGCCTGTTCGAGCAGTTCGAACAGGGTCGGGCCGACCGGATGCTCCTGGCGCAGCCAGAGGTTGAGCACCTGCTCGATGGACCAGGCGGTCTCGCCGAAATCCTTGAGCCCCACCATGCGGCCGCTGCCCTTCAGGGTGTGGACGTTGCGGCGCAGGATGGTGAGCACTTCGACGTTGCCCGGTTCCCGGTGCAGGGCGTCGAGCTGCTCCCGGTAGGTGCCAAGCACCTCCTTGGCTTCCTCGAGGAAGATTTCCAGCAGCTCGGCGTCGATCTCTTCGTCGCTGGCGGCGAGGAGCTTGAGGGTCGAGGCCGAGGGGGCCGCCGGGGTCGGGGCGAAGGCGGCGGATTCCAGGGACACCAGGGAGGCCGTCGGGTCCCAGGCGGCGCCGTCGTCGCCGGCGGCCGGGGCCGGCGGCTCCAGGCCGTCGAGGGCGCTGAGCACCGCCTGGGCCTGCTGGCCCAGCTTGGCATCGGCCACCAGGTCGGCGTCCTTTTGCAGGGACTTCAGGTTTTGCTTCAGCTCCTGGCGCAGGGATTCGTCGGCAGGCTGGGCCTTGACCGCTTCCAGCAGGGCCTGGGTTTCCTTGGTCTGGCGGGCGATCTCCTGCTCCACCGTGGCCGGCTCGGTGGCCTCGGGTTGGGCATCCCGGGGACCGAGGCCCTGGACGAAGGCGTCGAAATCGGGCCCGCCCTTGCGCTTTTTGCCGCCGCTGTCCTGGCGGGCCAGTTCCCGGGGCAGGGTGTCGATGAAGAAGCCCAGGGCCGACAGGGTCTGGGCCACCTGCTCGCAGGCGGCCGGGTCCGGGGCGGCGTCGCTGGCGGCGAAGCCGGCGACGATGGCGTCGCAGCCGTTGATGGCGTGTACCGCCCCGTTCTGGCCGAGCATGGCCAGGGCGCCGGCGACCTGTTTGATGAGGGGCGAGACCCCGGGCAGGTCGGCCCGGTTGGCGGGGTTGCGGAAGAAGGTGTCGAGGATCTGCTCGATCTGCTGCAGGTTGCTCTGCATTTCCCGGGCGACCTGGGAGAGCAGCAGCTTTTCCTGGGCGAGCCGGGACATTTCGTCCAGCTCGGGCAGCTCGCTTCCTTCCACCGGCGGGGTGCCGGCCATGCAGCCGTGCAGGCGTGCCACGGTGACGTCCACCTGGTGGGCAAAGTCGCCGCCCAGGCGGGCATAGTTTTCCTGGGCCATGTCGGCCAGCAGCAGGGCGGTGGCCATTTCCATGGCCAGGGGCTCGCCGTGTCGGCTGGGGTCGTCGCCCAACCAGGCGGCGCCGGCCTGGATGGCCTGGGCGAGGCGCCGGTAGTCGGTCTGGGTCAGCCCGTCCACCGCCTGGGCGAACAGGGCGGCCTTGTCGCGGAACACGGCCAGGGCCGAGGCCTGGCCGGCGCAGAAGCGGCCCCAGGCTTCCTCGGCTTCGGCGACGGCCTCCTTGGCGCGGCGCAGGGCGCCGGTTTCCGGCGCCGGGGCGGCGGCGTCGTGCAGCGAGGCGTCGTCCAGGTTGTACAGGGCCCGGGCGGCTTTCGCCTCGGGGGCGCCGTCGCCGGCCTGGGTGAGGGCGTAGAGCACGTCGCGTTGCAGCCGTTCGGCCACGGTGCGCGAGCCGTCGATGAGGCGCTTGATCTGCTGGTCGATGCGGCTGAGCAGGCCGTTGATCTCGCCGTGCTTGTCCAGGTCGCCCTCGGCCAGGGCGGCGAGGAAGCCCAGGGCGCCCCACCAGAAGCTGCGGGTGGCCGGGGAATCCTGCATGGCCTCGATTGCCCGCACCGCGTCGCGCATGTCGGCGGCGCCGACGCGCTGGGCCATCCCCTGGCCGCGGATCCAGCCGAGCAGGCCGCGCTGGTAGCGGGCCCGGGCGGCGCGCAGGGCGGCGCCAGGGTCCGGCGGGGTGAGGGACGAGGCGCGCTTGGGCGGGCGCCGCGACAGGTCGGGGAAGAACAGTTCGGCGGGGGAGGCCGCCGCGCCCCGGGCCTGGGCCAGGGACTGGTAGAGGGGGTACAGCTTGAGGGGTTGGTCCGGAGCGCCGTCGAGCAGGCCGTCCAGGTAGTGGTGGATGGCTTGCAGGGCCTGGCGGGCCAGGGCCAGGCGGTCCTCGCCGAGGGGCTGATCCGCGGCTTCCAGGGCCGCAAGGTAAGCCTCGCTGGCCTCGGCGAAGCGGGTCACCCCGTCCAGACCGACGATGGCCAGCGCCCCCTGGACCTGGTGCAGGTGGGTGCGGGCGAATTTGACCTGGGTGGCGTCGGCCTTGCTGGCGGCCTGGTCCAGGGCGCCCAGGGCCCGGTCCAGGGCCTGGTCGATTTCCCCCTTCACCCAGGTGAGGGGGCCGATGTCAAACACCTCGAACTCGTTGGCCATCAGCGCATTGCTCGTCATTGTCGCGGTCAGGGTGGGGCGGGAGCGTTCAGTTCACCTTGAAGCCGGCCACCGAGCCCTTCAGTTCGGAGGCGAGGCCGGCCAGTTCGCCCACCGCCTCGGCGGTGCGCTGGGTGCCGGCGGTGGTCTGCTCGGTGATGCGCAGGATGCCGGACATGGTGTTGGCTACCTGGGTGGCCGACTGGGCCTGGCCCTGGGTGGCGGTGGAGATGTTTTCGATCAGACTGGCGAGCTGACGCGACACGTCGCCGATCTCGGCCAGGGCCTGGCCGGCGGCGTCCGACTTGCGCGCCCCCTCGACCACGCCCTGGGTGGACTCTTCCATGGCCGCCACCGCGTCCTGGGTGTCGGTCTGAATGGTCTTGACGATGGCGGCGATCTGTTTGGTCGCCTCGGCGGAGCGTTCGGCCAGGCGCTGCACTTCCTCGGCCACCACGGTGAAGCCGCGGCCGGCCTCGCCGGCGGAGGCGGCCTGGATGGCGGCGTTGAGGGCCAGCACGTTGGTCTGCTCGGTAATGTCCGAGATCAGTTCCACGATTTCGCCGATCTCCTGGGACGATTCGCCCAGGCGCTTGATGCGCTTGGCGGTTTCCTGGATCTGCTCGCGGATCTCGTTCATGCCGCGGATCGAATCCTGCACCGCCTGGGTGCCCTTCTCGGCGGCGGACAGGGACTGCTGGGCCACCTCGGCGGAGCGGTTGGCGTTGCCCGACACCTGGTTCATCGAGCGGGCCATGTCGAGCACCGAGCGGCCGGCGGCCTGAATCTCGTCGGCCTGCTTCTCGGCGGCGGCGAGCAGCTCGGAGGAGTTCTGCTTGGCCATCTCGGTGGCGGCGGTCACCCGGTTGGCGGCGTCGTTGATGCGGCCGACCAGCACGCGCAGTTCTTCGATGGTGTAGTTGATCGAGTCGGCGATGGCGCCGGTGATGTCCTCGGTCACGGTGGCGGTCACGGTCAGGTCGCCGTCGGCCAGATCGCCCAGTTCGTTCATCAGGCGCAGGATGGCGTCCTGGTTGGCACGGTTGGACAGTTCCGATTCCTGGCGCTGGCGCTCGGCCTCCTCGGCGCGGCGGCGCGAATCGTCCAGGTACAACTTGCCCATCAGGGCCAGCAGGGCCAGGGCGGCCAGGGACAGGGCGGTCATCAGCACCGTGTTGGTGGCCCGGGTGACGAAGGCAGCCTGGTAGGCGTCCTGCAGCTTGGAGGTCTGCTCCAGCAGCTTTTCCGAATCGCGGAAGATGGCGGCGCCGGACTGCTTGGCCACCACCAGGCGCTGCATGCTGCCCAGGATGCCACCCACCGCGGCCTGGTATTCCTTGAAGGCGGCTTCGAGCTCGGTCAGCTTGGCCCGGGTGTCGCCCTCGGTGACCGCCTTGAGGGTCTCGCTGCCGCGCAGCAGGCCGTTCAGGATGTCGCGGAAGTTGTTGGTGTCCTTGCCCAGCAGGAAGGCCACCTCGGGGTCGATGGCGTCGCCCACCAGCAGGGCCGAGGCGTTCTTGGCGATCCGCTGGGTGAGCATCACCAATTGGTTGGCGGCCACGATCTCCCGGGCGCCGCCGCCGCCTTGCAGCTTGAGCGAGGCGGTCTGCTCGGCCAGCTCCAGCAACTGCGGGTTCTTGTTGTTGATGGTGGCCACGTCCTTGCCCAGGGAGACCAGGTTCTTCTCCATCTCCAGCAGTTTGTCGGCGTTTTTCTCGGTCTTGCCCCACTCGCCTTCCAGGGTGCCCAGTTCGGTGGTCACGCTGTCCGGCGAGGCGGGCACGCTGACCCCGTTGATCTCGCCGCCCTGGGCCAGCTTGCCGAGCAGGTCGGCGAACTTGACGCGGGAATCCTTGAGCTGGCCGAAGGCGGTCTGGTTGCCCTGGATGGCCAGGGAGGCGGCCTTGGAGATGCGCTGCGAGAGCATGCGCATCTCGCCGGCGGCGGACACGTAGGTGGTGCCGTTGGCCGCTTCCCGGTTGTCGCGCCAGACCAGCAGGCCGTCGACGAGCAGCAGCACCACCAGGGCGCCGCCCAGGATCTGCAACTGTTTGGCCACCGGGTAGCCGGCCAGGAAGCCGGGCATGGCCAGCTTGGGGGCGGACTTGCCCGCGGCGAAGGCAGCGGTACCGGCAGGACGGGGGGCGACGGGGTCGCGCAGGGGGCGGGCCGGGGCGGAGACGGTGGGGTCCGAGGCCGGATCGGGGCGTTTCGTGCGGGACAGACTGAACTGCGGCAGCTTGAAGTTGAAAGCCATGGAGGAGGACTCCCTGAGTGTTTCCCCACGGACGGCGTCGGCCGTCCGGCGATGAATGCGTTCCGCGATGCGTTGCCGCGGAGCGGCAGTATGGAATCAGCGTGGTGTCATGGTGTCGCCTGGTGTGCCTAGAGGCCGATGTGCATGAACTCCGGATCGGCCAGCAGGCCCTTCACCGACAGCTTGCGCCAGCAGCGTCCTTCGCTGTCCTCGACCCGTTCCCGGGCCCATTCCGGGCCGCTTTCCAGGGGCGGCAGCGGGGTCAGCCCCTCGCGCCGCTTGAGGCCGAGCAGGCGGGCGGCGAGCAGGGCGGCGTTGCTGCCGTGGCGAGCCCCCACCAGCACCAGCCGGGCGTTGGCGTTGTGCGGCGTGGGCTCGTGGCCGAGAAAGGCGGAGAAGTCGCTTACCGAGAACAGGGTGCCGCGGATGTTGGCCAGCCCGGCGTACCAGGGCTGGGTCAGGGGCACGCCGGTGATCGGCGGCAGGGGCACGATCTCGCCGGAATCGAACAGCTCCAGCAGCCAGTTCTCGCCACCGGCCAGGACGCCCAGCAGGGCGGGCTCGGCTTCGCCCCGGGCGGCGCCGGCAAGGCGGGTGGCCAGGTGTTCCTGGAATTCGCGCAGGCTGATTTTCTTGGCCATGGAGCGTGTCCCTGGGAGCCGGTGGAGTGAGCGGGAGCGGCGGGGCCGGGCTTACAGGGCGGCGATCTTGGCCAGCAGCTCGTCGGCCTTGACCGGCTTGACCAGGTAGTCGAGGGCGCCCTGGCGCAGGCCCCAGATCTTGTCGGTTTCCTGGCCCTTGGAGGTGCACACGATCACCGGGATGTTCTTGGTGTCCTCGTCCCGGGTCAGGGTGCGGGTGGCCTGGTAGCCGTTCAGGCCGGGCATCACCACGTCCATCAGCACCAGGTCCGGATGTTCGCTCTTGGCCTTGGCGATGCCGTCCTCGCCGTTTTCGGCGGTGACGATCTGGTAGCCGGCCTTGGACAGGATTTCGGTCAGGTAGGCGCGTTCGGTGGGGGAGTCGTCGACGACGAGAATTTTCTTCACGGGCATGGCGAAAACCTTGGGCGAATGAGTCGGGTTGCAGCGATGGGACGGAGGGCGGTCAGGCCGGGCGCCGGCCTCGGTGGTCGGTGACCGCCTGGAGCAGGGTGTCCTTGGTGAAGGGCTTGGTCAGGTAGTGGTCGGAGCCGACCATGCGCCCCCGGGCCCGGTCGAACAGGCCGTCCTTGGAGGACAGCATGATCACCGGGGTGGCGGAGAACTTGGGGTTCTTCTTGATCAGGGCGCAGGTCTGGTAGCCGTCCAGGCGCGGCATCATGATGTCGCAGAAGATCAGGTCCGGCTGGTGGTCGGCGATCTTGGCCAGGGTGTCGAATCCGTCTTCCGCGAGCAGAACCTGACAGCCTGCCTGGGTGAGGAAAATCTCGGCGCTGCGGCGGATGGTGTTGGAATCGTCGATCACCATCACCTTGATGCCGTGCAGGGCTTGCGGGTCCGACACGTGATTCTCCTGAGCCGTTGTGCTTATGTTTTATATGGATTGCCAATGGTATTACAGGGGGCGATGGCTGCCTAGGGCGCCGCGGGCCGGTCGCCGGCCTGTCAAGATCAGATTTCCGTCAATTCGAAATCTTCCTTGCGCGCGCCGCATTCCGGGCAGACCCAGTTCATCGGCACGTCCTCCCAGCGGGTGCCCGGGGGCAGCCCGTCTTCCGGCGAGCCGGCGGCTTCGTCGTAGATCCAGCCGCAGATGAGGCACATCCAGGTGCGGTAGGGGCGGGAGTCGGCGCTGGCGGTCATGGGGCGGGGGGACGGTCCGGCAAGGCCGGCACCGCTGGAATCGTTTAGAATGAATCGATCTTACCGAATCGCCTCCGGCGCCGCCAAGCAGGCCTGATGGGCGGTACTCCGCTCCGCCCCCGCTGGGTTTTCCCGCCGGCATTCCCGTACTTCCATGTCCCAGTCCAGTCCTCCCCCCGCC
Organism: Oryzomicrobium sp.; assembly: GCF_021287045.1. GTDB lineage: Bacteria > Pseudomonadota > Gammaproteobacteria > Burkholderiales > Rhodocyclaceae > Oryzomicrobium. The sequence continues at coordinate 166,020 of NZ_JAJTBG010000005.1, read as the reverse complement.
CACTCCAGGGGGGGCGCGACGCGCCATGCTTCGCCCCCCATCGTCCTGACCTTCGCCGCTGCCGATCCCACTGGCGCCGGCGGGCTTCAGGCCGACCTGCTCACCCTGGCCAGCCTGGGTTGCCATCCCCTCTCCGTGCTCACCGCCGTGACGGTGCAGGATTCCGCCGCCGTGGATGCCCTGCAGACCGTCTCGCCGGCCTGGGTCGAGGACCAGGCCCGCACCCTGCTCGAAGACATGAGCGTGGCCGCCTTCAAGGTCGGCCGGGTCGGCAGCGTCGAGAACGCCGCCCTGGTGGCCGAAATTCTGGCCGACTACCCGGACATCCCGGTAGTGCTCGACCCGGTGGCCCTGGTCGCTGCGCCCCCGGGCAACGACGACGGACTGCGCCTGCCGGCGGAGGGCGCCGAAACTTCCGAAGCCTGGGGCGACGACTGGGAATCCCAGTGGGACGGTGAGCTGGAGTCGGACCGGGCCCTGGTGGCTGCCGTGGCCGAACTGCTCCTGCCCCTGGCCACCGTGGTGGCACCCAATCAGCTCGAAGCCCGCCTGCTCGCCGGCGACCTGCCCAAGGAAGAGGACGATGCGGAAGCCGCCCCGGGCGACGCCGAGGCCGACGTTCCTGCCGCCGAGCTGGCCCGCACCCTGGTCGAGCGGGGCTGTTCCCACGTGCTGTTCACCGGGGTGCATACCCCCTCGCCCGACGTCATCAACCACCTCTACGATGCGTCCGGCCTGGTCCAGACCTACCGCTGGAAGCGCCTGGCCGGCCCCTTCAACGGCGCCGGCGCCACCCTCTCGGCGGCCATCGCCGCCAACCTGGCCAACGGCCTGGGGGTGGAGGATGCGGTGCGCGAGGCCCAGGACTACTGCTGGCACGCCTTGGCCGCCGGTTTCCGTGCCGGCATGGGGCGGCGCGTGCCCGACCGCTTCTTCTGGGCCCGGGGCCTGGCCGGCGACGGCACCTCCGCCTGAGTTCGAAGCGCCTACCACGTCCGTTCCCTCCGCCATGGCCCTGCCGTCCGCTTCCCGTTTCCCCGCCCCGCGCGGCCTCTATGCCATCACCCCGGACGGCCTGCCCGCCGCCGAGCTGTTCGCCCGGGCCGAGGCGGCCCTGGCCGGCGGCACCCGGCTGCTGCAATACCGGGACAAGCTGGCCGAGCCGGCCGAGCGTCGGCCGGTGGCCGAAGCCTTGGCGGCGGCCTGTGTCCGCCACGGCGCGGCCCTGATCATCAACGACGACGCCGAACTGGCCCTGGCCGTCGGCGCCCCCGGGGTGCACCTGGGCAAGGACGATGGCGACCTGGCCGCCGCCCGGCGCCGCCTCGGCCCCGGCCTGCTGATTGGTGCCTCTTGCTACGCCGACCCGGCCCGGGCCGCGGCGGCGGCGCCCCACGTCGATTACCTGGCCTTCGGCGCCGTCTTCCCCTCGTCGGTCAAGCCCGGCGCCGTGGCCGCCCCCCTGGCCCTGCTCGGCGCCGCCAAGGCCGCCCACGGGCTGCCGATCTGCGCCATCGGCGGCATCACCCTGGCCAACGCGCCCCGGGTGATCGCCGCCGGGGCCGACTGGCTGGCGGTGATCACCGACCTCTTTTCCGCCCCCGACATCGCCGAGCGGGCGGCCGCCTACGGCCGCCTGTTCGCCGAAGCCGGGGCATCCGCCGAACCCCTGCTCTAGACCTAGACCTGCTTCACGGGAGAACCCAGACCATGACGTCCCGCAACGACACCCTGTTCGCCGCCGCCCGCCGCCACATTCCCGGCGGGGTGAATTCCCCGGTCCGCGCCTTCGGCTCGGTGGGCGGCACGCCCCTCTTCTTCCAGCGCGGCAAGGGCGCCCGGGTGGTGGACGCCGATGGCAAGTCCTACCTGGACTACGTGGGCTCCTGGGGCCCCCTGATCGCCGGCCATGCCCACCCGGTGGTGCTGGAGGCGGTGGCCAAGGCCATGGAGAACGGCCTGTCCTTCGGCGCGCCCACCGAGACCGAGGTGGCCATGGCCGACTACCTGTGCGAGCTGCTGCCCTCCCTGGAGATGGTGCGCCTGGTGTCCTCCGGCACCGAGGCCACCATGAGCGCCATCCGCCTGGCCCGGGGCTACACCGGCCGCGACGCCATCATCAAGTTCGAGGGCTGTTACCACGGCCACGCCGATTCCCTGCTGGTCAAGGCCGGCTCGGGCCTGCTCACCTTCGGCAACCCCTCCTCCGGCGGCGTGCCGGCGGACCTGGCCCAGCACACCCTGGTGCTCGACTACAACAACGTGGAGCAACTGGCCGACGCCTTCGCCCGCCACGGCGACAAGATTGCCGCGGTGATCTTCGAGCCGGTGGCCGGCAACATGAACCTGGTGGCGCCCCGCCCCGAGTTCCTCACCGCCATGCGCGACCTCACCCGCCAGTACGGCGCGGTGCTGATCGCCGACGAGGTGATGACCGGCTTCCGCGTCGGCCCCCAGGGCGCCCAGGGCCTCTACGGCATCGACCCAGACCTGACCACCCTGGGCAAGGTCATCGGCGGCGGCCTGCCGGTGGCGGCCTTCGGTGGCAAGCGCGAGATCATGGAAAAGATCGCCCCCCTGGGCCCGGTCTACCAGGCCGGCACCCTGTCGGGCAACCCGGTGGCGGTGGCTGCCGGTATGGCCACCTTGCAGCTGACCCGGGCCCCGGGCTTCTACGAGACCCTGGCGGCGCGCACCGGCCAGCTGGTGGACGGCCTGTCCGCCGCCGCCGCCAAGGCCGGCGTCACCTTCTCGGCCCAGTCCGTGGGCGGCATGTTCGGCCTATACTTCCGCGCCGCGCCCCCCACCTCCTTCGCCGAGGTGATGACCTGCGACAAGGAGGCCTTCAACCGTTTCTTCCACGCCATGCTCGACGTGGCGCCGGAAGGCCACTACTTCGCCCCCTCGGCCTTCGAGGCCGGCTTCGTCTCGGCCGCCCACGGCGAGGCCGACATCGCCGCCACGGTGGCCGCCGCCGCCCAGGTGTTCGCCACCCTGGCCGAGTGATCGAGTAGGGCCTGCCTGAAACCCCGCGCCCCGCCTTGATCTCCGGGTGGGGCCTCCGGAGAACCGCGCCCTGCCTCGATCTTGCGGCAAGGCAAATGAAAACCCCCGCCAGGCCTAGGGCTTGGCGGGGGTTTCGTTTTGCGGCGCGAAAAACGGTCGGCGGTCGCGGTGCGCTGCCTGCCGGATCAGCCGCCCAGGTAGGCTTCTTCCACCTTGGGGTTGGCCAGCAGGTTGGCGCCGGAGTCGGCCAGGACGATCTTGCCGGTTTCGATGACGTAGCCGTGGGCGGCGATCTTGAGCGCCTGGCGCACGTTCTGCTCCACCAGCAGGATGGTCAGGCCGCGCCGGTTGATCTCCACCAGGATGCGGAAGATCTCCTGCACCACGATCGGCGCCAGGCCCATGGAGGGCTCGTCGAGCAGCAGCAGCCGGGGCTTGGCCATCAGCGCCCGGCCGATGGCGAGCATCTGCTGTTCGCCGCCGGAGAGGTTGCCGGCGAACTGGTCGGCCCGTTCCTTGAGGCGCGGGAAGAGCTGGTACACCTCGTCCAGGGATTCGGCGATGCCCGCCTTGTCGCTGCGGGTGTAGGCGCCCAGGATCAGGTTCTCGGCCACCGTCAGGGTGGTCAGGATGGCCCGGCCCTCGGCCACTTGCACCACGCCGCGCTGGACGATCTTGTTCGGCGCCAGGCGGGTGATGTCCTCGCCGGCGAACTCGATCTTGCCCCGGGCCGGCTTGAGCAGGCCGGACAGGGCCAGCAGGCTGGTGCTCTTGCCGGCGCCGTTGGCGCCCACCAGGGCTGTGATCTCGCCTTCGTTGAGGTGGAAGTTGATGCCCTTGACCGCCTCGATGTGGCCGTAGGCGACGGCCAGGTCGTGCACGCGCAGGAGGACGCTCATCACTCGTCCTCCTTGCCCAGGTAGGCCTCGATCACGTCCGGGTTGGTGCGCACCTCGTCGGGCGTGCCCTCGGCGATGATGCGGCCGAAGTTGAGCACGGCGATGCGGTCGCACAGGCCCATGACGAAGCGCATGTCGTGCTCGATCATGAACACGCCGTAGCCCCGGTTGCGGATGTTGTTGATCTCTTCCATCAGGATGGTCTTTTCCGAGGGGTTCATCCCCGCCACCGGCTCGTCGAGCAGCAGCAGCTTGGGCTCGGTGGCCAGGGCCCGGGCGAACTCCAGCTTGCGCTGGTCGCCGTAGGACAGGTTGTCGGCCAGCATGTCGGCCTTCTTGTCCAGGCCGACCCAGGAGAGCAGCTCCCGAGCCCGTTCCCGGGCGCGCTTTTCGGCGGCGCGGCAGGCCGGGCTGTTGAAGAACAGGCCGAAACCGCCGTAGTCCAGGTGGTCGTGCATGCCCACCATGACGTTTTCCAGCAGGTCCATCTCCTTGAAGATGCGGATGTTCTGGAAGGTGCGGGCGATGCCCTTGTGGGTGATGCGGTGCGGTTCCAGGCCCACCAGGGAGTCCCCCTGGAAGTCGATGTGGCCGGCGGTGGGTTCGAGCAGGCCGGTGATCAGGTTGAACACCGTGGTCTTGCCCGCGCCGTTGGGGCCGATCAGGCCGTAGATGCTGCCGGCGGGCACTTCGAAGCTGACGTCCTGGAGGACGTGCAGGCCGCCGAAGCGCTTGCCGACGTTGCGGATGGACAGCAGGTTGGCGCTCATGCCCGACCTCCGATCATGCGTTGGAACCAGGCGCGGATGCGGCGCGGTTCCCAGATGCCCTTGGGCAGGAACAGCACCACCAGCACCAGCACGGCGCCGTTCACCAGGGAACGGAAGTCGTGCAGCGAGCGCAGCAGCTCGGGCAGCAGGGTCAGGATGGCCGCCCCGAGCATCGGGCCGATCAGGTCGGAAACCCCGCCCAGCACCGCCATGGTCAGGATGTCCACGGCGTTCTCGAAGCCGTATTCGCGCGGGCTGATGAAGAAGGTGAAGTGGGCGTTGAGGGCGCCGGCCACACCGGCGATGAAACCGCCCAGGGTGAAGGCCAGCAGTTTGTAGCGGTCTACGTTGATGCCCATCAGGCGCGCCGCCACCTCGTCCTCCTTGATCGCCTCGAAGGCGCGGCCGACCTTGGAGCGGCGCAGCCGGGCCAGACCGTAGATGGTCAGGGCCAGCAGCAGGGCGATGTGCCAGCCCTCGGTGGACAGGGGGATGCCGTTCAAGCCCTCGGGGCCGCCGGTGATCTCCAGGTTGAGCACGGTGATGCGCACCACCTCGCCGAAAGCCAGGGTGGCCATGGCCAGGTACACGCCGGACAGGCGCAGCACCGGCGCGCCGATGAGCAGGGCCACCGCCGCCGGGGCCACGCCGCCGGCCAGCAGCACTGCCGGGAAGGACCAGCCCAGGTTGAGGGTGAGCAGGGCCGAGACGTAGGCGCCGATGCCCATGAAGGCGGCGTTGGCCAGGGACAAGAGGCCGCAGGACAGGGTCAGCCAGATCGACAGGGCGAGCATGGCGTGCACGCCCACCGAGAACACCAGGGTGCTGTAGGTGGACCAGAAGTCGCCGAAGTTGGCGGTAAGCCATTCCATGTCAGGCCTTCCTTTCCAGCTTGCGCCCGAACAGCCCGGAAGGCCGCACCAGCAGGATCAGGAAGAGCAGGCCGAAGGCCACCGCGTCGCCCATCTGGCTCGACAGGTAGGCCTTGCTGATGACCTCGGCAAAGCCGAGGAACAGGCCGCCGATCAGGGCGCCGCGGATGTCGCCCATGCCGCCGAGGATGATCACGGCGATGCCCTTGTGCAGCATCGGCTGACCCATGAAGGGGGTGATGGCGTTGAAGTTGAGGCCGATCAGCACCCCGGCGATGCCGCCCAGGGCGGCAGCGGCGAAGGAGGTGATGTGGAACAGGCCTTCGACGTTGATGCCCAGCAGCCAGGCGGCCTTGGGCGATTCGGCGATGGCGCGCAGGGCGCGGCCCAGCTGGGTGCGCTTCAGGGCGACGAACAGCACCGCCATGAGCAGGAAGGCGATGGCGACGATGGCGATTTCCAGAGCACGCACATGCACGTCGCCGATGACGAACTCGCCGGCGGGCAGGGTTTCCTCGGGGAAGCGCAGCACCTCGGCGCCGAACAGGCCCTGGGCGGCGCTGGTGAGCATGATGCCGACGCCGATGGTGGCGATCATCGGGATCAGGTGGGGGGCGTTGCGGGCGCGCAGGGGCTTGAGGATCAGCATGTCCACCAGCAGGCCGACGATGCCGCTGGCGAGCATGGCGCCGAGCATGGCGACCCACAGGGAGGCCTGTAGGTGGGTGATCAGGGCCAGGGCGACGTAGCTGCCGACCATGAAGACGGCGCCGTGGGAAAGATTGATGACCGCCAGCACGCCGAACACCAGGGTGAATCCCAGGGCGAACAGCGCGTAGACGCTACCGAGCGTCAGGGCGTTGAGGAGTTGTTGTTCAAGCATTGGAGGAGTCCGCAGGCGTGGTGCCCGGTACAAGACAATGCGGGGCAGACTCGCATCCGCCCCGCATCGAAGGGTGTTGCAGGATTACTTGGCGTCGTAGAGCGTGAACTTGCCGCCCTTCACCAGGTAGATGAAGGGCTTCTGGTCCGCGTCCCAGCCGCCGGGCTTGCCGTTCTTGGTCACGGCCGGGCGGAACTTGAAGGGGCCGGTCACGCCGCTGATGGTGGCCTTGGGCAGGGCGTTCTTGAGGGCTTCGCGGTCGGCATTGATGTCGCCGGTCAGCTTCACGTCCTTGAGGGCGGCGGCGGCGATGTACAGCGCGTCATAACCCTGGGCCGCGAACTGGTTCGGCTCGCCGCCGAACTTCTTCTCGTAGGCGGCGACGAAGGCCTTGTTCACCGGGGCCGGGTTGGTGTTGGACCAGGGGCTGCCGACGAAGGTGCCTTCACCGGCCAGCTTGGAGATCTCGAACAGCTTGGGCGAGTTGAAGCCGTTGCCGCCGATGAACGGCACCTTCAGGCCCAGGCCGCGGGCCTGCAGCATGATGTTGGCGGCTTCCTCGGCCAGGCAGGAGCAGACCACCGCGTCCGGGTTGGAGGCCTTGATCTTGGTCAGCTGGGCCTTGAAGTCCACGTCGCCCTTGACGTAGGTCTCGGTGGTGGTGACCGGCAGCTTCTGGTCTTCCAGCACCTTCTTGAACACGTCGTAGCCGCTCTTGGTGAAGGCGTCGTCGTTGCCGTAGATCACGGCGACCTTCTTCAGCTTGTAATGCTTGGTGGCGGTGGCCACGGTCACCGGCAGCACGTCGGATTCCATCACCGAGTTGCGGAACACGTAGGGGCCGATGTCGGTGATGCCGTTGGCGGTGTTGGAGGTGCCGAACACTACGGTCTTGGCGGCGTTGGCCACCGGGCCGGCGGCGAACATGGAGTTGGACAGGGTCGGGCCGAAGACCATCAGCACCTTGTCCTGGAAGATCAGCTTCTTGAAGACGTTGATGCCTTCTTCCTTCTTGCCCTGCTCGTCTTCGATGACCAGCTGAATCTTGTTGCCGTTGATGCCGCCCTTGGCGTTGATCTCTTCGGCGGCCAGTTGGAAGCCGTTGCGGATCGACACGCCGTACTGGGCGGCGCCGCCGGTCAGGGCTTCGGCCACGCCGATCTTGATGTCGGCCGCCTGGGCCAGCCCGGCACAGGCCAGGGCGCTCACGAGGGCTAGGGTTTTGGGCAGGAAGCGCATACGTTCTCCAATGTTTTCTGGTTGGCGAAGAGTCCAAGCGAACCCTAAAGGGTACTTGCCGCACCCGTGAATGGCAAACCTGCGGTTTTCACGGATGCCGATGGAATCGGGGCGCGCGGGGGCGCGGACGGGGCGCGGGGATGCCGGCAAGCCCGCGTCAGGCGCCGAGCAGCCGGGCCACCGCTGCCGGGTTGGCCGGGAAATACCAATGCACGTAGGACGCCGTCAGGCTGCCGGCCCGGTACACCGGCTCGCCGGGGCGACCGTCGGGGCGCTGGGCCTGGGCCGTGGGCTGGAGCGGCGTGGTGCTGCGCGAGTAGTGGAAAGTGTGGCCGGTGAGCCGGCCTTCCGGCAGCTCGGCCTGCTGCATGCCCAGGGCCGAGAGCTTGCGCTGCATGGCGCTCTCGCCGGGCAGCAGGGCGAAGCCGGCGTGGCGATCCCCGTCCACCGTCACGATGTGCTCGAAGCAGGCCATCATCCCGCCGCACTCGGCCAGGAGCGGCTTGCCGGCGCCGACGTGGGCGGCCAGGGCGGCGGCCATGGCCCGGTTGGCGGTGAGCGCCGGGCCGTGCAGCTCCGGGTAGCCGCCGGGCAGCCACACCGCGTCGCAGGGGGGTAGGGCAGCGTCGTGCAGGGGCGAGAAGTCCACCAGGGTGGCGCCCAGGGCCGCCAGGCATTCCCGGTTGGCCGGGTAGGCGAAGCAGAAGGCGGCGTCGGAGGCCACTGCGATGGTGCGCCCGGCCAGCAGCGGCGGGAATTCGGGCGGGGCGGCGTCGGCGATGGCCACCGGCGGCGGCAGTTCGGCCGCCGGGGTGTCGGCGAGCAGGTCGGCGAGGCGGTCGAGGCAGGCGTCCAGGCCGGCGATCTCGGCCGCCGGCAGCAGGCCTAGGTGGCGCTCGGGCAGGGCCATCTCGGCGTCCCGGGGCAGGGCGCCGACCCAGGCGATGTCCTCGGGCAGGGTCTTGCGGCACAGCTCGCCGTGGTAGGCGCTGCCGACCCGGTTGGCCAGCACGGCGGAAATGGGCGCGCCGCCGCCCTGGTCGGCCCGGTAGTGCTTGAGCCCCCAGGCCACGGCGCCGAAGGACCCGGCCATGGCGGCGGCGTCCAGCACCAGCAGCACCGGCAGGCCCAGGCGCCTGGCCAGTTCGGCGGCGGAGGGCTCGCCGTCGTGCAGGCCCATCACGCCCTCCACCAGGATCAGGTCCGCCTCCCGGGCGGCCCGGGCCAGGCGCCAGCGGGCGTCGGCCTCGCCGCACATGCGGAAGTCGATGTTCTCGCAGGGGGCGCCGCTGGCTACCTGGTGGATCTGGGGGTCGAGGAAGTCCGGGCCGCACTTGAACACCCGCACCCGGCGGCCCTGGCGGGCGTGCAGCCGGGCCAGGGCGGCGGTGACGGTGGTCTTGCCCTGGCCCGAGGCGGGGGCGGCGATCAGCAGGGCGGGGACGGACAGGGGAGCGGTCATGATGGAAGCGAAACTGGGTGGCTGAAAGCCCGCGTGGATAGAGGCTCTACAAGGTGCATGGCTGGAGATGCGCGCCACGTCTTGCTCTCCGGGTAGGCATCGCGAAGATGTCCGTCCCTTCTAGGCATCAGTGCGGCGGCGCTCAGAACTCCACGCCGGGCATGGCCTTCACTCCGGCCTTGAAGGCGTGCTTGACCAGATTCATCTCGGTCACCGTGTCGGCGGCGGCCACCAGTCCTTCCGGGGCGGCGCGGCCGGTGATCACCACATGCTGCATGGCCGGGCGGGCGGCCAGGGCGGCGAGCACGTCGGCGAGGTCCAGCCAGCCGTACTTGAAGGCGTAGGTCAGCTCGTCGAGCACCACCAGGTTCACCGCCGGATCGGCCAGATAGCCCCGGACCAGTTCCCAGGCGGCCTGGGCGGCCTTGGCATCCCGGGCCGGGTCCTGGGTCTCCCAGGTGAAGCCCTCGCCCATCACGTGCCAGGCGAGCTGGCCGGGGCTCAGGTCGGCCACCTTGCGGTAGAAGCCTTCCTCGCCGGTGTCGGAGCGGCTCTTGACGAACTGCACCACCGCCACGCGGAAATCGTGGCCCAGGGCCCGGGCCACCACGCCGAAGGCAGCGGAGGACTTGCCCTTGCCGTTACCGGTGTTGACCACCAGCACGCCGCGCTCGTCCTGGGCGGCGGCGATCTTGGCGTCCACCACGTCCTTCTTGCGCTGCATGCGGGCGACGTGGCGGGCGTCCTTGGCGGAATCGTCGATGGGGGCGGGGGTGTCGCTCATGGGGGTCCTCGGGGCGTGGGTCGGCGGCTCGGGCCGCTCTGGGTCTTGGGGGAAGAAAGTCAGGCCGGCACGAACCAGCGTCGGCCGCCGTCGGCCAGCTCCTTGAGCGGGTAGCCGTACAGGCAGGACAGGGTGCGGGCGGTCAGAACCTGGTCGCAGGGGCCCTGAGCCACGGTGCCGTCGCCGAACACCAGCACCACCCGGTCGCAGTAGCGCGCCGCCAGGCCCGGGTCGTGCAGCACCAGCACCGTCGCTGCGCCGGCCTCGGCCTGGCGGGCAAGCAGCTCCAGGCTGGCGATCTGATGGTTGAGGTCCAGGTGGGCCAGGGGCTCGTCGAGCAGGTACAGGGACGGGGCCTGGGTGAGCAGGGTGGCCAGGCCGAGGCGCTGGCGCTCGCCGCCGGACAGGGTGGCCACCTGGCGCGCCTCGAAACCGGCCAGGCCGACCTGGGCCAGGGCAGCCCGGGCCAGCCGGGCGTCCTCGGCGGATTCCCACTCCCAGCGCCCCAGGTGGGGGTGGCGGCCGGCCAGGGCCGTTTCCAGCACGGTGGTGGCGAAGGGGTCCGGGGCGGTCTGGGCCAGCCAGCCGCGGACCAGGGCCGCGTCCCGGGCCGACAGGTCCGGATAAGGACGACCGGCCAGGCGCACCTCGCCGGCGCTCGGCGCGCGCAGCCCGGCCAGGGTCGCCAGCAGGGTCGATTTGCCGGCGCCGTTGCGGCCGAGGATGGCCAGCCGTTCGCCGGGCGAAAGGGTCAGATCGAGGCCGGCGGTGACGGTGTGGCCGCCGACGGTCACGGTCAGCCCGCGGGTTTCCAGCAGGGGGGCGGCCGAGGCGATGGCACTCATTTCGGCTGCCTGGTCAGCAGGAAGAGAAACACCGGCACGCCGATCAGGGCGGTGAGCACCCCCACCGGCAGTTGCAGCGGCGCCACCATGGTGCGGGCGGCGGTGTCGGCCAGCAGCAACAGGCTGCCGCCGGCCAGGGCCGAGGCGGGCAGCAGCAGGCGCTGGTCGTTGCCCAGGGCCAGCCGGGTGAGATGGGGCACCACCAGCCCGACGAAGCCGATGGAGCCGGCGGAGGTGACCGCCATGGCGGTGGCCAGGGAGGCCACGGCGTAGATCAGGCGGCGCACCGTGGGCACCGACACGCCCATGGCCTGGGCTTGGAGCAGGCCCCGGGCGAGCAGGTTGAGTTCCCGGGCGAAGGGCAGGGCGGCGGCCAGGCAGACCAGCAGGGCCCCTGCCGGCAGCCAGGGATGGGCGACCTGGGCCAGGTCGCCCATCAGCCAGAAGAGCATGCCGCGTAGCTTGGATTCAGGGGCGATGGTGAGCATCAGCGCCACCAGGGCGCCGCAGCCGGCGGCGACGATTACCCCGGTGAGCAGCAGCCGGGTCTGGGTCCAGCTGCCGTCGCCCCGGGCCAGGCCGAAGACGGTGAGCATGGCCGCCAGGGCGCCGACGAAGGCGAAGCCGGTGAGCCCCGCCACCGGCAGGCCGATCAGGATGGCGGTCAGCGCCCCCACCCCGGCGCCGCCGGAAATGCCCAGCACGTAGGGATCGGCCAGGGGGTTGCGCAACAGCACCTGCATCAGCGCCCCGGCCAGGGCGAGCAATCCGCCGCAGGCGAACCCGGCCACTGCCCGGGGCAGGCGCAGGGCGCGCACGATCTCCGCCCCCGGCGTATCTCCCCCGGTCAGCGCCGCCAGCACGTCGGCCCGGTCCACCGCAATGCTGCCCGCCGCCAGGGCCACGGCGAAGCTGGCCAGGGCAAGCAGGATCAGAAAGGCGAGGGCGACCAGGGCGCGACGGCGGGTGGGCATGGGGGGAATTGCTTACTTGGTGGGTGCGTAGCGCAGGCTCAGGAAGAACGTGGCCGGCGGCATGCGATAGCCGTAAGCGGTTTCATAATCCTTGTTGCCCAGGTTGTTGGCACGGGCCTCCAGCGAGAGGTCCTTGTTGAGTGCATAGCGAGCGAACAGGTTGACGATGCCATAGCCGCCAAGCGCACGGGTGTTGCTCGCGGTATCGAAACGCCGGCCGACCAGTTGCAGTTCGCTGCCGACCTGCCAGTTTTGGGCGATGCCGTAGCTGGCCCGCAGTGTACCGGTGTCCTTGGCGCGGCGCCCCAGCTGCTTGCCGGTGGTACGGTCTACCGGGTCGAGGTGGTCGTAGGAGCCGCCGAGGTTCCAGTTGCCGATGCGGACATTGCCGGCCAGGGTGGCGCCGGTCAGTTGGGCGCGGTTGATGTTGGCCGGAATCCAATTCTGGTCGAGGACGATCAAGTTGCTGACGGTGTTCTGATAGGTCACCAGGGACAGGTTGGCCGTCGTGCTTTCCCAGTACAGGCCCGCCTCGATGTTTTCCGATTTCTCCGGCGCCAGGTTGGGGTTGCTGAAGCCCGGGTAATACAGGTCATTGAAGCTGGGGGCCTTGAACCCGGTGCCGTAGGACAGGCTGCCGCGGATGCTGGTGGTGAGCTGGTAGCCGTAAGAGGCCAGGCCGGTCGTGTGGTTGCCGAATTGGGAGTTGTTGTCGTTGCGCAGGTTCAACTGAACCCGATGGTCACCCAGGCGGGCATTCCAGCCTGCGAAGAACGAGTCGATGCTGCGGCCGGTGTTTTGGTACTTGGTGGAGGAGGAGACTTGTTGATCTAGCCGCTCATAGCCGGCCATCAGGCGACCCACCGGCAAGGTGATGTCGTTTTGCCAGGACACCTGGTCCTGGGTGGTATTGAATTCGCTGCGGGGGCCGCCGAAGTAGCTGGGCGTGAGGGGGCTGTAGAAATTGGAGTTCCGATCTTCGCTACGGCCCAGGCGCAGAGTGCTTTGCCAGATGTCGGTGATCTTGTTGCGCGAATAGACGCTCAGGGTCGACACCGTGTTGTCGGCATGGTCGTCATAGGGATAGTCCTTCGAATAATCGAAGTGGTTCTGGGCCTTCGCATACAGGAATTGCAGTCCCAGTTCCTGGCCCTGGGCGGGCCGGAACGCCAGGCTGCCCGAAGCCGAGGTATTGGTGTAGCCGTCCTTGTCCGGGTTGTAGTTGGGGTTATAGGGCTTGCTGACGTTGAAGCCCCGGAAGTCCCGGTATCCGGCGGAGAGGGCATAGGAAACAGCTTCGGTGCCACCCGAGATGCCGGCCGAATAATCTTGCAGCCCGAAGCTGCCGGCGCCGGCCGACGCGGTGACGCGGGGTTCGCCGCTGCCCTTCCTAGTGAAGATCTGGATGACGCCACCGATGGCGTCGGCGCCGTACAGTGCCGATGCGGGTCCCCGGACGATCTCGATATGGTCGATCTGGGACAGTGGCAGGGAGTCTAGGGAAGGTGTTCCGAACGTTGCCGAGCTGGCACGAATGCCATCGATCAGCAGCAGGGTTTGGTTGGGGTTCGTCCCACGGATGAACAGGCTGGTTGTCTTGCCTTCTCCGCCGGTGCTGGCAACTTGAATACCCGGCTGGCGCGCTAGGACTTCGGCAACGGAGGATTGGCCGGCTTCATCCAGTTGCTCACGGGTAATGACGGTGACATCGGCCAGCAAATCCTGGACGCGGGAAGGCTGGCGGGACGCGGTGACTACCACCGGTGCCAGGGTTTCTTCTTCGCCGTAGGCGTTGGTGACGGAGAGGGGGGCGAGGGCGGCCAAGGCCAAGACGAGCCGCTTGGGCTGCAGGACGGTTTTCATGAGGCAACTTCCCTGAGGGCCGCCGGGCGTCCCCGCCTGGCTGGCCTGATTATGATCAGCGCAAGGGAGTCGCCGGCGCAGGACCGGCCGGCAGGGCGGGAGTCCACGCGCCATGCCGCCTCCCGCAGCACTTCCGCTGGTGTTCCCGACAGGCCGGTATCCGGGCTCGCGAGGCCGGAATCCTCCGGCGCGCCGCCCCGCCTTCCCAGGCGATGAACCCAGTGGCTGTGTGGGGCGACTGCTCGCTTACCGTTGCGGGGGCAGCACAGGCCTTGCCGACTTGGAGCCGGACGCACCTGTTTCCCGTTTAACCGCGGCGAAGGATTCGCCTACGGCACCTGGCAAGGAAAAACCGTCGTCATTAGCAAGGGCGTGGCAGCCGGTTGCGGGGCGACGGCGAGGGCGGAGAATACCCCGCCGGAGGGGGCGGGAGCAAGGCGCGGGGCGGCGGCGCGAAGCCACAAAACACCTTCAAATCCGACGCTTACTCCTTGACCGGGAAGAGATTGCGCCTCTATAGTGCGCGCCATGGAGAACCACCTCGCCACCCTCGAAAGCAAGGTCGACCAAGTGGTCGGCCTGTGTCAGGCCCTGCGCGGCGAGAACGCCGCCCTCAAGGCGCAGCTGGCGGCGGCGGAAGCGCGCAACGCCGATCTGGCCGCCCGCATGGCGGCAGCCCGGACGCGGGTGGAAGGCCTGCTCGCCCGGGTGCCCGAGGACGGCAAGTAAGCCGCCGGCGGTGCCGGTGCGCGGGCCTTGCGGCGCGATCCGTGATCCGCTTGCGACAGCCGGGCTCCGAGCCGCTCTGCGCATTCCCGAATTTCCGTACTCCACCCTTCCCCCTCGAACTAGCCAGCAAAGGTCCATGACCATGAGCGCCGAGTCCAATTTCCTCGACGTGCAACTCCTCGGCCGGGAATACCGGGTCGCCTGCCCGCCCGACGAGCGGGAGGCCCTGCTCGCCGCCGTCGCCCTGGTGGACGAGCAGGTCAAGGAGATCACTGCCCGCAGCCGCTCCGGCGGCGCCGAGCGGGTGGCGGTGATGGCCGCCCTCAACCTGGCCCACGAACTGCTGTCCCTGCGCCGCCGCCCGAGCGCGCCGGAAGCGGCGCCCGGCGCGGTTTTCGCCGCGGTCGGCGAGGGGAGCGAAGGGGGTTTTGACACCCCTGACTTTCAGCGTAGAATCGGTGCCATGGAGGCCAAGCTGGACGAGGCGCTCCGGGGCAAGGCGGATTCTTCCGCCGATGCGGCACCGCCCCGGTCCGACTCCTTGTTCTAGTCCTCCGCCGGGTGTCCCCTGCGGTGCTCGTGACGGCCATAGATTCTCTGAACCAAGTATGGGCTTAGGTTGCCCATCCAGTGCCGGCAAAGTGCGCGTCCTTGCGACGTACCAGACGCCGGTCGGTAAGCGACCACTCTGAACCTCCGGGTTCGAGATGCCGGCCGAAACGACATCTGCGGGGGCCAGTAATACTGGACACGGCGCGTTGAAACGCTGCAAGGCGGCTTCACCGCGCCGTTTCCTTTTCTGGTGCCCCGGCGGGCGGCCGCTGTCTCCCCCGGGTGGGTCCGCCAGCGTTTCCGGCGGGGTCGGCCGGGTGGAAAAATAAGCATAAAACCAACGACTAACGTACCCCCAACCCAAAGGACCCGTCATGGACTGGTGGCTGTTGAGCTATCCCCTCCTCGGCATTTTTGCCGGCTTCATCGCCGGCCTGTTCGGCGTCGGCGGCGGCCTGACCCTGGTGCCGATCCTGTTCATGCTGTTCAAGGCCCAGGGCTTCCCGGCCGAGCACGTCATGCACCTGGCCCTGGGCACCTCCATGGCCACCATCGTGTTCACCTCGATCTCCAGCATGCGCGCCCACCACAAGCATGGGGCGGTGCGCTGGGACATCGTCGCCACCCTGGCCCCGGGCCTGGTGCTCGGCACCTTCGGCGGCTCCCTCTTGTCCGGCCTGGTGCCGACCCGGCCCCTGGTGATGGTGTTCACCGTGATCGTCTATTACGCCTCGGCCCAGATGATGCTGGACTTCAAACCGAAGCCCCACCGCCAGCTGCCCGGCCGTGTCGCTCTGTTTTTGGTGGGCACCGGCATCGGCATCGTCTCCAGCCTGGTGGCGGCCGGTGGCGGTTTCCTGTCGATTCCCTTCATGCTCTTCTGTAACGTGGCCATCCACCAGGCGGTGGGCACCTCGTCGGCCCTGGGCTTCCCCATCGCCCTGGCCGGCATGATCGGCTACATCCTGGCCGGCGGCGACGACCAGGGCCTGCCCAGCGGGCACCTGGGCTACATCTACCTGCCCGCCCTGGTCGGCATCGTCGCCATGAGCGTGCTGGTGGCGCCCCTGGGCGCCAAGCTGGCCCACAAGCTGCCGGTGAAGCAGTTGAAGCGCGCCTTCGGCGGCTTCCTCGCCCTGCTCGCCACCAAGATGCTGCACAGCCTGCTGACGAGCTGAACCCAGTTCCAGCCGGTTCGTCCGGCTATGCTTCCTGCGACGCCGCCCGCGTGCTGATCAGCGCCCGGGCGGCGTCGGCTTTTTCGGCCAGCCCGCGACTGAGGTGAAAGCAGAGGAAGAGGCGGGGATCGACCTCCTCCGCAGCGCAGGCGTCCGCCGCCACCAGGGCGGCCAGGGCTTCCAGGGCGATCAGGCGGGACTGCACCTCTTCGAGCAGGGCGGCTGCGCGGGTCAGGGTATCCCGGGAACCGTCGTTCCCCTCGCCGGCGCCGGCCATGGTCAGCCGCGCCAGGCCAGGTGGGCGCCCAGGCCGAGCAGGCCGATGAAGAAGCAGCGGCGGAAGACCCAGGGCGAGAGCCGGTGGCGCAGGCGCTGGCCAAGGGCCATGCCGGCCAGGGCCGGTGCCAGGCAGAACAGGGAGAGGCCGCCCACGCCGGGGCGCAGGGCGCCTTGGCCGAGCAGGCCGGCGGCCAGGGCGACGGTGGAGACGGTGAAGGCCAGGCCCAGGGCCTGCACCAGATCGTCCCGATCCAGGGCCAGGGCTTGCAGGAAGGGCACGGCGGGCAGGGCGAAGATGCCGGTGGCGGCGGTGCTCATGCCGGTCAGCAGGCCCATCAGGGGCGACAGCCAGGGTTCAAACCGGGCTGGCACCCGGGGCTGCCAGGCGCTCAGGCCGAGCAGGGCGTAGACCATCAGGGCGATCCCCAGGGGGCCGCTGGCCTGACCCGGGCCGTGGCCGGGCCCAAGGGCCGCCAGGCCGGTCATGCCGAGCCAGGTGCCCAGGCAGATGCCCGCCAGCATCGTCGCCAGCCGCCGCGCCAGGGCGCCGAGGCGCGGCCCCTGGGCGAGCTGCCAGAGGTTGGTCACCAGGGACGGCACCACCAGCAGGGCGGCGGCCTCCAGGGGCGTCATCACCAGCCCGAGCAGGGCCATGGCGACGGTGGGCAGGCCCAGGCCGATCACCCCCTTGACCAGTCCGGCGAGGAGGAAGGCCGTGGCGATGAGGGCCACGGAGGCGGCGAGGTGGGAGCCGGAGAGGGCGAGATCGAGGGTCATGGCCGGCAGTATGGCGGGGCGATGGGGGGCTGAAAATGTGGGATACACTGACCCAGCCTTCGGATTTTCCGAAGGCTGGGTCCGCCGCCGTCCAGCCGTCGCGCTCAAGGTCCGCGCCCCTTCTTGCGATCAGGGAGGCACCATGCGTTTCGATCTCACCGACCTTCGGATTTTCCTGAGTGTGGTGGAGGCCGGCAGCATCACCGCCGGAGCCGTCCGCAGCCACCTGTCGCTGGCCTCGGCCAGCGCCCGCATCCGGGGGCTGGAAACCCGCCTCGGCACGCCCCTGCTGGAGCGCACCCGGCGCGGCGCCGTCCCCACCGCCGCCGGCCTGGCCCTGGCCCACCACGCCCGGCTGATGGAGCGCCAGCTCGACCACCTGAGCGCCGAACTGGGGGAATTCGCCCGGGGGCTGAAGGGCCGGGTGCGGCTGTTGTGCAACACCGCCGCCCTGAGCGAATTCCTGCCCCAGGCCCTGGGGGACTTCCTCGCCGCCCACCCCTCCATCGACGTGGAGGCGGAGGAGCGCTCCAGCGCCGCCATCGTCGCCGCCCTGGCCGAGGGGCTGGCCGACCTGGGCATCGTCTCGGACGCAGTGGATACCGGCGATCTGGCCACCACCCCCATCCACGACGACCGGCTGGTGTTGGTGGCGCCGCTCGGGCACGCGCTTCTGGCGGCGGCGGCCGAACCGGCGGGGGGCGAATCCCCATCGTCGGCGCCGACGGAGATGCCCGATAGTGCCCCGGCCGCTCTCCTTTCCCCGCTGCCCTTTGCCGCCACCCTGGCCTGGGATTTCGTCGGCCTGGCCGGAGCCAGCGCCCTCCAGGACTATCTGGCGGACCATGCCCGGCGCGCCGGCCAGCATCTGTGCTACCGGGTGCGGGTGAGCGGCTTCGACGCCATCTGCCGGTTGGTGGCAGCCCGGGTGGGGGTCGCCGTGGTGCCCGAGAGCGCCGCCCGGCGCCACGCCGGAACCCTGGGCTGGCGCCCCCTGGGGGATGCCTGGGCGAGCCGCCGCCTGCTGCTCTGCCGCCGCCGCGACGCCGCCCTGCCGGCCTACGCGGCCCGTCTGGCCGAGGCGCTGGCGGGCCGTCCGCCGGCGTGAACGCGGTTCCGCCCGAGCCTTCTCCTCCCTTTTGCCTTCCCCGCCGTTCGCCGCCCTAAGCGCGGGGAACGGGTCAGCGCGGCCCATTCACGCCCTGTCCGGGCCAAAGCGGCCGTCCGCCTGGGCGCGCGCCCGCTGGCCCGGGCTTGCCTCTTTTGTTGTGCGGCGCAGCAAATTGCCGTTGGCGGCCATGCCGGCACCGCAGATGTTGCCCTAGTGCCTTGGTTTGCAGGTGTTTTGCGGCAAGAACAGATACTGCCAAAGCACACTGCGAACAAAATTTACAATAAGTAAAACGAATTACGATAAATGCTATTCGGCAATGGTTTTTGCCGTAGCTACCCGTTTAATTAGCCATTTCTAGTTTTTCCTGTTTGCGACATGGATTACAAAATCAATAATTATGTGTACACGTCAACTCTTCTATATGTTATAAGTGCGGCGCAGCAATAATTTTTCATATAAGTAACGAGGGAGAGACGTCATGACCGCCAAGGTCTACGAGCGTATCCGCAACAATCCGCAGTTCGTCCAGCTGGTGGCGCGGCGCAGCCGCTTCGCCTGGCTGCTGTCGGCACTGGTGTTCGTGCTGTTCTACGGCTTCATCATGCTGGTGGCCTTCGCTCCGGAACTGCTCGGTCAGCCCGTGGCCGCCGGTTCGGCGGTGACCGTAGGCATGGCCGGCGGCTTCACCATCTTCGTGCTGTTCTGGGTGCTCACCGCCGTCTACGTGAAGCGCGCCAACGGCGAGTTCGACGAAATGACCACGACCATCGTGCGTCAGGCCCAGGAGCTGTGACCATGACCCGACTCTTCGCCCGTCTCTCCTGTCTGTTCGCCGCGGCCCTGGCCAGCGGCCTGGCCGTGGCCGGTCCCGCCGTCGAGGCGGTGGCCGAGAAGCAGCCCCTCAACATCCACGCCATCGGCATGTTCTTCGTCTTCGTGCTGATGACCCTGGGCATCACCTACTGGGCGGCCAACCGCACCAAGTCGGCGGCCGACTTCTACACCGCCGGCGGCGGCATCACCGGCTTCCAGAACGGCCTGGCGATCGCCGGCGACTACATGTCCGCGGCCACCCTGCTCGGCCTGACCGCCATGGTCTACACCCAGGGCTTCGACGGCTACGTGTACATGACCGCGTTCTTCGTCGGCTGGCCCCTGATCCTGTTCCTGATGGCCGAGCGCCTGCGCAACCTGGGCCGCTTCACCTTCGCCGACATCACCTCGTACCGGCTCGACCAGGGCAAGGTGCGCACCATGGCCGCCGTGTCGTCCCTGATCGTGGTGTGCTTCTACCTGATCGCCCAGATGGTCGGCGCCGGCCAGCTGATCAAGCTGCTGTTCGGCCTGGACTACACCACCGCCGTGCTGGTGGTGGGCGCCCTGATGATGGTCTACGTCACCGTGGGCGGCATGATCGCCACCACCTGGGTGCAGATCATCAAGGCCTGCATGCTGCTCGCCGGCGGCACCCTGGTGATGCTGCTGGCCATGAACCACTTCGGCTTCTCCTACGAGAACCTGGTCAACAAGGCCATGGAAGTGCACAAGAACGGCACCCGCCTGATGTTCCCGGGCAGCCTGCTGGCCGATCCGGTCACCGCCATCTCGATGAGCCTGGGCCTGATGTTCGGCACCGCCGGCCTGCCCCACATCCTGATGCGCTTCTTCACCGTGACCGACGCCAAGGAAGCGCGCAAGTCGGTGCTCTACGCCTCCGGCTTCATCGCCTACTTCTTCAACGTGATCTTCCTGATGGGCATGACCGCCATCATCATCGTCGGCACCGATCCCCAGTTCTTCGAGGGCGGCAGCATCGGCGGCAAGATCGTCGGCGGCGGCAACATGATCGCCATGCACCTGGCCAAGGCCGTGGGCGGCAACCTGCTGCTCGGCTTCCTCGCCGCCGTGGCCTTCGCCACCATCCTGGCGGTGGTCTCGGGCCTGGCCCTGGCCGGCGCCTCGGCCATCTCCCACGACCTCTACGCCCGGGTGATCATGAAGGGCAAGGCCAGCGAGGCTTCCGAGATCCGCATCTCCAAGTTCGCCACCCTGGTGCTGGGCGTGATCGGCGTGACCCTGAGCATCCTGTTCGAAAAGCAGAACGTGGCCTTCATGGTCGGCCTGGCCTTCGGCATCGCCGCCTCGGCCAACTTCCCGGTGCTGATCCTCTCCATGTACTGGAAGGGCCTGACCACCCGGGGCGCCCTGCTCGGCGGCTACATCGGCCTGGCCACCGCCGTGGCCCTGGTGGTGCTGTCCAAGTCCGTGTGGGTGGCGGTGCTCGGCAACGCCGCGCCCCTCTTCCCCTACGATCAGCCGGCCCTGTTCTCCATGCCGGTGGCCTTCTTCTTCGCCTGGCTGGGTTCGGTCACCGATTCCAGCGTGCGCGCCAAGGAAGAGCAGGAACGCTTCGCCGACCAGTACGTCCGGGCCCAGACCGGCCTGGGCGCCGCCTCCGCGTCGAACCACTGACGCTCCGGCATCCTCAAACGTCAAGCATCGCGCAGCACGCAGCGCCCCGGGTTCGCCCGGGGCGTTTGCGTTGACGGGGCGCAAACCCCGGCGCCGCCGCCCTTGAAAGCAGACGCCGACCGGCATAGCCTCGATCCCATACCGTCAGCAAACAAGGGAGGCAACATGCAGATCAGGTTTCTCGGTGCGGCGGGGGAGGTGACCGGCTCCCAGCACCTTTGCGAAGGCACGGTGGCCGGCGAGGCGCGCCGCTTCCTGGTGGATTGCGGCCTGTTCCAGGGCGGCCGCGACGCCCGGGAAAAGAACGAGCGGCCCTTCACCTTCGACCCGGCCAGCCTCGATTTCGTCGTCCTCACCCACGCCCACCTGGACCACAGCGGCCTGCTGCCGCGGCTCTGCGCCGCCGGCTTTTCCGGGCCGATCTACACCACCCCGGCTACCCGGGAACTGCTCAAGATTCTGCTGCCCGACTCGGCCCACCTGCAGCAGGCCGACCGGGAACGGGCCGAGCGCCGCCAGGCCAAGGGGCGCTGGCGTGGCGAGCTGCCCGAGGTGCTGTACGGCCAGGAAGAGGTCCAGGCCTGCCTGGCCCAGGTGCGCACCTTCGACTATGGCCTCACCTTCCAGCCGGTGCCCGGCATCCTGATGCGCTTCCACGACGCCGGCCACATCCTCGGCTCGGCCATCGCCGCCATCGACGTGGCGGTGGATCAGGTAAGCCCGCCCAAGACCCGCCGCCTGGTGTTCTCCGGCGACCTGGGCCACGCCGGCTGTCCCCTTACTCCGCCGCCGGAACTGGTGGCCTCGGCCGACGTGCTGGTGATCGAATCCACCTACGGCGACCGCCTGCACAAGACCATGGACCAGACCCGGGACGAGCTGGTCGAGGTGGTCGGCCACACCCTACGTCACGGCGGCAACATCGTCATCCCCGCCTTCGCCGTGGGCCGCACCCAGGAGGTGCTGCTGCTGCTCGCCCAGCTGGTGCGGGAAAAGCGCCTGCCCCACCTCAACGTCTTCATCGATTCGCCCATGGCCACGGCGGTCACCCAGCTCACCGCCCACTTCCGCGACGCCCTGGAAGAGGACGCCCAGGAAATGCTCGCCTGGCACGAGGCCCACCCGGAGGCCCTGCGCCTCAAGCTGGTCAGCGACGTGGAGGAATCGAAGGCCCTCAACCAGATCCGCGGCGGCGCCATCATCGTTTCCGCCAGCGGCATGTGCGAAGGCGGCCGGGTGCTGCACCACCTGGTCAACAACCTGCCCTACCGGCAGAACGCGGTGATCATCACCGGCTTCCAGGCCCACGGCACCACCGGCCGGATGCTGGTGGAAAAGGCCCGCACCGTGCGCCTGTTCGGCCAGGAAGTGCCGGTCAACGCCTCGGTGCACACCCTGGGCGGCCTGTCCGCCCACGCCGACCAGGGCGGCCTGCTGGCCTGGCTCAAGGGCTTCGCCGCCGCGCCCGGCCAGGTGTTCGTGGTGCACGGCGAACCCGAGGCTTCGGCCCGGCTGGCCGAGGTGATGCACGAGCGGCTTGGCTGGAAGCACGTGGCCCTGCCCGAGCGGGGCGTGGCCTACCCCTGTTGACGGCGCCGGGCGGGGGCGGCCCTGGCCCCCGTTCCGCCCGGGGGTAAAATGGCCCGGTCCCCGCGCCGGGCCCGGCCGATGCCGCCGTGCCCGCGCTTCGCTCCCACGCCGCCCGGACCGACCGGGCGCGCCCCGCTTCAGGAATGCCCCCCATGCGTAGCGAAACCCCCGCCCCCATCCTGCTGGCCGACTACACTCCGCCGGCCTACCTGATCGACACCGTGCACCTGGACGTGGACCTGCGCGCCGACGGCACGGTGGTCACCGCCACCCTGGCCTGCGTGCGCAACGCAGGAACCGCCCCCGACGCTCCCCTGGTCCTCGACGGCGAGGAACTGGAAACCCTGGAGGTGGCCGTGGACGGTCAGGTGCTGCCGGCCGATGCCTACCAGCTCGGCGCCGAGACCCTGACCGTCGCCAACCTGCCGGCGCGCTTCACCCTGCGCACCCGGGTGCGCATCCAGCCCGACGCCAACACCCAGCTGTCCGGCTTCTACCGTTCCAAGGACGGCTACTTCACCCAGTGCGAGGCCCAGGGCTTCCGCCGCATCACCTGGTTCGCCGACCGCCCCGACGTGATGGCCCGCTTCACCGTCACCCTGCACGCCGACAAGGCCGCCTACCCGGTGCTGCTCGCCAACGGCAACCCGGTGGCCCAGGGCGACGAGGCCGACGGCCGCCACTACGCCACCTGGGAAGACCCGTTCAAGAAGCCCTGCTACCTGTTCGCCATGGTCGCCGCCAAGCTCGACGTGCTGCGCGACACCTTCGCCACCGCCTCCGGCCGCACCGTGCAGCTGGCCATCTACGTCGAGCCGGGCAAGCTCGACCAGTGCCCCCACGCCATGGAAGCGCTGAAGAAGTCGATGGCCTGGGACGAGCGCCGCTTCGGCCTGGAATGCGACCTGGACCACTACATGATCGTCGCCGTGGGCGATTTCAACATGGGGGCCATGGAGAACAAGGGCCTCAACATCTTCAACACCAAGTACGTGCTGGCCCGCCCCGACGTGGCCACCGACGTGGATTTCGAGAACATCGACCGGGTGGTGGCCCACGAGTACTTCCATAACTGGACCGGCAACCGGGTCACCTGCCGCGACTGGTTCCAGCTGTCCCTGAAAGAGGGCCTCACCGTCTTCCGCGACCAGGAATTCGGCGCTGACACTCACAACCGGGACGTGGCCCGCATCCGCGAAGTGCGCGGCCTGCGCGCCGCCCAGTTCCCCGAGGACGCCGGCCCCATGGCCCACCCGGTGCGCCCGGCCTCCTACATCGAGATCAACAACTTCTACACCGCCACCGTCTATGAAAAAGGCGCGGAAGTGGTTCGCATGATCCAGACCCTGATCGGCCGCGACGGCTTTCGCGCCGGCATGGACGAATACTTCCGCCGCCACGACGGCCAGGCGGTGACCTGCGACGACTTCGTCGCCGCCATGAGCGCCGCCTCCGGCTTCGACTTCACCCAGTTCATGCGCTGGTACCGGGAACCGGGCACCCCCCGGGTCACGGCTGCCTCCGCCTACGACGCCCAGGCCCGGCGCTACACCCTGACCTTTACCCAATCCAACCCCAAGGCCGGCGACAACGCGCCCTACCTGATCCCGATCCGGGTCGCCCTGTTCGACGCTCAAGGCCAGGAGCTGGAAGGCCACAGCCGCACCCTGCTGCTCACCGAAACCACCCAGACCTTCGCCTTCGAGAACGTGGCCAGCGCCCCGGTGCCGTCGCTGCTGCGCGACTTTTCCGCCCCGGTGCTGCTCGACTACCCCTACACCCCGGCCGAGCTGACCCTGCTGCTGGCAGCCGAGTCCGACCCCTTCAACGCCTGGGAAGCCGGCCAGCGCCTGGCCACCGGCCTCATCCTGGAGGCCACCGCCGCCATTGCCGCCGGCCGCGCGCCGGTGTGGCCGGAAAGCTTCACCGCCGCCGCCCGCACCCTGCTGGCCGGTTACGAAGCCCGGGGCGCCGCCTTCGTCGCCGAAGCCCTCACCCTGCCCGGCGAAGCCACCCTGGCCGAGCTACTCGACGAGGTGAATCCGGACGCCCTGCACGCCGCCCGCAACGGCCTGCGCCGCCACCTGGCCGAAGCCCTGCACGGCGAATTCGCCGCCGCCTACGCCGCCCTGGCCCCCCGTGGCCCCTACGCGCCGAGCGCCGACCAGGCCGGCCGCCGCGCCCTGCGCAACGTCTGCCTGGGCTACCTGCTCGAACTCGACGCGCCGGCCGAGCGCCAGCGCGCCCAGGACCAGTACGCCGGCGCCGACAACATGACCGACCAGTTCGCCGCCCTGGCGGCCCTGGCCAATGCCAACGCTGCCGCCGGCCCGGCCCGCGAGGCCGCCCTGGCCGACTTCTACCAGCGCTGGCAGGGCGAGGCCCTGGTCGTCGACAAGTGGCTGGCGGTGCAGGCCGGCAGCCGCCTGCCCGACACCTTGGCCACGGTGAAGCGCCTGACCGCCCATCCGGCCTTCGACCTGGGCAATCCGAACAAGGTGTACGCCCTGCTGCGCACCTTCGGCGCCAACCTGGTGCGCTTCCACGCCGCCGACGGCAGCGGCTACGCCTTCTTCGCCGAACAGATCAAGGCCCTGGACGCGCGCAATCCCCAGGTGGCCTCGCGCCTGGCCCGCTGCTTCGACCGCTGGAAGAAGTTCGACGCCGGCCGCCAGGCCCACGCCAAGGCCGCCCTGGAAAGCCTGCGCGACCACCCGGGCCTGTCCCGGGATGTGGGCGAGATCGTCATGCGCGCTCTGGGCTGAACGCAGCGATCAAACCGGCCCATTGCTGAACACAAGGCGGGGCGCGGCGTTCCACGGCATGGCCGTGAAGCGCCGCGCCCCGCCTTGTGTTTACGGACGCCTGTCTGGAGATGCCCTACTGGCGCGGGGTTTGACGGGGGAGGTCAATCGCCCCGGGCTGGCGGCACCAGCCGGGCCGCCAGCCCGGCGCAGGCCGCGCCGCACAGGTAGCCCGCCACCACGTCCGCCGGAAAATGGGCACCGACGCTGACGCGCGAGACGCCCACCCACAGGGCGCCCAGGGCCAGGGCGGCGCGCCAGGGGCGCGGGCAGGCCGGCCAGAACACCACGGCCACCAGCATGGCGAAGGTGGAATGGCCGCTGGGCAGGCTGTAGGGCTCGACGGTGGGGGCCAGCACCGCCACGCTGCCTGGGGGCAGGGCCGCCGCCGGGCGGGGCATGTCGAAGCCGTGCTTGGCGGCGCTGACCAGGATCAGGGCCAGGACGCTGGCCACGACGAAGACGCGCAGCAGCCGCGCCAGGGTGCGGGCCTCGGGCAATCGGGCCGTGAGCGTAGTTTGGGGCGCCAGGCGCCGGCAGGCCAGCAGCAGCGCCAGCCCGAGGGCGATCCAGCCCGCGTTCCAGGCGCTGCCCAGCCGGGTGCCGGCGAGCATCAGGGTGTCCAGCACCGGGCCGCGCAGGCCGTTGATGGTGGCGAACAGCTCCCGGTTGAGGCCGCCCCAGTCGTAGAGCAGGTGCATCAGCATCGTGCATTCCCGGCGGGGCGCGGCAGACCGGCGGCCATGGCTCAGGCCCCGTCCGGCTTGCGGTACAGGGCCACGTAGGCGATGGCGTTGCCGTGGCGCGCCGCCAGGACGAAGCCGGCCTCGGCCGCCAGCCGGTCCACGGTGCCGCGGCGCTGGAAGTGGGGGTCGAAGACCACCTCGGCCACGGCCAGCAGGCCCCCGGGCCGCAGGGCGGCGAAAATCTCCGCCAGGGCCCGTTCCCGCTGGGGGATTTCCCCCAGTACCGTCACCAGGGCCGCCCGGTGGAAACGGTTCCGTTCCAGCCGGCCCTCGCCCAGCCCGGCCTGCACGAAGGCCACGTTGCCAAGGCCGGCGGCCCGGGCCTTGGCCTCGGCCCGGGCGAGCATGCCGGCCTGGAGGTCCACGGCGGTCACCGATCCGGACGGGCCGACCCGCCGGGCCAGGGGCACGGTGACCCGCCCCGGCCCGCAGCCGGCGTCGAGCACCGCCATGCCCGGCTCCGGCGCCAGGCAGTCCACGATGAACGCCGCCCGATTGGTACGGGTGAATGGGTTGTCTAGCTCCACCAGCCAGCGCAGCCACACCGGGCAGGGCAGGGCATGGCGGCGCGAGGCGAGTCGCCAGAGCAGGGCGCCGGCCAGCAGCGTGGCCAGGGCGGCAGCGGCGAAGAGCGGGAGGCTGGCGGATTCCATGGTTCCGCCCTTACAGCAGCCGGGTGCCCAGGGGCACCGGCCGGTCCGGCACGCACAGGGCCACTTCGCCGTTTTCGTTGTGGAAGCCGGTGACCAGGCATTCGGACATGAGGGGGCCGATCTGCTTCTTGGGGAAGTTCACCACCGCCACCACCTGTTTGCCGACCAGGTCCTCGGGGCGGTACAGGTGGGTGATCTGGGCGCTGGATTTCTTCACCCCCAGTTCGGGGCCGAAATCCACTTGCAGCACGTAGGCCGGCTTGCGTGCCTCCTTGAACACCTCGGCGGCGACGACGCGGCCGACGCGCAATTCCACCTTGGTGAAGTCGTCCCAGCTGATTTCTTGCATGGCGTGGTTCTCGTGTTCTGCTCGAATGGTGGTTTCAGAAAGCGCCCAGGGCCGCCAGGAGAGCGGCGGACAGGTACAGGCCGACTCCGAAGGCCCCATGGGCGAGCAGGCTGCGCAGCCGGGCCACGCCGGGCCGGGGCGTCTTCGCCGCGGCGATGCCGGCGCCCATGCCCGGTTGCAGGATGAGGAAGGGGGCGGCCACGGTCACCAGCCCGGTGGCGAGGGCCGGGCCGAAGGTGGGGGCCCGGGCCCATTCCACCCCGCACACCGCCAGCAGCGCTCCGGCGAAGGCGACGCCGATGGCGTAGTGGGCGCCCCAGCCGATGGCCCGTTCTCCCGCCACCGGCGCGGATGCGGCGATGCCGGCATGGATCAGCCGTCCCTGGGGCAGGTGGCCGATCCAGCGCCCCACCAGGGCGTAATCCAGGGACGGAATGGCGAACAGGCGTTTCATCGCCCAGGCGTAGACGTCCATGACCGCCGTGGCGCCGATGCCGATGAGGAGGGAGGAAAGAAGCAACGTGGGCCAGTCGTGCATGGTCTGCTTTGCGTGGATACGTGGGGGCGCGGGTGGACCGTCCGCAGGGGGCGGGGCGTCGGCTGCGGCGCCCCGGGTCAGGCCGGGTCGGCGCTGTGGTAGGCCAGCCAGAAGGATTCCCGGCAGGCGTTCTCGAACACCTGCCGGGCCGGCCGGATCGGTGCGCCGGCGGCGCCGTGGTCGAGCACCTCGTAGGTGATCCAGCATTCGGCGCAGGCCAGGCCGTCGGGAAAATCGTCCTCTTCCACCGTGCGCCGGATCACCGCGCCGTCGGCGAAGCGGTAGGTGGTGACCTCGCGGCGCACCTCAATGCCCTGATCCTGCCAGGTGCTGTGTTCCACCGCCGCCTCGCACACGGCGTGGGGGCCGGGCCGGCGGAGGATGGCGCTGACGTAGGGGGCGAGGGTGACCGTGCTCACGGGATAAGGGGATTCAAGCCAGGGTGGGATTCTGGCCGGCAGCGCGGGCCGCGGCCAGTAACGGTTTGTGAGCGGTGGTGCGGGCGGCGCTCAAGGTCAGGGCTGCCAGCGGTACGGATAATCCATCTGCGCCGCGATCCGCGCCCGGGCGTCGTGGCCGGCCAGGCGCTCGACCAGGTGCAGGCCCAGGTCGATGGCCGAGGTGACGCCCCGGGCGGTGATTACGGCGCCGCTGTCCACCACCCGGGCGTCGGCCACCGTGGCGCAGTAGGGGGCCAGCTCGGCGAAGGCCGAGGGGTGGGTGGTGGCGGCCAGGCCGCGCAGGAAGCCTGCGGCGCCGAGCAGCAGGGCGCCGGTGCAGACCGAGATCTTGAGGGGCGCGTCCCGGGCGGTGCCGAGCCAATCCATGAATGCCCCATCGTGTTGCAACTGCCGGGTGCCGAAGCCGCCGGGGACGAACAGCAGGTCGTAGCCCGCCAGGGACTGGCCGACCCGGTCGGCCTCCAGGCGCAGGCCCCGGTCGTCGGTGACGGCGGGCGTCGTGGCGCAGACGTGCCAGTCCAGGTCCGCCATGAACTGCATCGTCTTCAGCCGGGTGAGGGGATCGTAGAAGCCGATGAAGTCCAGGCTGGTCATGCGGTCGAAGACGACCAGGGCGCATTTCATGAGCGGGAGCCTTTCCAGTAGGTGGTTCACGGGGCGGCCCGGGCCGCGAGCAGCACCAGGGCCAGGGCGATGGCGCCGGGGAGCGCCTGGACGAACAGGATCTTGCGGCTGGCCGTGGCGGCGCCGAACACGCCGGCGACGACGACGCAGCCCAGGAAGAAGGTCTTGACGGCCGTGCCTTCCGGCCCGAGCAGCAGGCCCCAGGCCAGGCCGGCGGCCAGGAAGCCGTTGTACAGGCCCTGGTTGGCGGCCAGCGCCTTCGAGGCGGCGGAAAATTCCGGCGTCAGGCCGAATGTCCGGCGGCCCCGGGGCGTGTCCCACAGGAACATTTCCAGCACCAGGAAGTAAAGGTGCAGCAGGGCGACGGCCGCCGTGGCGAGGGCTGCGAGGGTGTGCATGGTGCCGTTCTCCTGGGAGGGGCGATGCCGGGGCGGGCATCCCGCCCGTCATGGTAGCGCGGGCCTGGGCCCGGCGCCCGCCACCTGCCATCCGCCGCAGGATTTCCCGTTAGTCCGGTTTGACCTCGACGATGGCCTTCAACGTCAGCGGCACGCCGTTGCGCAGCGAGCTGACGCCGATCACCGAGCGCGCGTGGCCGCAGGCGGGGCCGAAGACCGCGGCGAGCAGGTCCGAGGCGCCATCCAGCACCTGGGCGTGTTCCTCGAACTCGGGCACCGCGTTGAGGGCGCCGTGCAGCTCCACGATCTGGGCGACCGCGTCCAGGGAGCCGAGCTTGCTCCGGATCACGGAGATCAGGTCCAGGCAGGCGGAGCGGGCCAGCCCGTAGCCCTCGGCAGCCGAATAGTCGCGCCCCAGCTTGCCTTTCGGCGGCGTGCCGTCGACCGGCAGGGGGGCTTTCCCGGAGATGAACAGCAGGTTCCCCGTGCGCACCGCCGTCGTGTAATTGCCCGCCGGGGGGCTCACCGGCGGCAGTACCAGGCCGAGATCCGCAAACCGTTGTTCTGCGCTCATCGCGGGGCTCCCATGGGTTGCCGGTTGGAGAGGGGTGAGGGGGGACTCAGAGGATGCCCAGAATGCCCAGGCATTCACGCCCCAGGCCGATGCGGGCCTTGAGGGCGCCGTCCAGGGCCGGCTTGGGGGGCATGTCGATGTTCAGGGCGAAGGCATACACCCGGCCGCCTTTTTCCACCCAGCCCACCCACCAGCCCAGGTCCGGGCGGGAGGCGTCGCTCCAGCCGGTCTTGGCGTGCAGGGACCAGCCCGGGCCGCTCTCCAGCAGGGTGATCTCGCGCACGTCGGCCTGGGCCTGCCGGGAAACGGGCAACTCGCCCCGGGCCAGCCGGGCCAGGAAGCGGGTCTGTTCCACGGCGCTGATGGTCAGGGTGCCGTCGACCCAGAAGCGGTCCACCGCGGTGCCGATCTCGCCGTTGCCGTAGCCCAGGGCCTTCACGCCGGCCTGCATGCGGGCCAGGCCGGTGCGCCGGGCCAGCTCCTGGTACACCGGGAAGTTGGACACCTTGATCGCCTCGCGCAGCCCCATGTCCTTTTCCCAGGCCTTGTTCCACTGGGGCTTGCCGCCGTAGGGCAGCGCCTGGTCCACGCTGGCAACGGTGCCGCTGTCCAGGCCGATCAGGCTGTTGGGAATCTTGAAGGTGGAGGCGGGAATGAAGCGGGTTTCGGCCCGGGCCCGGTCGTGGCCGATCAGCCGGTCGGCGGCCACGTCATAGACGACGAAGGTGCCGGCCAGGCCGGCCCGGGCGAAGGCCGCCGCCAGGCGCGGGTCGTCCTGCCAGTCGCTGGCGTGGAGTGGCAGGGCGAGCAGGGACAGGAGTAGGACGAAGAGTTTTTTCATGATGGGGGCGCCGCGCAGCGGACGCGGGGGAGGCGGAAGTGGGACGTGGACAGCAGGGGTGCGCAAAGCACCGTGGGCCGCCAGCCTACCGGGGCGGCCGCGCCGTTTCAATCGGCGGATATGCCGATGCCGGCAGGATGGGGAGCGGCGGGCCCGCCGCCGCCGGCGAAGCGCCAGGTGCCCTTGCCGGCCCGCTTGGCGGCGTACAGGGCGGCGTCGGCGGCCCGCAGCAGGGCGTCCGGGTGGGCGCCGTGGCCGGGGTAGAGGCTCACGCCGATGCTGACGCCGATCTGGATTGCGCTGCCCCCATCCATGTACAGGTCGAAGGGCGGTTCGAGCTGGCGCACCAGGCTGCCCGCCACCGCCGCGGCGACGCTCTCGTCCGGGAGGTCTTCCAGCACCACCACGAATTCGTCCCCGCCCAGGCGGGCGAGGGTGTCGGTGTCGCGCAGCCGGGCGCCGATGCGGCGGGCCACCCGCTTCAGCAGTTCGTCGCCGGTGGCGTGGCCCAGGGTGTCGTTCACCGGCTTGAAGCCGTCCAGGTCGAGGAACAGGACGGCGCACAGGGTGTCGTCGCGCCGCGCCCGCTCGATCGAATGGGCCAGGCGCGAATTGAGCAGCAGCCGGTTGGGCAGGCCGGTCAGGGGGTCGTGGTGGGCCAAAAATTCCAGGTGCGACTTGGCGTGCTGCATCCGGGTCAGGTCCACCCCCACGCCGATGTAATAGAGGGGTTGCCCGGAGCCGTCGCGGATGGCGCTGACGCTCAGCCATTCCTGGTACACGTCGCCGTTGCGCCGGCGGCTCCAGATCTCGCCTTGCCAGGCGCCGGCGGCACGGACGGCCTGCCACATTTCCCGGCAGGCGTCCTGATCCTCGCCGCCGCACTGGAACTGGCCCAGATGGTGGCCGATGACGTCTGCCGCGCTGTATTCGGTGATCCGGCTGAAGGCCGGGTTCACTGCCAGGATGTGGAAATCCAGGTCGGTGATGGCGATGCTTTCCTGGACGTTGCGGAACACCGCGTCGGCCAGTTCCAGCCGGGCATTGGCCGAGCGCAGTTCGGCGGTGCGTTCGGCCACCCGGCGGTCGAGCAGGTCGTTGGCGTCCACCAGGGCGGCATGGGCCCGGCGGCTGCCGGCGAAGTCGCGGCGGACCAGGACGATGGCCGTGGCGGCGATGCCGATCGACAGCAGGGCGCCGCCGGCCACCGCCATCAGGGCCCGCTGGCTGTCGCGGCCGGCGGCGCCGCGCCGGTCGGCCAGGGCGCGCTGCTCGGCGTCGAGCATGTCGCCGACGGCCTGGCGGATGGCGGGCGCCGCGCTGTCCGCCAGGGGCGCCCAGCGGCCCGCCGGGCCCAGGTCGGGTGCCGGGGCCGTGGTGTGTGCACCGAGCAGGGCGGCGACCTTCGCCAAGCGCCCGCCCTGGGCCGATTCGTCGGGCGCCAGTTCGGCGAGGCGGTGGAAGGTCCGTTCCAGGATGCGTTCCGGCCGCCGTTCGGGGTCCGGCGCCGCGTCCCCGGCCAAGGCGCGGGCCAGGCCGGCGCTGGCGGCCTCGTCCAGGGCTGCAAGCATGTTCCGCAGCAGGGCGATCCGCTCATGGCTGCGAGCGGCGTGGCGGGCATCGTCCTCCAGGCGGGAGATGCTGTGGAAGGACAGGGCCGCCACCAGGGCGATGAGGGCGGCCACCAGGTAGAGGCAGCGGATGAACAGGCGCTCGTCGGCGTGGGGGTGCGTCTTGGGCGGCGGGGGCGGAGGCTGGGTGGGGGGAATGGAGGAGAACATCGGGGAGAACATCGCGTCGGTCGGTCGTGCGGCAATGTCGCCTGAATAAGGTAGCGGCCGTGGCCGCCGCTGTATTCAAGATTGGTGCGCGTTTTTCAACATTCGTAAAAGCGCGTGGGCCGGGGGCATTGGCCGCACCTCAACCGGACGGCCGGGCGGCCCGGCGATGCCGCTTGGCATCAGCCGATCATGCGTCGGTAGGTTGCCGGCGAGGTGCCGACCAGGCGCTTGAAGGTGGAGCTGAAATGGGTCTGGCTGGAGAAGCCGCAGATGGCGGCGATGTCGGCCAGGGGCAGCAGTCCTTCGACCAGGAGTTGCCGGGCCCGGCGCACCCGGGTTTCGATCACGTACTGGTGGGGCGTCATGCGAGTCGACACCTTGAAGCGGCGGATGAACTGCACCCGGCTCAGGCCGGCCAGGGCGGACAGGGCGTTGATGGTGATGTTGTGGCCCAGGTTGTCCTCGATGCATTCGAGCACCAGGCGCAACTGGCGCGAACTCAGGCCGTGCCCCTTCCATTGCCGCCGGTGCGGCTTGAGGGCAGGGGCCTGAGGCGAGCGTTGCAGCACGTGGGCGGCCAGGGCCCGGGACAGGTAGCCCATCTTCAGGCCGGCGCCCTGGACGGATTCGTACAGGCCGTGCTTGACCGCCCGCAGGAGCTGCAGCAGGCCCGGATCGTCCAGGGCGAAGCCGCCCAGGCTCGCCGGTTCGGGGGGCGGTCCGGCGAACAGCTGGCTGGCCACTTCGAACAGCACGTCCTCGCGCAGGAACACGTGCAGCACCAGGGTGGGGGCGCCGATCACGTCCAGCACCGAATCCCCGGGCGGGGTGACCGTCACCCGGCCGGCCGGGCCGGAGCCCCGGTATTCCAGGTCGCCGATGAGCCGGTGCAGGGACCATTCGCGCAGGGCGGCGGCGAACCACAGGGCCGGGACCGCCCGGCGCACCGCCACGTGGGGGCGTTCCTCGGCGACCACGGCGTACAGGTCGGTCCAGCCCAGCCCCTCGCTGTCCTTGACGACGGTAACGGCGTCGCCGGCCTCGAAGCAGGTCTGTTCGCGGCTGTATTCGTCCGGATGGGACAAGGGAGCAAGGGAAATTTCCGGGAGCGGAACATGGAAACGCGCATCCGCCATCGATCGACCACCTGAAAGTGCAACGCCGAGTGCTACGGCCAGCAAATCTCCCGGAGCCGCGGCGCCAGCGCTTCAGCGGGCGCTCACGGCCGCCCGGGGAATGCGTTCATGGTGCCGGCAGTCGCCCGGCATATCTTCAAGATTGGTGCCGAAGTTTCCAGGTTCGTATCAAAATCGCCGTGAAAAAATGCCGCCCGACAAAAAAGGCACGGAACGATCCGTGCCTTTTTTGTCGGTTGGGGCGTCGCGGGGACCCGTCAGCCCGGCCGCGCCCCGGCCAGGCGGGCGACGCCGTGGCGCAGCACGCCCCAGCCCAGGGCCAGGGCGAAGGCGGCGGCCAGGCCCCACTTGATCAGGGAACAGGTGCCGGACAGGGTCACCAGCCCGCCGCCGGCCCCGGGCGCCAGGGCGAGCAGATGCAGGTGCAGGGCGTTTTCGGCCAGGTCACACAGCCCGGCCACGGGCAGGGCCCCGCGGGCGGCGCGGCCCAGGGCCGGTGTACGCCCGGGCAGCAGGGCGGTGCGGGTGGCCGTCAGGTAGCCGAAGGCACCGTAGAGGAAGGGGTGGAGGAAGTCGTAGGGGAAATGGGCCCGGTAGGCCGCCACCCCGGCCGGTCCCCAGGCCTCGATCACCCGCCAGAAGGCGTCGGGGGTGAAGGCCAGTTGCAGGGCGAAGAGGCTGGGGTTAAGGGGCGCCAGCAGGCGGGCCAGGTTGGCCTGGGAGACGGCGAAGACCAGGGCGGCGGCCCAGACCGGCAGCAGGGAGGATCGGGCGGAGGCGTTCTGCGGCATGGGCGTGGTGCGGTCAGGCGGTGGCGGCCGGGGTCTTGTCCTTGGGCACCCGCCACAGGTACCAGGCGGCGATGGTGCGGTAGGGGCGCAGGGCGTCGCCGGCGGCGGCCAGTTCGCGCCGCCCCGGGGCGGCGGGCAGGGACTTGAGGCGCCGGTAGCCGTCGCGCACGCCGAAGTCGTCCACCGGCAGGATGTCGAGCCGCTCCAGGGTGTAGATCAGGAACATTTCCACGGTCCAGCGGCCGATGCCGGGCAGGGCGGTGAGGCGCGCCACCAGGGCGTCGTCCTCCAGGGCCAGGGCTTCTTCCCGGCCGGGCACCAGCCCGCTGGCGGCGCCGGCGGCGAGGGCCTGGATGGTGGCGACCTTGCGCGTGGAGAAGCCGCAGGCCCGCAGCGCCTCGGGGGCGGTGGCCAGGATCTGCTGGGGCGTGGGGAAGGGCGCCTCCGGAAAGAGGGCGAGGAAGCGGGCGACCATGGCGTCCGCCGCGCGCACGTGCAGCTGCTGGTAGGCCACGGCGCGGATCAGGGCTTCGTAGGGCTCCCGGGCCGGTTTGGGGGCGTGGGTGCAGGGACCCACCGTGGCCACCAGCCAGGCCCAGTCCGCATCCACGCCGGCCAGGTGGGCGCTGGCATCCCGGTAGGGGGCAGGGTTTTCAGGGGCGATGGGGGGCATGAAGGGCAAGGGCGGCGACGGGGAGCGCCAAGCCTATCAGGCATGGGGCGCGGCGGCGCTCCGTTTCTTGCGCTGCCGTGCCGGACGCAGGGTTGCGCCGGTGCGATTCCGGCGGGGCGGCGTGGGAAAATTCGAAAGCAAGCAGTGGAGTGCGGCATCGGGCCGGGCCGGCTACAGTGCGCTCATCCCCTGCCAGAAAACCAGGTGCCATCGTGAAAACCGCTGTCTCCACCCCTCCCTCTATTCCTCCTTCCGCCGACCGGTTGGACCAGGCTGACGCCAAGGCTCCGGCCCGGGAAACAGCCCAGGAACGGACCGACGATCCCCGCTGGGCCGCCCTCGCCGCCCGGGACGCTCGGGCCGATGGCAGCTTCTACTACGGGGTGACCACCACCGGGGTGTATTGCCGCCCGTCCTGCGGCGCCCGGACGCCCTTGCCGGCGCACGTGCGCTTTTTCGCCGACCGGGCTGGCGCCGAGGCGGCAGGGTTCCGCCCCTGCAAGCGCTGCCGGCCGGACCTGCCGCCCCCCGCCGAGCGCCACGCCGCCACGGTGGCCGACGCCTGCCGCCGGATCGCCGCCGCCGACGGGGTGCCCCGGCTGGCGGACCTGGCGGCCGGGGCGGGGATGAGCCCCTACCACTTCCACCGCATCTTCAAGGCCGTCACCGGGCTGACCCCGCACCAGTACGCCGCGGCGGATCGGGCGGCGCGGTTGCGCCAGGCCCTGGCCGGAGGGGGCGGCGTTACCGAGGCGATCTACGCCGCCGGCTTCAACGCCAGCAGCCGGGTCTACGAGAATCCGGCGGCGCTGCTGGGCATGGCACCGGGCCGCTACCGGGACGGGGGCGCCGGCGAGACGATCCGTTTCGCCATCGGCCAGTGCTCCCTGGGGGCGATCCTGGTGGCGCGCAGCGGGCGCGGGGTGTGCGCCATCCTGCTCGGCGACGACCCCCAGGCTCTGGCGCGGGATCTCCAGGACCGCTTCCCCCGGGCCGAGCTGGTGGGCGGCGACGCCGGGTTCGAGGACTGGGTGGCCCGGGTGGTGGGCTTCGTGGATGCGCCCCGGCTGGGCCTGGACCTGCCCCTGGACCTGCGCGGCACCGCCTTCCAGCAACGGGTCTGGCAGACCCTGCGCGCCATTCCGCCGGGGCAGACCGCCACTTACACCGAGATCGCCGAACGCATCGGCGCCCCCCGGGCGGTGCGCGCCGTGGCCCAGGCCTGCGCCGCCAACCCCCTGGCGGTGGCCATTCCCTGTCACCGGGTGGTGCGCAGCGACGGCGGCCTGGCCGGCTACCGCTGGGGTGTGGAGCGTAAGCGCAGCCTGCTCGACCGGGAGTCGGAGGAATGAGCGTTCCCGTCGGGCGGTTCATGCCCCTGCCCGGAAAGCCAATAGGGACGGGCGTCTCCGATGGAGTGGTCCGGAGAGTGGCGCCCTGTCTTGCCCGGCGCCGGTGCCTTTCGGAAAACCAATAGGGGCGCGGGGTTTGCACAAGGCTATGCGAGGATGCGCGCTCCGGCGGGTTGTGCATCCGCCAGTTTTTATCGCCGTTGAATCCCGCGATCCGTCATGACCCTGGACCTGTTCGGCCCGCCCGAGGCGGGCATCGACCCGACGCCGCCCTGGCGCGAGGACATCGCCCCGGGGGCCGTCCTGCTGCGCCGCCATGCCCTGGCCGGCATGGATGAACTGCTCGCCGCCCTGGCGGCGGTGGCGGCCGCGGCGCCCTTCCGCTGCATGGTCACCCCCGGC
This sequence comes from Oryzomicrobium sp., assembly GCF_021287045.1. GTDB lineage: Bacteria > Pseudomonadota > Gammaproteobacteria > Burkholderiales > Rhodocyclaceae > Oryzomicrobium. The sequence continues at coordinate 129,609 of NZ_JAJTBG010000005.1, read as the reverse complement.
GGTCTGGCCATGTCGGTGGCCATGACCAACTGCGGTGCCCTGGGCTGGGTGAGCGACCGCCACGGCTACCGTTATGCGCCCTGCGATCCGGACAGCGGCCGGCCTTGGCCGGCCATGCCGCCCGCCTTTGCCCGTCTGGCGGCGGAAGCGGCGGCCGCCGCCGGATTCGCCGGCTTTGCCGCCGACGCCTGCCTGATCAACAGCTACGCCCCGGGCACCCGCCTCTCCCTGCACCAGGACAAGAACGAGCGGGACTTGCGCCAGCCCATCGTCACCGTGTCCCTGGGGCTGCCGGCCACCTTCCTCTTCGGCGGGCCGCGCCGGGAGGACCGGACCACTCGCCATCTGCTCACCCACGGGGACGTGGCGGTGTGGGGCGGCCCGGCGCGGCTGCATTTCCACGGCGTGCTGCCGGTGCGGGAGGGGGATCACCCCATGCTCGGCCCCCGGCGCGTCAGCCTGACCTTCCGTAAGGCCGGTTAGGGAAGGGCCGGCCGCCGCCTACAGGGCGACCAGTTGCAGCTTGATGGCCACGTCCAGCGCCAGGGCGGCGGCGAGCAGGGACCAGGCGGCCACCTTGCAGCAGCGGGCCAGGGCGCGGTTGTGGCGCCCGTTGCCGCGCCGGTCGTAGCGGTCCGCGACCGCGCTGCCGAGCAGCAGCGCCGCGCACAGGATGGCGGCGAACATCAGCCAGATCGGTAGGCCGTGCAGGTGGAGGCCGCCGCTGCGCTTGCCCGGGATGTACAGGTCGTCGTAATGGATGCCGAGCAGGCCGTAGCCCACCAGGGCCGCGCCGGCGAGGAAGCTGCCCCAGCGGATGCCCAGGGGGGCCTGGGCGGACGCAAAATCCGCACGCCGGGCCGTGTCCGCCGCCAGGACGGCCCGGGCCTCGGCCAGCAGGGCGGCCATGTCGTCGGCCAGCTTGGGTTTGAGCAGCAGGGGCGGCCGGGCCTGGTCGAGCAGGAACTGGGCGTACAGCCAGCGCTTGTTGGTGATCCGGGCCAGGGTGTCGAGGGCCTCGCGGATTTCGGCGTTGCCCGGCGCCGGCACGGCGGGGTCGGCAAAGGAGCGGCCCAACTGGTTGATGAGCGCGGCGATGGCATCGAGGCGGACGGTCATGGCGGGACGGGCGAGGGCGTTGAAAAGGTTGCCCGGCGATTGCCCGGGTAGTTGCCATTATCCCAAATGTATATTGATTTGCGGCATTGCAGTTGCCGATGTCCTGACTGCCGGCCTGCCGCCGCCCGCCGCCCGCCGGGGCCGGTGTTTCGGCCCGGTTCGGCTCAGGTGCCGTAGGCGGTCAGCACGATGTCGGCGGCGGCCGTGCGCAGGGGGATCAGGGCCTGGTAGGCGGGGGAGGCGTGCCAGGCGTCGAGGGCGGCCTGGTCGGGAAAGCGGATCACCACCACGTCGGCGTGGGGCTGGCGGCCGGCCAGGTCGCCCAGGCGGGCGCCGCGGAACACCAGTTCGCCGCCCCAGGGGGCCAGGGTGGCCGGCACCTGGCTACGGTAGTCGGCCCAGCGCTGCGGGTCTTTGACGGTGATGTGGCCGATGACGTAGGCGTGGCTCATGGGAATCTCCTCCGGGGGGGCGGTTGCCGGCACGGGCGGCGGGCATGGCAGCGGCCACGGTCGGGCGGTGCAAGGATCGGTTCGCCGCGCCGGTCGGCAGCCCTGCCGGGCGTTGCCCGGCCCGGAGCCGGCCGGCCGTTGCCGGGTTCAGCGGCCGGAAAAGCGCGGCTTTTCCTTGGCGAAGAAGGCGCGCAGGCCTTCCTTGTAGTCGTCGGTAGCGAGGAAAGCGAAGGATTCGGCCTTTTCCCCGGCCGTCAGCGGGGCGTCGTGGAGCAGGCGGCGCACCCACTGCTTGTGCCAGCGCGCCACCAGGGGGGCGCCGGCGGCGATGCGGCGGGCGGTGGCGTCCACTTCGGCGGCCAGGGCGCCGTCGTCCACCACCCGGGTAAGCAGGCCCTTGGCGTAGGCTTCCGCAGCGGCGAAGACCCGGCCTTCGAGGAGGATTTCCAGTACCACGGCGGGGCCGGCGAGCCGGACCAGGCCGGCCATTTCGCCGGGGTACATGGAAAAGCCCAGGCGGTTGATCGGTGCGCCGAAGCGGGACGAGGCGGTGGCGATGCGCAGGTCGCAGGCGGCGGCGATCTCCAGCCCGCCGCCGATGCACGGCCCGTCGATGGCGGCCACCGTGGGCAGGGGGCAGTCGGCGATGGCGTCGAGGGCCGGGGCCACCCGTTCGTCGTGGTAGTGCAGGGCCTGGTCCAGGGTGGTGCGCAGGGTGAGGAATTCTTCCAGGTCGCCGCCGGCGGCGAAGGCTGGGGTGGCCCCGTCCGGCTCGCCGGTGATGACCACCACCCGCAGTTCGCTGCCCGGAGCGTCGGCCTCGCGGCGCAGGTCGTCCAGGGCGGCCTTCAGCTCGCCCCACATGGCGTAGTCGACGGCGTTGAGCTTGCCCGGGTTGGCCAGGGCGACGGTGGCCACCGGCCCTTGCCGGCGGGTGTGGATCGCGCCGCCCACGGTCAGGAGGAGCGGACGGCGTCGCCGCGGGCCGGCGAGGACTGGGCGGCTTGGGTGGCTTGGGCGGTGCCGGATTCGCCGGCCAGGTTCTTGGTGACCGCCTCGCGGCCGGCCATCAGGTGGTCGCGCATCAGGCTCTCGGCCAGGGCCGGGTCGCCCTTGAGCACGGCGGCGAGGATGGTCCGGTGCTCTTCCAGGGACTGTTGCAGCCGGCCTTCGGCGGACAGGGAGTGGAGCCGGGTGAGCTTGAGCACCTTGCGCAGGTCCTGGATCACCTGGAGCAGCCAGCGGTTGCCGGTGATGGCCTGGAGGGTGCGGTGGAATTCCTGGTTGGCCTCGAAGAAGCGCGGGATGTCGCCGTCCCGGGCGGCCTGTTCCAGGTCGTCGTGGAGGGACTGGAGGCGTTCCCGGTCGGCGGCGCTGGCGCGCTCGGTGGCTTCGAAGGCGCAGCGGCCTTCGAGCAGGGCCATCAGCGGGAAGATGTCGCTGATGTCCTTGGGTGATAGCTCGGTGACGTAGCAGCCGCGACGGGGCTTGAGGATCACCAGCCCCTCGGCGGCGAGCACCTTGAGGGCCTCGCGCAAGGGGGTGCGGGAGATGCCGTATTGTTCGGCGATGGCCTGTTCGTCGATCCACGCGCCGGGTTTCAGCTCGTGGGCGAAAATACGCTGGCGAAGCCGCTCCGCCACCTCTTCATAGAGGGCTGGCTGGGCGATGCGATGGCCGGTCATGTTCCGTTTTCTCTCCCTGGGCGTGGGCGGGTGGCGCTCACTGCCGCCGGTGGTTGCATTCATAATTATGGATAACGTATTATCGAAGGTTTCCGCTGTCAAGCTGCGCCGTGAATTGCAAGGGGCATAATCTCTCTCCACCCTTGTTGGCGCGCCCGCTCAGGATGCGGTGCCCGGTCTGCCGGCGCCGTGCCGGCGGGTATGGCTGGACGGAACAGAACGCGGACCAGAACGAAAAGTGCCCCGGCGCCGGGGCCGAACACGAGGTGATGCCATGACCGAACCGACCCAACGCAACTCCGACCACCTGGATCAGTGGGAGAAGGCTGCCGCCAAGCAGGCTCCCGGCGGCGATGTCGCCAACCTGAACTGGGTGACTCCGGAAGGGCTTACGGTCAAGCCGTTGTATACGGCCAAGGACGTGGCCGGGCTGGAGTATACCGATACCCTGCCGGGCTTCGCCCCCTTCGTGCGCGGCCCCCAGCCGACCATGTACGCGGTCAAGCCGTGGACCATCCGCCAGTATGCCGGTTTCTCCACCGCCGAGGAATCCAACGCCTTCTACCGCAAGGCCCTCGCCGCCGGCGGCCAGGGCGTTTCGGTGGCCTTCGACCTGGCCACCCACCGGGGCTACGACTCGGACAATCCCCGGGTGCTGGGCGACGTGGGCAAGGCCGGCGTGGCGATCGATTCGGTCGAGGACATGAAGATCCTCTTCGACGGCATCCCCCTCGACAAGATTTCCGTGTCCATGACCATGAACGGCGCCGTGCTGCCGATCTTGGCCGGCTACATCGTGGCCGCGGAAGAGCAGGGCGTGCCGCAAGAGAAGCTGTCGGGCACCATCCAGAACGACATTCTCAAAGAATTCATGGTGCGGAACACCTACATCTATCCGCCCAAGCCGTCGATGAAGATCATCTCCGACATCTTCGGCTACACCGCCCAGCACATGCCCAAGTTCAACTCGATCTCGATCTCGGGCTACCACATCCAGGAAGCGGGCGCGAACCAGGCCATCGAGCTGGCGTTCACCCTGGCCGACGGCATGGAATACGTGCGCACCGGCATTGCCTCGGGCCTCGACGTGGACGCCTTCGCCGGGCGCCTGTCGTTCTTCTGGGCGGTGGGCATGAACTTCTACCTGGAAATCGCCAAGATGCGCGCCGGCCGCCTGCTGTGGCACCGCATCATGAGTCAGTTCGAGCCGAAGAACCCCAAGTCGCTGATGCTGCGCACCCACAGCCAGACCTCCGGCTGGTCCCTGACCGAGCAGGACCCCTACAACAACGTGGTGCGCACCACCATCGAGGCCATGGCGGCCGTGTTCGGCGGCACCCAGTCCCTGCACACCAACGCCCTGGACGAAGCCATCGCCCTGCCCACCGAGTTCTCGGCGCGCATTGCCCGCAACACCCAGCTGATCATCCAGGAAGAGACCCACATCTGTAACGTGGTAGACCCGTGGGCCGGCTCCTACATGATGGAAAAGCTGACCCAGGACATGGCCGACAAGGCCTGGAGCATCATCCAGGAGATCGAGGCCATGGGCGGCATGACCAAGGCGGTGGAATCGGGCTGGGCCAAGATGCAGGTGGAAACCTGCGCCGCCGACAAGCAGGCGCGCATCGACTCGGGCAAGGACGTCATCGTCGGCGTCAACAAGTACAAGCTGGCCAAGGAAGACCAGATCGACATTCTGGACATCGACAACCACGCCGTGCGCGAAGCCCAGATCGCCCGCCTCAAGAAGATCCGCGAAACCCGCGACGGCGCCGCCGTCCAGGCCGCCCTGGCCGCCCTGACCCAGTCCGCCGAGAGCGGCGAGGGCAACCTGCTCGACCTGGCGGTCAAGGCCATTCGCCTGCGCGCCACCGTGGGCGAAGTGTCCGACGCCCTGGAAAAGGTGTTCGGCCGCTTCCGCGCCAACAACCAGACCATTTCCGGTGTCTATGGTGGCGTCGTGGAAGGCGAGAACAGCTGGGAATCCCTCAAGGCCGAAGTGGCCAAGTTCGCCGAGGAAGAAGGCCGCCGTCCCCGCATCATGATCGCCAAGCTGGGCCAGGACGGCCACGACCGGGGCGCCAAGGTGGTAGCCACCGCTTTCGCCGACCTGGGCTTCGACATCGACATGGGCCCCCTCTTCCAGACCCCGGAAGAGGCCGCCCGCCAGGCCGTGGAAAACGACGTGCACGCCATCGGCGTGTCGTCCCTGGCCGCCGGGCACAAGACTCTGCTGCCGGCCCTGGTGAATTCCCTCAAGGAACAGGGCGCCGACGACATCATCGTCTTCGCCGGCGGCGTGATTCCGGCCCAGGACTACGACTTCCTGTACCAGGCCGGCGCCAAGGCCATCTTCGGCCCGGGCACCCGCATCGAGGATTCCGCCAAGCGGGTCCTGGAAGAAATCCGCAAGGCCCGCGGCTAAGTCCCGATGACCGGGATCACCGGGACTTCCGGAATGGCCGCATCCGCCGGCGCCGCCATGGCAGCCGGCGGCGCGCCGTTGCCCCCCGCCGACCAATCCCTGGTGGACGGGGTGCTGGCGCGGCAGCGGCGCGCCCTGGCCAAGTCCATCACCCTGATCGAATCGACCCGGCGCGACCACCAGGAGCGGGCCCAGCAGGTGCTGGGCGCCCTCATGCCGCATACCGGCCGGGCCATCCGCATCGGCATCTCCGGCGTGCCCGGTGCCGGCAAGTCCACCTTCATCGAGGCCCTGGGCACCTACCTCATCGACCGTGGGCACCGCCTGGCGGTGCTGGCGGTGGACCCCTCGTCCTCGGTGACGGGCGGTTCCATCCTGGGCGACAAGACGCGCATGGAGACCCTGTGCCAGCGCGAGGAAGCCTTCATCCGCCCGAGCCCGTCCGCCGGCAGCCTGGGCGGAGTCGCCGAGAAGACCCGGGAGGCCATGCTGCTGTGCGAGGCCGCCGGCTTCGACGTGATCATCGTCGAGACCGTCGGCGTCGGCCAGTCGGAAACCGCCGTGGCCGGCATGGTGGACATGTTCTGCCTGCTGCAGCTGCCCAACGCCGGCGACGACTTGCAGGCGATCAAGAAGGGCATCGTCGAGATCGCCGACATGGTGGTCATCAACAAGGCCGACATCGACCCCCGCGCTGCCCAGGTGGTGCGCGCCCAGTGGAAGAACGCCCTGCACTTCCTGCGCCACGCCAGCCCGCACTGGGCGCCGCCGGTGCTGACCCTGTCGGCCCTGCACAAGGAAGGCATCGTCGAGTTCTGGGAACAGGTCCTGGCCTACCGGGACGCCCTCACCCCCAGCGGCGAGTTCGAGGCCAAGCGCCGCCACCAGGCCCGGGCCTGGATGTGGAACCTGATCGATTCCGGCCTGCGCCAGTTCTTCCGCCATCATCCGGCGGTGCAGGCCGATCTGCCCGCACTGCTCGACCAGGTGGATGCCGGGCGCACCACGCCGACGGCGGCGGCCTACCGGCTGCTCGGCCACTTGCAGGCTCCGCCTGCCCCCAACATTGCGGCGGGATCGGCGTCGGCCGACGCCAGCCCGCTGTGAGCCATGATTTCATGGCGCTCCGTTAGACAGTAGAACGCGAACTCTTCCGAGGGAGATTTTTATGCACGACATCATTCATCTGCTGGAGAAAAAGCGCGAAGCCGCCCGCCTCGGCGGTGGCCAGAAGCGCATCGACAGCCAGCACGCCAAGGGCAAGCTGACCGCCCGCGAACGCATCGAGCTGCTGCTCGACCCGGGCTCCTTCGAAGAGTGGGACATGTTCAAGGAGCACCGCTGCACCGACTTCGGCATGGCCGAGACCAAGAACCCGGGCGACGGCGTGGTGACCGGCTACGGCACCATCAACGGCCGCGTGGTGTTCGTGTTCTCCCAGGACTTCACCGTGTTCGGCGGCTCCCTGTCCGAAACCCACGCCGAGAAGATCTGCAAGGTCATGGACCACGCCATGAAGGTCGGCGCCCCGGTGATCGGCCTCAACGACTCGGGCGGCGCCCGCATCCAGGAAGGCGTGGCCTCCCTGGGCGGCTACGCCGACGTGTTCCAGCGCAACGTCATGGCCTCCGGCGTGATCCCGCAGATCTCCATGATCATGGGCCCCTGCGCCGGCGGCGCTGTGTATTCCCCGGCCATGACCGACTTCATCTTCATGGTGAAGGATTCCTCCTACATGTTCGTCACCGGCCCCGAAGTGGTGAAGACCGTGACCCACGAGGAAGTGACCGCCGAGGAACTGGGCGGCGCCGTGACCCACACCAGCAAGTCCGGCGTGGCCGACCTGGCCTTCGAGAACGACGTGGAGGCGCTCAACTACCTGCGCCGCCTGGTGAACTTCCTGCCCGCCAACAACCGGGAAAAGCCCCCGGTGCAGCCCACCAGCGACCCGGCCGACCGCCTGGATTACTCGCTGGACACCCTGGTGCCGGACAACGCGAACAAGCCCTACGACATGAAGGAACTGATCATCAAGATGGTTGATGACTGTGACTTCTTCGAGATCCAGCCCGACTACGCCAAGAACATCATCACCGGCTTCGCCCGCTTCGACGGCCACCCGGTGGGCATCGTCGCCAACCAGCCCCTGGTGCTGGCCGGCTGCCTGGACATCAAGTCCTCGATCAAGGCCGCCCGCTTCGTGCGCTTCTGCGACGCCTTCAACATCCCGGTGGTGACCCTGGTGGACGTCCCGGGCTTCATGCCCGGCACCTCCCAGGAATACGGCGGCATCATCAAGCACGGCGCCAAGCTGCTCTACGCCTACGCCGAATGCACCGTGCCCAAGGTCACCCTGATCACCCGCAAGGCCTACGGCGGCGCCTACGACGTGATGTCGTCCAAGCACCTGCGTGGCGACGTGAACTTCGCCTGGCCCTCCGCCGAGATCGCCGTGATGGGCCCCAAGGGCGCCGTGGAGATCATCTTCCGCGAAGAGAAGAACGACCCCGCCAAGCTGGCCGAGCGCGAAGCCGAGTACAAGGCCAAGTTCGCCAACCCCTTCGTGGCCGGCGCCCGCGGCTTCATCGACGACGTGATCATGCCCCACGAGACCCGCAAGCGCATCTGCCGCTCCCTGGCCATGCTGCGCGACAAGAAGGTCGAGAATCCGTGGCGCAAGCACGGCAACATCCCGCTCTGATCAACGATTAACCGCATTCGACACGGAGGCCGCTCCTCTGTGTTCTCTGTGTTGAGAGAGGTTGCATAAATGTTCAAGAAAATCCTGATTGCCAACCGCGGCGAAATTGCCTGCCGCGTCATCAAGACCGCCCGCAAGATGGGCATCAAGACCGTCGCCGTCTACTCCGAGGCCGACAAGGACGCCCTGTTCGTGGAGATGGCCGACGAAGCCGTCTGCATCGGCCCGGCCGCTTCCAAGGAATCCTACCTGGTCGCCGACAAGATCATCGCCGCCTGCAAAGCGACCGGTGCCGAAGCGGTGCACCCCGGTTACGGCTTCCTCTCCGAGAACGCCGAGTTCTCCCGCCGCCTGGAGGAAGAGGGCGTCAAGTTCATCGGCCCGAAGCACTACTCCATCGCCAAGATGGGCGACAAGATCGAGTCCAAGAAGCTCGCCATCGAAGCCAAGGTCAACACCATCCCCGGCTACAACGAAGCCATCTCCGGTCCCGACGAGGCTGTCGAGATCGCCAAGAAGATCGGCTATCCGGTGATGATCAAGGCCTCCGCCGGCGGCGGCGGCAAGGGCCTGCGCGTGGCCTACAACGACGCTGAAGCCCATGAAGGCTTCTCCTCCTGCGTCAATGAAGCCCGTAACTCCTTCGGCGACGACCGGGTCTTCATCGAAAAGTACGTGCTGGAACCGCGCCACATCGAAATCCAGGTGCTGGGCGACTCCCACGGCAACTACGTGTACCTGAACGAGCGCGACTGCTCCATCCAGCGCCGTCACCAGAAGGTCATCGAAGAGGCGCCGAGCCCCTTCGTCGATCCCGAGATGCGCAAGGCCATGGGCGAGCAGGCCGTGGCCCTGGCCCGGGCCGTGAATTACGAATCCGCCGGCACGGTGGAGTTCGTGGTCTCCGGCGCCACCAAGGAGTTCTACTTCCTGGAGATGAACACCCGCCTCCAGGTGGAGCACCCGGTCACCGAGCTGATCACCGGCCTCGACCTGGTGGAGCAGATGATCCGCGTCGCCTACGGCGAAAAGCTGCCCCTGACTCAGGCCGACGTGAAGATCAACGGCTGGTCCATGGAATGCCGGATCAACGCCGAAGACCCGTTCCGCGGCTTCCTGCCCTCCACCGGCCGCCTGGTGAAGTTCCAGCCGCCGGCCGAAGTGGCCGGCGAGGTGCGCGTCGATACCGGCGTCTACGACGGCGGCGAGATTTCGATGTACTACGACTCGATGATCGCCAAGCTGATCGTGCACGGCAAGGACCGGGCCGAGGCCATCGGCCGCATGCGCGACGCCCTGAACGGCTTCGTCATCCGCGGCATCTCCTCGAACATCCCGTTCCAGGCGGCGCTGATGCAGCACCCGCGCTTCCAGTCCGGCATCTTCGACACCGGCTTCATCGCCAAGGAATACCCGAAGGGCTTCGACGCCTCGATGGTGCCCCACGACGATCCGGCCCTGCTGATCTCGGTGGCCGCCTTCGTGCATCGCCGTTACCTGGACCGGGCCGCCCAGGTCTCCGGCCAGCTGCCCGGCCACGAGCGCAAGGTGGGCGACGAGTGGGTGGTGATCCGTAGCGGCGAGCGCTACCCGGTGGTGGCCAAGCCCGTCGCCGGCGGCTATCTGGTCGACTACAACGGCGAGCAGTACGAGATCCTGTCCGACTGGCGCCAGGGCCAATCCCTGTTCAACGGCACCTGCAACGGCGAGGAATTCACCCTCCAGGTGGAACGTCACCGCATGACCTACCAGCTGTTCCACTGGGGCACCCGCGCCGACATGATGGTGATGTCCGCCCGCGCCGCCGAACTGCTGGCTCTCATGCCGGAAAAGGCCGCCCCCGACCTCTCCAAGTTCCTGCTCTCCCCCATGCCCGGCCTGCTGCGCGAAGTGGCGGTGAGCGTGGGCCAGGAGGTCAAGGCCGGCGAGAAGCTGGCGGTGATCGAAGCCATGAAGATGGAAAACATCCTCAAGGCCGAACAGGACTGCAAGGTGAAGAAGATCTCCGCCGCCGCCGGGGAATCCCTGTCGGTGGATCAGATCATCATCGAGTTCGAGTGATCGCCTGATCCGTCCGCGTCCGCCGCCGCAACGCGGCGGGCCGCCGATGAAAAAAGGGACCTGCGGGTCCCTTTTTTCATGGTGCGCGGAACATGCCGCCCGGGGCGCTGGCGCTCGAAAGTTTCAGCAGGGCGCGCCCGGTTCCCGCTCGCCGACGAAGGCGGCCAGGGCCGCCGCCAGGCGGGGCAGGGGGGCGGGCCAGCGGTCTTCGGCCACCGCGTCGATCTGGCCCGACATGCCTTCCAGGGCCGACTCGAGGCGCGCGCGCACCGTGGCCGATTCCAGGTCGGGGGCGCCGAAATCCACCGCCCGGGACAGCAGCTGGGCCACTTCGGCCAGGGGCGCGAGCCCGTGGCCGGCGGCCTCGTCGGCCAGTTCGGCTGCGCCCAGGGCCAGGGCGTGGCGGTCCGGCGGATAGCGGTGCAGGGCCTCGCGCAGTTCGGCCAGGCGCTCCGCCGCCTCGGCGGCGAACTCGGCGGCGACGGACAGGGAGCCGAAGGGGCGTTCGGCCGGCGCCGCCGCAGCGAACGTACCGAACGTACCCTGTTCGCCTTGTCCGGCATGGGCCGGTGCCTTGGCGATGGCGTCGAGGCGCCGGGCCAGGTGGGCCACCCGGTCGGCGAAGCCGGGGCGGGCGGGGGCGTCTTCCTCGGCGAAGGCTTCCAGGGTGGCGGCCAGGGCGGCCCGGACGTCGGCTGGCGGATCGTCCCGGCCATCCATGCCTTCCAGCCGCTCCAGGGCGTCGGCCAGGGCCACGGCCAGGGCCACGGCATCGGGTTGCTCCGGGGCCAGGGCGGTGGCGGCGGCGCACAGGGCGGCGGAGCTGCGGCGCAGTCCCTCCCACTCGGGCCGCACGGCGCCGTTCCAGGCCTGGGCCAACTGCCGGCCAGCGGCGTTCCAGGCGGCCAGCAGGGCCGGGTCCAGGCTGCGGCCGAGCAGGCCCGCCAGGGCGGCCAGTTGAGGAGGGAGGGGCGGCGGCGTGCCGGCGGATTCCGGCACCGGCAGGGCGGCGCGCAGGGTGGCCAGTTCGCGGGTCAAGGTCGGGTCCAGGTCGCCGCCGCGCTGGCTGCGCCGCATCTGCCGCTCCAGCCGGGTGCTCCACAACCGCTGGGCATCGCCGGGGGGCTCTCCAGCCGCAGCCAGAGCGTCGTAGAAGGCGGTGCCGCCATCCCACAGTTCGGCTTCGTTCCGGGGCCGTTCCCGGGCGAAGCGGCGCAGGGCCTCGGCCATGGCGGCGGCGTCGCTCCCGTTGCCCCGGCGCAGGAAACCGAGCAGGGCGGACTGGAAGGCGTGGAGGGGGGAAGGCAGGGTCACGGCGAAACAGGCGAGGAAGGCGGGGTGGGCAAGCCCGAGGATGATAATCCATGGCGGGGGCCGCCATTGCTCGCAATTCGCCGCGATTTATTCCGGCTGGCTGACAAAAGCTGGCATGCAGTATTGATACAATATTTGCATTGCTCTCCGTGGTTCCGCCCTTGCCCCCGCCTTCGCCCCTCCTTCGTTACTGGTTGTGCCTGCTCTGGTTCGTCCTTGCGGTCGGCTCGGCGGCGAAGGGTGCGTGGGCTGCCGCTCCGGCCCTGACCCTGGCGCCCCTGGCCCAGGGCCAGTCCCTGACGCCCTTCCTCGAAGTGCTCGAAGATCCGTCCGCCACCCTGTCCCTGGCCGGGGTGAAGGCCGAATCCGGGCGTTTCAGCCCTTTGAGCGGCCAGGGGTCGGACGTCAATTTCGGTTATTCGGCCAGCGCCTACTGGCTGCGCGCCACGGTGCAGGCCGGGTCCGGAACGGTGCCGGGGAACGAGTGGCTGGTGGAGGTGGGCTACGCCTCCCTGGACCGGGTCACCCTCTACGTGGATGGCCCCGACGGCGTGACCGAGCAGAGCGCCGGCGACCGCCAGCCCTTTTCCGCCCGGGCCTTTCCCCATCGCCATTTCGTCTTTCCCCTGATCCTGCCGCCGGGGGAGAGCCGTACCCTGTACGTGCGCATCCAGTCCGAAGGTTCCCTGACCGCTCCGGTGACCCTGTGGGCACCCCGGGCCTTCCAGGTGCACAACCAGGAAATCTACGCCGCCCTGGCCCTCTACTACGGCATGTTGCTGGCCCTGGGGCTGTACAACCTGCTGCTCTACTTTTCCCTGCGCGAGCGCATCTACCTGGTCTACGTGGCCTTCGTCGCAGCCATGGCGGTGGGCCAGCTTTCCCTCAACGGCCTGGGCAACCAGTTCCTCTGGCCCGGCCTGCCGGCCTGGGGCAACGTGGCCCTGCCGAGCGGCTTCGCTGCCACCGGCTTCTTCGGCGCCCTGTTCACCCGCCAGTTCCTGATGACCCGGGGGCGCTACCCACGCATCGACCGGCTGCTGCTGGCCCTCACCCTGGGGTTCGCCGCGGCGGCCTTGGCGCCCCTGTACCTTGCCTACCGGCCGGCGGCGGTGTTCACCTCCCTGGTGGGGGTGGCCTTCTCCGCCGTGGCGGTGGCGGTGGCCATCTACTGCCTGCGCCGGGGTGATCAGGGGGCCCGCTGGTTCCTGCTCGCCTGGTCCTTGCTGCTGGTGGGGGTGGGTGCCCTGGGGTTGCGCAACCTGGGCTGGCTGCCGACCAACGTGTTCACCTCCAACGCCATGCAGATCGGCTCGGCCCTGGAGATGCTGCTGTTTTCCTTCGCCCTGGCCGACCGCATCCACGTCGCCCGCCAGGAACGGGCAGCGGCCCAGGCCGAAGCCCTCCAGACCAAGCACGACATGGTGGAGGCGCTGCTGCGTTCGGAACGGGAACTGGAGAATCGGGTGGCGGAACGGACCCGGGACCTGGCCGATGCCAACACGCGCCTCCAGGAAAGCGAGCGGTTGTTGCAGCAGATGGCCCACCAGGACCCCCTCACCGGGGTGGCCAATCGGCTGCTGCTCGACGCCCGCCTGGGCCAGGCGGTGAGCCTGGCGCGGCGCAACGGCAAGCGCTTCGCCGTGCTGCTGATCGACCTGGACCGCTTCAAGCCGATCAACGACCAGTTCGGCCACGGGGTCGGCGACGAGCTGCTGTCGGCGGTGGCTCGGCGCCTGGTGTCCCTGGTGCGCAACAGCGATACGGTGGCGCGCCTGGGGGGCGACGAGTTCGTCCTGCTGCTCGACGACGTGCGCTACCGGGAAGACGTGGAGAGCATCGCCCGGGGCGTGGTTTCCAGCCTGTCGGCGCCCTTCGAGATCCAGGGGATCAAACTCCAGATCGGTGCCAGCGTCGGCGTGGCCATCTACCCGGACCACGGCACGGACGCCCAGACGCTGCTGCAACAGGCCGACAGGGCCATGTACGCGGCCAAGAACGCCGGCCGCAACGCCTATTCCACCGCGCCGGAGTAAGCGGGCGGTGGGGCCGCACGGCCCCGGAGTGATTGCCCGCAAGCCGGCGGCGGGGTAGGGGGCGCCGCCTCCGCGCCACCCCGCAACTGGCCGCCGTTGCATAGGTGCAGCCGGCGGGATTGGCGGGACGTCAGCCGGCCAGCTTGGCGAAGGCGGCCACCACTTCCTGGGGCGCCTGGACCAGTTCGATCAGCACCCCTTCGCCGCCGATCGGGGCTTCCTCATTGCCCTTGGGGTGCAGGAAGCAGATGTCGAAGCCGGCCGCGCCCTTGCGGATGCCGCCCGGGGCGAAGCGCACGCCGTTGGCGCTGAGCCATTCCACCGCCTTGGGCAGGTCGTCGATCCACAGGCCCACGTGGTTGAGCGGGGTGGCGTGCACCGCCGGCTTCTTTTCCGGGTCCAGGGGCTGCATCAGGTCCACTTCCACCTTGAAGGGGCCCTTGCCCATGGCGCAGATGTCCTCGTCCACGTTCTCGCGCTCGGACACGAAATTGCCGGTGACCTCCAGGCCGAGCATGTCCACCCACAGGGTCTTGAGCTTGTCCTTGGACGGGCCGCCGATGGCGATCTGCTGGATACCGAGCACCTTGAACGGACGCTGGCTCATGGGGTTTCTCCTTGAATGCGTTAAAAATTCATAATTATACGCATGGCGGCGCCCGGTTTCCGGGGAGCACAGGGCGTGGCCCCGCTCAGTCCCGGGCGGCGCGGCGCACCTTGGCCACGGCGGCGATGGTGCCGTCGCGCAGCAGGGCTTCCACGTTTTCCTCGATGTCCTCGGGCCGGTACAGGTAGTTCACCATCATTCCGTAGGACTGGCCGTAACCCTTGGCCGAGGTGTCGGCGAGCATGTTGAGGCGCTCGATGCGGGCACCGTTGCCCAAGTGGAAGCGGGCCACCGGGTCCCGGGGCTTGCCCTTCAGGGTGGCGGTGACCAGGTAGCGGGCGGCCAGGCGCTCCAGCCCGTCGCGCAGGGCGCCCACCAGGCGGGGGTCGGCGTCGAGGCCGGCCCAGGCCGGGGTGGCGAGCAGGTTGCGGATGGCGTGCAGGGTGGGGGCGATGCCGGCCAGCTTGGCGATGCGCTGCCGCTCGACCTCGGGAAAGGCCCGGGCCCACTCGCCTGGCGCCGCGTCGCTCTCCTTGTCGCCGTGGGCCTCGCTCCAGGCGCGGAAGCCGGGGAGCGGCGACAGGGTGGCGAAGGTGTCGAGGCGCGGGTAGTCGCGCTTCAGGTCGTCGATCACCCGCTTCAGCAGGAAGTTGCCGAAGGACACGCCGCGCAGCCCGGTCTGGGTGTTGGAGATCGAGTAGAAGATGGCGGTGTCGGCCCGTTTCGGGTCGAACACCGGGGCATGCACGTCGAGCAGATCCTGGACGTTGCCGGCCAGGTGGTCGCACAGGGCCACCTCGACGAAGATCAGAGGCTCGTCGGGCATGCGGGGGTGGAAGAAGGCGTAGCAGCGCCGGTCCGAATCGACCCGGTTCTTCAGGTCGGCCCAGGACTGGATTTCATGCACCGCCTCGTAGGCGATCAGCTTTTCCAGCAGGCCGGCGGGGGAATGCCAGGTGAGCCGCTGCAATTCCAGGAAGCCCACGTCGAACCAGGCCGACAGGCGCGCTTCCAGTTCCCGGTCGAGCACCGCCAGTTCGGGGGCGTGGGGCAGGAAGCGCAGCAGGTCGGCGCGCAGGTCCACCAGGAACTTGACGCCCTGGGGCAGGGCGAGGAACTGGGTCATGATGCGGATGCGCGCCGAGCGCATGGCGGCGCGCAGGGCCGCCTCCGCCTCGCCCTCGGCCGGGGTGCCGATGGACGATTGCCAGGTGGCGTGGGCGCTGGCCACCTTGACCGGGTCCGGGCCGAAATCCCGGGCGATCAATTGCAGCACGGCGCGGCGGCCGGCGGCGTCGAGCTTGAGGTAGGTCTCGCCCAGGCGCGCGGCCCGGTTGCGTGCCGAGACCTCGCCACCCAGGCTGGCGGCGCATTCTTGCAACTGGGCGCGGATGCGCTCCAGTTCCTTGGCCGGGAGTCCTTCCACGGGGGCGGGCTGGGCGGCGGCGTGAGCGGTGCTGGTCATGATTCCCTCCTTGACCTCCCGATTCTGCCCCACGAAGAAGGGGAGTCAACCGCCGTGCCGCGCAGAATGGCTCAGGGCGCCGGTTTCGGAGCGGTGGCTGGAGCGCGGCGCAGCAGCAGCCACAGGCCGGCGGCGATCATCGGCAGGGACAGCCACTGGCCCATGCTGACGGTGGTGGACAGGCCGAAGATGCCGTCGTCCGGAGTGCGGAAGAATTCGCCGACGAAGCGGGCCAGGCCGTAGCCGATCAGAAACAGGCCCGACACCCGGCCGGCGGGGCGCGGCGTGGCCGAATACAGCCACAGCACGGCGAACAGCACCAGCCCTTCCAGGCCGGCCTCGTAGAGCTGGGACGGGTGGCGCGGCAGGCTGTCCACCTGGGGGAAGACCATCGCCCAGGGCAAGGACGGGTCCGCCGGGCGGCCCCACAGCTCGCCGTTGATGAAGTTGCCGATGCGCCCGAAGAACAGGCCCAGGGGCACCAGGGGCGCAACGAAGTCGGCCACCTGGAACCAGCTGCGCCCGGTCTTGTGCGCGAACAGGGTGAAGGCAGCGAGGACGCCGAGAAAGCCGCCGTGGAAGCTCATGCCGCCCTTCCACACCGCCACGATCTCCAGGGGGTGGCTGAAGTAGTAGCCCGGCTCGTAGAACAGCACCTGGCCGAGGCGGCCGCCGAGCACCACGCCGATGGCGCCCCAGAAGAGCAGGTCGTCCAGCTCCTCGACGCTCCACGGCTTGGCCTGGCCGGCGCTGGCCAGGGCGCGGCGCCGGCCGAGAAACCAGAATTGCAGGAAGGCCAGCAGGTACATCAGGCCATACCAGCGCACGGCCAGGGGGCCGATGGCCAGGGCGACGGGGTCGAACTGGGGGTGGACGAGCATGGGCGAGCCGTTCTTTCGCGGATAGAATGGCAAGATTATAGGCGTTACGCCGCATCGCCCTCGCCGGTCCGCCCCAGGCGGACCACCCCCGAGCCTGCTCACGGGGTGCGTCGGCCATGCGGCTTTTTGTTCCCCGTCAGGCCTGCCAGGCCCACTAGGCTTTTGCACCCAGGTTCCAGGAGTCCGCACCATGCCCCAGTACCGTTCCCGCACCTCCACCCATGGCCGCAACATGGCCGGCGCCCGCGCCCTGTGGCGCGCCACCGGCATGAAGGAAGGCGATTTCGGCAAGCCGATCATCGCCGTGGTGAACTCCTTCACCCAGTTCGTCCCGGGCCACGTGCACCTCAAGGACCTGGGCCAGCTGGTGGCCCGCGAGATCGAGGCGGCGGGCGGCATCGCCAAGGAATTCAACACCATCGCCGTGGACGACGGCATCGCCATGGGCCACGACGGCATGCTCTACAGCCTGCCCTCCCGGGACCTGATCGCCGATTCCGTGGAGTACATGGTCAACGCCCACTGCGCCGACGCCATGGTGTGCATCTCCAACTGCGACAAGATCACCCCGGGGATGCTGATGGCCGCCATGCGCCTCAACATCCCGGCGATCTTCGTCTCCGGCGGCCCCATGGAGGCGGGCAAAGTGCAATGGCAGGGCAAGACCATCGCCATCGACCTGATCGACGCCATGATCAAGGCCGGCGACAGCTCCTGTTCCGACGAGGACGTGGCCGCCTTCGAGCGTTCCGCCTGCCCCACCTGCGGCTCCTGTTCCGGCATGTTCACCGCCAACTCGATGAACTGCCTGACCGAAGCCCTGGGCCTGTCCCTGCCGGGCAACGGCACCGTGGTGGCGACCCACGCCGACCGCAAGAAGCTGTTCCTCGCCGCCGGCCGGCAGGTCGTCGAACTGGCGCGCCGCTACTACGAGCAGGACGACGCCTCGGTGCTGCCCCGGGCCATCGCCAGCAAGCAGGCCTTCGAGAACGCCATGAGCCTGGACGTGGCCATGGGCGGTTCCACCAATACCGTGCTGCACATACTGGCCGCCGCCCAGGAAGGCGGGGTGGACTTCACCCTGTCCGACATCGACCGCATCTCGCGCCAGGTGCCCTGCCTGGCCAAGGTGGCCCCGGCCACCGAGAAGTACCACATCGAGGACGTGCACCGGGCCGGCGGCATCATGGGCATCCTCGGCGAAATGGACCGGGCCGGCCTGATCCACCGCGACGTGCCCACCGTCCATGCCAAGACCCTGGGCGAAGCCATCGACACCCACGACGTGATGCGCACCCCGTCCCTGGGCGTGCTCGAATTCTTCAAGGCTGCCCCGGGCGGCGTGCCCACCCAGACGGCCTTCTCCCAGGAGCGGCGCTACCCTGAACTGGACCTGGACCGCACCCACGGCTGCATCCGCAACAAGGAAAACGCCTATTCCCAGGACGGCGGCCTGGCCGTGCTCTACGGCAACATCGCCGAGAACGGCTGCATCGTGAAGACCGCCGGGGTGGACGACTCCATCCTCAAGTTCACCGGTCACGCCCGGGTCTATGAAAGCCAGGACGACGCGGTCAAGGGCATCCTCGAAGGCGAGGTGGTGTCCGGCGACGTGGTGATCGTGCGCTACGAAGGCCCCAAGGGCGGCCCGGGCATGCAGGAAATGCTCTACCCGACCTCGTACCTCAAGTCCCGCGGCCTGGGCAAGGAATGCGCCCTGCTCACCGACGGCCGCTTCTCCGGCGGCACCTCGGGCCTGTCCATCGGCCACGCCTCGCCCGAAGCCGCCGAGGGCGGCGCCATCGGCCTGGTGGAAACCGGCGACACCATCGAGATCGACATCCCCAACCGCTCGATCCAGCTCAAGATCAGCGACGCCGAGCTGGCTGCCCGCCGTGCCGCCATGGACGCCAAGGGCGACGCCGCCTGGAAGCCGGCCGACCGGGAGCGCAAGGTGTCGGTAGCCCTGCAAGCCTACGCCCTGATGGCCACCTCGGCCGACCGGGGCGCGGTGCGCGACCTGTCCCAGCTCAAGCGTTGATCCCCGGCGCGGCCTCGGTTTTCCGGTCCTCCGGCTGGAGAATCGAGGTGTGGCGCGGGACAAAAGCGAAGGGGCTCCCGCGGGAGCCCCTTCGTCGCATCGGCGCCTGGCTAGGCGCCAGGTGCCCGGCGCGATGCCGGATCAGTTCTTGAGGGCCGACAGGTAGGCCACCACCGCTTCCACGTCGCTGTCGCTCAACTGGGCGGTCACCGCGCTCATCGGCGCGTAGAGACGCTCGCCGCTCTTGTTGCGATAGCGAAGCAGGGATTTCTTCAGGTATTCGCCCTGCTGGCCGGCCAGCCGCGGAATGGTCTCGTTGCCTTTGGCCTCGGCGCCGTGACAGCCGCTGCACACCCGGCTGAACAGGCCCTTGCCCCGGTTGATGTCGCCCACTGCGCCGGCCTTGATCGGGCTGACCTTGGCGTCGGCGTAGAACAGGGCGATCTGGGCCTTTTGCTCGTCGTTGAGCACCTTGATCAGGCCCTGCATGAAGTCGTCCTTGCGCTCGCCGCTGCCGAACTTGCGGATCTGCTCCACCAGGTAGGCGGAATTTTGCGCGGCCAGGTTGGGAACTTCCGGGTAGCGGCTGTTGCCATCATCCCCGTGGCAATTGGCGCAGAAGAACGCGGCCTTCTTGCCCGCGCCGATGGCGCTGGTCTTCTTGCCGGCGTCGGCTTCCCAGGCCTTGACCAGGTCGATGGGCTTTTCGCCCTGGGCGGCCGCGTCGAGCGGTCCGAGCAGGGTCAGCGGTACCAGCAAGGCGGCCAGCAGGCCATGCGGGCGTAGCCGGGCAAGGCGTCCGGTCAGCCGAGGAAACATCGGTTTCTCCCTGAGTTGAATGGCAAACCTTGCGATTTTAACGTCATTTTTTTCGCCGTTTCGGCAATGCTCCGAGCTTCATTGATCCAGCGCAAATCTCCGGAATGGCGCGCCGGGGCTTCCGGTACGGCAGAGCCCCTGGCCCCAGGTCGGCACGGCGTTCGTCGTCGGGCGACCGCCTTGGCCCAGCGCCATGGCGCGCTCGGGTGCCGATTTCCGGTTTGCCCGGTCTAACATCGACATGGCCCGGCGCGGGCGGTTTCCCCGCAGCTCTTGGGTCGAGAGGATTTCATGTTCAAAAGCGGTTTCACCTTCGACAACAGCTACGCCCGGGACCTGTCCGGCTTCTACGTCCCCTGGCAGCCCCAGCCGGCCCCGGCGCCCCGGCTGCTGTTCCTCAACGCCGCCCTGGCCGAGGAGCTGGGCCTGGACCTGGCGTCCCTGGATGCCGGGCAACTGGCCGACCTGTTCGCCGGCAACGCCCTACCGGACGGGGCCGAGCCCATCGCCCAGGCCTACGCCGGCCACCAGTTCGGCGGCTTCTCGCCCCAGCTCGGCGACGGCCGGGCCCTGCTGATCGGCGAGGTGCTGGACCGTCACGGCGCACGGCGCGACATCGCCTTCAAGGGCTCGGGCCCCACCCCCTTCGCCCGGCGCGGCGACGGCAAGGCCGCCCTGGGCCCGATGCTGCGCGAGGTGCTGATCGGCGAGGCCATGCACGCCCTGGGTATTCCCACCACCCGGGCCCTGGCCGTGGCCGGCACCGGCGAGGCGGTGGCCCGGGGCGCGCCCCTGCCCGGCGCCGTCCTCACCCGGGTGGCGGCCAGCCACCTGCGGGTTGGCACCTTCCAGTTCTTCGCCGCCCGGGGCGACCATGACCGGGTGCGGCAACTGGCCGACTACGCCATCGCCCGCCATTACCCGGACCTGGCCGGCGGCACCGCGCCCTACTTGGATTTCCTTCGCGCCGTGGTGCGGCGCCAGGCCGAGCTGGTGGCCTGCTGGATGGGCGTGGGCTTCATCCACGGGGTGATGAACACCGACAACATGAGCATTCCCGGCGAGACCATCGACTACGGCCCCTGCGCCTTCATGGAGGCCTACGACCCGGGGACGGTGTTCAGTTCGATCGACGAATACGGCCGCTACGCCTACGCCAACCAGCCCGCCATCGCCCAGTGGAACCTGGCCCGCCTGGCGGAAACCCTGGTGCCCCTGCTGGCCGAGGATAGCGGCGAGGCCGTGGCCCTGGCCACCGGGGCGGTGGACGGCTTCGTCGCCGACTACCAGGCCTGCTGGCTGGCGACGATGCGGGCCAAGCTGGGCCTGATCGCAGCAGGCAGCGGCGCGGAAGACGATGAGGCGGACGTGGCCCTGGCCGCCGACTGGCTGGCCCTGCTCCAGGCCGCCCGGGCCGACTTCACCCTGGCTTGGCGGCATTTGGCGGATGCGGCCGGCGCAGGGGGCGTGGCGGCAGGGGGTACGGCCCTGGCCGCCCTGCTCCCTGACCAGCCCGCCTTGGCGGCCTGGCTGGCCCGCTGGCGGGCGCGCTGTGCCGCCGAAGAGGGCGGCGACGCTCCCGCCGCAGCCTGGGCCGCCCGGGCCGCGCGGATGCGCCGGGCCAATCCCTTGATCATCCCGCGCAACCACCGGGTCGAGGAGGCCCTGGCCGCCGCCTCCGACCGGGGCGACCTGGCCCCCTTCGAGGCGCTGCTGGCGGCCCTGCGCCGGCCCTACGACGAACGCCCGGAAGATGCCTGCTACGCCGAGCCGGCGGCGGCCGGCTTCACCGCCTCCTACCAGACCTTCTGCGGCACCTGATGGCGCCTTGTCCGCGATACATTAATTTTTCTCATGTATTGCGCGGGGCCTATCGTCAAGATCAAGTATTGGCGCGGACCTTCGATTTTGCGCGGGCCGGATGTATTAATTTTTTTCAAGTATCCGGCGCGGCCGCCGGCGGCGGCGTGCGCCTGAGGCCGGGCCGGCCCGGGATGCCGGGCACGCCGCGCAAGGTCAACGCCGGGCCGGACCGGCGCGTTAACCGCCTGGCCCGCATCCGGCGGAAAACGGCCCGGCGACCCCGCTGTTAGGTAGTTTTGACGGTAGGCGCGGCGTTCCCAAGGGGGGCAAAAGCCAGTACCATCCCCGAGCTGTTGTTCAACCAATCAATCACGGAGCGAGATCATGAAAGCAATCCTGTCCCTCCTGGCCGTCGCCGGCCTGCTGTCCGCCGGTGCCGCCCAGGCTGACGAAGCCCTGGCCAAGTCCAAGGGCTGTCTGGCCTGCCACGCCGTCGACAAGAAGCTGGTCGGTCCGTCCTACAAGGACGTGGCCAAGAAGTACGCCGGCGACAAGACCGCCGAAGCCAAGCTGGTCGAGAAGGTGAAGAAGGGCGGTTCCGGCGTCTGGGGCCCCGTCCCGATGCCCCCCAACGCCGCTGTCAGCGACGACGATCTGCACAAGCTGGTGAAGTGGGTCCTGTCCCAGAAGTGAGCCTCGCCTGACCGCAGTGCGCAAAAAGCCGGGAGTCCCAGGACTCCCGGCTTTTTTTGTGTCCATTTTGGTGCATCGTGCCGGACCGTGAAAAACCGCGCAGGGCTTGTGCG
Source organism: Oryzomicrobium sp. (assembly GCF_021287045.1). GTDB lineage: Bacteria > Pseudomonadota > Gammaproteobacteria > Burkholderiales > Rhodocyclaceae > Oryzomicrobium. Next base: position 107,391 of record NZ_JAJTBG010000005.1, on the reverse strand, counting down.
GCGCCTGATTGACAGGCAAAAGCGGCCACTCGCAGAATGGCCCGGAAAGCTCTTTGTGTTGTCGGCCGTACGTTTTCCCCTGCCGCCCTGCCCGAACCGGGTGCGGCGTTTCCGGACCCTGTCCGAACCCTGCGGAGAATCGGAACCATGACCAAGACTTGCCCTGCCCGCCCGGCCCATCCCCTTGCCAGCGCGGTGCCCCTGGCCCTGCTGATCGCCGCCGCCCTGGCCGGCTGCGGCAACAAGGAAGAGCCCAAGCCGGCGGCCGCCCCCGCCGCGGCTCCGGCTGCCGCGCCGACGATCACCGTGCGCATCGGCCACGTTGGCCCCCTCACCGGGCCCCAGGCCCACCTGGGCAAGGACAACGAGGACGGCGCCCTGCTCGCCATCGACGACCTCAACGCCCAGGGCGTCGAGATCGGCGGCGCCAAGGCCAAGTTCGAGCTGCTTTCCGAGGACGATCAGGCCGATCCCAAGCAGGGCACCATCGTTGCCCAGAAGCTGGTGGACGCCAAGGTGAACGGCATCGTCGGCCACCTCAATTCCGGCACCACCATCCCGGCCTCGAAGATCTACTTCGACGCCGGCATTCCCCAGGTGTCCGGCTCGGCCACCAACCCCAAGTACACCCAGCAGGGCTTCAACACCGCCTTCCGCGTCATGACCAACGACGTGCAGCAGGGCCTGGTGCTGGGCGAGTACGGGGTGAAGGCGCTGGGGGCGAAGAAGATCGCCCTGGTGGACGACCGCACCGCCTACGGCCAGGGCCTGGCCGACGAGGTCGAGAAGTCGATCAAGGCCAACGGCGGCGAGGTGGTGGCCCGGGAATTCACCAACGATAAGGCCACCGACTTCAAGGCCATCCTCACCAAGATCAAGTCGAAAAAGCCCGACCTGATCGTTTATGCCGGCATGGACGCCCAGGCCGGGCCCCTGATGAAGCAGCTGCGTGAACTGGGCATCAAGTCCAACTTCCTCACCGGCGACGGCGGCTGCACCCCCGAATTCATGAAACTGGCCGGCGAGGCCGCCGAGGGCCAGATGTGCTCCCTGCCCGGGGTGCCCCTGGACAAGATGCCCGGCGGGCCGGCCTTCGTGAACAAGTTCAAGGTCAAGTTCAACACCGACATCCAGCTCTACGCGCCCTACGTCTACGACGCCACCATGGTGCTGGCCGACGCCATGAAGCGCGCCGGCTCGGCGGACCCGGCCAAGTACCTGCCGGAGGTGGCCAAGACCGACTACCAGGGCGTCACCGCCCGCATCGCCTTCGACGCCAAGGGCGACCTGAAGAGCGGCCCCATCTCGCTCTACAAGTACGTCGGCGGCAAGCTGCAATTCGTCGAGACCGTGGGCGGCGGCGCCGGTGGCTCCGGCGGCGACGCCCCTGTCCCGGCCAAGGGCGACGGGCAAAAATAAACCAACCGCGACGGCGCCTTCCCAGGCGCCGTTTTTCCATGCTGGACCCAAAGGCGACGGGCCATGGACATCTTCATCCAGCAGATCATCAACGGGTTGGTCCTGGGCAGCATCTACGCCCTGGTCGCCCTGGGCTACACCATGGTCTACGGCATCCTCGGCCTGATCAACTTCGCCCACGGCGAGGTGGTCATGCTCGGTGCCCTGACCGCCTATTCGACCATCACCGGATTGCTTGGCCTGGGCGTGCCCCTGCCCCTGGCGGCCCTGGCCGGCCTGGCCGTAGCCGCCCTGCTGTGCATGGCGGTGGGCTACACCGTCGAGCGCATCGCCTACCGCCCCCTGCGCGGCGCGCCCCGGCTGGCGCCGCTGATCACCGCCATCGGCGTGTCGATTGTGCTGCAAAACGGTGCCATGATGGTGTGGGGGCGCAACTACCACGCCTTTCCCAACCTGGTGCCGGAACGCCAGTACGACGTGTTCGGCGCCACCATTACCCTGCTCCAGGTGCTCACCGTGTTGCTCGCCGCCCTGACCATGGCCGGCCTGATGCTGCTGGTGCTGCGCACCAAGCTGGGCCGGGCGATGCGCGCCACCGCCGAGAATCCGGCCATCGCCCAGCTGATGGGGGTGGACGTGAACCGCATCGTCTCCCTGACCTTCGTCCTTGGCTCGGCCCTGGCGGCCCTGGCCGGGCTGATGGTCAGCGCCAACTATTCGATCGCCCACTACTACATGGGCTTCATCCTCGGCCTGAAGGCCTTCACCGCCGCCGTGTTGGGGGGCATCGGCAACCTGGCCGGGGCCATGGTCGGCGGCATCCTGCTCGGCCTGATCGAGTCCCTGGGGGCCGGCTACATCGGCGACCTGACCGGCGGCTTCTTCGGTTCCAACTACCAGGACGTGTTCGCCTTCTTCGTCCTGATCGCCGTGCTGGTGTTCCGCCCCTCGGGCCTGGTCGGCGAAAAAGTCGCGGAGCGGGCGTGATGGCGGCCGCTCCCGCTTCCGCCGCCGGCCGCGCCCCGGTCTCCGCCCCCATCCCCGCCCGGGTATGGGTCGCCTACGCCGGCCTGGCCCTGCTGCTGGCGCTGCTGCCCTGGCTGGTGGGCGGGGTGCTCGGCCTGGGCAACGCCTGGCTGCGCACCCTCAACTTCGCCGTGCTCTACGTGATGCTCGCCCTCGGGCTCAACATCGTGGTCGGCTTCGCAGGGCTGCTCGACCTGGGCTACATCGCCTTCTACGCCGTGGGCGCCTACATGTACGCCCTGCTCGCCTCGCCCCACTTCGGCCTGCATCTGCCGGCCTGGGCCATCCTGCCCGCCGGGGCGGCCCTGGCCGGGCTGTTCGGCGTCATCCTGGGGGCACCCACCCTGCGCCTGCGTGGCGACTACCTGGCCATCGTTACCCTGGGCTTCGGCGAGATCGTGCGCATCTTCCTCAACAACCTGAACGCCCCGGTGAACATCACCAACGGCCCCCAGGGCGTGTCGGGCATCGACCCCCTGGCCTTCTTCGGCGTTTCCCTGGCCAAGCCGGTGGTGGTGGCCGGCATCACCCTGCTGCCCCTGGCGGCCACCTACTACGTCTTCCTGCTGCTCGCCCTGGGGGTGGTGTTCGTCACCCTGCGCCTGGAGAACTCGCGCATCGGCCGGGCCTGGGTGGCGATCCGCGAGGACGAGGTGGCGGCCAAGGCCTGCGGCATCGACACGCGCAACATCAAGCTGCTCGCCTTCGCCATGGGGGCCAGCTTCGGCGGCGTGGCCGGTGGGTTGTTCGCCGGCTTCCAGGCCTTCGTCAGCCCCGAATCCTTCAGCCTGATGGAATCGGTGATGGTGCTGTGCATGGTGGTGCTGGGCGGCATGGGCCACATCCCCGGGGTGATCCTCGGCGCCGTGCTGCTGTCGCTGCTGCCGGAGGCCTTCCGCTACGCCGCGGTGCCGGTGCAAAAATACCTGTTCGGCCACGTGGTGGTGGACCCGGAAAGCCTGCGCATGCTGCTCTTCGGCCTGGCCCTGATCCTGGTCATGCTCTACCGCCCGGCGGGGCTGTGGCCCTCGCCCCTGCGTAAGCGCGAACTGAAGCGGAGCGGCCCATGAGCGCCCCCCTGCTCGACGCCCGGGGAGTGGCCAAGGACTTCGGCGGGGTGAAGGCCCTCAAGGACGTGTCCCTGTCCATCGCCCCCGGGGAAATCTACGGCCTGATCGGCCCCAACGGCGCCGGCAAGACCACCTTCTTCAATTGCCTGACCGGCCTGTACGCCCCGGACGGCGGCGGCTTCACCTTCGCCGGGGCGCCGCTCAAAGCCAGCGCGCCCCACCAGGCGGCCAGGCGCGGCATCGCCCGGACCTTCCAGAACATCCGCCTGTTCGCCCACATGACGGCCCGGGAGAACGTCATGGTCGGCCGCCACGTGCGCACCCGGGCCGGGGTGATCGGCGCCATCCTGCGCGATCCGCGCACCCGGGCCGAGGAAGCGGCCATCGCCCGGCGCGCCGATGAGCTGCTCCACTACGTGGGCATCGCCGACCGGGCTCACGACCTGGCCAAGCACCTCTCCTACGGCGACCAGCGCCGCCTGGAGATCGCCCGGGCCCTGGCCACCGAGCCGCGTCTGCTGTGCCTGGACGAGCCGGCGGCGGGCATGAACGCCACCGAGCGCGCCGCCCTGCGCACCCTGATCGCCGGCATCCGCGCCGACGGCGTCACCGTGCTGCTGATCGAGCACGACGTGAAGCTGGTGATGGGCCTGTGCGACCGGGTGGCGGTGCTCGACTACGGCCAACTGGTGGTGGAGGACGTGCCGGCGGTGGTGCAGCGCGACCCCCGGGTGATCGAGGCCTACCTGGGTGCCGCACCGGACGAGGCGGGCCAGGGTGGAGCGGGGGAGGGCGGCCATGCTTGAAGTCACCGGCCTGGCCGTGGCCTACGGCGGCATCCGCGCCGTCAAGGGCATCACCTTCCACGTCAACGCCGGCGAACTGGTGGCCCTGATCGGCGCCAACGGCGCAGGCAAGACCTCCACCCTCAAGGCCCTGGCCCGGCAACTGCCCGCCGCCGGCAGCCTGCGCTACGAGGGTCGGGAGCTGGCCGAACTGGCGCCCCACGAGCTGATCCGCGCCGGCATCGCCCTGGTGCCCGAGGGCCGGGGTGTGTTCGCCCGCCTGACGGTGGAAGAGAACCTGGACATGGGCGCCTACTCCCTCTCCGGCCGGGCCGGCCGCCAGGCCCTGGCCCGAGGCCTGGAGCGGGCCTACGCCCTGATGCCGCGCCTCAAGGAGCGGCGCGCCCAGCTGGCCGGCACCCTATCCGGCGGCGAACAGCAGATGCTGGCCATCGCCCGGGCCCTGATGGGCGAGCCGCGCCTGCTGCTGCTCGACGAGCCTTCCATGGGCCTGGCGCCGCTGATGGTGCAGAAGGTCTTCGAGGTGATCCGCGAGGTGCGCGCTGCCGGCGTCACGGTATTGCTGGTGGAGCAGAACGCCCGTCTGGCGTTGCAAGCCGCCGACCGGGGCTACGTGCTCGAATCCGGCGAAGTGACCCTGGCCGACGACGCCCCCCGCCTGCTTGCCGATCCCCGGGTGCGGGCGGCCTACCTGGGGGAATAGGGCGCCGGGGGGATGCGACGCTGGTCGTGCGCCCCGGCGGCGTTTCCGCCATTTTTGCCGCAAGGCAAAGCCGCACATCGCGGCCCCGATGTAGTCTGCTCCCTGCCCGCGCTCCCCTTCCGGCCTTCCGGAACGCGGCGGCGAGCGCGGCGTGCAATGAAAGGACGACCATGGCCACCGTACCCGACCAGACCGCCGTGCTGGCGGCCCTTTCCACCGTCTCCGACCCGGAGCACGGCATCAACATCGTGGACCTGGGCCTGGTCTACGGGGTCGAGGTGGCCCCGGGCCAGGTGACCGTGCGCCTGACCCTGACCAGCCCGGGCTGCCCCATGGGCAACCTGATCCTGGGCGACGCCGAGGAGGCGGTGCAGGGCGCGGTGCCGCCGGGCACCGTGGTGGACCTGGACCTGGTGTGGGAGCCCCCCTGGGGGCCGGAGCGCCTGTCGGACAGCGCCAAGCAGCACTTCGGCTGGGAGTGAGTTCCGAGCTTCGAGCCCCTCCGCGCCCACGCCTCAAGCCGCAAGCCACGCACCGGAATCCACGGAATCCTCGCCATGCCGGTCCGCTACCGCATCCCTCTCTTTCTTTTCGCCGTGGTTGCTCTGGTCAGCGGTCTGTGGGGCGGTCTCGGCCGCCTGCCCGGGCTGGCCGATCTGACCGGCGGCGCGGCCCTGCCGCCGCCCACCGCCGCCGGTTTTCACGGCCCCCTGATGGCCGCAGCCTTCTTCGGCACCGTCATCAGTCTGGAGCGGGCGGTGGCCCTCGACCGCCCCTGGGCCTACCTGGCCCCGGCCCTGTGCGGCCTGGGCGGCGTGGCCCTGCTGGCAGGGGCCGCGCCGGGAGCGGCGGGCGGCCTGCTGGCCTTGGGACTGGCGGTGCTGGTGCTTGCCTCCGCCGTGGTGTGGCGGCGCCAGCCGGCCCTGCACAACGCCATCCTGTTGCTCGCCGCCCTGCTCGGCGCCCTGGCCTGCCTGGGCTTCGCCCTGGGGGCGCCGCTGCGCGCCGGAGTGCCCGGGTGGAGCGCTTTTCTCGTGCTGACCATCGCCGGGGAGCGACTGGAACTGTCCCGCCTGCTGCCACCCTCGCCCCTGGCCCGCCGCGGCGTGGCCGTGGCGGCCCTGGTCGCCGCCGGCGCGGTGCTGGCCGGCGTCCTCGGTGCCCTGGGCGGGTTGGGCGGTGGCGAGGATTTGTGGAGCAATCGGGCGGCCCGGGGCGCGGCCCTGGCCTACCTGGCCCTGGCCGGCCTGCTGGTGAAGCGGGACGTGGCCTGGAAGTCGGCCCGGCTGCCCGGGCTGCCGCGCTACATCGCGGTGTGCCTGCTGTCCGGCTACCTGTGGCTTGCCGCCGGGGCCTTGATGCTGCTGGCCTGGGGCCTGCCCGGGGTCGGGCCCCACTACGACGCGGCGCTGCACGCCCTGTTCGTCGGCTACGTGCTGGCCATGGTCTTCGGTCACGCGCCGATCGTGCTGCCGTCGGTGGCCGGGGTGCCCTTCCCCTACCGGCCGGCCCTCTACCTGCCTCTGGCGGTGCTGCACGGTTCCCTGGCCCTGCGCCTGCTCGGCGATATGGCTGGTGATATGGCGGGCGAGCCGGGCTGGCGTCTGGCGGGGGGCATGGGCAACGGGGCGGCGGTGCTGCTGTTCGCCCTCACCGCCATCGCGGCGGTGCGCGCCGGGCGGAGGGAACGGCGCGGCCGGCGTCCGGCGGAGCGGGGATGATTAGAGGGTAGATGGCTGAAACCCCGCGACTGGCGCGGGGTTTCATAGGGCAGGTCTGGAGAGCGGCGTCTGGCGCGGCGTTTCGCGGGTGTACCGTGAAAGTCCGCGCCAGTGGCGGAGTTCGGGGGGCGCTATGGCACCGGCGTCAGAATTCCAGCTTTTCGGCGAAGGCCAGGGCTTCCAGCTGGGCGGCGTTCACCTGCTGGGCCGAGAGGCCCAACATGCCGGCCTGGCGGGCCAGGTCGGCGCCGTCGCCGGCTTCGCAGGCCCGGGCCAGGTCGAGGAAGGCGGCATAGACGCCGGTGTCGCCGATCAGGGCGTCGCTGATCGGCTCGGGCAGGTGCATCGCCTCCAGGGCGGTTTCCATGGTCACCCCGAGCATCACGTCGAGCAGCGAGAAGGCGCCGGTGATGAACAGGTTGTCGTGCTCCTGCCGGTCCACCAGGCCCTGGCCGAGCAGTTCCATCAGCCGGCCCCGGGTGATGGCGGTGTGCAGCAGCACCGGCGCCATCGGGTCCTTGCTCGAATGGGCGAGCAGCAGCGACAGCCAGCGGTTGAGCTTCTCGTAGCCGAGGATGGTCACCGCGTGGCGGAACGACTGGATTTCGCACGAGAGGCCGAAACCCGCCGAGTTGATGTAGCGCAGCAGCTTGTAGGACAGGGCTACGTCCTGCTTGAGCGCCGTTTCGATGTCGCGCAGGTCGGCGTTCTGGCGCACCAGGTTGAGCACCTGGATGGTGTGGGCCTCGGACGGGGCCAGGGTGGTGGCCTTGGCCTGGCCATCGATGCCGTGCAGGAAGAACCAGCCGGCCACGGCGCTGGCGCCGGCTTCCAGGGCGGCCTGGCAGGCGGCGTGGCTGCCCACGTTGAGCACCACCGGCACGCCCAGGGAGCCGGTCTTGCCGATCAGGGTGGCCAGGGCCGGGGCGCTCAAGGTGCGTCCGTCGAAACCGATGAAGCGCGGCGCCAGGCGGCTGCCGGCCACGGCGTTGAGGGCGGCGGCGCCGTGCTCCATGGAGAAATCGAGGCACAGGTGCCCGGCCAGGGGCGCCAGGGCGGTTTGCAGGGGCTCTTCGCCAGCGGCCTGGGCGACCAGGCCGGCGGACACTTCCAGGGTGGCGTTGGGCGGCGCCACCCAGTCGGCCAGGCTGGCCAGATCCGGGTAGCCGGCGGGCCGGTCCAGGCCGGGCAGGTGCACGAACACCGAACGCTCGCCCCGGGGCCAGTGCTCGTCCAGGGCGTTCAGGGCGGTGGCCACCGCGGCGGCGGAGCCTTGGTCGTGCACCGTGAAGCGGTGGGCGATGATCTTGCTGTGCCGGTTGACCACCGGCTCGCGGGAGAAGAACAGATCGGCGGGCATGGCGTGTTCCGGGCGTTGGTCAGGCCGGGCTGGCGCTGAGGGCGTCGGCCGAGAATTCGAAGGAATCGGCGAAGAAGGCGTCCTCGGGCAGGCCGGCGGCGGCGAAGTCGCGCTTGGCCGCCTCGACCATCACCGGCGCGCCGCAGACGTAGGCTTCGTGGCCGGACAGGTCGGGGAAGTCGGCCAGCACCGCCTGGTGCACGAAGCCGGTGCGGCCGTCCCAGGCGTCGCCGGCGGCCGGCTCGGAGAGCACCGGCACGAAGCTGATGTGGGGGTGGGCGGCGGCCCAGCCGGCCGGCAGGTCGGCCAGGTACAGGCCGGCCTTGTCCCTGGCGCCCCAGTAGATGGCCATGGGCCGGGTCAGGCCCTCGTGGAGGGCGTGCTCGACCAGGGCCTTGATCGGCGCGAAACCGGTGCCGCCGGCCACCAGCACCACCGGCTTGGTGGATTCTTCGCGCAGGAAGAAGGTGCCGTGGGGGCCGTTGAAGCGCAGGATGTCGCGCTCCTTCATGGTGGAGAACACCTTGTCGGTGAACAGGCCGCCGGGCACGTGGCGCACGTGCAGTTCGAGGAAGGCGTCGTCGTGGGGGGCGTTGGCGATGGAAAAGCTGCGCCGCTTGTTGCCCGGCAGCAGCACGTCCACGTACTGGCCGGCGAGGAATTGCAGGCGCTCGGCGGCGGGCAGCTTGAGCTTGAGGATGGCCACGTCGGCGGCGGGTTTTGTCAGCACCTCCAGGCGGGCCGGCAGGGTCTTCACCGGAATGTCGGTGGCGCGGCGCACCTCGCGGCACTCGATCACCAGGTCGCTTTGCGCCGTGGCGCAGCAGAACAGAGTCTTGCCGGCGGCCTTGTCGGCGTCGGTGAGGGCGTGGGGGGCGGCCTTGCCGTGGTCCACCGTGCCTTGCAGCACGCCGCCCTTGCAGGCGCCGCAGGCGCCGTCGCGGCAGCCGTAGGGCAGCAGCAGGCCCTGGCGCAGGGAGGCTTCGAGCAGGGTTTCGCCTTCCTCGGCGGTGAAGGCGTGCTGGCTGGGTTCGATGCGGACGTTGTAGGTCATGGCGGCGGGCGGGCGTGGCGGAGGATGGTGCGGGGAAAGCAGCGTTCGGGCGGCGGCGCGGCGGGGTGGGGAAAGTGGGACGGGCGCCATCGGCTAAAATGGCCCCATGTCGTCATTCCCTTCTCTTGCCGTGCCGGTGCCCGGGGCGGCGCAATCTGTGAATTTTGCCACGGCCGCGCCCCGGATAGATGGCCGTCCGTGCGCCGGTCCGCGCCACACGTCCGCCCCGGCGCTCCACGGGTGCCGTCCGGGGCCCGCGCCGCAGCGCCGCCTGCTGCTGGTCGGCAGCGGCGACGTGGCCCGCCGCGCCTTGCCGCTGCTGGTGCGCCGCTACCGGGTGTATGCGGTGATCCGCGATCCGGCCGATGCCCCCACCCTGCGCGCCCTGGGGGCCGTGCCGGTGGTGGCCGACCTGGACCGGCCGGCCTCGCTGCGCCGCCTGGCCGGCCTGGCCGGGGACGTGCTGCACCTGGCGCCGCCGCCGGATTCCGGCGAGCGCGACCCGCGCACCGCCCGGCTGCTGGCGGCCCTGGCCCGGGGCCTGACCCTGCCGCAGCGGCTGGTCTACATCAGCACCAGCGGCGTCTATGGCGACTGCGCCGGGGCGCGCATCGACGAGACCCGGCCGGCGGCGCCGCACAGCGCCCGGGGCAAACGCCGGGTGGATGCCGAGGCCCGGGTGCGGTCCTTCGCCCGACGCAACCGGGTGGCCGCCACGGTGCTGCGCGTGCCCGGCATCTACGCCGCCGACCGGCTGCCGGTGGAGCGGCTCAAGCGCGGCACCCCGGCCCTGCTGCCCGGCGAGGACGGCTACACCAACCACATTCACGCCGACGACCTGGCCGCCGCCTGCGCCGCCGCCCTGGCCCGGGGCCGGCCCGGCCGGGTGGTGAACGCCTGCGACGATTCGGAATTGACCATGGGCGACTGGTTCGACGCCGTGGCCGAGGCCTTCGCCCTGCCGCGCCCGCCCCGGATCGGCCGGGCCGAGGCCGAGCGGATCCTGTCGCCGGCCCTGCTGTCGTTCATGAACGAATCCCGCCGCCTGTCCAACCGGCGCCTGAAACGCGAACTGCGCCTGCGCCTGATCTATCCCACCGTGGCCGAGGGCCTGGCCGCGGCGGTGGCCGCCGCCGCCAGCGCATCGCGGCGCGCCTGACCCCGCATCGTTTCCACCATTCCAACCGCTCCCCGACCATGCTCACCATCAAAGCCCTGCACCTGATCTTCGTCGTCAGCTGGTTCGCCGGCCTGTTTTACCTGCCGCGCATCTTCGTCAACCTGGCCATGGTACCGGCCGACTCGGTGGCCGAGCGCGACCGGCTGCTGCTCATGGCCGGCAAGCTGTACCGCTTCGTCACCCCCATCGGCGCCCTGGCCGTGGGCCTGGGCTTCTGGCTGTGGTTCGGCTTCGGCGCCGACCGCTTCCCCGGCGGCTGGCTCCACGCCAAGACCTTCCTGGTGATGCTGCTGGTGGCCTACCACCTGCTCTGCGGCCAGCTGCTGCGCCGCTTCCAGAAGGGCGCCGAACTGCGCGGCCACGTCTGGTTCCGCGTCTTCAACGAGATTCCGGTGCTGCTGCTGGTGGCGGTGGTGTTCCTGGTCGTGCTCAAACCCTTTTAATCCGGCTTCGCACTCGACGCGATGACGGCCTTGCCTGGCCCTCGCTTTGATTGCCCACCCCTATAAGGACTGCCTGTGTTCCAATTTTTCGCCTCCTGTCCCCGGGGGCTCGAAGCCCTGCTCGTCGAGGACCTGACCGCCGCCGGCGCCCTGCGCGTGACCCAGGTGCCCGGCGGGGCCCAGTTCACCGCCATGTGGGAGGCCTGCTACCGGGCCAACCTGCACTCGTCGGTGGCCACCCGCATCCTGTGGCGCATCGCCCACAACCGCTATACCCGGGAAGAGGACATCTACAAGATGGCCCTGGGCATCAGCTGGACCGACATCTTCGACCCGAGCCAGACCATCCGCTGCGACACCGTGGCCACCAAGAGCCCGCTGCGCAGCCTGGAGTTCGTCACCCTGCGGGTCAAGGACGCCATCTGCGACCGCTTCCGCGCCAGCACCGGCATCCGCCCCAGCGTGGACACCCGGGACCCGGACGTGCGCATCTCCCTGCACCTCACCGAGGACGAGGCCACCCTCTACGTGGATACCTCGGGCAACCCCCTGTGGCAGCGCGGCGAGCGTCTGGATACCGGCGAAGCGCCCCTCAAGGAGAACCTGGCCGCCGGCATCCTGCGCCTGTCCGGCTGGCAGCCGGGCATGGCCCTGCTCGACCCGATGTGCGGCAGCGGCACCTTCCTGCTCGAAGCGGCGCAGATGGCCAAGGGCGAGGCCCCGGGCCTCAACCGCACCTTCGGCTTCGAGCGCCTGGCGAGCTTCGATCCGGCCATTTGGCGCGACCTGCGCAACGAGGCGGCGGCCAGGGTGCAGCCCCTGACCAAGCTGCCCATCGTCGGCAGCGACATCGACGGCGGCCTGCTGCGCAAGGCCCAGGCCAACCTGCGCCGCGCCGGCCTGGAAGGGGCGGTGGAGCTGAAGCACTGCGACGCCCGGGACATCCGCCCCCACGCCGCCGAAGGCATCTGGGTGACCAACCCGCCCTACGGCGTGCGCATCGGCGAGGCCAACGAGCTGGCCGAGCTGTACCCGGAGCTGGGGGACCACCTCAAGGCCGAGTTCGCCGGTTGGACCGCCTGCTTCTTCTCGTCGGATACCCGCCTGCCCAAGCTGATCGGCCTGCGTCCGGACCGCAAGACGCCGCTCTACAACGGCAAGCTGGAATGCCGCCTGTACCAGTTCCGTATCGTCGCCGGCTTCAACCGGCGCGAGGCGGCCATGCCCGGAGCCCCGGCCCGGGGCGACGACCTGCCCGATTGGGCGGCGGACGACCTGGACCAGTAGCGGCGCGGCGGGGATGCCGCTGTAACGAATGCCCCTGTAACCTCCGTGGGCTTGCTCCGCCGCGCCAGCTGGGGCAAGCTGATGCAGCATTCATAACAACGACCCGCACGGAGGTATCCATGAAGCATGCTCCCCTCGCTCTCTCCCTCGGCCTGACCCTGTCCGCCGCTTTCGTCGCCATGCCGGCCCAGGCGTCCGAAGACCTGGCCAAGGCCAAGTTCTGCGTCGGCTGCCACCAGATCGACAAGAAGCTGCTTGGCCCGGCCTACAAGGACGTGGCCAAGAAGTACGCTGGCACGGCCGGCGCCGAGGCCGATCTGGCGAAGAAGATCCGCGGCGGCAGCAAGGGCGTCTGGGGCGGTGCGGAAATGCCGGCCAACGCCAGCGTTTCCGATGCCGAGGCGACGACCCTGGCGAAGTGGATCCTGAGCCTGAAGTGATCCACCCGCGCCCGTAGCGGGGCGCCCGCAACGAAAAAGCCGGCAGCGATGCCGGCTTTTTTACGCCTGTGTTTTCGTGCCGGGATCGGAATGTCAGCGCGCGGCGTCGGGCGTGCCGTTGCGGTAGTTGTCCTTGACCCGCACGTAGTGCTCGGCGGAGTACTTCAGGTAGGCGATCTCCTCGGCGCTCAGGGGGCGCACCGGCCGGGCCGGGCGGCCGGTGTACAGCATGCCGCTCTCCAGGGTCTTGCCCGGGGACACCAGGCTGCCGGCGCCGATCATCACCCGGTCCGGAATGTGGACGTCGTCCATGACGATGGTGCCCATGCCGATCAGGCATTCGTTGCCGATGACGCAGCCGTGCAGGATGACGCCGTGGCCCACGGTGACGTGGTCGCCGATGATCAGGGGCGAGCCCTCGGGCTTTTGCGGCGTGCGGTGGGAGACGTGGGCCATGGCCAGGTCCTGGATGTTGCTGCCGGCGCCGATGACGATGCGGTTCACGTCGCCGCGCACCACGGTGTTGCACCACACCGAGCTGTCCGGGCCGATGGCGACGTCGCCGATGACCTGGGCGGAGGGGTGGAGGTAGACCCGTTCGCCGATGCGCGGCGTCTGGTCGAGGTAGGGGGCGATGGGCATGGCGGCGGGGCGCCCGGGGGCGCGGGGAATGGGAGTGCGTGTTGCGGCAGGGGGAGGGCGGCGCCGGCGGCCGGCGCCGCGCCGGGTCAGACGATGTCCAGGTGGCCGATGCCGGCGGACAGGTCCCGGTCCTTCGATTCCTTGCCATGCAGCTTGATCTGCAAGCGCAGGTCGTTGATCGAGTCGGCGTTGCGCAGGGCGTCCTCGTAGCTGATCTGGCCGGCCTCGTAGAGGTCGAACAGGGACTGGTCGAAGGTCTGCATGCCCAGTTCCCGGGACTTCTTCATGATCTCCTTGATCTCGGCCACCTCGCCCTTGAAGATCAGGTCGGAGATCAGTGGCGAGTTGAGCATCACTTCCACCGCCGCCGAGCGGCCCTTGCCGTCGCGGCGCGGGATCAGGCGCTGGGAGACCAGGCCGCGCAGGTTGAGGGACAGGTCCATCAGCAACTGCTGGCGCTTCTCCTCGGGGAAGAAGTTGATGATCCGGTCCAGGGCCTGGTTGGTGGAGTTGGCGTGCAGGGTGCCCATGCACAGGTGGCCGGTCTCGGCGAAGGCGATGGCGTGCTCCATGGTTTCCCGGTCGCGGATTTCGCCGATCAGGATCACGTCCGGGGCCTGGCGCAGGGTGTTCTTCAGCGCCGCTTCCCAGGAATCGGTATCCACCCCCACCTCGCGCTGGGTGACGATGCAGTTCTTGTGCTCGTGCACGTACTCCACCGGGTCCTCGATGGTGATGATGTGGCCGTAGGAGTGCTCGTTGCGGTAGCCGATCATGGCCGCCAGGGAGGTGGACTTGCCCGAGCCGGTGCCGCCGACGAACAGCACCAGGCCGCGCTTGGTCATGGCCACGTCCTTGAGCACCTGGGGCAGCTTCAGGTCGTCCAGGTCGGGAATGGCGGTGTTGATGGTGCGCAGCACGCAGCCGATGCGCCCCTGCTGGACCAGGGCGTTGACCCGGAAGCGGCCGATGCCCGAGGGCGAGATGGCGAAGTTGCATTCCTTCTTCGCCTCGAACTCGGCAGCCTGGCGGTCGTTCATGATCGCCCGGGCCAGTTCGGCGGTGTGCTGCACCGTCAGGGGCTGGTTGGTCACCGGGGTGACCTTGCCGTCGATCTTGATCGCCGGCGGGAAGCCGGCGGTGATGAAGAGGTCCGAGCCCTTTTTCTCCACCATCAGGCGGAGCAGGTCGTACATGAATTTGAGGGCCTGGTCGCGTTCCATGTTGCGTGTTCCTTGGGTTGGGGCCGTGCGGCTCAGATGCCGAAGGCGTCCTTGTTGGCGGCCTTGGTCTTGGCTTCCGCCGCCGAGACCACGTTGCGCCGCACCAGGTCCATCAGGCACTGGTCCAGGGTCTGCATGCCCATCTGCTGGCCGGTCTGGATGGCGGAATACATCTGGGCCACCTTGTTCTCCCGGATCAGGTTGCGGATGGCCGGGGTGCCGATCATGATCTCATGGGCCGCCACCCGGCCGGTGCCGTCCTTGGTCTTGAGCAGGGTCTGGGAGATCACCGCCCGCAGCGATTCGGAGAGCATGGCCCGGACCATTTCCTTTTCCGCCGCCGGGAACACGTCCACGATCCGGTCCACGGTCTTGGCCGCCGTCGAAGTGTGCAGGGTGCCGAACACCAGGTGGCCGGTTTCCGCCGCGGTCAGCGCCAGACTGATGGTTTCCAGGTCGCGCATTTCACCCACCAGGATCACGTCCGGGTCCTCGCGCAGGGCCGAGCGCAGAGCGTTGTTGAACGACAGGGTGTGGGGCCCCACCTCGCGCTGGTTGATCAGGCACTTCTTCGATTCGTGCACGAATTCGATCGGGTCTTCCACGGTCAGGATGTGGCCGTAGTCGTTCTCGTTGATGTGGTTGATCATCGCCGCCAGGGTGGTGGACTTGCCCGAGCCGGTGGGGCCGGTCACCAGCACGATGCCCCGGGGGTATTCGGAGATGTCCTTGAAGATCTTCGGCGCGTTCAATTCCTCCAGGGTCAGTACCTTGGAGGGAATGGTCCGGAACACGGCGCCGGCGCCGCGCTGCTGGACGAAGGCGTTGACCCGGAAGCGGGCCAGGCCGGGAATCTCGAAGGAAAAGTCGCACTCCAGGTGCTCTTCGTAGGTCTTGCGCTGCGCATCGTTCATGATGTCGTACACCATGGCGTGCACGTCCTTGTGCTCCATGGGCGGCAGGTTGATGCGGCGCACGTCGCCGTGGACCCGGATCATGGGCGGCAGCCCGGAGGACAGGTGCAGGTCGGAAGCCTTGTTCTTGACGGCGAAGGCGAGCAGTTCGGTGATATCCATGGTGGGTCCTGAGGGGAATTCCGGAGGGCGGCGCGGCAGTACGGGCGAGGGCGGAGCGGGTTGGCGACGGGGGCGAAGAACGGCCGCCGGAGCGGCGGGACGGGCGGGGTATACTCGCGGCTGGCCGGATTCCCCGGCCAGGGGGTCGACGCGGAGTCCCCCGAGTCCCCAGACTTCCCCGACTCCCCGTTGATCACCGACCCATCCCCGATTCCACCGGGCTCGCGCCGTGCGCGGCGGGGCGCCGGTACTGACGATCCGGCCGATTATGACGTTCATTTCCGCCAACCTGCAAGCCGTGCGCGCGCGCATCCGACAGGCGGCCGCCGCCGCCGGCAGGGATGCCGAAGGCATTGATTTGCTGGCTGTTTCCAAGACCATGCCGGCCGAAGCGGTGGCCGAGGCCGCCGCCGCCGGCCAGCGCGCCTTCGGCGAGAACTACGTCCAGGAAGGCGTGGACAAGGCTCGCCAGCTGGCCGGCCTGGGGCTGGAGTGGCACTTCATCGGCCCCCTCCAGAGCAACAAGACCCGGCCGGTGGCCGAGACCTTCGCCTGGGTCCATTCCATCGACCGCCTCAAGCTCGCCGAGCGGCTGTCCGCCCAGCGCCCGGCGGGGCTGCCGCCGCTCAACGTGTGCGTCCAGGTCAACGTCTCCGGCGAGGACACCAAGAGCGGCTGCACCCTCGAAGAAGCGCCGGCCCTGTGCCGCGCCGTGGCCGCCCTGCCCAACCTGCGGCTGCGCGGCCTGATGGCGATACCCGCGCCGGCCGATGGGGCGGCCGCCCAGCGCGAACCCCTGGCGCGGCTGCGCCAGCTGTTCGAACAACTCAACCGGGAAGGGCTGGCCCTGGACACCCTGTCCATGGGCATGTCCCACGACCTGGAAGCCGCCGTGATGGAGGGCGCCACGATGGTGCGCATCGGCACGGCGATCTTTGGCGAACGCAAGAAACCACAAGGACTGGAACAATGAAGATCGTCTTCCTCGGCGGCGGCAACATGGCCAACGCCCTCATCGGCGGCCTCACCGGCAAAGGCTTTGCCGGTGCCGACATCACCGTCATCGAACCCCACGCCGAGAACCGGGAACGCCTGGCCCGCGACTTCGGCGTCGCTACCCGGGAAGCCGCCGGCCAGGCCGGCGCCGAGGTGGCCGCCGCCGACGTGGTGGTGCTGGCGGTCAAGCCCCAGAGCATGAAGGAGGCGGTGGCCCCCCTGGCCGCCCACCTCAAGGACCAGCTGGTGGTGTCGATCGCCGCCGGCCTGCGCTTCGACGCCCTGTCGCGCTGGCTGGGCGGCCACGCCAAGATCGTGCGCACCATGCCCAACACCCCGGCCCTGGTGGGCGCCGGCATCACCGGCCTGTGGGCCGCCCCGGCGGTGAGCGCCGCCGAGCGCGACGCCGCGGCGCGCATCCTGGGCGCCGTGGGCGAGACCGTGTGGATCGACGACGAGGCCAAGATGGATGCGGTCACCGCCGTGTCCGGCTCCGGCCCGGCCTACGTCTTCCTGTTCATCGAGGCCTTGCAGCAGGCCGGGGCCGAACTCGGCTTCGACGCCGAAACCGCCCGCCAGCTGGCCATCGGCACCGTGCTCGGCGCCGCCAAGCTGGCCGCCGGCAGCCCGGAGCCGGCCAGCGTGCTGCGCGAGCGGGTCACCTCCAAGGGCGGCACCACCTTCGCCGCCCTGGAAGTGATGGCCGCCAAGGGGGTCAAGGAGGGCATCGTCGCCGGGGTGCACGCGGCCGACGCCCGGGGCAAGGAGCTGGGCGATCAGCTCGGCCAGGGCTGAGACGGGGAGCGTCCATGCTGCTGCAAATCGTCTTCTTCCTCATCGACACCCTGGCCAGCTTCTTCGCCGGCCTGATGCTGCTGCGTTTCCTGATGCAGCTGCGCCGCCTGTCCTTCGCCCATCCCCTCGGCCAGTTCGTCGTCAAGCTGACCAACTGGGCGGTGCTGCCCCTGCGCCGCGTCATTCCCGGCGTGGGCGGCTACGACTGGGCCAGCCTGCTGCCGGCCTGGGTGCTGTTGGCCGGGGTGCAGGGGCTGCAACTCGGCCTGGTCCTCGGCGGCGACGTGCTGCGCTGGCTGCCGGCGGCGGCCCTGTTCGGCGTGCTGGAGCTGATCCACCTGACCGTGGTGGTGTTCATCGCCCTGGTGCTGGTCCAGGCCATCCTCTCCTGGGTCAATCCCTACGCGCCCCTGGCCCGGCCGGTGGCCGAGCTGACCGAGCCGATCCTGGCGCCCCTGCGCCGCATCATCCCGACCATCTCGGGCATCGACCTGTCGCCCCTGGTGGCCCTGCTGGCCGGCCAGGTGGTGCTGATGCTGCTCTCCGGGGTGCGCGCCAGCCTGCTGCCGGCCCTGTTGTGAGCGGCAGCCCGGCCGCTGCGGTCCCGCCCGTCTGGTGGCGGGTCGGGCGGGACGGCACGGTGACCGTGGCCTTCCACGTCCAGCCCGGAGCGAAGAAGACCGAGGTGGCCGGCCCCCACGGCGAGGCGCTCAAGGTCAAGCTGGCCGCCCCGCCGGTGGACGGCAAGGCCAACGCCAGCCTGCTGGCCTTCGTCGCCGACATCCTGGGGCTGCCCAAGGCGGCGGTGACCCTGAAGAGCGGCCAGACTTCGCGCCAGAAAGTGGTGGAAATCCACGGCGCCCCGGCCGACGGGGCGCGGCGGCTGTACGCGGGCTGAGGGCGGGTTAAGTCTGGGGTGGGCCTGGGCTGGGGCGGGCTGGTTCGCTCGGTCCCGCCAGCAGGCCAGAACAGGAGCCGCTGATCGCCCGGCCCACACGGCACGGCGCCAGTTCTCCGATTTCCTACCCTGCCTGAAAACCAATAGGGGCGGGCATCTTCACGGCATGTGCCTGGAGATGCCCGCCCCTATTGGCGTTTGGCGGGTGCCCCGTGGAGGTCCGCGCCAGGCGCGGGTTTCCACGGGGTAGGTCAGTGGCGGCCCTCAGTCCTGGCGGGCATAGACCAGCCGGCCGCCCACCAGGGTGGCGCTGGTCCGGCCGGTGACGGTGCGGCCGAGGAAGGGAGTGTTGCGGCCCCGGCTGACCAGGGTGTCGGCGTCGGCCGTCCAGGTGGCCTCGGGATCGAACAGCACCACGTCGGCGGGGGCGCCCGCCCCCAGGTCGCCGCCGGCCACGCCGAGCAAGGCGGCCGGGTCGCAGGTCAGGCGGGCCACGGCGGTGGCGAGCGGCACGCCGGCCT
The DNA here is from genome assembly GCF_021287045.1 of Oryzomicrobium sp. Lineage (GTDB taxonomy): Bacteria > Pseudomonadota > Gammaproteobacteria > Burkholderiales > Rhodocyclaceae > Oryzomicrobium. The sequence continues at coordinate 88,731 of NZ_JAJTBG010000005.1, read as the reverse complement.
CCCTGGCCCAGGCCAGGGTCAGGGGGAGCAGCAGTTCCACGGCGCTGACCCCCGGGGTGGCTTCGCCGAAGGGCACCTGGCGCTCGTCGTCGGCCAGGGGGGTGTGGTCGGAACACACCGCCGCCAGGGTGCCATCGGCCAGGCCCTCGCGCAGGGCGGCCCGGTCGGCGGCGGTGCGCAACGGCGGATCGACCCGGGTCAGGTTGTTGAAGAAGCCGATGTCCTCGTCGGTGAGGTGCAGGTGATGCACCGCCACGTCGGCGGACAGGGGCAGGCCCTGGGCCTTGGCGGCGCGCACCAGGGCGACGCCGGCGGCGGAGGACAGGCGGGTGAGGTGGATGCGCACGCCGGTGGCGCGGCACAACTCGACGATCTGGGCGATGGCCACGGTTTCGGCCACCACCGGGATGCCGGGCAGGCCGAGGCGGGCAGCCACCTCGCCGTCGTGGGCGACGCCGCCCCGGGCCAGGGACAGGTTCTGCGGGTAGCACCACACCGGGAAGTCGAAGGTGGCGGCGTATTGCAGGGCGCGCAGCAGGGACTGGCTCTCGCGCACGGCGCGCTTGGCCTGGGAGAAGGCGACGCAGCCTTCGGCGGCCAGGCCGGCCATCTCGGCCAGCTTCTCGCCGGCTAGGCCCTGGGTGAGGGCGCCGACGGGATGGACCCGGGCCAGGCCGGCGTCCTGGGCGCGGCGCACCAGGCGTTCCACCAGCTCGGGCTCGTCCATGGGCGGATCGCTGTCCGGCGGGCAGGCCAGGCGGGTCACGCCGCCGGCCACGGCGGCTTCCAGTTCCGGCTCCAGGCCGGGCAGGCGGGCGGCCAGATCGACGACGCCGGGCAGCACCAGCTGGCCGGCCGCATCCAGGGTCCGGTCGGCGGCAAAGCCGTCCGGGGTCTGGCCGGCGGGCAGCACCGCGGCGATCTTGCCGTCGGCGATGAACAGGTCCCGGGGGGCGTCGATGCCGTGCCTGGGGTCGACCACGCGGCCGTTCTTGATGGCGATCTTCATGGTGGTTTGGCTCATGTTCAGTTCCCCGCCAGGATGCTCATCACCGCCATGCGTACGGCGATGCCGAAGGTGACCTGGTCGAGGATCACCGCCTGGGGCCCGTCGGCCACGGCGGAGTCGATCTCGATGCCCCGGTTCATCGGCCCCGGGTGCATGACGATGGCGTCGGGCTTGGCCAGCTTGAGCTTGGCCGGAGTTAGCCCGAAGCGCTTGAAGTATTCGGAGGCGGAGGGCAGCAGGGCGCCATCCATGCGCTCGTTCTGCAAGCGCAGCATGATCACCACGTCGCAGTCCTTGAGACCTTCTTCCAGGTTGTGGAAGACCTTCACCCCCTGGGCCTCCAGGTGGGCCGGCAGCAGGGTCTTGGGGCCGACGGCGCGGATCTCGCCGCAGCCCAGGGCCCGCAGGGCGTGGATGTCGGAGCGGGCCACCCGGGAGTGCAGGATGTCGCCGACGATGGCCACGGTCAGCCCGGCGAAGTCGCCCTTGTAGTGGCGGATCGTGTACATGTCGAGCAGGCCCTGGGTCGGGTGGGCGTGGCGGCCGTCCCCGGCGTTGACCACCCGGATGTCGTGGCGGCCGGTGCGGGCCAGGTGCTCGGCGATCAGGAAGGGGGCGCCGGAGGTGGCGTGGCGCACCACGAACATGTCGGCGTGCATCGAACAGAGGTTGTCGATGGTGTCGAGCAGGGTCTCGCCTTTGGCCGTGGACGAGCGCGACACATCCAGGTTGATGACGTCGGCCGACAGTCGCTTGGCGGCGATTTCGAAGGTGGTGCGGGTGCGCGTCGAGTTCTCGAAGAACAGGTTGAAGACGCTCTTGCCGCGTAAGAGCGGCACCTTCTTCACGTCCCGGTCCGAAACCTCGAGGAAGCTCTTGGCGGTGTCCAGGATGTGGGTGATGGTCTGCCGCGGCAGGCCCTCGGTGGACAGCAGGTGCAGCAGCCGGCCGTCGGCGCCGAGCTGGGGAGAGGCGGGGGTGGGCGGGGTGGAGAGCAGGTCAGCCATTGGGCGGTCTCGCAAAAAGCAGGGGCTGAGGGGGATTTTCCATCAACCGTCTGACGCGGGCCGGGCCGCCTGGTGGGGCCCCGGCGTTCGTTCCGCCATCCGGTCGTCGGCAAATCCGCGTGAAGAGGCGGCGCCTACAGGGTGCCGAGTTTCCAGGAGAGGGTGCCGCCCTCGTCCTTTTCCAGGATCAGCTCTTCGCCGTCGTCCAGCTCCACATCCCAGACGCAGTACTGGGCGGCGATCGGCAGCTCGCGGCCGCCCCGGTCGGCGAGGACCGCCAGGTCCACCGCCGCCGGCCGGCCGTAGTCGAAGATTTCGTTGAGGGCGGCCCGGGTGGTGCGGCCGGTGTATAGCACGTCGTCCACCAGGATCAGGTGGCGGCCTTCCACCTCGAAGGGGATCGAGGTCGGCTTCACCTGGGGATGCAGCCCCTTCTCGCCGAAGTCGTCGCGGTAGAACGACACGTCGATCATGCCCACCGGCGCGTCGATGCCGAGCACCTCGCGTAGCCGTTCCGCCAGCCAGGCGCCGCCGGAGAAGATGCCCACCAGGGCGGTGTCGGCGGTCAGGTCGGGGCGGATCTTGGCGGCCAGCTCGGCCACCTGGGCTTCGGCGTCGGGGAGGGGCTTAGAGAGCATCGAGATATCCTTGCAGGATGAGTTGGGCCGCCACCGCATCCAGGTGCTGGCGGGCGGAGCGGCTGGAGTGGCCGGCCTCGTGGAGGCGGGATTCGGCGTCCGCCGAGGTCAGGCGCTCCTCGGCCAGGGCCACCGGCAGGCGGAAGCGGCCGTGGAGCTGGTTGGCGAAGCGCTCGCAGCGGGCGGTGAGTTCGTGGGGCGTGCCGTCCATGTGCACCGGCCGGCCCACCACCAGCCCCACCGGGCGCCATTCGGCGATCAGCTTGGCGATGGCGGCGAAGCGGGCATCCACCCGCTCGCCCTGGACCACGGTCAAGGGGTGGGCCTGGCGCAGCAGGGTCTCGCCGGTGGCCACGCCGATGCGCTTTTCGCCGAAGTCGAAGCCGAGCAGGGTGCCGGCGGGCAGCACCACGGGAGGGGCGGAGGCGGGCGCTGGAGCCGGCGCGAGGGGGGCGGGGGCCGGCTGCTCAGGCATGCCCGGCGCCGCCGGCGAGGAAGGCCAGGTTCACGCCCAGCTTTTGCAGGGCGGCGGGGAGCCGTTCTTCCGGGGGCAGGACGAACAGTACGTCCGGGTCCGCCGGCACGGTCAGCCAGGCGTTCTGCATGATCTCGTCCTCGAGCTGGCCCGGCCCCCAGCCGGCGTAGCCGAGGGACACCAGCACCTCGGCCGGCTCGCCGGTGCCGCCGATGGATTGCAGCACGTCCCGGGAGCTGGTCAGGCCGATCTTGTCGCCCACCGCCAGGGTGGACTGGAAGCCGCCCACCGGGCGGTGCAGGACGAAGCCCCGGTCGGTCTGCACCGGACCGCCGAAATACACCGGCTGGGCGGCGAAGCCCGGGGCGTCGAGGGTCAGGTTCACCTTCTCGAACAGCTCGGCCAGGGTCATGTCCAGGGGACGGTTGACCACCAGCCCGAGGGCGCCGCGCTCGTTGTGCTCGCACAGGTACACCAGGCTCTTGGCGAAATAGGGGTCCGCCATCGCCGGCATGGCGATCAGGAAGTGGTCGGTCAGCTGGCCGCTGGCGCTGGCTGCGGCGGGCGTGGACGGGGTTCCGGGAGAGGTCATGTCCCGAATTGTAAACCGCCCCGGGGTTCCCCCCAAATCCGGCGCGTTCCGGTCAACTGCCGGGGACGGCGAACAGCCAGGACAGGGTGCCCTTGTCCAGGGCGAATACGCCGCCGTGGCCGCGCTCGCCCTTGACCCGGTAGCTCTGGCCGGCCAGGAACACCTCCACCCCTTCATGCACGTTGCTGGCCGCCACCACCTGGGCGTCGCTGGCCAGTTCCACCTGGCGTTGCAGGAACTGGTCCCGGGCGGTCAGCTCGGCCAGTTCTTCGAGGAGGCGCAGGCGGGTCGGCCCGGCTTTTTCGACGAAGCCCGGCGGCAGGCGTTCCGGCTGCTTCTGGCCGAGGGCCAGCAACTGCACCAGTTGGTCGAGCTGGCGGGCCTTTTCCTCCCGGCTGCGGGCGATGCTGGCGCGTTCGTGCAGTACCGCCTGGGGCACCCCCACCTCGATCCGGGTTTCGGCGTGGGAGGGGGAGCCGAGCACCTTGGCCTGGACCAGCAGCCCGGCCCGGGCGATGCCGCCGGCGAGCAGGCCGCGCTTCTTGTCGCCGACCAGGATGCGCTGGCCGGCGGAGAGCTGGCATTGCAGGGCCACGTCGTCGATGATGATCGCCTCGCCGGCCTCGATGGCCGCCTGCTGGACGAAGGTGGCGGTGAAGGTGCCCTCGCAGCGGATGCGCCGGCTGCCGCCCTCGGATTCGGGGCGGCCCAGGGCGCCGAGCACGCCGCCCTTGATGATGATGTTGCCGCCGGCCTCCAGGATGACGGCCTCTGCCGTGCCGCCGATCTCGATGTCGCCGCCGGCCTTGATGGTCATGCCGGCCTGGACGTCGCCCTCCACCGCCACCGAGCCTTCGAAGACGACGTTGCCGGTGGCCATGTTCACCGCCCGCACCCGGTGGGTGGGCTCCACCATCACCCCGCCGCGCACCTCCACCGGCTGGCCGACCAGGGTGGCGGCCAGCAGGTCCGGGTCGTTCGGGTCCACCGCCACGCCGGCCAGGTTGGGGGCGAACATCATCTCCTTGCCCGGCTTGGCCGGGATCGCCAGGCCGGTGACGGTCTCGCCGGCCACCCCGGCGGTGGCATGGACGCGCCGCAGCAGGGGGGCGCCGGGCTGGACGGTCTGGATGTCGCCCAGGTTGCGGTAGTCCACCCGGCCGCTGGCGTCGATCTGGGGCACCCGGGAACGCATGCCGGGCAGCAGGGATTCGAAACGGCCGTCCTCGCCGGGCACCGGCTGGCGACCCACGGCCACCACCAGGGCCTCCCGGGTGCCGTTCTCGCCCAGGCCGGCGGCGAGGCGGATCACCGCGTCGTCGATGCCGGTGATCACGTTGCGCTCGTTCAGAGCGCGGCGGATGGCCGTCTCGTCGGCCGGAGCGCCGCCCTGGGGCGGGCGGATGGCCAGCCAGGCGGTCATGCGGTCTTCGGCCAGAGTGATCAGCACCTCGCCATCCAGGGCGTCGGCCACCGGCAGGGCGGCGATGGACTGGCCGTGGGCCAGGGCCTGGGCCAGCACCGGGATGGCGGCTTCCTTGGGCCGGCAGGCGCCGAAGCCGGCCTCGGCCAAGGCGGCGGCGATGGCGTCGGGCCCCTGGGCCGGGTCGGCGATGGCCGGCCCCCGGGTCGGGTCGAAGCTGGCCAGGACCGTCCCCCCTTCCCGCGCGAAGGCAAGCCCCGGCAGCTTGCCGGCGGCGGGGGACGTGGCGGTGCTGGCGTCCATGGTGGGTTCTCCTTGTGTGCGCTCTTGTCGGCGCTGCGGCGGTGCTCCTGGCGCCGCCTCGATCGCGGGGGCGGGCGTTGGGGGGCCGGCCGTTGTTGGGGCTGAAGTATGGCCTTTATTGCGCGCCGCCGCATCCCGCAGTGCAGCGCCGGGGCGATAATCCGCCCACCCGTTTTTTCGAGCCCCTCCGTCCTGCCATGCCGATCCTGCCGCCGCCGTCCGCCGACGCCGCCCTGGTCTGGTTCCGCCGCGACCTGCGCGACTACGACCACGCCGCCCTGTACCGTGCCCTCAAGTCCGCCCGCCGGGTGTATTGCGCCTTCGTCTTCGACCGGCCGATCCTCGACCCCCTGCCCCGGGACGACCGGAGGGTGGAGTTCATCCACGGCAGCGTGGCCGAGCTCGATGCCGCACTGCGCGCCCGGGGCGGCGGGCTGATCGTGCGCCACGGCGACGCCGCCGCCGAGATACCCCGCCTGGCGGCAGCCCTGGGCGCGGGGGTGGTGTTCGCCAACCGGGACTACGAGCCGGTGGCCATCGCCCGGGACGCCCGGGTGGCCGCCAGACTGGCCGAGTCCGGTATCGCCTTTGGCGCCGCCAAGGACCAGGTGGTGTTCGACGGCGACGAGGTGCTTACCCAGGGGGGAGCGCCGTTTTCCGTGTTCACCCCCTACAAGAACGCCTGGCTGAAACGCCTGGCGGCCCCGGGGGGTGACTTCTACCTGCGCCCCTACCCGACCGAGGGGGCCGGTTTCGGCATCCTGGCCGCGCCGCCGGCGGAACTGGATTTGCCGCTGCCCAGCCTGGCCGACCTGGGCTTCGCCCCCACCAACCTGGCGGACCTGAAGGTGCTGCCCGGCATGGCCGGCGCCCGGGCGCGGCTGGCCGATTTTCTGCCCCGGCTGGCCCGTTACAAGGCCCTGCGCGACTTCCCCGGGGTGAAGGGCGTCTCCTACCTGTCGGTGCACCTGCGCTTTGGCACCCTGTCGATCCGGGAACTGGCCGGCCTGGCCTGGCGCGACGGCGGCGAAGGGGCCCAGGCCTGGCTCAACGAGCTGATCTGGCGCGACTTCTACTTCATGATCCTGGCCCGCCATCCCCGGGTGGTCGGCGCCTGTTTCCGCCCCGAGTACGACGCCCTAGCCTGGGACGACGGGCCGGACGCGGAGGAGCGCTTCGCCGCCTGGTGCGCGGGGCGCACCGGCTACCCCCTGGTGGATGCGGCCCAGCGCCAGCTCAACCAGACCGGCTACATGCACAACCGGCTGCGCATGGTCTCCGCCTCGTTCCTCACCAAGGACCTGGGCATCGACTGGCGGCGCGGGGAGGCTTACTTCGCCGAACAGCTGATCGACTTCGACCTGGCTGCCAACAATGGCGGCTGGCAGTGGGCGGCCTCCACCGGCTGCGACGCCCAACCCTACTTCCGCATCTTCAACCCGGTCACCCAGTCGGAGAAGTTCGACCCGGAGGGCCACTTCATCCGCCGCTACGTGCCCGAACTGGCGACGGTGCCAGCCAAGCACCTGCACGCGCCGTGGACCATGGGGCCCCTGGTGCAGGAGGCCTGCGGGGTAAAGATCGGCCGGGACTACCCGGCCCCGGTGGTGGACCACGCCAGCGCCCGGGAGGCGACCCTGGCGCGCTTTGCCAAGGTGCGGGGAACGGAGCCGGACGGCCAGGGCTAGGGCCGGCCCCGGGGCGGCGGTTGCATCAGAAAAAGCTAAACTACTGATCCTGATAACCACAATAGTCCGGAGACCCCATGTCCCACGCCCCACGCCCCCTGAACGATTCCGATCCTGCTTCCGCCCCTGCCGGGCGCCGCCGCTTTCTCGGCCTGGCCGCCGGGTTGGCCGCCGGCGCGGCCCTGGGGCCCAGCCTGTCGGCCTTCGCCGAGGACATGGAAATGGCGGTCAAGGGGCCGCCGGTGCGCGACATCGCCCCCTTGCGCCTGACGCCCCGGGTCTGGGTGATCCAGGCGCCGGACGGCTTCCCCACCCCGGAGAACCACGGGATGATGGCCAACGTCACCTTCGTCTCCACCGGCAAGGGCGTGGTGGTGATCGATTCCGGCGCCTCGGTGCAGATCGGCGAGATGGCCATCCGCCAGCTGAAGAAGCTCACCGACGAGCCGGTGGTGGCGATCTTCAATTCCCACTACCACGGCGACCACTACCTGGGTAACCAGGCCTTCGTCGACGCCTTCGGCGCGGGCAAGAATTCCCTGCCGATCTACGCCCACGCCGAGACCATCAAGGCCATCCGCGGCCACGAGGGCGAAAGCTGGCGCGCCGCCATGGAGCGCTGGACCAACCTGGCCTCGGCCGGCACCCGGGTGGTGCCGCCCAACACCGCGGTGGACCACGGCCAGGAGTTCCGCATCGGCGACCGCACCTTCCGCCTCCACCACCTGGGCCATGCCCACACCCCGGGCGACATCAGCGTCGAGGTGGTGGAGGACGGGGTGACCCACGTCGGCGACATCGCCATGGACCGGCGCATCGCCAACATGGACGACGGCTCCTACGTGGATACCTTCAAGACCTACGACATGCTCATCGCCAACACCCGCACCAAGGTGTGGATTCCCGCCCACGGGGTGCCTTCGGCCGGGGTGCTGCAATGGAACCGGGAGCTGTTCGCCGGCATCTACGAAACCTGCGTCCAGGCAGTGCAGGACGGCCTGCCCTTGGAGGCGGCCAAGGCCCGGGTGCTCAAGGACCCCCGGGTGGCTTCCCGGGCCGCCGAGACCAAGGGCTTCGACAACAACATCGGCAAGTACGTCAGCCTGGCCTACCTGGAGGCGGAAGCGGCGTCGTTCTGAACCCCGCGCCAATAGGGCGTCTCCAGAGGATGGTGGCGGAGAGTGGCGCCCAGTCTCGTTCTCCGGCCAATGCCCATGAAGAACAACGCCCCGCCTGGGTTTCCGGGCGGGGCGTTTTTTCTGGCACGAGTCGGAGTGACGTGGTGTGGCGTGACGTGACTGCGATAGGCCGGGTGCTCAGGGCTTGCCCGCCGGGCGGCGCGAGCGGGCCGTTTCCAGCTGTTCGCACAGCCGCTCGGCACCTTGCAGCAGGCGCGGCGTGTGGCGCTGGATCAGGGCCGGCGGAATGAAGAACAGGTTGCCCCGGGCCACCGCCGTGACGCGCGTCCAGCGCTTCCAGTCGTCGAGCCAGTCGGGGCGTTCCTCGCCCATGCCGCTGGCGACGATGGCCTCCGGGTTGGCCGCCAGCACCGCCTCCACCGACACCGTGGGCGCCATGGTGTCCAGGTTGGCGAAGACGTTCTCGCCGCCGCACAGACGGATCACGTCGGAGATGATCTGGTGGCCGCCCACGGTCAGCAGCGGCTGCTTCCACACCTGGTAGAAGACCCGCACCTTGGGGCGCTGCCGGTAGCGCTTGTCCAGGTCGGCCAGCTGGCGGCGGAACCGGTCGGCGGCGGCCTCTGCGGCGGGGGCGGTGCCGGCCAGCTGGCCCAGCTTTTCCAGGCTCGTCGCCACGTCCTCGATGCGGTTGGGCTGGGACAGGAACAGGGGCAGCCCCAGGGACTTGAGCTTATCCAGGTGGGCGACGGCGTTGCCGCTCTGCCAGGCGATCACCAGGTCCGGCTTGGCGGCGGCCACCGCCTCCAGGTCGATGCGCGAATAGCCGCCCACCCGGGGCAGCTTGGTGGCGGCTTCCGGATAGTCGCTGTGCTCCACGGTGGCCACCACCCGGTCTCCGGCGCCGGCGGCGTAGAGCAGCTCGGTGATGTGGGGCGCCAGGCTGACGATGCGCTTGGCCGGGGTCGCCAGGGTGACGGTCTGGCCGGTGTCGTCCACCACGCTCACCGGCGCGGCCAGGGCGGCCGTGTTGGCAACGAGTCCCAGGACGGCGGCCGCCAGGACGGCGCGGGAGGGGAAAAAGCGGAAGGGGAGGCGGATCATCGCAATGCCTTGAAGTCGTCGAGGGCCCGGGCCAGGCGCTGCCAGGCGGCGGAATGGGGGAGGTCGGCGGGATTACCGGAATCGCCGGAATCGCCGGAATTCGCCGACGTGGCCGAGGGCAGGCCGAAGCGCACCCGGCCCTGGGGGGCGAACAGGCGCGCCAGCAGGCCGCGCCGGGCCAGGTGGTCGTAGAGGGCGGCGGCCTGCTCCGGGCCCAGGGTCAGGGTCTGGAACAGGGCGCAGCCGGCCACTGGCCCCAGAGGGGCGAGCAGGTTGGCCAGGCGGGCGGCGGCGCGGCCCAGGTCGGCGGCGGCGCGGCGTTGCCAGGCCCCATCCGCCAGGGCGGCCCGGGCTGCCCAGCGCGACGGGCCGGCCACCGGCCAGGGGCCCAGGGCCTCGGCCAGGCGGGCGGCCAGGGCCGGGGCGAGCAGGACGAAGCCGACCCGGGCGCCGGCCAGGCCGTAGAACTTGCCCAGGGAGCGCAACACGATCAGCCCCGGGTAGGCCGGCGAACCGGCGAAGGGGGCCACCGAGCCGTCGTCCGTGGCATCGGCGGCGCCTGCACCGCCCGCCAGGCTGTCGGCGTCGGCAAAGGCCTCGTCCACCACCAGCCAGCCGCCCCGGGCCTGGAGAAGGCGGGCGGCGTCGAGCAGGGCGGCGCGGGAAAAGCGGGTGCCGTCCGGGTTGTTCGGGTTGCCCAGCACCACCACGTCGTGGCGGGCGGCGGCCTCCAGCAGCCCGTCGGCGGCGAAGGTGGCGAGGCGGTGGCTGCTCCCGTGGCCGGTCCGGGTTTCCCAGGCGTAGGGGTGCTCGGCGTAGGTGGGGGCGAGCACCGCCACGCTGCTGGCCGGGCGCAGGGCCGGCAGGGCCTGGATGGCGGCCTGGGAACCGGGCAGGGCGAGCACGGCCGCCGCCGGGTCGGCGCCGTAGGCGGCGCGGGCGGCGGCTTCCAGGCCGTCGTCGCCCTCGGGCAGGCGCTGCCAGGCTTCCGGCGGAATGGTCGGCAGGGGGTAGACCGCCGGGTTGATGCCGGTGGACAGGTCGAGCCAGTCCTGCCGGGGGATGCCGTAGCGCAGGCTGGCGGCGTGGAGGCGGCCGCCGTGCTCAAGCATGGGTGCCTCCCGTCAGGGCGGCCAGGGTGACGCGGGTCAGCACGGCAACGGCGCCGAGCAGCAGGGCGGCGGCCAGCCACAGGCCGGCGCTGCGCCGGATCAGCACCAGGGCCCGGCCCAGGTCGCGGCGGTCCGGGGCGCGGCCGGCCCCCAGGGGCGGGCGGACTTCCTCGACGCCGTGGTAGATGGCGGCGCCGCCCAGCTGCACGCCCAGGCTGCCGGCGCCGGCAGCCATCACCGGCCCGGCGTTGGGGCTGTCCCAGGCCGGCGCCTGGGTCTTCCAGCAGGCCAGGGCGGTGGCCCGGTCGCCGAGCAGGGCGTAGGTCAGGGCCGTGAGCCGGGCGGGAACCCAGTTGAGCAGGTCGTCGATGCGCGCCGCGGCCCAGCCGAAGCGCAGGAAGCGCGGCGTGCGGTAGCCCCACATGGCGTCCAGGGTGTTGGCCAGGCGGAACAGTACGGCGCCGGGGCCGCCCAGCACGAGGAACCAGAACAGGGCGCCGAACACCGCGTCGTTGCCGTTTTCCAGCAGGGATTCGACCCCGGCCTTGGCCACGCCGGATTCGTCCAGGTTCGAGGTGTCGCGGGAAACCATCCAGCCCACGTGGGTGCGGGCGGCGGCCAGGTCGCCCCGGGCCAGGTCGTCGGCCACCCGGGCGCCGTGCTCGGCCAGGCTGCGCTGGCCCAGGGCGAAGTACAGGCACAGGGCGTGGAAGACCGCCCCGAGCCAGGGCTGGGCGCATAGCCAGGCCGCCAGGGCCACCGGCGGCAGTACCGCCACCGCCCAGGCCAGGATGCCCAGGGGACGGCCGCCGCGCAATTCGTGGCCGGTGGCCTCGGCCACGGCGGTGAGGGGGTTGAACAGGGCCTCGATGCGCTGGGCCAGGGTGCCGAAGCCCACCAGCGGGTGCCAGCGGCCGACCTCGCCGAAGCGGCGGTCCAGGGCCCAGCCGGCCAGGGCCAGGAGCGGCAGGAGCAGGGGCGAGAGAAGGACGGGCCAGGAGGGCAGGGCGGCGGTCATGCGACAATCGGGACGTTGGAAATGATGCCGGGCGTGGCGATCCGAGAGATCCGCCGAATTCCGGAAAACGGATTAAAACGGATTCGGCGCCGGCGCGGGCCGTCATTATCGCCTCCCCGGGCCGCTTTTCAGCGGATTTGCCCGCCGGTTGGCGGCCGGTCCCCGGTTTTTTGCCCCCGCTGCGGATGTTTTCCACCGACATCCAGCGCGGCGCGCCATGCCGCCGCCCTTTCGCCCCAGTCCCGATCCCGCTTTCGCTGCCGCAATGACCATGTCTTCCACAGCTCCTGCCGATTCCCCCGCCACCCCGCCCGCCCCGCGCATCCCCACCCTGATGGTTCAGGGCTGCACCTCGGACGCCGGCAAGAGCACCGTGGTGGCCGGGCTGTGCCGCCTGTTCGCCCGGCGCGGGGTGAGGGTGGCGCCCTTCAAATCCCAGAACATGGCGCTCAACGCGGCGGTTACCGAGGACGGCGGCGAGATCGGCCGGGCCCAGGCCCTCCAGGCCCTGGCCGCCGGCCTCAAACCCCACACCGACTTCAACCCGATCCTGCTCAAGCCCACCACCGACCGGCGCGCCCAGGTGATCGTGCACGGCCACCCGGTGGCCGATCTGGACGCCCGGGACTACCACGCCTACAAGACCCGGGCCATGGCGGCGGTATTGGAATCCCACGCCCGCCTGTCCCGGGCCTACGAATGCCTGCTGGTGGAAGGGGCCGGCAGCCCGGCGGAGATCAACCTGCGCGACCGGGACATCGCCAACATGGGCTTCGCCGAGGCGGTGGACTGCCCGGTGATCCTGGTGGCGGACATCGACAAGGGTGGCGTGTTCGCCCACCTGGTGGGCACCCTGGACCTGCTCTCGCCCTCCGAGCAGGCCCGGGTGCGCGGCTTCGTCATCAACCGCTTCCGCGGCGACATCTCGCTGCTCGAACCCGGCCTGCGCTGGCTGGAAGAGCGCACCGGCAAGCCGGTACTGGGGGTGCTGCCCTACCTGCACGGCCTGTTCCTCGACGCCGAGGACGCCCTGGGCACCGCCACCGTGGCCAAGGTGGCGCCCAAGCTGACGGTGATCGCCCCGGCCTATCCCCGGGTGTCCAATCACAACGACCTGGACCCCCTGCGCCTGCATCCGGAGGTGGATTTCCGCTGGATCGGCCCGGGCCAGACCCCGCCCCCGGCGGACCTGGTGGTGCTGCCCGGCTCCAAGGCGGTCCAGGCCGACCTGGCCTGGCTGGAGGAGCAGGGCTGGATTCCTTACCTGAAGCGCCACCTGCGCTACGGCGGCAAGGTGATCGGCCTGTGCGGCGGCTACCAGATGCTGGGCGAATGGCTGCACGACCCCCAGGGACTGGAAGGGGCGCCGGGCAGCCGTTCCGGCCTGGGGGTGCTGGAGGTGGAAACCACCCTGGAAGCGGAAAAGCAGCTGCGCAATGTGGCCGGCCGGCTGGCCCTCAAGGGCCTGCACGGGGTGCCCGACGGGGCGGCGGTGCAGGGTTACGAGATCCACATGGGCGTCACCCGGGGGCCGGGCTGCGGCCGGCCGGCGGTGTGGCTGTTGGCGCCGGGCATGGTACTGCCCCGGCCGGACGGGGCCATCTCCGAGGACGGCCAGGTGCTCGGTACCTACTGCCACGGCCTGTTCGACGATCCCCAGGCCCTGGCCGCCCTGCTCGCCTGGGCGGCCCAAGGCAGTGGCCGGGACGGGGGGAAGAGCGGCTTTCAGACGGTGGATTTGGCCGCCCGGCGCGAAGCCGACCTGGACCGGTTGGCGACTAGCATCGCCGAAAACCTGGACCTGACGCTGCTGGCTGACTGCCTGCCGGAGCGGGCTCTGGCCGGGGGGTGATGGTGTGAGGCGACGGGCGGCCCGCCGGATGCGGGCTGCGCCGTGAGCAATGCGGTGGGTGCCGCGCTCAGTCGCGCAGCATGGTGAACACGCGCAGGAACTGGCCGTCGTGCCACAGGCCGTCCAGGCGCACCGCCAAGTCGTGCAGGCTGATCGGGTCCATGGCGAACTCGACCATCGCCAGGGGCTTGTCCGGGTTGCCTTCGGTGATCAGGGTCACGGCGACGACTTCGCCGTAGCGTTCCAACCCGGCGCGGATGTCGTCGGGGCTGGCGTCGGGGGGAAAACCGCCCAGACAGAGCTTGGCCATGGGGCCTCCTTTCGCTGCGGGCCGCCGGGACGGCTTGGCGCCGCCCCGGCGGGCCGGGTTAGAGCAGGGGAGCGTCGTCCTTTTCGCCGGTCTCGTAGACCACGTTGGCGCGGCCGACGATGAGCGGGTCCAGGGGGCCGATGCGCTCCAGGTCCTTCTTGGCGTAGGGCAGCTTGTGCAGCACGTAGCGCAGGGCGTTGAGGCGCGCCCGCTTCTTGCAGTCCGACTTGACCACCGTCCAGGGTGAATCGGCGGTGTCGGTGTAGAAGAACATCGCTTCCTTGGCCTTGGTGTAGTCGTCCCACTTGTCGAGGGAGGCCAGGTCGATGGGGGATAGCTTCCACTGCTTGAGCGGATGGTTCTCCCGTTCCTTGAAGCGGCGGCGCTGCTCGGCCCGGCTCACCGAGAACCAGAACTTGATGACGTGGATGCCGCTGCGCGCCAGGTTGCGCTCGAATTCCGGGCACTGGCGCATGAATTCGTTGTACTCGTCGCCGTCGCAGAAGCTCATCACCTTCTCGACCCCGGCCCGGTTGTACCAGGAACGGTCGAACAGGACGATCTCGCCGGCGGTGGGCAGGTGCTGGATGTAGCGCTGGAAGTACCACTGGCCCTTTTCCACCTCGGAGGGCTTCTCCAGGGCCACCACCCGGGCGCCCCGGGGGTTGAGGTGCTCCATGAAGCGCTTGATGGTGCCGCCCTTGCCCGCGGCGTCGCGGCCTTCGAACAGGATCACCACCCGCTGGCCGGTCTCCTTGACCCAGGCCTGGAGCTTGAGCAGCTCCACCTGCAGGCGGTACTTCTGCCGCTCGTAGTTCTTGCGCGACATCAGGTTCTTGTAGGGGTAGCCGCCCAGGCGCCAGTGTTCCGACAGCTCGTCGTCCGGCGAGGCCGTCGGCTGCTGGGTGCTGGCCGACAGCAGGGTGGCGCGCAGGGCCTCGATGTCGTCGGGGGAGGCGCCGGCCAGGATGGCTTCCAGGGTCTGGGACACCTTGCCGTCGGTCTGGCGGGCGGCGGCCTTGAGGATGTCGCTGACGGCGGTGACCTTGGCGTTCTCGGCGGCGGCGATGGCCTGGCCCACTTCGAAACGCTCGATGGCTTGGGGCGTCAGGGCCGGGGCGGTGTCGCCGGCGCTGGCGCGGCGCGGGGCCTCGGCGCCGACGGGCTTGCGGGAACGGGGAGAGGGGGTTTTCTTGTTGTTGTCGGCTTCCATGCGGCAAAACTCCTGTGGCTCACGGTGAAAGGACACTGCCGGGCCATTGTAGTCCGTGCCGCCGGCATGAACCCATACCGTTGCTGTGGGTTTTGGTGTGTTTTTTGTGCGCTTTTTCCTACCAAGCGTGAGGCGCGGCCGGAGGGCGGCAGCGTATCGACTATGCGCCGGCCGGCTCAGACCGGGCGTTTCAGCGCCACGGGGCAGCCCGCGGCCACCAGGGTGGCCGCGTCGCAGGCCTGGGCGACCCACTGGTTGAGGCGGCCCTGCTCGTCGGTGAACAGCCGGGTGGAGGCACCCATCGGCACGATGCCCCAGCCCACTTCGTTGGATACCAGCAGGATGCGCCCGGGCAGGGTCGGCAGCGCCGCCAGCAGGGCGTCCATCTGGCCGCGGAAGAGGGGGCAGTCCACCGCCTCGCCGGCCTCGGCCTGGGCGGCGGCCCGGCCGGTGAACAACAGGTTGGTCAGCCACAGGGTGAGGCAATCGACCACCAGGCAGACGTCCGGGGCGGCGTGGCGGGCCAGGGCCCCGGCCAGCTCCAGGGGTTCCTCCACCACCTGCCAGTCCGCCGGGCGGACGGCCCGGTGGCGGGCGATGCGCGCCCGCATCTCGTCGTCCCGGGCCTCGGCGGTGGCCACCACCACCACCCGGCGGCCGGGAGCCTGGCCCTGCCAGGCCAGCGCCTGGCCTTCGGCGTAGGCGCTCTTGCCGGAGCGGGCGCCGCCCACCACCAGCTCGTGCAGGCCGGCGGTCGCGGAAACGGGAGGGGCCGGGGGGGGAAAGGGGGGAGAAGGGGGGGCGGAAAGGCTCATGGGGCGTCAGGGTAGCATGGGGGTGGGGGAGTAGAATCCCGCCCTTTGCCGCATCCACCATTCCTCCGTTTCGAGTTCCCCATGCTGCCCACCGTCCACGCCCCCGACCGCATTCTGGTTCCCGCCCTGCGCGCCAAGATCGACCGCAAGACCAAGCCCCTCGGCGCCCTCGGCCAGCTGGAGGAGCTGGCCTTGCAGATCGGCCTGATCCAGCAGACCCTGACCCCCTCCCTGGGCGCGCCCCACGTGGCGGTGTTCGCCGGCGACCATGGCGCGGCCAAGGCCGGCGTGTCGGCCTATCCCCAGGACGTGACCTGGCAGATGGTGGAGAATTTCCTCGCCGGCGGTGCCGCCATCAATGTCTTCGCCAAGGCCAACGGCCTGGGGCTGACCGTGGTGGATGCCGGTGTAGCCCACGACTTCGGCGGCGAGCGGGGCGGCAACGGCGTGGCCTTCGTCTCGGCCAAGATCGCCCCGGGCACCGCCAATTACCTGGAAGGCCCGGCCATGACCCCGGCCCAGCGCGACGAGGCCCTGGGCGCCGGTGCCGCCCTGGTGGCCGACCTGGCGGCCAAGGGCTGCAACGTGGTCGGCTTTGGCGAGATGGGCATCGGCAACACCGCCAGCGCCTCCCTGATCACCCACTGCCTGACCGGCGCGCCCCTGGCGGATTGTGTCGGCCGCGGCACCGGCCTGGACGACGCCGGCCTGGCGCGCAAGCAGGCCCTGCTCGCCACCGCCCTGGAGCGCTACCGCCAGTCCGGCGGCGGCGACGATCCCCTGGACGTGCTGGCCGCCTTCGGCGGTTTCGAGGTGGTGCAGATGGCCGGCGCCATGCTGGCCGCCGCCGCCAAGCGCATGGTGGTGCTGGTGGACGGCTTCATCGTCGGCAGCGCCGCCCTGGCGGCGATCCGCCTGCAACCGGCCCTGCGCGACTACTGCGTGTTCTGCCACTGTTCCGCCGAACCGGGCCACGCCGCCCAGCTGGCGGCCCTCAACGCCCGTCCCCTGATCGACCTGGGCCTGCGCCTGGGCGAAGGCACCGGCGCCGCCCTGGCCTGGCCGATGGTGCGGGCCGCCGTGGCCTTCCTCAACGACATGGCGAGCTTCGAGTCCGCCGGCGTCAGCGACAAGGACGGTGCGCCGGACGGCGATACCGAGTAATCGAGCAATGGGGATTGCCCGCCCGCCGGCCGCGTGAAATCCCCCGTCGGCTCGTCACCTAATCGTCACCTATTTCGCACGCCCATCCTTTATGCGCCTGCTGGTCCGCGAACTCGCCTGCTTCTTCGCCGCCGTGCGCTTCTTCACCCGTCTGCCGGTGCCGGCCTGGGTGGGGCATTCGGCGGAGCTGCTCGACGCCGCGCCCCGCTACTTTCCCGCCGTGGGGCTGGTGGTGGGCGGCATCGGCGCCGCCGTGTTCTGGCTGGCCGCCCTGGTGTGGCCCCAGCCGGTGGCGGTGCTGTTGTCGATGGCGGCGACCCTCTACGCCACCGGCGCCTTCCACGAGGACGGCCTGTCGGACATGGCCGATGGCTTCGGCGGCGGCTGGACCCGGGAGCGCATCCTGGAAATCATGAAGGACTCCCGGGTTGGCAGCTACGGCGTTACCGCCCTGACCCTGGCCCTGGCCGGCAAGGCCACCCTGCTGTCGCTGCTGCCCGCCGCCTGGGTGCCGGCGGCCCTGGTGGCCGGCCACGCCTTGTCGCGCTTTTGCAGCGGCGCCCTGATGGCGCTGCTCGACTACGTGCGCGGCGATGGCGCGGCCGGCGGTAATGGCGCGAGCAAGGCCCGGCCCGTGGCCGCCCGCATGCCCCCCGCCGCCCTTGCGGTAGCCGGCCTGTTCGCCGCCGTGGGCCTGGGGCAGTGGTGTCTGCTGGCCCCGCCGCTGCCCCTGCTGTCGGCCCTGGCCCTGGCCCTGCTCGCCACCGCCTGGCTGGTGCGGCTGATGCGGCGCAACCTGGGGGGCTATACCGGCGACTGCCTGGGGGCGGTTCAGCAGGTGAGCGAACTGGCCTTCTACCTGGGGCTGCTGGCCCGTTGGCCGGCCGTCTGACGGAGGCGGTGCGCGCCCGGCGACGGTGCCGCACCGGCCTGGAGCATGATTCATGCATGAAACGCATGTGCTTTTAGCGCCAAAAAGACAAAGGTCCGCGCCGGATTTGGCGATTGACCCGCCGGCCGGCATCATTCATGACGAAATTCGATGAATCGTAGGCAGCACCCATGACCGCAGTTCCGGCCCCTTTGCGCCTCCACCTGATCCGCCACCCGGCGGTGGCCGCTCCGCCGGGCATTTGCTACGGCCAGAGCGACGTGCCCCTGGCCGCCTCGCCGGCCGATGCTGCCGCGCGGCTGCGGCCCCTGCTGCCGGTGGCGGCGTTGCCCGTGCCGGTCTATTCCAGCCCCCTCACGCGCTGCCTGGCCCTGGCCCGGGAGCTGCATCCGGAGCCGGTGGTGGACCAACGCCTGATGGAGATGGCCTTCGGCACCTGGGAAGGGCGCACCTGGGAGGACATCGGTGCAGAACCCCTGACCGCCTGGGCCGAGGACATCAGCGATTTCGCCCCGCCCGCCGGGGAATCGGCGCGCATGCTCCAGGGCCGGGTGCTGGAATGGCTCGACGACCTGGCCGCCGAGGCCCGGGACCACGACGCCGCCCAGGGAGCGGCCGCCGACCGGGTGGTGGTCACCCACGGCGGCGTGGTCCGCGCCCTGGTGGGGGCCGTACTGGGCATCGCCCCCGCCGACTGGTTCCGCCTCCAGGTGGATTTCGCCGCCGTGACCCTGGTGGAATGGCCCCTGGTGGCAGGAGCGCCGCCCCGACTGCTGGCCTTGAACCGCTGACCGCCAACGCCGGCCCGGGGCTGCTCTCGCCGCAACCATGCCGGGGTTGGCGCCGGGGCCTACTTTTATGGCGTTTCCCGCCGTTCTCCGCCCCGTTTCCGGTCTTTTCCCCGGTGTTCCGGGGCGTGGCACGGTAGAATGCGCGGCCATGAGCGCGTCTCCCGTCACCTCCGCCACCCCCTTGTCCTTCACCGCCCGGGTCCCCGACCCGGTGCCTCTGCACGAGGTGCGGCGGGTGCTGGTGATCAAGCTGCGCCACCATGGCGACGTGCTGCTCTCGTCCCCGGTCTTCTCGGTGCTCAAGGCCGCCGCGCCCTACGCCGAGATCGACGCCCTGGTCTACGCCGACACCCGGGAGATGCTCGCCGGCCACCCGGCCATCGCCCAACTGCACACCATCGACCGCGCCTGGAAGAAGCTCGGCCCCCTGGGCCAACTGGGCGCCGAATGGGGCCTGCTGCGCACCCTGCGCGGGCGGCGCTACGACCTGGTGCTGCACCTCACCGAACACCGCCGCGGCGCCTGGATCACCCGCCTGTGCGGCGCCCGCTACGGGGTGGCGCCCAGGGTCAAGGGCCGGGGCGGCAGTTGGAAGCGCAGCTTCAGCCATTTCGTCGAGGCGCCGAGCAACGCCCTGCGCCACACCGTCGAGCGCAACCTGGATTTCCTGCGCCGTATCGGCGTCTATCCGGTGCCGGCGGAACGGGGCGTGGTGCTGGTGCCCGGCGCCGCGGCGGACGCCCGGGTGGCCGGGTTGCTGGCCGAAGCCGGCCTGGCGCCGGGGAACTTCGTGCAGATCCACCCGGCGTCGCGCTGGATGTTCAAGGGCTGGACCCTGGACGGCTGGATCGATCTGGCCGCCCGGCTGCTGGCCCGGGGCACCCACGTGGTGTTCACCGGTGCCCCGTCCCCCGCCGAACAGGGGCTGGTCCAGGCCATCCGCGCCGGCTTGCCGGCGGGCCTCGCCGACGCGCCGGGGCGGGTGCTCGACCTGTCGGGCCAGCTTTCCCTCAAGGAGCTGGCCGCCCTGACCGCCCAGGCCCGGGCCTTCGTCGGTGTCGATTCGGCGCCGATGCACATCGCCGCCGCCATGGGCACCCCGGCGGTGGCCCTGTTCGGCCCCTCCGGCGACAAGGAATGGGGCCCCTGGCCGATCAGCGGCGCCGGCCGCGCCGTGCCCCACCGGGTGGTGGCCAGCACCAGCCACCCCTGCCGGCCCTGTGGCATCGACGGCTGCGGCGGCGGCAAGGTGAGCGACTGCCTGGTGTCCCTGACCCCGGAAAACGTTTTCGCCGCCCTGGACGCCCTGCTTGCCGAAGCCGAGGGAAGCTGGCGCTAGCGCCTAAGTCCCGACGTCTACCGCTTACCTCATAACCTGCCGATCACGACCATCCGCCGCTTCTTGCCCATGGCCAATTCCTCCGACTCCAAGCCTTCCTTCAGCGCCAGCCGCGACGTCTATTTCCGCCTGCTGGGCTACGTCCGCCCCTACTGGCGGGCGATCGCCCTGGCCCTGCTGGCGACGGCCATCACCGCGGCCACCGAGCCTCTCTTCCCGGCTCTGCTCAAGCCCATGCTCGACCAGGGCTTTGCCGCTGCGTCCAAGGACAAGGCCGAGGCGTTCGCCAATCCCCTGTGGATTCCCGCCGGCATCGTCGGCGTGTTCATCCTGCGCGGCATCTTCAACTATCTGTCGTCCTACGGTTTCGCCTGGGTGTCCCAGAAGGTGGTGACCGACATCCGCCAGGCGATGTACGCCAAGCTGGTACGCCTGCCGGTGGGCTACTTCCAGCAGAACTCGTCCAGCGTGCCGATGACCAAGATCGCCTACGACGTGTCTGGGGTGGCGGCGGCGGCCACCGACGCGGTGGTGACCATCGTCAAGGATTCCATGACCGTCATCGGGCTGCTGATCTGGCTGTTCTGGCTGAACTGGGAGCTGACCCTGGTGTGCTTCATCCTGATCCCCACCGTGGCGGTGGTGGTCAAGGCCTTCTCCGGGCGTCTGCGCCGCGCCGGCCGCGACTCCCAGCGCGGCATGGCGCACATGATCCAGATCCTCCAGGAAAGCGCCCTGTGCAACCGGGTGATCAAGATCTTCGGCGGCGAACCCCAGGAGCTGGAGCGCTTCACCGCCGCCAACCAGGCCCTGCGCCGCTACAACATGCGCGCCAACGTGGCCGCCGCGGCCACCACGCCGATCACCCAGCTGTTCGCCGCCATCGCCGTGTCGGTGGTGGTGTTCGTTGCCCTCAAGCAGTCGGACAGCGGCCACACCACGGTGGGCAGTTTCGTCTCCTTCATCACCGCCATGCTGATGCTGCTGGCGCCGCTCAAGCACCTGGCCGACGTTAACGCCCCCCTGCAACGCGGCCTGGCTGCCGCCGAAAGCGTCTTCGCCCTGCTCGACGAGGCCGAGGAGCAGGACGAGGGCACGGCGGCGCCGGCCGCGGTGGACGGACGCATCGATTTCCGCCACGTCACCTTCCGCTATCCCGGCGCCGAACGGGATGCTCTCCAGGACGTGACCCTGGCGGTGGAGCGGGGCCAGACTGTGGCCCTGGTGGGCCAGTCAGGCGGCGGCAAGTCGACCCTGGCCACCCTGCTGCCGCGCTTCTTCGCCCCGACCTCGGGCCAGATCCTGCTCGACGGCCTGGACCTGCAGAACTATTCGCTGACCGGGCTGCGCCGGCACATCGCCTACGTCAGCCAGGAAGTGCTGCTGTTCAACGACACCATCGCCGCCAACATCGCCTACGGCACCCTGCGCGGCGCCTCGCCGGAGGACATCCGCGCCGCCGCCCGGGCCGCCCATGCCCTGGAATTCATCGAGGCCCTGCCCGACGGTTTCGACACCCTGATCGGCGAGAACGGCGTGCGCCTGTCCGGCGGCCAGCGCCAGCGCCTGGCGATCGCCCGGGCCCTGCTCAAGAACGCCCCGATCCTGATCCTGGACGAGGCCACCTCGGCCCTCGACAACGAATCCGAGCGCGCCGTCCAGGCCGCCCTGGATACCCTGATGGAAGGCCGCACCACCCTGGTGATCGCCCACCGCCTGTCCACCATCGAACGGGCTGACCAGATCGTAGTGCTCAACCGGGGCCGCATCGTCGAGCAGGGCAGCCATGCCGAGTTGCTGGAACGGGAAGGTGCCTATGCCGCCCTCTACCGCAACCAGCTGGTTGCGGACATGAATTGAGCGCCCAGGTCGCACATTGCAATCTCCGACGATGGCCCCGATCGTGAAAAGACTGTTCGTGATGGTGCGGGACAAGCTGGGCGAATCGGTATTCGCCTTCGCCAGCTTGCAGGAATTCGCCCAGCGCAACCCCGATACTCGGATCGTGCTCCTGGCCCGGGATCCCTACACCCTGCTGTATCCCACCGCGCCGAACGTCCGGGTGGTCCGCTACCGCAGTTCGGCCCAGGCCTACCTGTATTGCCTGGGACTGCGCCTGCTGGCCCGCCGTTTCGATGCCCTGGTGCTGCTCAAGGGCTACGGCCCCAAGACCGAGCAACTGTGCCGCTTGGTCCCGGCGCAGCGGAAGATTTCCTCGAATCCCCTGATCCAGGTATCGGGCATGGAGTACATCGCCGGCTCGGGCAGCGACAAGCAGCACTACTACCCGGCCTATCTGGCCCTGAAAATGCTCGACCCCGGGCTGGAATTCCCCCGGCAGCTGGCGTTTCCGCCCTTGGCGGCAAAGCGCGCGGCGCGGGAGCCCGACTGCGTGGTGGTGTGCCCGGTGTCCGAGGAAGAGCGCCGCTGCTTCACCCCAGCGGCGCTACGCCAGGTGCTGGCCCTGGCGGCCCGGGAATATCCCGGCCGCAGGATTCTGGTGACGGTGCGCAACGAGGCGGAACTGGCGCTGCTCCAGGGCGCCGACACCAGCGGTGCCGAGGTGTTTCTTTTTGACACCCTGGATGCCCTGATCGAGCGGTTTGCCGCCAGTGCCCATTATTTCGGCACCGATACCGGGCTGCTGCACATCGCCCTGGCCATGGGCATGCCCGCCACGGTGTTCTTCGGTCAGAGCAACCCGGACGACGCGGTGCTGCCGACCCAGCCCGGCGTACGCAAAATCCGCCTGTCCGCCCTGGGTACGTCGGTCTGCCCTATGGAGCAATGCCTGCGCGGCGATTGCATCGAACTGGCGGTGCGTAATGCCACCGGCCAGCCGGCGGCATTGCCGCTCCAGGATTTCTGCCCCCTGGCCGGCGTTCCGGTGGAACGCCTGGGCGAAAACACCGACGTGGATCAGCCCGCGTCGTGAGCGTCGCTGCGGTGCAGGTCTTCCCGGGCCAGCACCGTCAGCACCCCGGCCAGGAACATGAACTGTTCCAGCATGTGATCCCGGATGTTGCTGTCCACCAAGCTGCGGCTGAAATAGCCGGTGACCAGGAACAGCAACAGCAGGCCGGCGGGATTTTCGCGGACGAAAAAGGCGCGCCAGCCATGCACGCCGAGGGTGCCCAGGAAGGCCAGCCACAGGGCCAGGCCGGGCAGGCCGACGCCCAGGGTGAAATCCAAAATGCCGCTATGGGAATGCTCGGTCGAGCGGTAGTCCGGGTAGACCTGGCGCATCGCCTGGCCGAAGGCCGAGCGGCCAAAGCCGACACCCAGGGGGTAGGCGGCGATGGCCTGGATGGCCTCCTTTCCCCAGGCCAGGCGCAGGTAGGCTGAGCCTTCAGCCGGCGTACCGTCCGGCAGGGGGGGGTAGGGCAGTTCCGGGTCCTTCCAAGCCGCTTGATGCTCCGTGTCCCAGGCGACCACGACGGTTGCCTGGAAGGCCTGCCAGCGGGGATCGGATTTGAAGGTGGCCCAGCCGAAAGCGGCGATGCCAGCCAGCACAACGGCCAGCGTTCCGGCTTGCAGACCCACGCTGACCGCCTTGCGCTTGGCGAACCAGACGACGAAGGTGGAGGAGGCCAGCAGGCCGAGAATGCCCAGGGTGCCGTTGCGGGTACCGAGGGCATAGGTGCAGAACAGGCTGAGGGCGAACAGGGTGGCCAGGCCGGCAGAGGGTATCGGCAGGTAGGCGCGGCGATGGAGCAGGCGCGCTACCGTTTCGGCACAGAGGAAGGCCAGCACCAGGTTGGCGACGTAGCTCAGCACCGTCCGGTTTTCCACGATCCGGATTTGCTGGAAAGGGAAGTATCCCAACTGTAGCCAACGCCAGACGGTATCCCCGTCATGCAGCGCGACCAGGGCCGCCAGGGTTGCCAGCAGAGCGCAGGCCAGCCGGGCACCGGCCTGGGGCCGGGGACTGCGCAGGACCGTCGTGGCGAGCAGGACGCCGGCCAGGCCGACCAGTCCGCTGCGAATCCATTGCCCCCAGATTTCCTTGAAGTCCCCTGCCGGGTTGAGCCCCCATACCCCGGCCTGGAGCAGGACCCACAGGGTCAGGATGCCGTAGAGGATGGTGGCACTACGATGCTGGCCGGGGGACGCAGTGGCTGTGGTTTGTGCACTGGATCGGGTGGTGATGGCTCGCCAGGCGGCCGTGCCCAGCAGCAGGAGGGCCAGGCCGATGCGCAGGGCGATCAGGTCGGGCAGGGACCAGACGAAGGTCAGGGCGCAGGCGAGCCCGATCAGAAGCCGGTCCGCCGGGCTGAAGGACGGGGCAGGGTGCAAAGACATGGTGGGGCTAGCGTGCAATGGCGAGAACGTCCCGGCAGGCCGTCTGCACCATGTCCACGGTCAGGGCCAGCATGCAGCGCGGCGAGGCGCATTGGGACGGGGGGCGGGCGCAGTGGCGCACCCAGGGGACGAAGGTGCGCTCGAAGAGCATCCGGCCGTCCCGGCAGGGGAAGGGGTCGATGGTCACCGCCCGGTAGGGGTGGTCGGCCCAGAACTGGCCAGGGCCGTAGATCAGGGCCGAGCCGGGGCCGAACAGGGTGACGCAGGGGGCGCCGGCGGCCTTGCCCAGGTGGGCAACGCCGGTGTCGGGGGAGACCAGCAGGGCGGCATGGGCCAGCAGGTGCCACAGTTGGGCCAGGTCGAGCTGGCCGGCGTAGGACGGGTAGCGGCCCTCCGGGTCGCACTGGCGCACCAGTTCCTCCTCGCCCTTGCCGCCGCTCCAGGCCACCTGGTAGCCCTGGCCGTGCAGCCAGTCGGCCACGGCCAGCCAGTTGGCCGGTGTCCAGTGGCGCAGGGGCGAACTGGCGCCAACGTGCAGGACGCAGTAGGAGGCCTGGGGCAGGTCGAAGGGGCGGCACGGCGGGGCCGGCCAGTCGGCGGCGCGGAACGGCGGCGGGGGCGGGCCGTCGACCAGTGAGGCGGCCATGTCCGGCCAGGCGGTGGGCTCAGCCGGGTAGGGGCGCAGGTCGTCCACCAGCCAGTTCTTCCAGGCCGGGCTGTCGCCTTCGAAGGCCACCACCCAGCGGGCCCCCAGGGCCCGGGCCAGGAGGGAGTAGCGGTTCTCGGCGGGAATCACCGCCAGGTCCGGGCGCGGGAGGCGGAGGAGCGCCCACAGGGTGGCCACGGCCCGCGGGTTGAAGGGGTGGGCGTGCACGTCATAGGGGCGGCCGGTGAACAGGGGCACGGTGGCGGCCGGGGTGGCCAGGTCGATGACCGCGTCCGGGTAGCGCTGGCGCAGCTTGGCCAGCAGGCCCGCCAGCATCACGGTGTCGCCGAGCAGCAGATGGTGCAGCACCAGTACCCGGCGAACCGTGGCGGGGCGGCGGCGCGGCCACAGCAGGGCGGGGAGGCGCCACAGCAGCAACAGGGCGACGAGCAGGCGGCCGGGGACCCGGGAATTGCGGGAGTTGATGAGGGTCATCAGACGGCCTTCCGCAGGGCGTCGAGCTGGCTCAGGCTCTCGTCCAGGATGTACAGCTGCAACAGCTGCTCGGCGAGGTGGCGGGCGCCGCCGTAGTAGGCCCGGGCCAGGGACTGGACCGCGTCGGCACGCAGCTGCCCGCCGGTGTGGGCGGCCAAGCGCTCGCCCAGGCCCTCGAGGCGGGCGCGCAGGTCGTCCTGCAACCAGTCGGTCAGGGGCGGGTTGAAGCCCCGCTTCTTGCGCTCGAACAGGCGCAGCGGCGCCAGGGGGGCCATCACCCGGGCGAGCAAGCTCTTGGCCGGCCGGGTGAAGCGCTCGGCGGCGGCGACGCCGGCCAGCTTTTCCAGCCAGCGGTGGTCGAGCAGGGGCGCCCGCATCTCCAGGCCGTGGGCCATGGTGCACAGGTCGGCCTTGCGCAGGATGTACTCGGGCAGTGTGTTGGCGAAGTCAAGGGCGAGCAGCTGTTCGAGCGGTGCGGCGGGGGCGCTGTCGGCGGGTCGCCACCACACCTCCCGGGCCGGGGAGCGGGTTTCGAGATGGCGCCGCTGGGCCGGGGTGAAGCCGGAAAAGCGCAGGGTGTAGGCCGTGGCCCAGGGCAACCGGGCCTCGTCGCTCAACTTGCCCCAGCTTTTGCCGGTGAGGGATGCGGCCGGAGGCAGCGGCAGGCGCAGGCCGGCGCGCCAATGGGTGCGCATGTGCTTGGCGTGGCGCTTGTAGCCGGCGAAGATTTCGTCGCCCCCGTCACCGCCCAGGACCACGGTGACGTGCTTGACCGTCTCCCGGGCGAGGAACCAGGTGGGGAAGCTGGAGGGGTCGGCGAAGGGTTCGTCCAGGTCGGCGACGATGCGGGCGAAGTGGTCGTCCAGCCGGGTGGGCACCGGGATGGCCAGGTTCTTCAGCCCCAGGGCGGCGGCGATCTCGCCGGCGTCGCGGCTTTCGTCGAAGGACGAGCCGGGGAAGGCGGCGGTGTAGGTGCCCAGGTCGGCGTGGCCGCCGGTGGCGAGGATGCTGGCGATGGCGCTGGAGTCGATGCCGCCCGAGAGGAATACGCCCAGGGGGCGGTCGGCCACGGTGCGCAGGTCCACCGCCCGGCGCAGCTCGTCCAGGGCCTCGTCGGCGGCCTCCGGGGCGGCGCTGGGCTGGGCGGAGGGCAGGGACCAGTAGCGTACCTTGTCGGCCCGGCCGGTGGCCAGGTCGTAGCTCAGGTAGTGGCCGTTTTCCAGGCGCTGCAGGTTGGCGAAGATGGTGTGGGGCGCCGGCACGTAGCGGTGGGCCAGGTAGGCGTCGATGGCCTCGGGGCTGAACTCCCGGGCCTCCGGGGGTAGCCAGGGCAGCACCGCCCGCACCGTGGAGCCGAAGGCCAGTCCGTCCGGGCGCAGGCCGTAGACCAGGGGCTTGAGGCCCATCCGGTCCCGGGCCAGGTAGAGGTGGCCGAGGCGACCGGCACGGCGGTCATAGATGGCCAGGGCGAACATGCCACGCAGGTGGTCGAGCAGGGCGGGAAAGCCGAAGGCCCGGTAGGCGTGCAGGATGAACTCGGTGTCCGAGGTGGTGCGGAACACGGCGCCCTGGGCCTTGAGTTCCGCTGCTTCCGACTCCCAGCCGTAGACCTCGCCGTTGTAGCAGAGCCAGACGTCACCGTCGTCGCTGACCATGGGCTGGTCGGCCACCGGGCGCGGGTCGCGGATCGCCAGGCGGGCGTGGAGCAGGGCGGCGTCGGCGGGCTGCTCCGGGCTCACCGGCGCGCCGTCGCGCCATGCCGCTTCATGGGCGGCATCCGGCCCCCGGGTGGCCAGGGCGGCCAGCATGGCGCGCCGGGCGGCGGGGGCGATCGGCCGGGTGCCGACGAAGCCGGCGATGCCGCACATCAGCGGCCTCCTTGGCCCGGCGGCAGGGCCGGGGCGCGGGTAACGCGGTGGGAGGGGTTAGGCATGGGGGTGGGCGGGCTCAGCGGCCCCGGGAATACCAGGCGGCCAGGCGCGGCTTGCGGTACAGCCACAGCCGGCTGTTCAGCCAGGCGGCGGGCTTGTCCTTGACCACCACCCGGTGGATGTGGCCCGGGTCGTCGCCGGGGCGGTTGGGGCCGGGGCGCACGGTGTACAGGTGGCGGAATCCGGCGGCATTGGCTACTGCCAGGTAGTCGTCGTCGAAATAGCCCTGGGGCCAGCACAGGTGGTCGCTGACGGCGCCCAATCGCTCGGCCAGGGTGGCCCGGGCGCCGGCCAGGTCGTCGGCCAGGCCGGCGCGCTTGGCGGCGGCGTCGGGGCAGGTCTTGTCCCAGCGAGTGTGGCTATGAGTGTGGCTGTGGAACTCGAAGGTGCCGGCGGCGCGCATGGCCTCGATCTCGCTCCAGCGCACGATCACCTCGTCGGCGCGGCCGGCGGCGATGGCCGCCTTGCAGGCGTTGTGCTCGGGGGTGGCGGGCAGGGCGTCGCCAGCGGCCGCGCCGGCGTGGGAACGCACCGGACCGTCCTTGATCCAGTCGGTGACGACGAACATCACCGCCTTTTGCCCCAGTTCCTCGAGCACCGGATGGGCGTAGACCCAGTTGTCCAGGTAACCGTCGTCGAAGGTCAGTAGCACCGACTTGTCGGGCACCGGGGCGCCGGCCAGGTAGGCGGAGAACTCGGCGGCGGACAGGGTCCGGTAGCCGGCGGCGGCCAGGCCGCGCATTTGGTCGGCGAAGTGCTCCGGCGTGATGGTCACCAGCCCCGGCGAGGGGGAAACGTGGTGGTACATCAGCACCGGGACCGAGCGGGCGGGTTTCATCGGCCGCGCCTTTCCGCCAGGCTGCGCAGGTAGAAGGCTTCCATCTCGGCGGCCATGGTGGCCACGCTGAAGCGGGTGCGGGTGATTTCCAGGCCGGCGGCGCCGAAGCGGCGACGCAGTTCCGGGTCGTCCACCAGGGTGTAGAGGGCGCGGGTCAGGGCGGCCTCGTCCTTGGCCGGCACGAGCAGGCCGTTGACGCCGTCCTGGATCACTTCGGGCACCCCGTCCACCGCCGTGCCGATCACCGCCCGTCCGGCGGCCATGGCTTCGATGTAGGAGGTGCCCAAGGCTTCCTGCCAGGTGGCCAGGGCGAAGAAGTCGATGCCGGCCAGGACGTTGGGGATGTCGCGGCGCAGGCCGAGCAGATGCACCCGGTCGCTCAGCCCCTTTTCGCCGATGTAGGCCACCAGCCGGTCGTAGATCGGGCCGTCGCCGGCGAACACCAGGTGCACCTTGGGCCGTTCGGCGAGCAGGGGGATGGCGGCGTCGATCAGTTCCTTGTGGCCCTTCTCGAAGCGCAGGATGGCCACGGTGCCGATCAGGATGTCGTCCTCGGCCAGGCCCAGCTCGTCGCGCAGGGTGGAGCGCTCCACCGGGGGCGGCGGGACGATGCCGGTATAGACCGTCACCGCGTCCTGTTCCGGCACCCCCACCGACACCAGGTAGCGGCGCACCCAGTCGCTCACCGCCACCACCTTGTGGGGCAGCCACTTGTAGGTGGCCAGGGAGGTCACCGCCAGGGCCAGGTGGCGGGTGCGCACGATCAGCGGCGTGCCCGCCAGCCGGCCGGCCAGGCCGCCCACCAGGCTGTCGTGGCCGCTGTGGGTGTTGACCACGTCGAAGCGGCCGCGGCGCAGCAGGCGGCGCAGCTTCCACACCGCCTTCAGGTCGGCGCCACCGCGAATGCCGATGCGGTGCACCGTAAAGCCCGCCTCCTCGGCCCGGTCACCCAGGCGGGCGCCGGGTCGGCAGGCCACTTCCAGGGTGTGGCCGCGCTCGCGCAGGGACACCAGCTCCTTGAAGGTGCGGTGTTCCTGGCCGCCCCAGCCGGTGGAGGATTCGGTGTGCAGGATCTTGAGGGTCATGTCGTCGGGCAAGGCGCCGCCGGCGGGCCGGGCGGCAGGGGAAAACGCGCCATTATAAAGGCTTTGCGTCCCCCGCCCCGGCCGGCAGCAGCGACCGGTACAGGTCGAGCAGCCGGCCGGTCATGGCCTCGGCGCTCAGGGTCTTGGCCGCCGCCCGGGCCCGTTCGGCGCAGGTCCGGCGCACCTCCGGATCGAGCAGGCGGACCATGTTGGCGGCCAGGGCCGGTACGTCCCGGGCGTCGCAGAGGAAGCCGGCCTGGTGGGCCCGGACGATCTCCCCGGCGCCGCACTTGGTGCTGGTCAGCACCGGCAGGCCACAGGCCAGGGCCTCTAGCACGGCGTTGGACAGGGGGTCGTAGAGGGTGGGCAGGACGAAGGCGTCGGCGGCGCCGTAGAAGGGGCGCACGTCCACCTGGGGGCCGGCGAAGTGGATGCGCCGGCCGGCGGCGCCGAGTGTGCGGGCCTGCGCCTGGTAGCGAGCGGCGTGCTTGTCCTTGCCCACCACCAGCAGGTGGGCGTTGTCCGGCAGGCGGGCGACGGCCTCGATGGCCGGTCCCACCCCCTTTCGGGCGTAGCCCGAGCCGACCGACAGGTAGAGCATGGCGTCGCCGGGAATGCCGTAGCGGGCGCGGACCTCGTCCCGGTGCTCGGTCAGGGCAGGGGAGAAGCGTTCGGTGTCCACGGCGTTGTAGATGACGTGGAGCTTGTCCGGGGCGATGGAGAAGTGGGCGAGAATCTCCTCGCGCACCATCTCCGAGATGCAGATCACCGCCTTCAGCCGGGGACTGGCGAACAGGCGCCGCTCCGCGGCGAGGCGTAAGTGGTGGGCCGGGTTGAGGGCGATCGACAGCCGCCCCAGCCAGGACTGGGTGCGCCGCCGCTCGTCGAGCCAGACCCGGTGCACCCCGTCGCCGGCGCGGAAGATGTCGCAGCAGGGGATGCGCTCGTGGGATTGCACCAGGGTGGGCCGGTCCCGTTCCAGGGCGGCGCACACCGCCTTGCCGAAGCTCCAGTCGCGCCACAGGCTGCCCAGGTAGAAGGGATTGCAGATCACCGGGGCGAACAGGCTCTCGCCGCCGGGCCACTGGCGGGTGTACAGGGACAGGGCGATGCCCTGGCCGGCCAGGGCGTCCAGGGCCTGGCTGACGAAGCGCTCGGCCCCGCCGTAGGGGGTGTAGCGCTGGCGAACGATGGCGAGCTTCATGGCGTATGAGAGAGCTGGGGAGCGGGCGCGGTAGTGCGCTGGACTGCGGCGATGAAAGTGGCGGCGATTTCCGCTGGGGGAATGTCGGCCATGGCGCCGGGGGTGTAGAGGGGGGTGAGCGGGTTGCCGGGCAGCAGGCGCCATTCCGGGCGTATCTCGGCGAACAGGGCGACGCCCGGTTTGTCCAGGGCCGCGGCGATGTGCATGAGGCCGCCGTCGGCACCGATGAACAGAGCGCAGCGCTGGATTTCCCGGGCCGCTTCGGCCAAGTCGGGCAGGTCGAGGCGCACCGTGCAATGGCGTTCCACGAACCCGGCGGAGATGGCGGCCAGATCGTCCCGGGCGCTGGGGCCGTTGCCGATCAGCACGAAGCGGGGTTCCGGGGAGGCCGGCGGCCAGTCCCGGACCAGGGCGTCCAGCAAGCCGGGCCAGTCCCGCCAGCGGCGCCGGCCGTCCCGGCCGCCCAGGGCGACGGCGATGTGTCCGGCCTGGGGGGCGATGCCGTCCGTCACCGCCGGGGAAATGCGCGGCGGCAGGGGGGGCTGGCGGGGGTGGCCCAGCAGGCGTTCCAGGCGCAGGGCGGCGAAGTCGATGCGGGCGTAGCGTTCGCCCTGCTGGTGGTCGAGCAGGGTGGCGAAGGGCTGGCGCGGGTAGTGGCGCAGCTTGAGCTTGATCGAGGTGGTGCTGATGCAGTGGAGCAGGATGAAGTCGTAGTCCCGTGGGCAGTCCTCGATGCGCCGGTAGATGTGGCGGAAGCGGCTGTCTCCGTCGAACAGTTCGGCCGGCCCCTTGGTGATGCACAGGTCTATGGCGATCTCGTCGGGGAAGGCGAAGCGCTGGGACAGGTCCATGATGCTGTCGCCCAAGGTGGTCCAGTCATACACCCACAGGATGCGCCGGGTGCCGGCGGGCAGGCGCTTCGTCTGGCGCCATTTTTGCCCGGTCAGGCGGAGCAGCAACTCCCGCTCGACGACGCGCTTGAGTTGCCTGGCCCTCTGTCCCGGCGAGAGG
Source organism: Oryzomicrobium sp. (assembly GCF_021287045.1). Taxonomy (GTDB): domain Bacteria; phylum Pseudomonadota; class Gammaproteobacteria; order Burkholderiales; family Rhodocyclaceae; genus Oryzomicrobium. The sequence continues at coordinate 57,335 of NZ_JAJTBG010000005.1, read as the reverse complement.
GCCCGGTATTCGCCCTCCAGGTCGTTCAGGTAGGCACCGACGCCCAGGGCGTCGTAGATGGGGTGGTGGGTCCAGAAAAGCATGGCGGCGTGGGGCGGCTCAGTGCGCCTTTCAGTGCGCTTCTTCCCAGTTCGCCCCCGCCCCCACTTCCACCACCAGGGGCACGCGCAGGTCGGCGACCTTGGCCATCAGGCCGGGGAGTTCGGCGCGGATGCGCGGTAGTTCGGCATCGGGCACTTCCAGCACCAGTTCGTCGTGGACCTGTAGCAGCAGGCGGCTCTGCAGGCCCTCGTCTGCGAGCCAGCGGTGCACGGCGACCATGGCCAGTTTGATCAGGTCGGCGGCGGTGCCCTGCATCGGCGCGTTGATCGCCGCCCGTTCGGCGCCCTGGCGGCGGCCGGCCTGGCTGGCGCGGATGTCGGGCAGTTGCAGGCGGCGGCCGAATACGGTCTCCACGTAGCCCTGGTCCCGGGCCCGGGCCCGGGTTTCCTCCATGTAGCGGGCCACGCCGGGATAGCGGGCGAAGTAGCGGTCGATGAAGGTCTGGGCGGCGCTGCGCTCGATGTCCAGGGAGCGGGCCAGGCCGTGGGCGCTCATGCCGTAGATCAGGCCGAAGTTGATGGTCTTGGCGTAGCGGCGCTGTTCGCTGGTCACTTCCAGGGGCGTGATGCCGAAGATCTCGGCGGCGGTGGCGCGGTGCACGTCCTCGCCGGCGGCAAAGGCCGCCAGCAGGCCGGCGTCTTCCGACAGGTGGGCCATGATGCGCAGCTCGATCTGGGAATAGTCGGCGGACACCAGCACATGGCCGGCCGGGGCGACGAAGGCCTCGCGGATGCGTCGCCCTTCCGGGGTGCGCACCGGGATGTTCTGCAGGTTGGGGTCCGACGACGACAGCCGCCCGGTCACCGCGGTGGCCTGCGAGAAGTGGGTGTGGATGCGCCCGGTGACCGGGTTCACCATCTTCGGCAACTTGTCGGTGTAGGTGCCCTTGAGCTTGGCCAGGCTGCGGTATTCGAGCAGCAGCTTGGGCAGGGGGTAGTCCAGGGCCAGTTCCGAGAGCACTTCCTCGTCGGTGGAGGGGGTGCCGCCCGGGGTCTTCTTCTTCACCGGCAGTTCGAGCTTGACGAACAGAATCTCGGCCAGCTGCTTGGGCGAATTGAGGTTGAAGGGCTGGCCGGCCAGCACCTGGGCTTCCTGCTCCAGTTCCAGCAGGCGCTTGCCCAGGGCGTGGCTCTGGGCGTCGAGCCGGGCGCTGTCGATGAGGATGCCGGTGCGCTCCATGGCGAACAGCACCTCCCGGGAGGGCAGCTCGATATCCTGATAGATGCGCATCAGCCCCGCGTCGGCGGCGATGGCCGGATAGAGCCGTTCATGCACCCGCAGGGTGAAGTCGGTGTCCTCGGCGGCGTAAGCCGAGGCCTGGTCCACCGCCACCTGGTCGAAGCCGATCTGCTTGGCGCCCTTGCCGCACAGGTCGGTGTAGGCGATACCCACCAGACCCAGGTGGCGCTTGGCCAACTGCTCCAGATCGTGGCCCTTGTCGGCCTCCACCACGTAGGACTCGAGCATGGTGTCGTGGGCCACTCCGGCCAGGGCGATGCCGTGGTTGGCGAAGACGTGCTGGTCGTACTTGGCGTTCTGCAGCACCTTGGCGCGGTCGGCGGATTCCAGCCAGGGCTTGAGTCGGGTCAGGGCGGCGTCCCGGTCGAGCTGGGCGGGGGCGCCCGGGCCGCAGTGGGCCAGGGGCAGGTAGGCGGCCTCGCCCGCGGCCAGGGCGAAGGACATGCCGACGATGCGTGCCGCGAACGGGTCCAGGCTGGTGGTTTCGGTGTCCAGGGCGACCAGCTCGGCGGCGTCGATGCGCGCCAGCCAGCGGTCGAATGCGGCCTCGTCGAGGATCGTCTCGTAGCTGTCGCGGTGGCGGCCGTCGGCCACCAGGGCGGTGGGGTCCTGGGCGGCCACCGCCTCGGCGGCGGCACGGGCCGTGCCGCCGGTGTCGCCCGCCTCGCTGCCGGTGGCTTCCTTCAGCCAGGTCTTGAAGCCATAGTGGGCGTACAGCCCGGCCAGGGCGGCCACGTCGGGGGCGCGGGGAACGAGGCTGTCCACCGCCGGCAGATCGGCCACGTCGCATTTCACCGTCACCAGGCGGCGCCCCAGGGGGAGAAAGCCCAGGTGGTCGCGCAGGTTCTGCCCGGCCACTCCGCCGATCTCGCCGGCGTGGGCGATCACTCCGTCCAGATTGCCGTACTGGGTCAGCCACTTCACCGCGGTCTTGGGGCCCACCTTGGTCACGCCCGGCACGTTGTCCACCGTATCGCCGATCAGGGCCAGGTAATCGACGATCAATGCCGGCGGTACGCCGAACTTGGCTTCCACACCGGCCACGTCCAGGATCTCGTTGCTCATGGTGTTGACCAGGGTGACCCGGGGGCTGACCAGCTGGGCCAGGTCCTTGTCGCCGGTGGACACCACCACGTCGATGCCGGCGGCCTCGGCCCGGCGGGCCAGGGTGCCGATCACGTCGTCGGCCTCGACCCCGTCGATGGTCAGGATCGGCCAGCCGGCGGCGGCGATGGCTTCGTGGATGGCGGGAATCTGGGCGGCCAGATCCTCGGGCATGGGGGGGCGGTGGGCCTTGTAATCCGGGTACCAGTCGTCGCGGAAGGTCTTGCCCTTGGCATCGAAAATGCAGGCCCGGAAGTCGGCTGCCTCGCCGCTGCTCGCCTTGTGGTCGGCTTCCAGCCGACGTAGCATGGACAGCACCCCGTACAGCGCGCCCGTCGGCTCCCCGGCTGCATTGCGCAGGTCGGGGAGGGCATGGAAGGCCCGGTAGAGATACGACGAGCCGTCGACGAGCAGCAAGGAAGCCATAAGAGAACCTGAAGAATGAGCGAAAGAAGCAAACTGCCTGACCTCGCCGAACGCGAAGCCGCCCTGCAAAACCTGTCTGCGCGGGAATCCTGGCGGATTTTCGGCATTATGTCAGAGTTCGTCGAAGCCACTGACCGGCTGGCGCCGATCCGCCCCGCCGTGTCGATCTTCGGCAGCGCCCGGGTACCGCCGGGCTCCCCCTATTACGCCCTCACCGAAAGCATCGCCCGCAAATTGTCGGATGCCGGCTTCTCGGTCATCTCCGGTGGCGGGCCGGGCATCATGGAGGCCGCCAACAAGGGCGCCTTCGCTGGCAGGAGCCCCTCGGTGGGCCTCAACATCCAGCTGCCCCACGAACAAAAGTCCAACGCCTACCAGGACATTTCCCAGACCTTCCGCCACTTCTTCGCCCGCAAGTACATGTTCGTGCGCTTCGCCAACGCCTACGTGGTGATGCCCGGCGGTTTCGGCACCCTGGACGAAGTGATGGAGGCCCTGACCCTGATCCAGACCGGCAAGGGGCGCAAGATTCCCCTGGTGCTGGTCGGTACCGGCTTCTGGGGCGGGCTGGTGGGCTGGTTCCGCGACCGGCTGGTGGGCGAGGGCATGATCTCCCCCGAGGACATGAACCTGATCCAGGTGATCGACGATCCGGACCAGGTGGTCAATGCCATCTTCAAGCACTACGAGACCCGGGGCTTCGAGCCCCTGCCCGAAGAGCGGGAGATGCTGCTTAACCTGTGACCACAGGCCAACGCGCAAGCCTCGGCCTTCAGGCCGAGGTCAAGCGAGGCAGCGTCCCTACGGCGCCGAAGGCACCCCCGTATTGTGGTTTCGATGCTCCGGCCCTTGGGCCGGAGTTCTTCACGGCGCCGCCATCGCCCGGCTGTGCCGAGGGGGCGACGGGGCCGGTGGCTTCCAGCCAACGGCCGCCCTGCGCGGGGTGCGGCCCGTCCCGTTCCGCCCCGTTCCACGGCGCCGGGCAGGCCGGTTTAGGGGAACCCGGGCTGGGCTGGTAAAATGACACATGACGCTTCGGCCCCGTGCCTCGTTCGGTCTCGTTGCCGCGATGCAGGCGGAATGGGATGCCGGCCGCCGGCCGCTGCGAACCTCCGCCGCTGCCGGCCGTCTCACCAATAACCAGATAACCACTCGGGGAAGCTCCCCCAGGATGCCCGCCATGAAGCGCACCCTCGCCGCCGCCCTCCTGGGCCTCGTCTTCGCCGCCCCGGCCTTCGCCCAGAACGCTGCCGGCCGCACCCCCCTGCCCAACGTGCCGCCCCCGCCCCCGGAGATGGCGCCCTTCGACGCCGCCATCGAGCCCGAGGTGACCATCAAGAAGCGGGACGAGGACACGGTGGAGGAATACCGCATCCGGGGCCGCCTCTACATGGTCAAGGTGACGCCCAAGGTCGGCCCCCCGTACTACCTGATCGACGACCGGGGCGACGGCAACTTCGCCCGGCGCGACGCCCTCGATTCCGGGGTGCGCCCGCCGATGTGGGTGATCGGCACCTTCTGATCCGGCCCCTCGTCCGCCGGCGCGGCCTGGCCGGTCGCGCCGCGGCCCGTTGACGTGCCACCCATCCCCTCCTTTTATCGCTTCGCCTTTCGCGTCCCGCGCCTTCCTCTGCGAGTACCGCTGCCATGACGGCCCCCGATTTCCCCCTGTCCGCCCCGCCCTTCGAAGGCGAATCCCGGGTCGTGCCCGCCGGCCGCGCCATCGACTGGCTGCGCGAAGGCTGGGCCCTGTTCATCGCCCAGCCGGGCGTGTGGTTGGCCATGGGCGCCCTGTTCTTCGTCATCGTCGTCGGCGTGATGATCTTCCCCGTGGTTGGCGAACTGGCCGCCCACTGGTTCGTGCCGGTGCTGCTGGCCGGCCTGATGGCGGCGGCGCGGCGCATCGAGCGGGGCGAGGAAGCCCACGTGGCCGACATGTTCTCGGCCTTCTCGCCCAAGCACGCCCCGGTGCTGCGCGTCGGCGTGCTGTTCATGGTCGGCTGGCTGGCGATCATCGCCATCGGCATCCTGATCGGCTGGGCCGCCACCTTTGGCGGCTCGGTCCAGGCTGTCGCCGGCGGCGGCCTGCTCGGCACCGGCATCGCCGTGGCCGGGGTGCTGTTCGCCATCGTGGTGGTCCTGGTCAGCTCGGTGCCCCTGGTCATGGCCGTGTGGTACGCCCCGGCCCTGGCCTACTTCCACGACATGACCGCCCGCAACGCCATGCGCGCCAGTTTCGAGGCGGTGGCCCGCAACGGCGTGGCCTTCCTGGTCTACGGCCTGTTCATCATGCTCATCCTGTTCTTCGGTGCCCTGTCCCTGGGCCTGGGGCTGGTGGTGGCGGCGCCGGTGATCGCCTGCTCGATCTACGTCTCCTACCGGGACGTGTTCCTCGGCACCTGAGATGCTGATCGCCCGCATCGTTCCCGCCGCGCGCGGCTGGCGCTGGGTGAGCGAAGGCTTCGCCCTGTTCCGCCGCAACCCGGGAGTGCTGGCCCTGATGGTGGTCGGCTACTGGTTCATCCTCGGCGCGGTCAACCTGGTGCCGGTGCTCGGCGGCGTGGTCGCCACCCTGCTGGTGCCGGCCCTGTCGGTTGGGGTGCTGACCGCCTGCCGCACGATCGACACCCGCCATACCGCCCTGCCGCACCTGCTGTTCGCCGGGCTGCGCCAGCGGCCGGGGCCCCTGATCGCCCTGGGCGGGCTCAATTTCCTGGCCTCGCTGCTGGTGCTGTCCCTGGTGTCCCTGCTCGACGGCGGCACCCTGATGCGCTGGATGACCACCGGAGTGCGCCCCGACCCGGAAGAATTGGGCGGGCTGGCCGGCGCCGCCCAGGTTGGGCTGGCGATCTACGTGCCGGTGTTCATGGCCTTCTGGTACGCCCCCCAGCTGGTGGCCTGGCACGGCCATTCCCTGGGCAAGGCCCTGTTCTTCAGCTTCTTCGCCTGCCTGCGCAACTGGCGCGCCTTCCTGGTCTATGGCCTGAGCCTGATCCTGGTGGGCGGCGTACTGCCCGGCCTGGTGGTGAGCCTGCTGCCCGACCAGGCCGGACTGGCGGTGCTGTTCTCGGTGCCCTTCCTGATGGCCATGGCGCCGATCTTCTTCGCCAGCTTCTACCTGAGCTACCGGGACGTCTTCGTCGAGGCCGACGACGGGCAGGAGGCCGCGGAAGAACAGCCCCCCCGGCCCGACGCCGAAGCGCCGCGCCAGGAGCCGGAGCCAGGCTCCGGTCAGGACGGCCCGAATGCTGCGCCCTGAGCCGACTTTGGCGATGCCCACGTCGAACGCCGCGCCAGTCGCGCCTTTTCAGCCCCTCGGCATTTTCGGCGGCACCTTCGATCCGGTGCACCTGGGCCACCTGCGCCTGGCCGAGGAGGCCCGGGAGCAGCTCGGCCTGCCCGAGGTGCGCTGGATTCCCGCCGGCCAGCCGCCCCACCGGACCGGCCCCCGGGTGGCCAGCCGCCACCGCCTGGCCATGGTGCGCGCCGCCACCGCCGACAACCCGGCGTTCTCGGTGGACAGCGCCGAGGTGGAATCCGACGCCCCGTCCTACACCGTCACCACCCTGGAGCGCCTGCGCGGCCTGGAAGGCGCCCGCCCCCTGGTGCTACTGCTCGGCGCCGATGCTTTCCTCGGCTTCACCCGCTGGCACCGCTGGCGCGACATCGTCGAACTGGCCCACCTGGCGGTGCTCACCCGCCCCGGCTTCCAGTTCGACCCGGCCAAGGTGGCCGCCGGCGAAGGCATGCCGGCGGACGCGGAACTGGCCGAGCTGATCGAGGGCCGCCGCCTCGCCCCGGGGGGCAGCGCGTCCCTGCGCGAGGGCCCGGCCGGCAGCCTGGTCTTTCTGCCCATGGCGCCCCTGGCGATTTCCGCCACCGACATCCGCGCCCGCCTGGGCGAGGCCCGCAGCGTGCGTTATTTGCTGCCGTCGAGCGTGATCGACTATATTGCGGCGAATAGGCTTTATCGCCCCGAATAGCCCGCGGCACCGCCGTTCGCCGCCGTTGGCGGCGCGTTGCCCGATTTTTACAACCTGTTTCCCCCCAATAGAACTGATTTGATGGACGCTTCCCAACTGCAATCCGCCGTGGCCCTGGTGGTCGACGCCCTCGAAGACATCAAGGGCAAGGACATCGAGGTGATCGACACCAGCAAGCTCACCTCCCTGTTCGACCGCATCGTCATCGCCAGCGGCGACTCCAACCGCCAGGTCAACGCCCTGGCCCGCAACGTCGAGGAAAAGGCCAAGGAAGGCGGCCTCGAGGTGATTTCGGTGGAAGGCCAGGGCGGCGGCGAATGGGTGCTGGTAGACCTGGGCGACATCGTCGTCCACGTCATGCAGCCCGCCGTGCGCCAGTACTACGCCCTCGAAGAACTGTGGGCCGCCCGTCCGCCGCGGCGCACCGCCTCCCCCCTGGTCGAGCCGCCCGAGGCCGCCTGAGCCTGGGCGCGGCGATGAAGCTGCACATTCTCGCCGTCGGGCACAAGATGCCCGGCTGGGTCGAAACCGGCTGTCAGGAATACCTCAAGCGCATGCCTCGGGAACTGCCGGCGGCGGTGCTGGAAATCAAGCCCGAGCCCCGGGCCGGCGGCAAGACCCGGGAGCAGCTGATGGCCGCCGAGCGCACCCGCATCGAGGCCGCCCTGCCCAAGGACGCCCGCCTGATCGCCCTGGACGAGCGCGGCGACGACCTGACCACGGCCCGCTTCGCCGAGCGCATCGAACGCTGGATGGACGAAGGCCGCGACCTGGCCTTCGTCATCGGTGGCGCCGACGGGCTGGACCCGGCGATCAAGTCCCGGGCCGACAGCCTGCTGCGCCTGTCCAGCATGACCCTGCCCCACGCCATGGCCCGTCTGATCCTGGCCGAGCAGTTGTACCGCGCCGCCAGCCTGATCAAGGGCCATCCCTACCACCGGGAATGAGCGGACATATGGCGACTCCGGGGCGAGCCCGGGGCCACGCCGTCCGGCCGCCGTCGCGGTGAGCGGCACCCCGCCCGCATGCCGACTCCGACCCTTATGAATTCCCCAAGCGCCGACGCCATGATCAACGCCCCGCAACGCCTCTACCTCGCCTCCCGCAGCCCGCGGCGGCGCGAGCTTTTGACCCAGATCGGCGTCCATTTCGACACCCTGCTGTTCCGCGCCGGCGCCCGGGCGGACGGCGAGGTGGACGAGACGCCGCACCCCGGCGAAGACCCGGTGGCCTACGTGCAGCGGGTGGCCCGGGCCAAGGCCGAGCACGGCCTGCGCATCCTCGGCTGGCGCAAGTTGCAGCCCCAGCCGGTGCTGTCGGCGGACACCACGGTGGAAATCGATGGCCAGATCCTGGGCAAGCCCCTGGACGGTGACGATGCCGCCCGCACCCTGCGCCTCTTGTCCGGCCGCGCCCACCGGGTGCTCACCGCGGTGGTGGTGGCCACCCCGGCGGGCCAGCGGGTGGAGGCCCTGTCCGAGAGCCGGGTGCGCTTCCGCGAGTTGAGCGACGCCGAAATCCGCCGCTACGTGACCACCGGCGAGCCCCTGGACAAGGCCGGCAGCTACGGCATCCAGGGCCGGGCGGCCCTGTTCGTCGCCCACATGGAAGGCAGCTACACCGGCATCATGGGCCTGCCCCTGTTCGAGACCGGCGAACTGCTGCGTCGCATCGGCTTCGAGGGCGTCTGAAGCGTCTTGGGGGGCCGGGCCGCGGTCCGGCCGCTCGTGCCGGGCAAGGGTGATGTATTAATAAAATTCATGTTTCCGGTCGAGCGAAAACAAAGGTCCGCGCCAGTCGCAGAGTTTGGCGATGCGCCTGTTGTAAAACATGAAGAAAATTAATATGTCGCAGGCGGTTTCCCGTCGTGCGGAGCCGGAATCGGAGCCGGCTTCATAGCGGCAACAGGCGATACGCCCCGGCGCCCGCCGGGATCATCAGAGGCGCATTGCACGCCTCGCACACTCCCGAATCACCCGCGCGTCAGCATCCCCGCCAGCAGTTCGGCTGCCTGATTGGCCCCCTCCGGGGCCGGCGGCTGCGGGGTCGGCTGGCGCCACAGGGCTTCCAGGTCGGCGATGACGTCGCCGTCGCGCAGTTGCGTCTCATCGATCTCCCGGCAGCGGCCGTGGGCGGCCAGCCAGGGGATCAGGGCGTCCTGTTCCATCCAGCCGGGGCGGCGCACGTAGAGCATGGGGATGCCGTTGCAGCCGGCCTCGGCGAAGGTGCCGTAGCCCGGCTTGCCCACCACCGCGTCCACCGACGCCAGCAGATCGGTGAAATCCCAGCCCAGCGGCTCGTAGGCCACCAGGTCGCATCGCTCGGCCCGCACGCCCTTCGGCAGGGCCGCCAGCCAGGCGGCATGGACCAGCCAGCGCCAGCCGGGGCGGCGGGGCCAGCGTTGCAAGGCAATCTGCCCGGCGGGCTGGGGAATGCCGCCCAGGGCGGCCAGCACCGCCGGCCCCCGGTGGCCGTCCGGCCCGGGGGGGAGCAGGTGCTCCAATTCGTCGCGGCGGCGCCGGCCCAGGCGGGCCACCGGGCCCACCACGACCCGGTTGTCCAGGTCGGCCATGGGCATGGCCGGCGTCAATTGCACGAAGGCCCGGGCACTGCGGTAGGCCGCCGCCATCTGGGCGTGGATGGGGGCGGCCCAGGCGGCATCCTGGGCATCGCAAAAGGTGTGGGCGAACAGGTCGGCCCAGTGGAGCGAACTCATGGCCACCGCTGGAATGCCGGCCCGGGCGGCGGCGGCCAGGGGCAGGTAGGCCACGTTGCTCAGGACCAGGTCCGGGGCGCCGCCGGGTAGCCCGGCTAGCCAGGCGGCCTCGGCCGCCACCCGGGCGTCCCAGTCGGCGTGGAGCGCCCGGTAGGCGGCGGCGCTGGCGGGCGCGTCGATGCGCAGCGGGTCGGCCATGACGAAGCCGAAGTCCAGGGCCCGGGGGATCAGGGTGAAGCCTTCCGGCAGGCGCTGGCGCAGCTTGGCTTCCGGTGCCCCGCTGACCACGGTCAGACGCAGGCCGGGCAGCCGCTCGGCCAGGGCCGCCAGCACCGGGCCGGTCTGGGCGATGTGGCCGAAGCCGTGGCCGGTGATGGCGGCGAGCAGGTGGGCCATGGCCGGTGCGCGCTCCGCCGCTTAAACGAAGCGGGCGAGGAAGGCGCCGGCCAGGTCCTCCGGCAGGGGCAGCCAGACCCGGTGGCCGCTGCCCGGGGCCACCTCGATGGCCTCGCCGGCGGCGTTCTCCAGCCGCTCCACGACGAATTCCCGGTTGCCGGCGGGGTGGATCGCTTCGATCCGGTCGCCGCGGCCGAAGCGGTTCTTCACCACCACCTCGACCAGGCCCCGGGCCGCATCGTAGCCGGCCACGTCGCCGACGTAGAGGCTGCGGTCCGATTCGGAATGGCCGCGCAGGTAGTTCTGGTAGGCCTGGTCCGGGTGGCGTTCGTAGAAACCGCCGGTGTAACCCCGGTTGGCCAGGCCTTCCAGCTCGGACAGCAGGGTGGCGTCGAAGGGCCGGCCGGCCACCGCGTCGTCGATGGCCTGGCGGTAGGTCTGGCACACCCGGGCGACGTAGTAGGGCGACTTGGTGCGGCCCTCGATCTTGAGCGAATCGACGCCGATCTCCACCAGCCGGGCAACGTGCTCGATGGCGCGCAGGTCCTTGGAGTTGAGCACGTAGGTGCCGTGCTCGTCCTCTTCCATGGGCATCAGCTCGCCGGGGCGCTGGCTTTCCTCGATCAGCCAGACCTGGCCGGCGGGGGCGGCGGCAGGCGGCGGTGCGGGGGGCGGTTGCAGCCGGGCCACGTCGCCGCTGGGCTGTTCCTCGCCGGGCAGCACTTTGTAGTCCCAGCGGCAGGAGTTGGTGCAGGTGCCCTGGTTGGCGTCCCGGTGGTTGAAGTAGCCCGAGAGCAGGCAGCGGCCCGAGTAGGCGATGCACAGGGCGCCGTGCACGAACACTTCCAGCTCGGTGTCCGGGCATTCCTGGCGGATTTCCGCCACCTCGTCGAGGGACAGCTCCCGGGACAGGATCACCCGTTCGACGCCGACGCTCTTCCAGAACTTCACCGCCGCGTAGTTCACCGTGTTGGCCTGGACCGACAGGTGGATCGGCAGCTCGGGCCAGGCCTCGCGCACCATGGCGATCAGCCCCGGGTCGGCCATGATCAGGGCGTCGGGCTGCAACGCCACCACCTCGGCCAGGTCCGCCAGGTAGGTCTTGACCTTGGCGTTGTGGGGGATGACGTTGCTCACCAGGTAGAAGCGCTTGCCCTGGGCGTGGGCGCCGGCGATGCCCCGGGACAGGGCGTCCAGGGTCGAGAATTCGTTGTTGCGGGTGCGCAGGCTGTAGCGCGGCTGGCCGGCATAGACCGCGTCGGCGCCGAAGGAAAAGGCGGTGCCGGCCATGGCCAAGGAGCCGGCGGGGGCCAGCAGTTCGGGGGCGCGGCGGGTGGTGGGTGGGGCGGCAGAAAGGGCGGCGGAAGGGGAGGGGCGGGGCACTGGGTTAGAATCCGGAAAAGCAAAAGCCGCAGCCGGCGGCATTCCCCGATCCGGGGCGCCGCGCCTGCGGTCCGACCAATTTTACCGCTCCCACCATGGCCGAAGACATCCTCATCAACTTCACCCCCCAGGAAACCCGCGTCGCGGTGATGCAGCAGGGGGTGGTGCAGGAACTGCACATCGAGCGCACCGCCAGCCGCGGCATCGTCGGCAACATCTACCTGGGCAAGGTGGTGCGCATCCTGCCGGGGATGCAGTCGGCCTTCATCGACGTGGGCCTGGAGCGCACCGCCTTCCTGCACGTGGCCGACATCCTGATGCCCCGGGAGCCCGGGGAGAATGGCAGCGGCCACGGGCACGGCGCGGCCAAGCCCATCGAGCGCATCCTGTCCGAGGGCCAGAGCCTGCTGGTGCAGGTGATCAAGGACCCGATCGGTACCAAGGGGGCGCGGCTGTCTACCCAGATTTCGATCGCCGGGCGGATGCTGGTGTACCTGCCCCAGGAAAAGCACATCGGCATTTCCCAGCGCATCGGCGATGAGCAGGAACGCCTGGCCCTGAAGGGCCGCCTGACCCGCCTGGTGCCCGAGGACGAGCCCGGCGGCTTCATCGTCCGCACCATGGCCGAGGGCGCCACCGACGACGAGCTGGCCCGGGACATCGAGTACCTGCGCCGCATCTGGCGCGACATACGCGACGCCGCGCGCAGTTCCGCGCCGCCGGCCCTGCTCTACCAGGAACTGTCCCTGGGGCAGCGGGTGCTGCGCGACTTCGTCAATCCGGAGACGGCGCGCATCGTCATCGACTCCCGGGAGAACTTCCAGAAGCTCACCCAGTTCGCCGAGGTGTACACCCCCACGGTGCTGGAGCTGCTCGAACACTACACCGGCGAACGGCCCCTGTTCGACCTGCACGGGGTGGAAGAGGAGATCGAGAAGGCTCTGGCCCGGCGGGTCGAACTCAAGTCCGGCGGCTACCTGATCATGGACCAGACCGAGGCCATGACCACCATCGACGTGAACACCGGCGGCTTCGTCGGCCACCGCAACTTCGACGACACCATCTTCAAGACCAATCTGGAAGCGGCCCACGTCATCGCCCGCCAGCTGCGCCTGCGCAACCTGGGCGGCATCATCATCATCGACTTCATCGACATGGAGACCCCGGAGCATCGCGACGCGGTGCTGGCCGAGTTCAACAAGGCCCTGGCCCGGGACCACACGCGCATGACGGTCAATGGCTTCACCGCTCTGGGCCTGGTGGAGATGACGCGCAAGCGCACCCGGGAATCCCTGGCCCACGTGCTGTGCGAGCCCTGTCCCACCTGCGGCGGCCGGGGCGAGGTGAAGACGGCGCGCACCGTCACCTACGAGATTCTGCGCGAGCTGCTGCGCGAGGCCCGCCAGTTCAACGCCCGGGAATACCGGGTGATCGCCGCCCCGGCGGTGATCGACCTGTACCTGGACGAGGAATCCCAGTCCCTGGCCATGCTCTCCGACTTCATCGGCAAGCCCATCTCGCTCCAGGCCGAGCCGGGCTATTCCCAGGAGCAGTACGACATCGTGCTTTTATGAGTTGGGACTATGGCTCTGGTAGCGCCAGGAGTCTGTAATCCCTTATGCAACTTAGCAGGTACTCAGTAGAGGGGCGGGCTTATCGTTCCTGCAACAAACGATTCACCTCAACTACGTCACTTTCAGTCAAGGTGCCAACCGAAGCCTTGAGCTTCAAGCCTTGGAGCAAGATGTCGTAGCGCGCCTTGGACAGGTCTCGCCGTGTCGCGAACAGCTGTTGCTCGGAGGTGAGCACATCCATATTCGTGCGCAGGCCGATGCGGTAACCCACTTGGTTTCCTTTGACAGCATTTTCTCCCGCGATTTGGGCTGATTCCAGTGCCTCGATACGCGCCTGTCCATTAATTATGGCGGCGTATGCTTGCCTCGTGTCTGTCGTTACCCGACGCCGGGTGTCTTCTAATCGGGCAAGCTCTTTACTCCGATTGGCAATTGCTTCCTCAATGCGTGCATTTGTTGCGCCACCGGAAAACAAGGGAACGTTGATCTGTACGCTAGCCAGCATTGAGCGTGTGTTGGTTGAATAATCAAGCGGGGTTGTCAGGCTACCCGAGCTGTAGCTTGCTCCACGGGAGGCAACCAGATCGACGGTTGGCAGATGCTCCGCACGATTACGGCTAATTTCAGCCTCAGCGGCGTCTACGGTGCTTTTTTGTGCGCGCACTGCCGGATTTTGCTCTCGTGCTTGCATTACCCACTGTTGTACATCCGCGGGTTGTGGCTCAGGCATGATTGCTGCACTACCTAAAGCAGCTAGTTTGCCGTTAACAGGCCCGACGATCCGCTCTAGTTCTGAGTGTTTTATTTCAACCTCGTTTTCTGCCGCAATTTTCAATGCACGGGCATCATCACGACGGGAGCGTGCTTCGTGCATGTCCGTGATTGCTCGCACCCCTGTTTCGAAACCGCGTTTTGCTTGTCGCCACTGTTCATCTAGCGCACGCAGTTGTGCCTCGGCTGCCATCTGGGCTTCCTCTGCAATTAGCGTATCGAAATATGCTTGTGCAAGGCGGAGGATCAACTCATGCAGAGTTTGTGTAAATTGCGCCTCAGCGGCATCAGCCTGCAGAGTCGATTGCTGATAGGCAAAGACGTTTTGCAGGCGGACAAGCGGTTGCGTAAGTTGAAGAGTCCAAGTCCAGGCGTCCACATTTCGATCAACCGTGGACTGATTGGAGAACGTGGTTTGAGCTCGCGTGCGACCATCATTGCCAGAGATACTCAGGGCTGGCAGTAGTCCAGCTCGGGCTTGTGGAACTTTCTGTTCAGTGGCCTCCCTGGTATGGCGGGCAATCTCGAAGACTGGATCATCGTTTTGGGCGATACGATAGAGTGTCAGTAAATCTACTGACCATGCATTACCAAAAAAAGCGTAAAAAGCGCAGGTATATAGGCACCTCAAGAGGCACCATTTCACCACTAAGGACATTCTTATCGCTCCCGCCCACTGTCATGGAGAGTTTTTTGTACTGGCGAAAGCAGGTATTCAAATACACTGCGACGTCCCTGGTGGATTTCAGCGATAACCTGCATGCCTGGTACAAGCTTGAAGCTCTTCCCCTGGGTGTCAAGTCGTTGATTTTTGAGTGATATAAGTGCCTTGTATGCAGGTGTTTGCGGCGTGCTCTTGTTTCCATCCTTACTGCCCGAGGCATGAGGGTCAGCTTCATCGGCATCAGGGCCAACGTGGACGACAGTTCCTTCCATCAGGCCATATTTTTCGAATGGATAAGGGACCAATTTGAGCTTGGTTATCTGCCCTGGATATACAAAGCCAACATCGTCGTTCTTTACTCTGACCTCGGCGATTAGCGGCTCACTCTCAGGTACTAAGGAAAGTAAAACGGTTCCAGTTGAAACAACAGTTCCAACGGTGTGGGTGGCTAAATCCTTTACAACACCTGCTTGTGGTGCCTTGAGCTCGAGCAGGTCAACCTTATGAGCTTGTTTCACGAGCTCTTGCTGTAATTTTCGATATTGGCCTTCAGCGTCTATCCGTTCGTTCTGCAGGTCGCTGCGATATTTCGAAGTGACCTGATCAAGTTGTTTAGTTGCTTCGGCAGCCGCAGCGGCCAGTGATGCAACGGTGGCTTGTTGGGCGTTGAGTTCGCGTGCCTTCTCAAGGTGTTCCCGCTGCTTTTCTCGCATCATCACCTGTGGAACATAGCCATCTTTGCCCATCTCTGTGTAGGCCATGGCTTGTTCTTTGAGAATGGGTTCTGCCTCTTTTAGCTTTTCCAGTGTTTCAACACCTGCCTCATGATCGCGCTTGGCTTTCTTCAGCCGTTCAGTTGCTTGGTTGATTGCATCCTCATATGCCTTGCGATGATCGTGATATTGAGCTGTCACTGACGCAGCCAGGTCGGACGGTATGTCGTTTCGGGGCTGGAATGGCGCATTGCCGAGCTCGGCACCGATTCGCTGCAGTTGAAGGGCGCGTAATGCTGCTTCGGTATTGAGCGTACGTTGGTCGGCCTCCGCCACTTGGCGGTCGAGACGCAGAAGCACCTGCCCTGCCTGTACTGCTTCGCCCTCGCGTACGAGTATCTCCTGTACGATCCCGGCATCCGCGGGCTGGACGATCTTTACATAGGTTTGCGGTACCAGCCTTCCTTCTGCACTGGCAATAATGTCTAGCCGGCCGAACATTGCCCAGAGCACCAAGATGCCGAACAGGATGCTCACGATGAAAAGAATTGCTCTTGGCAAGCGCGCTGGTGGGCTTTCCTGGATGGAAAGGAGACCAGGAGCAAAATCGAGAGCGTCTGACGAGAGTGTGGAAGAGTGGGACATAAGTTGATGAGCGTCGGGAATATGTTTCCCGACGCATGGATAACTTCAAATCGCGAAATGTTTGGCGGCAGGGCTTGTGACGCCCTGTCGCTGCCCCTGGTCTTAGAGCAGCTGTGACCCTCCGTTGCTGAGATTGGCAGATGACAGGAAGGCCTGAGGTGATTTCCCGAATTGAGTATTGGCGATCGCCATGTCGGAGGCGGCGATATTGATACTGCTTAGGCTACCTGGCATCCCGTAATACGTGAGATCGTTCCCCATTGCTGAATTCTCACTGTTTGCAAGATGGCTCGTTAGCTGAGCATCGGCGAGTTGCCAAGCCGTTAGCGAAGTATTTCCGCCCGTGGTTGAGCTAAAAGCAAATGCCTGGGGTTCGAGTTTATTGGGATCGCTTCCTCGATTGAGCGAGTTGGCAGGCGCCGTAGGGGCAGAATCATTTGCTGGAGCTACGATCGTCTCCCCAAGCTTGATCCCGTCACGGTCATAACTGGCAAACCAATAGTCGCCGCCTCCGACCGACTCCGCCACTATGCTGCTGCCGTCATCAAATTCCAGGCGACCAAGAGGGGAGCCGGCAGAGTCGAGATAATTCTGGAGCCGGATCTGGGTTGTTTCCCCAATATGGAAAAGGACATCCCTCCCCGCCACATCGATACCTACATTTTTGGCGCCGATGCCATTACTTTGGCCGGTAATGTGAATAACATCGCTGCCAATTCCTTGATTGCCGTATTTTGTAGATTCATCGATGACAGTCGTGGTGTCGGCTATATCGATTACGAACGTATCGATACCACTGCCGGCGACGAGCGTATCCATTCCTATGCCCGCTACCAGAGTCGTATCACCGCTTCCGGCGATCAGAAGATCGCAGCCGTTTCCGGCAATAAGGGTATCTTGGCCTGCACCACCGTAAAGTGTGTCATACCGGCCACTGCCGATTAGGATATCGTTGCCGCTGCCGGCGTAGATACGATTGTCGAGATTGGTACCGGTTAGAGTTTCATCGCCAGAAGAACCATAAATATCGAACCCTCTCGAAATCAATTGTGAGTAGGTCAATACGGTGCCGTCGGCAAAAGAAAATTTTTGTACGCTTGCGAATTGATCCGCATGGGTAGGGTCGAAGCCATCGAGGTGGATCATGTCCCCTTGGTCACCAATGCGTAGCAGGCAAGAACCGACACCGAGACTGATCATGTCCGGCGTAATGTCGGCACCGAACTGTAGCGTGCCGCCACCTTGATCCACAATATGTATTTCGCCACTACCGGCGATGTAGACATAAGTGTCGCTGTGTGAACCGCCAATCAGTGTATCGTTCGATCCCGCCAGCAACATCGAGGGAAGTCCTGGAATACCATTAACCACTTGGTTTCCAGCACCGCCATCGACAACATTCAGCATTCGGTTAATTGTTTGCGTATCCCAATACGTTCCATCAGCAAACTTGATGATGGCCGGTGCCGTGCACCACTGCTCATCAAACCAATTAGGAATACGAAGTGTGTCGGAACCCTCATGTTCTCCAATGACAAGGTCGTGGCCATCCAATTGCACGGCCAGGGCAGATGAAGCCAAATTGGCTCCTATACTGATACCAGTGATGCTAGGAAGATTGAAAGTGTTTATCGCTTTGGTGCCTGAGCCCCGCTCAAAGTGGAAGAATTGAGGGTCGAAATCGGGGGGCGGAGGAGCAAGGGAAACAAGATCGGTTAGGGAACATTTCGTACCGTCGGAAAATACGTAACTCTGAATGCCACTACCGAGTGGATCGGTAAAGTTTGGCATCAAGATGCGAACGCCCTGGTCGTTCCCCCAGGATATATCAAGCGTTATACGGGATATGCCATCTATCGGTGAATTGATGGATCCCCATGAAAATTTCAAATTGGCGAGGGTTATCCCTTCTCCAAAGCTGACCGTTGGAGAAACGAGCACGCCTGTATCCAGATAGGGTTGCAAGGCCTCAAAGCTCTCACCGCTCAAGGTGATGGTCGGTAGATGTGCGTTTTCATAGTAGGAGCTTGGGGTGAGTTCCTGGCCCGGTATCTGGATCAGGAATGGCAACGGGTCAATGGTCGTTATCGTCATGAGCCCGGATTCGAATATCGCTTGTAAGTCAATCCATGGCCATCGCTGATGGTAGGCTGCGCAGCCTTCGGCGAATGAGTCGAAATATTCACTGAACGTCTCGATCTCATAGAAATGTATCTGGCCGGCGTGCTCATAGGCTTCCTGCCACTGATCGATTCCATGGGCCTGGTAGATGGCATTCACCACTGCAAATGAATTGCCAGCAGTCCCGATGAGGATGTCCATGCCGGTGTTGGCTGCCGACACCTGAATAGTATCTCCGGCTCCGGCAATGACTGTATCGTGGCCGTCCCCGACGATCATCGTCGTACCATTCTCAAGATATTGATCGCCAATTCCCGCAATCAGTGTTCCGCCACCGGAAAGGTGGGCATTGCCGATGCCGCCGTAGGCAAATCCGGCGTTATAAATTGTATTATTGCCGATGCCGCCGATAACAGCACTGTAGGAGTTGGCTGATACGACGTGATCACCATTCGTCAGGTCCAACTCGTTAAGGTTATAAGTTTGAGTGTCGTGGTAAAACCAGGTCTGTAGTGCTTTGGGCAGGCTTACGTATAAATCGGAGCCCGGCGGGGGGGTTTCCGTCAGACCGGTGACAGTAGCATGATAAGCAGCATAGCTGATCTCATTGACTGTGATGAGGCCCAAGAATAAGGGCTGGCCATTAACTATGGTGTAAGGACTGATGTCTATGCATGTCTGCGAAGTGGTGGACGATCCAAGAGCGTGTGGTTGTCCCCAGCTTAGTTGCATCCAGGCAATTGAATTCGTTGAGTTGTTCTCGATGGGTGGTAAGTCAATATAAGTTGAGTCACCAATAAGGCTCTGGTGCTGCTCAATATTTGCCTTGGTGTCGACAATCGACAAGGTGTAATTCCCATCGATTGTGGCTGCTGGATAAACATAGGATGCGTTCAGCACGAAATATTGGGAATATGTCGTACTACTTGATGACACCACAGAAGAATTGGCTGTCAGACTTTCAAGAGTCGTAGTGACTCGATCGGTTGCTATTGTTTCGTTGTATGCTATTGGAACATTTGGCGCTTTATAGAGCGAGCCATTAGCCAGCTGGGTAAACCCCTGGCCTTCCAGCATTCCAATAATTCCCATCCGCATCGACGTGAAGAAATCAAGCTTGCGGTTTGTCAGCCAGCTGTTTTCGCCGAGAGCTTGGACCAAATCGTCAGGAGTTGTTGCGACCCCTTGGGCGTCGACGATCTGCCAGCTTGCCGATGTGCCGGCGTAATACCCTTGCAAGCGCATTGAACTGGGTGTCGAGCGAATCGTCAGGATCAGGTCGTTTCCGTCTCGCTGTGTACTAAGATCGCCCAGGCCGACGCCGAAGCCGAGCCGCACGACGGCGCCTGCCGCCGAATTGTCGACGACGGTAGTGGCGCCCGTCCCTGCCTCCAGAACGAAGGTGTCCTTGCCTGTGCCGCCGACAAGGGTCGTGTTTCCGGTGCCGCCGATCAGGGTATCGTTCCCGGAGTTCGCATAGATCGTTCCACCGGTTGCATTTCCCCGAGCCGTAAGCGCGTTGCTGCCGGTCAGCACCAACTGTTCGACGTGGTCGGGCAGGACATAATCGACCGACGACAGGACGGTGTCGAAGCCGTTCCCCTCCTGTTCCAACACGACGTCGGCCGAGTTGTTCACGATGAAGGTATCGTTCCCGGCACCTCCGACCAGCGTGGCCTTGCCGCTGCCGGCAACCAGCGTGTCGTTGGCGCCATTGGAAACGATGAGATTGTCGAGGCCGTTGCCGGTCAGTCGAATAGCCTGGCTGCCAGTACCGCGCAGTTGCTGGACATTCTCGGGCGCCACGTAATCGACACTCGTATCCACCGTGTTGACGCCACCCGCCTTGGCGCGCACGACATCGGCCGCCTTGCTCACGATAAACACGTCATTGCCGCTGTTGCCGATCAGCGTGGCATTGCCAGCCCCCGCGACCAACGTGTCATGGCCGGTGTTGCCGATTACAGTACCGCCGAGAGCATTGCCGGTGAGCACGAGGGCGTCGGTACCGGTGCCGACCAGCATTTCGACGTTATCCGGCGTGACGTAAGAGACCGAGGTTTTGACGTTATTGTGGCCGCCGGCTTTGGCGATGATGACGTCGGTGGTGTCGTTGATGAAGAAGGTATCGTTGCCGTTTCCGCCCGTAAGGGTCGTGTTGGCACCGAAGGCCACCAGCGTGTCGTTGTCGCTTCCCGCCACCAGGTTGCCGCCACCAGCGGCGTTCAATATCAAGCTCCCCTGCGCTCCCCGCCTGGGGCCCGACCCCGTGTTCGCGGCCTGCATGAGATCCTTGAGCGACAGTACCGAACCGTCGGCAAAGGCGAACCGGTCGATGGCGGCGATCAACCCATCGACGATCCAGATCGTTCCACCGGTCGCGAGGTCGATTTCGAGCACTGGATGCCCATCGTCGGACAGCGCGGCAATGAGGTTGATGTCATCCAGCGTGATGCCGCCGCCAAACTGCAGCGTGTCACCGGCCTTCGCCACCTTGATCACCGTCTCGCCAGCACCAGGATCGACCTGATAGGTCATCTGCCCGGTTCCGCCGATCAGGGTCGTTGCACCTTCACCGGCCACCAGCAATGCATCTCCGCTGCCGCCCTGCAAGGTAGCCTCGCCGGTTCCGCCATAAAGGGTATCGTTGCCGGAGCCGGCAATCAGGAGATCCCTGCCTGCCCCGGCATACATCACTTCCGTACCGGAACCGCCGGTCAGCGTGGTTTCCCCGTCGCCGGCGATCAGCGTGTCCGAACCACTGCCACCGGTCACCTGCAGGACTCCCGATCCACCGTACACCGTACTCGTTCCCGAGCCGACCAAAATCTGTGTCGGCCGCTCGGCCGTACCGCCGTTGCCGCTATGGATTTCCTGGGTGCCGTTGCCGCCGTAGATCACGTCGACGCCTGTACCGCCGTAGATGAAATCGACGCCATCGCCACCGTGGATAGTGGTGTCGCCGTCGCCCGCAACCATAGTGTCGCGTCCGGAGCCACCCTTTCCGGTACCGCTATTGCTGAACAGCTCGCAGTGTCCGGAACCTCCTTCGATGTATTCGTTGCCGCTGCCGCCGTAGATGGTGCTGTTGCCGGAGCCGGCAATCAGGGTGTCGTTGCCGCCGGAGCCGAAAATGAGGCAATTGCCGCTTCCACCTTCGACGTAATTGTTGCCCGTCTCGGCCCTGTCCCAGTTGTCGCCATCGTCTCCCGCATAGATCGTGTCGTTGCCGCTGCCGCCGTAGATGGTGTTGTCGCCCTGGCCGCCGACGATCACATGGTTACCGGATTCCCCGTCGATGTAGTCGTTTCCGCCGCCGCCCCAGAGCACGCCGTTTCCGGAACTGCCAAAGATGGTGTCGTTGCCGCCGCCGCCATAAACCGAGGTATTTCCGGTGCCGGCATCCACATAGTTGTCGCCGTTGCTCGTTCTGATTAGGTTTGTGCCGCTGCCGCCGAAAATCGTATCGCGGCTGGTGCCGAATGGAGTGCCGTTTAACCAGTGGGTATATTGCTGTTGCGACCAGCCTTGGGGAACGACAAATGTGTTGGCCGGCCGCGCATTGATCCGATTGAGCGTCAGGATCGCCTCTTGGTTGAGCGTATTCCAGTCCGTGGCAGCGTCGACGACGTGCTCGCCGCCGAGCACGGTGCTGTTGCCTGGCCCGAGGATGACCAGGTTGTTCCCGCCGCCGGTCAGTACCAGGTCGTTGCCGTTGCCGCCGACCACGGTATTGGCCCCGTCGCCCATGGCGAAGAGATAGCCATACTGTCCGGTGGCCTGACCATGGCCGGCTCTTTCAAGAGCCTGCGCAAAAGTCTCGCGGGCATTGCCATAGAGGGCATTGTTTCCGCTGCCGGCGATGATGGCCCCCGTTCCCCCCTGGCCTTCCACCGTGTCATTGCCGCCTTGGGTGGCGCGAACGAGGTTGGTGCCGCCGCCGGCCTGGATGAGATCGTTGCCGCTGCTGCCGTACAGCGTATCGTTCCGTCCGGGCGCAGGGCTGGCGGGATCGACCACGAGGTTCCCGAACTCGTCCATGTGGTACTGCGGGTTGGTATCGGAACCATAGTTGATCGGCTGCAAGTCCCCGACGATCGTGTGGTCGGGACGCCCCCCCGAGGGCAAGCCATTCGCCTGGAAGTCGACGGTGAACACATTGCTGCTGGCCGGTACCGCGGCGCCCGGATCGACAATGGTGGCGGTAAGCTGGGCCGAGGCAGCGGCCGAGCGATCGCCCGTATTGACCAGCGCAACCGTGACGCCGTCTTTGCCGGCCGGAATGGTCAACGTGATCGGCCCATTGCCGAAGGGAATATAGTCGGCCCCGGTGTTGATGCCGAAAATGGACGCAAAGCCCGCCGCACTGTCGCTCAGGGCGAGAACGATCTGCCGGGCCTTGTCGCTGACGGCGGAAGCCACGACGGTAAAGGTCTGTAGCGTCCCCGTTGCGGATGCCGATACGTTGGCAGGCGTGTCGTTACTCGTTGAAAACGCATCGGTGGCACGGCATGTGCCCGGTTCGATGGCCAGCTTCGTGGAACCCAGCCGAATACCGGCATATCCCGTGTCGCTTTGCGCCGCCGACAAATCGAAACCATCGATTTCCAACGTATTCGTGCCCAGGGTGCCGCCGGATACCATCAGCGTTCCGACCCCATTCCTTGCGCCGGGTTGAAAGCGATACAGGGTGCCCTCGCTGTCCTGCCATATGTTGGTGCTGATGTGGATCAGTGTCGCCACATCGGGTGCCAACGGCTTTTCGCCCACACAGATCGTTCCCTTGGGGCTGATGTCCCGCAGGACCTGCTGGCCCTTGAGGTCGCCCTGGGTGGCGATGACGTATTTTTCCTGCCCGCTACCACCCGAAATCGTGTCCTGCCACCCGTCCGGCGTGAGCTTCCGGGTTTCGGTCTTGTGCGCCGCGGGGTCGTCCTTGCTCCAGTATTCGGTGACCTCGAGCTTGTCCTTGGCGTTGAGGATCGTCTTGGTACGGGACACTTCGTTGTGAGAAGCGTCGTATTCGACAATCGAGAAGCCGTCCCCGGGACGGTTCACGTTGCACGTCATCTCCTTGCGCAAATTGTCGTACTGGACGATGACATCGCCCGGGTTGCCGGTCGTGTCCCCTGCCTGGACATACTTGATGTAGTAATCGCCCGTCGATGTCGCCAGCCTGACAAAGCCGTTGCCGACTTCGGTGATGTTGCTTGCCGACACCGCGCCAATGGCGGACAGCTGGTTGCGCACAAGGGTCGGCATCTGTGCCAGCAGTTCTTGCCCGGGCAGTCGCAGGAACCGCCCGTTGGTATCGAGGCCGACGTTCAGTGCCGCATCGCGCAGCGTGCCCATCATGTGATCGAGCGCTTCGAAGGTCAGGCTGGCCAGCGACACCAGAGCCCCGGCATTGCCGGCGAGAATCGACAGCCCCAATGCAAGCTTCATTTGCATGGGGATTTCCACCCCGGGCAGCATGTCCGGCGCCTGGCCGGACATCGTGCTCAAATACTTGCCGCGGCCGAAGGTCGGGTAGAAGAAAGTCGCGATGTCGTTGGGGGTGCGGACGTCGTAGACGTGGTGGTTTCCGCCAATCCAGGCATCGTATTTGGCCTGGAAGTCGCTCTCGCTGGCGAAAAAGGGTTTGGGTGTGGTGGCGCCGGTCGTCCGGTCGGTGACCACGTTGCCGAGCGCGGTGCCGTTGATCGTGTCGTTGGCGATCGGGAGACTGTTATAGACGTAGGCATCCAGGCCGTTGCGCAATGCGAACGATTGGGCCATGCCGCCGCCCAGGCTGTGACCGGCGGTGATGAAGGTCCAGTCAGCATAAGGCGATTTGACGGGCATGCCATTCTTGTCGAGGACGGGCGTTCCGTCCGGGTTGAGGATGGGCTTCTTGCCACTCAGGAGGTCGTAGGCTTCCTGCGCTTTGGGCCAGATCTTGGCGAATTCGGCAGCGCCGGCGTCGAGCAGGTCGGATTGCCAGTTACTGCCGGCGTCTGAACCTTTGAATGAAATGACGACCTGATGCTCTTTTTCGTTGACGAATACGACGAACTGGTTTTCAAGTTTATTATTGCTACCAAATTGCTGATTCCAAGTATCAGTTAGTCCTAATGAACCTTCAGCACTCTCACCCAGGGAGTCCCATCCAGCTGGGATCGGTAATGCTTGTTTATTAGCAGCTTCTGGATACGACTGGTAAGCTAACGCCATTCCTGAAGATTCATTGATTGCTGTTGATTTTGGCATATTTATCCCCTGGAATTTATTTGGCTTTATTGATAGCAGCGACGCTGGCGGTTGATCTCATCAATTTTTTGCTCGCATACCGATTCTTGGTCTCGCCAATATGCTTCTTGCTTAGGGTCTTTAGGGATTCCTCCCTTCCCGTCTCGATAAATAATACGGATTTTCGTAGCAATAGAAGCTTCTCTTTCTCTACATTGATCAAGACCGATTAGAGGTTCGGTGACTGAACATGATTTTTCTGCTGCTTCTTTCAGCAATTCAAGACCATGAAAAGGGTCACGTTCTACTTCAGGAAGTCCAATATTAGGGAAGCATGCAGTTGTCCACAAAATTCCGGTTGCACCACATATCAGCATGTTACCTAGGGCAACTTTTGCATCGTTTGATCCCCTGGCTATCGCTTCTTCATACATCCGCTTAACAGTCTGGGCATCACCCGTGGGGTCGTTTCTATCGTTTCTATGTTCAAATGCGTGTACGAAGGCCATGTAATACAGACCTTTTGGGTCCCCGCGATCGGCCATTGCCTTGTACCGAGCGACTGATTGACCGTAGATTGATGCCAGTCGCCGGGATTCACGGGCATCGTCGATACGGTCAGCGGTGCCGATGACGCCGCCGACGAGGGAGTTGCAGGCGGTGAATAGCAGGAGTACCAGCGCCAGACCGCCGAGGCGAATGTGGGACATCATGCGGGTACCTGATTCCAAACTACGTTTCTTCGAGTGATTTGGATATGCGAGCGCCATTCCATTGTCTTCATTGATTGAGTTGGCCATGATGTAGTCTCTGCACTGAGTTATTGGCAATCAGTTGCAGCCGCGCTGACGATTGATTTCATCAATCTTGGGTTTGCAGGTTGCTTCCCGGCTACGCCAATATGCTTCTTGCTCAGGGTTTTTTGGAATGCCGCCATCCCCATCTCGATAAATGAGTTTGATCATGTTTGGAATCGACGCCTCCCGTTCTCGACACAGGCCGTAGGCCATCAAGGGTTCGGTGAAGGAGCAGGATTTCTCTGCGGCCTCCTTGAGGAGGGCTAGGCCGCGCTTGGGATCACGGGCTGATTTAGGCAGCCCGCCCAGGCATCCCCCGGTCCACAGGCTGCCTGTGTCGCCGCAGACCAACATATTCCCGAGCATTGCCTTGGCGTCATTCGATCCCTTGGCCACCGCTTCTTCATACATTTGCTTAACGGCATAGGCATCGCCTCCTCTATCGCTCCGATGCTTGGCCGCATGTACGAATGCCATGTAATAGAGGCCTTTGGGATCACCACTATCGGCCATTGCCTTGTAACGGGCCTGGGAGTCCTCGGAGATGCTGCTCATGCGCTGGGATTCGCGGGCATCGTCGATACGATCAGCGGTGCCGACGATGCCGCCGACGAGAGCGTTACAGGCGGTGAATAGCAGGAGTGCCAGCGCCAGGCCACCAAGGCGAATGTGGGATATCACGCGGGAGGGTGGCTGCAAGTTACGTTTCATCGAGCGATTTGGACGTACGAGTGCCATGCCGTTGTTTTCATTGATCGGGTTGGCCATGATGTAGTCCCCTGGGTTGAATTATTGGCAATCAGTTGCAGCCGCGCTGGCGATTGGTTTCATCGATCTTGGGTTGGCAGGTTGCTTCCCGGCTACGCCAATATGCTTCTTGTTCGGAATCCTTAGGAATTCCACCTTTTCCTTCTCGATAAATAAGCTTAATAAGTCTCGCGATTGAGGTTTCTCGTTCTCGACATTGGCCGTAGGCCATTAGAGGAGTAGTTACAGAGCATGATTTTTCAGCCGCTTCTTTTAGTAAAATAAGTCCTCGTTTGGGGTTGCGATCTACTTCCGGTAAGGACCCAGAGCAAACTCCACCCCAAAGTATTCCCGTCGAGCCACAGACAAGCATATTTCCTAAACTAACTTTTGCATCATTCGAACCTTTTGCTACCGCTTCTTCATACATTTTTTTAACGGTATAGGCATCGCCTCCACGGTCATTCATATGCTTGGCGGCATGCACGAATGCCATGTAATAGAGGCCTTTGGGATCGCCGCGATCGGCCATTGCCTTGTAGCGGGCTTGGGATTCCTCGGAGATGCTGCTCATGCGTTGGGATTCGCGGGCATCGTCGATACGGTCAGCGGTGCCGATGACGCCGCCGACGAGGGAGTTGCAGGCGGTGAATAGCAGGAGTACCAGCGCCAGACCGCCGAGGCGAATGTGGGACATCATGCGGGTACCTGATTCCAAACTACGTTTCTTCGAGTGATTTGGATATGCGAGCGCCATTCCATTGTCTTCATTGATTGAGTTGGCCATGATGTAGTCTCTGCACTGAGTTATTGGCAATCAGTTGCAGCCGCGCTGACGATTGATTTCATCAATCTTGGGTTTGCAGGTTGCTTCCCGGCTACGCCAATATGCTTCTTGCTCAGGGTTTTTTGGAATGCCGCCATCCCCATCTCGATAAATGAGTTTGATCATGTTTGGAATCGACGCCTCCCGTTCTCGACACAGGCCGTAGGCCATCAAGGGTTCGGTGAAGGAGCAGGATTTCTCTGCGGCCTCCTTGAGGAGGGCTAGGCCGCGCTTGGGATCACGGGCTGATTTAGGCAGCCCGCCCAGGCATCCCCCGGTCCACAGGCTGCCTGTGTCGCCGCAGACCAACATATTCCCGAGCATTGCCTTGGCGTCATTCGATCCCTTGGCCACCGCTTCTTCGTACATTTGCTTAACGGTATAGGCATCGCTCCCTGGATCATCCATATGCTTGGCGGCATGTACAAAGGCCATGTAATAGAGGCCTCTGGGATCGCCGCGATCAGCCATTGCCTTGTAACGGGCCTGGGACTCCTCAGAGATGCTGCTCATGCGTTGGGATTCGCGGGCATCGTCGATACGGTCAGCGGTGCCGATGACGCCGCCGACGAGGGCGTTGCAGGCGGTGAGAATCAGGAGGCAGAGTCCCATGCAACCATGGCGCACATGGAATTTTCGGCCTGTGCGCAGAAGCAGGCCTTGTTTCATGGGGTGGTTACCTTCACATGAATGAAACGGATGGGTTCTCGGCGGTGCGGGAGGCCGGATCACCCCGGTGACCGTTTTTGGTGTTCGGCATTGTGGGAGGACGGGTTGCCGATGTGTATGAGGCGGTCGACCTGCAACGCTTTTGGCATGGCATGGGTGATGAACAGCATCGTCACCTTGCCCTTCAGTTGATTGATCGTCGTGGCGAAATGCTCTGCCGTCTGCGCGTCGAGGCTGCTGGTCGCTTCGTCGAAGATCAGCACCTTGGGCTGCTTCAGCAGTGCCCGGGCAATGGCAAGCCGTTGTTTCTGTCCGCCTGAAAGGCCCGCGCCCCGTTCGCCGATTTCGGTCTGGTAACCCTGCGGCAGGCGTTCGATCACCTCATGAATTTCTGCCATGCGGCATACCTTGGTGATCTGCTCGAAGGTCGCATGCGGGTTGGCCATCAGGAGGTTGTCGTAGAGCGTGCCCGAGAAGAGCACCGTCTCCTGCGGCACGACGCCGAAGGTGTGGCGCAGTTCGTTGGCCGAGAGGTGCCGGATGTCGTGCCTATCGAGCTTGATCGTGCCGCTGGAGGGTGCGTAGAAACCTTGTAGCAGCTTGCTGAGCGTGCTCTTCCCCGACCCCGAGGGCCCCATGATGGCCACGATCTCTCCGGGGGTTACCGCCATGTGGAAACCCTGGTAGAGGAAAGGCAGGTCTTCGCCGTAGCGAAAGCTGAGATCTTCTATCTCGATTTTTCCTTGTCCTTCACGCAGGCGGTTGGGAAGGACCGAATAGGGTTCGGTGGGGGCGTTCATGATGTCGCCCAGGCGCTGTACGGATAGATTGGCCTGCTGAAACTGTTGCCATAGCCCGACGAGCCGCAGCATCGGTTGAGATACCCGGCTGGCGAACATCTGGAAGGCGATGAGCATGCCAATGGTGAAGTCGCTGCCGTTCATCACCGTGTAGGCGCCGACCACGAGGATGAGCAACGTCATCAATTGCTCGATGCCATTTGCGGCCACGTTGTAAGTGTTGGCGATCTGCTTCATGCGGAAGCCTGAGCGCAGGTAATCCGCGAGGTAGTCGCTGTAGCGCGACTTGAGCTGGGGCTCCATTTGCAGACTCTTGACCGTTTCCAGGCCGGAAACGTATTCAGTCACGAAAGCTTGGTTGCGGGCGCCGAGCAGGAACTGTTCGTTCAGCCGGGCGCGGAAGACCGGCGCCATGACGAGGCTGAGGCCGACGATGCAGCCGATCAATGCCAGAGCCATGAAGGTGAGGCCGACGCTGTAGTAGAACATGATCCCGACGAAGAGCAGCAGGAAGGGAAGGTCGAGGATCAGTGTCACAGCCGCACTCGCCACGAACTCTCGGATCGTCTCGACGCCATGCAGCCGGGCGGCGATGACGCCGGTAGGCCGATGCTCGAAATAGCGTGGCGGAAGCTTGAACAGGTGGTCGAAGACCGCTGCGCCCAGCACGGCGTCGACCCGGTTGCCGGTGTGCAGCACCAGGTATTGCCGCACCCAGGTAAGCAACGACGAGAAGATCATGAATACGGCCAGGCCGATGCCGATCACGAGCAGGGTGCTTTCAGTGCGATGGACCACTACCTTGTCGATGATGACCTGGGTAAAGAGCGGCGTACCCAGCGCCAGCAGTTGGATGACCAGCGAGGCGATGAGCACGTCGCGCCAGACATGCCTATGCTTGAGGAGTTCGGGAATGAACCAGCGAAAGCCGAATTTTCCTGTGTCGATTGCCGCACCATCCGGATCCCGGACTGGTGCCGACGCCAATGCCAGTTGGAAGGCAATGCCAGTGTAGTGCTCGGCGAATTGGGTTGGCGTAAGCGTCTGCGGGCTATTGGTGCCGGCAGCGAAGAATGTGATTTTGTCGGCGCCGGCTTGTATGACGATGGCTGGCCGACATGTCGGCGGCGGTGCTTCGGACTGTGCTTCGATTTCAGGGGTGAGGGACGAGGTATGGCTGGCGGAGGTCGTGGCGGCGGGAGGTGTGGTGTTTTCCCGTAGGATCACCAGGCAGGGCAGCGTGAGCTGCCCAAGGGCCTCGGCAGCGATTTTCTGGCGTCGAATGCGGAATCCGATTGCCCGGGCGGCGTGAATTAATGTGCCGGCGCCGTATGGCGGCGGAAATTGGCTCAGCAGCAGTTCGGGGTCGAAAGGCTTGCGGTTGAGTGCGCAGAAGCTGCCCATTGCCCAGACCAGGTCTTGGGCGGAAAAGGCATAACTCTCCTCGCCAGGAGCGGAGGAGGAGGTTGCTTGGGGCCGCCTGGAGGTGACGAGTTCAAGAAAGCGGCGAGGCATCGCGCCCTCCGTGTGAGAGGCGGTGCGGCCATGTTGTCAGTATAAAAATCGAGCCTGGTTCTGCGGGAATGCCTGTATCCCCATCAGAAATTAAGCAGTCCCTTGGTTGTTCGGAACGCGTAGTCCCCATTGTTTTTTTTCTTTATTGTTGTGCAGCTGTTGCTAGCAAAGTTACTGAAGGTAGAATTCCATCGAGATAACCATTGTGGATAATCTGGGCTGACCTTTTGCTGACGGATGGCGAGAAAGGGATGCCCTGTTTCACGGCCATGAAGTTTCTTTTCGTTCACCAGAATTTCCCTGGACAGTATCTGCATTTAGCAAGGCACTTGGCAGCAAATCCAGCGCATCAGGTGGTGTGCCTTACACAAAGGCACGATGCGGACTTGCCTGGAGTGAAGAAGTTTGTCTATCGACCGGCACGACAACCACAAAAAGGAACACACCACTATCTTCGCGATGCTGAACTTGGGGTGTTGAATGCACAGGCGGTTGCACGTGTAGCCTTGGACTTGCGGTCGTCCGGTTTTACGCCGGATGTCATGCTTGGCCACAATGGCTGGGGAGAAATCTGGTATTTGAAGGATGTCTTTCCTCGCTCACCTCTGATTGGGTATTTCGAATTCTTCTACCAGGCAGAGGGGGCTGACGTCGGTTTTGCACCGGGTGAGGAACTGATATTCGATACCCTGCCCCGGATTCGCACTAAAAACTTTGGGAATTTGTTGGGCTTGGAGGCGGCTGACTGGGGTCAATGTCCGACGTGGTGGCAGAAGTCGACTTATCCGTCGCGATATCACGGGAAACTGCAGACGGTGCACGAGGGAATTAATACGGATCTCGTGCGTCCTGACACCCGTGCGCGCGTGCGCTTGCCGTCGCTTGAGCTTTCTCCAAGCGACGAGGTGATAACCTACGTTGCCAGAAATCTAGAGCCGTACAGGGGGTTCCCCAGCTTCATGCGCAGCCTCCCGAGGGTTCTCGATGCTCGGCCAGGGGCGCGAGTGCTAATTGTTGGAGGGGATGATGTTAGCTATGGAACGCGCCTGCAAAATGGGCAAACATACCAGCAGCAATTGCTCGACGAATTGGGCGATTCTCTAGACTTGTCCCGGGTGCATTTTTTGGGAAAAGTGCCGTATTCGATGTTTCTCACCATCTTGCAGATTTCGAGCGTGCACGTATATCTGACCTATCCTTTTGTTCTTTCTTGGTCGATGCTTGAGGCGATGTCTGCTGGTTGTCTTGTGATTGGTTCACGCACGGCGCCGGTTCAGGAGGTTATTCGCGATGGAGAGAATGGGTGGCTGGTGGATATGTTCAATCCAGAGGAAATTTCTTTAAAAATCATTGAGGCCCTAGCAGAACCACAAGATGTAATTCAACTTCGCAAGAATGCACGGCAGACGATTGTCGATCGTTACGATTTGAATCGAGTGTGTTTGCCGGCACAAATGGAGTTCTTGCAGGGTGTTGTTTAGAGTGCGCGATTGTGAATCTACTGCCATATATAGAGGGTTGTTGGCGTAATCCGCGGTAGATAGGAATTGATGGTGCCGCTTCGGTGCCCTGAAAAAAATACGCCCCGCAAGGTGCGGGGCGGAGACAGGGAAAGTGTGCAACCACCTTCTTTGGATTTCGGCCCAGGCCGATTTATCAGGCTATTGCGTGGCCTTCCTCGGCGAGGCGGTCGAGCAGGCCGAGCAGGTCGCGGCTGGAGGCTTCCAGCTTGCTCATCTGCTGCACCACCTTGTCGTCGTCGCTGGCGGCCAGGGCGGCCACGGCCTGGCTGGCGCCCTGGTGGATCGCCTGTTGCGGGGCGGCCAGGGCGTTGAAGGCAGCCAAGTGACCGAAGCGCTCGCGCCCTTCGCCGGTCAGCCAGCGGCCCAGGCGGCAATCCTCGGCGGTGCTCAGGGTCTGGGCGTTTTCGTCGGCCAGGGCATGGTAGGCCTCCTGCTTGAACACCACCCGGTCCACCTTCATCAGCGAGATGAGGGCCCGGTTTTCCACGCCGGCGACCCGGTCGATCACCTCGGCGGAAGTTTCCGCCACCCGGGCGAAGCGCTGGCGGAAGTCTTCCACCGCCGTACGCACCGTCTCGGCCACCGATCCGGCGCTGCCGGCCTCGCTGTGCATGGCCTCGATGCGCGCCGACAAGGTGCCGAGCACCTTTTGCACGTCATCCACCGTGGTCTTGCTGCGGCTGGCCAGCTTGGTCACTTCGTCGGCAACCACGGCGAAGCCGCGGCCGGCCTCGCCGGCCCGGGCCGCCTCGATGGCGGCGTTGAGGGCCAGCAGGTTGGTCTGCTCGGCAATGGCGGCGATGCCCGCCAAGGCCCGCTCGATGCCCTGCCATTCGTGGCGCAGGGCGTCGGCGGCGTCGCCGACGGTGGATACCGTGGTGGCGATGGTGTCCAGATGCCCCCCCAGGTTTTCGCTCATCGTCAGGCTGGTGCGGGCCGAGTCGGCGTTTTCCCGGGCGATGTCGCTCACCGCGCCGACGGCGTCGGTGATGCGTTGCAGGTCGGTCTGGGTGGAGACCAGGTTGGCGCGCAGGTTGTCGGTGTTGAGGGTGTGCAGCTTCGACGACAGGCGGTTCTGGCGCACGTAGCGGTCGTTCTCGCCCATGGCCTGGACGGCCTTGGCCACGTTATCGAGGGAGGTGGAGAACACCCCCGGCATGCCGCTGGAGATGGGCCGGCGGCTGTAGTCGCCGCCGCTGACGCGGCGGAAGCTGGTGTTGATCTCCTTGAAGTAGGTCTCCACCAGGTCGAGGAAGTCGTTCAGTTCCCAGGCCACCAGGCCGATTTCACCCAGGCCCCGGGTTTCCGTGGCGCGGTGGTGCAGTTCGCCCTGGCGGGCGTGGGCCAGCTGCTCGCGGATCACCATCAGCACCTGGAAGGGGCGGCGTGCGGCGCGGATGGCCACGGCGGTGATGGTCAGGGCCGCCACCGGGATGGCGGCGAGGGCGATCACGCAATCCGGCACCAGGTAGGCGGCCACCACGGCTGCGATCACCAGGGCGTTGAGGAAGACCAGCAGCAGCTTGAGCTGGGTGCTGAGGAAGGGGATGTTCTGGCGGCTGGCGCTCATTTGCCGCCCTCCAGGCCATAGCCGGCGATGTCGAGGACGAAGCGCTCGTAGCTGACGCCCTGCTTGGCCAACTCAGCGGACAGCCATTCCACCGACTTGTCCGGGCCGGCCTGCTTGCCGGCTTCCTGTTCGATGGCGCGCATGCGGGCGTAAACCGGCTCGATGGCGACCCGGGCTTCCTGGCGCAGGTGGCGGCGCACCGAGAAGTAGCCCTGGAGCTTGCCGCTGGCGTCGTAGTCCGGCGTGACGTTGGCGAACACCCAGTAGAAGCCGCCGCTGGCGGTGCAGTTCTTCACCGCGGCGAAGAATTCGTTGCCGCCGGCCAGGGTCTTCCACATCAGGCGGAAGGCGCCCCGGGGCATGTCCGGGTGGCGGATGATGTTGTGCGGGCGGCCGAGCAGGGCCGATTCCGGTGCGCCGACGATGCGCATGAAGGTGCGGTTGGCGTAGGTGATGCGGCCCTGGGGGTCGGTCTTGGTGATGATGACGTCGTCGGGCCGGACCGGGGTTTCCGGGCCGCCGCTGAAGGGAAAGGACACCATGGCGGGAGAGCGGGGTTCTGGTTAATTTTTTATTACTACGACTTTCAGCATAACGCCGACGGCCGGGTGCTGCCTGACCTGGATCAAGGGTGGTGTGCGCCGCCCCGCCGCCGGGGCGGCCGCGCCCTTGAATGCAGCGCCTCAGCCGGCCTTGGGCAGGCGGCCCATCAGGTAGAACTCGTCGTTGGGCCGCATGCTGGTCATGTTGGCCAGCCGGTTGCTCATGGCGAAGAAGGCGGCGATGGCGCCGATGTCCCAGATGTCCTCGTCGCCAAAGCCGTGCGCGCGCAGGGCGGCGAGGTCGGCGTCGTCCACCTCCTGGGCGCGCAGGGCCACCTTCAGGGCGTAGTCGAGCATGGCGCGCTGGCGCGGGGTGATGTCGGCCTTGCGGTAGTTGATCGCCACCTGGTCGGCGATCTGCGGGTTCTTGGCGCGGATGCGCAGGATGGCACCGTGGGCCACCACGCAGTACTGGCACTGGTTGGCGCCGGAGGTGGCGACGACGATCATCTCGCGCTCAGCCTTGGTCAGGCCGCCGTCTTTTTCCATCAGGGCGTCGTGGTAGGCGAAGAAGGCGCGGAATTCGTCGGGCCGGCGGCTCAGGGTGAGGAAGACGTTAGGTACGAACCCGGCCTTCTCCTGCACGGCCAGGAGCTTGACGCGGATGTCCTCGGGCAGGTCGGCCAGGTCGGGGATGCTGAAGCGGCTGATGGGGGCGGTCATGGGCAATGTCTCCGTATTGTTGTGCTGATTATCGCGCAAACGCGACGCCGCCCAGGGGGCGGCGCCGGATGGTGCGTCCGGCCTTTTCGGGCCGGGGTCAATCGGGGGTCAGCCGCGGCTGCTACACATGGTGGTCGCCTCGCCCTCGATCACGGGCTTGCCGGCCACGGTGCAGACGGTTTGCAGCACGCAGCGCTTCTTGGCCACGTCCACTTCCTTGACCGTGACCGTGGCGGTGACCGTGTCGCCGGGGCGCACCGGGGCCTTGAACTTGAGGGTCTGGCCCAGGTAGATGGTACCGGGTCCGGGCAGCTTGTTGGCGAGCACTGCGGAGATGAAGCCGGCCGAGAGCATGCCGTGGGCGATGCGCCCGCCGAACATGGTGGTCTTGGCGAATTCCTCGTTGAGGTGCACCGGGTTGGTGTCCATGGACACTCCGGAGAACAGGATCAGGTCCGCCTCGGTGACGGTTTTGGCCAGGCTCGCGCTCATGCCGGGTTGCAGGTCTTCGATGTCGTAGCCGTTTTGGGCGTTCATGCGATGGTTTCCCTGAATTGAGCGGTAAAAGGTCAGAATTACGCAGTGACAGCCGACGCTGTCCTGGTCGATCATAACCCCGAACCCCATGACGTTTGTGTTGCACCGCCATATGGATGGCCTTACTTCCTCTTTCCTCCACGGAGAAACGCACCATGACCCTGCTTGAAGATGAATCCGGCGCCGAGTTCGACAGCCTGTTGCCCCGGGTGGGCTTCACCCGGCGCGACTTCCTGGTCGGCAGCATCGTTGCCGGGTTCGCCCTGGCCACCCAGCCGGTGATGGCCCAGACCGCCATCGACACCCCGGCCGACGGCCTGGTCACCGGCATCGAGCCCCTTGTCGGCGCCGACCGCCAGGCGGTGCCGGCCTACTACGCCCGGCCCGAGGGCAAGGGGCCCTTCCCGGTGGTGCTGGTGGCCTCCGAGATCTTCGGCGTGCACCACTACATCCAGGACGTGTGCCGGCGCCTGGCCCGCCAGGGCTACTTCGCCATCGCCCCGGACCTGTTCGTGCGCCAGGGCGACCCCACCAAGATCAGCAACGTGCAGCTGATCCTCGACAGCATCGTCGCCAAGGTGCCGGACGCCCAGGTGCTGGGCGACCTGGACGCAGCGGTGAAGTTCGCCACCACCCATGGCGGCGACGCCAAGCGCCTGTACATGACCGGCTTCTGCTGGGGCGGTCGCGTCACCTGGCTTTACGCCGCCCACAACCCCAAGCTGCGCGCGGCGGTGGCCTGGTACGGCAAGCTGGAAGGGGCGCCCAGCGCCCTCAACCCCAAGCAGCCGGTGGATCTGGCGCCGAACCTCACCGTACCGGTGCTGGGCCTCTACGGCGGCAAGGACCAGGGCATTCCCCTGGACGACGTGGAAGACATGAAGGGGCTGCTGAAGAAGGGGAGCAGCGGCTCGGAGATCATCGTCTTCCCCGAGGCGGGCCACGCCTTCCATGCCGACTACCGGCCCAGCTACCGCCAGGCCGAAGCCGAGGAGGGCTGGAAGCGCCTGCTCGACTGGTTCGCCCGCCACGGCAGCGGCCGGGGCTGATCCGGCACGGCAAGCCAGGGGCTGCCTTGGGGCGGGCCGGCAATGCAAAACGGGGGCCGCGGCCCCCGTTTTTTATCCGCGCCGCCCGCGTCGGCGCAGCCCCGTCAGGCGATGCCGGTGCAGACGTACTTCACTTCCAGGTACTCCTCCAGGCCGTAGTGGGCGCCCTCCCGGCCCAGGCCGGACTGCTTGACGCCGCCGAAGGGAGCCACCTCGTTGGAGATGAGGCCGGTGTTCACGCCCACCATGCCGTACTCCAGGGCTTCGGCCACCCGGTGGCAGCGGCCCACGTCGCGGCTGTAGAAGTAGGCGGCCAGGCCGTACTCGGTATCGTTGGCCAGGCGCACCGCCTCGTCCTCGCTAGTGAAGCGGAACAGGGGGGCCACCGGGCCGAAGATTTCTTCCCGGGCCAGGCGCATCGCCGGGGTCACGTCGGCCAGCACCGTGGGTTGGAAGAAATGGCCGTCCCGGGCCCATTCGTCGGCGACCCGACTGCCGCCGGCAACCACCCGGGCGCCTTTGGCCCGGGCGTCGGCCACCAACTCCTCGACCTTGGCCAGGCCGGCGGCGTCGATCAGGGGCCCCTGCTGCACCCCCGCCTCGGCGCCGTCGCCCACTTTGAGGGCGCCGGCCTTGGCTGCCAGGGCGGCGGCGAAGCGTTCGTAGATGGCGTCCTGGACCAGCACCCGGTTGGCGCAGACGCAGGTCTGGCCGGCGTTGCGGTACTTGGCCACCATCAGGCCCTCCACCGCCGCATCCACGTCGGCGTCGTCGAAGACGATGAAGGGGGCGTTGCCGCCCAGTTCCAGGGACAGCTTCTTCAGGGTCGGGGCGCTCTGGGCCATGAGCAGGCGGCCCACGGCGGTGGAGCCGGTGAACGACAGCTTGCGCACCACCGGGCTGGCGGTCAGCTCGGCGCCGATGGCCGGAGCGTCGGCGCCGTCGCCGGTGACCACGTTGAACACCCCGGCGGGCAGGCCGGCCCGGCCGGCCAGTTCGGCCAGGGCCAGGGCGGTGAGGGGCGTCTGTTCCGCCGGCTTGACCACCACCGGGCAGCCGGCGGCCAGGGCCGGGGCCACTTTGCGGGTGATCATGGCCGCCGGGAAATTCCACGGCGTGATCGCCGCGCACACCCCCACCGGCTGCTTGATCACCGCCAGGCGCTTGTCCGGGGCGGTGCTGGGGATGGTCTCGCCGTAGGCGCGCTTGCCTTCCTCGGCGAACCATTCGACGAAGGAGGCGGCGTAGGCCACCTCGCCCCGGGCCTCGGCCAGGGGCTTGCCGCCCTCGGCGGTGATTAGCCGGGCCAGATCCTCGGCGTGGGCGTTCATCAGCTCGAACCAGCGGCGCAGCACCTGGCCCCGCTCCTTGGCGGTGCGGGCGCGCCAGGCCGGCCAGGCCACCTCGGCGGCGGCGATGGCGCGGCGGGTTTCGGCCGCGCCGCACCGGGGAATACGGGCCAGGACCGTGCCGTTGGCCGGGTTGGCCACCGGGTATGTGGCGGCGCTGTCGGCCCCGATCCACTGGCCGTCCACGTAGGCGAGCTGCTTGAACAGGTGGTTGTCCTGCAGCGTGAGATTTTCGCTCATGACTTGATTTTTCCGTTGGGTAGGCGCGATTATTAACAAATCACTTTAAGATGACTGCTCCCGACCATGGCTCTCGACCCCGTCTGTCGCGCTTTTCGGGCCGTCTGGCGCCTGTCCGCCCTGCTGGCGGCGCTGGGCCTGGCGGCCTGCGGCACGCCCGGCCCCCGGCCGGTGGAGGCTTCCCGCTCCACTATAGCGCACCCCTCCCGGGAGGTTTCGCCCCTGGCCCAGGAGGTGGTGTTCTACGCCCTGGGCCTGCTCGACACCGGTTATCGTTTCGGCGGCAAGAACCCGGAGGCGGGGCTCGATTGCAGCGGCATGGTCAGCTACATCTACGACCGGGCCGCCGGCCTGCGCCTGATGGGCTCCGCCGCCGACCTGGCCCAGCGGGGCCGTCCGGTGGGCGGTTCCGACCTACGTCCGGGGGATCTGGTGTTCTTCAACACCCTCAACCGGCCCTATTCCCACGTGGGCATCTACATCGGCGACAACCGCTTCGTCCACGCGCCCAACTCCCGTGGCAAAATCCGGGTGGACCGCCTGGACGCGCGCTACTACGCCGAGCGTTTCGAAGCCGCCCGCACCATGTTCGACTGAGCGTGCCCGGGCGGGCGGCCGTCGCCATAAAAAACGGGCAGAGGGATGAAGCGGTGCTCGCACCGTCCACAAACTGCCATCTGGAGACAGCTTCATGACCATCCCCGCCGCCTTCCGCGGACGGATGACGGTGCCCGCCATCGTCGCCCCGATGTTCCTCGTGTCCGGCCCGGACCTGGTGTCCGCCGCCTGCCGCGCCGGCATCGCCGCCTCTTTCCCGAGCCTCAACGCCCGGCCCCTGGCCACCCTGGACGCCTGGTTCGGCCAGCTCAACGAGACCCTGGACGAGACCCACGCCCCTTACGGCGTCAACCTCATCCTGCATCCGTCCAACACCCGCCTGGCCGACGACCTGGCCCTGGTGGTCAAGCACAAGGTGCCTTTCGTCATTACCAGCCTGGGCAACCCGGCGCGGGTGGTGGAGGCGGTGCACGCCTATGGTGGCGTGGTGTTCTCCGACGTGATCCACGCCTACCACGCCAAGAAGGCCATCGAGGCCGGCGTGGACGGCATCATCGCCGTGGGCGCCGGCGCCGGCGGCCATGCCGGCACCCAGAGCCCCTTCGCCCTGATCCGCGAGATTCGCGAATTCTGGAACGGTACCCTGATCCTGGGCGGCGCCATTTCCGACGGTGCCAGCATCCGCGCCGCCGAAGTGCTCGGCGCCGACTTCGCCTACATGGGCACCCGCTTCATCGCCACCCAGGAGTCCATGGCCCAGCCGGCCTACAAGGACATGCTGACCACCGCTGGGCCCCGCGACATCGTCTATACCCCGGTCGTGTCCGGCACCAATGCCAACTTTCTCTGGCCCAGCCTGGAGAAGGCCGGCTACACCCAGGAAAGCCTGGCCGCCGGCGGCAAGCCGGCCAACCACGACTACGCCGACGAGGCCAAGGCCTGGCGCGACGTGTGGAGCGCCGGCCACGGCGTCGCCAACATCCACGACGTGCCCACGGTGGCCGAGTTGGCCGCCCGGCTGGCGGAGGAATACCGGCTGGCCTGCGCCCTGCCGCTGTCGCCGGCTCTGCGCTCCCCGGTCTGAACGGCCTGCCGGGAAACCTCGGCAACGGAACGAAAAAGGCGGGCGCAAGCCCGCCTTTTTCGTCGCCCTTTTCCTTGCTCTTTCCCTAGCACCACTTCGGTGCTAGGGTGGCGGTCTTCCACCTTGCCGCCGGCATGGGCCCGCCCCCGCCGCGATCCACGCAAGCAACCCTGCGTCCAGCCGCCGCCCATGCACGCCATCGACGAAAGCCAGATCGACACGCTCCTG
Organism: Oryzomicrobium sp.; assembly: GCF_021287045.1. Classification (GTDB taxonomy): domain Bacteria; phylum Pseudomonadota; class Gammaproteobacteria; order Burkholderiales; family Rhodocyclaceae; genus Oryzomicrobium. Next base: position 18,513 of record NZ_JAJTBG010000005.1, on the reverse strand, counting down.
AAGGGCGTCCAGATTCCTCCCTGCCCTGCCGTCCTTACCCAGCTGTCCCGGGAAATGGAGCAGGAGGACCTCAACCTGCAACGCATCGGCCGCCTGATCAGCCAGGACGTGGCCCTGGCCGCCGGGGTGCTGAAGATTGCCAACTCGCCCCTGTTCGGCGGCCGCCAGGTGGGCTCGGTCGGCGAGGCCCTCAACCTGCTCGGCCTGAAGAACGTCTTCAACCTGGTGGTGAGCCAACTGGTGCGGACCAGCCAGGCTGCCGGCCCCCGGGCCCCGACCATGGCCCGCTTCTGGGACAGCGCCGCCTATTCGGCCAGCGTCTGCGCCCTGCTGGCGGCGCAACTGCCCGGCTCGTCCCGGGAAAACGCCTACTCCTTCGGCCTGTTCCACGATTGCGGCATCCCGCTGCTGATGCAGAAGTACCCGGACTACAAGGACGTCCTCAAGCAGGCCAATACCGCCGAGGGGCTGCGCTACACCCAGGTGGAGGATGGGGCCTACGGCACCAACCACGCCGTGGTGGGCTACCTGTTCGCCCGCCAGTGGGGGCTGGCCGACGTGATCTGCCAGGCCATCCTGTCGCACCACGACTTCGTCTCCCTCGACCATGAGGCCGGGCTGTCCGACGAAGCCTGCACCCTGATCGCCATCAACCTGCTGGCCGAGCGCATCGTGAACCTGTTCCTGCGGGTCAACGACGAGGCCGAGTGGGACAAGGGCAAGCAGGCCGTGTGCGCCTTCTTCGGCCTGTCCGAGCAAGATCTGGACGACATCGTGGACGACACCCTGGTGCGCCTGGAGAAGACCCGCGCCGTGAAGGTGGCCTGATCCGGAGTCTGGAACCGGCCGCTTTGGGCGGCCCCCGTGCCGGGCAAGGGCGGGGGGCAAAAAATGAAAAGGGCGGCCTAAGGCCGCCCTTGTACTTCTGGGGCTCTACCCGTCAGAGCAGGAACAGGGTGGCCAGGCCGAGGAAGATGAAGAAGCCGCCGGAGTCGGTGACGGCGGTGATCATCACGCTGGAGCCCACCGCCGGATCGCGGCCCAGGCTCGCCAGGGTGACCGGGATGGCCACGCCGACGGTGGCCGCCAGCAGCAGGTTGAGGGTCATGGCCGAGGTCATCACCAGGCCCAGGGCGGGGGAGCCGTAGAGCACCCAGGCCAGCACGCCGAGCAGGCCGCCCCACACCAGGCCGTTGATCAGGGATACCCCCATCTCCTTGCGGTACAGGCGCCGGGCGCGGTCGGTGGACAGCTGGCCCAGGGCCAGGGCGCGCACGATCATGGTGATGGTCTGGTTGCCCGAGTTGCCGCCGATGCCGGCGACGATGGGCATCAGGGTGGCCAGAGCCACCAGCTTCTCGATGGAGCCCTCGAACAGGCCGATCACCCGGGAGGCGACGAAGGCCGTCACCAGGTTGATGGCCAGCCAAGCCCAGCGGTTCTTCACCGAGTTCCACACCGGGGCGAAGATGTCCTCCTCCTCGCGCAGGCCGGCCTGCGCCAGCTGTTCACTCTCGCTTTCCTCGCGGAAGTAGTCGAGTACGGCAGCCACGGCGAGCCGCCCCACCAGCTTGCCCTCGGCGTCCACCACCGGGGCCGACACCAGATCGTAGCGGTCGAAGGCCTCGGCCGCGTCGTCGGCCGGGTCGTTGGGGGTGAAGCGCAGGGCGTCGCTGCGCATCACCGCCGTGACCTCGGTCTCGGGTTCGGTGACGAGCAGGCGGGAGAGGGACAGCACCCCCTTGAGCAGGTCGTTGCGGTCCACCACGAACAGCTGGTCGGTGTGGTCGGGCAGTTCGTCGAAGCGGCGCAGGTAGCGGAACACCACTTCCAGGGTGACGTCCTCGCGCACCGTCACCATGTCGAAGTCCATCAGCGCCCCCACCGTGCCTTCCGGGTACGAGAGGGCGGCGCGCAGTTGTTCCTGCTCTTCCCGGGGCAGGGTCTGGAACAGGTTCTGCACCACCTCCCGGGGCAGGTCCGGTGCCAGGTCGGCCAGTTCGTCCGCATCCAGGGACTGGGCGGCGGCCTCCAGCTCGGCCGGGGCCATGGAGGCGATCAGGGTTTCCCGTACCGCGTCCGAGACTTCGAGCAGGATTTCGCCGTCCCGCTCTGCCTTGACCAGGTTCCACACCACCAGGCGGTCGTCCAGGGGCAGGGCTTCGAGGATGGTGGCGACGTCCGCCGGGTGCATCTTGTCGAGCTTGCCGCGCAGTTCGGCCAAGTGGCGCTTGTGCACCATGGATTCGACCAGATCGTGGCGGGGCATTTCCTGGCGGTGCACCAGGTCTTCCACCAGGCGGTGCCGGGCGAGCAGGGTCTGCACCTCGGACAGGCGCGTCTGCAGCGCGTCGGCGTCTCCCAGGGGCGTCGGCTCGTGGTCGTTGTTGAAGGGCGGCATGGCGGGCCTGGGCGGAGGGAAGAAAGGGGCGGCGGGGTGCCCAGGATTCTAGCACCGGGGCGGCGACAGAATTTTGACACCGGCCAGGGCGAAGAGGCGCGCCGTTGCTGGGGCTGGGGCGAGGTCGCCGCGGGGGCCGCGCCGGTCGCGGCACGGCGGACCAGGGGAGCGGAAAACAAGGCAGGGCGCGGAGTTCCGGCCGGTGGGGCTATCCGCGCCCCCGGGTCAGGGGATTTCCGCCGCCGGCATGCGCGCCTGGATGATGGCCGTCTTGCGCCCCAGCCCGGGGGCGCCCCGGTTGCGGTCGTAGAAGCGGGGGTTGGGCACCATCCCCGCCAGGCGGGCGGCCTGTTCGCTGCCCAACTGGGCGGCGGAGAGTCCGTAGTAGTGGCGGGCGGCGGCCTCGGCGCCGAACACGCCGTTGCCCCACTCGATGACGTTGAGGTAGACCTCGAAGATGCGCCGCTTGTCCCAGACGGCCTCGATCATCAGGGTGATCAGCGCCTCCTCGGCCTTGCGCCAGGGGGTCTTGTCCGGGCTGAGGAACAGGTTCTTGGCCAACTGCTGGGAGATGGTGGAACCGCCGGCCACCACCTTGCCGCGCCGCTGGTTCTTCTCCAAGGCCTTCTGGATGCCTTCCCAGTCGAAGCCTTCGTGATCGACGAAGCGGGCGTCCTCGGCGGCGATGATGGCGCGCTTGAGGTTGGGCGAGATGCGGGCGTAATCGACCCACTGCTTCTTCAGTTGGGCCTTGGGGTCCTTCGCGCGCAGCTCGGCGAGGCGGATTTCCATGAAGCGGGTCATGTCCGGATTGACCCAGTTCCACCACAGCACCCAACCGAACAGCCACAGCTGGTAGAGGAGCGCCACGGCCACCAGGGCGACGACGCCCCGTCTCAGCCAGCGCAGCAGGAACAGCATGGGGGACTTGGGATCAGGCCGGGCGCAGCAGGCGGCGCACGGCGGCGGTGTCGGGGCGCACCCCGCGCCACAGGGCGAAGGCCTCGGCGGCCTGCTCCACCAGCATCCCCAGCCCGTCGGCGCAGATCGCCGCGCCGAGCTGGCGGGCCTGGGCGAGGAAAGGCGTGTCGGCGCCGTACATCATGTCGTAGGCGACGCCGCCGGGGGCGTACAGCCCGGCGGGCAGGGGCACCGGCTCGCCTTGCAGGCTGGCGCTGGTGGCGTTGATGACCACGTCGAAGCGGCGCCCGGCCAGGTCGGCGAAGGCGCAGGCGCTGACCTGGGCCCGGGGATGGCTGGCGGCCACCAGTTCCACCAGGGTCTGGGCCTTGGCCACGGTGCGGTTGGCGATGGCCAGTTCGGCCGGGCCGGCATCGAGCAGGGGCCCCAGGGCGCCCCGGGCGGCGCCGCCGGCGCCGAGCAGCAGGATGCGCTTGCCGGCCAGGGACACGCCGAGGAAATCGGTCAAATCGCGCACCAGGCCCACTCCGTCGGTGTTGTCGCCGAGCACGGGCACGCCGTCCATGCCGAAGGCCAGGGTGTTCACCGCCCCGGCCAGTTGCGCCCGGGGGGTGAGCCGGTTACCCGGGGCGCCGGCCAGCCGGTAGGCGTCTTCCTTGAACGGCACGGTGACGTTGGCGCCCCGGCCGCCCTCGGCGACGAAGGCTTGCACCGCCGCGGCAAAGCCGTCGGCTGCGTCGATGGGTGCCAGACGGGCCTCGTAGGTCAGGTCCTGGCCGGTGGCGGCGGCGAAGGCGGCGTGGATGGCGGGGGACTTGGAGTGGCCGATGGGGTTGCCGAAGACGCAGTAGCGGTCGGTCATGGCGGACGTGGGAACGTGGTTATTTGGACTGGAGCTGGTCGCCCTGGGTGAAGGACCAGGTGCGGGTGATGTAGAGCAGGTCGGTGTCGCGGCGTATTTCCGGGGGGAAGGGCGCGTAGGGACCGGCGAGCTGGACGATGCGCCGGGCGGCCTCGTCCAGCACCTTGAAGCCCGAGGGGCGGTTCAGCTCCACGTCGTGGACGGTGCCGTCGGGCTTGATCACCACGGTCATCACCAGGGTGCCGTAGGTGCGGCCCTTGGCGGCGTCCGGGTAGTTGAGGGTGCCGACTTTCTCCACCTTCTGCCGCCAGGCTTCCACGTAGCTGGCGAAACGGTATTCGGCGGTGCGGGCGCCGACGAACTGCTTGCGCGGCATCTTGTTGTAGTCGTCCACCTGGCGGTCGATCTCGCCCAGGGTGCGGGCCATGGCCAGGGCGCTGCTGGCCAGGTCCTTGCCCGACACGGGGGACGGGGGCGGCGCGTTCGGCGCGGTTTCCCGGGCCTCACGGGCGGTACTGGCCGGGGACTTGCGGGCCTGGCTCAATAGCGCCCGTTGGGACGCTTCCAGCTCCTGGACGCGGCGCTGCTTGCGCTCCAGCTCGTTGCCGTCCCGGTGTTCCGGCGCCGGGGGCAGGGGCGTCTTGGCGCGGCGCTCCTGTTCGGTGTTGCCGCCGCCGTCCAGGTTGTTCTGGGCCAGGGCCTGGGCGTTGCTGGGCGGTCGCTTTGACTTGGCATTGACCAGCACGATGTCCAGGGCCTTGTCGCGCAGGGCCCGGGAGGCGTCGGGGAACTGGAAGTGCAGCGACAGCAGCACGGCGTGGAGCAGCACCGACGCGCCGATGCCGACCATCAGCGGCCGGGAACTGGCGGCCGGCGGCATGGGGGCGAAGGGCAGGGCGGTGCTGTTCATCTCAGGCGGCTCCGTCGGCTTGGGCGGGTTGGAGGGCGTCGGGCGCTGCCGCTTCCCCCGGTACGGCGGTGGCGGCGGGCGCCGCTTCCACTTCTTCCCCGGCGTCCCCATCGTCCCCATCCAGGTCGGCCGGCAGGACCTCGGCGGTGGCGCCCAGGGCGGCGACGAAGCGGAAGTCCAGGGTCAGGTCGAGCAGGTCGGTCTTGTCCACCGCCAGGGTCACCCGGGAGCCCGGGGCCAGCTCGGGCAGGGACGGTACCCGGTGCAGGCCGGGCAGGCGGTCCACCTTCACCAGGTTTTCCTTGCGCACCGTGGCGTCCAGCTGGGCGATACCCTCCTGGGCCAGCCAGCGGATCACCCAGTAGCGCTCCATGCCGCGCTGGAAGTCGGCGTAGGCGGCGTAGGTCAGCTCGAAGTCGCGCATGGCGGCGAAGAGCACGTCAGACTTGCCCGAGAAGGTCGGGGTCTTGCCGCTCACGGCGGCCACCAGCTGCCACTGGTTGACCAGGTCCACGTAGCGGCGCAGGGGCGAGGTGCTCCAGGCGTAGCAGTCCACCCCCAGGCCCTCGTGGGGCAGGGGCGAGGTGGTCATGCGCACCTTGCCGCCGACCTGGGCCCGGTACAAGGCGGGAATCTTCTGGTCGGCGAGCAGCCGGCCCCAGGTGGAGTTGGCGACGATCATCAGCTCGGCCACCAGCTTGTCCAGAGGGCTGCCCCGGGGGCGCTCGCTGATATGCACCCGGCAGCCGTCCGGATCGTTCTCCAGGTCGCCCTCGATGTCGAAGTTGTAGTCGTTGACGCCCTGGGTGGCCGAGGGCTTGCCGCGCCGGCCCTCGCAGGCGCAGGCGAAGTGGTAGAGGGTGAGCAGCTCGTCGCGGAAGGGGAACTCGGCCAGACCGCCAGCCAGGGTTTCGGCGTTGAACAGGGGCTCCACATCCTGGTGGCGCAGGTTGGTGGCGATCGGCACCACCTCGCAGCGGGACTCGTGGGAGAGGATCTCCCAGGTGTCGGAGACGGTCAGGTAGAGCGACAGGGCCGGGCAGTCGCGGCCGCCGTAGAGGGTGAAACGGTCCACCACTTCGCTGGGCAGCATGGTGATCTTGTTACCCGGCATGTACACCGTGGACAGGCGCTTGCGCGCCACCCCGTCGAGGGGCGAACCCAGGCCGAACCCCAGGCCCGGCGCGGCGATGTGGATGCCGATGCGCCAGCCGATGCCGGGCAGGGGCGTCACCGACAGGGCGTCGTCGATCTCGGTGGTGGCGGCGTCGTCGATGGAGAAGGCCTGGACCTCGGCCCGGGGCAGGTCGTCCGGGGCGTGGGGAATCTCGATCTCGGGGAAACCGGTGCCCTGGGGGAACTGGTCGAACAGGAAGCGCTTGTAGTGCAGCTCGTAGGCCGAGCGGAAGGCACCGGCGGCGAACAGCAGGGCCTGGGCCGACTTGCCGCTGCGCTCCATGGCGGCCTCCAGGGCCTTCACCTCGGGACGGTTACGGTCCGGCTTGAACAGCAGGGCGTCCACCTGGTTGCGGAACTCGTCGGGCAGGGTGCCGGTGGCGATCTCGCCGGCCATGCGTTCGATGGCCTCGGCTTGCAGGCGCTTCTTTTCGGCGCCAGCCAGGGCGGCCTTGAGGATGTCCGGCGGCGCCTTGCGGAAGCGGCCGCGGCCCTTGCGGTGGAAGTAGATGGGGGCGGCTTGCAGGGCCAGCAGCACGGCGGTGGCTTCCACCGCGCCGGGGGCGTGGCCCACGTAGTCCTGGGCGAACTCGGCGAAAGCGAATTCGCCCTCGCCGGCGCATTCCCACAGGAATTCCGGGTCGATGCCGGCGGCCTCGCTCTCGGCCAGGCCGAGCAGGGCCGTGGGCGACGGCTCCTTGAAGCGCAGCAGCACGTTGGCGGCCTTGATCTTGGAACGCTTGCCCGAGGCCGACTCCACCTGCAGGGTGGCGTCGTTGTCGGCAAGCACGGAACCGGCCTTGAAGGCGCCGTCTTCTTCAAACAGGATAAACATCCGCGGATTATACCTTTGCCGCCGGGCCGTTCCCGCCCTCGTGTGACGCGGCAATCCCCGCGAACTCAAGGAGTTGGGGAATCATTTCGGGAAAGCGGGTGAAGCTGTGGTCGCCGCCGTCGAATACCCGCTGCTCGGCTCCGGCGTAGCGGGCCACCGCCTCCCGGTAGTCGAGCACCTCGTCGCCGGTTTCCACCAGCAGCAGGTAGCGGGACGGGGTGATGCGGGGTGCCTGCAAGGCTTCCAGCTCGGCGATGTGGGCGGCGGTGAACACGAATACCTCGCCGGTGTACAGGTTGGTCTGGGGCCCCAGGTAGTCGGCCAGGGAGGTGGGGGCGGCCACCGCCGGGTTGATCAGGATGGCCTTGAGGCCGTGCTTTTCCGCCAGCCAGGTGGCGTAGTAGCCCCCCAGGGAACTGCCGGCCAGCACCACCGGGCGGCCGGCCGCCTGGGCCTGCTGGATCAGCGCTTCGGCCAGGGCGATGGCCTCTGCCGGCCGGTCGGGCAGCGTCGGGCAGACGAACGCATCGGCCAGGCCCCGGGCGGCCATCGCCTCGCCGAGCAGGCGAGCCTTCCAGGACTGGGGTGAGGAGCGGAAACCGTGCAGATACAGGAGCATGGGAGGCATGGCGAATCTCGGGGAATGGGGTGGTCTGGGGCGGGCCGGGGCGTCCGGACCGGCCCGGATTATTTGGCGGCGAAGCGGTGCGGCGCCAGGGCGGAGGGATCGCCGGCCAGGGCCGCCAGGGCATTCCGGGCGGCGGGGTCGTTGCCCAAATGGGCGGCCCAGAAAGCGGTGGACAGGGCGAGCAGCCAGGGCTGGAACGGCGGGGCGCTCCTTGCCGTGCCCGCCTCGACCGCCTCGCCGGCGAAGTCCGGGTGGCGCCCGTCGGCGGCGACGAACAGGTACTTGCCGCCCGCCGGCATGTGCTCGAACGGCAGGCAACGGTTGGCGGCGTCGATGTCGCCGCGTAACAGGCCCGCATCCTGGGTGCCGGTCAGGGACATGAAGGGCGCGGCCACTCCGGCAAAACGCTCGGCCAGGGGCAGCGGGTTGGCCCGGGCCGAGGGGGAGAAGGCCAGGGCGGCCCCCAGGTTCGCCACCGGGGCGTGGAAAACGTTGGTGGCGTTGGCGGCGCTGGCGGGTGTGCCCGATGCGGCGGCACCCGGATGAGCCGCCTCGGCCGGGGCCAGGTCGTCGTGGATGCGCCGCTCGCCGGCCAGGGCCTGGACGGTGACGCCGCCGAAGGAGTGGCCGGCAACTCCAATAGGGACGGGCGTTTCCAGAGGGGTGGTCTGGAGATCGGCCACCAGCGCGGCGATCAGGGCATGCATCTCGGCAACCCGCGTGCGTAGTGCCTTTGCGGCCAGGGCCTCGCGCAGGGCGCGGCGCAGTTGCAGGGGCGAGCCGTCGATCGGCCGTTCGTGGCGGTGGGTCAGGGCCACGCCGAGAAAACCGTGGCTGGACCAGTGGGACAGCCAGGCGGCGCCGGAGCGGCGATCCCCGCCCAGGCCGTGGGAGTAGGCGATGACGCCGCGCAGGGGGAGGCGGACGTCGGGCCGGGGCCGGTAGGCGCGGATTGCCAGGGGGGCGTCCGGGGTGAGCCCGGGAACCTCGCCGTCCTCCACCGTCACTGCCCAGGGGCCGGGGGCGGCCCAGGGCGCGAGGGCGGCGGGCAGTGCCGGCTGAGGCGGGGCCCCGTCCGGCGCCGCGGTGCCGGTCAGCCCGCCGACCAGCTCACCGCTCCCATCTGCCAGGTGGCCAGCACGACGATGCCGAAGACGATGCGGTACCAGGCGAATACGGTGAAATCGTGGCTGGCGATGTAGCGCAGCAGCCAGCGCACGCACAGGAAGGCCGAGACGAAGGCGGCGACGAAGCCCACCACCCACATGCCCAGGTCGTCGGCGGAGAGCAGGGCCCGTTCCTTGTACAGCTCGTACAGGGTGGCCATGGTCAGGGTGGGAATGGCGAGGAAGAAGGAGAACTCGGTGGCCGCCTTGCGCGACAGGCCGATGAACAGGCCGCCGATGATGGTGGCGCCGGAACGGGAGGTGCCCGGGATGAGGGCCAGGGCCTGGGCGAAGCCGAGCTTTACGGCGTCGACCACGGTCAGGTCTTCCACTTCCTGGACACGCACCGTGTGGCGGCGCTTTTCCGCCCACAGGATGATCAGGCCGCCGACGATGAAGGCCGTGGCCACCGCCACCGGGTTGAACAGGTGGGCCTTGATCGCCTTGCCCACGGCCAGGCCGATCAGGGCCAGGGGCAGGAAGGCCACCGCCAGGTTGAGCACGAAGCGCTGGGCCCAGGTCTGGCCCAGGTTGCCGAGCACGTGGACGATGCGCGCCCGGTATTCCCAGCACACCGCCAGGATGGCGCCGGACTGGATGACGATCTCGAACAGCTTGCCCCGGTCGTCGTTGAAGTTGAGCAGGTCGCCGGCCAGGATCAGGTGGCCGGTGGAGGAAATGGGCAGGAATTCGGTGAAACCCTCGACCAGGCCGAGGATGAGGGCTTTGAGCAGGAGCAGGAGGTCCATGGGGGGCCGGGGGCGAAGGCCGTAAATGAAAGGCGACGATTATACCGGCAGGCCCGCCCCGGCTCCCGGCCCCGGAGCTGACCCGGCGCGGGACCGGGCTATCAGCCGGGCCGTCCGGTGTCGAACAGGTGCGGCGCTTCCGCCGGGGCGCAGCGCCAGTACTGGGGCGGGGCGCTCACCCGGGCGCCCAGGGCCTGGGCGGCGTGCCAGGGCCAGCGCGGGTCGTAGAGAATGCCCCGGGCCAGGGCCACCAGGTCGGCGCTGCCCTCGGCCACCACCCGCTCCGCCTGGTGCGGGTCGGTGATCAGGCCCACGGCGATGGTCGGCAGCCCGGTGGCGGCCTTGATGCGGGCGGCGAAGGGCAGTTGGTAGCCGGGCTCGGCGGGAATCTGCTGCCGGGAATCCAGGCCGCCGCTGGAAACGTGGATGAAGTCGGCGCCCCGGGCCTGCAACGCCCGGGTGAATTCGACGCTCTCGTCCACGCTCCAGCCGCCTTCCACCCAATCGGTGGCGGAGATGCGCGCCCCCAGGGGCTTGCCCGCCGGCCAGGCGGCGCGCACCGCGTCGAACACCTCCAGGGGAAAGCGCATGCGGTTGGCCAGGGAGCCGCCGTAGGCGTCGTCGCGCTGGTTCGAGAGGGGCGAGAGGAATTGGTGCAGCAGGTAGCCGTGGGCGGCGTGCAGCTCCATCAGGTCGAAGCCGAGCCGGTCGGCGCGCCGGGCGGCGGCCACGAAGGCGTCGCGAATGCGCGTCAGCCCGGCGGCGTCCAGGGCCGCCGGCGGTGCTTCGCCGGGCCGGCCGGCCAGGGCCGAGGGCGCCAGGGGCAGCCAGCCGCCCTCGGCCCGGGAAAGCTGGCGGATGCCGGTCCAGGGCGCCGAACTGCTGCCTTTGCGCCCGGCGTGAGACAGCTGGATGCCCAGGGCGATCGGGGAGTGGCGGCGCAGGGCGGCCAGCACCCGGGCGAACGCGGCCTCGTTGGCGTCGCTCCACAGGCCGGCGCAGAAGGGCGAGATGCGCCCTTCCGGCGTCACCCCGGTGGCCTCGACGATGAGCAACCCGGCGCCGCTCAGGGCCAGGTTGCCCAGGTGCATCAGGTGCCAGTCGCCAACGTTGCCGTCCTCGGCCGAGTACTGGCACATGGGGGCGATGACGATGCGGTTGGCCAGGGTCAGGCGGCCCAGGGCGAGGGGAGTGAACAGGCGGGGAGCGCTCATGGGAATCCTCGACGTGGCGAAGCCGGCGCCGCGCGCGGTGGCGGCGTGGCGGGTGAGGGTGATAGGGAGGTCAGTCGGGCCGGGTCAGGGCTTCCAGCTCGGTCAGCCAGGCCAGGGCCGCTTCCCGGCTGTCGCCACACATTTCCGTCGACGGTTGCAGTCCGCCGCAGCAGGCTGGCCGCTCGGGGCGGCCGAACAGGGCGCAGCCCAGATCGGCGGTGAGCTGGACGCAGGGCACTCCGGCGGGCTTGCCCCCGGGCATGCCGGGGATCGGTCCGGCGATGGAGGGGGCGATGCAGCAGGCGGCGCAGTGAGGACGACAGGCGGGACGGCAGTTCATGGCGGCCATGATACCCGGCCCGCCGCAACGCCCGCGCGGGCGGCGGGTCAGGCGCCGTTGCCCGGGGCGCGCAGGGGCAGGGTGAGGGTGAAGCAGGTGCCCTGGCCCGGCACGCTGGTCACGGTGAGGCTGCCGCCGAGCAGTTCGGTGGTCAGGTGGTGGGCCAGATGCAGGCCCAGGCCGGTGCCGCCTTGGCTGCGCCGGGTGGTGACGAAGGGGTCGAAGATCCGTTCGAGCTGGTCCGGGGCGATGCCGGTACCGTTGTCGCGGATCGTCACTTCGATCTGGCCGCTGTCCGGCAGGCGCCGGGCGGCGATGCGCACCTCGCCGCTGCCCTGGTTGGGGAAAGCATGGGTGAGGGCGTTGCCCACCAGGTTTTCCAGGGTCTGGCCGAGGGGGCCGGGGTAGCTTTCCAGGATCAGGTCGGCGGGGATGTCGGTGACCAGGCTGTGGGGGCTGGTCTTGAAGCGGGTGCGCAGGATGTGCAGGGTGTCGTCCACCGCGTCGGCCAGGGTGAAACTGCGCCGTTCCACCGAGGCCCGGTCCACCGCCAGCTGCTTGAACAGGCGGATCAGGCCGGCGGCCCGCCCCAGGTTGTGGCCGATCATGCGGCTGCCCTCGGCGACCTGGGCCAGGAACTCGGCAAGGGTGGAGCGGCGCAGGCCGGCGGCCAGTTCCTGGTCCAGGGCTTCCCGGGCCTTTTCCAGGGTGGAATTGGCGACCACGGCGGCGCCGATGGGGGTGTTCAGCTCGTGGGCCACCCCGGCCACCAGCAGCCCCAGGGACGAGAGCTTTTCGGCCCGCACCAGCTCGGTCTGCATGGCCTGCTGCCGTTCCAGGGCATCGCTCAGGGAAGCGTTGGCGGTGTTCAGCTCGTCGCTGCGCCGGCGCAGCCGGGCCAGGGCCTGGTTGCGCTCGTGGGTGGCGAGGACGACCCGGGCGGTGAACAGGCTGATCATGCCGAGCAGCAGTATGGCAATCAGCACGCAGCGCAGCAGGATGCCCTGGCGCAGCTCGTCGATGATGTCCTGGGGGGCGTGCACCACCAGCCGCCAGGTGGGGGGCGTGATGCCGCCGGTTTCGAGCAGGGCGGCCGGGTCTCCGTCCACCGGCGAATAGGTGTCGAACAGCCACAGTCCGCCGGCATCGGCGAACTGGCCCGAGGTCCGCAGCTGCATGGTCTGCCACAACGCGGGCTGGCTGCGCGGCAGGGCGTGTTCCGGGTGGCCGAGCATGAAGCCCCAGGCCTGCTGCGGGTCCGGGGAGAGCAGCCAGTAGCCCTCGTGGTCGACCAGGTGCAGTTCCAGGCCGAAGGAACTGGGCATCTGGCCGAGGCGTTCGAGCAGTACCTTGGCGAGGAAGTTGAGTGTGAGGATGCCCCGGGCGTTGCCCTTGCTGTCGTAGAGGGGAGTGGCGATCCGCAGGGTGGGCTTGTAGGGCAGCTCGATCTGGTCGTTCTCGCTGTTTAGGTCGAGGCGCGAGTAGTAGACCTGGCCGGGGTGCAGGGTCATGGTCTCGAAGAAGAAGGGGCGGTGGCGCTTGTCCTGCAGCTTGTCGGTACGCACCTGGACGGCGCGGCCGTCCTCGAAATTGACGCGCAGGCGTTCCTGCCCGGTTTCGTCGATCCAGCGGATCTTGTCGTAGATGCCCGAGGTGTCGGCGAAGCTCTGCCAGCGGGCGGCCACTTCGCCCAGGTCGCCGTTGGACAGGGCCCGGGCCAGGGCCGGGTCCCGGGCGAGGAACATCAGGTCGCGCTTGAGGAAGCCGCTCCAGCGGCTGAGCACGGTCATGCCCTGCACCGCCAGGTCGTTCTGGGCCAGGCGCAAGGGTTCGAGGCGGACGGCGGAGAGGCGGTCGTAGGTGAGGGCGCAGATCAGCACCGTGGCCGCCGCCCAGGGCAGGAGGTTGAGCAGGAAGGCACGGCGCACCCGCCAGAGGCGGAGGCCGGTGCGCCACAGGCGCCGCAACGGTCTCCGCCGGCGGGTGCGGCCGACGGCCGGGGATGGCGCGCTGCCGTTCAGGTCCGGGCCGTCTGCCACCGCAGCAGGTCCTCCAGGGGCATGGGGCAGCCGTAGTGGTAGCCCTGGGCGTCCAGGCAGTTCCGGTGGCGCAGCCAGTCGACCTGGTCGGGGGTTTCCACCCCTTCGGCCACCACGCCCATGCCCATGCGCCGGGCCACCTGGATGACCATGTCGGCGATGGCGCAGTCGTCGGGCACCGTGCCGATCTCGGCGACGAAGGCCTGGTCGATCTTGAGCCGGTCGATGGGCAGGCGGCGCAGGTAGGAGAGGGACGAGAAGCCGGTGCCGAAGTCGTCGATGGCGATCTCGAAGCCCTGGGCGCGGAAAGCTTCCAGGCGCAGCTGGATGGACTGGGTGTCCTGCATGGCCAGGGATTCGGTGATCTCGATCTCGATCTGCCGCGGGCTGGCACCCTCTTCGCCGAGGATGCGCAGGAAATCCTGGAGCAGGCTTTCACGGGCAAACTGGATGGTGGAAACGTTGACCGCCACCCGCACTCCGGCCAGCCCGTGCGCTGCCATCTGTACTGCCGCCCGGGCGGCCAGGCGCATCACCCGCTCGCCCAGGGTGACGATCAGCCCGGTGGCCTCGGCCAGGGGAATGAAGAGGCCCGGCGACACCGTTTCGCCGTCGGGCAGGGTCCAGCGCGCCAGGGCTTCGGCCCCGGTCAGGCGGCCGGTGGCCATTTCCACCTGGGGTTGCAGGGCGATGCGGATTTCGTCGCGGCCGAGGGCATCGCGCAGGGCCATGGCCAGGCGGTAGCGCTCGGCGGTGGCGGTTTCCAGGCCGGGGACGTAGTCCTCGTGCTGGGAAAAGCCGCGCCGCTTGGCGGTCTTGAGCAGCAGGGAGGCGACCACGATGGCGTCCGCCGGGGTGCCGCGGAACTGGGTGAGGTCGAGCCGGGCCGAGCCGATGCTGACGAACTGGGGCGGGCCGTCGCCGCCGTGCAGGCCGAGCAGGTGGTTGATGCGCTCCTCCGTCACTTCGGACGCCGGACCGAGGATGGCGAAGATGTCGTCGTGGAGCCGGGAGATCAGCAGGGTGGGGCTGAGGCCGGCGCGCAGCCGGCGGGACACCTCGCGCAGTTGCCGGTTGCCCTGCTCGAAGCCCAGGGTCAGGTTGACCGTGGAGAACTCGTCGATGTCGAGCAGGAACAGCACGTAGCCCGGCGTGTAACAGCTACCGGGGCAGGAGCCGCTCTTGCAGCGTACGTTGTAGAGGTCTTCCAAGGACCGTTCCAGAGCGTTGCGGTTGGCGATGCCGAGCAGGGGGTCCTGGAAGGCCATTTCGTCGAGCCGGCTGACCAGGGCCACGTTGTGCAGGCCGCTGCGAATGTTGACGGTGAACACCCGCAGCAATTCTTCCTCGGTGTCGTCCAGGGGGCGCGGCGTGCTCAGATAGGCGGCGTAATTGGCCGAGGCCAGGGAGCTGGGGAAGAACAGCACCCGGCAGTCGGACAGGGCGATGTGGCCGCGTTCGCTCAGGCAGCGGCGGATGGCCGCTTCGATGGCGGGCTCGCCCAGTTCTTCCAGGTGGTGGTCGATGGCCGGGGAAAAGCGCCCGGCGGCGCTGATGATCTGCACCTGGGGCATCGGGTCGTACTCGCCGCGCTGTTCGACGCAGATCATGCCCTCGGGGGGCACGCCGATCAGCTGGGCGATCTCGCGCAGGATGCGGCTGGAGAATTCGCCCAGGGTGCGGGAGGCCACCAGGGTGTTGCTCGATTCGACGATCATTTGCAGCCCGCGCCGGGCCCGGGAGACGCTGGTGAGGTGCTGGTAGGCACGGATGTTGGCCACCAGCAGGGTGTAGAGCCGGTCCACCGACAGTTCGGACTTGGTCCAGTAGTCGTTGATGTCGTAGCCGGCCATCACGTCCTTCATCGGCGCCACCCCGGGGGCGCCGGTGACCAGGACGATGCGCACCTCGGCGTTGCCCATGGTCTCGCGCACGGAACGGACCAGACGCAGGCCGGCGTCGTCGGATTCCATCACCACGTCGAGCAGGAGCACGGCGATGTCCCGCTCCCGGGCCAGGATGGCGGCGGCCTCGGCGGTGTTGTAGGCCTGCAGCAGTTCGATCCCGCCTTCCCGGGAGGCGAAGTGGCGCAGGCTGAAGGCCATGGAACGCTGGAAATCGGGGTCGTCGTCGATGGCCAGGACCTTCCAGCGGGTTTCGCCGGGAATGGCGCTGGCCGGTGCGCCTTCGTCGGCGAACGCAAGGAGTTCGTCGCCGCCTTCGTCGTCGGAGGCGGCTGTCGTGCTGGAGGTGACCATCTTGGCTCCCGTGATCGTTGTCCGCCACAGCGCCGGCCCTTGCCCGGGTCCGGTGCCCGGGCCGCCAGCAGCCGCTGGGGCGGATCGCCCGAACGTCATAAACATGGCAGGAAAATGGTCATTCCACAAGCACATGCGCCTGACGTTGCGGCAAACCATTGGAATAGGGGCGGCGGGCGAAGTTCCGGACGCGACGCGGGCCTCCGGCTGCCGGGGCTAGACCCTATAATCGCCGGTGCCCGGCCCCTGTCGCCGGACCTTCCGGAATTCCGTCATGACCATGTTTGCCAAGATCGCCGACCGCTGGCTCGCCTTCGTTGCCCTGGCGTTGCTCATCGTCGGCTGCTTCGCCGTGCTGCGCCCCTTCCTCACCGCCATGGTCTGGGCCGCCATCCTCGTCTATTCGGGCTGGCCCCTGCTCAGCTGGATCGAACGGGGCCTGGGGGGGCGGCGCACCCTGGCCACCCTGGTCTTCACCCTGCTTACCATCGGCGTGCTGCTGGCGCCCTTCGCGGTGGTCAGCGTCACCCTGTCGGACAACGCCGGCGAACTGCGCGACCTGGTGCTCAACCTGCGCGCCAAGGGGCTGCCCCTGCCGCCAACCTGGGTGCGGGACCTGCCCCTGGTGGGCGAGCGGGCCGAGGCCTACTGGCTGCTGGCGATCCACGACGAAGCCTGGCTGGCCATGCAGCTCAAGGAAATCCAGGCCCCCCTGGGCGGCGCCCTGCTCAAGGCCGGCAGCCTGCTCGGCACGGGCCTGCTGGAACTGTCCCTGTCGATCTTCATCGCCTTCTTCATGTTCGTGCACGGCGAACACCTGGCGGTGCGCCTCAATGCCGTATTCGAGCGCATGGCCGGGGAAAAGGGCGTACGCCTGACCCGGGTGGCCGGCGACACGGTCACCGGGGTGGTCTACGGCATCCTCGGCACCGCCCTGGCCCAGGGCGTCTTGGGTGGCATCGGTTTCTGGATCGCCGGGGTGCCGGCGCCGGTGCTGCTCGGCCTGGCCATCTTCTTCCTCTCGGTGGTGCCCGTCGGCCCGCCCCTGGTGTGGGGCCCGGCGGCCTTGTGGCTGTACACCCAGGGCGAAACCGGCTGGGCCATCTTCCTTGCCCTGTGGGGCACCCTGGTGGTGAGCAGCGTGGACAACTTCCTCAAGCCTTTCCTGATCAGCCGGGGCGCCAGTCTGCCCTTCGTGCTGGTGCTGATGGGGGTGATGGGCGGCGTGGTGGCCTTCGGCTTCATCGGCGTCTTCCTCGGCCCGACCCTGCTGGCGGTGGGCTACCGGCTGCTCCAGGAATGGACCGCCGAGGCTATGACGGCGGGAACGTCGGGGGTATCGGAAGTGTCGCCGGAGGCAGGCGAATGACGCCGCGGGCGGCCCTGCGCCGCCTGGCGCTGGTGGGCGCGCTGGCCTTCGGTGTCGGGGCCGCTGTCGTGTCGGGCAGTGCCGGGGCGGAGGAGGCGAGCCGCCTCGATGCGGTGCTCGAGCGCGGCGTGCTGCGCGTCGGCACCCCCGGCGACTACGCCCCGTTCGCTCGTTGGCAGGTGGAGCGGGGGACCCTGGTCGGCATGGACGTGGACTTGGCCGAAGCCCTGGGGGCGGCCCTCGGCGTCAAGGTGCAGTGGGTGAAGACCTCCTGGCCCGCCTTGATGGCCGACTTGGCCGCCGGCAAGTTCGACCTGGCGGTGGGCGGCGTCTCGGTGAGCCTGGAGCGGCAGAAGCGGGCCCTGTTCTCCGCCCCCTACCTGCATGACGGCAAGACGCCGATCACCCGCTGCGAGAACGTGCAGCGCTTCCAGACCCTGGCCCAAATCGACCGGCCGGGTGTCCGGGCGGTGGTCAACCCGGGCGGCACCAACGAACGGTTTGCCCGGGCTTACCTGAAGGCCGCCCAGATCAGCGTCCATCCGGACAACACCACCATCTTCGACGAGATCGTCGCCGGGCGCGCCGACCTGATGATCACCGACGCGGTCGAGGCGCGCCTGCAACAGAAGCTGCGTCCGGCCTTGTGCGCCGTCCATCCCGACGCTCCCTTCGACTACTCGGAAAAAGCCTTCCTGCTGCCCCGGGACTTCGCCCTCAAGGCCTGGGTGGACCAGTGGCTGCACCTGGCCCAGGCCTCCGGCGAGTTCGAGCGCATCCAGGCCCGATGGATACCCCGATGACCACGACCATTCCGTTGTTTTCCTGGCGGCGCGCCGTCCGCGGGGCGGCCCCCTGGCTCGCCTGCCTGGCCCTGTGCGCCCCGCCCGCCCAGGCCGGCGAATCCCTGGACCGGCTGGCCGGGCTGATGGCCGAGCGGCTGGCCCTGATGGACGACGTAGCCGCCTACAAGTGGCTGCACCACGGCGCCATCGAGGACCCGCCCCGGGAGGCGGCCCTGCTCGAATCCCTGGACCGGCGGGCGGCGGCGCGGGGCATGGGCAAGGCCCGGCGGGCCGACGCGCGGGCCTTTTTCGAAGCCCAGATCAGTGCCGCCAAGGTGCGCCAGCGAGCCCATTTCGCCGCCTGGAAGAAAGGCACGGTCCTGCCTCCCGAGTCGGCGCCGGACCTGGCCGAGGAAATCCGCCCCCAGCTCGACCGCATCGGTACCGCCATGCTCGACACCCTGCCCCGGGCCTGGCTCGAACTGCAAGGCTCCACCGGCCGCGCCGAACTGCGCTCGGCCCGGCGTCTGGCGGGCCTGCCCCCGGGGCGCGAGGACCCGGCGGTGGAGGCGGCTTTCGCCCCCTTGTGCAAGCGGGCGGGGCTTACCGCCAACAAGTGCTGAAAAACCTGACTGCCTGAAACGCAAGGACTGGCGCGGACTTCCGCCGTGCCATCGTGGAACGCCGCGCCTGGCCTGGTTCTGCGGGCAGGGTGATTGGAAAACGAAGCGGGGCGTGCCTTTCCGGCACGCCCCGCTTTTTCGTCAGCGATTCCGAGGACGATCAGACCTTGCGGTAGATTTCCGCGCCGCTCTTCACGAATTCCACCGCCTTGGTCTCCATCCCCTTCTCCAGGGCTT
>NZ_JAJTBG010000024.1 GCF_021287045.1 Oryzomicrobium sp. | reverse complement strand
GGCCCGGTGCAACTGAACGTTTCCGTGGGCCAGACCTGGGCGAAGCAGAACCAGGTGCAGAACGGGCGCACCCAGGCCGACGGCACCTATCTGCTGGCCGAGGCCCTGCTGCCCGTGCATGGGGACCTGTGGGCGGTGCTCGGCGGGTACGGCCACTGGGGCACGGCGGACGTGCGGCGTGGCTACCTCAACGCGGGCGCGCAGGACTATTCCAGCGGCAAGCCGGCCACGGACACCTGGGGCCTGCGAGGCCGGCTGGAATGGGACCGGGCCTGGCAGCTGGGCAACACCGAGTTCTCCCCCTACGCCGACCTGAGCTACAGCGAATCGAGGCTTGGAGCCTACACCGAAACCGGCGGCGGCTTCCCGGCCCGCTTCGCCGCCCGCACGGACAAGGCCACCGAACTGCGCCTGGGCCTCAACGCGGCCAAGCCCCTGGCCAACGGTCTGACCCTGACGGGGGTGTTTGAGGCCGCCCACCGCTTCGAGAAGAGCGGTCCGGCCACCTCGGGGCAGATGCTCGGCCTGTTCGCCTTCAACCTGCCAGGCAAGAGCAACCAGCAAGACTGGCTGCGCGTGGGCGCGGGCCTCGAAGGCAACCTGGCCAGTGGCAAAGCCTCCCTCTCCCTCAATGTCACCAGCCGTGGCGAGACCCCCAACGCCTGGCTGGCCGCCAACTGGCAAAAAGCGTTCTGAGAGGTGCAGCGATGATCCGTTTTAACACCGGCTGTTATGCGCCTCTTCGTTTCTCGCGCCTGTCCCGGGCCCTGGCGTTCGCTTTTGCTGCCCCGCTGGCGGGGGGAGCCTGGGCTGTGGATGGCATCACCCCCCTGCTTGGACCCAATGGCGGTTTCTATTCCTCGGCCTATGGTGTCTCTGCCGATGGTTCTGTGGTGGTGGGGGAGAATCTGGATCGCGCCTTTCGCTGGACCGAGGCCACCGGCATGGTCAGCCTGGGGACGCTGAACAACGGTAGTTCTTCCTATGCCAACGGCGTCAGTGCCGACGGGTCGGTGGTGGTGGGCTACGACGTCGAGGCGGCAAGTAGTCAGCAGCGCGCCTTCCGCTGGACCGAGGCCAACGGCATGGTCAGCCTGGGGATGCTGAACAACGGTAGTAACTCCTATGCCACCGCCGTCAGTGCCGATGGCAAGGTGGTGGTGGGAACCGCTAACGACGGGGCGGCAAGTAATCAGCAGCGCGCCTTCCGCTGGACCGAGGCCACCGGCATGGTCAGCCTGGGGGTGCTGAACAACGGTCTTTATTCCTATGCCAACGCCGTCAGCGCCGACGGTTCGGTGGTGGTGGGCTCGGACTATGACAGGTCGGGATGCACTCGCGCCTTTCGCTGGACCGAGGCTACTGGCATGGTCAGCCTAGGAATGTTGAACAACGGTGTGGAGTCCTATGCCAACGGCGTCAGCGCCGACGGTCAGGTGGTGGTGGGAAAGGCTAACGACGGGGCGGCAGGCAATCAGTATCGCGCCTTCCGCTGGACCGAGGCCACCGGCATGGTCAGCCTGGGGGCGCTGAACAACGGTCGTTACTCCTATGCCAACGCCGTCAGTGCCGATGGCAAGGTGGTGGTGGGAGAGGCTGATGACGGTGCGGCAGGTAATCAGAATCGCGCCTTCCGCTGGACCCAAGCCACGGGCATGCAAAGCGTGGAGAACTGGCTGCGCGCTGCCGGCGTGAAGGTGGCCAAGGACATCACTACCAAAGCTACGGCCGTCAATCAGGACGGCAGCGTGGTGGTGGGGAACACAGAAGACAGTCCCGCCTTCATTGCCCGCGTCTCGCCCGTCGGTAGCGGCCTTGTCACGCTGCCGGACGTGCAGAAGAGTCTCATGGGCACCGCCCAAGGCGGCAGCATGGCCCTGTCGGCCACAGGTATGTTGATCAACGGAGCCCACGGCCGCCCGTTGATGCGCCAGGTCGACGCAGACAAGAACACCTTCTGGCTGGCCGGAGACTGGGGGCGGGACGACCACGGCAGCCGCACCGGCGACCTGGGGCTGGCCGAGTTTGGCCTGGGTCGCAACTTCGGCCCGGTGCAACTGAACGTTTCCGTGGGCCAGACCTGGGCGAAGCAGAACCAGGTGCAGAACGGGCGCACCCAGGCCGACGGCACCTATCTGCTGGCCGAGGCCCTGCTGCCCGTGCATGGGGACCTGTGGGCGGTGCTCGGCGGGTACGGCCACTGGGGCACGGCGGACGTGCGGCGTGGCTACCTCAACGCGGGCGCGCAGGACTATTCCAGCGGCAAGCCGGCCACGGACACCTGGGGCCTGCGAGGCCGGCTGGAATGGGACCGGGCCTGGCAGCTGGGCAACACCGAGTTCTCCCCCTACGCCGACCTGAGCTACAGCGAATCGAGGCTTGGAGCCTACACCGAAACCGGCGGCGGCTTCCCGGCCCGCTTCGCCGCCCGCACGGACAAGGCCACCGAACTGCGCCTGGGCCTCAACGCGGCCAAGCCCCTGGCCAACGGTCTGACCCTGACGGGGGTGTTTGAGGCCGCCCACCGCTTCGAGAAGAGCGGTCCGGCCACCTCGGGGCAGATGCTCGGCCTGTTCGCCTTCAACCTGCCAGGCAAGAGCAACCAGCAAGACTGGCTGCGCGTGGGCGCGGGCCTCGAAGGCAACCTGGCCAGTGGCAAAGCCTCCCTCTCCCTCAATGTCACCAGCCGTGGCGAGACCCCCAACGCCTGGCTGGCCGCCAACTGGCAAAAAGCGTTCTGAGAGGTGCAGCGATGATCCGTTTTAACACCGGCTGTTATGTTCCCCCGCTTGTCTCGGACTTATCTTCGGCGGTTGTCTTCACCTCTCCTGTGGGTGGGGCCGCCTGGGCTCAGGGTGGCATCAGAGACTTGGGCGGTCTCAATGGCGGCTCCACGTCTACCGCCACTAGCGTCAGCGCTGACGGGGGCGTGGTGGTGGGAAACGCCGCCGATGGCATGGCGGAGAACGCAACTCGCGCCTTTTTCTGGACTCACGTCGGGGGCATGGTCAGCTTGGGCGTGCTCAACGATGGCCATTGTTCATTTGCAGCCGGCGTCAGCGCCGATGGAACGGTTGTGGTGGGCACTGCCTACGACGGTGCGGTGCATAACAGGGATCGGGCCTTCCGATGGACTCGGTCCAGCGGCATGGTCAACTTGGGTGTGCTCAACGGTGGTTTGTTTTCTTATGCCAAAGGTGTTAGCGCTGATGGCAGCGTAGTGGTGGGAGGCGCTGACGACGGCGCTGCGGACAATGAAATGCGTGCTTTTCGCTGGACCCAGGCCGGGGGCATGGTCAGCCTGGGGGGGCTCAATGGAGGGGGTGAGTCCTCTGCTGCTGGTGTCAGCGCCGATGGATCGGTGGTGGTGGGCTCCGCCGAGGATGGGGCAGCGGGCAATGCTTATCGCGCCTTTATCTGGACTCTGTCGGGTGGCATGGTCAGCTTGGGGGGGCTCAACAGTGGCGCCTATTCCTATGCCACGGGCGTCAGCGCCGATGGCAAGGTGGTGGTAGGCCTCGCCGAAGACGGCCTATCTGGGGAGTATCACGCCTTTCGCTGGACCCGGGCCGGGGGCATGGTCAGCCTGGGGAGGTGCTGCGGTGCGGCCTATTCTCCTGCCAATGCCGTTAGCGCGGATGGCAAGGTGGTGGTGGGTTTCTCCGACGGCAATACTATGTCGCGCGCTTTCCGCTGGACCAGGGCTACTGGCATACAGAGTGTCGAAAACTGGCTGCGTGCCGCCGGAGTCGGCGTGGACCAGAACATCACCTGCGAAGCGACGGCCCTTAATCGGGATGGCAGTGTGGTTGTGGGGAGGACGCAAAACAAGACCGCCTTCATCGCCCAAGTCACGCCTATTGGCAGTGGTCTTGTCACCCTGGCCGGCGTGCAGGGCAGCCTGGCGGGAAGCGCCGGCGGTGGCCAGATGGCGCTGACCAGCGCCGGCTGCGAGGACCACGGCACCCGCAGCGGCAATCTTGGCTTGGCCGAGTTTGGTCTGGGCAAGAGCTTGAGTCCGGTGCTGGTGAACCTGTCGCTGGGCCAGACCTGGGCCAAGCCAAACCAGGTGCTGAACGGCAACACCACGACCGAAGGCGCCTACCTACTGGCCGAAGCCCTGGTTCCCGTGACTGACCAACTCTGGGCCACGCCGGGCGCCTAAGGCTTCCCTCTCCCTCAATGCCACTACCGAAGACAGCGTTCCCAACCTCTGCCTCGCCGCCGGTTGGCAGTGTTCGTTTTGATTCGGTTACTACTTTCGCTATGAGCCGCAACTTCTCTGTGATCGGCAATCTTGCGGACTTGCAGGACGGCCAGATCGTTCTGCCGGCGTTTGTGCGTCGCCGGCCTGGGAGCCTGGACATCGATCTTTCGGCAATCGACTCGCGCGACCTGTTTCTCACTTTCGTCGAACGCGTGTTCGGCGCTGGTCTGCGTTTCGTCAACCTCTATTACCAGGTATTCCTCGATCTGGCCTTTCGCTGGGAACCGAAAGATATTGACCGGCGCATCGAAGCACTGCGGACCGGCGGCCGCGAGACTTTCGTTCGCCTGGCGGAGGCCATCGTGCCGTTCGAGCCGGCCCGGCGCGGCCACTATCGCGGCGTCAAGGTGCTGGACGGCGGCAAGCAGGCCGACTACTTGTTCGAACCCATCGTCGTCGAAGTCGATGACGGCGCCGGCGGCGTACGCGAGGAGCGCGTACAGCTCGATTTCGACGAATTCATGACCGACCTCTGGCTGCGTGGTGTGCGCTTCGGCATTGACGAGGCGGCGGTGCGGCAGGCCATCGGGAAAGGAAAGGGCGAGCGTGCCGCCGTCGCCCGCGCTCTTTCGCCCAAAGAAGGCAAGGATGCGTCGGTCGTCGAATGCTTCGACAAACTGCATCGCGACGATGCTCCCAAACTCCGCGCCGATGGCCGTATCGATCTGTGCCGGTACAGCAACCGCTTCCCGCAGGTGAAGTCGGGTACGCGCCTGTTCGAAAAGGTGCCGCGCGAGCTGGGTGTTTCCGGTTGGTCGGTTTACGGCAAGGAACTGTCCCCCAAGGCGGTGAAGGACTTCGACATCGACACCCTGGCTGGACCGGGAACCTGTGTTCGGCGCGAGCAGGGCCAGGAATGGCTAGAGTCGGCCGCTGATGGCTTTCTCAACATCGACGAGAAATCGGGCCAGGTTTCTGTGGTGGGCAAGATCGTCAACCGTGTCGGCGTCAGCATACGCACCACGGGCGACCTGGCACTGGTCGGCGACCACTACGAAGAGCATGGCGAGGTACAGGAGAAGCGCGTTGTCTCCGGGCATCACATGACCTTCCTCGCCAATGTTTTCGGCAAAATATCGTCCGACGGCGGCGAGGTAATGATCAAGGCCAATCTGAGCGGCGGTGGTGCGACCAGCCCGGGCGGCAGCATCACTGTCGAGGGAGCGGCGCTCAACGCCACCCTGGGTGCCCACAACGGCAAGGTGAAGTTGGCGCGGGCCGAGACTTGTTTTATTACGGCGGCGCATGTCGAGATCGAGCAGGCGCTGTTATGCACCATCGTTGCCGACAAAGTGCACATTGTTCATTCAGAAGGCTGTGCCATTGCCGCCCAGCAGGTGGTGATCGAGCAGTCGACGGCGCGGCGTAGCATGGCAACCGCTGTGAGCATAGTCATGCCCGATCTCGACGCTTTCGAGTGCAACGACGCCAGATTGGTCGAGAAGCGCGTGGGACTGATCGAGGAAATCGAGACTTGCGAGGCGGCAATCAAGCAGATTTCGGTGCAGGAGGATATTCGCACCTACCTGGCCATACAGCCGAAATTGCATGCCGGCCTGACCATGAATCCGCAGCAGCAATTGCGCTGGAAGGAACTGCTGACGCGCACGGCGCCGCTGCTCAAGAAACTGGGGGGACACAACACCGCCTTACGCGAAGCGCGTGATCGTTGCGCCGAGATCGACCGAGCGCTTAAGCAGTCCATCCAGGCGCGTAAAGATGCGCTGGCGAGCATTTCCTGTTCGATCCAGAGAGTCTCCGGCGATACCCTGGTGCGACAGTGGCGGACAAAGAAGGGCGAACCCGCGCTCATGCAGCTGGCGCCCAAGGATCTGCAACAGCGCTTGCGCTTTTTGAGCGGCGACGATCACTGCCTGTTCTTCAACGACAGCGGCAGTTTTTCTTGGCAACCGGAAATGGCGGCGCTCGACGGTTTAGGGTAGGAACAGTGCAAGGCGCGCACTGCCTGTGCTGGCCAATTCCCCGCGGCCGAGGGGGCCATCGGGTGTCGCATGGCTGGTGGCGATGACCCGCGCAAACGTCAGCCCTCAGGCCGTTTGAGCCCTCTGTCATGGCCTGACTGTCACAGGCGAGGATCGCGGCCGGATAGCCAGAGCCGTTGTCGGTGATCGTGAAGCGGACACCGTCGTCCGGTTCGACGGTGAGCCTGAACGTCATGGTCGAACGCCCATGGCGAAACGCATTGAGCAGGACCTTGACCTGATAGGCATCGAATGCCCTGGAGCCGAGTTGCGCCGTGGCGGCGCAGCCTGAAGCGAGCGTCAGCGCTGATGGGGCGATGGGTGGGTGAACACCGTCCGAGATGGTGCAGCGCCCAATCGGAATCGTGCCTTCCGCGGTGCCGAGGCTGCCCGCATGGTCCGCCTGGGTACGCTGGGCAACAGCACGGTCAACTCCTATGTCCAAGCCGTTAGTGCTGATGGCAACGTGGTGGTGGGTAACGCCAATAACAGCAGAAACGTTTATCGCGCCATCTGTTGGACCCAGGCGACGGGCATGTAAAGCGTTGAGAACTGGCTGTGTGCCGCCGGTCTTAGCGTAGACCAGGACATCACCAGCGAAGCGATGGCCCTTAATCGGGATGGCAGTGTGGTAGTAGCAGGGCGCAAAACAAGACGGCCTGCATCGCCCGGGTTACGCCTACCGACAGCTAGCTTGTAATCCCGCTCGATGTGAACGCCGTCAGGTGGGCATCACCAAAAGCGGCAATATGGCATCGTGGGCGACGAGCATGCAGTTCACCACTCGAGGCGAGATTCCCAGGCCTGGCTGACCGTCAACAGGCCAAAGGTGTTTTAAGCGAGTGCCGGATTATCTACAACGCGGCTGTTACCACGCCACCCCCTGCAGAGGCCCGTGGAATGCAGCCAAGACTGGTGCCTGGGGACGCGCTTCATCGAAAATGAAGTCGGTGGCCCCCCGCGCAAGGCCAGGAGCGGTGAGGGCGAATGCGGGTTCCGCCTTGCTTGGGGGCTGCCTCTTTGCATCCGGTGCGCGTAGTACAGGTGCTTGTAATGCTGTTGCGAAGGTTGCAGTGTCGGGAACCGGGCCCGCCGGCCTGGGGAAAGTGAACGCCGCTCAATACCGCGGCCGGTGAAGCCGTCACGGCGTTTTAGCCGCCCGCCACGAACCAGATGGCCAGCCCCAGGGCGATGGCTGCCAGCAGGTAGTTCACCACCGGGCCTAGCCAGGTGGCGTAGCCCCGGGGGATTTCCGGGGCGGACAGGTCCCGGGTGAAGCGGCGGAATTGCAGGGCCGAGACGAAGGCCACCAGGGCGCCGATGAGCATGAATACCACGCCGAACACCAGGGTCGGGTGGCCGCTGCCGCCGCCGTGGGCCGGGTTCGGGCCGATCATGCGGATGAACAGGCCGAAGCGCTCGATGACGAAGCCCAGGCCGATCAGGGCGATGGCGGTGCGCTGCCAGGCAAGCAGGGTGCGTTCGGCGGCGAAATAGACCCGGGGATCGTCGAGGTAGGACATGGGGCGTCAGTGGACGGGGGAATCGCTGGCCGATGGCCGGCGCTTGTCGGCGTACATGGCCGTGTCGGCGTAGGAGATCAGTTCGTCGGCATTCAGTGTCGAGTCGTGGCCGCGCAGGGCGACGCCGATGCTGAGCGCCAGGTTCACCGGCTTGTGGGCCACGGTTTCCACGGCGGCCACCGCCTCCTGGATCTTCCGGGCGAGGCGCTCGGGCGCATTCGGATCGCCATCCAGCCCTTCCATGATGATGGTGAATTCGTCGCCGGCCAGGCGGGCCACGGTGTCGGTGGCCCGGGTGTGGCTGGTGAGAATGTCGGCGATGGCGCGCAGCACCGCGTCGCCGAACTTGTGGCCGTGGGTGTCGTTGAGGGTCTTGAAGCGGTCGAGGTCGATGAACAGCAGGGCGATGTTGGTGCGCTGGCGCCGGCTGCGGGCGATCGCCTCGTTGAGCTTGAGCATGAAGGCCCGCCGGTTGTAGAGGTTGGTCAGGGAATCCCGGGTGGCCTCCTCGAGCAGGCGGGCTTCGAGCTGCTTCTGCTTGGTGACGTCCATGGACAGCAGATAGAAGCCGACGGCGTGGCCGCTGGGGTCCAGGTCGGGCACCAGGGTGGTCTGCACCTGCATTTCCTTTTTCTTTACCTGGAAGTGGTTTTCGAACACCACCTGCTCCCCGGTGAGGGCCCGCATGGCGTAGGGCTGGGCGCGGCTGAAGGCTTCATCGCCGATCAGTTCGAGCATGGAGAGGCCGACGACCTCGTCCGGCGCCAGGCCGAACCACTCCTCGTAGGTACGGTTGGCGAACTGGTAGCAGAGGTCGGCATCCACGTAGGACAGCAGGGCCGGGATGTTATCGGACACCATTTTCAGGCGGTGCTGGCTCTTTTCCAGCATCAGGTTGGCCAGTTCCAGCTCGGCGGTGCGCTCCTTGACCTTGTATTCGAGGGTGGATTTGGCTTCGAGCAGGGCCTTTTCCATGGTCTTGCGCTCGTTGATGTCCTCGACGATGGAAATGAAATGAAGCGGCTCTCCCCGCTCGTCGCGCATCAGGGTCACGTTGAGCAGGATCCAGACGATGTTGCCGTCCCGGGTCAGGTAGCGCTTTTCCAGGGCATAGCTGGAAATGTCGCCGTCCAGCAATTTTTTCACCAGGTCCAGATCGATCTGCAGGTCCGCCGGATGGGTGACCTGTTGGAAAGTGGTGGCCAGCAGTTCTTCTTCCGGATAGCCGACGATGTCGCACAGGCGCGGGTTCACCCGCTGCCAGCGACCGTCCAGGGAAACCATGGCGATGCCGACCCGGGCGGCGGAGAAGATGCTTTCGAACAAGGCTTCGGAATGGAGCAGATCCCGGGTCGTCTGCCGTTCGAGGAAGATGATTTCGATGCGCTGGAAGTAGCGTTCCACCAGGTTGGCGAAATCGACCAGGGAGACGCGGTCGTCCTCCGACAGTTGCCGGGGGCGGGAATCGACCAGGCACAGGGTGCCGATGGGCAGACCGTCCAGGGTATGGATCGGCTGGCCGGCGTAAAAGACCACCCGGGAGGGGCCGGTGACCATGGGGTTGTCGCAGAAGCGCTCGTCCTGGCGGGCGTCGGGCACCACCAGCATGCTGTCCTGGGCGATGGCGTGGGCGCAGAACGAATAATCGCGGGGCGACTCTAGGGGCGTCAGCCCTTCCCCTTGCTTCGACTTGAACCAGTCGCGTCCCTTGTCCACCAGGGAGACGAGCACCGTGTCCACGCCGAACAGGCGCCGGACTTGGCGGGTGATGCGGTCCAGTTCGTCGCAGGGGGGGGTGTCGAGCACCTGCAGGCGGTACAGGGCGGCGAGCCGCTCGGTTTCATCGGCGCGGATCGGCGGAATGAGCATGGTCGAATCCCGGAAAAGGGCAGGGGCATACTGCTATGCCCGTCGCGACGGATGGGAATGCCGGTGGATGTCCCCCACGTTACGCCAAGCCGCGCGGGGACTCAATTTCGGCGTGGTGGCAGCGGCATCGGCAGGCGTGCGGCACGAAACCGAATATTCGGGTGTCGGCTGCCTCGTCCACCAGTCCCGTGGTGAGAAACGTGGAGAATGTGGAGAATGTGGAAGGCACGGCCGGACCCGGGGATGCGCGAGGCATTGTAACAACGGGGCCTGGCACCACGGTTGCGCAGGCGGGCCCGGTGGTAAGCTCCGGGTCGCGCCCGCCAACCTTTTGGCACCCTTGCCATTCCGCCGCAGACCGACCATGGAACGCTTCACCATATCTCTTGACGCCCAGTTGGCCGAACAGTTCGACGCCCTGATCGCCGCCCGCGGTTACAGCCACCGCTCCGAGGCGGTGCGCGACCTGATCCGCGCCGCCATCGAGAGCGACCGGCAGCGCCAGGCGCCCACGGGCCACTGCGTCGCCAACCTGTCCTACGTCTTCGACCACCACGAGCGGGAGCTGGCGGAACGCCTGACGGCGGTGCAGCACGACCACCACGACCTGATCGTGGCCGCCATGCACAGCCACCTGGACCACGCCAACTGCCTGGAGTCGGTGATCCTCAAGGGCTCCACCGCCGAGGTGCGGGCCTTCGCCGACGCCCTGATCGCCGAGCGGGGCGTGCGCCACGGAGCGCTCAACGTCATCGCCACGGAAGTGGACGGAGGGCGCGGCCATCGCCACGGCGGCAAGGCGCACCACCACGCCGACGGCACTGCCCACGTCCATTACCGTCCGGCCCGCTGAGGAGCGCCGCCATGGCCCGGCCGCTGCCCGCGCCGCCTGCACCGCCCGCCGGCGACGACGCCCTGGGGGAACAGGCCTGGATCGAGGTGATCCAGAAGATGGACGAGGTCTACAACGACCTGCTCCAGTACGAGGTGGCGCTGGAAGAGAAGAACGCCGCCCTGGAGGAGTCGCACCAGTTCATCGAGAGCGTGCTCGCCTCGATCTCCGACATCCTCATCGTCTGTGACCGGGACGGGGCCATCATCGAGACCAATCCGGCCCTGCAGCACTTCACCGGCCGGGCCGCCGAGGCCCTGGTGGGCACACCGGTGTTCGACCTGTTCGCCGACGAAGGCGAGCGGGTCCGGGCACGCCATCTGGTGTCGATCCACGGCCGCGACGGAATCCACGACTGCGAACTGCACCTGCGTGCCGGCGACGGCACGGCGGTGCCCGTTTCCCTCAACTGCACTCCCCGCCTGACCCCGGCGGGCAAATTGATGGGGCTGGTGCTCACCGGCCGGCCGGTGGGCGAGCTACGCCGAGCCTATCAGCAGTTGCGCCAGGCCCACGACGACCTGAAACGCACCCAGGGCCAACTGCTTCACGCCGAGAAAATGGCGTCCCTGGGCCGGCTGGTGGCCGGGGTGGCCCATGAGTTGAACAACCCGATCAGCTTCGTGCTCGGCAACGTGCTTTCCCTCAAGCGCTACGCCGCCCGGCTTACCGAGTACCTGGGGGCGATCCACGGAGCGGAAGGCGTGCCGGGCTCCAGCGCCGAACCGGCCGCCCTGCGCCAGCGGCTGCGCATCGACCGGGTGCTGGAGGACATGCCGGCCCTGATCGACGGCCTGATCGAAGGGGCCGAGCGCACCCGGGACATCGTCGATGCCCTGAAGCGCTTTTCCGCCGTGGACAAGGCCACGCCGGAGCCGGTGAACCTCACCGAGGTCATCCAGCGGGCGGTGCATTGGGTGGAAAAGAGCGCTCCCCCGGGGTTCCGCGTGGTGCTCGATCTGCCGGTGGCGCTGCCATGCGCCGGTTCCTCGGGCCAGTTGCAGCAGGTGGCCATGAACCTGGTGCAGAACGCGGTGGACGCCTGCGCCGGACGCACCGACGCCCGGCTGGAGATCCGGGGCGGCATGACGGCAGGGGAGGGCGGCCAGCCGGCTACCATCGCCGTGCATTTTTGCGACAACGGGGCGGGCATCGCCCCCGAGTCCCTACCCCACCTGTTCGAGCCATTCTTCACCACCAAGCCGGTGGGACAGGGCACGGGGCTAGGCCTGTCGATCAGTTACGGCATCGTCGAGCGCCACGGCGGTAACCTGACCGCCAGCATTCCAGATACGCCGGCCGGCGGCGCCTGCTTCACGCTGACGCTGCCGGCCGCCGGCCCGCTGCAAAGGGGCTGACCGGTTTGGGCGGGGCGGCGGCAATCCCCTTGCCGTCCGTCTGCGCTCCATGTCTGCCCGCAATCGCCGCCAGCCCTTGAGCGGCGGGGCGGCGGCGCCCCCGTGAGCGCACTGGCACGGTATTTGTATGAAAGAAATTAAATTTCTTCATACGACACCATGGATTCCCTGCCCACGGACTTCCTGGCCCTGGCGGCCCTGGCCCTTCTGCTTGGTCTCAAGCACGGCTTCGACGCCGATCATTTGGCCACCATCGACGGCATGACCCGCCTTTCGGCGCGCCAGCGGCGCGGCTTTCAGAGCTTTTGCGGCGTCCTGTTCTCCCTAGGACACGGGGCCGTGGTGGTGGCGATCGCCCTGGCCGCCAGCCGGCTGGCCCGCGGCTGGCAGGTGCCCGAGTGGTTCGAGACTACCGGCGCGGTGATCTCGATCGTCTTTCTCAGCGGCCTGGGGCTGCTCAACCTGCATGCCGTATGGCGCGCCGCGCCGGACGAAATGGTCAGTCCGGTGGGGCTCAAGGGGCGCTTCGTCTCTGGCCTGCTGCTCCGCCTGGCGGGCTCCGGTGAGGGCAACGGACGGTTCGGCCCCTGGCTGGTGATGGGAGTCGGCGCCCTGTTCGCCCTGTCCTTCGACACCCTTTCCCAGGCGGCCCTGTTCTCGGTGGCTGGCAGCCGGCTGGGGGGCTGGGGCCATGCCTTGGCCCTGGCCCTGCTGTTCACCGCTGGCATGCTGATCACCGATGGCATCAACGGCCTGTGGATTTCCCGCCTGATCCGCCGCGCCGACCGGGCCGCCCGGCTGGCGTCCCGCGTCATGGGCCTGGCGGTGGCCTGCGTCAGCCTGACCGTGGCGGCCTTCGGCGCGGCCCGCTTCTGTTCCGACGAGGTTGCCGCCTGGAGCGACGGCAAAGAACTGTTCTTCGGCGCGGCCTTGGTGTTGATGATCGGTCTGAGCTTCATCGCCGGCCTGCGTCTGGCCCGCCCGCCGCTGCTGGCCGGGGAGGATGCCCAGGGCGCCTAAGTAAGCCATTAGTCCAGGGGCGTAAGACCCCGCCGTTTCGTTATCCACAAAGGAGGAAAGGTCCGCTGCCGGCGCAGCGGATTTTTTGGCACGACAATGAGAAGAAATAAAAAATTTTCATACGCAGCATGCAAGCCAAACCAGTCGCGTGAGCGTGTTACCAAGGGGGCTCGCCATCGGGCCATCCGCCGCCTGCGCGTTTCCCTCACCGCCTTGGGGCTGATGGCTGCCGGCGCCGCCGGCGGGGTGGAAAATAGCGGCGAAACCACCCTGTCGGCGATCCAGGTGCGCAGCAGCAAGGAGGATCTGTCCGGGGTGGCCGGGGCGGCCAGCGAGGGGGTGGTGAGCGGCGAGCGCCTTTCCACCCTGCCCCTGCTGCGGCCGGCGGAGGCCCTGGAGCAGGTGCCGGGCCTGATCGTCACCCAGCACGCCGGGGACGGCAAAGCCAACCAGTATTTCCTGCGTGGGTTCAACCTGGACCATGGCACCGACTTTGCCACCTACGTGGACGGCATGCCGGTGAACCTGCCGACCCATGCCCATGGCCACGGCTATACCGATCTCAACTTCCTGATCCCCGAACTGGTGGACACCATCCGCTACCGCAAGGGGCCCTACTTTGCCGAGGAGGGGGATTTTTCCTCCGCCGGCTCGGCCCGCATCGGCCTGGTGCGGCGCATCGACGGCACCCTGGCCTCCCTCGGCTGGGGGCAGGGGGGCTACGCCCGCAGCCTGGTGGCGGGGTCGCCTGAACTGGCCGGCGGCCGCCTGCTCTATGCCCTGGAGGCCTACCACAACAACGGCCCCTGGCAGGTGCCGGAAAACTACCGCAAATGGAACGGGGTGCTGCGCTACAGCCAGGGCAGCGAGGCCAACGGCTGGTCGGTCACCGGCATGAGCTATTCGGGGCGCTGGACGTCCACCGACCAGATTCCCGAGCGGGCGGTGGGCGAGGGGCTGATCGGCCGCTACGGCAGCCTGGACGATTCCACCGGCGGCAGCACCCGGCGTACCAGCCTGTCGGCCCAGTGGGCGCAGAGCGATGCCGCCGGGCGCAGCCGGGCCAACGCCTGGCTGCTCGACTACAGCCTGGACCTGTGGTCCAACTTCACCTACTACGACCGGGATCCGGTCAATGGCGACCAGTTCCGCCAGGACGACCGGCGCCGTGCCGGTGGCTTCGACCTGGCCCGCACTACCTATGCCCGCCTGGGCGGCGTGGAATTGGAAAATACCCTGGGGCTCACCGGCCGCCATGACCGCATCGGCCGGGTCGGCCTGTACTACACCGCGGACCGGGAAACCCTGTCCACGGTGCGCCAGGACCGGGTCGAGCAGAGCAGCGTGGCCCTCTACGGCGAGAACCAGGCCCGCTGGACGCCTTGGCTGCGTTCCATCGTCGGCGCTCGGATCGACTATTACCGCTTTCACGTGGGCAGTTCCCTGGCCGAGAACGGCGGACGGGCCAGCGATTCCCTGGCCAGCCCCAAGTTCGGTCTGGTGTTCGGCCCCTGGAGGCGGACCGAGCTGTACGTCAATTACGGCCTGGGTTTCCACAGCAACGACGCCCGGGGGACCACCCTGCGGGTCAATCCGGAAAACCCGGCCGAGCCGGCCAGCCGGGTGACGCCCCTGGTCCGTTCCCGGGGCGGCGAGGTGGGCGTGCGCAGCGAGCCGCTGGCCGGCTGGAACACCACCGTGTCGCTCTGGCAGCTGGACCTGGCTTCCGAGCTGCTTTTCGTCGGCGACGCGGGCACCACCGAGCCGTCGCGGCCGAGCCGGCGCCAGGGGGTGGAGTGGGCCAACTTCTTCACCCCGGCCAGCTGGCTCACCGCCGACCTGGACCTGTCCTGGTCCCGGGCCCGCTTCCGCGACGACCAGCCCATCGGTAACCGCATTCCCGGGGCGATCGAGACGGCGGTGTCCGCCGGCCTGGCGGTGGACAACCTGGGGCCCTGGTTCGGCGCCCTGCGCTTCCGTTACTTCGGCCCACGCCCGCTGGTGGAGGACAACTCGGTGCGTTCCTCGGCCTCGGCCCTGACCTCGCTGCGCCTGGGCTATAAGGTGGACCGCCGCACTCGCCTGGCCCTGGACGTGTTCAACCTGTTCGACCGCAAGGTCAACGACATCGAGTACTACTACGCCTCGCGTCTGCGCAACGAAGCGGCCAGCGTCGAGGATGTGCATTTCCACCCGGTGGAAGGGCGCACGGTGCGGCTGACCCTGACGACCCGTTTCTGAGGGGGGCTGAGTGAGTTACCCCTGCCGCCCTGGTGGGGGGCGCAAACGAACAAGGCCCGGGAAATCCCAGGCCTTGTTCGTTGTGCTGCGAGGCGGTTGGCTTAGAGCGGCGTGGCCGCGTGGCCGAGGAGGCTGGAGAGCTGCTCCGCCGCGTCCTTGAGGGCGGTGATGGGGGCGCTGTCCACCCGGCTGTCCAGGTGGCCGACGGCGCCCAGGGTGGTGACGGCGGCCACCATTTCGCCGGTGTAGTCGAACACCGGGGCGCTGAAGCCGTTGACCCCGGGGGAGAGGCTGCCGCTGGCGCGGCCGACGCCGTTTTCCTTGGCTTCGCTCTGGCTGGCCTCGAAGTCGCGCTTGAGTTCCGCCAGGGTCAGGCCCGGGGTGGCGGCGGCCAGGGACTTCATCTCGTCGTCGGCGATGCGCTTGAGCGCCGGGCTGCGCAGGAAAGCCGAGAAGGCGCGGCCGGTGGCCGAGGTGGTGAGGGGGAGCACGGTGCCGGCACGCAGGGTGACGTTGATCGGGCCGGGAGGTTCGGCCAGCCGCACGATGGTGGGTCCCCGGTTGCCCCAGACGGCCAGGGCCACGGTTTCCTGGATGGCTTCGCACAGTTCGTCCAGGATGGGGCCGGCGATGCGCACCGGATCGAGGCGGCCCAGGCAGGCCAGGCCCAGTTCCAGGGCGAAGGGGCCGAGGGCGTAGCGGCTGCTGGCCGGGTCCTGTTCCACCAGGCCCATGCGCACGAAACTCACCAGATAGCGGTGGGCCTTGGCGGCGGGCATGCCCGCATCCTTGGCCAGGTCGCGCAGCATGGTGGGGCGCCCCGAGTTGGCCAGGGCGCGCAGCAGGCGGGCGCCGACTTCGATGGATTGAATGCCCTGGCGGGGTTTGTCGAGGTCGTTAGACATTATGAGACGGGATTATGGAATGCTTAATTGTAGCGCCGATGGGCGCCGGGGCGAAGCTATAATCGGCGATGCTATGCGAGCGGCCTGTCATTAACCTTCCGCCGCATCAAAAAACACGACATGAGGAGACGCCGCGATGACTTCGTCCTGCCTGCCCCCGGCCGACCGGGAACGCCGCATTATCCTCCAACGGCTTGCCGGCGTGGGGCTTGCGGCCGCGGCCACCGCCGTCGGCTGTTCGCTCCCGGCCCTGGCGGCTGAGGGGCCTGAAAAGCCCAGGCTGACCATCGCCGTCGGCGGCAAGGGGCTGTTCTACTATTTGCCGCTCACCATCGCCGAGCGGCTGGGCTATTTCAAGGATGAAGGGCTCAACGTGGAAATCGTCGATTTCCCCGGCGGGGCCAAGGCGCTCCAGGCCCTGATGGGCGGCAGCGCCGACCTGGTGTCCGGCTCCTTCGAGCACACCATTTCGCTCCAGGCCAAGGGGCAGTGGATCAAAGCGGTGGCTCTGGAAGGGCGCATGGCGGGCATCGTGCTGGCCATGCGCAAGGACAGGGCGGCCCGCTACAAGTCGCCGAAGGACCTGAAGGGGCTCAAGATCGGCGTGACGGCGCCGGGCTCCAGCACCAACATGTTCGTCAACACCCTGCTGGCCAAGGAGGGCCTCAAGCTCGATGCGGTATCGATCATCGGCGTGGGGGCGGGCGCCGGGGCGATCGCCGCCATCCGGCGGGGGGACGTCGACGCCGTGGCCAACCTGGACCCGGTGATCAGCACCCTGGAGGTGATCGGCGACGTGGTGCCGGTGGTGGACACCCGCACCGAGGCCGGCATGCAGTACGTCTATGGCGGGGCATATGCCGCTGGCTGCATCTACGCCACCAACGACTTCATCATTCACAACCCGCGCACTACCCAGGCGGTGGTCAATGCCCTGGTGCGGGCCGATCGCTGGTTGCAGAAAGCGACGCCGGAGCAGGTGGTGGCTACCGTGCCACCCGAGTTCTATGGCAGTGACCGGGGGCTGTACAAGGTTTCGCTGATGAAGAATACAGCAGCTTTTTCGCCGGACGGGACGATCAGCCCGGATGGGGTGCAGAACGTCTACAAGGTGCTGCGTAGTTTCGACCCCACCGTGGCCGGGGCCCGGATCGACCTGTCCAAGACCTACGACAACAGCTTCGCCCTCCAGGCGCAGCGGAAATATAAGTAACCGGTTTCGGCCCCGCCAGTGCGGGGCCGTTTCATTTGCGCCGCCCTCCTCTCTATATATATGTCCGATTGCGCTCTTTCCTTTGCGGCGGTCAGTGCC
Source organism: Oryzomicrobium sp. (assembly GCF_021287045.1). GTDB lineage: Bacteria > Pseudomonadota > Gammaproteobacteria > Burkholderiales > Rhodocyclaceae > Oryzomicrobium. The sequence goes on along the minus strand of NZ_JAJTBG010000024.1, from coordinate 2,549 downwards.
GCTTTTGCCGCGCCCGGTGGCGGGCGGTATACCGCCGTCGCCGGCGTTGATCTCGACGTCGCCCAGGGGGAGTTCGTGTGCGTGGTCGGCCCCACCGGCTGCGGCAAATCCACCCTGCTCAACATGGCGGCCGGCCTGTTGCAGCCCTCGGCGGGGCAGGTGCGGGTTTTCGGCCAGCCTTTGGACGGACTCAACCGCCACGCCGGCTACATGTTTCAGGCCGACAGCCTGATGCCGTGGAAAAGCGCCATCGACAACGTGATGGCCGGCTTGATCTTCCGCGGCACCTCGCCAGTCGAAGCCCGGGAGCAGGCGCGCTACTGGCTGCAGCGGGTGGGCTTGGCGCAGCATGCCGACCGCTATCCGCACCAGCTCTCCGGCGGGATGAAGAAGCGGGTGGCCCTGGCCCAGATGCTGATCCTCGATCCCCGGATCATCCTCATGGACGAACCGTTCTCGGCCCTGGACATCCAGACCCGGCAACTCATGGAAAACGAACTGCTCGACCTATGGTCGGCAGACCGGAAGTCGGTGTTGTTCATCACTCACGACCTGGAAGAGGCCATCGCCCTGTCCGACCGGGTGGTGGTGCTCTCGGCCGGACCGGCCTCCCATCCCATCGGCGAGTTTGCCATCGGCCTGCCCCGCCCCCGGGATGTGGCGGAAATCCGCCTAACTCCACACTTCGTCGAACTGCATGGCCGCATCTGGGGAGCCATGAAGGAGGAGGTGCTCAAGGGCTATGCCCAGAGCCAGGGCATGGCCCGGGCCAGCGGAGGCCGCCATGAATGATTCCCATACGGTGCCGAGCGGGCTGCGCCTGCGCGTCTACCAACTCTTGGTGCTGCTGGCTCTGTTCGGGTTGTGGTGGGGGCTCACCGCGAGCGCCATCCTGCCCCCTTTCTTCTTTGGTGAGCCGCTGCGGGTGCTGGTGCGCATCGGCGAATGGTTCGCCAGCGGCGACATCTACCCCCATCTCGGCGTGACCTTGATCGAAACTGTCCTGGCCTTTGCCTTCGGCACCGGCTTGGGCTTGGCGGTCGGGCTGTGGCTGGCACTGTCGCCGACGGCGGCGGTGCTTGCCGATCCCTATATCAAGGCAGCCAACGCCATGCCCCGGGTGATCCTGGCGCCGATCTTCGCCGTGTGGTTCGGCCTGGGCATCGGCTCCAAGGTGGCGCTGGGCATCACCCTGGTGTTCTTCATCGTCTTCTTCAACGTCTATCAAGGCATCCGCGAAGTGAGCCCGGTCGTCCTGGCCAATGCCCGCATGCTGGGGGCGGGCCGGCGCCAGCTGCTGCGCCACGTCTACCTGCCGTCGGCCATGAGTTGGGTCTTCTCCAGCCTGCACACCTCCGTGGGCATGGCCTTCGTCGGCGCGGTGGTGGGGGAGTACCTGGGATCGGCCAAGGGCGTGGGTTATCTGATCCTGCAAGCCGAAGGAAGCTTCGACATCAATACCGTGTTTGCCGGTATTCTTGTGCTGACGGCATGTGCCCTGTTGCTGGACGGCCTAGTTAGCCAGGTTGAACGGCGTCTGCTGGCCTGGCAGCCGGGGCAGGGCAACACTGAAAAGATCTGACCGGGCGCTTCTGGCGCCCTTTACTGCTTGGATTGAAAAGGGGATGAGGATGCGCGCTGTAATGGTGGCCAACCCGAAGGGCGGGGCGGGCAAGACGACGCTGGCGACGAACCTGGCTGGACACTTTGCCAACCAGGGCAAGAAGGTGACCCTCTGCGACCTGGACCGGCAGCAGTCGTCGCTGCGCTGGCTGGCCTTCCGCGATGGGGCATCCCCGGCGATCAACGGCGTCTTCGCCGGCAACCAGCTGGTGTTCTCGCCCCCGGCGGGCCAGGACTGGGTCATCCTCGACGCCCCCGCCGGCCTGCAAGGCTACAAGCTGTCGGATTACCTGCGCGCCGTGGACAAGGTGATCGTCCCCGTGGTGCCGTCGGTCTTCGACATGGCGGCCACCGAGGACTTCCTCAATTCCCTGCGTAGCGATCTGCGCGGCCGCAGGGGCGTGGTCGGTATCGTCGCCATGCGGGTCGATCCCCGCACCAAGGCCGCTGCCATGCTCGAGGAGTACCTCAAGCACTTCGATCTGCCGCTGCTCGCCTACCTGCGGAACACGCAGAACTATGTAAACGCGGCCGCCGCCGGTGCTTCCCTGTTCGATCCGCCCCGCTCCCGGCACAAAAAAGACATCGAGCAGTGGGAAGGGGTGTTGCACTGGCTCAAAAGCTAGCGTATATTCCGCCCCTCTTCGCGACGCCCTGTCGCTTCCGCGCCAAAGCAGCAAACGGCAACGAAACAAAATAAACGACAGGGGGTTGACGAAGTTCTGAGAAGTGTTTAATATCTCGCTTCTCTGATCGACGCAACGAACGATTAAAAACAACGTTGCAGCGGACGCGGGGTGGAGCAGTCTGGCAGCTCGTCGGGCTCATAACCCGAAGGTCGTAGGTTCAAATCCTACCCCCGCAACCAATTAGCTCTTTAAAAATTGAACAGCCGATAGGTGTAGGTGCTTGGCTAAGTGGTAGCT
>NZ_JAJTBG010000004.1 GCF_021287045.1 Oryzomicrobium sp. | reverse complement strand
GAGCGATACCTTGCCAAGGTATAGGTCGAGAGTTCGAGACTCTTCTCCCGCTCCAGATTTCTGGGTAAAGATTGGCGTCTTTGCCCATGTGGTTCGAACCACGCGGAATGTTTGGTTTTGGCGCGATAGCAAAGCGGTTATGCACCGGATTGCAAATCCGTGTAGGTCGGTTCGACTCCGGCTCGCGCCTCCAGTAGCTTGAAGTAAAAGGTTTTGCGGGAGTAGCTCAGTTGGTAGAGCGATACCTTGCCAAGGTATAGGTCGAGAGTTCGAGACTCTTCTCCCGCTCCAAATCAAGAAAAAGTTTGAAATCGCCTCGACTTTTTCGGTTGGTTGTACGAGGCGAGCAGTAGCAGGTTTTGCGGGAGTAGCTCAGTTGGTAGAGCGATACCTTGCCAAGGTATAGGTCGAGAGTTCGAGACTCTTCTCCCGCTCCAAGTTGAAAAGGGACGCCGTCTGGCGTCCCTTTTTTGTTTTTGCGCGCCTTGTAGCCAATTGCGCCAACAATTGGCCGATTTATCCCATTGAATCCCGTGGCAACCCTGGCTGCGGCTATAATGCGCCCTTTCGCTTTCCTCATCCTGCCCGGGTGGTGAAATTGGTATACACAGCGGACTTAAAATCCGCCGCCGCAAGGCTTACGGGTTCAAGTCCCGTCCCGGGCACCACGTGCGCACACCGCCGGCCGTGATCATCTACGACCTTTCCTGCGAACAGCAGCACCGCTTCGAAGGCTGGTTCCGCTCCGCCGAGGATTTTTCCCGGCAACGGGACGGGCGCCTGCTCGCTTGCCCGGTGTGCGGTTCCGAGCGAATCGAGAAGATTCCTTCCGGCGGCCACATCATGCATCGCACCGGCTCCACGGCAAGTACTTCCGATGGGGCGCCGGATGCTACGGCCGGGGCAACCCCGGCAACGACCGTCCCGCCGAAAAAAATCTCCCCCGAGCAGCTGCTGCGTCAGGTGGTGCGGGCATTGGTCCAGACGTCCGAGGACGTGGGCCAGGATTTCGCCAGCGAGGCGCGCAAGATTCACCTGGGCGATGCTCCTGCCCGGGCGATCCGGGGCCAGGCCAGTGACGAGGAATACGAGGCCCTGGAGGACGAGGGCATCGACGTGCTGCGCTTGCCCACCCTGGACGACGAACCGACCCACTGAAGAAATCCCGGGGACTGCCTTTTATCACGGTAGCAAGGGGCGAAAGGGGGGGCACACGGCTCCCCGCCACGTCGAAGAAAATCCAGCGGTGCTTCTACCCGGCCAATTCAGGTCCTAAATTGGCAGCCTTCACTGCCCCGCTAGGGCAACGCCCTGCCTCAGGGACGCCCGGCCGAAGCCTGGCTGACCGGCGCACCGTCGGCGGCCGCCGAATCCCCTTCCCAATGCCCCCCCAGGGCCGAGACCAGCAGGATGCTGGCGGACAGGCGCCGGCCGAGGATCTGGTAAGCGCTGCGGGCCGCCGACAGGGCGCTGGCCTGGGCGACCACCACGTTTAGATAGGTGGCGGTGCCGGCCTTGTACTGGTTGATGGCCAGCTGCTCGGCTTTTCGGGCGGCGGCCAGGGCCTTGTCCTGGACCTGGGCTTCGTTCTCCAGGATGCGCAGGGCGGCCAGGTTGTCTTCCACTTCCACCAGGGCACCCAGCACCGTCTGCCGGTACTGGGCCACGGTGGCGTCGTAGGCGGCGATGGCCTGGTCGGTCTGGGCGCGGCGCAGGCCGCCGTCGAAGATCGTCTGGGCCAGGGCGGCTCCCAGGGACCAGACCCGGCTCGGGGCGTCGAACCACTGGGCCAGGGTCTGGCTCTGGTAGCCGCCGGAGCCGGTCAGGGTCAGGGCTGGGAAGTAGGCGGCCTTGGCCACGCCGATGCGGGCGTTGGCGGCGGCTGCCTGGTATTCGGCGGCGGCCACGTCGGGCCGGCGCTCCAGCAGGGTGGAGGGCACGCCGGGCGGCACCACCGGCACGTCAGGCCGCCAGTCGGCGCTGGCACTGGCACTGGTGGCTAGGGGCAGGGCGAAATCGGCGGGCGCCTTGCCCAGCAGCTGGGCGATGGCGTGCTCCAGCTGGCGGCGCTGCAATTCCAGGTCGAGGCGCTGGGCCACGGTGGATTGATACTGGCTTTCCGCCTGGGCCACGTCGGCCTGGGTGTTGATGCCGGAGGCGAACTGGTTGCGGGTGATGTCCAGGGAGCGCTTGTAGGCGGCCAGGGTCTGGTCGTAGAGGGCCAGTTCGGCGTCGATCACGCGCAGCTGGAAATAATCCTGGGCCAAGGTGGCCTGGGCCGACAGGCGGGCCGAGGCCAGGGTAGCCTGAGCCGACAGGGTGCCCGCTTCACCGGCCTCGACGCTACGGCGCACGCTGCCCCACAGGTCAGGTTCCCAGGCGGCGCTGAGGGACAGGGTGCGCAGAGTGCTCACCTGGGTTGTGCCGGCGCTGCGGCTCCGGGTAACGCCGGCGTTGGCGCCCAGAGTGGGGAAGAAGGCGGCCCGGGCCGCCGCCGCCGTGGCCTGGGCCTGGCGGTACTGGGCCTCGTACTGGCGCAGGGTCTGGTTGTTCAGGTCGATCTGGTCGATCAGCTGGTTGAGCACCGGATCGCCGTAGATTTCCCACCAGCGGTCGGACTGGGACGGACTGGCCGGCTTGGCCGGCGTCCAGCCCGGGTCGGCGGTCGCCTCGCGGTAGGCGGTGGCGGCGGCGGTGCTGGGGCGGCTGTAGTCGGGCCCCACGGCGCAGCCGGCGAGCAGCAGAGCGACCAGGACCGGCAGCGGGCGAAGGGAAAGCGGGACGGTACGGAAGGTCATGGCGGTTCGATCAAACGGCGTCATGGAAGCAAAAGGGCGCTCAGGACTGGACAGCGGGATTGGCCTCGGCTGGCTTGCGGCCGAACAGGCGGCGCAGCCGGCCCCGGCTCCACTGGCCGAAGCGATCCAGGTACAGGTACACCACCGGGGTGGTGTAGAGGGTGAGCAACTGGCTGACGATCAATCCGCCGACGATGGCGATGCCCAGGGGCTGGCGCAGCTCGGCCCCGTCGCCGTGGCCCAGGGCCAGGGGCACGGCCCCGAGGATGGCGGCCAGGGTGGTCATCATGATCGGGCGGAAGCGCAGCAGGCAGGCGCGGAAGATCGCTTCGCGCGGGGCCAGGTTGTGGCGGCGCTGGGTGTCGAGGGCCACGTCGATCATCATGATCGCGTTCTTCTTGACGATGCCGATCAGCAGCAGCACACCGATCAGGGCGATCACGCCGAACTCGGTCTTGAAGGCCATCAGCGCCAGCAGCGCGCCGACCCCGGCGGAGGGCAGGGTGGAGAGGATGGTCAGCGGGTGGACGAAGCTCTCGTAGAGCATGCCCAGTACGATGTACATGGTGACCAGGGCGGCCAGGATGAGCAGCAACTGGCTCGACTGGCTGGACTGGAACTGCTTGGCGTTGCCCTCGAAGCCGGCCTGGATCGAGGTCGGCACGCCGATCTTGTCCAAGGCCCGCTTGACCGCGTCGGAAGCCTGGGACAGTGAAACCCCCTCGGCCAGGTTGAAGGATACGGTGGATGAGACGAACTGGCCGTCGTGGGCCACCCCCAGGGGGGTAAAGGTGGGTTCCCAACGCGCTACGGCGGCCAGGGGCACCTGGGCGCCGTTGGGGCCGATGAGCACCACGTCGCTCAGGCTTTCGGGCTGCTGCCAGAACTGGGGCGCCGCCTCCATCACCACCTTGTATTGGTTCAGGTCGTTGTAGATGGTGGAGACCTGGCGCTGGCTGTAGGCATTGCCCAGGGCCGCCACCAGCTGGCTCATGTTCAGCCCGGTGCGGGCCAGGGCGTCCCGGTCGATGTTGAGGGTGGTGGACAGGCCCTTGTCCTGAAGGTCGGTGCTCACGTCCTCCAGTTCCTTCAGCTCGGACAGGGCGGCCCGGATCGGCGGCTCCCACTTGCGCAGTTCGGGCAGCTCGTCGGACTTGATGGTGAAGTCGAAGGAGCCGCTGCTCTGCCGGCCGCCGATGCGGATGTCCTGGGCCGCCACCAGGAACAGGTTGGCCCCGGGCTCCCGGGATAGCTTGCCGCGCAGCCGGTTGATCACCTGGTCGGCGGAAACGCCCCGCTCGCGCACCGGCTTGAGGCTGATGAACATGGAGCCGGAGTTGACCCGGCTGCCGCCGGTGAAGCCCACCACCGTATCCACCGCCGGGTCGGCCTTCACGATGTCGATGAAGTCCGACAGTTTCTGCCGCATGGCCTGGAACGAAATGCTCTGGTCGGCCTGAATGAAGCCCATGATCCGCCCCGTGTCCTGCTGGGGAAAGAGGCCCTTGGGCACGATGATGTAGAGATAGACGTTGAGGGCCACCGTGGCCGCCAGGATCAGGATGGTCACCAGACTATGGTCCAGGGCCCAGCCCAGGGTGCGCCGGTAGCCGGCCTGGAGGGCGACGAAGGGCTGCCAGGCCAGGGGATTGAGGCGGGCGAGCAAGGCGCGGCGGCGCGACGGCGGCGCGGTTTCGGCGTGGTCCTGCGGGGCGGGGGAGGGGGCCTCTTCCCGGCGCTTGAGCAGCCGGGCACACATCATCGGCGTGGTGGTCAGGGAGACCACCAGGGAAATTAGGATCGCCACCGACAAGGTTACGGCGAATTCCCGGAACAGCCGGCCGACGATGTCGCCCATGAGCAGGATGGGAATGAACACGGCGATCAGGGAAAGGCTCATCGACAGCACGGTGAAGCCCACTTCCTTGGCGCCGCGCAGGGCGGCGCGCATCGGGGTCATGCCGTCCTCGATGTGGCGGGCGATGTTCTCCAGCACCACGATGGCGTCGTCCACCACGAAGCCGGTGGCGATGGTCAGGGCCATCAGCGACAGGTTGTTCAGCGAAAAACCGGCCAGGTACATGGCGGCGAAGGTGCCGATCAGGGATACCGGCACCGCCACTGAGGGGATCAGGGCCGCCCGGGCGTTGCGCAGGAAGAGGAAGACCACCAGGATCACCAGCGCCACGGCGATGGCCAGGGTGGTTTCCACCTCGCGCAGGGAGGCGCGGATGGTCAGGGACCGGTCCATGCCGGCGGCCAGGTCGATGGCCGGGGAAATGGCCGAGCGCAGACGTGGCAGCTCGGCCCGGATGCGATCGATGGTCTCGATGATGTTGGCGCCGGGCTGGCGGTTGATGATCAGGAGCACCGAGGGCTTGCCGTTGGCCGAGCCGGCGTTGCGCAGGTCCTGCACGCTATCGACTACGGTGGCGATGTCGGACAGGCGCACCGGGCCGCCGTTCACGTAGCTGACGATCAGCGGCATGTAGTCCTTGGCCGTCTTCGCCTGATCGTTGGCGCCGACCAGCCACTGGTGCTCCTCGTCCTCCACCATGCCCTTGGGGCGGTTGGCGTTGGCGTTGGCCAGGGCGGTGCGGACCGTGTCCAGGTTGATGCCGTACTGGTTCACCGCCCGGGGATTGAGCTCCACCCGCACCGCCGGCAGGGAGCTGCCGCCGACGCTGACCTGGCCCACGCCATCGAGCTGGGACAGCTTCTGGGCGATGACGGTGGAGGCCACGTCGTACATCTGGCCCTGGGACAGGGTGTCCGAGGTCAGGGTCAGGATCATGATCGGCGCGTCGGCCGGGTTCACCTTGCGGTAGGTGGGGTTCGAGGGCAGGCCCGACGGCAGCAGGGTGCGGGCAGCGTTGATGGCCGCCTGCACGTCCCGGGCGGCGCCGTTGATGTCCCGGTCCAGGTCGAACTGGAGGGTCACCCGGGTGGAGCCCAGGGAGCTGCTGGAGGTCATCTCGGTGACCCCGGCGATCCGCCCCAGGGCCCGTTCCAGGGGCGTGGCCACGGTGGAAGCCATGGTCTCGGGCGAGGCCCCGGGCAGGGAGGCGGTCACCGAGATGGTCGGGTAATCCACCTGGGGCAGGGGCGACACCGGCAGCAGGCGGAAGGCCACGATGCCCGCCAGGGCGATCGCCAGGGTGAGCAGGGTGGTAGCCACCGGCCGGTAGATGAACAGGGCGGACAGGCGCATGGGCGTGCCTTAGCGGTCGGCGCCGCTGGAACCACTGGATTCGCCGGCGCGGAGCCGGGCCGACTCCAGGCGGCGGGCCAGCCGGTCGAAGGCCAGGTAGATCACCGGGGTGGTGAACAGGGTCAGCACCTGGCTCACCAGCAGGCCGCCCACCATGGTGATGCCGAGGGGGTGGCGCAGTTCCGAACCGACGCCGGTGCCGAGCATCAGGGGCAGGGCGCCGAGCAGAGCGGCCATGGTGGTCATCAGGATCGGCCGGAAGCGCAGCAGGCAGGCCTGGTAGATGGCTTCCCGGGGGGGCTTGCCCTCGACCCGCTCCGCCTCCAGGGCGAAGTCGATCATCATGATGGCGTTCTTCTTGACGATGCCGATCAGGAGGATGATGCCGATCACCGCGATCACCGTCAGCTCGGTGCCCGAGACCATCAGGCCGAGCAGGGCGCCGATGCCGGCGGAGGGCAGGGTGGAGAGGATGGTCACCGGGTGGATGTAGCTCTCGTAGAGCACCCCCAGCACGATATACATGGTGACGACGGCCGCCAGGATCAGCCACAGCTGGTTCGATAGGGCCGACTGGAAGGCCAGGGTCGCGCCCTGGAAGCTGGTCTGCACCGCGGCCGGCAGGCCCACGTCCTGTTCCGCCTGGCGGATCAGGTCCACCGCCTCGCCCAGGGACGCGCCCTTGGCCAGGTTGAAGGAGACGGTGGCGGCGGGGAACTGTCCCTGGCGGTTGATCACCAGGGACACGGGCCGCTCCTCGATGCGCGCCACCGCCGCCAGGGGCACCAGGCCACCGGCGGTGGACGGCACCCGCAGGTCGGTCAGGGAAGTGGGGCCGGTGCGGAATTCAGGCTTCACCTCGAGCACCACCCGGTACTGGTTGGATTGGGTGAACACGGTGGACACCAGGCGTTGGCCGTAGGCGTCGTACAGGGCGCTGTCGATGGCCGCGGTGGTCACCCCCAGGCGGCCGGCGGTGTCCCGGTCGATGTTCACGAACACCTGGCGGCCCTTGTCCTGCAAATCGCTGGTCACGTCGGCCAACTGCGGGATGGCGGACAGCCGCTCCAGCACCTTGGGCACCCATTCCGACAGTTGTTCGAGGGTGAAGGCCTGGAGGGTGAACTGGTACTGGGTGCGGCTGACCCGGTCCTCGATGGTCAGATCCTGCACCGGCTGCATGTACAGGGTGATGCCCGGCACCCCGGCGAGCCGCTGCTGCAACCGGCGGATGATGTCGCTGGCCGATTCGCTGCGCTGGTCGTGGGGCTTGAGGTTGATCAGCAGCCGGCCGCTGTTCAGGGTGGCGTTGGTGCCGTCCACGCCGATGAACGAGGAGAGGCTGTCCACCGCCGGATCTTCCAGGATCGCCTCGGCCAGGGCCTGCTGGCGCTCGGCCATGGCCGGGAAGGAAATGGCCTGGGTGGCTTCGGTGATGCCCTGGATCACCCCGGTGTCCTGCACCGGGAAGAAGCCCTTGGGCACCACCACGTAGAGCAGCACGGTGAGGGCCACGGTGGCGCCGGCGACCCACAGGGTGGCCCGCTGCCGGTCGAGCACCCAGGCGAGCATGCGCCCGTAGCCGGCGATGACGGTATCGAAGAAGGCGCCCATGCGCTTGTAGAAGCGGCCCTGGCGTTCCTCGGGCACGTGGCGCAGCAGCTTGGAGCACATCATCGGCGTCAGGGTCAGGGACACCACCGCCGAAATCAGGATCGACACCGCCAGGGTCACGGCGAATTCCCGGAACAGCCGCCCGATCACGTCGCCCATGAAGAGCAGGGGGATCAGCACGGCGATCAGGGAGAAGGTCAGGGAGATGATGGTGAAGCCGATCTGGCGCGAGCCCTTGAGGGCCGCCGCCAGGGGCGTTTCGCCCTCCTCGATGTAGCGGGCGATGTTCTCGATCATCACGATGGCGTCGTCCACCACGAAGCCGGTGGCGATGGTCAGGGCCATCAGGGTCAGGTTGTTGATCGAGAACCCGGCCAGGTACATCACGCCGAAGGTGCCCACCAGGGACAGGGGCACCGCCACGCTGGGGATCACCGTGGCCGGCAGGTTGCGCAGGAACATGAAGATCACCATCACCACCAGCGCGATGGCGAACAGCAGCTCCATCTGCACGTCGTGCACCGAGGCGCGGATGGTGGTGGTGCGGTCGGTCAGCACCCGCAGCTCCAGGGCGCCGGGCAGATTCTCCTCCAGCTGGGGCAGCAGCGCCTTGATGCGGTCCACCACCTCGATCACGTTGGCGCCGGGCTGGCGCTGGATGTTGATGATCAGCGCCGGCTTGCGGTTGGCCCAGGCGGCCAGGCGGGTGTTCTCCACCCCCTCGATCACGTCGGCCACGTCGCGCATGCGCACCGGGGCGCCGTTGGCGTAGGTGACCACCATGCGCCGGTAGTCCTCGGCCGACTTCAACTGGTCGTTGGCGTCGATGGTCGAGGCCCGACTCGGGCCGTCGAAGTTGCCCTTGGCCTGGTTCACGTTGGCGGCAGCGATGGCGTTGCGCACGTCGTCCAGGGACAGGCCGTAGGCCGCCAGGGCCGCCGGGTTGGCCTGCACCCGCACCGCCGGGCGCTGGCCGCCGGACAGGGAGACTAGGCCGACGCCGGGCAGCTGGGCGATCTTCTGGGCCACCCGGGTATCCACCAGGTCCTGCACCCGGTTCAGCGCCAGGGTTTCCGAAGTCACCGCCAGAGTCAGGATCGGCGCATCCGCCGGGTTGACCTTGTTGTAGATGGGCGGCATCGGCAAGTCGCTGGGCAACAGGTTGCCGGCGGCGTTGATGGCCGCCTGGACCTGCTGCTCGGCCACGTCCAGGGTCAGGTCCAGGGTGAAGCGCAGAGTGATCACCGAGGCCCCGCCGGAGTTGATCGAGGTCATTTCGTCCAGGCCCGGCATCTGGCCGAACTGACGTTCCAGGGGGGCGGTGATGGACGAGGTGATGACGTCCGGGCTGGCCCCCGGATAGAGGGTCACCACCTGGATGGTGGGGTAATCCACCTCGGGCAGGGCCGACACCGGCAGGAAGCGGAAGGCCACCAGGCCGGAGAGCAGGATGGCCACCATCAGCAGGGTGGTGGCCACCGGCCGGAGGATGAACAGGCGCGACGGATTCATGATCGGGCGTGCTTACGGAGCGGGGGGACGGCCGCCGCCAGGGCCGCCCTGGCGGCGGTTGCCCCGATTGCCGTTGGCAGGCTTGCCCTTGGGTACGGTGGGCTCGATCACCTCGACCTTGGCGCCATCGCGCAGCCGGTCGGAGCCGTCCACCACTACCTTGTCGCCGGCGGAAAGGCCGTGCTCCACCGCCACCGCCTCGCCGTCCACCGGGCCGAGCTTGACCGGCTTGGGCGTCACCGTGTTGTCGTCGCGGACGAGGAAGACGAAGGTGCCCTGGCTGCCCCGCTGTACCGCCGCGGTGGGCATGAGCAGGGCGTCCGGACGGGTTTCCACCAGCACGCGGATGTTCACGAACTGGTTGGGAAACAGCTCGTCCTTGGCGTTGGCGAACTCGGCCTTGAGCTTGACGGTGCCCGTGGCGGTATCGATCTGGTTGTCCAGGGTGAACAGCCGGCCCGTGGCCAGCAGGTTCTTCTGGGCTCGGTCCCAGGCTTCCACCAGCACCGGGGCGCCGGAATGCAGGGCGGCCTGCACCGCCGGCAGGTTGTCCTCGGGCAGGGCGAACAGCACGTGGATCGGCTGAATCTGGTTGATGATCACCAGGCCGTTGGTATCCGAGGCGTGGACGATGTTGCCCGGGGTCACCTGGCGCAGGCCGATGCGGCCCGACACGGGGGCGGTGATGCGGGTGTACAACAGCTGGAGCTTGGCGCTGGCCACCTGGCCTTCGTCGCTCTTGACCGTGCCCACGTACTGGCGCACCAGGGATTCCTGGGTATCCACCTGCTGCTTGGAAATCGAATCCTGCTCGATCAGGGTCTTGTAGCGCGCCAGGTCTACCCGGGCGTTGGCCAGCAGGGCCTGGTCCTTGGCCAGTTGGCCTTCGGCCTGGGTCAGCTGGACCTGGTAGGGGCGCGGGTCGATCTCGGCGATCAGGTCGCCGGCCTTGACCATCTGCCCCTCCTTGAAGGGCAGCCGGAGCAGTTCGCCATCGACCCGGCTGCGCACCGTGACCGTATTGATCGGCGTCACCGTGCCCAGGGCGGTGAGGAAGACGTGCAACTCACCGCTGCGCACCGCCTTGGCCTGGACCGGCGTGGGGCGTCCCCCCGGTCCGCCGGGCCCACCGGGGCCTCCTGGCCCGCGTCCGCCACCTGGAGCGCCCTGGGCGCTGGCCTTGTCGATACCGGGGGAAGTGCCGTAATGCCAATAGGCGCCGCCGGCGGCCACGGCGACCAGGAGGCCGGCCAGCACCCAGCGGCGCCGGCCTTGGGTGAAGAAATTACGGAACGCGGCACGACGATCGTCGGAGCGGGTCGTCATGGAAACCTCGATGATGGGAAAGTAGGTGGGGCGGACGTATCAGCCGGCTGCAACGGCCCGGCGCGGTGCAGGGCCAACGGTAAGCGAAAGGCGCCATTGTCGGCCAAGTCGCGGCCGAAGGGCAGAGCGCGGAGCGCCCGGGCAACGGCCGCGCCCGTGGGGCGGGGTGATCCGGTACGGGCCGACAGGGGCCGCAGGTCCCCCGGAGAAGGTGGCTGGCGATGGAACGGCTGGCTGGAACGGCGGGGGCGAGCCTGCGGCCGGGTCTGACGCCGCGCTGCAGGACGAAAAATACCGTAAAAGCAGGCCGTGCCAAAGCACTAAAATATTCGATTTACACACCCTTACACTGCTGTCCGCCTTGGTATCCGGGCTGATACGCGACAAAAAGCCGGGGCAGGGGCAAAACAGCGGCCGATTCCTTCTTTTTTGCGATTTATCGTGCCTGGAACGGGGTGTCGGCTGCGGAAATGAATGTGGGCGAGGGATCGCCGCTGCCTTGGCGCTCCAGGCAGGCGAGAAATCCGGCCAACAGAGGGCCCGGGGGGCGGTCGCGCAGGGCCACGGCCAGGGAGATGTGAGCCCCCGGGTCGGCGATCGGCAGGTAGCGCACGTCGGGCATGCGCACGCATTCGAGGGGGGAGGGCAGTACCGTCACCCCGAGGCCGGCCGCCACCAGTCCGATCAGGGTGGTGGCTTCCCGGGCCTCCTGCACCACCTTGGGGGCAAAGCCCGCGGCCCGGCACATCTGGGCCACGGCGCGGTGGATGCCGGTGCCGGCGTCCCGGGGGTAGAAGATGAAGCCCTCGTTGCGCAGGTCGGCCAGGCTCACCTCCGGCGCGTCGGCCAGGGGATGATGGGCGTTGATCACCAGGCGCAGCGGGTCCCGGCGGATTTCGCGCAGGACCACCCCGGGCGTGTCTTCCCGGGCCAGATGGCGGACGAAGCCCACGTCGAGCCGGTCCTCGGCCAGGGCGATAACCTGGTCGGTGGAAAACATCTCGTGCAGGGTCAGGGTGACGCCGGGGGCCTGCTGTCGGTAATCCCGCAGCAAGCCCGGCAGTACGCTGGTGAACGGCACCGAGTAGGTGAAGCCGATGCGCAGCTCGCCCACCTCGCCCCGGGCGGCGCGGCGTGCCTCCTCGGCGGCGTTGCGGGTGTCGGCGAGAATCTGCCGGGCGTGGGCGAGAAAGCGCTTGCCGGCTTCGGTGAGGGCTACCCGACGGCGGTTGCGCTCGAACAGGGTCACCCCCAGCTCGCTTTCCAGGGCCTGGATCTGTTGGGACAGCGGCGGCTGGCCGATGTGCAGGCGCTCGGCGGCCCGGGTGAAGTGAAGCTCTTCGGCGACGGCGACGAAGTAGCGCAGGTGGCGCAGTTCCATTGATATTTTTAACGTATCAAAACAACCTCAATTATATATTGGACTGTTGTTTTTGCCGGGCCTAGGATGGCCTCCCATTCCACCCAAGCGCCGAACCGCCAAACCGCCGTGCCAGCCGCTTCCGCCCTTACCGCCCCCTCCATGCCCCCCGCTGCCAGCGTTTCACCCGCAACCGTGCCCAAGGCCGAGGCCGAGATCGAGATCGAATCCACCCGCATCAAGAGCGGCACTCCCGAATTCCGCAAGGTCAGCCGGGCCATGTTCGTCGGCGGCTTTTCGGTGTTCGCCATGCTCCACGGCGCCCAGCCGCTGATGCCCATGTTCTCCCAGGAATTCGATCTGTCGCCGGCTTCCGCCAGCGGCGTGGTGTCGGTGGCCACCGCGGCCCTGGCCTTCGCCCTGATTCCGGCCAGCATCCTGGCCGACCGCCTGGGGCGCAAGCCGATCATGGTCGGCGGCCTGGCCCTGGTGGCTTTGTTCACCCTGATTTCCGCCGCTTCCGAGGGCTTTTCCCAGCTGCTCTTCTGGCGCGCCCTGCAAGGCATGGTCCTGGCCGGGGTGCCGGCGGTGGCCATGGCCTATCTGAGCGAGGAGGTGGAGCCCAATTCCCTGGGCTATTCCATGGGCCTCTACATCGCCGGCAACTCCATGGGCGGTATGAGCGGCCGCCTGGTGGCCTCGGCCCTGGGGGACATGGCCTCGTGGCGCACGGTGATGGTCACCCTGGGCATTTTCGGCCTGTGCGCCTCGGTGATGTTCCTCAAGAGCGTGCCCCGCTCGCGCCATTTCACCCCCACCCCGGGGCCGTGGCGCGACCTGCTCGCCACCCTGCGCCGCGACGCGGCGGCCCACCTGGGCGACCCGGGTCTGCGCTGGCTGTTCGCCCTGGGCTTTTTGATCATGGGTTGCTTCACCAGCACCTACAACTACCTGGCCTACCATCTGGGCGAGGCCCCGTTCAACCTGCGGCCGGCCCTGGCCGGGGCAGTGTTCATGGTCTATCTGGTGGGGCCGGTGGCCGCCACGTGGACCGGCCGGCTGGCCGACCGGCTGGGGCGCCGCCAGGTGATGTGGGCCACCATGCTGCTGATGCTGGCGGGGGTGCTGACCACCCTGGTGTCGCACTTGGCGACCATCGTCCTGGGGGTGGTGCTGCTCACCTTCGGCTTCTTTGCCAGCCACTCGGTGGCGAGCAGTTGGGTGGGGCGCCGCGCCACCCATGCCCGGGGCCTGGCCTCGGCCCTGTATCTGACCTTCTATTACCTGGGCGCCGGGGTGCTGGGCTGGGCCTCGGGCCTGGCCTGGGGGTTCGACGGCTGGTTCGGCGTGGCCGGGGTGCTGGCCCTGTGCCTGCTGGCCGGGGTGGGCATCGCCGTGCATCTACGCCGCATTCCGCCGCCGGCCAACGCCTGACCGGCCGGAAAGCCAATACTGGCGCGGGGTTTCAAAAGCCCCCTCTGGAATGCCGCGCCGTGCAACGATCTTGAATCATGCCGCCCCGAACCCCGCGCCAGTATTGGCTCTCGGGGTGGCGGCTTTTTGCGGCTGCCTCAATCGGGGATCGTTGCACCGGCGGCGCAGCGGCGCACGAAGGTGTGGAAGTGGCGTAGCTGCTTGGCCAGGAAATCCCGGGTCAGCGCGTCGGTGAGCTGGCCGTTGGCGTTCACCTTGGTATGGGCGGCGCCGACCATGGCTTCCGGCGTGTTCATCACCTGGCCGTTGAGAAAGACCAGGATCTGGCGCAGGTGATACTGGGCCCGGGCGCCGCCGAACACGCCCATGGAGGCGCTCTGGATCAGGATCGGCTTGGCCGCCAGGGGCTGGGGCGAAAGCCGCGACAGCCAGTCGATGGCGTTCTTGAGCCCGCCGGGCACCGAGTAGTTGTATTCCGGGGTGACGATCACCAGCCCGTCGGCGGCCCGGATCGCATCCGCCGTGCGCGTCACCACCTCGGGAAAGCCCGCCGCCTGGAGATCGGCGTCGTAGATCGGGTAGCCCGCCACCGAGGGCAGGATTTCCAGCGACATCCCCGGCGGTGCCAGCTGCCCGAGGGCCCGGGCCACCGCGGCGTTGTAGGAACCCTGGCGGACGCTGCCCACCAGCACGACCAGCTTCACGGGGATGGCACTCATGGCATTTCCTCGCCCGGGCGGGCTGAACTATGACGAAAGTCAGAGTCCCGGTTACCCGGTAAGTTCGGGGCGACCAGCCCGCTACCCATTCCGAAGGACCATTTCCGGGCCGTATCATGGCGGGGTTCTCGCCGTGCAGCCCCATCGACCATCCTGCTTTACTGGAGCCTTCCCATGTCCCACGCCCCCGCCACGCCCCTGGACCGCTGGCAGCACTGGTGCGACCGGCGCCGCGCCGAACTGTCCAGCCCCGACAGCTGGCTCGGCCTGATTGGCTTGATCTGGCTGGAGCCCGGCGCCAACTGGGTCGGCAGCGCCCCCGGCAGCGCCGTGGCGTTGTCCGAGGGCCCGGCCCACCTGGGCGACCTCGTGTGGGACGGCAGCAGCGCCGCGAGCCTGCTGTGGCGCTCCGCTCCGGGCAGCCCGGCACGCATCGAGTCCGGTGCTGAAAGTCACACCGCAGGCGTGGACGGCATCGTTCTGGCCACCGACGCGGCGGGTGCGCCGGACACCGTGGCCGTGGGCGACCTGCGCTTCTTCGTGATCGCCCGGGACGGCAAGCTGGCGGTGCGTCTGCGCGACCTGGGCTGGCAGGCCCACGAACCCTTCGCCGGCCTGGATTATTTTCCCTTCGACCCGGCCTGGCAGGTGGCCGCCGTCTGGGAGCCCCTGGCCCCGCCCCAATCCATGGAGGTGCCCAGCGTCACCGGCGAACTGAAGACTGTCGTGGTTCATGGCCGGGCCGTGTTCGAGCGGGACGGCCAGCGCCACGAGTTGTTGCCCATGGAAGAGGGCGAGGACGGCTATTTCTTCGTCTTCCGCGACCTGGGGGCAGGCCGGGACACCTATGGCGCCGGCCGCTTCCTGCGCGCCGCGCCGCCCCGGGACGGCCGGCTGGTGCTGGACTTCAACCGGGCCTACAACCCGCCCTGTGCCTTCACCCCCTTCGCCACCTGCCCCCTGCCGCCGCCGGAAAACTGGCTGAAGATCGCCATATCCGCCGGCGAGAAAAAGTACGCCGGCCACGGCTGATCCGCCGAGGCACCATCGCAGTCCGTCGGAAGCGGTGCCCGCCCATGGAGCGGGCACCGTCATTTCGTGCCTGGGCCTTTGTTGCAGCGTCACGGGCACCTTCCGGCGGCAGCGTTATCGCTACGCCGCCGGAACGCCAGCCGGGCGTCCGGGTCAACCCGGTGTTCCACCCGCTGGACCGGTGGCGCGCCTCTCGGGGTTCCGGCGGTTGCGCCGCGTCCGGCCGAGCTTTTCAACCCGCGCAATGCGCGCACCGAGAGGGGCAACGCGATGGCAACGAAAATCCAAGTGGTGTTCTACAGCATGTACGGCCACATCCACACCATGGCCGAGGCCGTGGCGGCCGGTGCCCGGGAAGTGGCGGATACCGAGGTGACCGTGTGGCGGGTACCCGAGCTGGTGCCCGACGAGGTGTTGGAGAAAAGTGGCGCCAAGGCCCGGCAGGCAGCCTTTGCCCACCTTCCGGTAATTGCACCGGAGCAGCTGGCGGAAGCCGACGCCATCATCTTCGGCACCCCGACCCGCTTCGGCAACATGTGCGCCCAGATGCGCAACTTTCTCGACCAGACCGGCGGCCTGTGGATGAAGGGCGGGCTGATCGGCAAGGTGGGCAGCGTGTTCACCAGCACCGCCACCCAGCACGGCGGGCAGGAATCCACCATCCTCAGCTTTCATACCACCCTGCTGCACCAGGGCATGGTGATCGTCGGCGTGCCCTATTCGGAAGCCCGGCAGATGACCATGGCCGAAATCACCGGCGGCAGCCCCTACGGCAGTTCCACCCTCACCGGCGGCGACGGTTCCCGCCAGCCGAGCGAAAACGAGCTGGCCATCGCCCGCTTCCAGGGCCGCCACGTGGCCCAGATCGCTGCCAAGCTGAAGGGCTGACGGCACATCATTCGCCGAGTCCGGCGCCGCCCTGGAACCGCCGGCGGTATTCCCCGGGGCGGGTGCCGGTCCATTTGCGGAAGGCCCGGTGGAAGGCGCTGGCCTCGGCGAAGCCCAGTTCCATGGCCACGTCGAGCACGCTGCGCGAGGTGTGGCCGAGCAGGTCCAGGGCCAGGTCGCGGCGCAGTTCGTCCTTGATCGACTGGTAGGACTGGCCTTCGTCCTCCAGATGGCGGCGCAGAGTCGAGGCGGCCATGTTCAGATGCCGGGCCATGCGTTCCAGGTCGGGCCAATCGGCCGGCGCGGTCTGGCGCAGGCGGTGGCGCAGGCGGGCGGTGAGGCTGCGCGGGTTGCGGTACTTCACCAGCAGGTTGGCCGGGGCTTCGCGCAGGAATTCCTTGAGGGTGCGTTCGTTCTGCACCACCGGCAGGGTCAGGTAGCGGGCGTCGAAGGCCACCACCGTGGCCGGCCCGCCGTCGCTCAAACTGGGGCCGAAGAACACCCGGTATTCATCCTCGGTGCCCGGCGGCAGGGCATCGCGGAACACCACCGACTGGTAGGGGATGCGCCGGCCCACCAGCCAGCAGGCCAGGCCGAACAGCAGCAGCAGGAAGGTGGCGTGGGCGAAGAAGCGCTGCGGCCCCCGGTGCTGGTGCAGGGTCAATTCGGCCCGGCCGTCGCGCACCTCCAGGGAACCGCCCAGGTCGTCGAGCACCAGGCCGAAGAAGCGCAGGGCCCGGGTCAGGGCCCGGCCCAGGTTGGGAGCGTCCAGGGTGGCGTGGCCGAGCAGGGTGAAGCAGCCGGGCTTCATGCCGTGGGAGTCCATGGCGAAGAATTCGTCGTCAAGCACCCGGGTCAGGCCGTGCCAGAGGATGGCGTACTGGCCGGCGGAGACCCGGGCCTGGGGCACGTCGAGCAGGCGCGGGGCAATGCCGGCCTCGGCCAGCAGGGCGTCCACGCCGATCCCCCGCTGCCGGGCCACGAGCAGGGCTTCATTGACGAAATTGACGGCGATGGTGCCCTTTTCGGAAGCGGTGAGGGCGGTGGAAGCGGCGGCGGGCATGGACGGAAACGACGGTGGGAGACAGGTGGGAGCGGGGCAGGGCGGGATGCTGCTTTGCAGTATGGCAAAAACGCTCAGTCATTTTGACCGATTTTGGCATGGAGAGGGGGCCGGGGGCTTTCTAGACTCTGCGTTTTCCGGGCGTCCGTGGGCATCCGGACGTGTTGCCAGAATTTCCAGAATTGCCCGAAGGAGCGAGAGAGACACCATGAGCATTCCCAATTACGCCGACGCCATTGCCAATTTCCGCGTCGAGGACGTGGCCGCCCTGTTCGACGGCGACCTGGAAAAGGGCATCAACGCCTGTTACGAATGCTGTGACCGCCACGCGACCCCGGGCAAGGTTGCGCTGCAATGGGAAGGCAAGGACGGCGATTCCGCTACCTACACCTTCGCCCAGCTCAAGGAGCTCTCCGCCAAGTTCGCCAACTACCTGGTGAGCCGGGGCGTGAAACCGGGCGACCGAGTGGCCGGGCTGATGCCCCGGGTGCCGGAACTGCTGGTGGT
Source organism: Oryzomicrobium sp. (assembly GCF_021287045.1). Taxonomy (GTDB): domain Bacteria; phylum Pseudomonadota; class Gammaproteobacteria; order Burkholderiales; family Rhodocyclaceae; genus Oryzomicrobium. Next base: position 280,709 of record NZ_JAJTBG010000004.1, on the reverse strand, counting down.
CATTCTCGGCACCTGGCGTGCCGGAGCGGTCTATCAACCTCTGTTCACCGCCTTCGGCCCCAAGGCCATCGAATACCGCCTCGACCGCAGCGAAGCCAAGCTGGTGGTGACCGACAGCGTCAACCGCAGCAAGCTCGACGACGTGCACGGCTGCCCGCCGGTGCTCACCGTGGTGCGCAGCAACGCCACCCTGGCCGCCGGCGACGCCGACTTCTGGGCCGAGGTGGACAAGCAATCCACCGAATTCGCCCCGGTCATGCTGCGCGGCGACGACCTGTGCATGATGCTGTTCACCTCCGGCACCACCGGCCTCGCCAAGGGTGTGCCGGTGCCGATCAAGGCCCTGATGGGCCTGGGCCAGTACATGCGCCAGGCGGTGGATCTGCGCGACGGCGACGTCTACTGGAACATCGCCGACCCGGGCTGGGCCTACGGCCTGTACTTCGGCGTCACCGGCCCCTTGCTGCAAGGCCACGCCACCACCTTCTACGACGGCCCGTTCACGGTGGAATCCACCTACCGGATGATCGAGAAGTACAAGATCACCAACCTGGCCGGCGCCCCCACCGCCTACCGCCTGCTGATCGCCGCCGGCGAACAGGCGGCCCTGCCGGTGAAGGGCAAGCTGCGGGTGGTGAGCAGCGCCGGCGAACCCCTCAACCCGGAAGTGATCCGCTGGTTCGAAGAGCACCTGGCCTGCCCGATCTATGACCACTACGGCCAGACCGAAATCGCCATGGTGGTGTGCAACCACCATGCCCTGAAGCACCACGTCCAGCCCGGTTCCGCCGGCTTTGCCCTGCCCGGCTACCGGGTGGCGGTTGTGGCGGAAGAGGGCGGCGAGGCGGTGGAACTGCCCCCGGGCAAGCCCGGCATCCTGGCGGTGGACCGCTCCCAATCGCCCCTGTTCTGGTTCCCCGGCTACTGGCAGCAGGACACCAAGTCCTTCGTCGGCCCCTACTACCTGACCGGCGACACCGTGGAGCTCAACGACGACGGCAGCATCAGCTTCGTCGGCCGCAGCGACGACATCATCACCTCGTCGGGCTACCGCATCGGGCCTTTCGATGTGGAAAGCTGCCTGATCGAGCACGAGGCGGTGATGGAAACCGCCGTGGTGGGCAAGCCCGATCCGGAGCGCACCGAGCTGGTCAAGGCCTTCGTCATCCTGCGCGACGGCTACAAGGCCAGCCCGGAACTGGCCGAGGAACTACAGATGTACGTCAAGCACCGCCTGGCCGCCCACGCCTATCCGCGGGAAATCGAATTCGTCGCCGAACTGCCCAAGACCCCCAGCGGCAAGATCCAGCGCTTCCTGCTGCGCAAGCAGGAGGCCGAAAAGGTCAATCCGCCGGCCCAGCACTCCTGATTGCCGAATCCCCGGGGACGGCCTAAGGTGGTCCCCGGGGCCCTGTTCCGCCGCGCCCGCCCCATGCGGGCGCGGCACCATGCACAACTCCCAACACTCCACTAAGAAGGACGACTCCATGCAACTCGAAAACAGCGTCTTCATCGTCACCGGCGGTGCTTCCGGCCTGGGTGCCGCCACCGCCCGCATGGTGGTGCAAGCCGGCGGCCGCGCCGTGCTCGCCGACATGAACGCCGAGGCCGGCCAGGCCCTGGCTGCCGAGCTGGGCGCCAACGTCCGCTTCGTGCAGACCGACGTGGCCGACGAAGCCAGCGCCAAGGGCGCCGTGGATGCGGCCGTGGCCGCCTTCGGCAAGGTCGACGGCCTGGTCAACTGTGCCGGCGTGGCCCCCGCCGAGAAGGTGCTGGGCAAGGAAGGCCCCCACCGTCTGGCCAGTTTCGCCAAGGTCATCAACATCAACCTGGTGGGCAGCTTCAACATGATCCGCCTGGCCGCCGAAGCCATGGCCAAGAACGAACCCAACGCTCAGGGCGAGCGCGGCGTGATCGTCAGCACCGCCTCGGTGGCCGCCTTCGACGGCCAGATCGGCCAGGCCGCCTACGCCGCCTCCAAGGGCGGCATCGTCGCCCTGACCCTGCCTATCGCCCGGGAACTGGCCCGCTCCGGCATCCGCGTCATGACCATCGCCCCGGGCATCATGGAAACCCCGATGCTGCTCGGCATGCCTGCCGAAGTGCAGGACGCTCTGGGCAAGATGGTTCCCTTCCCCTCGCGCCTGGGCAAGCCGGCGGAGTACGCCTCCCTGGTCAAGCACATCGCAGAAAACAGCTACCTGAACGGCGAAGTGATTCGCCTCGACGGTTCCATCCGCATGGCGGCAAAGTAATTTAAACAAGGAATTAGCGATGATTCTTAATCAAGAACATCAGATGATCCGGGACACCATGCGCGCCTTCGCGCAGGAGCGCCTGGCCCCCTTCGCCGCCGAGTGGGACAAGAACCACACCTTCCCCGCCCAGGCCCTCAAGGAGTTGGGCGAGCTGGGTGCCCTGGGCATGGTGGTGCCCGAGGAGTGGGACGGCGCCGGCATGGACTACATGAGCCTGGTGCTGACCCTGGAAGAGATCGCCGCCGGCGACGGCGCCACCTCCACCATCGTCTCGGTGCAGAACTCCCTGGCCTGCGGCATCACCATGAAGTACGGCAGCGATGCCCAGAAGGAAGAGTGGCTCAAGCCTCTGGCCCGGGGTGAAAAGCTCGGTTGCTTCTGCCTGACCGAACCCCACACCGGCTCCGACGCCGCCGCCATCACCACCCGGGCCGACCGGGACGGTGACCATTTCGTGCTCAACGGCGTCAAGCAATTCATCACCACCGGCAAGCACGCCCACATGGCCATCGTCTTCGCCGTCACCGACAAGGCCGCGGGCAAGAAGGGCATCTCCTGCTTCCTGGTGCCCACCGACACCAAGGGCTTCGTCGTCGGCCGCACCGAAGAGAAGATGGGTCAGCATGCTTCCGACACCGTGCAGATCATCTTCGAGGATTGCCGCGTTCCCGCCTCCGCCCTGCTGGGCAAGGAAGGGGAGGGCTACAAGATCGCCCTGTCCAACCTGGAAGCCGGCCGCATCGGCATCGCCGCCCAGTCCATCGGCATGGCCCGGGCCGCCTATGAGGCTGCCGTGCGCTACGCCAAGGAGCGGGTCACCTTCGGCGTGCCGATCATCGAGCACCAGGCGGTGAACTTCCGCCTGGCCGACATGGCCACCCTGCTCGACGCCGCCCGCCTGATGGTGTGGCGTGCCGCCCAGCTCAAGGACGCCGGCCAGCCCTGCCTGAAGGAAGCTTCCATGGCCAAGATGTTCGCCTCGGAAGCCGCCGAGAAGATCGCCTCCGACGCCATCCAGATTCACGGCGGGGTTGGCTATACTGCCGACTTCCCGGTGGAGCGCATCTATCGGGACGTGCGCATCTGCCAGATCTACGAGGGTGCCAACGACATCCAGCGCCTGGTGATCGGCCGCTCCATCGCCAGCGAATAAGGCTGGGGCCGAGACCGATCGGCAACCACAACAGGATCAACGAGACATGAGTTACGAAAACATTCTGGTCGAGACCCGCGGCAAGGTGGGCCTCATCACCCTCAATCGGCCCAAGCAGCTGAACGCCCTCAACGACGCCCTGATGGACGAAGTGGGTGCCGCCCTGGCCGTGTTCGAAGCCGACGAAGGCATCGGTGCGGTGGTCATCACCGGCTCCGAGAAGGCCTTCGCCGCCGGCGCCGACATCGGCATGATGGCCCAGTTCAGCTACATGGACGCCTACAAGGGCGACTACATCACCCGCAACTGGGAAAAGGTGAAGACCTGCCGCAAGCCGATCATCGCCGCGGTGGCCGGCTTCGCCCTGGGCGGCGGCTGCGAACTGGCGATGACCTGCGACATCATCATCGCCGCCGACACCGCCAAGTTCGGCCAGCCCGAAGTCAAGCTGGGCATTCTGCCCGGCGCCGGCGGCACCCAGCGCCTGCCCCGCGCCGTGTCCAAGGCCAAGGCCATGGACCTGTGCCTGACCGCCCGCATGATGGGCGCCGAGGAAGCCGAGCGCGCCGGACTGGTGTCCCGCGTGGTCCCCGCCGACAAGCTGCTCGACGAGGCCCTGACCGCGGCCGCCCAGATCGCCGAGTACTCCCTGCCGGTGGTGATGATGATCAAGGAAAGCGTCAACCGCGCCTTCGAATCCGGCCTGGCCGAAGGCCTGCTGTTCGAGCGCCGCGCCTTCCACAGCTGCTTCGCCCTGGACGACCAGAAGGAAGGCATGGCCGCCTTCGTCGAAAAGCGCAAGCCCAGCTTCAAAAACAGCTGAACGCCGTTCTCCGCCGCAACGAAAACCCCCGGTCCAGGCCGGGGGTTTTCGTTTTGTGCTTCGTACTTAGTGTTTCGGGGATCAGAAGCCGATGCGCAGCCCCAGCCGCACCGTGCGCGGCTCCAGAGGGTGGATCAGCCGGCCGTCGATGCCGGTGCCGCCGCCGCAGGCCCCGGCGTTCAGTTCGTTGCGGGTGCAGGCCCCGCCCCAGTACTCGATGTCGTTGGCCTTGCGGTCGAACAGGTTGAGCACGTCCAGGGTCAGCTGGACCCGCCGGTCGAAGCGGTAGCCGAGCCGCAGGTTGGCCATCCAGAACGGGGACGATTTCTCCTGACCCGTTTCCTCCAGATCGTAGGCCCCCAGGTAGCGCAGGCGCAGGCCGCCGGACCAGGGGCCGCCCTGGTCGTAGCTCAGGGCCACGGATGCGGTGCGCGGGATGGCGTTGGGTACCCGGTCGCCGCCGTTGACCGGCGTCTTGAAGCGGGCCTGGGACAGGGCCAGATCGGCGTCGAGCAGGAAACCCCGGCCCAGGGCGACGCTGTTCGACCATTCCAGCCCATGGCGGCGCGAGGCGCCCCGGGGCTCGGTGACGCCCTCGTCGCCGACGAACACCAGCTCCGAATCCAGGTCCATGCGCCACACGGCCAGGGTGGATTGCCAGCCCGGCAACAGGGTGGTGCGCACCCCGATCTCGCTGCCCTGGGTGCGCACCATCAGGGGCACCGCGTCCACCGGCGTGCCGTCCTTGGGATTGACCCGGGCCGTGGCGCCCCGGGCGTCGTTGCTGTGAAAGCCCCGGCCCCAGTTGGCGTAGTACTCGGTGCCGGAGAAGGGGCCGAAGGCCACGCCGAGCTTGGGGCTGGTCTGGCGGCCCGTGGCGCTGCCGCCGTTGTCCATGTTGAAGGCGCCGGCCAGGGGCGTCACCTCGGCGCGGATCTGGTCGTGGCGCAGGCCCAGGGTGGTACGCAGCCAGGGCAGCCAGGGAGTCTTCAGCGCCGTGTAGAGCGCCGTGGCGGTCTGGCGGATGCGGTCTTCCCGGACAGTATCGGTGCGCTGGCGCAGCACGGTGTCGTAGAGGCCGACGCTGCCGATCTCGTCGCGGCGCAGTTGGCCGCCCAGCACCAGTTCCGAACCCAGCAGCCGGGGGCCGAGGAACCAGCTGCGGCTGGCCTGGCCGCCCCACACGGTGCGCCGGTCGGCCTGCTCGTGCTGGTCGCCCTGGGGGCCGTTGATGAAGCCGGAAGGGCTGCTGAACAGGTTGAGGCCGTAATCGACGACGTACACGCTGGCCTGGGTGGCGGTGTCCGCGCCGAACTGGCTGCCGCTGGCGGCCCATTCGCCGGATAGGCTGTAGCGGTGGGTGCTGCCGCCGTCCTTGGGCGACAGGGCGCCGTAGCGGCCGATCTCGCCGCTGGCGATGGCCCGTTCCGGCACGTGTTCGGTGGCGGTCCAGCGCGCCTCGTAGGCCAGGGCCGAGATCGAGTAGCCGTCCCGGGCGGTGCCGGACGACAGACGCAGCACGGCGTTGGTGCGGCCCAGGTGCTCGGGCTGCTCCCAGGGGCCGTTGTTGCTCGATGCCTCCACGGCACCGAGGAAGGTCAGCCCGCCCAGGGGCATGCTGGCGGCACCCAGGGCGCGCCGGTAACCGTTCTGACCGGCGCCCAGTTCGACGAAATTGGCCGGCAGGGCGCGCTGGTAGTCGATGCGCGCCGAGCCGGTGGCGGAAAAATCGCCGTCCTCCACCGCATAGACCCCCTTGCGGTACTGGATGCCGCTGACCAGCTCGGGAATCAGGAAGTTGAGGTCCATGTAGCCCTGGCCGTGGGCGTGGCTGACCATGTTCACCGGCATGCCCAGGACGCTGGTGGCAAAGTCGCTGCCGTGGTCCAGGTTGAAGCCGCGCAGGAAGTACTGGTTGGCCTTGCCGTCGCCGGAATGCTGGGTGACGATCAGCCCCGGCACGGCTTCGAGCACCTCGGCGGGGCGCAGCAGGGGCCGGTTGGCCAATTGTTCGGCGCTGACGCTGCCTTCGCTGGCGGTGTCGGCGATGCCGACCAGGGCCTGCTTGCTGGCCTGGACGGTGACCTCGCCCAAGGTTTCGGCGCCCACGGCCTGGAGGGGCAGGGCGGCCAGCAGCCATGACCAGCGGTTGAGCCGGAGGCGGATGCGCCCGGCGGTATGGCGATGCTTCATGAAAGACTCCCGTTCGGCGACCCGGCCGATGACGGAAGCGCGCGGAGGCGAGTGGCGGGCCTCGACCCACCTGCTGCACCTCGACATATCCCTGCGTCGTCGCGCTTTCGTCTGCATCCCCGCAGCCGGTCGCATGGTTCGGCGCCCTTCCCAAGGCGCTCTGGATTGCAGCAGGCCGGTCTCCGGGCTTGCGGGTCTTGAACGATCGCCTTCCCATGGGGCGAGCCTGGCGGAGCATTGCTCCGACAAACCCGATGACCACAGTGGCTGCGCCTTCCGGGGAGGAAGGGGCATGACCGTTCCGCACTCGCTTACCGTTGCGGGGGCAGCCAGGGCTTGGCGGCGAGGAGCTCGCCGCGCACCCTGTTCCCGTTTCACCCGCGTTGCCGCGGGCACCTGCTGGTTTGTTGTTTGCCCGATGGGGTATTTGCTGCGCACTGCGGCGGCAATCGGCGGCCTCGGGCCGGGCCGCCGCGCCGTTTTTCAACGTTTATTGAGACCGATCACTCCGCGTCGGCACAGTCGCCGGGCCCCTGATGGAACACCAGATCGGCCACAGGCCGGCCATCCCGCAGATGCTCGGCGACGATGCGGTCCATGTTTGCGGCGGTAACGTTGTAGTACCAGGTGCCGTCGGGCTGCACGCACATCACCGGGCCACCCTTGCAGGCGGCGAAGCAATTGACCCGGGAGCGCTTCACCCGCAGGTCGCCCTCGGTCAGGCCGGCGGCCTTGAGCTTGTCGCCCAGGCTGTCGAAAAGGGCCTGGCCCTCGCCATTCTCGGTGCAGCGGGGGCCGGTGCACACCAGCAGGTGGCGCCGGTAGGCCCCGATCTTGGGTTTGACCGCCTCGCTCATGCCTCGGCCTCGGCGCTTTCGGCGACGTCCTCTTCCGGGCCGGCAGCCAGGGCGGACGCAATGTAGTCCTCGGGCAGACGGTACTCGCGGGCCAGCTCGGCGGCGCTCTTGCCGCTCTCGCGAATGGCTTCCAGCCAGCCGTTGAGGCCGGTGGACAGGGACCGGCCAGCCTTCTCGCCGTCCTTGGTGGCGCGCTCGCCGTCTTCCACCGCGTACTTGTTGGCGTAGCCCCGGGGCGTGACCATCAGGCCGCCGCGGAAGAAGGTGTTGGAGTTGCCGATGAGCACGGTGGACAGCATGCCGATGTCGGCCTCGGCCATCTTTTCCAGGGTGGTGAATTCCAGGCGCTGCTTGGGACGGAAGGCGCTTTTGACGATGGCCACCGGGGTGTTCGGGTCGCGGTGGCGCAGGAAGATGCGCTGGGCTTCCTGAATCTGGCGGGTGCGGCGGCCGCTCTTGGGGTTGTAGAGGGCCACCACGAAGTCGGCGTAGGCCACGGCGTCCAGGCGGCGGGCGATGGTGGGCCAGGGGGTGAGCAGGTCCGAGAGGGAAATGGCGCAGAAATCGTGGGTCAGGGGGGCGCCAACGAGGGCGGCGCAGGTGTTGAGCGCCGAAGCGCCGGGGACGATTTCCACCTCGATGTCGGAATCGGGCGTCCAGCCGGCCTGGAACAGCACCTCGAAGGTGGGGCCGGCCATACCGTACACGCCGGCGTCGCCGGAGGAGATCAACGCCACCTTCTTGCCTTGCTTGGCCCGGTCCAGGGCTTCGATGGCCCGGTCCAGCTCCTCGGTCATGGACTTCTTGATCACTTCCTTGCCGTCGATCAGGTCGGCCACCAGGCGCACGTAGGTGACGTAGCCGATGATGGTGTCGGCTTCGGCGATGGCGGCCCGGGCGCGGCCGGTCATGTGGTCCACGGCGCCGGGGCCCAGGCCCACCAGCATGATCTTGCCGGTCTTGACCGGGGCGTCGGTGTTACCGCTTGTTTGAATTTCGCTCATGAAGTCGCTCCTCGGAATTTCAGTGAATGCAGTTGTCGGGCTCAGGGCAGCAGGGCGATGGAGACGGTGGCATTGCGCCCGTCCGGGCCCCGCAGCTTGTGTTTTTCGATCAGCAGCCGGCTCATGTCGGTGCCGGCGGCCAGCAGGGCGGCAGCCTCCGAGACGGAAGGGGTGCCGGTGTATTTGCGTACCGTCTCCGATGGGTTGGGTACGGGTACGGTGGCCAGCACTTCCGGCGGATAGAAGGCGAGGCTGAGGCCGAAGCGTTCGGCGAAACTCAGCAGGCCCACTTCGTCCGCCTTCAGGGTGATGCTGGCAACCGCCGCCACCTGTTCAGGGGCGAGGCCGGCGGCGGCCAGGGCTTCCTGCACTGCCTGGGCAATGGTGGCTTCCGGGGTGCCCCGGTCACAGCCCAGGCCCAGGGCCACTTTCCGGCTGGCCTGGTATTCGTGGCTCAAGCGCCTTGCTCCACGGGGGGCCGGTAGGTGACCAGACGGCCCGCCAGTCGGGGCGCCAGTTCCAGCGGCAGGGTGCGGTGGCTGATCCACAGCACGGCGGCGACGGCGTCGAGGTCCACGTCTTCCAGGCAACTGAACAGCTTGATGTTGGCGGGCAGGGGACCGTTGCGGCCGTTGGCGTGGCGGGGCCACCAGTCGGGGCTGCCGGCTTCCTGCACCAGGGCCACGGGTTCGTCGTTCACCACGGCGGCGCTGGCCTTCACCACCTCGTCATGGCTGGCCTCGAAGGTCCAGCCCAGCTCCCGCCCCAGCAGGTCCACGCCCAGGGTCTGGCGGGAATCGGAGGCGGTAGTGAGCACCGGCGTGGCGCCCAGGGCCTGAGCCAGGATGCCGGCCAGGGCATTGGCGCCGCCCAGGTGGCCGGAGAGCATGGGGATGGCAAAGCGGCCGGCCTCGTCCACCACCACCACGCCCGGGTCCTGTTCCTTGTCCTTGAGGAGGGGGGCGATGAGACGCACCAGGGCGCCCAGGGAGACGATGGCGACGATACCGTCGAAGTTGGCGAAAAGGGCGGGAATCTGGTCGCCGGTCTTGCCGCTGTAGCAGGAGGCGACACCGGGAGCAGCGGCTTCCGCCTCGGCCCGGAATTTTTCCGGGGCAAACAGGTGGGCGCCGGGCAGGGCCGCTACCACCTTGCCCGCCAGGGCGATGCCGTGGCGGGTGATGGAGACGACGGCGATTCTCTCGTTGGGGAAGGGGAGGTGTTGGGTCATTTTTATTTTGGGGTTGCGGCCGGGTTGAGGAAAGGCGGGCGCTGCATCGGCACATAACGCACGCCGTTGCGCTGCTGTACCTCGGCGGTAGCGGCAAAGCCCAGGCGTTGATAGACCGGTACTGCGTATTCAGAGGAATTGACCGTCACCGGCATGGCCGGATCGAGGTGGGGTTCCAGGGCCTGCCATAGCTGGCGGGCAATGCCCCGGCGATGGGCGGCGGGGGCAACGAACAGGTGGTGCAGGTGGGCCGGCCGGTGCAGGGTCAGCACGCCGAGCAACTGGCCACCCTTTTGCCCCTGTTCCTCGGCGCACAGGCAGAGGTAGTCCCCATCGGCCAGCAGGCCGGCAATGGCGGCCGGGCTGAAGGTGGCGAGAAAAGGTTGGGCAGCCGGGGCACTGCCGTCGGCGACGAAATAATGGGTCAGGCTGCCGATGAGGGCAGCGATGGCCCCGGCATCCGCTGCGGTAGCCGGGCGGATCGACTCAAGCACTGGCCGCTTCCTTGCGCTTGCGGCAGCCCCGGCGCAGTTCGCCGCGTTGGCGCTTGGGGTTCTGCACCAGCATGAGGGAGAGGTAGTTCACCTTCTCGCCCTTCAAGGAAGCCACGTCACGCACGATGCGCTCGTCGGGGGAACCCACCTTTTCGATGAAGCAGCTGGTGGTGAGCAGCTCGCGCCGCTCCAAGAGGTCCAGCACCTCATCCACCAGGGGCTTCACCTTGAGCAGCACCAGGGTGTCGAATTCGTCCAGCAGGTGGTCGATGACCTCCACGCCGTAGGCGGCGGGGATTACCGCCAGGGTTTCGTCTTCCTCGGCCAGGGTAGTGCCGGTGGTGGCAGCCGCAGCAGCAAAGGAGGACACGCCGGGGATGGTTTCCACTTCAACTTCCGGCACCAGCTCCCGCACCACCCGGGCCAGGTGGCCGAAGGTGGCGAAGGTGGAGGCGTCGCCTTCCACCAGGAACACCAAGTCCCGGCCTTCGCCGAGAAGCTCCACGGTGCGGGCAGCGGCCCGGGCCCAGGCCTTGGCCAGGATTTCCGCATCCCGGGTCATGGGGAACACCAGTTCCACCGCGTCGTCGGGCGTTGCCAGCCCGCCCCGGGTGACGATGGACAGGGCGTAGGAGCTTTCCTCGGCCTTCTTCACCGGGTACAGCCAGCGGGCGCCGGAGTTGAGCACGGCCCAAGCGCGGCGGGTGATCAATTCGGGGTCGCCGGGACCAAGGGAGGCGCCGATGAGGCGGCCGTATTTTTTCTCAGTCATCGCTTAATTCTTCTTTGCGGAAACAATCCAGATCGGGTTTTGCGCCGCCATGCGGTGCATGTCGAGGATGGGCTGGCTGCGGCTGGCCTGGAGCTGGGTCACGTCCCAGGCGACGCCGAATTTCTCCACGGCGGCGTTGAGAGCCGTGGTGGCAGTGGCCAGGTTCTCCAGGGTGACGAAGTTCATCACCAGGCGGCCATTGGGCTTGAGGCGGGTGAGGATCAGGTCGATGAGGCCGGCCAGTTCGCCGCCGGAACCGCCGACGAACACCGCATCCGGGTCCGGCCAGGCGTCCAGCCCTTCCGGGGCCTTGCCGTGGCGCAGGGTGTAGTTGGTGGCCTGGAAACGCAGGGCGTTTTCCCAGGCATTGGCGGCGTCGCCCTCGTTCTTTTCGATGGCGTACACGTGGCCGTGGCGGCACAGGCGGCTGGCTTCCAGGCCCACGGAGCCGGAACCGGCGCCGATGTCCCAGACCACGCTGTCAGGTTTCAAGCCCAGCTTGGCCAGGGATAGGGCCCGGGCTTCCAGCTTGGTGATGAGGCCTTTCTCCGGCTGGCGCTGCACGAAGTCCAGATCATCGAAGCCGAAGATGGCGCGGGGGTCGGCAACCCTGCGTTCCACCAGCACCACGTTGGGGTCGGGGAAGGTCATGGCCGCTGCCTGCTCCAGGGTCAGATCGGGGAACAGCTGCTCGTCGGGCAGGGCCAGCTTGGCGGCCACGGAAAGGCGCACTTCGTCATCGTAGCCAGCAGTCCAAAGCGCCCGGGCCAGGCGGGCCGGGTTGTTGTCCGGGCTGGTGAAGGCAGCCACTTTCGGATACTCGGCAATGGCCCGGATCAGCTTGTACAAGCCGTTATCCGGCGTTGCGCCGGCCTGCCATTCCCCGGCGTCGGCATTGTGGCAGGAGGCGATGCGGTAGTCCTGCCAGGGCCGCTGGAAGCGGGCGAAGGCCAGTTGCAGGGTGGACAGTGCCGGCTGCACGGCAACCGCCTCGGCCCCCAGCTTGCCCACCAGGTAGCTGGCCATGCCGTGGCAGAGAGGGTCGCCGGTGGCCAGGACCACGGTGTGCAAGCCGTCGGCCGCCGCGGCCTGAATCCAGCCCGGAACCTGGCCCAGGGCCCCGTCCATGTCGCGCAATGCGGCGCTTTGCGGCAGGTGGGGCTGGACCAGGGCCAGGGTGCGGCCGGCGCCGACGATCAGGCCGGCGGATTGCAGGCCGTGGCGGGCGGCGTCGTTCAGGCCGGCCCAGCCGTCGTCCAGGATGCCAAGGACGGTGCAGATTGGCTTACTCAATTTCGCTCTCTTCGACGCGGACGATCAGCTGGCCGTCGAAATCGCAGACCAGCACGGTGAGTTGGTAGGGGCCAGGGTGGCAGGAACGCAGGCTCTTCATGGCGCGGATCGCCAAGGCCCGGTGGAAGGCCGCGGTCAGGCCCAGGCCGGCCAGGCGCTCGGCGGCGAAGCGGGCGGTCTCGGCATTGCGGATTTCCTCCACCAGGTCGGGGGGCGCCCCCACCTCGGTGGCGCAATCCGCCAGCAGATCCCGGTCCACCGCTTCCTTCCAGGCGTGGGTCACGGCCAGGCCCTGGCCCATCTTGGTCAGCTTGCCCACCATGGCGCCGATGTAGACGTGCTGCATCTGGCGCTTGATGGCGGTCTGGAAGGCGGCCTTGACGAAGTCCCCCATCTGCACGAAGCAAGATTCCTCCAGTTGGGGCAGCTGGCGCATGGCGAATTTCTCGGTACGGCCACCGGTGGTGAACACCACGCTGGTCTGGCCCTGGCGCGCCGCCACGTCGATGGCCTGGACCACCGAGGCGCGGAAGGCGGCGGTGGAGTAGGGCCGGACGATGCCGGTGGTGCCGAGGATGGAGATGCCGCCCAGGATGCCCAGGCGGGCATTGAGGGTCTTCTTCGCCATCTCCTCGCCGCCGGGCACCGAGATAGTCACCTCCAGGCTATCGCCGGCATCCAGGATCGGCGCGCCGGCCCGGGCCACGTTGTCGCTGATGTTGCGCCGGGGCACCGGGTTGATGGCCGGCCCGCCCACTTCCAGGCCCAGCCCTTCCTTGGTGACGATGCCGACGCCGGCGCCGCCCTTGAGGATGACCTGGCCGCCACCGCCGGGAATGCGCACCACGTCGGCGGTCATGTGGGCGCCGTGGGTGGCGTCCGGGTCGTCGCCGGCATCCTTGATGCTCACGGCGTGGGCGCGCAGGGGCACGCCTTCGCCTTCGACCCGGCCGTCGTTGATGTTGAAGGGAGTTTCCTGGCCGTTGGGCAGGCGGCAAAAAATCTGGGCCGGCACCTGGCCCTGGACCAGGCCCAGGGTGGCGGCCACCGCCGCCGCCGCCGAATTGGCGCCGGTGGTGAAGCCGCTGCGGTTGCCCCGGTCCCGCCTGGCCGTGCCCTTGCGGACCTTTTCGGCTGGCTTGTCCGCTGCTTTTTCCATCGCTTCCGGAGGAGCGCTGTTGCTGGCTTCAGGCGGCATTGCGCTGGCGGGCTTCGGCAATGCCGAGGAGGGCGTGGATGGCGGCCACCACCAGGGTGGAGCCGCCCTTGCGGCCACGGATGACGATCCAGGGCACGTCCTTCACCTCGGCCATCAGGTCCTTGGATTCGGCGGCGGAGACGAAGCCCACGGGCATACCCACCACCAGGGCGGGGCGGGCGCCTTCTTCCTTGATCAGGCGCACCACTTCAATCAGCGCTGTGGGCGCGTTGCCGATGCCGATGATGGCGCCGTTCAGCAGCCCCCGGCGGTGAGCCTTGCGCATCGCCTGCACGGCCCGGGTGGTGTCCTCGGCCTTGGCGGCGTCGATCACGTCGGCGTCGGAGATGAACTGGTGGGTGGTCAGGCCGAAGTGCTTGAGGCGGGTGGCGGAAAGGCCGACGCAGATCATCTCCACGTCCGCCACGATGGGCGTGCCGCCCTTGAGGATGGCGGCCAGGCCCGCTTCCACCGCGCCGGGATGGAAGTCGGTGAGGCCGTTGAATTCGAAGTCGGCGTTGGCGTGGATCATGCGCCGCACTACCGGCCACTGGTCCTCGGCGTAACCATGAGGACCGGCTTCGGCGTCGATGATGGCGAAGGAATCGTGCTCGATGGCGCGGCCAGCGGCGGTGAGCTGTTCGGTGACGACGTTGCTGTTCTGGTTCATGGCTTAGGCGTGAGCGTGATGATCGTGGCTGTGAGTGTGCCCATGGCAATGGCCGTGGCCATGATCGGCATCATGTTTGTGGCCGCAGCCGCCATGGCCGTGATCGTGGGTGGCGGTGTGGCTGTGGTCGTGCAGGTGCTCGTCCTCGGCGGCCAGGCGGTATTTGCAGCCGTCGCATTCGAGCAGGGCCCCCTCCGGCAGCTCGGTCCCGCCCACCTTGGCGTCGAGCAGGTCGAAGACGCCCTTGTCGAAGCCGAAGTGGGTGCCCAGGGCGAAGGCCACCTGGGGGTACTGGCGTTGCAGGCGCTCGGCCTGGGCCTTGATGCGCTCCATGAGCACGCCGGTGAAGAGATAGACGGGGACGATGGCTACCTGGGTCATGCCCAGCTTGACCTGGCGCTGCACGGCGGTTTCCAGGCGGGGCCAGGTGACGCCGGTGAAGGCGATGTCCACCAGTTCGTGGTCGTTTTCCTCGAAGATCCAGCGGGCCATTTTGGCCAGCTCGCCGTTGGCGCCGGCATCCGACGAACCCCGGCCGAGCAGGATGACGCCGGTGGTGCAGGGGTCGGGCATGTCCAGCTGCTTCATCAGCCTATCCAGCTGGCCTTGCAGCACCTCGAAAATCTCCCGGCCCATGCCCAGGTGGCGCACCACCTGGAAATCCACACCAGGGTGGCGCGCCCGGGCCTCTTCCACGGCGTGGGGCAGTTCCATCTTCACGTGGCCGGCGGCATTGAGGATGAAGGGAATGACCACCACGCGCTTGGAACCGTTACGGGCGGCCCGGTCCAGGCCCTCGTCCAGCAGCACCTCGGCGTGCTCGATGAAGCACACCTCGATGCGCCAGTCGGGGTGGCGGTCACGCCACTGGGCGGCGAAATGGAGGATTTCCTTGTTGCCGTCCCGATTGCGGGAACCGTGGCCGACCAGGAGCAGGGTGGTGTCTTGGGCACTGAAGGTCATGGGAATTCCTCAGGAGGCCTCGCCCACGCTGGCTTTGCGGAAGCGGTGGGTGAAGCTGGGGTCGTAGAGCTTGGAGCGGGCGATGTCTTCCCAATCCCGGGCGCCAAGGGCCGGGCTGGCGATGATCATGGCTTGGGCGGCGATCTTCTCCGCCTGGCACTTTTTCTTGATGTCGGCGATGGTGCCGCGCACGATCTTTTCCTCGCCCGGCCAGGAGGCCTTCTGCACCACCAGGATGGGCGCGTCCTCGGGCCAGCCGGCGGCCAGCAGGGCGCGCTGCACCTCGTGCAGCAGGGTGATGGAAAGGAAGATGCACAGGGTCGAGCGGTGGGCCGCCAGGGCCTCCAGTTCCTCGCCCGGGGGCATGGGGGTGCGGCCGGCGACCCGGGTGAGGATCACCGTCTGGGTCACTTCCGGCAGGGTCAGGGTCTCGCCGGCGGCGGCGGCGGAAGCCAGGGCCGACGACACGCCCGGCACCACGGCCCAGGCGACGCCAGCGGCATCCAGGGGCCGGGTCATTTCCACCAGGGCGCCGTAGAGGCCCGGGTCGCCGGTCTGGAGGCGGATCACGATTGCATGGCGGCTGGCGGCGTCGAGCAGCCAGGCGGTCATTTCCTCCAGGGTCATGTCCTTGGAGTCGCGGATGTCGCAGCCCTCGGGAGCGTAGAGGGTGGCGGCCTGGTCCACCAGGGAGCCGGCGAAGAGGATGGCGCCGGCCTGTTCCAGCAGGCGGCGGCCCTTGACGGTGATCAGATCGGGATCGCCGGGGCCGGCGCCGACGAACCAGACGGTGCCCGGGAGGGTAGGGGGCATGGGCATTCTTTCGTGGGTCTTAGGTCTAGCGTTGGATCTCCTGCAAGCGCGCCAGCAGCGCGGTGCAGCTGTGGAGGGGGGCGCCTTCGGCAAGCAGTCCCTGCTGGCGCAGGAGCCGTTGCAGGCCGATCACGGCGGGCAGGCGCAGACCGATGGCGGCCAGTTCGGCCTCGTGGTCGGCCAGGGCCGGTGCATCGAGGCTGGCGGTGCAGCGGCCGGCGGCCATGAGGTGGATGCGGTCGGCCCAGCGGTAGGCGAAGTGGATGTCGTGGGTGGCCAGCAGGATGGTCATGCCCCGGCCGTGCAGGCGCTCCAGCACCGCCAGCAGCTCTTCCTGCATGGCCTGGTCGAGGCCGGCCATGGGTTCGTCGAGCACCAGCAGCTCCGGCTCCATGGCCAATACGCCGGCGATGCACACCCGCTTCTTCTGGCCGAAGCTCAGGTTGTGCACCGGCTTGCGGGCCAGGTCGTCCATGCCCACGGCGGCCAGGGCGGCGTCCACCCGGGCGGTCACGGCGGCTTCATCCAGCCCCAGGTTGATGGGACCGAAGGACACATCCTCCCGCACGCTGGCGGAAAAGAGCTGCCGGTCCGGGTTCTGGAAGACCATGCCCACCTTGCTGCGCAGGGCACGCAGGCCGGCCCGGCCGTAGTCCACCGGGGCGCCGGCATAGCGCACCACGCCGTCGGTGGGGCGCAGCAGACCATTGCAGTGCTGGAAGAGGGTGGTCTTGCCGGCGCCGTTGGCGCCGATCAATACGTTGCGGCTACCCCGGCGGATGGCCAGGGAGCAGCCGTCGAGTCCCATGCTGCCGTCCGGGTAGCGGAAGTCCACGCCGTCCAGTTCCAGGATCAGGTCGCTCACACCGCGCCTCCATGGGCCAGCAGCCCGCCCAGGGCCGCCAGCAGGGCGCCGGCCAGCCCCCCCAGGAGCGTATGGCGCCGAGCATGGGGATGGGGCGTGGGCAGAAAGCGCAGGGGGCCATCGCTGTTGCGGGCCAGAGCGGCCTGGTGCAAGGCGTGGGCGCGCTGCCAGATCTGCAAGGTCAGGTTGGCCGTCAGATCGCCCAGGGCGCGGAAGGTCAGGCGGGAATTGGCATAGCCGAGGCGGGCGGCCTGGGCGGTACGCATGTCGTGCAGGGCCCCGGAGAAGACGAACAGGGTGCGGTAGCACAGCACCATGATGTCGAGCAGCACCTCGGGCGTCCGCAGGCGGCGGGCCAGCACGATCAGGTCGGTCAGGGGCGTGGTCAGCACCAGGAAGAGCAGGGCGGCCAGCCCGGCGAGGGAGCGGCCCGTCACCCGGCTCACCTGATCTAGCCCGGCGCCGGTGACGTGGACGCCCAGACCATCGCCGGGGGCGCGATCCACCGACAGGGCCAGGGAGAGGGCGCTGACCGCGAGGAAGAGCAGGGCGGGGAAGGCCACCCGCAGGTAGAGCCCCAGGGGTACCCGGGCGCCCAGGACGGTCGCCGCGACCACTGCGGCCGTCACTGCCAGGGCCGCTTCCAGCCGTCCGGCGGCGGCGAAGGCGGCCACCAGGCCGCCCAGGGCG
The DNA here is from genome assembly GCF_021287045.1 of Oryzomicrobium sp. GTDB lineage: Bacteria > Pseudomonadota > Gammaproteobacteria > Burkholderiales > Rhodocyclaceae > Oryzomicrobium. Next base: position 263,432 of record NZ_JAJTBG010000004.1, on the reverse strand, counting down.
AACAGCCCCTTGGCGTCGGGGGCTACGGTGCGCCAGCGGTTGGCGTAGGCCGACTGCTCAATCAGCATGGACGCCCGTTCCGCCGTCCGCGGGCTGGTTGTGCCGCTCGAACTCACGCTTGAGCCGTTCCCGAGTGACCGATACCCCCAGGTAATAGCCGATGAAGCCGGCGCCCAGGGCGGCCTGCAAGGCGAACAGCAGGGAGGCGATCTCCTCGCTGGCGGGTTCCAGCAGGGGCTCGAACCAGGGTTTGTAGTCCGGGGCGATGCGGCCGATCAGGTCCCGGGCCTGGTTGTCGGCGCCGCCGAAAAGCTCCACCGGCTTGCCGTCCGCATCCACGGCGTCCGGGGCCGGCTTGTCCACCAGCCACAGGGGCAGCACCGCCAGCAGGGCCACGGCGGCGAGCAGAAGGAGGTTCTGGCGCTTCTTCATGCCTTGGCCTCCGGCGTGCCCAGCACCCGCATGTCGCGCAGCTCCTGGGGATTGAAGCGGGCCAGGGCGTTGAAAATGACCACGGTGAGCAGCCCTTCGCTGATGGCCAGGGGAACCTGGGCGACGGCGAAGATGCCGGCGAACTTGAGGAATGAAGCGGTAAAGCCGCCCACCGGGTCGGGAAAGGCCAGGGCCAATTGGACCGAGGTGGTGACGTAGGTGAGCAGGTCGGCCAGGCTGGCGGCCAGGAAGATGCCCAGGGCGAAGGGCAGCTTCAGCGCCTGGGCCAGGCGGAACACGCCCCAGGCGGCGAAGGGGCCGACCACGGCCATGGAGAAGATGTTCGCCCCCAGGGTGGTGAGGCCGCCGTGGGCCAGCAGCAGGGCCTGGAAGAGCAGCACCACGGCGCCGATGGGGGCCATGGCCGCCGGGCCGAACAATATGGCGCCCAGGCCGGTGCCGGTGGGGTGGGAACAGCTGCCGGTGACCGAGGGCAGCTTGAGGGCCGACAGGACGAAGGTGAACGCGGCGGCCACTCCCAGCAGCATGCGCTGCTCAGGGTTGGCGCGGATGCGCCGGTTGACCGAGCGGATGCCCCAGGCGACGAAGGGGGCGGACGCGATGCTCCAGCCCACGGCGTGCGCCACGGGCAGGAAGCCTTCCATGATGTGCAAGCGGGTTCTCCCTCGGCGAACTCGAATGGACGCACCAAGGGGATAAAGGCGGATCGGGATCGGACTACAGAGGCGGCGCGGGCAGACCGCGGGAGCGGAAAGCGGGCCGTATGCGGCGAATCATCGAAACCTTCCCGTCACCCCGGGGAATGGTGCAGCTAATGACTCAGGCCGGTCTTCTGGCTCGCCTTCGTTCTCGTCCGCCGGCCTTCCCATGCGCGAAGCACAGTGGCGTAGGGCGGAGTCGTCAGGCTTACAGCAGCGGGGGCTGCGCCGGAATGGTCGAAGATATGGAGGATATCGACGTCACCGGTCTTCCCGTTTCACCAGCGGCATAGGACACGCGGCTGGCACCCGAATCAGCGCGCATGCTAACCGAGAAGCCGCCGGCGAACAACCGGAAAGCCAGGAACCACGGGGTGAAGCGGCATTGCGGCCGGTTGTAATGAAGTGGTCATGCGCGGTTGGGAGAATGCCGCGTCTCCAGCGAAAAGCATTGCCTGCCATGAAATACTTCGACGACGATTGCATCAGCAACGACAGCGCCAACCCGATTCTCGACAAGTTCGTGCAGAACTCCCGCCGCCACTTCCTGTTGGGCGGTATTTCCGCCGCGGCCCTGGCCGGCATGGGCGTGTCCATGCCCACCCTGGCGGCCCAGGCAGCGGCCAGCGCCGGCCGGGTAATGCGCGGCAAGGCCGGCCCGGCCATCGGCTTCCTGCCCGTTTCGGTTTCCCAGGACGACCTGGTGCGGGTGCCCGACGACTACCAGGTGGAGGTGGTCTATGCCTGGGGCGACCCCATCTCCGACGGCCCGGCGTTCAAGCCCGACGCCTCCAACACCGCCGCGGAACAAGCCCTTCAGGCCGGCATGCACCACGACGGCATGCACTTCTTCCCCTTCGTCAAGGACGGCAAGCCCGTTTCCGACCGGGGGCTGCTGGTGGTCAACCACGAGTACGTGGACGATGGTCTGCTCCACCCGGGCGGCATGAACGGTTGGAGCGCCGACAAGGTGGCCAAGTCCCAGGCCGCCCATGGCGTCTCGGTGGTGGAAGTGCGCAAACAGGGCAACCGCTGGGAGGTGGTGCGCCCCTCCAAGTACGCCCGCCGCGTCACCGCCGCCACGCCGATCTGGCTGTCCGGCCCGGTGGCCGGCTCCGACTGGGTCAAGACCGCCGCCGATCCCAAGGGCCACCTGGCCTTCGGCACCTTCAACAACTGCGCCATGGGCGTCACCCCCTGGGGCACCTACCTGACCTGCGAAGAGAACTTCAACAACTACTTCGAAGGCTCGGCCAAGCCTGCCAGCGCCGCTTCCAGCGCCCTGGAAAAGCGCTACGGCATCAATAAGGGCGGCAGCATCTACCGCTGGAACGAATTCGACGCCCGCTTCGACCTGAACCGGCACCCCAACGAAGCCAACCGCTTCGGCTGGGTGGTGGAGATCGATCCGTGGAACCCGATGAAGCCCCCGGTCAAGCGCACCGCCCTGGGCCGCATCAAGCACGAAGGCGCCACCGTGACCCTGGCCAAGGACGGCCGGGTGGTGGTGTACATGGGCGACGACGAGCGCTTCGAGTACCTCTACAAGTTCGTTTCCAAGGACCGCTACGACCCGGCCCGGCCCGGCGCCAACGCCGACCTGCTCGACCGGGGCACCCTGTACGTGGCCCGCTTCGGCGATGACGGCAAGGGCCGCTGGCTGCCCCTGGTGCACGGCCGCCCGGGCCTGACCAGCGACAACGGTTTCGCCGACCAGGCCGACGTGCTGGTCAAGACCCGCCTGGCCGCCGACGCCGTGGGCGCCACCAAGATGGACCGGCCCGAGTGGATAGCCGTCCATCCGGTCACCGGCGAGGTGTATTGCTCCCTGACCAACAACACCAAGCGCGGCGCGGCCGACGCGGCCGCCACGGACAAGGCCAACCCCCGCGTCGACAACGTGTTCGGCCACATCATCCGCTGGCGCGACGAAGGCGGCGCGGCCGGGGATGCCTTCGGCTGGGACATCTTCGCCCTGGCCGGCGACCCGGCCAACCCGGACCCGGCCAAGCGCGGCAACGTCAAGGGTGACGCCTTCGGCAGTCCGGACGGCCTGTGGTTCGATCCGGAAGGCCGGCTGTGGATTCAGACCGACGTGTCCACCTCGGTGCTCAACCAGGGCGATTACGCCAACCTGGGCAACAACCAGATGCTCTGCGCCGACGTGGAAACCGGCCAGATCAAGCGCTTCCTCACCGGCCCCAAGGGTTGCGAGATCACCGGCATCACCCGCACCCCGGACGGCACCACCCTGTTCATCAACATCCAGCACCCGGGGGAGAATCCCCAGGAGCGCAGCGACCCGGCCAACCCCACGGCCATTTCCGCCTGGCCGGGCAACCAGTTCAGCAGCGTCGCCGGGGGGCGGCCCCGCTCGGCCACCATCGCCATCTCGCGCAAGGACGGCAAGGTGGTGGGGATTTAAAGCGGCAGCAACGATTCGCCAGGTAGAAAAAACAGAGGCCGCCGGATCGATCCGGCGGCCTCTGTTTTTTGCAGGCGGGGCAGTCAGCCCCGATGGGTCAGAACTTCAGGTTCAGCCCGGCGTAAAGCGAGCGCCCCATCCCGGGCACCGGAATGCCATAGCGGGCATCAGCGCCATTCAGCGACATGGTGGTGCCCTGGCCGATGTAGGCGCCGCCCAGGGGCAGGGCGTACTGCTTGTTCAGGACGTTCTCGATACCGATGTCGATCCGGTAGTGCTTGGCGTCGTAGCTGCTGCGCAGGTTCAGGAGCCCGTAGCCGGCGGTCTTCATCTCGTTGCGCACCTGGGAGACGTCGTTCTTGGCGCTGACCAGGACCTCTTCGACCGTATTGGTCCAGTTGCCCAGGCGATGCTCGATGGACAGGCGGGCATTGAACGGCATGATGTTGTACAGGCGGTCGCCGGTACTGGTGTTCTTGCCGTTCACGTAACCGATCACGCCCTTGCCGGTGAATTCACCCACGCCGTCGATCCGGCCCAGCTTGGCGAAGCCGGACAGGTCGATGCCGAACAGGCGCGCCTCGGCATTGACCAACTTCAGGTAGTTGAACTTGTTGGGCGCGCAGGTCGTCAGGCACTTGGCGTCGATGTAGTTATCGACCTTGCTGTAGTACGGCGTGGCCTTGACGCCCCATTCCTTCTGGCTGGCATCGTGCAGGTCGGCGCTGAAACTCAGGGTATTGGCCACCTCGGGCTTGAGGTTCACGTCGCCCACATAGCCGTTGCCGTCGTTGACCCAGTTGTTCATGGTCATGGCCATGCCGTTGGTGGACCAGGTGTAGCGCTCGTACAGGCTCGGCGAACGGGTCTTGCGCGAGAAGCCGCCCTCGTAGGTCTGGAGCGCGTCCGGGGTGAAGCGGACCAGGGCCGTCGCGTCGATGTTGTTGTCGGTTTTCGCCCGGTCGGTGGCATTGAAGCGGGCCGCATCGGCACCGTACATCGCGTTGTAGCCCTGGACGGCGCCGGTATCCATCTTCACCGTGCTGCTGCGCAGGCCCGCCAGGGTCAACCACTTGGGTGACCAGAGCGCCTCCCATTCGGCGAAGACGTCGAAGCGGTTCCGCTGCCCGTCGTTGATGTTCTGGAAGGTGTTCGGCGACATCATCATGGAATTGGCGACCGGCGCCCACCAGTCGCTCAGGCGGTAGCGCTGGTACTCGCTGCCGACCCTGAGGGTATCGCGTTCGCTCAGGGCGATATCGGCCTTGACCAGGGCGCCGGTGTTGCGCCCCTTGGTGTCCATGGGCATGCCGGCGACGTTGCGGTTCATGCCCATGCCGTACCAGTACACCTTGTCCTCGGCGAAGTTCATCTTGTGCCGGGTTTCCTCGTTATAAACCCGGGCCTGCAAGGTGCCCCAGCCGAATTTCCCCGTGTAGCCGAGATTGACCTGGGTGCTCTTGTTGTCGGTCATGTCCATGTGCTGGTTGGGGAAGCCCTGGTAAGGGATGTGCTGGAACCCCACCTTGAAATCGATCAGGTGGTTTTCGTTGCGCAGCGCCACGCCGAGGGACTGGTTCTCCGTCTTGTAGGCGGAGGAGCCGACTTCGTCGCCGGCGATCCAGTGGGTGCCGGCCGTGGTGAAGGTGGCGTTGGTGCCCGGCTTGAAGTCGCGGGCGGCCCGGTAATTCTTGGATTCCGCGGTGGAGCCGCTGTAGGTGACGCTCAGGTTCTCGTTGGCGAAGGTGGCCGAGGCGTTGGCGCCCTTGGCATCGCCGTTGGAGCGGTAGAAGGTGCCCAGTTCGCCGGTGGTCAGCAACCCTTCGCCCGGGTTGGCGAAGCGCGGCCCCTTGGAATTGACCACGATGGTCCCGCCGATGCTGTCGCCGCCGAGGCTGACCGGCGTGATCCCGGCATAGACCTTGATGCTCTCCACGTTGGTCGGGTCGATATAGGAGAGCGGGGGATTCATGTGGTTGCCGCAGGCCGAGATCAGGTCCATGCCATCCACCTTGATCCGGTTGCGGTCGTCCGCCAGGCCGTGGATCACCGGCAGGCTGGAGACGCCGCCGGCACTCGACAGGGCCACGCCGGGCACGTCGCGCAACAGTTCCGCCGTATCGCTGGTGGCCGCGCGCTTGGCCGCGACATCGCCCTTACCCAGCTCGGTGGCTGCCGGTGCCGCCTGGATTTTCCGTGCCGTGACGACGACCTCGGACAACTCGCCCGGATTGTCGGCAGCGAAACCGTTGGAGGCTGCGGCCAAGGGGAAGACCGCTGCCAGTGCCAGAACCAATGCTTTGGGCTGAAATTCCCGTGCGCGCATGAAATACTCCCTGAGTTTTTTAGTGCGCGCATTGTCGGCTCCAGGCCATTCCGGGGGAATGCGGCAATTTGCCGCACTCCGTCAGGCTGGATGGGGAAACCTCTGTCGTGACTGACGCCGCAACCGGCGTCGACGGGGCGGCCACCCGGTTCAGTTCTCGCCGGAAGGCCGCCTCCGTTCCGCCGGCCCCGGCTCCACCTTTTTCCCACCTTCATCGTGCAGCAGGGCCGAGAACTGCCGCAGTTCGTCGCCATTCAGGTCGGAAACGATCCAGTACTGCATGCCGGCGCCGCTCAAGGCGATCAGGTTGTAACCGTCCCGCTCGGTCGTCAGGGACTGGGCCTCGCCACGGAGCGGCCAGACGAACACGTTGATGACGTGGCCCCGGCGGCGATAGACCAGGGCCGCCACCGGCCGTTGGCCGATATAGTCCAGGCGCCCGCCCGACAACATGAACCCCTGGCCGGCGAAGTCGCTGACAGGCGGCGAATAGTCCAGCTTGCCCCCGAACCAAGGCTTGACGGTGTGTTGATCGGTGGATTCCACGTCCTCAAGGTGGGCCACCATCATCGACCGGACGTGGGCGGCCACCACCTGCTCGGCCAGCGGGTTCGCAGTACGCAGCAGAACCCCCTGCTGCATCAGCAAAAAGCTCAACACCACGCCGCAGGCGAAGGCCGCGCCCAGTTTGAGCCATGCCCCTATCGGCATCGGTCGCCGGTTCGCTGTGGGCGCCTGCCCGATCGCTGCCGCCGCCTGGGCGACGTCGCTGCGGATGGCTGCGCGCAATTCGTCGGGCGCCGGGTGGCGGGTGGCGCCGGCCTTGATCGCGGCGCTCAGGTCGTCGTCTTTCCGCTCGCGGGTCATTCCCATTCCCCGTCCGGGCGGCCGAGCAGGTTGCGCAGCATGCGGCGGGCCCGGGCCAGGCGCGACATGACGGTACCGGCCGGTATCGCGGCGACCTGGGCAATTTCCTCGTACGACATTTCCTCGATCTCTCTCAAAATCAGCACCTCGCGAAACGCCGGCGGCAGCTTTTCGATGGCCGCGTCGATCCGTTCGCGCTCGACTTTTTGCAACAGCAATTGCTCCGGGTTGCCCGGGTTTCCCGACGCACCGGGAAAGCCGGACAGGGCCGACTCGCTGTCCCGCTCCTCGTCGAATTCCACCTGCTCCGGCTCGTGCCCGCGATCCCGCAGCCAGGTGTAGCAGGCGTTGCGGACGATCGCCAGGAGCCACGGGCGCGCATCGCCGCCGTAAAAGCCGTCGAAAAACCGGAAGGCCCGCAGGTACGCCTCCTGCACCACGTCCCGGGCCCCCTGGTCGTCCCGCAGCAGCCAGCGCGCCAGGTTGAACGCGGCGTCGAGATGAGGCAGCACGGCCGCTTCAAAGCGTCGGGTTCTGTCAGTCAAACGAGCCTCCTGCATGGAATACCGCCGGCCGCCCGGTTTTATTCCCGTCCGGGCGGGGAGGGCGGGGGCGGGAATAAAGCCGCCCCACGGCCGGTAGTGCATTGCGAGGCCGGCCGATTCCGGCGGGCCTGTCATTCCTTTCTGGTTTCAGGAGGCTGAAATGATCGATCGCAGAAGTTTCATGAAGCTGGCCGCCCTGGGCGGTGGCGCCGTTTTTGCGAGCGGCCTGATCGGGCGGGCGCAGGCGGCCGCGGGCAAGGCCGCACGCCTCTCCGGTTACAGCGATTTCTACTTCGTCCAAATGTCGGACTCCCACTGGGGCTACACCGGTCCCGACAACCCCAATGCCGAGATCACGCTGAAAGAGGCCGTGGCGACGGTCAACAACCTGGAAATCCAGCCCGATTTCATCATTTACACCGGCGACCTGACCCATACCACCGACGACCCGGTGGAGCGGCGCCAGCGCCTGCGGGAATTTCAGGAGATCGTGCGCCCGCTCAAGGTGCGCGACATCCATTTCATTCCCGGCGAGCACGACGCCGGCCTGGACGGCGGCGCGGCCTTCAAGGAGATCATCGGTCCGACGCACTACTCCTTCGACCACAAAGGCGTGCACTTCATCGCCATAGACAACGTTTCCCAGCCGGGTTCCACCATCGGCGACCCGCAGCTGGCATGGCTCAAGGCCGACCTGAGCCGCCAAGCCAAGGACCAGCCCATCGTGGTCATCACCCACCGCCCCCTGTTCGACCTGGTGCCCAAGTGGGATTGGGCGACCCGCGACGGCGACAAGGCCATCGCCCTGCTGATGCCCTACACCAACGTCACGGTGTTCTACGGCCACATCCACCAGGAAAACCACCACATGACCGGGCATATCGCCCACCACTCCGCCAAGTCCCTGATCTTCCCACTGCCGGCACCGGGCTCCCAGGACAAGCGCGAGGCGCTGCCGTGGGACCCCACCATGCCCTACAAAGGCTTGGGGTTCCGTGAAGTGGAGGCCGAAAACAAGGCGAGCGAATACAAGATCGCCGAATACCCGGTGGTAAGGCGCTGACCATGGCTCGCCGAAAAATAATCGCCGTTGGCGCCGGCATCCTGGCCGCACTGGGACTCCTGCTTGGAGCGAACGTGGCGGCCAGGAATTCCACGCCGGCAGCCAGCCAGGAAACAGTGGTCAAGGTCGTGGTGCAGCGCTTCGTCTTCACGCCCACCGAGATCGTGCTGCGCACCGGGCAACCCACCGTGCTGGAATTCCAGTCCCTGGATTTCACCCATGGCTTCAACATCCCGGACCTCAAGATTCGCGCGGACCTTCCGCCCGGCCAGATCATCCGGGTCCACCTGACGCCCCTGAAGCCCGGCGTCTACGACTTTCTCTGCGACAACTTCTGCGGTGCGGGGCATGAACAGATGAACGGCAAGATCATCGTGAAAAATTGAGAGGGAAACTGGGCGCCCAACGACTACCAGGCCAGGCGCATTCTTTACGCGTACGCCCAGCCCAAAGCTATCGGACAAGGCATGGCGGCACATTTATATGGACACAATTGACGCGTATTTCTTGTTGAGCGCTGAATACCTTAAGCATAATTAGTTCATAAACACGAACTTAACGGTTTCAACGGATGAGTACATTACTTCGGATCATTGCTTGGTGTGTGTTGGTGCTTAGTGGTTTTGGTATCGGCGCAATTACTGCCGTGGTACGGGGCTGGGGTTCGCCAGTCGTTACCCTTGAGCTTGCCAACCAATCAGGCCGCTCAATTCAGTCTTTCGTAGTTCGCTACGACACCTGTGGCAACAAGGCTTCCATCACCAGCGAAGGACCGTCAGCCGGCCAATCCAAGAGAATCTATTTCTCAGTCTGCGGCGAGGGGGGCTATGCGCTTGAAGTCGTTTTCTCAGATGGGCAACGTATGGTCAGCCGGAACAGCTATGTCGAGTCGGGTTACTCCATAACCGAGGTTGTAACTGCCAATACGATTGACTCAAAACAACCCATCTATGGCTTGTAGGGCCGGCGCGACCCGATAGCAAGCATCCGCCCCGTAGCTTGCCAATTCCTCGGTCAAGGCCGGTGGCAAGGGGTGATCCGGCGCCGTAAAGCCAAAGCGCTCCCAGAACGCCCCGGACTGTTGCACTGCCACCAGGGTGAGCCGGGCCAGGCCCGCCTCGCGCGCCGCGGCGAAGGCCTGGGCCACCAGCCGGTCGCCCAGGGCCAGGCCCCGGGCGGTGCGGTCCACGGCCAGATCGTGCAGGTGCAGGACAAGGTCCGCGCCAGTATTGGCTTTCCGGGCAGCGGCGGGATCGCCGTCGGGGGCGCTGTCCAGGCGCGGCGGGTGCAGGTAGGCCGCTGGCTGGGCGAACAGATAGGCGAGCTGGCGGTTGGCACCGTCGCAGGCCACCCAGCAGGTGTTGCCGCTGTGGCGCAGCTTGGCGGCGAAGGTGGCGGCGGATTCGAGCAGGTCGGCGTGGTAACAACGGGCCTGGATGGCCAGCACCGCCGGCAGGTCGTCGGCCGTCATCGGGCGAATGACGACCTCGCGGCCGGAATGGGGCAGGGGAGAGGTCATGGGGACGTCCGGGAGCGGGGCAAGGCGCGGGCTCGATGCCCTCCCTGGCGCTCCCTGTGGGTACGATTTAAGATAACGTTATCGCTATTCTACCATGTGCCGCCATGCCCCCCACCGACACGCCCCCGGACACTGCCGTTGCCGATGCCTCCGAGGCTGCCACTCTGAGTGAAGTTACGGATTCGGCAGCGCCAGCCACCAGCCCGGCGGAAGGAAACAGCGAAGAAACTGAACTCAATCCCGCCAGGCCTCGCGGGCGTCCCCGGACCCGGGCGTCCGACCGGGCCGAGCAGGTGCGCCAGAACATGCGCCTCTACCGGGCCCGCCGTACCGCCGAACTGGCCGCCCTAGGGAGGGAACTTGAAGTCCTGTCCCAGGCCGTGGCCAGCGGCGATCCGCGCCAGACCTACGCGGCCGCCGCCGCCGTGGTCGGCGTATGGAGCAACAGCATACTTAAAGATAACGTTATCAAAACAAAAGCCAAGCGCCTCGCCGATGGCGCAATTGGAGCCTCCGATCCAGCGTAAAGGATCGCCCGCAGGCGCCCCCGCCATGCAGTACACTTCCGCCCCAGTCCATTTATCGCCCCGTCCCGTGTCCGCCGAAGCCCTTTCCGACGAATTCTTCATGCGCGAAGCCCTGTCCCTGGCGCAGGCCGCCGGCTGCCTGGGGGAAGTGCCGGTGGGCGCCGTGGTGGTCAAGGACGGAGTGATCGTCGGCCGGGGCTTCAATGCGCCCATCGGCGAGCACGACCCGACGGCCCACGCCGAGGTGGTGGCGCTGCGCGACGCGGCGCGCAACCTGGGCAACTACCGGCTCACCGGCTGCGACCTGTACGTGACCATCGAACCCTGCCTGATGTGCACCGGCGCCATCTTCCACGCCCGCATCCGCCGGGTGGTCTATGGCGCCCGGGACGCCAAGACCGGCGTGGCGGGCAGCGTGGCCGACCTGTACGCCGAGGAAAAGCTCAACCACCACGCGGAAATCGTCGGCGGCGTGCTGGCCGAGGAATGCGGCGGCGTGGTGTCCGCCTTCTTCGCCGAGCGGCGCAAGGCGGGCCGGGCGGCGCGCAAGGCCACCAAGGCACGCTACGCGGCGGTAGCGAATCCACCCGGTGGCGTCGTGGCGGACGTCACGGTGGAAGCCAGCGTGGAGACGGTGGAAGTGATCGAACTGGTGCCCTTGCCGGGCACGGGAGCGGAGCGGGAATGAGCGCGGATCGGCCTTACATCCGGATATCCCTGGCTCGCCAGGTGCTGGAACTGCGCAACGGTGACGACCGGGTGCTGGCCACCTACCCGATTTCGACCGCGGCCCGGGGCGCCGGGGAGCAGAGCGGCAGCTACCAGACCCCCCGGGGCGAGCATTACGTGAGGGCCCGCATCGGCCAGGGCCAACCGGCCAATACCGTGTTCGTGGCGCGGCGCCCCACCGGCGAGGTGTGGACCCCGGCCCTGGGCGAACAGGCGCCCGAGCGGGACTGGATACTGAGCCGCATCCTCTGGCTGTGCGGCAGGGAGCCCGGGCACAACCGCCTGGGCCAGTGCGACTCGATGCGCCGCTACATCTACATCCACGGCACCGCCGACGAGCACCTGCTCGGCCAGCCGGCCTCCCATGGCTGCATTCGCATGGCCAATGCCGACGTGATCGACCTGTTCGAGCAGGTGCCGGTCGGCACCCGGGTGCTGATCGCCGAAGACGACGCCTAGCGTCCCGGCCTGGCCGGGCAGGCCTGGACGCCGTCCAGGCGCTCGAAGCGTTCCACTACCAAGGTCGGCTGAGGGGGCTGGCTTTCCTCCGTGCCGGTCTGCCGTACCAGGCGGGCCTCCACCGCAGCGCGCAGGGGAGCGCCGGGCTTGAGCTTGAGCCGGCCGCGCAGGGCGCCGTAGGCCCGTTCCAGGGTCGGATAATCACCGCTCGCGGCCACAGGCCAGGTCCGCCCCGTGGCGCACTCGCGGAAGAAGGGCGCATCGGCCTGGTAGGAGAGCTGCCCCACCAGCTGCAAGGGGTCCTCGACCTCGGCGTATTCCACCATGCGCAGTTCCCGGGCAGGACGTTGCAGGCGGTCGTCGTTGTCCAGGCGCAGCAGGGTGCGGGCATCCACCAGGCCGAAGCGGTGGGGCACCTCGGACCCGCTGAAGAGGGTCAGGCGGGTGCCTTCGGCGTTGAAGCGGAAGGTGCCGAAATCGGTGTAGGGCGCCACGCCGCCACCGATGGCGACGCGAAAGACGTAGGTGCCGTCCTCGCGCAGGTCCAGGGCCAGGTCGTTGCCGCCGGTGCCGTCGGCATCGTCGCCGTCGAAGCGGGCCGGCAGCATGATCTCGCCACGCCCGGGCAGGACCAGCCGGGAGGTGGGAACCCGGTCCAGCCGGTAGCTGAAGGCGGATTTGATCCGCCGGCCGTTGCGGTCGAGCATGACCAGGGCGGAACGCTCGCCGCTGTCGTCGAACAGAAAGCCGCGCCGGTTTTCCTTGTTCTGGGGATCGAGCCATAGCTGGGTGCGGCCGTTGCCGGCCCGGGTCAGGGCGTACTCGCCGCGGGAATCGAAGCTCTGGTCGCCGTCCCGGGTGGCCAGGTAGGTTTCCCGCAGGCGGAATTCCCGGGGCTGGCCGCTTTCCGCCTCGTGCACCAGGGTCAGGTCCATGCGGATGCCGGCGCAGTCGGCGCAGGGCAGGGTGCCGGCATAGCGGGTGAGCAGGGTGCTCACCGCTTCCTGGGACTTGGGCAGGGGCGTCGCCGGCGCAGCGTGCGCGGCAGGCGCCAGGGCCAGGGCGGCCCACAGGAGCAGGGTCGGAGCGCGAACGGAAAGGCTCATGTCGTCATGGGGCAATCGGAACAGGCGGGCGGTGCCTAAAAGGTGCCCAGGATAACCGGCGGCCCCTCGGCCCCGCCAGGGCCGAAAGCCTGCTCGTGGAGCAGCACCGCCCCGTCGCGCCGGCACAGGGCCACGGTGGAAGCCCGGGTGCCGTAGGCCACCCCGGCCGTGCCGCGCACGAACACCGAGGACAGGCGCCGCTCCCACTCCAGCCCCACACCGGTGTCCGGCAGGCAGGCATCGGGCACGATCTCGTCGTCGGCCAGCAGGGCCAGGCAGGGCGCCAGGTCCGGCAAGCGGGAAAGGGCCTGGGCAAAGGCGGCCTTGGCGCTGGTCAGCTTGGGCCAGGGGGTGTCCAGCAGGTGGTTGGACACACCGTAGATGCCTGGTGGCAGCAGGCGCACCCGGCTTGCGGAGCCTTGCCCGCCATCCTTGCCGGCAGGGTCGCGATTGGACAGATAGCCCAGGGTGTCGCCGTCCGCCACCAGCAGGTTGTAGCCCGAATAGCGTTCAAACGGAGCGTCGGCCAGTTCCGCCAGGTAATCCTCCGGCGTCGCGTCGCCGGCGAGAAAGGCGCTGGTGAGGCTCCCCCGGGAATGGGTTCCCTTGGGCGCGTCGCGGCCTTCCCGCACGTTCGTCACGGCGGCGAAGCGCCCGCCCCGGGTCAGCCCCAGCCAGGTGCCGCCGGCTTCCAGGTCCCGGCCCGCCAGGATGTCGGGCGCATCGCTCCAGGGGGCCGCCGGGGCCGTGGGCCGGGCGTACCACTCGTCCCGGTTGGCGGCCACCGCCAGGGGGTAGTCCGGATGCACCTGCCAGGCGACGACGATCAGGCACATGGGTTCAGGCCGCCGGAGCTTCGCTCATGTAGGCGGGCAGGCGGGGTGCCGCCAGTTCGACCGGCGCCTCGCCGCTGCTGTGAATCGAGGCGTCCAGGGCGTTTTCCTGGATCACCGCCAGCACTTCGAAGCCCCCCGCCGGCGACGGGGCGGAAATCACCACCTGGCCGCAGGACTGGTCGGGCAGGGCGGACGAGAACAGCTCGGCCCCGGGGGCCAGGTCCGCGGCGGCGGTGGCTTGGTACATGTGGCGCTTGACCTTGCCCAGGTATTGGGTGCGGGCGACGATTTCCTGGCCCGGGTAGCAGCCCTTGTGGAAGGACACGCCGCCGATGCGCTCGAAGTTGGCCATCTGGGGCACGAAAGCCTCCTGGGTGGCGGCGGACAGGTGGGGCACCCCGGCGCGCACGTCGAGCAGGTGCCAGGCCCGGGCACCCACCGGACGGGCCACGGCGGCAAGCCGGTCCCAGGTGGCGGCGGCCTGGTCGGCCGGCACTGCCAGCTCGAAGCGGGCAGCGTCGATGCGCAGTACCTCGCCGACGGCGCCGGCGGCGGTCTTGCCCAGCTCGGGCACGGCCAGGCCCAGGCCGGCCACCAGCTCGGCGGCACGGGCACCGGCCAGGCCGAACACGGCCACGTCGTCGCTGCGGTCGGCCAGGATCACCTTGGCGCGCAGCACGAACATGGTCAGGCGTTTCTTGATGAAGGCCATCTGGTCGGCAGAAAAGCGCAGCCGGTAGGTGCCCGCGTCGGCGCCGCGCCAGATGGCGAAGGTGGTGTACATGCGCCCCTTGGCCGAGCACCAGGCCGCCCGCAGCCACTGGTCCGGCGCCAGGTGGTTGATGTCGTTGGTCATCTGGTTGTGCAGGAAGCTTGCGGCATCGGCGCCGCTGGCATCGAGCACCGCCAGGTGGGTCAGGGGCGCGACCACGGTGCCGGCGGCGTCCGCGACGGCAGCGGCCTCGGCCCGGGCGTCGCCGAAATCGCTCACCGCGCGGCCAGCCTCAGGGCGGCAGGCGCCGGCGGCGTCGAGCCGGGCGAACAGGGAAGCCAGAGGGGAGGGGAGGGGTTGTTCTGCGCTCATTGGGGAATCTCCGGGGGGAGTTGCTTGTAGTGTTGGGCCGGACCGGCTGTCGCTGCCCGGCTGGCGGTAAGGATCGCCGCCAAGACGCGGTATTATAGGCACCCCGCCCGGCGCCGTTGCGCCATGCCCTTCGTTGGTGCGGGATTCCGACCGTCCTATGCCACCCCGTCCGCCTTCCTCCGCATCGTCGCGCAAGACGCCCGCTGCCCGCGAGCCCAAGTCTTCCAAGCCCGCAAAGCCCCGCAAAGCCGCTTCCCGGCGCCGGGGGGGCAATTCCGGCTTTTCCCTGCCGCGCTTCCTGTTCAAGCTGCTGGCCCTGGTGCTCCTGCTCGGTGGCCTGGCCGCGGCGGCAGTAGCCTGGCTGCCCCTGCCCCTGGCCAATTCGCCCCTGGATTTTCACATCGAGCGGGGCAGCAGCCTGAAGAGCGTGGCCCGGCAGGTGAACGAGGCCGGCGTCGGCGCTCCGCCCCTGGCCCTGGAACTGCTCGGCCGCCTGACCGGTTCTGCCGCCATGATCAAGGCCGGCAGCTACGAGGTGCACAAGGGCGTGACCCTGTGGGCCCTGCTCGCCAAGCTGACCCGGGGCGACACCAGTCAGGGCGAACTGGCGGTGATCGAGGGCTGGACCTTCCGCCAACTGCGCGAAAAGCTCGACGCCAACCCGGATCTGCGCCACGACACCGCCGGCCTGAGCAATGCGGAACTGTTGCGCCGTCTTGAAATTCCCGACGCCCATCCCGAGGGCCTGTTCCTGCCCGACACCTATCTGTTCGACAAGCGCTCCAGCGACCTGGACCTGCTCAAGCGCGCCCACCGGGCGATGCAGGCGCGCCTGGCCGAGGAATGGGCGGTGCGGGCGCCGGGGCTGCCCTACAAGTCGCCCTACGAGGCCCTGATCATGGCCTCCATCGTCGAGAAGGAAACGGGCCGGGCCGAAGACCGGCCCATGGTGGCCGCCGTGTTCGTCAACCGGCTGCGCCGCGGCATGTTGCTGCAGACCGATCCCAGCGTGATCTACGGCATGGGCGAGAGCTACGCCGGCAACATCCGCCGCCGCGACCTGCTGGCCGACACCCCCTACAATACCTACACCCGCCCCGGCCTGACGCCGACCCCGATCGCCCTGCCGGGCGTGGCCGCCCTGCGCGCCGCCCTGCATCCAGCGGCCAGCGAGGCGCTGTACTTCGTGGCCCGGGGCGACGGCTCCAGCCAATTTTCCGCCACCCTGGACGAGCACAACCAGGCCGTGAACCGCTACATCCTCAAACGGGCCCCGCAAACGCCATGACCCCACCGTCCCCCACCCGCGGCAAGTTCATCACCTTCGAAGGGATCGACGGCGCCGGCAAGAGCACCCACATCGACTGGCTGTGCCACTGGCTGCGCGGCCAGGGCAGAGAGGTGGTGTCCACCCGGGAACCCGGCGGCACGCCGCTGGGCGAAAAGCTGCGCACCCTGATCCTCAACGAGCCGATGCACCTGGAAACCGAAGCCCTGTTGGTGTTCGCCGCCCGCCGCGAGCACCTGGCCGAGGTGATCGAGCCGGCCCTGGCCCGGGGGGCCTGGGTGGTTTCGGACCGTTTCACCGACGCCACCTTCGCCTACCAGGGCGGCGGCCGGGGCATTTCCCGGGACAAGCTGCAAACCTTGGAAACCTGGACCCACGGCCATCTCCAGCCCGACCTGACCCTGCTCTTCGACCTACCCCTGGAAGTAGCCCGCCAGCGCATCATCGCCGAGCGCAACCTGGATCGCTTCGAGCGGGAGCAGGCCGAATTCCATGAGCGGGTGCGCCTGGCCTACCTGGACCGGGCCGCCAAATCCCACGGCCGAATCCGCGTCCTGCAATCGGACCGGACGCCGGAAGAAATTCGCAAATCGCTCGAAGAAATTGTCGTAGCGTTCTGTAAATGAACGTACTTTCCCTTCATCAGCCCCTCTGGGAAAAGCTCCAGGCACGCCGAGCCCAGCTTCCCCATGCCTTGCTGCTGCACGGCCAGCAGGGGCTGGGCAAGCTGGCCCTGGCCCGGGCCTTTGCCGCCTCGCTGCTGTGCGACGCCCCCCGGAGCGACGGCCAGGCCTGCGGCGACTGCCCGGCCTGCCACTGGCTGGCCCAGGGTAACCACCCGGATTTCCGCCTGCTCCAGCCTGCCGCCCTGGCCGAGGACGATGGGGACGGGGAAAGCCCTGCCGCCGCCAGCGGCAGCAAGAAGCCCAGCCAGCAGATCACCATCGACCAGGTGCGCGGGCTGGACGACTTCCTCCACGTCGGCACCCATCGCCAGGGCTTGCGGGTGGTGATCGTGTGCCCGGCCGAGGCGATGAACCGCAACACGGCCAATGCCTTGCTGAAGACCCTGGAAGAGCCCCTGGCCGCCACCCACTTCCTGCTCGTCAGCCACGAGCCGGACCGACTGCTGCCCACCATCCGCAGCCGCTGCCAGACGGTGGCCGTGGCCACCCCGGACCTTTCCGCCGGCAGCGCTTGGCTCGAAGCGGCGGTTGCCGGCCTGGGCCACGACGAGGCCCAGCGCTGGCTGGCCCTGGCCGGAGGCGCCCCCTTGCTGGCGGCCGAGCTGGCAGCCCCGCCGGAAGGTGGGCGCAAGGGCAGCAAGGGCGGTGAAAACCGCAACCTGGCTCTGCTCACCGAACTCAACGCCCAGCTTGCCCAGGGGGCACGCCTGAGTCCCCTGGCTGCGGCGGCGGCCCTGGACAAGACCCTCAAGGCCGACAAGGAGGAGGGCGGGGCCGGCGGCCTCAAGCAGCTGGTGATCTGGTGGCAGAAGTGGCTGGTGGACCTGACCCTGGCCCGGGCCGGCAATCCGGCCCGCTACTTCCTCGCCGAAGGCGGGGCCCTGCGCCAGTTGGGCGAACAGGCCGACACGGAAGAACTCTTCCGATTCAACAGGCTGCTGACGAAATACAAAGCACTTTCTGAGCATCCGCTGAACACCCGGCTGTTCCTCGAAGAGCTGTTTTCCGGCTATGCTGGCGTCTTCCAGCAAGGGCGGGGCCGCAGGTCCTGACCCCTTCCACCTTGCACCTACGAGGTCGCGGAATGTCCGATACCGGCAAAAACCACGGCAGCGCGAGCGCCATCGCGCCGCGGCCGAGCGTACTGTCCCTCAACATCAACTCCAAGTCGGCCCTCTACGCCGCCTACATGCCCCACCTCAAGAACGGGGGAATCTTCATTCCCACCAACCGGGGCTACCACCTGGGGGACGAAGTGTTCATGCTGCTGTCCCTGATGGAAGACCCGACCAAGCTGCCGATCGCCGGCAGCGTGGTGTGGCTCACCCCCGCCGGCGCCCAGAACGGCAAGGCCCAGGGCATCGGCGTCCATTTCAAGGACGACGAGAGCGGCAAGGAAGCGCGCCGCAAGATCGAGGGCCTGCTGGGCGGCGTGCTTCAGTCGAGCCGCCCGACCCACACCCTGTAACCTGCCGCCGGCATCCTTCCAGTTCTTCCCGTTCCAACCGTAACCGGCGCCCCCTGGGGCGCCCGCACCGCCCCATGTCCGCCGAAACATCCACGCCCCAATCCCCCCTGCGCCTGATCGATTCCCACTGCCACCTGGACTTCGACGACCTGGCCGTCCAATTGCCCCAGGTGCTCCAGGCCATGAGGGACAACGGCGTGGTCGGCGCCATGGCCATCGGCGTGAACCTGGAGGATTTCCCCCGGGTTCTGGCCCTCGCCGAGGCGCACCCTCACATCTTCGCCAGCATCGGCGTGCATCCCGAATACAACGACTGCCAGGAGCCCGACGAGGCCACCCTGGTCCGGCTGGCCAGCCACCCGAAAGTGATCGCCATCGGCGAGACCGGCCTTGATTACTACTGGCAGAAGGAAAAGCCCGAGTGGCAGCGGGAACGCTTTCGCCGGCACATCCGGGCCGCCGTGGCCGTGGGCAAGCCCCTGGTGATCCACACCCGGGACTCTGCCGAGGACACCCTGCGGGTGCTGCGGGAAGAGGGCGCCGACCGGGTCGGCGGGATCATGCACTGCTTCACCGAGAACTGGGAGGTGGCCGACCAGGCCCTGGAACTGGGCTTCCACCTGTCGTTTTCAGGCATCGTCACCTTCAAAAACGCCCAGACCGTCAAGGAAGTCGCCGCCAAGGCTCCCCTGGAGCGCATCCTGGTGGAGACCGATTCCCCCTATCTGGCGCCCGTGCCTTACCGGGGCAAGCTCAACCAGCCCGCCTACGTGCGCTACGTGGCCGAGGAAATCGCCGCCCTGCGCGGCCTGACGGTGGAGGAGGTGGCCCAGGCCACCACCGCGAACTTCATCGCCCTGTTTCCCCAGACCCGCGCCGCCCTGGCGGCCTGACCCGGAGCCCCCTCATGGTCCGCCGCACCTTTGCCGCCATTGCCCTAACCCTCGCGGCCACCCTGCCGCTCCCGGTCCGGGCCGAAGCCCTGGACGACGTCCTCAAGGCCGCCACCATGGGCGATACGTCCGAAGTGGTTTCCTGGCTGCGCCGCGGCGTCGAGCCTGACACCTCCGACGCCAACGGCAACACCCTGCTGGCCCTGGCGGCCAAGAACGGCCACGCCGAACTGGTGGCGCTGCTGCTCAAGGCCCACGCCAATCCCAGTCAGGCCAACCGCTTCGGCGAAGACCCCCTGCTTCAGGCCGCCTACAACGGCCGCCTGGACGTGGTGAAGCTGCTGGTCCGCGCCGGCGTCGACATCAACCGCAGCAAGGGCTGGACGCCCCTGGGCTACGCGACCTACCAGGGGCATGAAGAAGTAGCCGACTACCTGCTCGACCAGGGGGCCGACGTGGACGTGGCGCTGCACAACGGCACCACCCCTCTGATGCTGGCCGCCCGTAACGGCCACCTAGGATTGGTCAAGCTACTGCTCGAATACAAAGCCGACACCACCCTGCGCAACGACGCCGGCCTTTCGGCCAAGGACTGGGCGCTCAAGGCCAAAAACACCGACATTGCCGACCTGATCGACCAGGCGGCGAAGCGGCAGGGGCACTGACGTCAATAACGCCCATTCTCCCGGGCACAACCGCACTGCCAAATGAAAAAAGCCCCCCACCCGCAAGGATGGGGGGCTTTGCTTTGGCAGGCTGCCATCAACGGTTGCCCTTGCCTCGGGCCAGCCGGTGCAGCACGGCCACCAGGGTATCGACCTCCTCGCAGGTGTTGTAGAAGGCCAGGGACGGGCGCACCGTCGCTTCCAGTCCGAAGCGACGCAGGATCGGCTGGGCGCAGTGGTGGCCGGAGCGCACCGCGATGCCCTCCCGGTTGAGGGCCGTGCCCACCTCCTCGGTGCGATAGCCTTCGAGCACGAAGGACAGCACGCTGGTCTTGTCCCGGGCGGTGCCCACCAGGCGCAGCCCGGGGACGGTCTTCAGCCCCTGGGTGGCGTAGTCGAGCAGCAGGTGCTCGTACTGGGCGATGGCCTCCAGGCCGATCCGCTCCACGTAGTCCAGGGCGGCCCCCAGGCCCACCGCGTCGGCGATGTTGCCGGTGCCGGCCTCGAACTTGTTGGGCGGGGGCTGGTACAGGGTCCGCTCGAAGGTCACATCGGCGATCATATTGCCGCCGCCCTGCCAGGGAGGCATCGACTCCAGCAGCGCCTTCTTGGCGTAGACCACGCCAATGCCGGTGGGGGCGAACACCTTGTGCCCTGAGAAGACGAAGAAGTCCGCATCCAGGGCCACCACGTCAGTGCGCAGGTGGGAGACGGACTGGGCCCCGTCCACCAGCACCTTGGCGCCCGCCCGGTGGGCTAGCTCCACGATCTGCCGGACCGGGGTGACCGTGCCCAGGGCGTTGGATACCTGGGTGATGGCCACCAGCCTGGTCCGCCCGTTGAGCAGCTTCCGGTACTCGTCGAGCAGGACCTGGCCGTCGTCGTCCACCGGGATCACCCGCAGGGTGGCGCCTTTTTCCGCCGCCAACTGCTGCCAGGGAACGATGTTGGCGTGGTGCTCCAGCAGCGACACCAGGATCTCGTCCCCGGCCCCCACGTTCTGGATACCCCAGGTCTTGGCCACCAGATTGATGGCCTCGGTGGCGCCGCGCACGAAAACGATCTCTTCCGGCGAGCCGGCGCCGATGAAGCGGGCCACCTTGTGCCGCGCCGCCTCGTAGGCGTCCGTGGCCCGGGCGGCCAGTTCGTGGGCGGCCCGGTGGATGTTGGAGTTCTCGTGGGCGTAGAACCAGGCCAGCCGGTCGATCACCACCTGGGGCTTGTGGGTGGTGGCGGCGTTGTCGAACCAGATCAGGGGCCGGCCGTTCACCCGCTCGGCCAGTATCGGAAAATCCCGCCGCACCGCGTTGATGTCGAAGGGCGGCCGCACCGGCTGGATCTGGGCGGGAGCCTCCGGCGGCGCAGCGTAGCGCTGCCCCTGGGGTCCGCCGGCGTCGAGGAAGTAGAACCCGGGAGCCGTGGCCTCCTGGCGCACTGCCTCGCCCCGGCTGGAACCGGCTCCGGCCTCTGCCAACAGGGCCTTGAGCGCCGCATCCCCAGGCAGGCCGAAGGATTCGGGCGCGGCGGAGCCGCCGGGCAGCAGGGCCGCCTCGGACAAGCCGAAGGGAGCGTTCCGGTGAGCGCTCGATTCGCCAACGAAGTAGTAGGGGCTGGCCGGCCCCGGCGCCCCGGAAAGGGGCACCGTGGGCAGGGCCGCCGCGTAGGCGGCGGGAACGGCCGGCGCCGCGCTGCCGCCCCGGGGCGGGGCACCGGCAACCACCGGTTCGGGCGAGGGCTGGTCGAGGGCCACGCCGGGAGAAGCCTCCACCACCGGGGCCGCAGCCGAAGGGGCGGCCGGGGCGAAGGCGGGGGAGGCCCCGCCCCCTGGCAGCGCGGCGAAGAACTCGCCCGCCAGCCGGCTCAGGGTCGCCACGTCGGGCAAGCCCGGCGGTGCGGCGAGCCCGGCCACGCCATTACTTGTAGGTGTCGGGGTAGTCATGGTACTTGCCGATCTCCACGTCATCGAGAACCGCCAGGGCATCTTCGGTCAGCACCGCCAGCGAGCAATACAGCGAAATCAGGTAGGAGGCGATGGCGTTGCGGTTGATGCCCATGAAGCGCACCGACAGGCCCGGGCTCTGCTCGCCGGCCAGGCCGGGCTGATACAGGCCGACCACGCCCTGACGCTTGTCGCCGACGCGCAGCAGCAGGATCTTGGTCTTGCCGTCCTCGTCGATGGGCACCTTGTCCGAGGGGATCAGGGGCAGGCCGCGCCAGGTGAGGAACTGGGAGCCGAACAGGCTCACCGTCGGCGGGGGCACGCCGCGGCGGGTGCATTCCCGGCCGAAGGCGGCGATCGCCAGGGGGTGGGCGAGGAAGAAACCCGGCTCCTTCCACACCTTGGCGATCAGCTCGTCCAGGTCGTCCGGGGTCGGGGCGCCGGTGAGGGTGGAAATGCGCTGGGTCGGGTCCACGTTGGCGAGCAGCCCGTATTCCGGGTTGTTGATCAACTCGCTTTCCTGGCGCTCCTTGATGGTCTCGATGGTGAGGCGCAGCTGCTCCTTGATCTGGTCGTGGGGGCTGCTGTAGAGGTCCGAGACCCGGGTGTGCACGTCCAGGATGGTGGTGACGGCGTTGAGGAAGTATTCCCGGGGCTGGTCCTCGTAATCGACAAAGGTCTGGGGCAGTTCGGCCTCGTCGCGGCGGGAGCAGGCCACCCGGATCTGGGCGGCGTTCTTGACCTTGTTGAGGCGGAAGATGCCAGCCTCCACGGGTTGCCATTGCAGCAGATGCACCAGCCAGCGGGGGGTGATGATCGAATACTGGGGAACGGTTTTGGTGGCGTTGGCCAACTGCCGCGCGGCGTGGTCGCCGAGGGCCTGGCGTACGTCCTGGTTTTCAGCCATGTCGTGCTCCTGAGCAGGTTAATGGGGGATGCAACAGCCGTAGAGCAGCAGCGGGTGGGTCATGGGCGGAGGGACGGCCGCTAGGCCGCGGCGGTGGTGGGAGAAGGAGAGGGAGCCAGGGGCTCGCGCAGCAGGTTGGCCTGGGTGACGTTGCTGCCCAGGGGCACGCTGCGGGTCAGCCAGACGTTGCCGCCGATCACCGAGCCCCGGCCGATGGTGATGCGCCCGAGGATGGTGGCGCCGGCGTAGATCACCACGTCGTCCTCGACGATCGGGTGGCGGGGCTGCCCCTTGGCCAAAGCGCCGCTGTCGCTCTCGGCGTCCACCTCGAAGCGCTTGGCCCCGAGGGTGACGGCCTGGTAAAGACGCACCCGGGCGCCGATCACCGCCGTTTCGCCGATCACCACACCGGTGCCGTGGTCGATGAAGAAGCCGGGGCCGATCCGGGCGCCGGGATGGATGTCGATGCCGGTTTCGCCGTGGGCGATCTCGGCCACCATGCGCGCCAGCAGGGGCACGCCCAGGGCATACAGGCTGTGGGCCAGCCGGTGGTGGGTCACCGCCACCACGCCCGGGTAGCAGAGCAGAACTTCGTCCACGCTGCGGGCCGCCGGGTCGCCCTGGAAAGCGGCCACCACGTCGCTGTCGAGCAGGCCGCGGATGCCGGGCAGGCCAGCGGCGAAGCGGCGCACGATGTCCACCGCGTCGGCCTCGGCCCGGGCGCTGTCCCGCCCCTGCTGGCGGGCCTGGTAGGCCAGCTCCAGGCGCACCTGGGCGAGCAGGGCGTTGAGGGCCGCGTCCAGGGTGTGGCCCACGTAGTAGTCCTCGCTCTCGTCGCGCAAGTCGGGGGGGCCCAGGCGCATGGGAAAGAGGGTGCCGCACAGGGCCTGGACGATCTGGGCCAGGGCCTCCCGGGAGGGGAGCTCCCGGGCACGCAATTCCCGCAGCCGGCCGTGGGCGCCGCGCCAGCGCAGGCGGGCCTGGCGCAGCTCGGCGACGATGGCGTCCAGATTCCAGTGCTGGTCGGCGGCCGGCACCGGGAGGGGATGATGAAGATCGCTCATGGCTCAGTCCTGCACCCAGGGCAGGCCCCAGTGCCGCCAGCCACCGGAATCGCCGCGCCGCTGCTGGCCGTCCAGGTCTCCCTCGAAGCCTTCGAGGATGTTGAAGACCTGGGTGAAGCCCTTAGCGGCGGCAGCCTCGGCGGCGGCGGCGGAACGCTTGCCGCTGCGGCACAGGAACAGCACCACGTCGTCCTTGCCGACCTTGGATTCCAACTCGCGCAGGAAGCGCGGGTTCTTGATCATGGCCGGCCCGGTCTGCCAGGCCGCGTGGAGGGCGCCGGGCACCCGGCCGACGTACTTCAGCTCTTCGGCGGTGCGCACGTCCACCAGCACGGCGGCGCCGCTCGACACCAGTTGCCAGGCCTCGGGCGGATAGACCCCGCCGGCGTAGGCCAGCCCGTCCCGGCGCGCCCGCTCCCGGGCCTCGTCGAGAATGCGTTGGGGATCGGTTTCCCGAGCGGCCAGGACGGTTGTCTCGGCGGCGTCGGTGTCGGGGGCAGGGGAGGCGAGCGTGGCGGCGGTCATGGCGATGTCCTTGAAACGGGTCGAATGCCCCGCGTTAGCAAGGTTTCGCCCGGGGCCAGCGACAATCTACGGCCGGCCCTTTTCGCCACGAACGAAGGAAATCTTTGTTGCTTATGCCGGAATGCGCAGAAAGGCCCCTCTCCGCATTCCGCGCCGGTTCATCCCCGGTCGCCCATCAACTGGCGCAGCAGCTGCACCATGCGCGCCGCCGCCGGCGACAGGGCCTGGCCGCGCAGGGTGATCACCGCCAGTTCCCGCACCAGGGGCGGATTGACGATGCGCAAGGGGAGCGCGGCGTCGTCCTCCCCCTCGGGCAGGGCCACCCGGGGCAGGATGGCGGCGCCCAGGCCCGCCCGGGCCATGGAGATCAGGCTCTGCACCTGGGTGAACTGGTAGCGGGACGAAAAATCCAGGTCGTGGCTGCGCAGGGCGCCCTCGAACAGCCGGCGCAGGGCGCTGGCCTTGTCGAGCAGCAGCAGGGGCATGCGCGCCAGGGTGGGCAGGGCGATGGCCTTGGTCGCCGAACCAGCGAAACGCTTGGGAACCAAGGCGTAGAGCGGATCTTCGAGAATCGTCTCGAAGTGGAACTCGCCAGTCTCGACCACCGGGCCGAAGGCGAAATCCACCTCCCGCTGGCGCACGCACTCGAACATGGCCTCGGACGACAGCTCCCGGACGAACACCTGCACCCCCGGGTAGTCCCGCTCGAAGGCGGCCAGCACCCGGGCCAGGCGGGTGCCGGCGATGGTCGGCGAACAGGCCAGGGCGATGCGCCCGCGCTGGATGTCGGCGGATTCCTGGATCTTGCGCAGCCCCAGCTCCATCTCCTGCACGGCGCGCCGGGCGCATTCGAGCAACTGGGCGCCTTCGACGGTGAGGCTGACGCGCCGGGTGGTGCGGTGGAAGAGGGCCACGCCGAGCTGTTCTTCGAGCTGGCGAATCTGGGTGCTCACCGCCGACTGGGAACGATGGGCCCGTTCGGCCGCTTCGCGGAAGCTACCGTGCTCGCCCACCAGCATGAAGGTGTGCAGCAGCTTGAGATTGACGTTGGCCATGGCGGCCAGGGGCGTTTTCACAGGCGTTCTCCGCAATGGGGGCTAGCGTTGGGGAAGGACGGCTCGTCACCTGATGCCGCCCCTCCGCTCGGCAACGAGCTTACGCATTTATGCGAAAAAACAGAATAATCGTTCTCATATTTCCGTTTGTTGCTTGATTCGGCCGTCCGTAGAGTGGGCTCCGCCGCGTCCGGGCACTTCTGTCCGGCGCGCCACGACCCAACCGAGGAGCCGGCTGTGCAAGCGAACGAAACGAGAGAAGAGGGCGCCCAGCCCCTGGAAGCCCTGGCGGGACTGCGTGTCCTGGATATCGCCACCTTCGTGGCGGCGCCGTTCTGCGGAACTATCCTGGCCGACTTCGGCGCCGAGGTGATCAAGATCGAGCAGCCCGGCGCGGGGGACTCCCTGCGCCAGTTCGGCACCCCCACCGAATGCGGCGACAGCCTGGTGTGGATGAGCGAGTCGCGCAACAAGAAGACCGTCACCCTGGACCTGCGCACGCCCGAGGGCGCGGCCATCTTTCGCCGCCTGGCAACCCAGGCCGACGTGGTTCTGGAGAACTTCCGCCCCGGCACCCTGGAGAAGTGGGGCCTGGGCTACGAAGACCTGAAGGCCCTCAATCCGCGCCTGATCATGCTGCGCATCACCGCCTACGGCCAGACCGGCCCGAAGCGGAACGAACCGGGTTTTGCCCGCATTGCCCACGCTTTCTCCGGGCTTTCCGACCTGGCCGGTGAGGCCGATGGGCCGCCGGTGGTGCCCGGCTCGACCTCCATGGCCGACTACGTGTCCGGCATGTGGGGCGCCATTGGCATCCTGACCGCCCTGCGGGCCCTGGAAAAGACCGGGGAGGGCCAGTACATCGACATCGGCCTGTACGAATCGGTGTTCCGGCTCCTGGACGAGATCGCCCCGGCCTACGCCAAGTTCGGCGTGGTGCGGCGTCGCATGGGGGCCGACACCATCAACGTGGTGCCCCACAGCCATTACCAGACCGCCAGTGGCGAATGGGTGGCCCTGGCCTGCACCAACGACCGCATGTTCGCCCGCTTGGCCGAGGTGATGGGACGCCCCGAACTGGCCACCGAATACCCGAGCAGCACTGCCCGGGTGGCCGGCCGGGAGCGCATCAACGGGCTGGTGGGGGAATGGATCGGCCGCCACCCCCTGGCCCAGGTGCTGGCCCTGACCCGGGAAGGCGGGGTGCCCTGCGCCCAGGTCTATTCGATCGCCGACATCTTTGCCGATCCCCAGTACGCCGCCCGGGGCAACCTGATGGAAGTCGACGACCCCCGGGTCGGCCATCTGGTGTTGCCGGCCGCCGTGCCGCACCTGTCGGCCACGCCGGCCACCTTCAAGCACGCCGGCCGTGCCCTGGGGGCCGACAACCGGGACGTGCTCGGCGGCCTGCTGGGCCTGGACGACGGCGAACTGGCCGCCTTGGCCAATGCCGGGGTGATCTAGCAGCCGGCTTCATTCCAACGGTTTCGCACCACCCGCATCACCCATGACCCTGACCATAAAAGCGAGGAGACCATGAACCATTTCATCCGCACCTGTTGCACCGCCCTGGTCCTGCTGGCCGCCGGCGGCGCCGCGGCCCAGCAGCCGATCGTCATCAAGTTCAGCCACACCACCACCCCGGACACCCCCAAGGGCAAGGGCGGCGAGTATTTCAAGAAACTGGTGGAAGAGCGCACCAAGGGGCGCGTCCGGGTGGAGCTGTACCCGAACAGCACCCTGTACAAGGACAAAGAGGAAATGGAGGCGCTGCAACTGGGGGCGGTGCAGATGCTGGCCCCGTCCCCCGCCAAGTTCGGCCCCCTGGGGGTGAAGGAATTCGAGGTGTTCGACCTGCCGTTCATCTTCGACGACTACGCCGAGTTGCATAAGATCACCCAGGGCCCCGTGGGCCGGGAACTGCTGCGCAAGCTGGAGCCCAAGGGCGCCCTGGGGCTGGCCTTCTGGGACAACGGCTTCAAGCAGATGACCGCCAACCGCCCCCTGAAGGCCGTGACCGACTTCAAGGGCCTGAAGATGCGCATTCAGTCGTCCAAGGTGCTGGATTCGCAGATGCGGGCCATCGGGGCGATTCCCCAGATCCTGGCGTTCTCGGAGGTCTATCCGGCGCTCCAGACCGGGGTGGTGGACGGCACCGAGAACACCGCCTCGAACATCTACACCCAGAAGATGCACGAGGTGCAGAAATACCTGACGGTGTCGGACCACGGCTACATCGGCTACGCGGTGATCGTGAACAAGCGGTTCTGGGAAGGCCTGCCGCCGGACCTGCGCACCACGGTGGATGGCGCGCTCCAGGAGGCAACCCAGTACGTGTCGGAGATCGCCAAGAAGGAAAACGACGACGCCCTGGAAGCGATCCGCAAGAGCGGCAAGACCCAGGTGATTACCCTGACGCCCCAGGAACGGGCCGAGTGGAAGAAGGCCATGCTCAAGGTGCACAAGGAGATGGAGGCCCGGGTCGGCAAGGAGCTGATCCAGTCCATCTACCGCGAAACCGGCTTCGATCCCAACAAGCTCTGATCGCTACCACCCATCCCGATACCGCCGGTGGGAAGCAGGCTGCCGCTCTTCGGCTCTCCCACGCTCCCACCGCATCGACAGGAAAAACCATGAGCGCCACCTTCTTCCCCCCCGCCACACCCCGCCTGCAACGCTCCCAGCTGGCCGTGCCCGCATCCAATCCGGCCTTCTTCGAAAAGGCCGCCCGATCCGGCTCCGACGTGATCTTTCTCGACTGCGAGGACGCGGTGGCCCCGGACGAAAAGGCCCGGGCCCGGCGCAACGCCATCGAGGCCCTGAACGACATCGACTGGGGCGACAAGACCCTGCAAGTGCGCATCAACGGCCTGGACACCGAATACATGTACCGGGACGTGGTGGACATCGTCGAGAACTGCCCGCGCCTGGACATGCTGCTAATCCCCAAGGTGGGCGTGCCGGCCGACGTCTACGCCGTGGACATGCTGGTCAGCCAGATCGAGGCCGCCAAGAAACGCAGCAAGCGCCTGGGGTTCGACGTGCTGATCGAGACCGCCCTGGGCATGGCCAACGTGGAGGCCATCGCCCAGAGCTCGCCCCGACTCGAAGCCCTCAGCTTCGGGGTGGGGGATTACGCCGCCTCGACCCGGGCCCGATCGACTATCATCGGCGCCGGCCACCCCGACTACGGCATGTTGGGCGGCGGCAAGGCAGACCGGGCGCGCAGCTTCACCCCCGGCGACCCCTGGCATTACGCCCAGAGCCGGGTCCTGGTCGCCTGCCGGGCCTACGGCCTGCGCCCGGTGGACGGCCCATTCGGCGACTTTTCCGATCCGGCCGGTTATAGTGCGGCGGCGCGGCGCGCGGCGGCGCTGGGCTTCGAAGGCAAATGGGCCATCCACCCCAGCCAGATCGCCCTGGCCAACGATGCCTTCAGCCCCACCGAGGACGAGCTGGCCAACGCCCGGCGCATCGTGGACGCCATGGAAAGCGCCCAGCGCGAGGGCAGGGGAGCCGTCAGCCTCGACGGCCGCCTGATCGACATCGCCAGCATCAAACTGGCCGAGAACCTGTTGCGCAAGGCCGACGCCATCGACCCGGCATCCGCCTAGAAAATTAAAGCGTTGAAAAAGATAAGGAGCATTCCATGAGCAGCAAGTCCCGTCCCCGCCGTTCGGCCCTCTACATGCCCGGAGCCAACGCCCGGGCCCTGGAGAAGGCCCGCACCCTGCCGGCGGACTGCCTGATCCTGGACCTGGAAGACGCGGTGGCCCCCGATGCCAAATTCCTCGCCCGGGAACAGGTGGCCGCCGCCGTTCGTGCCGGTGGCTACGGGCACCGGGAGGTGGTGGTCCGGGTCAACGGCCTGACCACGCACTGGGGCCGTGACGACGTGGCGGCCGTGGCCGACTGCGGCGCCAACGCCATTCTTTTTCCCAAGATCGAGCGGGCGGAACAGGTCCATGAGGCCGTTGCCGCCCTGGATGCAGCCGGGGCGCCGGCCGATCTGCCGGTGTGGATCATGGCGGAAACGCCCCGGGCCTTTCTCGAAATCAACGCCATTGCCGCCGCCCATCCGCGCCTTGAGGCCATCGTCATCGGTACCTCGGACCTGGCCAAGGAGTTGCGCGCCCGCCATACCCTGGACCGGGTGGGCATGATCGGCGCCCTGTCGCTGGGTGTACTGGCCGCCCGGGCCTACGGCCTGGTAATCCTGGACGGGGTCTATCTCGATTTGAACGACGATGCCGGCCTGCACCAGGCCTGTGCCCAGGGGCGCGACATGGGCTTCGACGGCAAGACCCTGATCCACCCCAAGCAACTGGACGCGGCCAATACCGCCTTCGCCCCCACCGCCCAGGAAACGGCCGATGCCCGCCGGCTGATCGACGCATGGCAACAAGCCCGCGCAGCGGGCCAGGGCGTGGTGGTGGTGGATGGCAAGCTGGTGGAAAACCTGCACGTGGAAGAGGCCCAGCGCATCCTGGCCCTGGCCGAGGCCATTGCCGCCATCGAATGACTTTTTTCGCTGGCGAATGAGAAAGGGCAGGGTAGCTGCACGCGCCTTGCCCTTTTCATTTAACGACGGGCAGGTCATTTCTTTGCGCAACGTCTTTTGCACGCCACCAGACCGCTACAAACCGGCACAGCTCCTTTGTTTCAGTCGAACTAGGATGTAAACATTGGTTCCAAACCTATATCCAGGAAGGAGAGCACCATGATCAAGAAACGCAGCGCACTCATCGGCCTGACCCTCGCGCTCATTAGCCCCTGGGCGATGGCCGACCTGGGCAAGGCCGGCCACGAGATCAAGGAATCGGCCGTTGAAGCGGTAGACAAGACCGTGGAAGTCAGCAAGGAAATCGGCCATGCCACGGCCGAAACCGCCAAGTCGGTAGGCCATGCAGTGGCCAACGGCGCACGCAAGGGCTATCGCGCAACCCGTGAAGCCATCAGCGGCAACTCATCGGCAACTCCCGCCGCCAAGAGCGAAGCCGCGCCGGACTCCGAAGCGAAAAGCAAGTAATGCGAATGAGGCGAAGGTTGAACCATTCGTTTTCACTGGGCACAACCAGCAGGCCAAGCAGATCGTGGCTGGATGCGCCACGGTGGCCCTGCTGGGCCTTTTTCTTCGCCGCAGCTACTTTCTATAATTTGTATTATGTAAAATAAACTGCGGCCTTTTAGAGCAACAAGCTTGGCGACGGTCTCCTCGCCGTGGCAGATACTTAGCCGATACACTTAACCAAAAACGAATAGGCAATGACGATCAGGAGACGCCATGAGACCACAAGAATTGCTTTGCGGACTGGATGATGAGCCCAATAACGGCGGAGGCAGTAATGCGACCTTCGCCAACCTGCTGCGTTATGAGCGGCAGGCGCCGGTGCGGCAGATTTCGTACTACGTCTGCGGCGAAATCCAGGAGCCCCAGTACTACACCGAGCTGTTCTACACCCTGCGTAGCGCCGGCCCTACGGACCTGATCTACCTTCACCTCAACTCGCCTGGCGGGGATTTCGATACCGGGCTGCAGATCATCAACAACATGCTGGCGTCCGAAGCCCAGGTCATCACGGTACTCGAAGCCCGCGCCTACTCGATGGCGGCCATGATTTTCCTGGCCGGGGACGAATTGATCGTCCATGACAACTGCCAGCTCATGTTCCATACCTATTCCGGCAATTTTGTTGGCAAAGGCAACGAACAGCAGGCCCAGGTGGTGGCTATCGCCAGTTGGTTCGAGAAGGTAATGACAAGAATCTGCACGCCGTTCCTCACCAAAGGGGAAATCGACCGCATCCAACACGGCAGCGATGTTTGGCTGGACTCGGACGAAATCCGCCGCCGGCTGGCGCGTATCAAGCGTAACCAAGGCAAATCCGTCGTGCGGCAGAGAAAGGAACACCCCGCGTCGGAAGATGGACAAGGTTGAGCCCTCTTCTTCCGCCCAGTCGGTTTCCTACCTCTTCAGCCCGCACAGCTGCAGCAAAACGCCCCGCAGGCAAGTTGCCTTTCGACGAAATTTCGCCTTTTTATCAATGAGATAATTCGTCGCTTCTGTCATTTTTTTGCAACGTGGACAATGCCAACGTAATCGGTTCAGAATTGGCTATAGTGAAGTCGTGAAGTCATATTCACAGGGTCAATGCAATTGGCCCGCATATCCAATCTGCTGAACCGGGGAAGCCCTCTGACACGCTGCCCCCGCCGGAGACAAGGCAATGGGCGGTTTGCGCATACTGCACCTCGAAGATAATTCGGATGACAGCGAGCTCATCCGGATCACCCTGTCCCTGGCCGGGATCGATGCCGACATCCGGCTGGTGGCAAGCCGCCAGGATTACGTGGCGGGCCTGCACGACTTCACACCCGACATCATCCTGGCGGACTACAACCTACCGGGATTCAGCGGCCTGGAAGGCCTGGAAATCCGCAACGAGCAGGCCCCGGACATCCCCCTCATCTTCGTTACCGGTTCCCTCGGCGACGATCTGGCGGTAACCACCCTGCGCCTTGGCGCAACCGATTTCGTTCTCAAGGATCGCATGGCCCGGCTGCCGGATGCCATCCAGCGGGCCCGTCAGGAATCCGAGCAACGGCTCGAACGCCGCCGCCTCGACGTCGAACTGGCTGCCGAGCGGGAAGTGATGCGCGCCACCCTCGATTCGGCCCAGGCCGCCATTGTCGTCCTCGACGGATTGGGCACCATCGTCAGCGCCAATCCCCGGGCGGCCAGCATGGTGGGTGCCACCCCCGCAAGCCTGCCAGGGTGGGCGTTCTGGGAGGTGTTCCCCTCCCCTTCCAACGCCGGTAATGCCCGGGAGCAAGTGCGCCTCGCCCTGGAATGGCCCCACTTGCCCGCCCGGGACAGTTGGACCATGACCACCGTGGGCGGACGGGTCGTCACCTGGACCTCCGGCACCATAACCAGCCCGGGACGCGCCGAACGGGTGGTGCTGAGCGGCATCGACATCACCGAGCAACGCCAGGCGGAGCACCGGGTTCATTACCTGGGCCACTTCGACCAGACCACTGGATTACCGAACCGCCAGCACTTTCTCCAGAACCTGGAAGAACGGTGCGGCAAACGGAATATCGGCACGCCCTCGGTGCTCGCCGTCATGCTTATCGCCTTGCAGCGGCTGGAAGAAATCACCGACAGCGACGGTGAGGAGGCCATCGACCGCATTTGCCAGGCCATGACCGAGCGACTGAAGGAAAGCCAGGAACAGGAGCCCCTGCTGGCACGGGTGTCGGAAAACGGATTCGCCCTTGCCACCGAGCTCGTCCGGGGATGCGACCTGGACGATTTCGCCCAGCACATCATCGAGGCCCTGTCAGCTCCCGTGGCGGTGGGAGGGCGCCAGCAGGTGGTCCCGGTTCGTAGCGGCGTGGCCCTTCTGCCCGACGATGCCGCCGATCCGCGCCAGCTGATGCGCGCCGCCGAAGCGGCCCTGCACTATGCCGAGACGAGTGCCGAACGCAGCTATTCGTTTTACACGCCTCTGCTCTCGGACCAGGCCCGGGAGCGGTTGCAGCTGGAAAGCGAACTGCGCGCCGCCCTGATCGCCGAAAATCAATTGGCCCTCCACTACCAGCCCCAGGTGAATCTCGATACCGGCCGCATCGAAGGCCTGGAAGCCCTGATCCGCTGGCAGCACCCCCAACTGGGATGGCTGCCGCCAGGGCGCTTCATTCCCCTGGCAGAAGTCTGCGGTTTGATGAACGAGCTGGGCGCCTGGGTGCTTCAGGAAGCCTGCCGCCAACTGGTGCAATGGGACCACGCCGAAATTGCGGCCCCCACGGTTGCCATCAACCTGTCCGCCAGCCAGTTCACCTCGCCCAGCCTGTTCGTCGATATCGACCAGACACTGGCCCGGTTCGGCATCGCGCCCGAGCGGCTTGAACTCGAACTGACCGAATCCACCAGCATGCGCGATCCCCAGGCCAGCGTGGCCATCATGGCCCAGTTCCGCGAACGGGGCCTGAAGATCGCCATCGACGACTTCGGCACCGGCTATTCCAACCTGAGCTACCTGAAACGCTTTCCAGTAAACCGCCTGAAACTGGACCAGGCGTTCGTGCGCGACATCGTCAGCGATGCCGACGACCAGGCCATCTCCCGGGCCATCATCGCCATGGCGCATCAACTGCGCCTGGAAGTCATCGCCGAGGGCGTCGAAACCGCCGAGCAGCGCGACTTCCTCAAAGCGGCGGGATGCGACATCGCCCAAGGCTTTCTGCTGAGCCGCCCCATTCCGGCCGCCGAATGCGCCCTGCTGCTGGGCCAGCCGCTCTCCCTGATCTGAGCCTCCCCTCCCCTGCCGCCCTGCCCCCCCCTTTTCGGAGCGCATCCATGGACACCCTGCGCATTCTTCATCTGGAAGACAATCCTGACGACGCCGGTCTGGTCCAACAGGCTCTCGCCCTGCCCGAGACCACGCCAATCCTCACCCGGGTCGACTCTCGGGCTGGGTTTGCCGCCGCCTTGAGCAAAGGTGAATTCGATCTCGTGCTTTCCGACAGCAGCCTCCCCGGCCTGGACGGCCAGCAGGCCCTGACCCTGGTCCGTGAGCAAAGGCCGGACACTCCCTTCATCTTCGTCAGCGGCAGCGCCGATCCGCGCTGGGTTCAGCAGAGCTACCATCTGGGCGCCTTCGACGTCGTTTCCAAGGAACAGTTGTGGCGGCTTCCGCCGGTGCTGAAGAACGTCCGGGCAACCCGGCAGAACCGGCGCCTCAACCAATTGGCCACGTCCCGCGCGTTGCTGGTGGAAATCGTCAAGCAATTGTCCCTGGCCCGCAGCCTCGATGCCATCGTGGATATCGTCAAAACCGGCGCCCGGCAGCTCAACGGCGCCGACGGAGCCACCTTCATCCTGCGCGACGGCGACCAGTGCTACTACGTCGCGGAAGACGCCATCGGCCCCCTGTGGCAAGGGCGGCGCTTCCCCCTGCGCGCCTGCATCAGCGGTTGGGCCATGCTCGAACGCAAGGCTGCGGTAATCCCGGACATCTACCAGGACCCGCGCATCCCCCACGACGCCTACCGCCCCACCTTCGTCAAAAGCCTGGTGATGGTGCCGATCCGTACCGAGGCCCCCATCGGGGCCATTGGCAACTACTGGGCCAACAACCGCCAACCCAACGAGGACGAGGTGGCCCTGATCCAGGCCCTTGCCGATTCCACCTCCCTGGCCATGGAAAACCTGGAACTGTACAAGGACCTGGAACGACGCGTTCAAGACCGCACCCAGCGCCTGCAAGCCGCCAACGAGGAGCTGGAGGCCTTTTCCTATTCGGTCTCCCACGACCTGCGGGCGCCGCTACGAGCCCTGCAAGGCTATTCGGACCTGCTCCTCAGCCAGGTTCAGCCTCCGCTCCAGGGGCAGGCCCAGAGCTATGCAGAGCGGTTGCGCAAATCGGCGTTGCGCATGCAGGTGTTGATCGACGACCTGCTCAACCTCTCCAAGGTGTCCCGGGCCGAATTGCACTACGGCCAAACCTCCATCGGGCGCATCGCCCAGGAAATCATGACCAGTCTGCAGAATACCTCCCCCCCCAGGGAAGGCCTGCAACTGGACGTGGATGCCAGCTTGCAAGCCCAGGGGGATCCAGGGTTGCTGCGCATCGCCTTGGAAAACCTGCTGTCCAACGCCTGGAAATACACCGGCAAGACCGCCGCGCCCCACATCGAATTCTTCGCCGAAACGCCCCCGGGAGGCGGCCCTCCCACCTACGTGGTGCGGGACAACGGCGCCGGCTTCGACATGGCCTACGCCGGCGAACTGTTCCAAGCCTTCCGCCGCCTGCACACCGAAGCGGAATTCCCCGGCACCGGCGTCGGGCTCACCATCGTTCAGCGCATTGTCCGCAAACACGGCGGCCATATCTGGGCCGAGGCAGCCCCCGGCAAGGGTGCCACATTCCGCTTCACCTTAGGCAGCGGTCCGTCCTGAAGAGCCGCCCGCGCTGGCGACTGCGCCAAATAAAAAGGCCCTTGAATGATCAAGGGCCTTTCTTTTCATGCGCAGAGTGCGAGCGTATCCGCGCTCACTCCCACTCGATGGTCGCCGGCGGCTTGCCGGAGATGTCGTAGACCACCCGGTTGATACCGCGCACCTCGTTGATGATGCGGTTGGACACCTTGCCGAGCAGGCTATGAGGTAGTTCAGCCCAGTGGGCGGTCATGAAGTCCTGGGTCTGCACGGCGCGCAGGGCCACCACGTATTCGTAGGTGCGGCCGTCGCCCATCACGCCCACGCTCTTCACTGGCAGGAACACGGCAAACGCCTGGCTGGTCTTGTCGTACCAGTCGGCAGCGCGCAGTTCGTCGATGAAGATGGCGTCGGCGCGGCGCAGCAGGTCGGCGAATTCCTTCTTCACCTCGCCCAGAATGCGCACCCCCAGGCCGGGGCCGGGGAAGGGGTGACGGTAGACCATCTCGTGGGGCAGGCCCAGGGCGATGCCCAGCTCGCGCACCTCGTCCTTGAACAGCTCGCGCAACGGTTCGAGCAGCTTGAGGTTGAGGGTTTCCGGCAGGCCGCCCACGTTGTGGTGGCTCTTGATGGTGTGGGCCTTGCCGGTCTTGGAGCCGGCGGATTCGATCACGTCCGGGTAGATGGTGCCTTGGGCCAGCCACTTGGCGTTGGGCAGCTTCTTGGCTTCGGCCTGGAAAACCTCGACGAACTCGCGGCCGATGATCTTGCGCTTGGCCTCGGGGTCGGAAACGCCCTTCAGATGACCCATGAACTGCTCGGTGGCATCGACGTGGATGACCTTGACGCCGAGGTTGCGGGCGAACATCTGCATGACCATCTCGCCCTCGTTGAGGCGCAGCAGGCCGTTGTCCACGAACACGCAGGTGAGCTTGTCGCCGATGGCCCGGTGCAGCAGCGCCGCCACCACGGAAGAATCGACGCCGCCGGACAGGCCGAGGATCACTTCCTCGTCGCCCACCTGGGCGCGCACCTTCTCGATGGCCTCGTTCACGTAGTCCGGCATGTTCCAGTCGTGGCCGCAGCCGCAAATCTCGTGCACGAAGCGGGAGATCATTTCCTTGCCCTTGATCGTGTGGGTGACCTCGGGGTGGAACTGTACGGCATAGAACTTGCGGTCCTCGTCGGCCATCGCCGCCACCGGGCAAGAATCGCTGCTGCCGATGACCTTGAAGCCGGCCGGCAGGTCGGTGACTTTGTCGCCGTGGCTCATCCACACTTCGAGCAGGCCGTGGCCTTCGGCGTTGGTGCGGTCCTCGATGCCGTTGAACAGGGCGGAATGGCCCCGGGCGCGCACTTCGGCAAAGCCGAATTCGCGCTTGCCCGAGCTTTCCACCTTGCCGCCCAGTTGCTGGGCCATGGTCTGCATGCCGTAGCAGATTCCGAGCACCGGCACCCCCAGCTCGAAGACAGCCTGGGGCGCCTTCCAGTCCAGGGCTTCGTACACCGAGTTCGGGCCGCCCGAGAGGATGATGCCCTGGGGGTTGAACTGGCGGACGAACTCGTCGCTGACGTCGAAGGGATGCAGCTCGCAATAGACCTGCTGCTCGCGCACGCGGCGGGCGATGAGCTGGGTGACCTGGGAGCCGAAATCGAGGATGAGGATTTTCTGGTGAGCCATGGCGAAATGCTCTGGTAAAAACGCGAAGGGCGGCCGCGCTGGGCCGCCCCGGGGAACCGACGGTGGATCAATCCACGTGGTAGTTGGGTGCTTCCTTGGTGATCTGCACGTCATGGACGTGGGACTCGCGCACACCGGCGGAGGTGATCTCCACAAAGGTGGCGTTGGCGTGCATGTCGCCGATGGTCGGGCAGCCCAGGTAACCCATGGACGAACGCAGGCCGCCCATTAGCTGGTGGATCACGTTGAGCACCGGGCCCTTGTGCGGCACACGGCCCTCGATGCCTTCGGGCACCAGCTTGTCCACGTTGGCGGTGCTTTCCTGGAAGTAGCGGTCGGCGGCGCCGGCCTGCATGGCGCCCAGGGAGCCCATTCCCCGGTAGGACTTGTAGGAACGCCCCTGGAACAGCTCGACTTCGCCCGGTGCCTCGTCGGTACCGGCGAACAGGCCGCCCAGCATGACGGCATTGGCGCCGGCGGCAATGGCCTTGGCGATGTCGCCGGAGTAGCGGATGCCGCCGTCGGCGATGAGGGGCACGCCGGTATTCTTGAGGGCTTCGGAAACGTTGTGGATGGCGGTGATCTGGGGCACGCCCACGCCAGCCACGATACGGGTGGTGCAGATGGAACCGGGGCCGATGCCGACCTTGACGCCGTCGGCGCCGGCATCGACCAGGGCCAGGGCGGCTTCGGCGGTGGCGATGTTGCCGCCGATCACCTGCACGTTGGGGAAGTTTTTCTTGACCCAGGTGACGCGGTCGAGCACGCCCTGGGAGTGGCCGTGGGCGGTATCGACCACGATCACGTCAACGCCGGCTTCGGCCAGGACCTCGGCCCGCTCTTCGGTGCCGGCACCGACGCCGACGGCGGCGCCGACGCGCAGGCGGCCGTGGCCATCCTTGGCGGCATTGGGGTATTCGGTGGCCTTGAGGATGTCCTTGACGGTGATCAGGCCGCGCAGGTGGAATTCATCGTCCACCACCAACACGCGCTCCAGGCGGTGCAGGCGGATCAGTTCCTTGGCTTCGTCGATGCTGGCGCCTTCCTTGACCGTGACCAGGCGCTTGCGCGGGGTCATGATCTCCTTGACCGACTGGGCCAGGTTGGATTCGAAACGCAGGTCGCGGTTGGTGACGATGCCCACCACCTTGCCACCCTTGTCCACCACCGGCATGCCGGAGATGCGGTGCTGACGGGTGATTTCCACCACCTGGCCGACGGTCATGTTCGGCGTGATGGTGATCGGGTCCTTGAGCACGCCGGCCTCGTGGCGCTTTACCTTGGACACCTCGGCGGCCTGGGCCTTGGGAGTGAGGTTCTTGTGCACAATGCCGATGCCGCCTTCCTGGGCGATGGCGATCGCTAGGCGGGCTTCGGTCACGGTGTCCATGGCGGCGGACACCAGCGGCATATTGAGGGAAATCTGACGGGTCAGCTTGGACTGCAGACTGACATCGCGGGGGAGGATGTCGGAGTGAGCGGGAACGAGGAGGACGTCGTCGAACGTCAACGCCTTCTGGATCAGACGCATGGCTTCAAACCTTTGGCTCAAAATGCGATTATACGCGGGTAGCCAATCCACGGACAATAAAAGGATCGCTCGATGCCCATCTTCCGCCGCTCTCCGCCTGCCCCGGGCCTGCTGTCGCGAGGTTTTGCCCCCCTCGCCCGCGCAGCCGCTATCGCCGGCATCGCGGCCCTCGCCGGGCTTGCCGGCCAGGCTGGCGCCGAGACCTACATCTGGAAGGATGCCAACGGCAAGACCATCATTTCCGATTCGCCCCCGCCCCGCACGAGCAAGACCCCGGCCCGCTCCAGCGGTGGCGACGGCAAGAACCCGGGCTATGCCCTACCGGCCGACAAGGCCGAAGCGGCACAGGGGAAAAACGCGCAAGCAAGCAGCAACGGCGCCCCGGCCGCCGCCCCCAAGACCATGGCCGACAAGGACCTGGAATTTCGCAAGCGCCAGATGGAAAACCGGGACCAGGAGGAAAAGGCCGCCAAGGAAGCCCAGGACAAGGCCCGCCGCCAGGATGAATGCAAGCGCGCCAGCGAATACCTGGCCGCCCTGCAGAATGGCCAACGCATTGCCCGTTTCAATGACAAGGGCGAACGGGAAATCCTCGACGATGCCCAGCGCGATAGTGAAATCGCCCGGAGCCGGCAGTCGGTGAACGAGCTCTGCAAGTAAGTTCTGCGCTGCGCCCGCGCAGCAACGCGACAACAAAAACGCCCTGGCATGCCAGGGCGTTTTTGTTGGACCCGCAATGCGAGGCATAAGCGGCTAGACGGCGCCCTCGTGAGCCTCCCCTGCCCCCTTCTTCATCGCCTTGCCCTCCGCGGCGCGGCGCTTGCGCACTTCCTTGGGGTCGGCGATCAGGGGACGGTAGATTTCCACCCGGTCCCTGTCGCGCAGCGGTGTATCTAAGCGGACCAGCTTGGCGAACACCCCCACCTTGTTGCTGGCCAAGTCGATCTCGGGGCACTTGGCGAGCAGTCCCGAGGCTTCGATGGCCTGCTGCGCCGTGGCGCCTTCCGGCAGGTCCAGGGCCACCAGTTCCTGGTGGCCGGGCAGGGCGTACACCACTTCGATCTTCATCGCGGCTCCTCGGAGGCTAAACGCTAAGGACGGCGGTAGAGCTGGTCGGCCCGTTTGACGAAGGCATCGACGAAGGTGTTGGCGATGTGCGAAAACACCGGGCCGATGATCTTTTCCAGCAATTTGTTGGAAAACTCGTAGGAGAGGGAAAACTCCACCTTGCAGGCCGCATCGCCGAGGGGCTTGAAGTGCCAGCGGCCTTCGAGCTTGCGGAACGGGCCATCCACCAGCTTGATGG
Organism: Oryzomicrobium sp.; assembly: GCF_021287045.1. Classification (GTDB taxonomy): domain Bacteria; phylum Pseudomonadota; class Gammaproteobacteria; order Burkholderiales; family Rhodocyclaceae; genus Oryzomicrobium. The sequence continues at coordinate 223,844 of NZ_JAJTBG010000004.1, read as the reverse complement.
CCATCCAGCGCGGGACTTCCTTGTCGTTCTCGGTGGTGAAGTGGGCTTTGACGCTGTGGTAGTTGATGTGCAGCGTGGCGACAGTCTTGCTCTCGGTGCGCTGCTTCAGTTCGGTGGCGCCGCACCAGGGGAGAAACTGGGGATAGTCCTCGACCCGGTCCACCAGGTCGAACATGTGTTGTGCCGTATGTTCGATGAGTACCGACTTTTCAACCAGGGCCATGGGGATGCGGGGCGCCCTCGCCCCGGGAATCAAGTAGAATCGATCATTTTAGCGAAAACCCAGGCGCCATGAGCATCACCGTCAACAAGAAGGCGTTCCACGACTACTTCGTCGAGGAAAAGATCGAGGCCGGCCTCGCCCTGCAAGGGTGGGAGGTCAAGGCTATTCGCGCCGGGCGGGTGAACATCAAGGAATCCTACGTGGTGATCAAGAAGGGCGAGATCCAGCTGCTCGGCATGCACCTCACCGCCCTGCCCACCGCCTCGACCCACGTCACGCCGGACCCGACCCGCACCCGCAAGCTGCTGCTGCACCGTGCCCAGATCGACAAGCTGATCGGCCAGGTCGAGCGGGCCGGCTACACCCTGGTGCCCATCGACCTGCACTACACCCGGGGTCGCATCAAGCTGGAAATCGGCCTGGCCAAGGGCAAGAAGCTGCACGACAAGCGCAGCGACGAAAAAGAGAAGGATTGGAAGCGCGAACAGGGCCAGTTGATGAAGGAACGGCAGCGCTGATCGCACGCCAGCCCCCTCCCCTTCATCCAAACCCCGCGCCAATACTCGCTCTTCAGCTACCTGTCGCCAAAGGCCGCGCCAGTATTGGCGCTCCAGAGTGGCACTCTCAAGATCGGCCAGGGACGCGGGGTTTGAAACCTGCTGCGGCTAGACTGACCACAAACAAAAAGCCGGAGACGCACCAGCGCTCCGGCTTTTTTGCGCCCTCGGGCACCGCCCAACTCGCCCCTAGCGGCGAAAAACCTGGAACCAGGTCCACACCAGGGTCATGGACGCGGTGAGCCAGAGAAAAACCTGTGCACCGAAAGAGGCGGCGGGAAAGGCGTAGAGCACGCCCGCCACTACCCAGGCCCCAGCGCCGAACCAGCAAACGAAAAGGGCACCGAGCCGAAGCTCGATGCCCATCAGAACGACGCCCAGCAGCAGCCAGTGCCACCAGGCGACGGTCATGCCGCGGACCTTGTTACTGGCCCTGGCCGGCGAGGCGCAGCCAGGTGTCCACCACGGTGTCCGGGTTGAGGGAGATGGAGGTGATGTTCTGCTCCATCAGCCACTCGGCCAGATCGGGGTGGTCGGAAGGCCCTTGGCCACAGATGCCAACGTACTTGCCCTTCTTGTTGGCGGCGGAAATCGCCATGGCCAGCAGGGTCTTGACGGCGGGATCGCGCTCGTCGAACAGGGAGGCCACCAGGCCGGAATCCCGGTCCAGGCCCAGGGTCAGCTGAGTCAGGTCGTTGGAGCCGATCGAGAAGCCGTCGAACACCTCCAGGAACTGCTCGGCCAGCAGGGCGTTGGACGGGATCTCGCACATCATGATCAGCTTGAGGCCGTTCTCGCCCTTCTTCAGGCCGTGCTGGGCGAGCAGATCGACGACCTGCTTACCCTCGTCCACGGTGCGCACGAAGGGAACCATCAGCTCCACGTTGGTCAGGCCCATTTCCTCGCGGACCTTCTTCATGGCGCGGCATTCCATCTCGAAGCAGTCGCGGAAGCTCTGGGCGATGTAGCGGGACGCACCGCGGAAGCCCAGCATGGGGTTCTCTTCCTCCGGCTCGTACAGCTCGCCGCCGAGCAGCTTGCGGTACTCGTTGGACTTGAAGTCGGACAGGCGCACGATCACCGGCTTGGGCCAGAAGGCGGCGGCGATGGTGGCCACGCCTTCGGCCAGCTTCTCGACGAAGAATTCCTTCGGGCTGGCGTAGCCCCGGGCGCGGCGCTGGATTTCCTCGCGCTTGCTGGCGGGCAGGCGGTCGATGTCCAGAATGGCCTTGGGGTGGATGCCGATGACGTTGTTGATGACGAACTCGACGCGAGCCAGGCCGACGCCGCCGTTGGGCAGTTGGGAGAACTCGAAGGCCAGCTCCGGGTTGCCCACGTTCATCATGATCTTGGTGTCGATGTCGGGCATGGTGCCCAGATCGCGGGAGATCACTTCGAAGTCGAGCTTGCCGCGGTACACGTGGCCGGTGTCGCCTTCGGCGCAGGACACGGTCACCAGGTCGCCGTCGGACAGGGTCTCGGTGGCGTCGCCACAGCCGACGATGGCGGGAATGCCCAGCTCACGGGCGATGATCGCCGCGTGGCAGGTACGGCCGCCCCGGTTGGTGACGATGGCGGAGGCGCGCTTCATCACCGGCTCCCAGTTCGGGTCGGTCATGTCGGCCACCAGCACGTCGCCGGGCTGGACCTTGTCCATTTCGGAGGGATCGGTGGCGATGCGCACCGGGCCGGCACCGATCTTCTGGCCGATGGCGCGGCCGGAGGCCAGCACCTTGGAATAGCTCTTGAGCTTGAACTTCTGCAACCGGTCGTGGCCTTCCTGGGACTTCACGGTCTCGGGACGGGCCTGCAGGACGTACAGCTTGCCGTCCACGCCGTCGCGGCCCCACTCGATGTCCATCGGGCGGCCGTAGTGCTTCTCGATGATCACGGCGTAGCGGGCCAGCTCCATGACCTCGGCGTCGGAGATCGAGAACTGGATGCGCTCGGCTTCGGCCACGTCCACGGTCTGGGTGGACTTGCCGGCGACCTTCTGGTCGGTGAACACCATCTTGATCAGCTTGGAGCCGATATTGCGGCGGATCACGGCGTTCTTGCCCGCTTCCAGCATGGGCTTGTGCACGTAGAACTCGTCCGGGTTCACCGCACCCTGCACCACGGTCTCGCCGAGGCCGTAGGAGGCGGTGATGAACACCGCGTCGCGGAAGCCGGATTCGGTGTCCAGGGTAAACATCACGCCGGAAGCGCCCGTGTCAGAACGGACCATGCGCTGCACGCCGGCGGACAGGGCCACCTCGGCGTGGGTGAAGCCCTTGTGCACCCGGTAGGCGATGGCGCGGTCGTTGTACAGGGAGGCGAACACTTCCTTCATCGCGTGGAGGATGTTCTCCAGGCCGACGATATTGAGGAAGGTTTCCTGCTGGCCGGCGAAGGAAGCATCCGGCAGATCCTCGGCGGTGGCGGAGGAACGCACGGCGAAGGACGCCTCGGGGGAGGAATCCTTGATCAGGGCCTGGTAGTGCTCGGCGATCTGTTTTTCCAGTTCGGCCGGGAACGGAGTGTCGACGATCCACTGACGAATCTGGGCGCCGGTTTCCACCAGCTTTTTGACGTCGTCCACGTCCAGGGTTTCAAGAGCCTTCTGGATGCGGTCGGCCAGCCCGTTGTGGGCCAGGAACACCCGGTAGGCCTCGGCCGTGGTGGCGAAACCACCGGGAACACGCACATCGGTGTTCGCCAGTTGGCTGATCATCTCGCCGAGTGAGGCGTTTTTGCCCCCCACTTTCTCAACGTCGTCCATACGCAGTTGATCGAAGCTGATCACATAAGCGCTCATCGCCGGATTAATCCTTTCGAGTAATGCATGAATGCAAGGTTGGGGGCAAAAAGAAACTACGGAAAAACCTTTGTTTATGCGGGTTTCGGCCAAAACCCGGCCGCGTGCAGATCAGCGGGCCGCGGCGAAAGTGGGGGATTTTCTCACTTTAAGCGGCGCAGCGCACGGGTTTCCCGCTCGGCGTGCTGCGCCGTCTCGATCATGCTTTCCCGAACGAAATCAATGTGCCGCCGCACCGCATCCTGGGCCGCCTGGGGGTTGCGGCTGCGGATCGACTCCCAGATCGCCGCGTGCTGGTGGCGCAGTTCCAGCCAGTCCTCTTCGAAGCGGCGCAGGTGGCGCAGGTTGACGTCGATGTGGTCGTGGGTGACGCGGAACAAGCTGGCGGTGAGGTGGCCAAACATCACGTTGTGGGCCGCCTCGGCGATGGCCTGGTGAAAGGCCAGGTCGGCCTTGACCTGCTGCTCCAGCACCTTGGCCGAAGTACCCTGGGCGAACAGGGATTCGACCCGCTCGAAGGCCTGGCCGATACGCAGGATGTCGGCGTCGGTGGCGCGGCGGGCGGCCAGGGAGGCGGCCTCGGATTCGAGCATGCCGCGGAATTCGAGCAGATCGCCCTGGATGTTGGGATGCTGGCGCAGCATCTCCTGCCAGGGGTCGGTGAAAGCGGCGTCGAGCTGGTCGGTGACATAGGTGCCCCCGCCCTGGCGGCTTTGCAGCATGCCCTTGGAGACGAGCTTCTGGATGGCTTCGCGCAACGAGGGACGGGACACGCCCAGTTCGGCGGCCAGTTCGCGCTCTGGCTGCAAGCGGTCCCCGGGCTTTAACGAACCTTCCAGGATGCGCCGTTCCAGGTCCAGGGCGATGGTGTCCGAGAGTCGCTGCACTGCAAGCTTGCCGCCAGACATTGCCGCTCCATTAAATTGGTCAGACCACCATGATACGGCTTAAACACTGGGTTTTCAAGATTCCGGTACGTAGAAACCACAGTGGTTTTCGATTGTGCACCGCAAAATCAATCAGTTGAGTCTTATAGATGATTGACTTTATTGCCCGCTGCGCGTAACTTCTGTCGCCATCGGTTTGATTGGTCTTACCAATTTACCGTAAGTCGATTTACCGGTTCATAACCGAAACCAACCGAAAAGCCGCTGCGACCCACATCGTGGGCGCCAACCGGCAGGACTGGAGGAGACATGAGCGTCCCCCTCGTGAGCGCGGGCGAACACCCCGTGCGCGCCTATCCCCCCCGCCCCCAGGCGGTGTATTTCTATGGCACCTGCCTGGTGGACCTGTTCGTCCCCGAGGCCGGCATGGACGCCATCACCCTCCTGGAACGGGAAGGCATCCGGGTGATCTTCCCGGACAACCAGACCTGCTGCGGCCAACCCGCCTTCTCCAGCGGCTTTCCCGACGAGGCGCGCCAAGTAGCCGCCTCCCAGCTCGACCTGTTTCCCGAGGACTACCCGGTGGTGGTGCCCTCCGGCTCCTGCGGCGGCATGATCCGCTGGCACTGGGAAAAGATCTTCGCCGACGACCCGGCACGCTACGCCCAGGCCAAGGCCATCGCCGAACGGACCTACGAGTTCGCCGAATTCCTGCTCCACGTGGTCGGCTTCAACCGCCCCGACCAGGGCGAGCCCACCACCGTCACCCTGCACACCTCCTGTTCCGCGCGGCGCGAAATGGGCACCCACCTGGTGGGCCGGGAACTCCTCGCCAAGCTGGGCAACGTCACCCTCGCCCACCACGGCCATGAATCGGAATGCTGCGGCTTCGGCGGCACCTTCTCGCTCAAGCACCCGGACGTGTCCACCGCCATGGTCACGGACAAGGTCGCGGCCCTGAAGGCCACCGGCGCCAGCGAAGTGGTCACCGCCGACTGCGGTTGCCTGCTCAACATCACCAAGCGCGCCGCCAAGGAAGACCTGGATGCGGGCCGGGTGAAAGCCTCCCTGCCGGGCGAACACCTGGCCACCTTCCTGCTGCGCCGCACCGGCGGCCAGGCTTCCGGGAGCAACTGACATGAGCGCCCGCGACCGCATCCTCGCCAAGCTGCGCGCCAACGCGCCGCAAATCCCCCTGCCCGTGCCCACGCCTCAGCTCGACGCCCACTACGCCGCCCGGGACCGCCAGGAATCGACCCTGGACCGGCTGGCCCGCTTCCGCACCGGCATCGAGAGCTTCCACGCCGACGTCCACGTCACCCTGGAAGAATCCTGGCCCGAACTGCTCGCCCGCCTGTGCGCTGAAAAGGGTGTGTCCAGCCTGCTCTACGGCGCCGCCACCCCGGCCGGCCAGCGCCTCGACGCCGCGGCCTTCGCCGCCAATGGCACCGCCCTGCGCCCCTGGGCCGGCCAGGTGGAAGACATCAAGGCCGACCTCTTTCATAAGGTAGATGCAGGCTTCACCCAGGCTCGGGGCGCCATTGCCGAAACCGGCACCCTGATCCTGTGGCCCTCCCCCGCCGAGCCGCGCACCCTGTCCCTGGTGCCGCCGATCCACTTCGTGCTGCTCGACGCCGCCACCATCCACCCCACCTTCTTCGACGCCCTGCGCGCCGAGAACTGGGCTGGCGGCCTGCCCACCAATGCCCTGCTGGTGTCCGGCCCGTCCAAGACCGCCGACATCCAGCAGACCCTGGCCTACGGCGCCCACGGCCCGAAGGAGCTGATCGTGCTGGTCACCACCCGGGAAGGAGCGGCGCAATGAACGCCCCCACGCCTCACACCGCCCACGCCACCCGAGGCAAGCCCATCGCCTTCGTTTCCGCCGAGGCCCTGCGCGAGCGGGTCCACGAGGCGATCAACGACGACCACCTGCGCAGCAGCTTCCGCGGTGCCATGGACTTTCTCATGGCCAAGCGGGCCGCCCAGTTCCCGGACGAATCGGAGCTGGTGTCCCTGCGCAGCTTGTCGGAGGCGATCCGCCAGTACAGCCTGTCGAAATTACCCGACCTGCTGGAACAGCTCGAAGCCAACCTGACCCGCAACGGCGTCCACGTGCACTGGGCCGAGACCCCGGACGAGGCCAACGCCATCATGCTCGACATCGCCCGGCGCCATCAGGCCAAGCTGATCGTCAAGGGCAAGTCCATGGTCAGCGAGGAAATCGAGTTCAACCACGCCATGGAAGCCGCCGGCATCGGCGCCCTGGAATCGGACATGGGCGAGTACATCGTCCAATTGGCCGGGGAGAAGCCCTCCCACATCATCATGCCGGCCATCCACAAGACCAAGGAGCAGATCGCCCGGCTGTTCGCCGAGAAGGTGCCCGGGGTCGACTACACCGACAACGTGGACGCCCTGATCCAGATCGGCCGCCAGGTGCTGCGCGAGAAGTTCGAGCAGGCCGAAATCGGCCTGTCCGGCGTCAACTTCGCCGTGGCCGAGACCGGCACCCTGTGCCTGGTGGAAAACGAAGGCAACGGCCGCATGTGCACCACCGTGCCCAAGGTGCACATCGCCATTACCGGCATCGAGAAGGTGGTGGAAAAGCTCGAGCACGTGGCCCCCCTGTACTCGATCCTGACCCGCTCGGCCACCGGCCAGGCGGTATCCACCTACTTCAACCTGATCTCCGGTCCGCGCAAGGCCGACGAGAAGGACGGCCCGCAAGAGGTGCATCTGGTGCTGCTCGACAACGGCCGTTCCCAGGCCTACGCCGACGAACAACTGCGCAAGACCCTGCAATGCATCCGCTGCGGCGCCTGCATGAACCATTGCCCGGTGTACACCCGCATCGGCGGTCATGCCTACGGCACTACCTACCCGGGCCCCATCGGCAAGATCGTCTCGCCCCACATGATGGGACTGGAGCAGACCCACCTGCTGCCCACCCTGTCCACCCTGTGCGGCGCCTGCGGCGAAGTCTGCCCGGTGAAGATCCCCATCCCGGAACTACTGGTGCGCCTGCGCGGCGAAGCCCAGAGCGCCCCCCATCCCCATCCGGCGATGGTCGGCCAGGGGGCGGGCTACCGGCCCCTGGTGTCCTTCGTCTGGCGTTTGTGGGCGCGCATCTACGCCCAGCCTGGCGCCTACCGGGCCTTCACCTGGCTGGCGTCGCGCTTCCGCGCCCTGACGCCGTCGCGCCAGAGCGGCTGGACGGTGGCCCGCACGCCCCTCAAGCCCGCGCCGAAACGGCTGCGGGACATGGTGCGCGAGCGCGTCTAAACCCCACCGGCCCCCTTCTTTTTCCACCGATTATCCCTGCCTGGGAGCACCGACCGTGTCCGCTCTGATCGACGCCCTGCGCCGCCGCCTGCCCGCTGATCGGGTCATTACCGACGAACTGCGCCGCCTTGCCTATGGCACCGACGGCAGCTTCTACCGCCTGGTGCCGGAAGTGGTGGCGGTGGTCAATGACGAGGCTGAGGTTCGCGATGTGGCCCATCTGGCCCGCCAGCACCGGCGCCCGGTCACCTTCCGCGCCGCCGGCACCAGCCTGTGCGGCCAGGCGGTCACCGACGGAGTGCTGGTACTGCTCGGCGAGGGCTTCGCCACCTGCGCCATCGCCGCCGACGGCGCCACCGTGGCGGTGGGTCCGGCCATGGTGGGCGCCGAGGTAAACCGGCGCCTCGCCCCCCTGGGCAAGAAGATCGGCCCCGACCCGGCATCGATCAACGCCGCCAAGATCGGCGGCATGGCCGCCAACAACAGCAGCGGCATGTGCTGCGGCACCGCTCAGAACAGCTACAACACCCTGGCGGCGATCCGGGTGCTGCTGGCCGACGGCACCGTGCTCGACACCGGCGAGCCGGCCAATGTCGCCGCCTTCCGCATCAGCCACGCCGCCCTCCTCTCCCGCCTGGATCAACTGGCCGACGACGTGCGCACCGATGCGGCCCTGTGCGAACGCATCCGCACCAAGTACAAGATCAAGAACACCACCGGCTACAGCCTCAACGCCCTGGTGGACTTCACCGACCCGGTGGACATCCTGGCCCACCTGATGATCGGCTCCGAAGGCACCCTAGGCTTCATTTCCCAGGTGACCTACCGCACCGTGCCGGAATACGCCAACAAGGCCAGCGCCCTGGCCTTCTTCCCGGACATGGAGACCGCCTGCCGCGCCGTGGTCGGTCTCAAGGCCCGGCCGGTGGATGCCGTCGAACTGCTCGACCGGGCCTCGCTGCGCGCCGTGGCCCACAAGCCGGGCATGCCGCCGCTGCTCAAGACCCTGGACGAAGGCGCCACCGCCCTGCTGATCGAGACCCGGGCGCCCTCCGCCGCCGAGCTGCAAGCGCGCATCGGCGCGGTGCTCGACGAACTGAACGCCTATCCCCTGGTGGAAGCCCCGGCCTTCACCACCGACGCCGCCGAGATCGAGCGCCTCTGGAACGTGCGCAAGGGCACCTTCCCCGCCGTCGGCGCGGTGCGCAAGCCGGGCACCACGGTGATCATCGAGGACGTGGCGGTGGCGGTGCCCGACCTGGCCGCCTGCTGCCTCGACCTGCAACACCTGTTCGCCAAGCACGGCTACCACGAGGCCATCATTTTCGGCCACGCCCTGGAAGGCAACGTGCACTTCGTGTTCACCCAGGACTTCGGCATCGAAACCGAGGTGGCCCGCTACGCCGCCTTCATGGACGACGTGTGCGCCCTGCTGGTCAAGAAGTACGACGGTTCCCTCAAGGCCGAGCACGGCACCGGGCGCAACATGGCGCCCTTCGTCGAACTGGAATGGGGCGCCCGGGCCTACGGCCTGATGCGCCAGATCAAGGACCTGTTCGACCCGGAAGGCCTGCTCAACCCGGGCGTGATCATCAACGACGACCCGGAGGCCCACCTCCAGCACCTCAAGCCCATGCCCGCCGCCGGCGAGCTGTACGCCCCGGTGGACCGTTGCATCGAGTGCGGTTTCTGCGAGCCCCAGTGCCCCTCCCACGGCCTGACCCTGTCGCCGCGCCAGCGCATCGTCGCCTGGCGCGAGCTATCGCGCCGCCATGCCGCCGGTGAAGCCACTGGCGAGCTGGGCGAGGACTACCTCTACCAGGGCCTGGAAACCTGCGCCGGTTGCGGCCTGTGCTCCACCGCCTGCCCGGTGGGCATCGAGACCGGCGCCCTGGTGCGCGCCGTGCGCGGCGAAAACCTGTCCGGCGTCGCCCGCCAGCTAGGCCAGGTGGCTGCCCGCAATTTCGCCACCACCCAGGCCCTGGCGCGCACCGCCCTCAAGGCCGGCCACCTGGCCGAATCCCTGGTGGGTGCCACGCTGCTCGGCAAGTTCACCGGCGGCGCCTGGAAGGCCGGCATGCCCCGGCCCCAGCCGGCGGGCCGCGCCCGCGTCGGCCAGGGCGACAAGATCGTCTATTTCCCCACCTGCGCCGGGCGCATCTTCGGCGCAGAGTCGCCGGAACAGGCCCTTTCCGCCACCGTCATCCGGGTGCTGGAGCGAGCCGGCTACGCGCCGATCGTCCCCGCTGGCGTCGATGCCCTGTGCTGCGGCCAGTCGTTTGCCAGCAAGGGCCTGGCGGCGGAAGCCGACCGCAAGTCGGCGGAGCTGGAAGCGGCCCTGCGCGAGGCCAGCGACAACGGCAAGTACCCGATCGTGCTCGACGCCAGCGCCTGCACCCTGCGCATGAAGACCTACCTGGCCGAGCGGCTGCCGGTCTATGACCTGGTGGAGTTCGCCCACGACGCCCTGCTGCCGCGCCTGATGCTGCAAAAGAAGGCCGACCCGGTGCTGGTACACCTCAACTGTAGCGCCCGGCGCATGGGCGCCGAGGCCAAGCTCAAGGCCCTGGCCCAGGCCTGCGCCGAGCAGGTGGTGATGCCGCCCGAGGTGAAGTGCTGCGGTTTCGGCGGCGACCGGGGCTTTGTCGTGCCCGAACTCAACGCCCACGCCCTGCGCAAGATTCACGATGACGTGCCGGCCAATTGTTGCGGCGGCTATTCGAGCAACAAGACCTGTGAGATCGGCCTGACCGCCGCCACCGGCGTGCCCTACCACTCCATCGTCCACCTGCTCGACGAATGCAGCCAGGAGGCCGCCCGCATGGCGACCTGCTGACCGAACCTTCCCCGGCGGCGCCGCGGGAAACGACACCCCCACCTCCAAACGCAAGACAGGGAGCCGATCTCGAAAGGGATCGCCTCGGGAGGCCCGTGTGTGCTCGTTTTCCCGAGGGGCTCCGTGGAAACCCATAACCCGTGCGGCGATCCAGGCATCCACCAATAAAAACCGACCGCGAGGGACAACCCCAGCACCTTGTTTGATTCACTTCGACAAACCACCGCAATCCCTGAAGGAGGCTGTACCCCATGCAACCGTGGATGCAGATTTACGACCCCCTCGGCAACCTCTGGTTGTCGGCGCTGGTCGCCGCGCTGCCGATTTTCTTCTTCTTCATCGCGCTCGCCGTCCTGCGCATGAAGGGGCACATCGCCGGCACCATCACCGTGGCCATCGCCCTGGCCGTGGCCGTGTTCTTCTACAAGATGCCGGTGCCGATGGCCCTGGCCTCGGCCGGTTACGGCTTCCTCTACGGGCTGTGGCCGATCGCCTGGATCATCGTGGCCGCCGTGTTCCTCTACAAGATCACGGTCAAGACCGGCCAGTTCGACGTCATCCGCTCGTCGGTGGTGTCGATCACCGATGACCAGCGCCTGCAAATGCTGCTGGTGGGCTTTGCCTTCGGCGCCTTCCTCGAAGGCGCAGCCGGCTTCGGCGCTCCCGTGGCCATCACCGCCGCCCTGCTGGTCGGCCTGGGCTTCAACCCGCTCTACGCCGCCGGCCTGTGCCTGATCGCCAACACCGCTCCGGTGGCCTTCGGCGCCATGGGCATCCCCATCACCGTGGCCGGCCAAGTGACCGGCATCGACGCCTTCAAGATCGGCCAGGCCGCCGGCCGCCAGCTGCCGCTCTTGTCGGTGATCGTGCCCTTCTGGCTGGTGATGATGATGGACGGCCTGCGCGGCGTACGCGAGACCTGGCCGGCAATCCTGGTGGCCGGCCTGTCGTTTGCCGTGACCCAGTACTTCACCGCCAACTTCATCGGCCCGGAACTGCCGGACATCACCTCGGCCCTGGTCAGCCTGATCTGCCTGACCGTGTTCCTGAAGAACTGGAAGCCGAAGAACATCTTCCGCTTCGACAAGCAGCACCACGCCGAGCTGGGCGAAGACAAGCACTACACCTTCGGCCAGATCGCCAAGGCCTGGTCGCCCTTCGTCATCCTGACCGTCATGGTCACCATCTGGAGCCTGAAGCCCTTCAAGGCCCTGTTCGCCAAGGACGGCGCCCTGTACGGCACGGTGTTCCAGTTCCCGGTGCCCATGCTCGACAAGCTGGTGACCAAGGTGGAGCCGATCGTCGCCAAGGCCACGCCCTACGCTGCGGTCTACAAGCTCGACCTGCTGGCCGCCACCGGCACCGCCATCTTCCTGTCGGCCATCATCACCATGCTGGTGCTCGGCATGAAGCCCTCCGATGCGGCCAAGACCCTGAAGGAGACCGTGGTCGAGCTGAAGCGCCCGATCTACTCCATCGGCATGGTGCTGGCGTTCGCCTTCGTCGCCAACTACTCCGGCTTGTCCGCCACCCTGGCCCTGCTGCTGGCCGGCACCGGCGCCCTGTTCCCGTTCTTCTCGCCGTTCCTCGGCTGGCTGGGCGTGTTCCTGACCGGCTCGGACACCTCGTCGAACGCCCTGTTCTGCTCCCTGCAAGCCACCACGGCGCACCAGGTGGGCGTTTCCGACACCCTGCTGGTGGCGGCCAACACCACCGGTGGCGTGACCGGCAAGATGATCTCGCCCCAGTCCATCGCCGTGGCTTGCGCCGCCGTGGGATTGGTGGGCAAGGAATCGGACCTGTTCCGCTTCACCGTCAAGCACAGCCTGCTGTTCGCCACCATGGTGGGCATCATCACCACCCTGCAGGCCTACGTGTTTACGTGGATGATTCCCTGAGTCCGGAATAGCAACTTCCAGTAAACTTCAACGGCGGCCTGTCACTGGCCGCCGTTTTTCTTTGCCCTCACCCTCTTCCCCATGAACTCGTCGATCAACCGCACCGTCTTCTACATTTCCGATGGCACCGGCATCACCGCCGAAACCCTGGCCCACAGCCTGCTCACCCAGTTCGAGGGCGTGAAGTTCAAGCCGGTGCGCGCGCCCTTCATCGACACCGAGGACAAGGCCCATGCCGCCGTGGCGCGCATCAACGAGGCGGCCCAGCGCGACGGCATCCGCCCGATCGTGTTCACCACCCTGGTGGACGGCAAGCTCTCGGCCATCGTCCATCAAGCCGACGCCTTCTGCCTGTCGTTCTTCGAGAGTTTCCTCGCCCCCCTGGAGGCCGAGCTGGGCGCGGTGTGCAACCACAGCGTGGGCAAGTCCCACGGTACCACCAACTCCACCGGCTACCAGAGCCGCATCGACGCCATCAACTACACCCTGGCCCACGACGACGGCATCACCGACCGCAACCTGATGGAAGCGGACGTGATCCTGGTGGGCGTGTCCCGCTGCGGCAAGACCCCCACCTCCCTGTACCTGGCCATGCAGTTCGGCGTAAAGGCAGCCAACTTCCCGCTCATCCCCGAGGACTTCGAGCGCATGAAGCTGCCGTCCACCATCGAGCGTTATCGGGAAAAGCTGTTCGGCCTGACCATCGACCCGGAGCGCCTCTCCCAGATCCGCGAAGAACGCCGGCCCAACAGCAAGTATGCGTCCCTGGCCAACTGCCAGTACGAAGTGCACGAGGCCGAAAAGCTGATGCGCCGCGAAGGCATCCGTTGGCTCGATTCCTCGTCCAAGTCCATCGAGGAAATCTCCACCACGGTGATGCAGGAAGTGCGCATCGAGCGCAGCGAAGACTTCTGAACACGGTGCCTTGAACAACCAAGGCAACCCAGACAACAAAAAACCCGGCCGAAGCCGGGTTTTTTGTTGGGCACGCCGGGTGCTCCCGTAATTATTTAACGCCGCGCCGACGCAGGGTGTCGAACAGGCAGACCGCAGCGGCGGCGGCCACGTTGAGGGATTCGACCCGGCCCGGCAGGGGGATCAGCACGCCGGTGGGCACGGCGGCCATCACCGCCGGGGAAACGCCCCGCCCCTCGGCGCCGAACACCCAGGCCACCGGCCCCTGGAATGGGGTATCGGCCATGGCGTAGAGGGAGGTGGCCCCGTCGAGCCGCGTCACCATGGGTGTTCCCCGGTAGCCCTTGAGGAAGGCGCACAGGTCCTGGCCCTCGAACAGGGTGGCGCGGAACTGGCCGCCCTGGGCAGCGCGCAGGGCCTTAGGGCTCCAGGGGTCGGCGCAGCCGGACGACAGGACGATCTGGCGGAAGCCGGCGGCGGCAGCGGTGCGGATCAGGGTGCCCAGGTTGCCCGGGTCCTGCACACCGTCGAGCAGCACCGCGTCGGCCTGGGGATCGGTCTGTTCCGGAAGCGCCGGCAGCTCGGCCACGGCCAGGAGGCCGGTCGGCGTCTCGGTGGGCGCCACGTCCCGCAGCAGGGAATCGGGCAGCACGTACAGGGGTGTGGCTCCGAGCAGCGGCCGGGCCAGGCAGGCGGCGATCTCGCCCGACGCCTGCGCTAGGGCGCTTTCCGCCACGTACAGCTCCCGGGGCTTGATGCGCACCGCCAGCAGGGCTTCGAGCAGATGCACGCCGTCGAGTAGCATCAGCCCCTCCTCCCGCCGCTCCCGGGCCGAGCCGGCGAGCTTCTTCAGGCGCTTGATGCGGGGGTTGTCCCGGGAATTGATGGTGCGGACGTTCTTCACGATGGAGGACGCAGGAAAAAGTATGGAAATGGGTAGGCCGGCTCCCCGCCGCAAGCCAAGGCAGCGGGGCGAGCGGGCGTCAGAGCAGGCTCAATTGTGCCACCGGACCGAAACTGCGCCGGTGGGCGACGCAGGGGCCGTGGGCCTGCAAGGCGTCCAGGTGGGCGGCAGTCGGGTAGCCCATGTGCTGGGCGAATCCGTAGGCCGGGTAGTCCCGGTCCAGGGCTTTCATCAGGGCGTCCCGGTGGGTCTTGGCCAGGATCGAGGCGGCGGCGATGCAGGCGTAGGTGCCGTCGCCCTTGACCACGGCCTCGGCCGGGCACAGCTCGGCCAGGGAACGGGGCACCTTGTTGCCGTCCACCAGGATCTTCTCCGGCGTCGCCCCCAGGCCCACCACCGCCCGGGTCATGGCCAGGAAGGTGGCCTGGAGAATGTTGATCCGGTCGATCTCTTCGGCGCTGGCTTCGGCCACCGCCCAGGCCAAGGCCTTCTCACGGATTTCCGGGGCCAGGGCGTCGCGGCGCTTTTCCGATAGCTTCTTCGAGTCGTTGAGGCCGACAATGGGCCGGGATGGATCGAGGATCACCGCAGCGGCCACCACCGGGCCAGCCAGAGGGCCGCGCCCGGCTTCGTCTACTCCGGCGATGCGCCCCGCCAGCCAGACCAGTGGCGCCTTGGCGACCTTCTCAGCCATGGGAGGCCGGCTGGGAGGCATAGACCGGCGGCGCGACGACGGCCGGGGCCACGCCCAGGGTCCGGAGCACCGCACCGGCGGCCCTCTCCGCCGCATTCTGGCGCAGCAGCAGGTGCTGGCGCTCGAACTCGTCCACCATGGCCGCCCTCACCTCCTTGTTCTGCTGCAGGTCGAGCAGGGCCGCCGCCAAGTTGGCCGGCGTGGCCTTTTCCTGCAACAGCTCGGGCACCACTTCGCGGTGGGCCAGGATGTTGGGTAGCCCCACCCAGGGCGAGATCGACATGCGCCGCCACAGGAAGGCCGACATCCGGGCCACCTTGTAGGTAATCACCATAGGGCGCTTCATCAGGGCGCACTCCAGGGAGGCGGTGCCGCTCGCCACCAGCACGGTATCGGCCGCCGCCATGGCGTCCTGGGCGTGGCCGAAGAGCAAGCGGAACGGCAGGTCCTGGGCGCCGGCGTGGTACAGGGCGGTCTCGAACTGGAGCCGGGTTTCCCGGGTGGCCAGGGGCACCAGGAACATGGCACCGGGCAGTTGCTCGACAATCAGCCTGGCCGTGGCGATGAAGGTGTCGGCCAAAAAATTGAGCTCGGTGGTGCGGCTGCCCGGCAGCAGGGCGAAGATCGGCGCGCCGGCGGGCAGGTCGAGCTTGTGGCGTGCCTCGGACTGGCTGACGTGGAGCGGGATCTGGTCGGCCAGGGGATGCCCCACGTAGGTGTTGGGGATGCCCTTGGCGTCGTACAGGGCCGGCTCGAAGGGCAACAGGCAGAGGATGTGGGACACCGCCTTGGCGATGCCCTTGATCCGCCCGGGACGCCAGGCCCAGATCGAGGGGCTGACGTAGTGCACCGTGGGCACGCCCTTGGCCTTGAGCCGCTTTTCCAGCCCCAGGTTGAAGTCCGGGGCGTCGATACCGATGAAGACGTCGGGCGGCTCGGCGAGCAGGCGCTTGACCAAGCCCTTGCGGATGCCGGACAGCTCCTTGATGTGCTTGAGCACCTCCACCAGGCCCATGACCGCCAGCTTTTCCTGGGGCCACCAGGAGTCGAGCCCCTGGGTGAGCATCTTCGGCCCGCCGATGCCGTAGTAGTGGGCGTCGGGCAGGCGTTCCTTGAGGGCGGCGATCAGGTTGGCGCCCAGGAGGTCGCCCGACGCCTCCCCCGCCACCATGGCGATGCGAAGGGGACGGGTCATGGCTTAACGCAGGATGCCGCGCTTGGACTGGGCGAGGAAGTCGACCAGAACGGCAAGCTCGGGATGGGCGCCGGCTTCGGCGGCGATCTTGTCGCGGGCCTCTTCCAGGGTCAGGCCGGAGCGGTAGAGGGTGCGGTAGGCGCGCTTGATCGCCATGACGCTCTCGGGAGAGAAGCCGCGGCGCTTCAGGCCTTCGCTGTTGATCCCCTTGGGAGCCGGGTTGTTGCCGACGGCCATCACGTAGGGCGGCAGGTCCTGGAACAGGATGGTGCCGCCGCCGGTCATGGCGTGGGCGCCGATGTGCACGAACTGGTGCACCCCGGTCATGCCGCCCAGGATCACCCAGTCCTCCACATGCACGTGGCCGGCGATCTGGGCGTTGCTGGCGAAGATGGTGTGGTTGCCGACAACGCAGTCATGGGCGATGTGCACATAGCCCATGATCCAGTTGTCGTTGCCGATGCGCGTCTCGCCCGCATCCTGGATCGTGCCGGTATGGAACGAGCAGAATTCGCGGATGGTGTTGCGGTCGCCGATCACCAGCTTGGTCGGTTCCCCGTCGTACTTCTTGTCCTGGGGAATACCGCCCAGGGCGCAGAAGTGATGGATCTGGTTGTCCCGGCCGATCTCGGTATGGCCCTCGATCACCGTGTGGGAGCCGACGGAGGTGTTGTCGCCGATGACGACGTTCTCGCCGATGACGCTGTAGGGGCCGATGGAGACTTTATCCCCCAGCCGGGCTCCCGGGCTGACGACGGCGGTCGGGTGGATCTGGGTCATTCGATGGTCCGCACCGCGCAGAGGAGTTCGGTTTCGCATACAGTCTGGCCGTCCACCTGGGCCACGGCCTTGAAACGGCCGATGCCGGCCTTGACCTTGTCCACGGTGACGTGCAGGTGCAGCTGGTCGCCCGGCACCACCGGCTTCTTGAAGCGGGTCTTGTCCACGCCGGCCAGGTAGTAGACGGTCTTCTCGTTGGGCTTGTCGCCGGTGGAGGTGAATGCCAGGACGCCGGCGGCCTGGGCCAGGGCTTCGACGATCAGCACACCGGGGAACACCGGATTGCCGGGGAAGTGGCCTTGGAACATCGGCTCGTTGATCGACACGTTCTTGAGCGCATGTACGGTCTTGCCCGGCTCGATGGCCAGGATGCGGTCGATCATGAGGAACGGGTAGCGATGCGGCAGGTGCTCCATCACTGCCTTAATGTCCATGGAATTCAATTGGTTCCCTCTGATTTTTCAAGTTTTTTCTCAAGCTCGCGGACCCGCTTCGCCAGCTTGTCCAGATGGCGCAGGTGGGCCGCGTTCTTGAGCCAGCCCTCGTGGGCTTCGAGCGGGTAGGCGGCCGTGTAGTGACCGGGATTGGGCAGGTTGCGGGCCACTAGGGTAGCGCCGGAAATATGCACGTCGTCCCCCAGGGTCAGGTGCCCGCTGATCATGCCGGCACCGCCGATGGTGCAGCGGGCACCGATCTTGGTGCTGCCGGCAATGCCGACGCAACCGGCCATGGCCGTGTGCTCGCCGATCTGGACGTTATGGGCGACCATCACCAGGTTGTCGATCTTGACGCCGTTGCCGATCACCGTGTCGTCGATGGCCCCCCGGTCGATGGTCGAATTGGCGCCGATTTCCACGTCGTCGCCGATCACCACCCGGCCGATCTGGGGAATCTTCACCCAGGCGGCGCCGTCCTTGGCAAAGCCGAAGCCGTCGGCGCCGATCACCGCGCCGGCCTGGATCACGCAACGGCGGCCGATGACGCAGTGGTGGTAGACCACGGCGTTCGGGTAGATCACCGTGTCGTCGCCGATCTCGACCCCGTCACCGATCACGCAGCCGGCGTGGATGACCACGTTGCGTCCCAGCACCACTCCCTCACCGATCACCGCGCTGGGGTGAACGGGCGGATTGGGCAGCGCCGCCGGGTACAGCAACTGGGCAACCCGGGCGTAATAGAGGTAGGAGTTGGCCGCGACGATGTGCGGCCGGTCCGTACCGTCCGCCGCCGAGGGTGGAACGATCACCGCCGAAGCGGCGGTTTCTGCCAGCTGGCCCCGATACTTGGGATTGGCGAGGAAGGCGATGTCGCCCTCCCCCGCCTGGGCCAGAGTGCCGATGCTGCGGATAAGCGTATCGCCATCGCCGACCAGCTCGCCCCCCAAACGGGCGACGATGTCCGCCAGGCGCATTCCCTGGCCCGCCAAAGTCAGGCCAGCCAATTTACTTGGCGGCCGCTTTGTCGTCGGACAGGGCCTTGATGACCTTGTCGGTGATGTCCAGGCGCGGGTTCGCCCAGACCGCATCCTGCAGGATCAGGTCGTACTTCTCGGACTCGGCGATGGCCTTGATGGCCTTGTTGGCCCGCTCCAGGACCGCCGCCATCTCTTCGTTCTGGCGCAGGTTCAGGTCTTCGCGGAACTCGCGCTGCTTGCGCTGGAAATCCCGGTTCAGATCGTTGATTTCCCGTTCCTTGTTGCGGCGATCGCTTTCGGACAGGGTCACGGCGTTCTTTTCCAGGCCTTCCTGGAGGCTCTGGAGCTTCTTGGCCATGGCCTGGAGCTCCTGGTCGCGCTTGGAGAATTCGCCGTCCAGCTTCTTCTGCGCCTTGACCGCGGCGGGGGCGTCGCGGAAAACGCGCTGGGTGTTCACAAAACCGATTTTCGTGTCGGCGGCGGCAGTGCCAGCCAGGCCGAACAGGGCGGCGGACAGGGCCACCGCGAGCATCTTGCGTTTCAACTTGTACTCCTAGATCAGAAAACCGTTCCGAACTGGAACTGGAAGCGCTGCGTCTTATCGTCTTCCTTCTTGTTCAGCGCATTGGCGATGCTGAATTTTAACGGGCCGAGCGGAGAACTCCAAGAAAGGGCGAGACCGGTCGAATAGCGCAGGTCCGATACTGCGAATTTCTCGTAGCGGCCGTAATCGTCGCCGGAGCCGTACACCTGGCCGGCGTCGGCGAACCAGGACAGGCGCAGGGACTTGTCCACGCCGGAGCCTGGGAACGGGAAGAGCAGTTCGCTGCTGAGCAGGAAGCGCTTTTGGCCGCCGATGGCTTCGCCGTCCTGCTTCGGCCCCAGGCTGGATTGCTGGTAGCCGCGCACCGAGCTCACGCCGCCGGCATAGAAGTTCTTGTAGAAGGGCAGATCCTTACCACCGTAACCACCTGCAATGCCCACCTCGCCGTTGACCATCAGGGTGAAGGTCTGGGACAGGGGGAAGAAGCGCTGGTGCTGGGCCGACAGGCGGTAGAAGCGCAACGTGCCACCCGGGGTGGACACTTCGCCGCCGACCCGGGTGTAGGCGCCGGAAGTCGTGTAGATCAGGCTGTCCTTGGTATCCCGGGACCAGCCGGACGACAGCAGCACGCTGGAGTTGTTATTGCCGTTCTTGGCCACGAAGTCCTGGTAGAGACGGCGGCTGTCCGAGAACAGGGTCACGTTGGTGCTGTCGTAGCCGACGCCGAGGCTAATCGCTTCCTTTTCGGCGATCGGCACGCCCCAGCGCACGCCGCCGCCCCAAGAGACCGTCTTATAGGTCTGCACGTAGGTGGACGACAGGGAGGGGTCGTAGGTCTTCTTGTAGACGTCGAAGCCCTGGCTGATTCCGTCCTGGGTGAAGTAGGGGTTGGTGTAGGACAGGGCGTAGGTCTTGAAGGCCTTGGCCGTGTTGATCTGCAGGGACAGGAAGTTGCCGCTGCCGAACAGGTTGGACTGGGAAATGGAGCCGGACAGGATCACCTTGTCGGCGCTGGAGAAGCCGGCGCCGAGCATGATGTTGCCGGTAGGCTTCTCGGTCACGCCGACGTTCACGTCCACTTGGTCGGAGGTGCCGGGCACCGCGGGGGTTTCCACCGTGACTTCGGAGAAATAGCCGGTCTTGTCGATGCGCTGCTTGGACAGCTGAATCTTGTCGGCGTCGTACCAGCCGCCCTCCATCTGGCGCATTTCGCGGCGCACCACCTCGTCGCGGGTCTTGGTGTTGCCGGCGACGTTGATGCGGCGGACATAGACGCGCTTGCCCGGGTCCACGAAGATGGTGAAGGCCACCTGGCGCTTTTCCTTGTCCACCTCGGGTGCGGCGTTCACGTTGGCGAAGGCGTAGCCCTGGGCGCCGAGACGCTCGGAAATGGCCTTGGTGGAAGCGTTGAGCTTCTCCCGGGAGAAAACGTCGCCGGCGTGGAGCGTCACCGCCTTCTTGTACTCTTCTTCCGGCAGCAGGGACAGGTCGCCGGCCAACTTCACCGAGGACACCTGATAGCGTTCGCCCTCGTTGAGGTTGATGGTGATGAAGATGCTCTTCTTGTCCGGGCTGATCGACACCTGGGTGGACTCGATGTTGAAGTCCAGATAGCCCCGGTTCTGGTAGTAGGAGCGCAGGGTTTCCAGGTCGGCGGACAGCTTCTGCTTGGAATACTGGTCGTTCTTGGTGTACCAGGACAGCCAGGTCGGCGTGGTCAGCTGGAACAGGTTGAGCAGGTCTTTCTCTTTGAAAGCCTGGGCGCCGACGATGTTGATCTCCTGGATCTTCGCCACGTCGCCTTCGTCGATGGTGAAGTTGACACCCACCCGGTTGCGCTCCAGCGGAGTCACCGTGGTCTTGATCTGGGCAGCGTACTTGCCCCGGGCCAGGTATTGGCGCTTCAGCTCCTGCTCGGCCTTGTCCAGCATGGCCCGGTCGAAGATGCGCGACTCGGCGATGCCGATTTCCTTGAGAGCCTTGAGGATCTGGTCCTTCTCGAACTCCTTCATGCCGACGAAATCGATCTTGGCGATGGCCGGCCGCTCTTCCAGGGCCACCACCAGCACGTCGTTGTCGACCTCGATGCGCACGTCCTTGAAGAAGCCCGTGGCGAACAGGGCCTTGATGGCCTGGGAGGCCTTTTCGTCGGTCATGGTCTCGCCGACCTTGACCGGGAGATAACTGAATACGGTACCGGCTTCGGTACGCTGGATGCCTTCGACGCGGATGTCCTTGACGACGAACGGTTCAAAGGCCCAGGCAGGCGCGGCGATCGCGGTGGCAAAAAGCCCCCCGATCAACCCCGCAAGGAGGTTTTTCTTCATAATCAACCGGTAGCGAGACGGGCGAAATCGTTATAAAGGGCGAATGCCATGAGGGCAAACAGCAGGGAAAGGCCAATCCGCTGCCCGACTTCCTGAGCGCGTTCGGACACGGGGCGGCCCCGCAAAAACTCCAGCATATGATACATCAGGTGCCCCCCGTCCAAGACGGGAATCGGCAAGAGATTGAGCACGCCGAGGCTGATCGAGACCAAGGCCATGAACTTGACGAAGGAGGCCCAGCCCAGCCGTGCCGACTGCCCGGCGTAGTCGGCGATGGTGACCGGTCCGGACAGGTTTTTCAGCGAAACCTGCCCAATCAGCATCTTGCCGAACATCTGTACGCTGAACAGGGATTTTTCCCAGGTTTCCCGGACGGCGCGGCGCAGGGATTCCCCCAGGGGATAGCGCACCGTCACCGCCATGGCCGGCAGGTCGCCCGGATTGGCCACACCGACGCCGATGCGGCCGATGGGCTTGCCCCGGTCGTTGTCCTCGGCCGGGGTCACTGTGAACTCCAGCACCGCGTCGCCGCGGCGGACTTCCAGTTGCAACGGCCGGCCCGGCGCCTCCCGGACGGCCATCACCACGTCGCTCCAGGCCCGGACATCGCGGCCGTCGATAGCCAGGACCAGGTCCCCGGCCTGCAACCCGACTGCGGCCGCCGGGCCGGATTCGGCCACGCTGCCCAGCCGCGGCGCCACCAACGGGCGGAACAGGGTGATGCCGAGCTTTTCCGGCAATTCCGCCTCCAGGCCGACCTCGGCCAGGGTCGGGCCTACCAGGACCCGCCGGTCGTTGATTTCGCCGCGCTGATTGCGGGTTTCCAGGACGATGAAATCGCCGTTGCCCACCTGGCGCAGCAATTGCCAGTGCAGATCCTGGAACGACGCCACGTCGCGGCCATCGAGGCGCAGTACCTCGTCCCCGTTCTCCACCCCGGCCGCCGCCAGCGCCGACCCCGCCGGCGGCGTGCCGAGCAAGGGCCGCAGTTCGGGCGCGCCCTGCCAGAACACCACGGTGTAGAGCAGGACGGCAAGCAGGAGATTGGCCAGGGGGCCGGCGGCGACGATGGCCATGCGCCGTCCCACCGGCTGGACGTTGAATGCCCGATGACGCTCGTCGGGCGGCACGCTGCCCTCGCGCTCGTCGAGCATTTTCACGTACCCCCCCAGAGGAAAGGCCGCCAGCACCCATTCGGTGCCGTCACGGCCCTGGCGGCGCCACAGGGGCTGGCCGAAGCCCACGGAAAAACGCAACACCTTGACGCCGCACCAGCGCGCCACGGCGAAATGGCCGAGTTCATGGACGACGATCAGCACGCCCAGGACCACGGCAAACGAGACGGCGTAGTGGATAAAAGCGCTCACCTTGTCTTCTCGCAAAAGGCTGCGGTGAGTGGCTTCCGGATCAGCGCCCGGAATCTCTCCGCCAAGGATTGGTGAAGCCCTCCCCGCCCCGGGCCGGAATGGCCGCGCAGCGAAAAAGGGCGTGGGATAGCCCCCGGATGGGGGCTATCAATGTCCGGCGACCCGGCCCAGGGCCGCCTGGCGCGCCAGGCGGTCCGCTTCCCGGACGTCGCCCAGGGAGTGCACGGCGCCGGTACCGACCTCGTCCAGCACCGCCGCGATCAGCCGGGGGATGGCGGCAAAGCCGATGCGCCCGTCAAGAAAGGCGGCCACGGCCACTTCGTTGGCCGCGTTCAGCACCGCCGGACTGCGCCCGCCCTCGCGCAGGGCGCGGTAGGCCAGGCCCAGGCAGGGGAAGCGCTCCAGGTCCGGGGCTTCGAAATCGAGGCGGGCCACCTGGAACAGGTCCAGGGGCGCCACGCCGGAATCGATGCGCTCCGGGTAGGCCAAGGCGTGGGCGATCGGCGTGCGCATGTCCGGGTTGCCGAGCTGGGCCAGCACCGAGCCGTCCACGTACTCTACCAGCGAGTGGATGATGCTTTGCGGGTGAACCACCACGTCGATGCGCTCGGCGGGCAGGTTGAAGAGGAACGAGGCCTCGATCACCTCCAGCCCCTTATTCATCAAGGTCGCCGAATCCACCGAAATCTTGGGCCCCATGGACCACTTGGGATGAGCCACCGCCTGGGCCGGCGTCACCGCCGCCATGGCCTCGGCCGGGGTGGTGCGGAAGGGGCCGCCCGAGGCGGTGAGCAGGATGCGCCGCACTCCGTCGTCGTCCAGATTGCGCGAAAAGCCCCGGGGCAAGGACTGGAAGATCGCGTTGTGCTCGCTGTCGATGGGCAGGAGGACGGCACCGTTCTCCCGTACTGCCGCCATGAACACGGGCCCGGCCATGACCAGGGCCTCCTTGTTGGCCAGCAATACCCGCTTGCCTGCCCGGGCCGCCGCCAGGGCGGATTCCAGCCCGGCGGCGCCGACGATGGCCGCCATCACCGCATCGACTTGTTCGTGAGCCGCCACCTGGATCAAACCCTGCTCGCCCCACAGCACTTCGGTGGCGATGCCGTCGGCGCGCAACGCGCCGGCCAGGGCCGCAGCCTGCTCGGCGGTGGCCGCCACCGCGCAATTGGGCCGGAACTCGCGGCACAGGTCGGCCAGTTCGGCCATGCGCTGGAAGGCGGTCAGGGCGAAGACACGGTAACGGTCGGGATGGCGCCGCACCACGTCCAGGGTGCTGCCGCCGATGGAGCCGGTGGCGCCGAGAATGGTAAGGGTCTGCACGGACATGGGATTGACGCCGGGACGGCCAGGATCAGCGCTGGAAGGCCAGCCAGAGCAAAGTCACCAGCGGCAGGGTGGAAGTGAGGCTGTCGATGCGGTCGAGCACGCCGCCATGACCCGGCAGGAGTTGGCTGCTGTCCTTGATACCGGATTGGCGCTTGAGCAGGGACTCGAACAGGTCGCCGATGATGCTGACGGCAGTCAGCAGGACCAGTCCCAGGACCAGCAGCGGCGCAGTGATGTCCAGGTAGTAGGGAAAGGTATAGCGCAGCACCAGACCATAAATGATCACGCCGACGCCGGCGCCCACGGCGCCTTCCCAGGTCTTGCCCGGGCTGATGTTGGGGGCCAGCTTGTGCTTGCCGAAGGCCCGACCGGAAAAATAGGCGGCGATGTCGGCCATCCACACCACGGCCATGATCGCCAGCAGCGGCCAGGGACCGAGGGCACGCAGCTGCACCAATGCCAGCCAGGTGGGCAGGATCACCACCAGCCCAACGGCCAGCCCCAGAGCACGGGACTTGAGGGGCCAGCGGTAGCGCAGCCAGAACGGCACGGCCACGACCCAGAAGAGCACCGAGGGGACGAGGAGAAAGCGTCCCACGCCCCAGCCCTGGTAGGCGAACCCGTCGCCGACGCCGAGCATGCCGGGCAAGAAGGCGATCAGCGCCAGGATCAGCGCCCCCAGCACCCCGCCCAGGGCGATCCGGGCGGTGGCGCCGAACTTCAGGAAGGCGCCCCACTCCCAGGCGGCCAGCACGGCGACCACGCCGCAGAACAGGGCCCAGCCGGTACGCGGCAGGTAGAAGATGGCGCCCAGGAAGACGAGCAGCAGGATGACCGCGGTGATGACCCGCGTCTTAAGCATGGGACGAAGGCGCGGCGGCCTGGAGTTGTTCGCTGGTGCGGCCGAAGCGGCGCTCGCGGCGGCGATAGGAGGCGATGGCAGCATCCAGGGCGGCCCGGTCGAACTCCGGCCAGAGGATGTCGGTGAAGTGCAGCTCGCTGTAGGCCAGCTGCCAAAGCAGGAAGTTGGAGATGCGCTGCTCGCCGCCGGTGCGGATGAACAGGTCGGGCTCCGGCGCGTAGGCCATGGCCAGGTAGGGCGCCAGATCGTCCTCGCTCCACGTGCCCTGCTTGGCCGGCTCGGCCAGGGCCAAGCGGTTGGCAGCCTGGAGGATGTCCCAGCGGCCGCCGTAGTTGGCGCAGATGGTCAGGGTAAGACGCTCGTTGCCGGCGGTCTGGGTCTCGGCGGCGGCGATCATCTCCTGCAGCGAGGAATCGAAACGGGACAGGTCGCCCACCACCCGCAGGCGCACGCCGTTGGCGTGCAAGCGCTTGACTTCCTGTTGCAGCGCCTTGACGAACAGCTGCATGAGGAAGCTCACCTCCCCTTCGGGGCGGCGCCAGTTCTCGGAACTGAAGGCGAACAGGGTGAGGTAGGCCACGCCCCGTTCCAGGCAGGCCTTGACCATGTCGCGCACGGTCTCGAGACCGCGGGTATGACCGGCGACGCGGGGAAGGAAGCGTTTCTTCGCCCAGCGGCCATTGCCATCCATGATGATGGCAATGTGCCGGGGAACATCGCCCACCGACGGGATACCGCCGGTGGAGCTGACAAACGATGACATAGGTGGAAAGAGCGGGAAGGCCCGGCCTCAGACGGCCAGGAGTTCCTTTTCCTTTTCGACCAGCAGCTTGTCCACGTCGGCCACGAACTTGTCGGTGAGCTTCTGGATGTCGTCCTGGGCGCGGCGCTCGTCGTCCTCGGAGATTTCCTTGGACTTCACACCTTCCTTCAAGCCGTTGTTGGCGTCGCGGCGCAGGTTGCGGATCGCCACCTTGGCGTTCTCGCCCTCACCCTTGACCACCTTGATCAGCTCGCGGCGGCGCTCTTCGGTCAGGGCGGGCATCGGCACGCGCACCACGTCGCCCTGGGTGGCGGGGTTGAGACCCAGGTCGGCGTCGCGGATGGCCTTCTCGACCTTGGCGACCATGGGCTTTTCCCAAGGCTGGACACCGATGGTGCGGGCGTCGAGCAGAGTGACGTTGGCCACCTGGTTGATCGGGGTCGGGGTGCCGTAGTAGTCGACCATCACGTGGTCGAGGATACCGGTGTGGGCACGGCCGGTGCGGACCTTCGCCAGATCGTTTTTCAACGCTTCCAGCGACTTGGTCATCTTCTGCTCGGTGGCTTTTTTCAGTTCAGCGATCATTGCGGGTTCTCCGTCAGCAATAGACCAGGGTGCCTTCGTTCTCACCGAGCACGACGCGCTTCAGGGCGCCGCGCTTGAAGATGGAGAACACGTTGATCGGCAGCTTCTGGTCGCGGCAAAGGGCGAAGGCCGTGGCATCCATCACCGCCAGGTTGCGGGAGATGGCTTCGTCGAAACTGATCTTGTCGAAGCGGGTAGCGGTCGGGTCCTTCTTCGGGTCGGCAGTATAGACGCCGTCCACCTTGGTGGCCTTGAGCACGATCTCGGCCCCGATCTCGGCGCCGCGCAGGGCGGCAGCGGTATCGGTGGTGAAGAAGGGATTGCCGGTACCGGCGGCGAAGATCACCGTGCGGCCCTGCTCCAGGTAACGGATGGCCTTGCCCCGGATGTAGGGCTCGACCACCTGTTCGATGTTCAGCGCCGACTGGACCCGGGAAACGAGTCCGGCGGCGCGCATGGCGTCCTGCAACGCCAGGCTGTTCATGACCGTGGCCAGCATGCCCATGTAGTCGGCCTGGGCCCGGTCCATGCCCGTGGCGGCGGGGGCGACACCGCGGAAGATGTTGCCGCCGCCGATCACGATACCGACCTGGACGCCCAGGTCGGTGACCGTCCGAATCTCCTCGACGATCTCGGAGATGGTCTGACGGTTGATCCCATAGGCGTCCCCGCCCATGAGCGCCTCACCGGACAGCTTGAGAAGGATGCGCTTGTAGCGGGGTGCGGACATGGGATCTCCCTAGGACGGTGGTTATTACTTGTTGGCAGCGGCGGCAGCCTGGGCGGCCACTTCGGCGGCAAAGTCGGCGACCTTCTTCTCGATGCCCTCGCCCACCACGTACAGGGTGAAGCCCGGGACGGAAGCGCCCTTGGCCTTGAGCAGCTGCTCGATGGTCTGCTTGCCGTCTTCGGCCTTGACGAACACCTGGCCCAGCAGGGTGACTTCCTTGAGGAACTTCTGCACGGTGCCTTCGGCGATCTTCTCGATCATGGCTTCGGGCTTGCCGGCTTCCTTGGCCTTCTCGATGGCGACGCGGCGCTCGGTCTCGATCAGGTCGGCGGACACGCCGGAGGCATCCAGGGACTTCGGCTTGGAAGCAGCGATGTGCATGGCGATGTCCTTGGCGGTGGCTTCGTCGCCGCCCACCAGATCCAGCAGCACGCCGATCTTGGCGCCGCCGTGGATGTAGGACACCAGCTTGCCCTGGGCTTCGGTGCGGGTGAAGCGGCGGATGCTCATGTTCTCGCCGATCTTGCCAACCAGGGCGGAACGCACGGCCTCGACGGCCTGGCCGTCGATTTCCAGGGCGGACAGGGCAGCCACGTCGGCCGGATTCTTGGTGGCGACCAGCTCGGCCAGGTTCTTCACCAGAGCCAGGAAGTCGTCGTTCTTGGCCACGAAGTCGGTTTCACAGTTGACTTCGATGATGGAGCCCAGCTTGCCGTCGGCGGAGATGTACACGCCGACCACACCTTCGGCGGCCACGCGGGCTGCAGCCTTGGTGGCCTTGTTGCCCAGCTTGACGCGCAGGATTTCCTCGGCCTTGTCCATGTCGCCGGCGGCTTCGGACAGGGCCTTCTTGCATTCCATCATGGGCGCGTCGGTCTTTTCGCGCAGTTCCTTGACCATCGCTGCGGTGATTTCCGCCATCTCTTGCTCCAATCTCTAGATTAAGCGGCGGCCGCCCGAAGGCGGCCGCTGACATTGCACTACCAGCCCGCCCGGCCTTGCATCGCTTGCATGGTCACGGCGGGTAAAAACCGTTCAGCCAGCCTTACTCGGCGGACTCTTCCTGAACTTCGACGAACTCGTCGTCGGAGCCGGCGGCAACGATTTCCTGGAGGGACTGGCTACGGCCTTCCAGGATGGCGTCGGCCACGCCGCGGGCGTACAGGCGGATGGCGCGGGAGGAGTCGTCGTTACCGGGGATGACGTAGTCCACGCCTTCCGGGGAGTGGTTGGTATCGACTACGGCGATCACCGGGATGCCCAGCTTGTTGGCTTCGGTGATGGCGATCTTGTGGTAGCCCACGTCGACCACGAACAGAGCGTCGGGCAGGCCGCCCATTTCCTTGATGCCGCCGATGGACTTTTGCAGCTTTTCCAGCTCGCGCTTCATCAGCAGGGCTTCCTTCTTGCCCATGCGCTCGATGGAACCGTCCTGAACGGCGGCCTCCATGTCCTTCAGACGCTTGATGGACTGCTTGACGGTCTTGAAGTTGGTCAGCATGCCGCCCAGCCAGCGCTGGTCGACGTAGGGAACGCCAGCGCGGGAAGCTTCCTCGGCGATGATCTCGCGAGCCTGACGCTTGGTGCTGACGAAGAGGATGTTGCCGCGGTTGGACGCGAGCTTCTTCACGAACGCCATCGCCTCGTTGTACTTAACGAGGGTCTTTTCCAGGTTGACGATGTGAATCTTGTTGCGAGCGCCGAAGATGTACTGGGACATCTTCGGGTTCCAGAAACGGGTCTGGTGGCCGAAGTGAACACCGGCCTCGAGCATTTGACGCATGGTCGCCATGAAAGGACTCCTAAGGGTTTGAACCGCCATCCGCCATTGTCGATCCGCGCTTGGCGCGGACACCCCATATATGAGCGGATGTGTGGAATGCCCCGGCAGCCAAGGCTGCGCGGGAAGAAAAGGCCGCAAAACCGGGAAAAGTAGGGAAACTATCCCCGCCCCCAGCGGCCTTATGCTTGCTCCGTCCCGGCGGGGCCGGAACGAAAAGCCGCAAGAGTATAGCACCCATCGGACCGGCGCTTCAATTGTGCAGCGGCTTTTTGCCGCTTCGCCCCGGCCGCCGGGACCACGCCGATGGGGCCGACGCCCCGTTGCTGCGGCGCGCAAAATTGCCTAAGCCCGGGCCTTGGCCTTATCCTTTTTGCCTTTGCCGGCGTGCGCAACGCCCGGCCTTTCCCTCGGAAGAGCCCTAGAAAAATGAGCATCACCATCAAATCCCCCGCAGACATCGAACACATGCGCACCGCCTGCCGCCTGGCGGCCGAGGTGCTCGACCACGTCACCCCCCACGTCAAGGCCGGCGTGACCACCGCCGAGCTGGACCGACTGTGCCACGACTACATGGTGAACGTGCAGGGCTGCGTCCCCGCCCCCCTCAACTACACCCCGCCGGGCTACACCCCCTACCCCAAGTCGATCTGCACCTCGATCAACCACCAGGTCTGCCACGGCATTCCGTCGGACAAGGTTCTCAAGAACGGCGACATCGTCAATCTCGACATCACCGTGATCAAGGACGGCTGGCACGGCGACACCAGCCGCATGTTCATCGTCGGCGAAGGGTCGATCCAGGCCCGGCGCCTGTGCGAAGTCACCTTCGAGTGCATGTGGCTGGGCATCGCCCAGGTCAAGCCAGGCGCCCACCTGGGCGACATCGGCGCCGTCATCCAGAAGCACGCCGAAGGCAACGGCTTCTCGGTGGTGCGCGAATTCTGCGGCCACGGCATCGGCCAGAAATTCCACGAAGAGCCCCAGGTGCTGCACTATGGCCGCGCCGGTACCGGCCCCGAACTCAAGCCGGGCATGATCTTCACCATCGAGCCGATGATCAACGCCGGCAAGGCCGCCATCAAGGAGATGCCGGACGGCTGGACCATCGTCACCAAGGACCGCAGCCTGTCCGCCCAGTGGGAACACACCGTGGTGGTGACCGAGACCGGCGTCGAGGTGCTGACCGTCTCGGCGGGCAGCCGCCCCAAGCCTGCCCTGGTGGCCGGCGCCCCCATCCTGCCCTGACTGCCCTGACTGCCCTGACCCCGTAACGACCTCCCCGAACCCAACCGCCCACCGGCGTCCGCCATGGCCCCCCTGCACCTGCCCACCGACCTGATCCCCCGCTACCGCAACCGCCTCAAGACCGAGCAGGACGCCCTGCGCGACGCCTACCTGGCCGACGCCGACACCCGGGCCCTGCTCGACGGCCGGGCCAAGGTGGTGGACGGCGCCCTGGCCGACCTGTGGCGCGAGCTGGAGCTACCGCCAACCTTCGCCCTGGCGGCGGTGGGGGGCTACGGGCGGGGCGAACTGTTCCCCGCCTCGGACATCGACCTGCTGATTCTCCTGCCCGGCGCCCCGGGCATCGGCGAGGAAGCCCGCCTGTCCCAGCTGGTCAGCCTGTTCTGGGACATCGGCCTAGAAATCGGCCACAGCGTGCGCACCGTGGACGAGTGCCTGTCCGAAGCCGACGGCGACATCACGGTGCAGACGGCCCTGATCGAAGCCCGCCTGCTCACCGGCGACGCTACCCTCTTCCGCACCTTCCAGGCCGGCCTGCACGGCCGCCTGGACGCCAAGGCCTTCTTCAAGGCCAAGAAGCTGGAGCAGGAAGAGCGGCACATGCGCTACAACGAGACGCCCTACAGCCTGGAGCCGAACTGCAAGGAAAGCCCCGGGGGCCTGCGCGACCTCCAGGTCATCCTGTGGATCGCCCGGGCCGCCGGCATCGGCGCCAGCTGGGCCGAGCTGACCGCCGCCGGGCTGCTCACCGCCGAGGAGGAGCAGCTCATCAACAGCGTCGAGCGCTTTCTCGACGACGTGCGCATCCGCCTGCACCTGCACACCCGGCGCCGCGAGGACCGGCTGCTGTTCGACCACCAGACCGCGGTGGCCAAGATGTTCGGCTTCGAGCCCACCGCCACCCGGCGCGAGAGCGAACTCCTGATGCAGCAGTACTACCGCTCGGCCAAGGCGGCGCTGCAACTCAACACCATCCTGCTGCAAAACCTGGGGGCGCGCCTCTTCCCGCCCCCGGCGGGCACCACCCGGCCGCTCAACGAACGCTTCCAGGCCGCCCACGATCTGCTCGAAATGCGCGCCGACGACCTGTTCGAGCGCCAGCCCTCGGCCATCCTCGAAGCCTTCCTGATGCTCCAGCGCCACCCGGAGCTGCGGGGCATGACCGCCCGCACCCTGCGCGCCCTGTACCGGGCCCGCTTCCGCATCGACGACGCCTTCCGCGCCGACCCGGCCAACCGGGCCCTGTTCCTCGAACTGTTCAAGAGCCCCCAGGGCATCGTGCATGAATTCCGGCGCATGAACGCCTACGGCATCCTGGGCCGCTACCTGCCCAACTTCGGCGCCATCGTCGGCCAGATGCAGCACGACCTGTTCCACGTCTATACGGTGGATCAGCACATCCTCCAGGTGCTGCGCAATCTGCGCCGCTTCGCCGTGGAGGAATTCGCCCACGAATACCCCCTCTGCTCCCGCCTCATCAACGGCTTCGAGCGCCCCTGGGTGCTCTACATCGCCGCCCTCTTCCACGACATCGCCAAGGGCCGCGGCGGCGACCACTCCGAGCTGGGCACGGCGGACGCCCGGGCCTTCTGCGAAAGTCACGGCCTGGCCCCGGAAGACACCGAAATGGTGGTCTGGCTGGTGCGCCACCACCTGACCATGAGCCAGGTGGCGCAAAAGCAGGACATCTCCGATCCGGACGTGGTCAAGCACTTCGCCCAGGTGGTGGGGGACGAGCGTCACCTGGTGGCCCTCTACCTGCTCACCGTGGCCGACATCCGCGGCACCAGCCCCAAGGTGTGGAACGCCTGGAAAGGCCAGTTGCTCGAAGAACTGTACTCGGCCACCCGCAACGTCCTGGGCCGGGGCGGCGCCCCCGAGCCCCACGGTGTGATCCAGGAGCGCCAGCAGGAGGCCCTGCGCCTGCTGCGTTACTTCGCCCTGTCCGATACGGTGCACGAGGGACTGTGGAAGCAGCTCGACACGGTCTACTTCCTGCGCCACAGCGCCGAAGAGATCGCCTGGCACACCCGCAACCTGCACTACCGCATCAACACCCCGACCCCCATCGTCAAGGCCCGCCCCAACCGCAACGAAGAAGGCTTGCAGGTGATGGTCTACGCTCCGGACCAGCCCGATCTGTTTACCCGCATCTGCGGTTTCTTCGGCCGGGAAGGCTTCTCCATCGTCGATGCCAAGGTGCACACCACCCGCCACGGCTACGCCCTGGACAGCTTCGTGCTGCTCGACGTCTCGGGCCGGGACGACTACCGCCAGTTGGTCAGCTACCTGGAGCACGAGCTGGCCCAGCGCCTGTCCCACCCTTGCACCCCGGAACCGCCCCCCACCGGCCGGCTGTCGCGGCAGGTCAAGCACTTCCCGATCACTCCGGAAGTGAGCATCCATCCCGACGAAAAGGGCACCCAGTTCGTCCTCTCCCTGGTGGCGGCGGACCGGCCCGGCCTGCTCTACAAGATCGCCACCACCCTCACCCGCCACGGCGCCTACCTGCACACCGCCAAGATCGCCACCCTGGGGGACCGGGTCGAGGACGTATTCCTCCTCTCCGGCGGCGACCTGGCCTCCAGCGCCGGCCGGGTCAAGCTGGAAAGCGAATTGCTGGACGAGCTCCAGGTCTGACCCCGGCCAAACCCCGCGCCAGTGCTTGATCTCCGGGATGCCCTTCCGGAAAGCAAGCACTGGCGCGGCGTTCCCCGGTCGCCCCGCTGAAAGCCAATACTGGCGCGGGGTTTGGTTTTCTCGCCCCCCCTCACCCTCCTAATCCCTCTCGCCCACCTCGCGGCGAACCCACCTGCCCGGCCCCGGCGGTAGCGTCCTGGCATTGACTCGCGGATGAGAATCACTATCATCCACGCCGATCAATGACCAACGACTGCCGCCATGCCCACTCCCTGCCTGAGCGCCATCCCCCGCGACATCGCCTGCGTCGCCGACTATGAGCGCTACGCCCGCCACAGTCTCGACGACAACGCCTGGGCCTACCTGGCCAGCGGCGCCGGGGACGAACTGACCTACCGGCGCAACCGGGACGCCTTCGACGCCCTGCGCTTGCAAGGCCGCGTTCTCGGCGACGTGGGCGGCGGCCACACCCGGCTGGAACTGTTCGGTCAGGCCCTGGCCCACCCCATCCTGCTCGCCCCGGTGGCCTACCAGCGCCTCTTCCACGACGCCGGCGAACTGGCCGCCGCCCAGGCCGCCGAAGCCCTGGAGGCGGCCATGGTGGTCAGCACCCTGGCCAGCGTCCCCCTGGAAGACATCGCCGCCGCCACTCGGGCGCCCCTGTGGTTCCAGCTCTACATCCAGCCCGACCGGGGCTACACCCGGCACCTGGTGGCCCGGGCCGAGGCCGCCGGCTACCGGGCCCTGGTGGTGACCGTGGACGCCCCGATCAACGGCCTGCGCAACGTCGAGCAGCGCGCCGGCTTCCACCTGCCGCCCGGGGTGGAGGCCGCCAACCTGCGCGACATGCCCCCACCGCCCAATCCCCTGGCCCATCTGCGCCCCGGCCAGAGCCCCCTCTTCGACGGCCTGCTCGCCACCGCCCCCACCTGGGCGGACATCGAGGCCCTGCGCGGCCTGACCCGGCTACCCCTGATCCTCAAGGGCATCCTTTCCCCCGCCGACGCCCGCCAGGCCCTGGCCCTGGGGGTAGACGGCCTGGTGGTGTCCAATCACGGCGGCC
Organism: Oryzomicrobium sp.; assembly: GCF_021287045.1. GTDB lineage: Bacteria > Pseudomonadota > Gammaproteobacteria > Burkholderiales > Rhodocyclaceae > Oryzomicrobium. Next base: position 190,221 of record NZ_JAJTBG010000004.1, on the reverse strand, counting down.
GCACCCTGGACACCCTGCCGGCGGCCATCGAGGCCCTGCCGGCGGTGGCCGACGCGGTGGGCGGCGATATTCCCCTGCTGCTCGACGGCGGCATCCGCCGCGGCACCGACATCCTCAAGGCCCTGGCCCTGGGCGCCCGGGCGGTGCTAGTGGGCCGCCCCTGGGTCTACGGCCTGGCCGCCGCCGGCCCCCTGGGCGCCGCCCACGCCATCAAGGTGCTGCGCGAGGAACTGGAAGTGGCCATGGCCCTGACCGGCTGCGCCACCCTGGCCGACATCGGCCCGGCAACGCTGTGGCGCTAAAACCCGCCACCCACGGCCGGCGACGCCCCAGGCGCTGACCGCTCCAGGCACAGCGAACGCCGCACCCGATCCTGCCCCATGACCTGCGGGCCTCGTTGCCGCGTGTCTGCGTGCCGCGCGTCACAGCGGCCGCCAACCCAGGCCGCCAACCCACCGTCGTCACAGGCCGTCGTCATTTACGCAACACAACATGCTGCCGTCGCGCTGACGAATGTAACAAAATCTTGACTTTTGCAAATGAGATTTCTTATCATTTCGTAAATTAAGCGGTACGGCAACGCACCGCGACAAGCGCCAACAGCAAGCCACCCCTCCAGCCATAGCGGACCACCGACGTTCCGCACCGGGACCGCGATGCCCGGGGGAATTGGAAGGGAAGCCAGCCAGCAACTGACTTCTCTCTCCGGAGTTCCCCTTACATGGTTCACATCGAAAGCCGCAAGCACCCGCTCGACCGTCACCCGCGTCTCAACGGCACCGCCGCCCTGACCGCCACCGCCCTGGCGATTTCCGTCCCGGGCGCGGCTCTGGCCCAATCCGCCGGCGAGGCCGTGCTGCCCAACGTGAACGTGACCGCTTCGGTTCCCGATGCCAGCTACAAGGCCGACACCGCGGCCTCCACCAAATACACCGCGCCGCTGCTCGACACCCCCAAGACCGTCACGGTCATCACCAAGGAAGTGTTGCAGCAGACCAACGCCACCACCCTGCAAGAAGCCCTGCGCACCGTGCCCGGCATCACCTTCGGCATGGGCGAAGGCGGCAACCCGGTGGGCGACCGGCCCTTCATCCGCGGCTTCGACTCCCAGGCCAACACCTTCATCGACGGTCTGCGCGACCCCAGTTCCCAGTCCCGCAACATGTTCGCCGTCGAGCAGATCGACGTGGTCAAGGGCGCCGACTCCGCCTACAGCGGCAGCGGCGCCGTGGGCGGCAGCATCAACATGACGACCAAGAACGCCCGTCTCGGCAACTTCAACGAAGTGACCGCCGGCATCGGCACCGATGCCTACCTGCGCGGCACCGCCGACCTGAACCGCCAGATCGCCGACACCGCCGCCGTGCGCCTCACCCTGCTCAAGGAAAAGGGCGACGTGCCGGGCCGCAAGGACGTGGATTACGACCACCTGGGCGCCAATCTGTCCGCCGCCTTCGGCCTGGGCACCGCCACCCGCGTCACCGCCGGTCTCTACCACTACGAGACCGACGACATGCCGGACTACGGCATTCCCTACAACAACCCCTACACCGCCGCCAACCAGCTCCAGTACAACGGCGACGGCGGCCCGCTGAACGTCAACCGCAACAACTTCTACGGCCTCAAGGGCCGGGATTTCCGCAAGACCAACGTGGACAGCGGCACCCTGAAGATCGAGCACGATCTCAACGACAAGTGGACCCTGCGCAACGGCACGCGCTACACCAAGTCGCTCAACGACTACGTGGCCACCAACCCGGGCGACAGCCGGGGCCTCAACCTCACTCCGGGCAACATCGTCCTGAGCAACATCGGCGGCGTTGCCGGCAACACCACCATCCCCGCCGGCTACCTGTGGCGCAGCCAGAAGAGCCGCCATTCCGAGACCGAAGCCTGGGTCAACGACACCCAGCTGAGCGGCGAATTCTCCACCGGCGGCGTCAAGCACAACGTCACCCTGGGCCTGGAATTCACCCACATCGAAACCGACAGCCGCGGCTACAACGTGGTCGGCAACTCCCTGGCCAACATCGCCAATCCCAACCCGAACGATCCCTGGACCGGCACGGTCGGCCGCGCCACCTCCGGCGCGAAGACCACCACCAACACCAGCGGCATCTACGCCTTCGACACCCTGACGCTGAACAAGCACTGGCTGCTCAACCTGGGCCTGCGCCACGACACCTTCCGTTCCTACGTGAACAACTACACCACCAACGGCACCGCGCCGACGGTGAACATGGGCACCAGCAGCAGCTTCACCAGCTACCAGACCGGCCTGGTGTTCAAGCCCGTCGATTACGGCAGCATCTACCTGAGCTACGCCACCGCCGCCAACCCCTCGGGCATGAGCGCCGGCGACGGCGCCGACAACCTGTCCAACACCAGCGCCGCCAACCTGTCGATCAAGGACCTGGAGCCGGAAAAGGTGCGCAGCCTCGAACTGGGCACCAAGTGGAACCTGCTCAACAACAAGCTGGCGCTGACCGCCGCCGTGTTCTCGCTGGAAAAGACCAACGCCAAGGTCCAGCTGGACGCCAACACCTACTCCACGGTGGGCAAGCAGAAGACCGACGGCTTCGAGCTGGGCTTTGCCGGTGCCATCACCGACAAGTGGCAGGTCTTCGGCGGCTACACCCACATGAAGAGCGAACTGGTGGAAGTGGGCCCCTACGCCAGCAACCAGGCCACCAAGGGCAAGCAGTTCCCCAATACCCCGGAAGACAGCTTCAGCCTGTGGAGCACCTACAAGCTGATGCCCAAGCTGACCCTGGGCGGGGGCGCTTATTACATGTCCAAGGTGTACGGCAACACCGCCAACACCAAGTGGGTGCCCAGCTACTGGCGCTTCGACGGCGTGGCCACCTACGACATCGACAAGACCTTCAGCGTGCGCCTGAACGTGAACAACATCTTCGACAAGACCTACTACGACAAGGCCTACGCGACCCACATGGTGAGCGTGGCCCCGGGCCGGCAAGCCATGCTGACGGGCATCATCAAGTTCTAAGCGCGGCGCGCCACGCCCCCGCCCCGGCCGGCCACGGCCTGGGCGGGGCTTCTGCGTTTTTGCGGGACGCCCGGCCCGCCCATCACACCACCACGAGGCAAGGGAAACACCATCATGATGCTGCACGTACCGGAAGTTCTCAGCCGCGAACAGGTGGCCGAATGTCGCCAGATCCTCGCCGCGGCCGAATGGATCGACGGCAAGGCCACCACCGGCGTCCAGTCGGCCCAGGCCAAGCGCAACCTGCAACTGCCCGAGGGCTCCCCCGCCCTGGCCCGCCTGCGCGAGATCGTCACCGGCGCCCTGATGGCCAACCCCCTGTTCTTCTCCGCCGCCCTGCCCCAGCGCATCCTGCCGCCCTACTTCAACCGCTACGAGGGCGGCGGCCATTTCGGCAACCACGTGGACAACGCCATCCGCTACGCCCACGGCAGCGCCCTGGGCCTGCGCACCGACGTTTCCACCACCCTGTTCTTTTCCGATCCGGACGAGTACGAGGGCGGCGAGCTGATCGTCGAGGACACCTATGGCAGCCACGTGGCCCGGCTGCCCGCCGGCGACGCCATCGTCTATCCCTCCACCAGTCTGCACCGGGTCGAGCCGGTGACCCGGGGCGCCCGGGTCTGCTCCTTTTTGTGGACCCAGAGCATGGTCCGGGACGATTGGCGCCGCACCATGCTGTTCGACCTGGATGTGACCATCCAGAAGCTGCGCCAGCAGGTGGGCGACAACCCCGAGGTGATCGCCCTGACCAGCCACTACCACAACCTGCTGCGCCAATGGGCCGAACTGTGAACGCCGCCGCGCCCGCAGCCTCGTCCGGCAACGACTTCGCCCAGCGCCAGCGCAACGCCGGCTGGCTGAAGACCCTGCACCGCTGGCACTGGATCAGTTCGGCCATCTGCCTGCTCGGCATGTTGCTGTTCAGCGTCACCGGCATCACCCTCAACCACGCCGCCGACATTCCCGCCCATCCCCGGGTGACCCGCCACGCCGACCGCCTGCCCGCCCCCCTGCGCGCCAGCCTGGCCCCGGAGGGCGCGTCCACGGAGGCCGCCAACGCCCCCCTGCCCGCCCCGCTCGTGGACTGGCTCCACACCGCCCTGGGGGTGAACGCCGGCGGCCGGGACGCGGAATGGTCGCCGGAAGAGGTCTACCTGGCCCTGCCCCGCCCCGGCGGCGACGCCTGGCTGCGCATCGACCGGGACAGCGGCGCGGTGGAGTACGAGCGCACCGACCGGGGCTGGATCGCCTACCTCAACGACCTGCACAAGGGCCGCAACACCGGCACCGCCTGGCGCTGGTTCATCGACGTGTTCGCCGCCGCCTGCCTGCTGTTCTCCCTCACCGGCCTGCTCATCCTCAAATACCACGCCGGCAACCGCCCCGCCACCTGGCCCATGGTCGGCCTGGGGCTGGTGGTCCCGGCCCTGCTCGCCCTCCTCTTCATTCACTGATCCCCCTACCTCAACGAGCCCTCCATGCGTCATCCCCTGCCCCTTGCCGCACTGCTCCTCGCCGCCGCCGGCGCCGCCCACACTGCCGCGGCCGCCGACCTGACGGTGGAAATCGAGATTCCCGCCCTCAACGTGGCCGAGTACCACCGCCCCTACGTGGCCCTGTGGATCGAGCGCCCCGACCAGTCCGTGGCCGCCAACCTGGCGGTCTGGTACGACCTGAAGAAGCCCAACAAGGAAGGCACCAAGTGGCTCCAGGACCTGCGCCAGTGGTGGCGGCGCAGCGGCCGCGAGCAGGAGATGCCGATGGATGCGGTGACCAGCGCCACCCGGGCGGTGGGCAAGCACAAGCTGAGCTTCGCCGACGGTGCCAAGCCCCTGGGCCGCCTCCCCGCCGGCGACTACCGCCTGGCCGTGGAAGCCGCCCGGGAAGTGGGCGGCCGCGAGGTGGTGTACCTGCCCTTCCAGTGGCCGCCGCAAAAGCCGCAACAGCTGAAGGCCCAGGGCAAGACCGAGCTGGGCGGCGTGGTGGTGGACTTGAAGCCCTGAGGTGCACGCTGTCCCTAAGTCGCCCGCAACCGACCACAACCGATCCGCAAGCCACCCAAAATCCGGCCCAAATCCGCCCGCCATCCGGCCGCCATCTGCGTGCACACGTGCCGGCGGCGCCGAAGGATGGGGCCGGCCAATACATTAATAAAATTCAAGTGTTCGCCTGGCGGAAAAACCAAGGTCCGCGCCAGTTCTTGAGTTTCACCGACCGCACCGTGGAAAACATGAAGGAAATTAATAAATCGACGGCAATTGTGGCGGCAGGCCGCGCCACCTGACCCGGTTGCCGCTGATTCCACCGATTCCGCCATCCGCTTTCCCGCCCCTTCAAAGCCACATCCAAGCCGCACCCGAGCCGCTTCCGTCGCCCTTTCGCCTCTCTCGCCGCCTTTTCCACTTCCCAAGGAGTCTGCGATGCCCCGTACCCTTCCCCTCGCCGCCCTGGCCCTGGGCCTCACCCTGGCCTGGACCATCCCCAGCGCCCAGGCCCACAACGTCTGGCTGCAACCCTCCTCCACCGTCCTCTCCAAGGCCCAGTGGATCACCGTGGACGCCGCCGTCTCCAACGACCTGTTCTTCTTCAACCACATGCCCCTGGCCCTGGACAACCTGACGGTGTCCGCCCCCAATGGCGACAAGGTGGCGGTGGACAACCTCTCCCGCGGCAAGCTGCGCAGCGTCTTCGACGTGAACCTGGCCCAGCCCGGCACCTACCGGCTGGCCGTGGTCAACCACGGCGTTATGGGCAACTACAAGCTCAACGGCGAAGCCAAGCGCTTCCGCGGCGGCATCGACAGCTACGCCAAGGACATCCCCGCCGGCGCCACCGAACTGCGCCTCGGGGAGCAGGTCGGCCGCATCGAGACCTTCGTCACCGTTGGCAAGCCCAGCCCCCTCAAGCCCAGCGGCGTCGGCCTGGAAATGGTGCCGGTGGCCCCCAGCCACCCCAACGACCTGGTGGCCGGCGAAGCCGCCAGCTTCCGCTTCCTGGTGGACGGCAAGCCCGCCGCCGGCATCGAGGTGGCCCTGGTGCGCGGCCAGACCCGCTACCGCAACCAGGTCGGCGAAGTCCGCCTGACCACCGACGCCGACGGCAAGATCGCCTTTACCTGGCCCGAGGCCGGCATGTACTGGCTGGAAGCCGAGGTCAAGGACAAGCGCACCACGGTCAAGGACGCCGCCGAACGGCGCCTGACCTACGCCGCCACCCTGGAAGTGCTGCCCCAGTAACCCGCCCCTCCCGCCTGCGACCGTCCGGCCCCTTCCCCGCCGGCCGGTCGCAGGCGGCGCCGCATAACGCCACTCACCAATCTCACGATGCCGATTCTCCCCGACGCCCCCCGGCTTGCCGGGGCGGCGGCCGTGGTGCTGGCCTACGCCGGCCTGTGCTCTGCCGTCTTCCTGGGCCAGCGCAACAAGCGGCGGCGCGCCGCCCAGGCCGCCGCCACCCTGCCCCCCGACGCCCCACGGAATTCCGGTGAGGTGCTGCTGGCCTACGCCAGCCAGACCGGCTTCGCCGAGGAGCTGGCCGAGCGCAGCGCCGCCGCCCTGCGCGCCGCCGGCCGGCCCGCCCGCCCCGTAGCCCTGGGCGACCTGTCCCTGGAACGGCTGGCCAGGAACGACACCGGCCGCCCGGTGCTGTTTCTGGCCAGCACCTGCGGCGAGGGCGACGCCCCGGACAACGCCGCCGCCTTCGTCCGCCGCCTGCTCGACGCCACCGCCGCCCAGCCGGCATTGCTGACCCACCTGCGCTACGGCCTGCTCGCCCTGGGGGACCGGGAATACCGCCACTTCTGCGGCTTCGGCCGGCGCCTCGACGGCTGGCTGCAAGCCGCCGGCGCCACGCCCCTGTTCGAGCGCATCGAAGCCGACAACGGCGACGCCGCCGCCCTGGAACGCTGGCAGCACGCCCTGGCCCACCTGGCCGGCGGCGACGATGCCGCCCCCCTGGCCTGGCAGGCCCCCGAGTACGCGCCATGGCGCCTGTGCGTGCGCCGCCACCTCAATCCGGGCAGCCAGGGCGGGCCGGTCTTCCACCTGGAACTTGCCCCTCCGCCGGGCCCGGCGGGGGACGGTGCACCCGAGTGCTCGTTGGAGTCCGGAGAATCAGGAGAGTCTGGGGAATCGTGGCAATCCGGCGACCTGTTCCAGGTCGCGCCCCCCGGCCCGGACGGCCGCCTGCTGGCGCCCCGGGAATATTCGATCGCCTCGATCCCCGCCGATGGGCGAGTGCATCTGCTGGTGCGCCAGCAGCGCGGCCCCGACGGCCGCCTGGGTGCCGCCTCCGGCTGGCTGAGCGAAGGCGTGCCCCTGGGCGGCACGGTGATGGCCCGGCTGCGTCCCCACCGCAATTTCCGCCTGGGCGACAACGCCCGGCGCCCCCTCATCCTGATCGGCAACGGCACCGGCCTGGCCGGCCTGCGCGGCCACCTGCGCGCCCGGGCCGCCGCCACGGGGCCCCACGCGGAACCGGCCCCGCCCACCTGGCTGATCTTCGGCGAACGCAACGCCGCCATCGACTACCACTACCGGGACGAGATCGACGCCTGGCGGCGTTGCGGGCTGTTGCAGCGCCTGGACCTGGCCTTCTCCCGAGACCAGGCCGAGCCGGTCTACGTCCAGCACCTTCTGCGCGAAGCCGGCGCCCAGGTGCGGGACTGGCTGGCCCGGGACGCGGCCATCTACATCTGCGGCAACGCCGTGGGAATGGCCGAGGCGGTGCACCACACCCTGATCGAGCTGATCGGCGAGGCGGCCCTGGACGAACTGACCGTTGCAGGGCGCTACCGGCGGGACGTGTACTGAGCCCTCTGCTCCGTTGCCACCAAGCAAAACGCCCATCCGATGGATGGGCGTTTTGCTTGGCTGAGAGACGCCGCGCGGGTCAATGCACCGCCGGACCTTCGCCGAACAGCTTGAACACCAGGCTCTGGGCCATGTCGGCGCCGAAGCGCTTGGCGAAACGTTCGGCCAGGTTCTCCTTGACCGAGAAATCCACCAGCTTGTCCGCCTTGATCACGTCGCGGGCCACGCTGTCCACCGTGCCGTAATCGTCCACCAGACCCAGCTTGACGCCCTGGGAGCCGGTCCAGACCAAGCCGGAGAAGATTTCCGGAGTTTCCTTGAGGCGGTTGCCGCGGCCCTTGCGCACGGCCTCGATGAACTGGCGGTGGATCTCTTCGAGCATGGCCTTGGCGTAGGCCTTCTGCTGGGGCTCCTGGGGCGAGAACGGGTCGAGGAAGCCCTTGTTCTCGCCGGCGGTAAGCAGGCGCCGCTCCACGCCCAGCTTGTCCATGGTGCCGGTGAAGCCGAAGCCGTCCATCAGCACGCCGATGGAGCCCACCAGGCTGGCCTTGTTGGCGTAGATCTTGTCCGCCGCGGAGGCCACGTAGTAGCCGCCGGAGGCGCACAGATCCTCGACCACCGCGTACAGCGGGGTGTCCGGGTATTTGGTGCGCAGCCGCTTGATCTCGTCGTAGATGATGCCGGACTGGACCGGGCTGCCGCCGGGGCTGTTGATGCGCAGGATCACGCCGGCGGTGCCCTTGTCCTCGAAGGCGGACTGGAGCGCGGCGTTGATCTTCTCGGCGCTGGCGGCGCCGGTGGCGTCGATGGTGCCGTGCACGTAGACCACCGCCGTATGCTTGCCGTCCGGCAGCTTGTCGCCCCCGCCCAGGCCCAGGGCGATGAACAGGAAGACGGCCAGGTAGCCGAAGGCGAGCAGCTTGAAGAAGATGCCCCAGCGGCGCCGGGCGCGCTGCTCGTTCAGGGAGGCGCTCGCCAGCTTTTCGAGCAGCTTGCGCTCCCATTGAGGGTCGGGATTGCCGGAACTGCCGCTCGGTTGGAAATCGGGTTGGGGGTAGTCAGCCATGGAAACTCATTGGTCTAGGAATAGATACAGGTACGGCGGGTGCGACTTTAACGCACAAACATGCAGTCGGCATTACAGGCTGGAAACCTGGGGGATAACCTGGGCAGTAGTACTGGGGGAAGGCTCATGGAACACGCGGCCATCCCGCTCCATTACCGGTACGGGCACCAGCCCCCGCCCGTTGCAGCGCCCGCCCAGGCAGCGCCCCGACTGGGGGTCGTAAAGCGCACCGTGCACTGCACAAATCAAGTATAGCCTTGAATGATCGAAGAATTCCCCCTCTTGCCAGTCCAGTTCCACCGGAACATGGGCACAGCGGTTGAGGAATCCATAAACCTTGCCGTCGAAGCGGACGACGAAGGCCGGCTCGGCCACGCCGTAGCGCTGCACCGTGAAGCGCACGCCCTTGCCGCCATCCGCCAGGCTGGCGGAATCGCAGATGTAGCCGGCGTCCTCCGCGGCGTCCATCAGCCGTGACGGCGCAGCCAGGCGCCCAGTTCGTCCACGCCGTCCACCACCGCCAGGGGCGCCAGGGCCTGCAATTCTTCCGGCACGTGGGCGCCGTAGGTGACGCCGATGGCGCCGGTGCCGGCGTTGACGGCCATCTGCAGGTCGTGGGTGGTGTCGCCGATCATCAGGGTGCGCTCCGCCGGGGCGGCGAATTCATCCATCAGCTCCAGCAGCATCTGGGGATGGGGCTTGGAATGGCATTCGTCGGCGCAGCGGGTGGCGTGGAACAGGCCGCCTAGGCCGCTCACCTTGAGGGCCCGGTCCAGGCCCAGGCGGCTCTTGCCGGTGGCCACGGCCAGAGCGTAGCCCGCTTCGCGCAGCTCCATCATCAACTCGGGCACGCCCTGGAACAGGGTCAGCTCCTGGTCCCGGGACAGATAGTGGTGGCGGTAGCGCTCCACCATCTCCGGGTAGCGGTCCCGGGACAGGTCCGGCACGGCGTGGTGCAGGGCGTCGGCCAGGCCCAGGCCGATCACGTAGCGGGCCTGCCGGTCGGAGGGCACGGTCAGCCCCAGGTCGCGGCTGGCGTCCTGGATGGCGGTGACGATGGCCGCCGCCGAATCCATCAGGGTGCCGTCCCAGTCGAAAACGATCAGATCAAATTGCTTCGCCATAATCTTGTTGCTCCCGGGCCGACAGGCGGCCGAGGTAGGCGTGGAGGTCGTCGGGCAGCGGCGCCTCGAGGCTGATCCGCTCCCCGGTGAGGGGATGGGGAAAGGTAAGCCGCCAGGCGTGGAGGAACATGCGCTTCAGCCCCTCCTTGGCCAGGGCCTTGTTCAGGGCGAAATCGCCGTACTTCTCGTCCCCCAGGATGGGATGGCCCAAGTGGTCGAGGTGCACCCGGATCTGGTGGGTGCGCCCGGTCTTGATCTGGGCCTCCACCAGGGAGGCGCTCTGCCAGCGGGCCACCAGGCGGAAGATGCTGTGGGAAGCCTTGCCGTCATCGTGCACCGAGACGCGCCGCTCCCCTTCTTCGGTCAGATACTTGTGCAGGGCTGCCTGGACGTGGGTCACCGGCTTTTCGATGCGCCCCTTGGCCAGGGCAAGGTAGCGCTTGTCGGCCCGGTGGTGGCGGAACAGGTCGTGCAGGGCGGTCAGGGCCGAGCGCTTCTTGCCGATCAGCAGCAGCCCCGAGGTTTCCCGGTCGAGGCGGTGGGCCAGTTCGAGGAAGCGGGCCTGGGGGCGCTGGCGGCGCAGGGCCTCGATGACCCCGAAGGAAAGGCCGCTGCCGCCGTGCACCGCGATCCCGGCCGGCTTGTTGATGGCCAGGAAGGTGTCGTCCTCATAGACCACCGGCAGGTCGGCGCGCAGCATGCCGGCCTCGGCGGTGGCGGTGGCCGGCGGCTTTTCCGCCAGGCGGATGGGGGGGATGCGCACCGTGTCGCCAGCCTGGAGCCGGTAGGCGGCATCGACCCGGCCGCTGTTCACCCGCACCTCGCCGCTGCGCAGGATGCGGTAGACGTGGCTTTTCGGCACCCCCTTGCACACCCGTACCAGGTAGTTGTCCAGGCGCTGCCCCGCATCGTCGTTGTCGATAACGACGCGGTTCACCGCGCTTTTTTGAATCTCGGGCATTTTTGGATATATACTTCCTGCGATTTACGTCCCGGCCTGAAAGGGGCGCTGCGCTGTAAGACCGAACGGACCCGTTCCAACGCATCGGAATACACCCGTGGCCAGCCACAGACGCCTCGCTTGCGCGAACCTGCGCAAGATCGGACCAACGCGAATCGTACGGTTAATGTCGCTCACCAAAAAGCAGCGATGGTACTGGATTTGCGCGCCTCAAGCATTACAGCCTGCAACGCACGTTCAGCCGCCCATGCAGAACAGTAGCGGTTTCCCCGGCACGCCCCACAACGGCGCCTCTGGCTGAAACCCGGTAAAACACCTACCGACCCATCAACGCTACCCAAAACCCCCAGCGATTTTCAGGATATTAGTTGCTCTCACGGCCCTTCATGCACAACAGGAAACCGCACAACTAATCGCCTCGCTGCCCTGCAGTGGGAGGCTGTCCGTGCCGGCGCGCGGGAGCCCACAATGAAGCGAATGCTTTTCAATGCGACACAGGCCGAGGAACTCCGTGTCGCGATCGTCGATGGTCAGAAGCTGATCGACCTCGACATCGAATCGGCCGCGAAGGAACAACGCAAGAGCAACATCTACAAGGGGGTCATCACCCGGATCGAACCGTCGCTGGAAGCGGCGTTCGTCGATTACGGCGCCGACCGCCACGGCTTCCTGCCGTTCAAGGAGGTCTCCCGCGCCTATTTCCAGGCCGGCGTCGAGGTCAGCAAGGCCCGCATCCAGGACGCCCTGCGCGAAGGCCAGGAGTTGATCGTTCAGGTCGACAAGGATGAGCGCGGCAACAAGGGCGCCGCCCTGACCACCTACGTCAGCCTGGCCGGCCGCTATCTGGTCCTGATGCCCAACAACCCCCGTGGCGGCGGCGTTTCCCGCCGGGTCGAGGGTGACGAACGCGCCGAGCTGCGCGAGATAATGGACCAGATCGAAGTCCCCGGCGGCATGAGCCTGATTGCCCGCACCGCCGCCATCGGCCGCAGCGCCGAAGAGCTGCAGTGGGACCTGAACTACCTGCTGCAACTGTGGACCGCCATCGAAGGCGTCTCCTCCGAACAGAAGGGCCCGCTGCTGATCTATCAGGAAGGCAGCCTGGTCATCCGCGCCATCCGCGACTACTTCCAGCCGGACATCGGCGAGATCCTCATCGACACCGACGAGATCTTCGAGCAGGCCCAGGCCTTCATGGGCACGGTGATGCCCGCCAACGTCAGCCGGGTCAAGCGCTACCGGGACGACGTTCCCCTCTTCTCCCGCTTCCAGATCGAGCACCAGATCGAAACCGCCTTCGGCCGGCAGGTGAACCTGCCCTCCGGCGGCGCCATCGTGATCGACCACACCGAAGCCCTGGTGGCCGTGGACGTGAACTCCGGCCGCGCCACCCGCGGCCAGGACATCGAAGACACCGCCTTCCGCACCAACCTGGAAGCGGCCGAAGAACTGGCCCGCCAGCTGCGCCTGCGCGACCTGGGCGGCCTGATCGTCATCGACTTCATCGACATGGAAAACCAGCGCAACCAGCGCGAGGTGGAAAACCGCCTGCGCGACGCGCTGCGCTACGACCGCGCCCGAGTGCAGATGGGCAAGATCAGCCGCTTCGGCCTAATGGAGCTGTCTCGCCAGCGCCTGCGCCCCGCTCTGGCCGAAACAAGCTACATCCCCTGCCCGCGCTGCAACGGCACCGGCCACATCCGCTCCACCGAGTCCGCCGCCCTGCACATCCTGCGCATCCTCGAAGAAGAGGCGATGAAGGAAAACACGGGCGCCGTGCACTGCCAGGTGCCGGTGGACGTGGGCACCTTCCTGCTCAACGAAAAGCGCAACGACATCCAGGCGATCGAATTCCGCCACAAGGTCACCATCCTGCTCATTCCCAACAAGCACCTGGAGACCCCGGCTCACGAAATCATCCGCCTGCGCCACGACGACCTGAACCAGGAAGAAGTGCGCGCCCCGTCCTACCGAATGGTCAACGCGCCCGCCGACGAAGTGGCCCTGGCCACCGAAGCCAGCGCAAAGCCGGTGCGCCAGGAAGCCGCCATCAAGAACCTGACCCCGGAGCAACCCGCTCCGGTGGTCGCCGAAAAGGCCGCCGAGACGCCCGCCAAGGCAGGCGAGCCGGGCATCATCGCCCGCATCCTCGGCTGGTTCAGCGGCAACCGCCCCGAAGAGAAGGCCGCCCCGGCCGCCCCCGCACCCCGCGGCCGTAACGGCCAGCGCGAAGGTCGCGGCGAAGGCCGGCGCAATGGCGAACGCGGTGAAGGCCGTGGCCGCCGCGGCGAACGCAGCGAGCGTGGCGAAACCCGCCCCAGCGAAGCCCGGGAAGGTCGTGGCGAACGTGGTGAAAGCCAGGGCCGCGGCCGTAACCAGGAAGCCCGTCCCGCCCAGCAGCCCCGCGAAGGCCGCGAGCCTCGGGAAGCACGGGAACCGCGCGAAGCCGGTGAAACCCGCCGCAGCCGTGGCGAAGGCCGCCGCGAGCGTGCCCCGCAAGGCGCGGAGGAAACCCAGGCCGCCCAGCAGGGCGAACGCCAGGAACGTCCGGAGCGCAGCGAGCGCCGTGAGCGTGGCGAAGGCCGCCGCGAGCGGGGCGAACGCGCAGCCAAGCCTCAGGCCGAAGCCGTGGCCGAAACCGAAACCCTGCTGACCGGCGCCGCCGCTGAAGCTGCCGTGGCCGCTGCTGCTGAAGCCGTTCCCGCTGGCGAGGCCCAGGCTGGTGAAGCCCCCGAAGCCGGTGCTGAGGAAGGCGGCCGCCGCCGTGGCCGCCGTGGTGGCCGTCGCGAACGCGGCGAGCGCCGTCCTCAGGAAGCCGCCGGTGAAACCGCGGCCCAGGAAGCGGCTGCGGCCGACCTGCCGGCCGAAAATGCCGAGCCTGTCATCGTGACCATCCCCGCTGCCGCAACCCCGGCGCCTCAAGTCGCTGCCCCGGTGGTCGAAGCCGCTCCCGCCCCGGCCCAAGAAGCTGCTGCCGTACCCCAGGCCGTCGAAGCCCCCGCCCCTGCGGCGATCAACGAGCCGGTCCAGGTCGAAGCGTCGGCTCCGGTTGCCACCGAGGCTGCCCCTGCTACGCAGCCTGCCGAGCCGGTGGAAGCTGCTCCGGTTGCCGCGCCCGTCGCGGAACCCGTGGCCGCTGCCGCGCCTGCCCCCCTGGCGCCTCCGGCCACGCCCGCCCCGGTGGTGGTGCCGGCCCCGGCCGCGCCGAAGCTGGAAGAAGTCCTGGCCAGTTCCGGGCTGGAAATGATCGAGACCCAGTCCGGCAACGCGCCCGCCTTCACGCCCGAACCGGCCGCCCCCCGCGGCCGTGCGGTGCGTCGGCCGCAGCAGGCGACCAGCTCCGAGCCCCTGGTGATGGTGGAAACCCGTCCCGCCGGCGAGCAGCACTAAGCACTATCCAGGCGCCCCTTCCCGGGGCGCCACCCAAAGACAAAGGGAGCCTTGCGGCTCCCTTTGTCTTTGGTTATTTCGTTTTCGTCGATACGGGTTTAGGGGTTCAGCAGCCCGAAAGGCTCAGTGCAGGGCCTTGGCCCCAAGCGGGGGAATCTGCAGCGTCGGCAGTTGCAGATCCACGCCGGCGCCCGACTCCTGGGGCTTGCCGCCGGCCTGTTGCTCTTCCTTGGGGGACAGCATATGCTCCTTGCCCAGTTCGCGGCAAATCGAGGCCAGCAATCCCTGGGAAGCATCCTCGACCATGTCGAGGACCAGATCGAAGCCGTGGCCCAGCCCGTAGTAGGGGTCCGGCACCTCAGAATCGTCGAACTGGCGGGCGTACTGCATGAACAGCTTGAGCCGGTGCTGGCGCTCCGGCGGGCAGAGCCGCCGCAGGTTGTCCAGGTTCGAGCGGTCCATGGCCAGGATCAGGTCGAAATAATCCATGTCCGCCGGCGCCACCTTGCGGGCCCGCAGGCTGGACAGATCGTAGCCCCGGGTCGCCGCCGCGCGCTGGGTTCGGGAATCGGGCGCCTCGCCGACGTGATAGCCGTGGGTGCCGGCAGAATCGATTTCGATCAGATCGGCCAATCCGGCCTTGGTGACAAAGTGGCGAAATACGCCCTCAGCGGTCGGGGAACGGCAGATATTCCCCATGCAAACGAATAGTATTTTCATAAACACCTTGCCATTCAATGCGTTGCACGAAACACGAACCACCAGCCACAGCGGCCGGGACGTGCAAGCGCGTCATTCGAATCACTCGCTTATTTTTCCATTGTAGGATGCCACCCAGGTCGGGTTTGTGCAATTTGCATTGCATCAAAGAAATACAAGCAAATGTAAATAAAGGGGTTTCATACGCCCCGCTTATTTAATCCGGCGCTATTGAAATTATTGAAATTGATGTTTTACATCGATTCGGATTTCGTCCCCGCCGCCTCATTGGCGCCGTGAAAACGCATCACTCCTCGTCGTGCACCGCAGCCCCAAATGCCCGCTCCTTGAGCTTGAACAATTCGTCCCGGGCGGCGGCAGCCTTTTCGAACTCCAGGTTCTTGGCGTGTTCGAGCATGGCTTTCTCCAGGCGCTTGATTTCCTTGGCCAAATCCTTTTCGTCCAGGGCCGCGTAGCGGGCCCGCTCCTGGGCCGCCTTGCGGGTTTCCTGGGCGGCATCGGCATCGTAGATGCCGTCGATGATGTCCTTGATGCGCTTGGTCACCCCCTTCGGCGTGATGCCGTGGGCGGTGTTGAAGGCCACCTGCTTTTCCCGGCGTCGGGCAGTTTCGTCCATGGCGCGGCGCATCGAGTCGGTGATCCTGTCGGCGTAGAGGATGGCGGTACCGTTGAGGTTGCGCGCCGCCCGGCCGATGGTCTGGATGAGGGAGCGCTCGGAGCGCAGGAAGCCTTCCTTATCGGCATCCAGAATCGCCACCAGGGACACTTCCGGGATGTCCAGGCCCTCGCGCAGCAGGTTGATCCCCACCAGCACGTCGAATTCACCCAGGCGCAAGTCGCGGATGATCTCGACCCGCTCCACCGTATCGATGTCCGAATGCAGGTAGCGCACCTTGACGCCATGCTCGCCCAGGTAATCGGTCAGATCCTCGGCCATGCGCTTGGTCAGGGTGGTCACCAGCACCCGCTCTTCCCGGGCGATGCGCTTGCGGATTTCCGACAGCACGTCGTCCACCTGGGTCATGGCCGGGCGCACGATCACCTCCGGGTCCACCAGGCCCGTGGGACGCACCACCTGCTCCACCACCTGGCCGGCGTGGGTCGCCTCGTAGTCCGAGGGCGTCGCCGAGACGAAGACGGTCTGGCGCATCATGGCCTCGAACTCGTCGAACTTGAGGGGCCGGTTGTCCATGGCCGAGGGCAGGCGGAAGCCGTACTCCACCAGGTTTTCCTTGCGCGAGCGGTCGCCCTTGTACATGGCGCCCACCTGGCCGATGGCCACGTGGGATTCGTCGATGAACATCAGGGCGTCCGGCGCCAGGTAGTCGATCAGGGTCGGCGGCGGCTCGCCGGCCTTGCGCCCGGAAAGATGGCGGGAGTAGTTCTCGATGCCCTTGCAGAAGCCCAGCTCGTTGAGCATTTCCAGGTCGAACTTGGTGCGCTGCTCGATGCGCTGGGCCTCTACCAGCTTGCCGGTGGAGAGGAAATACTGGCTGCGCTCGCGCAACTCGGCCTTGATTGCCTCCACCGCCCGCAGCACCGTAGCCCGGGGCGTCACGTAATGACTGGATGGATATACAGTAAAGCGCGGCAGCTTGTGCAGAATCTGCCCGGTCAGGGGATCGAACACCGTCAGCCCGTCCACCTCGTCGTCGAACAAGCTGATACGGATGGCGTGTTCGGCATGTTCGGCCGGGAAGATGTCGATCACGTCGCCCCTGACGCGGAAGGTGCCGCGGCGGAAATCGATCTCGTTGCGGGTGTACTGCATGGTGGCCAGGCGCTCGATGATGTCGCGCTGGCCGATCTTGTCGCCCTTGCGGACGTGCAGGATCATGGTGTGGTAGTCGTCCTTGTCGCCGATGCCGTAGATGCACGACACGGTGGCCACGATCACCACGTCGCGCCGTTCCAGCAGCGACTTGGTGGCCGACAGGCGCATCTGCTCGATGTGCTCGTTGATCGACGAGTCCTTCTCGATGAAC
Source organism: Oryzomicrobium sp. (assembly GCF_021287045.1). Lineage (GTDB taxonomy): Bacteria > Pseudomonadota > Gammaproteobacteria > Burkholderiales > Rhodocyclaceae > Oryzomicrobium. The sequence continues at coordinate 173,151 of NZ_JAJTBG010000004.1, read as the reverse complement.
AGGTCCCGGGACGGCACGTAAGCTTCCGGCTGGTAGTAGTCGTAGTACGAAACGAAATACTCCACCGCGTTTTCCGGAAAGAACTCCTTCATCTCGGCGTAGAGCTGGGCCGCCAGGGTCTTGTTCGGCGCCAGCACCAGGGCCGGCCGGCCGGTACGGGCGATCACGTTGGCCATGGTGTAGGTCTTGCCCGACCCGGTCACCCCGAGCAGGGTCTGGAACGACAGGCCGTCCTCCAGCCCCTCGACCAGTTGGCGGATCGCCGCCGGCTGGTCGCCGGCCGGCGGAAACGGCTGGTGCAGACGGTAGGGGCTGCCGGGATAGGTCACCACCTGGGTGCCCGCCTCCGGGCGGTGATCGGCGAGTTTTGCGATTTCAGCCATGTTAAGATTTTGTGTTTTTCAAAAACGGGCGCGGTGGAATTGCGCCCCGGGTTTTCCGGGGGGATTCCGTCTATTCTAGGGGTTTAGTGGCCGGGCTTCCCGGTTGCGTTCCTGCCCACCCCTGTTGTCCTTTCTTTGGAGCTTTCTGGAGCACCTATGACTTCCTCGATCTTTGCCGCCGTCGAGATGGCCCCTCGGGATCCGATTCTCGGACTGACCGAATCCTTCAACGCTGACACCCGTACCACCAAGGTCAACCTGGGCGTTGGCGTGTACTACGACGACAACGGCAAGATTCCGCTGCTGGCCGCCGTCAAGGCCGCTGAAAAAGCCCGCCTCGAAGCGGCCCCGCCCCGTGGCTACCAGCCCATCGAAGGCCCGGCCAATTACACCCAGGCCGTGCAGAACCTGCTCTTCGGTGCCGGCTCCGACCTGCTGGCCGCCGGCCGCGTGGTCACCGCCCAGGGCATCGGCGGTACCGGCGCCCTGCGCATCGGTGGCGACTTCCTGAAGCGCCTCAACCCCGGCGCCACGATCTACATCAGCGACCCCTCCTGGGAAAACCACCGCGCCCTGTTCGAGGCCGCCGGCTTCCCGGTGGACACCTACCCGTACTACGACGCGGCCACCCGCGGCGTGAACTTCGACGGCATGAAGGCCAAGCTGCTCACCCTGCCCGCCGGCTCGGTGATCGTCCTGCACGCCTGCTGCCACAACCCCACCGGTGCCGACCTGTCCGACGCCCAATGGGCCGAAGTGGTCGAAGTCTGCCGTGAAAAGGGCCTGGTGCCCTTCCTCGACATGGCCTACCAGGGCTTTGCCGAAGGCATCGACCAGGACGCCGTGGCAGTCCGCCTGTTCTCCGCCTCGGGCCTGCAGTTCTTCGTTTCCAGCTCCTTCTCGAAGAGCTTCTCCCTGTACGGTGAGCGCGTCGGTGCCCTGTCCATCGTCACCGCCGGCAAGGAAGAATCCGCTCGGGTCCTGTCCCAGCTCAAGCGCGTGATCCGCACCAACTACTCCAACCCGCAGATCCACGGCGCCGCCATCGTCGCCGCGGTGCTGGGCAGCCCCGAGCTGCGCGGCCAGTGGGAAGCCGAGCTGGCCGGCATGCGTGACCGCATCCGCGCCATGCGCACCGGCCTGGTGGAAAAGCTGGCCGCCAAGGGTGTGCAGCAGGACTTCTCCTTCGTGGTGAAGCAGCGCGGCATGTTCTCCTACACCGGCCTGACCGCCGCCCAGGTGGACAGCCTGCAGAAGGACTTCGGCATCTACGCCGTGTCCACCGGTCGTATCTGTCTGGCCGCCCTCAACGCCAAGAACATCGACTACGTGGCCGATGGCATCGCCCAAGTGCTGAAGGGCTAAGTCTTTACTGGCGCAACGCCGTAACGAAAAACGCTCCTTCGGGAGCGTTTTTCGTTTGGCAACCGCTGCGCCCTTCCCTGCTGTCTACCGACTGTTTATCTCAGGCGGCGCAGCTGGGGATCGGCCGCCGTGCCCGTCAAGGCCAGCTGGGCGCGCAACTGATTGGCGGTGCCTCGCAACTGCACGTCGAACAGGCCGTCGAGCCGGCCGTTGCCGTCTGCGGCCACCCGGCCGCTGGCGCCGATCAGCCCCGACTGCAAGGTCAATCCGGTCAGCGCCGTACCGCGGCCATCGCGGCGGATGCGGCCGGTCAGATTGTCGAAGCTGGTGACGCCGCCCCGGGTCAGACTGGCACCTCCTTCCCGAACTGACTGGAGCAGGTCGATACCGGTGAGCTCCCCCTTGCCAACGGTGACCGGCCCCTCGAAAGCCATCCCGGCCAGCAGCGCGTCCCAATCCTTCCCTTGGGCGCGCACCGCCAGCTCGGCGGAGCAAGGCCCCTGAATCTTCACCGGCACCAATCCAAGGGACGCGAGCCGGTTCCCGGCCACGAATTTGAGGGCGGCGCGCCCCTCCAGCGCGATGCGCCCACCGCGCACCTCCAGGCGCGCCTCGCCTTGCCAGCGGCCATCCAGGGCCAGGGCTTCGACCTTGCGCAACTGCAGGGCAACGGCGTCGCCCGTTGCCGGCTCGACCAGCGCCTCGCCTTCCACTTGATCCACGGCCCAACGGCTACCGCCAGATGGGTTCCACCCCAGGCCCCGCCAGCTGACGGCCACGCCATCGGCCCGCCGGCTCACGGTGGCGTGCAAGGTGCCATCGTCGCTATCCAGTTGCACCGATTCGCCACCGGCCGACTCGGCACGCCAACGGCCGGCGACCGCCAAAGGGCCGAGCGTCAGCAGTGCATCCCGTAGCACGACCCGGGCCGGTTCGCCCGAAGCGCCAAGGCGCTCGGCGACCGTCGGCAGGCCGGCGACCGCCGCCAGCGGCAATTGCGCGCCATTGACCTCGATGCGCCGCCAGCCAGGGCGCTCCGACCACAGGCTGCCCCAACGCGGCACCAGGGCCACCTCGCCCAGGCTGATGGTCCCATCGCCCACCTTGCTGACCTTCGCCAGCAAGGCCGGCTGCCCGGCCCAGCCAAATCCGAGCCGCTCCACGCTCACCGGGCTGTCCAGAGCTGCCGTCAGTCCCGCTTCCAGCTCGTGCCGGTAGCGCTGCTGCGGCAGCGATGCATACAGGCCGATCACTAGCAGTACGACGGCCACAAGGCCAAACAGCAACTTATTCGGCCCCTTTTTGCTGGATCGCCCAATCTTCCGGCTGCGGAATGTGGCGCCCAAACGAGAGAACAGGCCAGGGCCGGCGGGCAGTGCTGCCGGGGCTGCCTCTGGCGGAGCGGCGGTTGCCTGTCGCTGCTCGCCCTCCTCTTCCTCAACCTCATCCACCATCCCCGGGCGGCTGCTCGGCCCGTGGAAATAAGAAACCTCCGGCACCGTCAGGGTGCTGGGATTCTGGATGGGCCGTTCGGGCGTCCCCGGTTTTGCCGACTGGTAAAGATTGGCAAAGCTGCGCGCCCATTTCGAGGCCGCCTCGTCCGCCGGAGCGATAAAGCCATCTTCTTCCAGTTCGCGCAACGACTGCTCGACCAACTGGGGATTGCCCACCTTGGCCGACAATTCTCCGGCCGTGGTCTTGCCGTCCACCAGGATAAGGACCATGCGGAGATTGCGCTGGACCACCCGGGTCCGCTGCCGCACCGCCTCTTCGCCTGCGGAAGTCTTGGAATAAACGAGGTTTTCATCCATAAACGACATTCTCGCAAGAAAAGTGTTGACTTGGGTACGGTGCATCTCTATTATTCGGGCTCTCGCAACGACGCAGCAACAAACTGCATCAACGCGATTCCCCGATAGCTCAGTCGGTAGAGCAACGGACTGTTAATCCGTGTGTCCCTGGTTCGAGCCCAGGTCGGGGAGCCAAACAAAACAAGGGGTTGCACTTCGGTGCAACCCCTTTCGCTTTTGTGCCGGGCCGTTTTAGGTTCATGCACCTTGGTTGGCCGTTCGACAATGGCATGACGCGGAAAATTCCGCTTCGCATCCCGATTGCGGAATCGCCGCCAAGCCCCCTCCAGTCGCACGTTTTCCCCCAGCACCCACGGGCAACCCCCTCCCCTCCGCAGAGTCCCGGGGGCACCACCTCGCCGTCTACCAGTCCCAGCCGACCGCACCGGCCACTTCGGCCTTGATGCCTGACATGCCTCTCCATGGGCACGGCAAGCGGTGCCCGGCGAATTTCCTGGAATGCAGCAACACCCCAAGCAAAGCCCCGTAACAGGTAAGACGCAGGAAGACGACTACTACAAACGGGGCGGTTAGGGCGCAAAAGTGCAAACGTGCGGCAAAACCGCTGAAAAGCCGAGGCGCCATCTGGCACCCGCCCATGCTGGTAGCTCGTGGCGTCCGTACCGGCCCCAGCACGAAAACACTCACCAGATGAAACGGCTGTCGCTGCGACCCGGCTCACGGGCCGGCGGTACGCGGGCCGAGGTTGTCTTCTCGTGCCATTGCCGGTCCTTGCCCAGGAACCACCAGCCGGCGGGCGACTGCTCGATCCATTCGGTGCCGAAGCTCTCCCGCTCGTAGGGCAGCCAGGATTCGAGGTCGTCGGTACCATGGCCGACCTCCACCGAGCCCCGCACGTAGAGCAACGCCCGGTCCCGATTCTCGGCCCGCACCAGCTCGCTCACCTCGCTGCGCCGGCGGACATCCCGGACAGCGACGAAGCCTCCCGAGGTATTGCCGATCACACCCTGGGCGTACCAGGGTTGCAGGCGCGGGTAACGGTCGCGCAGGCGCTGCACGGCCTTGCTCAGATCGCCCCCCTCGTAAGGCAGCACCTGGATCTCGGCGGGGCTACCCTGGCCGTAGACTAGGCGTACCACTTCTCGCGCATCTTCCTGGGTACCAGCCGCCCCGGTGTACAGCCCGACGCTGGTGCAGGCCGACAACATGGCCAGCCCGGTACAAACCGCACAGCCCGCCAGCACGCGGCGGCGGGCCGGATTCAGGATTCCCATGGCGCCTCTCCAAACGAAAAAGCCTGCGAACAGTGTCGCAGGCTTTTTCGTTGCCGGGGAGCCCCGTCTGGCGTTACTGGAGGTTTTCCAGGCGCAGGCGGGTGACCTTGCCCTGGACCACGGGCAGGGCTTCGACCTTGGCGATTGCCGCGTCGGCCTTCTTTTCGACGCAGACGTGGGTCAGGATGATGATGTCGGTCTGGGCCTCGCCCTCGTCCGGCTCGCGCTGCAGCATGGCGTCGATGGAGATGCCTTCGTCGGCCAGGATGCGGGTGATGTCGGCCAGCACGCCCGGCTTGTCTTCCACCCGCATGCGCAGGTAGTAGGCAGTCTCCACCTCGGTGATCGGCAGCACCGGCAGATCGGCCAGTTGGTCGGGCTGGAAGGCCAGGTGCGGCACCCGGTTTTCCGGATCGGCAGTGGCGAGGCGGGTCACGTCCACTAGATCGGCGATCACGGCACTGGCGGTCGGCTCGGCGCCGGCACCCTTGCCGTAGTACAGGGTGGCGCCCACGGCATCGCCCTGGACCAGGACGGCGTTCATGGCGCCTTCGACGTTGGCGATCAGGCGCTTGGCCGGCACCAGGGTCGGATGGACGCGCAGTTCTATGCCCTCGGCGCGGCGCCGGGTGATGCCCAGCAGCTTGATGCGGTAGCCCAGTTGCTCGGCGTAACGGATATCGGTGGCGTCGAGCTTGGAAATGCCTTCCACGTGGGCCTTGTCGAACTGGACCGGGATGCCGAAGGCCAGGGAGGACAGGATGGTGACCTTGTGGGCCGCGTCCACCCCTTCCACGTCGAAGGTGGGATCGGCTTCAGCGTAGCCCAGACGCTGGGCTTCCTTGAGCACCGTCTCGAAGGACAGGCCCTTGTCGCGCATCTCGGACAGGATGAAGTTGGTGGTGCCGTTGATGATGCCGGCGATCCACTGGATGCGGTTGGCGGTCAGGCCTTCGCGCACCGCCTTGATGATGGGGATGCCCCCGGCCACGGCGGCCTCGAAGGCCACCATGACGCCCTTTTCACGGGCCTTGGCGAAGATTTCGTTGCCATGGACGGCCAGCAGCGCTTTGTTGGCGGTGACCACGTGCTTACCGTTTTCGATGGCCTTGAGCACCAGCTCCTTGGCTATGCCGTAGCCGCCGATGAGTTCCACCACGATGTCGACGCTGGGATCGGTGACCACCGCGAAGGCGTCGTCCACCACCTTGCAGGCGCCGCCGGTGACCGACTGGGCCCGGGCAACGTCCTTGTCGGCCACCACCGTAATCTGAATGGGACGCCCCGCGCGGCGGGTAATCTCCTCGGCGTTGCGCTGCAGAACGGTGAACGTACCGCCCCCGACGGTACCGATGCCCAAAAGGCCGACATTGATGGGTTTCATAGACTCTTACTTGTAGGTGAAAGGAATCGTTCTAGTAAGCGGCCTCAGGCGTGGCCGTGACGCTTGCGGTAGCCGTCGAGGAAGCGTGCGATGCGGCCGACGGCCTCGCGCAGATCGTCCTCGTGCGGCAGGAAGACCAGCCGGAAGTGGTCCGGATGGCCCCAGTTGAAGCCGGTGCCCTGCACCAGCAACACCTTTTCGGCTTCCAGCAGTTCGCAGATGAACTGCTGGTCGTCGGCGATCGGGTACATCTTGGGATCGAGGCGCGGGAACATGTAGAGCGTGGCCTTGGGCTTGACGCAGCTCACCCCGGGGATCGAGGTGATCAGCTCATGGGCCAGGTCGCGCTGGCGGCGCATGCGGCCGCCCGGGGCCACCAGGTCGTTGATGCTCTGGTAACCGCCCAGGGCGGTCTGGATGGCGAACTGGCCCGGCACGTTGGCGCACAAGCGCATCGAGGCCAGCATGTTGAGGCCCTCGATGTAATCCTGGGCGTGGCGCTTGTCGCCGGACACCACCATCCAGCCGGCCCGGTAGCCACAGGACCGGTAGTTCTTGGACAGTCCGTTGAAGGTGATGGTCAGCACGTCCTCGGACAGGGAGCCGATCGAGGTGTGGGTCACCCCGTCGTAGAGCACCTTGTCGTACACCTCGTCGGCGTAGATGATCAGCTGGTGCTGGCGGGCGATCTCGACGATCTCGCGCAGCAGGTCGTCCGGGTACAGGGCCCCGGTCGGGTTGTTCGGGTTGATCAGGACGATGGCCCGGGTGTTGTCGGTGATCTTGCTGCGGATGTCGTCCAGGTCGGGCAGCCAGCCGGCGCCCTCGTCGCAGATGTAATGGCGCGGCGTACCGCCGGACAGGCTCACGGCGGCGGTCCACAGCGGATAGTCGGGCGCCGGCACCAGCACCTCGTCGCCGTGGTTGAGCAGGGCGTTCATGGCCATCACGATCAACTCGGACACGCCGTTGCCGATGTAGATGTCCTCCAGCCCCACGCCCTTGACCTTCTTCTCCTGGGTGTAGTGCATGATCGCCTTGCGGGCGGAGAAGATGCCCTTGGAGTCGGAGTAGCCCGCCGAATTGGGCAGGTTGCGGATCATGTCCTGCTGGATTTCCTCGGGCGCGTCGAAGCCGAAGGAGGCCAGGTTGCCGATGTTGAGCTTGATGATCTTCTGCCCCTCTTCCTCCATCTGCTTAGCTCGGGCCAGCACCGGTCCACGGATGTCGTAGCAGACGTTGGCGAGCTTGGCGGATTTCAGGATCGGTTGCATGGCAGTGGGCGCGTCGTTGGCGTCGGAAAAAGATTCGGTAAGCGTGCCGGAAGGGCTTGAAAGATCACTCATGGCTTTGGCGGCCGGACGGGGCCGCCCGCGGCGCCCCCTGAGCCATCCCGGCGGGATCGCATCGCACGGATGCGCACCCTGCAAAAACGGCCCGGCCTAACTTGTCGGGAAAGCCTATAATCCTACCCTTTCTTAACGCGTTGTGCATCGCAACGGACATCCCCGGCACCGATGAAGCTCCACCTCTCCAAAACCGACGGTCTCTACACCTTCTCCGGGTACGGCGAGGGCTACGTGCTGGTCAATGGAATACGCCACGAAAACAACGTCCTGGTCACCCCCACCCGCCTCACCCCGGGCTGGACCGGCCATGACTTCGACGCCCTGACCGCCGAGGATTTCGAGCTGCTCGCCGCCACCGACGCCGAGATCGTCATTCTCGGCACCGGCAACGCCCTGCGCTTTCCCCATCCGCGCCTGACCCAATCCCTGCTCGCCGCCCGGCGCGGCCTGGAGGTGATGGATGCCCAGGCCGCCTGCCGCACCTACAACATCCTGGCCGCCGAGGACCGCAAGGTCGCCTGCGCCCTGCTCCTGCCCTGAACGGCTCCTGCCGTCCCGCCACCCGCGCCCTGCCCGCTCATCGCCCATAAAAAACAATGGAATTCCGCAGCCGACGCTCCCTCTTCCTCTTTCTCCTCATCGTGGTGGTGGTCTGGTTCAGCAACCTGGAATACCGCAAGCTGGTCCGGCCCGACGAAGGCCGCTACGCCGAGATCCCCCGGGAAATGGTGGCCAGCGGCGACTGGGTCACCCCACGCCTGAACGACCTCAAGTACTTCGAAAAACCGGCCCTGCAATACTGGGCTACCGCCGCGTCCTATGAGCTGTTCGGCGAGCACAACTGGTCCGCCCGCCTGTGGCCGGCCCTCACCGGACTGCTCGGCATCCTGGCGGTCTGGCTCACCGGCGCCCGCCTGTTCGGCGCCCGGGCCGGCTTCCTCGGCGCGGCGGCCCTGACCGGCAGCATCCTGTATGTAGTGCTCGCCCATGTGCTGTCCCTGGACATGGGGGTGTGCTTCTTCCTCAACCTGGCGGTGTTCGCCTTCGCCCTGAGTCGGCGCCCGGGCATCGACAACGCCATCGAACGCAACTGGCTTTGGCTGGCCTGGGTCGCCCTGGGCCTGGCCGTGCTGTCCAAGGGACTGATTGGTCTGGTGCTGCCCGGTGCCGCCCTGGTGCTCTATTCATTGGTGCAGCGCGAGTTCGGCTTCTGGTTGCGCATGCGCTGGTTCTCCGGCCTGGCCCTGCTGCTGCTGGTGACCGTGCCCTGGTTCGTCATCGTCAGCCTGAAGAACCCGGAATTCTTCCATTTCTTCTTCATCCACGAGCACTTCGAGCGCTTCCTCACCAAGGTCCACGGCCGCTACCAGCCCGGCTGGTACTTCATCCCGGTGCTGCTGGTAGGCTTCATGCCCTGGGTCACCCTGTTCCTGGCCGAATGCTGGAAGACCGTGCGCACCCCCACCCGGGTCCGCGGCGAGTTCCGCGCCGACCGTTTCCTGCTGATCTGGGCGGTGGTGATCTTCGGCTTCTTCTCCGCCTCCCACTCCAAACTGATCTCCTACATCATCCCCCTCTTCCCCGCCGGCGCCGTGCTGGTGGGCCGGGCCATCGACCGGGACGCGGGACGCACCCTGCGCTGGCACATGGTGCCGGTGATCCTGTTCGGGCTGATCTACGTCGGCGCCGCCCTGTGGGTGCCCAACCTGGAATCGATCCGCAACGACAACCCGGACGTGCCCGCCTACCAGCCGTGGCTGATCGGCGCCGCCCTCGCCCTGACCGTGGGTGCCATCGTCGGCTTCATCCTCTTCCAGCGCGAGCGCAAAACCCTGGCCACCATGGTGGTCGCCCTGGGGGGCCTGATCTGCGCCCAGCTGACCCTGACCGGCCACGAGACCCAGCGCGAATCCATGTCAGCATGGGACATCGTGCAGAAGGTCAAGCCCTACATGGACGACAGCCTGCCCTTCTACAGCGTCAACACCTACGACCAGACCCTGCAGCCCTATCTCAAGCGCACCACCACCATGGTGCAGTACAAGGACGAGCTCGACTTCGGCATCCAGCAGGAACCGGAGAAATTCCTGCCCACCATCGCCGACTTCGTCAAGCGCTGGGAGGCCGACCAGAAGGCCTTCGCCCTGCTTCCGCCGGACGCCTTCGAGCAGTTGCAAGCCCAGGGCGTACCCATGGAAGTGCTGGCCCGGGATTCCCGCCGGGTGATCGTGCGCAAGCCCCAGCCCTGAACCTGCCCGCCTGACTTTTCCACCGCCTCATGACTGCCATCAGTTTCGCCCTCATCCTCACCGGCGTGCTGCTCAACGCCGCCGCCCAATTGCTGCTCAAGGCCGGCACCAACGCCGTCGGCCATTTCGACTTCCAGTTGCAAAACGTCCTGCCCGTGGGACTCAAGCTCGCCTTCGAGCCCCACATCATGGGCGGCATGGCCTGCTACGCCGTCAGCCTGGTGGTGTGGATCATGGCCCTGTCCCGGGTGCCGGTGTCGATCGCCTACCCGATGCTTTCCATCGGCTACGTGATCAACGCCTTCATCGCCTGGCAATGGTTCGGAGAACCACTGGTCACCCAGAAGCTGATGGGCATCGGCTTCATCATCGTCGGCGTCTGGCTCGTCGCCCGGTCCCACTAAGCATCGAAGCGTCAAGGTCTTTCCATGGATTTCCTCCCCTTCACCCGGCCGAGCATCGACGAGGCCACCATCGCCGCCGTGGCCGACGTGCTGCGCTCCGGCTGGATCACCACCGGTCCCAAGTGCCAGCAGTTCGAGGCCGAACTCTCCGCCCTGTGCGGCGGCCGGCCGGTCAAGGTGTTCAACTCCGGCACCCTGACCCTGGAAATCGCCCTGGAACTGGCCGGCATCGGCCATGGTGACGAAGTCATCACCAGCCCCCTGACCTGGGCGGCCACCGCCAATGTGGTGATCAAGCGCGGTGCCCGGCCGGTGTTCGTGGACATCGACCCGGCCACCCGCATGCTCGACCTGGGCAAGCTCGAGGCAGCCGTTACCCCGCGCACCAAGGCCATCATCCCGGTGGACCTGGCCGGCCTGCCCCTGGACCGGGACGCCATCTACGCCCTGGCCGCCCGCCACAACCTGCGGGTGATCGAGGACGCCGCCCAGTCCCTGAGCGCCAACTGGAACGGCACCCCGATCGGCCAGGCCTTCGGCGACGGCTCGGGTTTCGTCTCCTTCAGCTTCCACGCCAACAAGAACCTGACCACCTGCGAGGGCGGCGCCCTGGTGCTGCCTCCGGACGTGGACCCGGCCCGGGTCGAGCGGCTGCGCCTGCAAGGCGTGCAGCGCTTCCCCGACGGCACCCTGGACGTGGACATGACCGGCCACAAGGGCAACCTCACCGACGTGGCCGCCGCCGTGGGCCTGGGCCAGCTCAAACAGCTGGACGGCTTCACCGCACGCCGCCGCGCCCTGGCGCAGCGCTACTTCGCCGCCTTGGCCGCCGCCGGCCTGGAGCGGGTGCTGGAACTCCCCCTGGCCGACTTCGCCCAGTCCAACTGGCACATGTTCCAGGTACTGGTACCCCAGGGCTGCAACCGGGCCGACCTGATGGCGGCCCTCAAGACGCGCGGCATCGGCACCGGGGTCCATTACCCGGCCTTGCACCTGACCACCCTCTACCGCCGCCTCGGCTGGCAGGAAGGGGATTGCCCGGTAGCCGAGGACGTGGGCCGCCGCATCCTCACCCTGCCCCTCTTCCCGGCCATGGCCGATGGCGACGTGGATCGCGTGGTCGCCGCCCTGGCCGACCTGCTGCCCCGTTGAACACCTCCCGACATTTCCGCCGAACCATGAGCCACGCCCATCCCGAGCTGTCCGTCGTCATCCCGGTCTACAACGAGGAAGCCGGCCTGCAGTCCCTCTACGACCGCCTCTACCCCGCCCTCGACAAGCTCGACGCCACCTACGAGATCATCTTCGTCAACGACGGCAGCCGCGACCGCTCCGCGGCCATGCTGCGCGAGCAGTTCCAGCGCCGCCCCGACGTGACCCGGGTGGTGCTGCTGGCCGCCAACGCCGGCCAGCACATGGCGATCATGGCCGGCTTCGAACAGTGCCGCGGCGACGTGGTGGTGACCCTGGACGCGGACCTGCAAAACCCGCCGGAAGAGATCGGCAAGCTGCTCGAGGCGGTGCGCGCCGGCCACGACTACGTGGGCTCGATCCGCCGCCAGCGCGAGGATGCCATGTGGCGCTCGGTGGCCTCCAAGGCCATGAACCGGCTGCGCGAGCGCATCACCCGCATCAAGATGACCGACCAGGGCTGCATGCTGCGCGCCTACCGGCGCGAGATCGTCGAGGCCATGCTCGACTGCCGCGAGGTCAACACCTTCATCCCGGCCCTGGCCTACACCTTCGCCCACCAGCCCACCGAAGTGGTGGTGGAGCACGAGGCCCGCGCCGCAGGCGAATCCAAGTATTCCCTGTACAGCCTGATCCGCCTCAACTTCGACCTGATGACCGGCTTCTCGGTAGCGCCGCTGCAATTCTTCTCCCTGCTCGGCATCCTGGTCTCCCTGCTCTCCCTGCTGACCTACGTCGGGGTGATCATCCACCGCCTGTTCAACCACGAGATCACCGGCCTGCTCGAAGTGATCTGGGACCGGGACATCCTGGCCTTCTTCCTGGTCGGCCTGGTGCTGTTCGGCCAGGGCATCCTGGGCGAATACATCGGCCGCATCCACATGCAGGTCCGCTACCGGCCCCGCTACCGCATCGGCGCGATCCTCGAATCCCCCGTCGACGATGCCGCCCCGGTCGCCGCGCCGGCCACCCAGCAGCCCTGACCTTCCCGGAAACGCCACGATGCCCACGCGCCCCAGCGCCGTCGTCTTCGCCTACCACAACGTAGGCGCCCGCTGCCTCCTGACCCTGCTCGACGGCGGCGTGCACATTCCCCTGGTCGTCACCCACGAGGACGATCCCCGCGAGAACATCTGGTTCCAGCGGGTGGCCGACATCGCCCACGAGCGCGGTATCCCGACGATTACCCCGGAGGACGTGAACGCCCCCGAGGTGGTGGCCCGAATCGCCGCCCTAGAGCCGGACTTCTTCTTTTCCTTCTATTTCCGCCAGATGATGAAGGCGCCGCTCCTGGCGGTGCCGCCCCGGGGCGCCTTCAACATGCACGGCTCGCTGCTGCCCAAATACCGGGGCCGGGTGCCGGTGAACTGGGCGGTGATCCACGGCGAGACGGAAACCGGTGCCAGCCTGCACGAGATGGTCGAAAAACCCGACGCCGGCCGCCTGGTGGACCAGCAGGCCGTGCCCATCCTGGCCGACGACACCGCCTTCGACGTGTTCAACAAGGTCACCGTGGCGGCGGAACTCTGCCTGCACCGGGCCTTGCCCGGCCTCCTCGCCGGCACCGCCGCCCTCCAGTCCCAGGACCTGGCCCAGGGCAGCTATTTCGGCGGTCGCAAACCCGAGGATGGACGGATCGACTGGCGGAACCCGGCCCGGAGCGTTCATAATCTCGTCCGCGCCGTGGCGCCCCCCTACCCGGGCGCCTTCAGCGACACGGAACTGGGCCGCCTGACCGTGCTGCGGACCCTGCCCGTGGACGGCCCCGCCGCTGCCGGCGAGACGGTGCCCGCCCTGGCGGTCGAGGAGGGCCGGCTCACGGCGCGCTGTGGCGACGGCCGCAAGCTGCGCCTGCTGGCCGCCCAGCTCGACGGCAGTCCTCTCGATGCGGAACGTTTTAGCGCACTTGTATCCGGAAAAGAGCACAATTCGATCCGGCTCTGATTTCCACCGATTTCCTGTTTCCTGACAACACCATGAAAAAAATCCTGATCCTCGGCGTGAACGGCTTCATCGGCCACCACCTGTCCCAGCGCATCATCGACACCACCGACTGGGAGGTGTACGGCATGGACATGGCCAACGACCGGGTTGCCAGCCTGCTCGACCACCCGCGCTTCAACTTCTTCGAGGGTGACATCACCATCAACAAGGAGTGGATCGAGTACCACGTCAAGAAGTGCGACGTGATCCTGCCCCTGGTGGCCATCGCCACCCCGGCCACCTACGTCAAGGAACCCCTGCGCGTCTTCGAGCTGGACTTCGAGGCCAACCTGCCGATCATTCGCCAGGCCGTGAAGCACAACAAGCGCGTCATCTTCCCGTCCACCTCCGAGGTGTACGGCATGTGCAAGGACGCCGAGTTCGACCCCGAGAACTCCGAATTCATCCTCGGCCCGATCAACAAGCCACGCTGGATCTACTCCTGCGCCAAGCAGATGATGGACCGGGTAATCCACGCCTACGGCCAGCAAGAGGGCCTGGACTACACCCTGTTCCGCCCCTTCAACTGGATCGGCCCGGGCCTGGATTCCATCCACACCCCGAAGGAAGGCTCTTCCCGCGTCATCACCCAGTTCCTCGGCCACATCGTGCGCGGCGAGAACATCAAGCTGGTGGACGGCGGCAGCCAGAAGCGCTCCTTCACCTACGTCTCCGACGGCATCGCCGCCCTGATGAAAATCATCGAGAACAAGGACGGCGTGGCCTCCGGCAAGATCTACAACATCGGCAACCCGAAGAACAACTACTCAGTACGCGAACTGGCCACCCTGATGCTCGACCTGGCCAAGAAGTACCCCGAGTACGCCGAGACCGCCGGCCAGGTGAAGATGGTCGAAACCACCTCCGGCGAGTACTACGGCAAGGGTTACCAGGACACCCAGCACCGGGTGCCCAAGATCGCCAACACCATGTCCGAACTGGGCTGGGCGCCGGAAGTGACCTTCGAGGATGCCCTCAAGAACATCTTCGACGCCTACCGTGGCCAGGTGGCGGAAGCCCGCAAGCTGGTGGACTAAACCCACCCGCTCCGCAACGCGCCGCCGTCCGGATCTTCCGCGGCGGCGCGTTCGTTTTGTGTCGCCCCCTTCACATCCCCCATCGCCATGCCCTACCTCGCCCTCAAGATCGACGTGGACACCTTCCGCGGCACCCGGGAAGGCGTGCCCGCCCTGGTCGAACTGCTGCGCCGCCACCAGGCCGGCGCCACCTTTCTCTTCTCCCTCGGCCCGGACCACACCGGCCGCGCCGTCAAGCGCGCCCTGCGCCCGGGCTTCGCCAAGAAGGTGCAGCGCACCTCGGTGGTCTCCCACTACGGTATCAAGACCCTGCTCTACGGCACCCTTCTGCCCGGGCCGGATATCGGCCGCAAGAGCGCCGACGTGATGCGCGCCGTGCGCGATGCGGGCTTCGAGGTGGGCATCCACTGCTGGGACCACGTGAAATGGCAGGATGGCGTCGGCAAGGCCTCCGAGGCCTGGACCCGAGCCGAATTCGGCAAAGCGGTGCAACGTTTCGCCGAGGTGTTCGGCACGCCCCCCCGCACCCACGGCGCCGCCGGCTGGCAGATGAACGGCACCGCCCTGGCCCTGGAAGGGGAAACCGGCATGGACTACGCCTCCGACGGCCGCGGCAGCCATCCCTTCCGCCCAGTCTGGCAGGGCCGTGAACTGGCCGTGCCCCAGTTGCCCACCACCCTGCCCACCCTGGACGAACTGATCGGCGCCGACGGCATCACCGAGGCCACCGTGGCCGACCACCTGCTCGGCCTGACCCAGGCCGCCGACCGGGATCAGGTCTACACCCTTCACGCCGAGCTGGAAGGGGGCAAGCTGGCTCCGGTATTCGACCGCCTGCTGGCCGGGTGGAAGGCCCAGGGCTACCAGCTCGTCGCCACCCGCACCCTGTTCGAGTCCCTGGACCCGGCCGCCCTGCCCCGCCACGAGATCGGCTGGGGCGAGATTCCAGGCCGTTCGGGCCAGCTCATGGTCCAGGGCGCCACCTGCTGAACCCTACGACCTCCCGGGCGGATTAGCCGCCTTTCCCGCCCAAGGCCGGAGCCCATGCGCTCCGGCCTTTTCGTTTCCATCACCCGCCATCGGCGGCAGCGTCCCTTCCTTTCGCCTGCCCATCTTTTTCTCGCCATCGGGAACTTTTTTCCCAGACCTCGGCAATTGATTCAAACGATCGTTTGATCTACATTCCGAAACTTTCCATCACCGAGGTTTTCGTCATGGCTCTCGCCCAGGTCGTTGCCTGGTTCCTTCCCGAAGCGGTGCGCACGTCGCCCGAAGCCTCGGTGCGCGCCCGCACCGTGGTCAGCGTGGGGCTGATCGCCGCCCTGGTGGCGCCCCTCTTCGCCCTGTCCTACTACAAGCACGGCCACTACCCCATGGCCAACGGCATCCTCGTCGGCAGTCTCGGCCTCCTGCTCGGCCCCTTCCTGCTCAAGGGCACCGGCAGCGTGCGCCTGGCCGCCCAGTTCGTCACCGCGTCCATGTTCGGCATGGTCGCGTGGATGGTGGCGGTCAATGGTGGGTTGTTCTCCACCAGCGTGGTCTGGTTCGCCACCATCCCCCTGGCCGCCGTGTTCATCGCCGGGCGGGGCGCCGGCTACCTGTGGAGCGGCCTGACCCTGGCCGCAGTGGCGCTGCTGATGACCATCGAGGGCAAGGGTCTGCTGCCGCCCTCGCCCCTGCCCCACGACCTGCTGCCGGCGCTCCAGGGCAAATCCCTGATCGGCCTGCTGGTGGTGGTGTTCACCCTTGCCCTGGCCTTCGAGCGGGCCCGCCAGCATTCCTTCGCCAACCTGGAGGACGCCCGCCGGCACGCCGAAGAAGCCTCCCGCCACCTGGAGGTACTGCTGACCCAGATCACCAATTCGGTGGGTGCCGCCTCCCGGGAAAGCGCGGGCATCGCCGGGGCCACCGGGCGCATCGCCGATACCATGGACGAACAGCGGCAGCGGGCGGAAAGCATGGCTGGCACCGCCGACGCCATCATCGCCGCCGCCGCCGAGAACGCCCGCCGTTCCACCGAAGCCAGTCGCCTGGCCGAAGCCGCCGGCAGCCAGGCCACGGCCGGCGGCGAGGTGATGGACGCAGCAGTGACCCGCCTGGAGCAGGCCCACGGCGCCATCGGCCAGGCCGTGGCGCGCATCGAGGAGCTGGGGGCGCGCAACAACGAGATCGGTGCCATCGTCCAGATCATCCGCGACGTAGCCGACCAGACCAACCTGCTGGCGCTCAACGCCGCCATCGAGGCGGCCCGGGCCGGCGACACCGGCCGGGGCTTCGCCGTGGTGGCCGACGAGGTGCGCAAGCTGGCCGAGCGGACCCAGCACGCCACCGGCGACATCGAGCGGCGCATCGCCGAGATCCTCGGCGCCACCCAGGAAGCCCTGGCCGCGGTACGCCATGGCGGCGAGCAGATGGGCGGCGGCCGCGACAACGCCCTGGCCGCCCAGGAACGCCTCGCCGCGGTGATCCGGGAGGCCCGGGTGATCGCCGGCCTGCTCGGCGACATTTCCGCCGGAGCCCAGGCCCAGCAGGAACGGTTCGGCGATTTTTCCAGCGAGATCGCCACCTTCGGCCATTCCACCGGCCTCCTATCCCGGGAGACCCAGGGCATCGCCGCCGCCACCTCCCGGCTCGACCACCTGATGGGCGAGCTGGACGGCGCCATGGCCCGGCCCCAGGCGGCCTGAAGCCGCCGGACCCTGCCCGGAAAGCCGCGCCAGTGGCGGACCTCCGGGCAGGCCGGGGCGGCGCCCGCCGCACCGCAGCACTTGCCGTAACGCCTCAGTTTCCTGAGAATGAAGCCGCCGGCGGAAACCACTTCCGCCCTTTCAGGAGACCCCGATGAGCAGCAGCATCCCCGCCACCGTTCCCAGCGATTTCACCCTACCCGGCACCGGCGGCGACTTCACCCTGGCGGAGGCCACCCGTGCCGGCCAGGCCGTCGTGGTCTATTTCTATCCTAAGGACAGCACCCCAGGCTGCACCACCGAGGCCGCCCAGTTCCGCGACCTCCATCCCCAGTTCGCCACCGCCGGCGCGGTGATCGTCGGCATTTCCCGGGACAGCCTGAAGTCCCACGCCAACTTCAAGGCCAAGCTGGAATTGCCCTTCGAACTGCTCTCGGACGCCGACGAAACCGTCTGCAATGCCTTCGGCGTGATCAAGATGAAGAACATGTACGGCAAGCAGGTGCGCGGCATCGAGCGCAGCACCTTCCTCTTCGATCGCGCCGGCAAGCTCGCCCAGGAATGGCGCGGCGTGAAGGTCCCGGGCCACGCCGAAGCCGTGCTGGCCGCCCTGCGCGCCCTGTAGCCGCACCGCCCCCTCTTTCACCTCGCAGTACCGCAGCCCCCGTTGTCGCAGCGCCTGTTGTCCCCAGTATCGTCATCAACGAACGCAAGGAAACTCCATGGCCCGCCAATCCGCCGCGCAAGCCAAAGCCGTACCGAAAGCCGCCGCCAAGTCCGCCAAGAAAACGGCTGCCGCCTCCCCCTCCAAGCTGTTCGTCCTCGACACCAACGTGCTGATGCACGATCCCACCAGTCTGTTCCGCTTCGAGGAGCACGACATCTACCTCCCGATCATGACCCTGGAGGAGCTGGACAACCACAAGAAGGGCATGTCGGAAATCTCGCGCAACGTCCGCCAGGTGTCGCGCACCCTGGACGAGCTGGTTTCCAGCAGCGAGGACATCGACGTAGGGGTGGACCTCACCGGCCCCTCCAGCAAGCTGGCCACCGGGCGACTGTTCCTGCAGACCGAGGCCATCTCCGGCGAACTGCCCACGGCGCTGCCCACCGGCAAGGCCGACAACCACATCCTGTCGGTGCTGGTGCACCTGCAGCGCAAGCATCCGAAGCGCCAGGTGATCCTGGTGTCCAAGGACATCAACATGCGCATCAAGGCCCGCGCCCTGGGCCTGGCCGCCGAAGACTACTTCAACGACAAGGTGCTGGAGGACACGGACATCCTCTACGCCGGCACCCAGGAACTGCCCGCCAACTTCTGGGACAAGCACGGCCAGGGCATGGAGTCCTGGAAGGAAAACGGCAAGACCCGCTACCGCCTGAGCGGCCCCATGTGCCCCCAGTTCATGGTCAACGAGTTCGTCTGGCAGGAAGGCCAGGGCAATCCGCTGGCCGCCTGGGTCAAGGAAGTGGCCGGCAAGACCGCGGTGCTGGAGACCCTCACCGACTATTCCCACCCGAAGAACGCCGTGTGGGGCATCACCGCCCGTAACCGGGAGCAGAACTTCGCCCTCAACCTGCTGATGAACCCGGAGATCGACTTCGTCACCCTGCTCGGCCAGGCCGGCACCGGCAAGACCTTGCTGACCCTGGCGGCGGGCCTGACCCAGGTGCTGGAGAGCAAGCTCTACGCCGAGATCATCATGACCCGGGTGACCGTGCCGGTGGGCGAGGACATCGGCTTCCTGCCCGGCACCGAGGAAGAAAAGATGGCCCCCTGGATGGGTGCCCTGGAGGACAACCTGGAGGTCCTCAACAAGACCGACGACGAGGCCGGCTCCGGCGACTGGGGCCGGGCCGCCACCCAGGACCTGATCCGCAGCCGCATCAAGGTGAAATCCCTCAACTTCATGCGCGGCCGCACCTTCCTCAGCAAGTACCTGATCATCGACGAGGCCCAGAACCTCACGCCCAAGCAGATGAAGACCCTGATTACCCGGGCCGGCCCGGGCACCAAGGTGGTCTGCCTGGGCAACATCGCCCAGATCGACACCCCTTACCTGACCGAGGGCTCGTCGGGCCTCACCTACGTGGTGGATCGCTTCAAGGGCTGGCCCCACTCCGGCCACGTCACCCTGGCGCGGGGCGAGCGCTCCCGCCTGGCCGATCACGCCGCCGAGGTGCTATGATTTGCTGACCATATGAACCTCCCGCGACCGCCCCGAGCACCGCTCCCGGCGGTCGTGTCTTTTCACGCGTAACGGACAGAGCTGTTTATGAAACGACGCGCCTTCCTCGCCGCTTCGGCGTTCCTCTCCCTCTTTTCCGCCGCCCCCGCCCTGGCCAAGCCGGTCCAGAAAAAAGGTGCAACGGCCAAGACACCCGCCAAGGGCACTGCCAAGACTGCCGCCAAACCCGTCGCCAAAGGCCACGGCAAACCCGCGCTCCATCATCGCGGCACCACCGCCGGCCTGCGCGATACCGGCGGTGGCAGCGGTTTCCGCCAGAGCCGCCCCATGGCGGCCGCCTCCCTTACCCCGCCGCCCCAGTTCGAGTGGCGCGAATACCAGATCACCGGCAAGCTCCAGGCCAAGCTGCCCGGCCGCGGCCGCAGCCGCGCCTGGATTCCCCTCCCCCGGGAATCCGACTGGCAGCGGGACATGGACGTGACCTGGAAGGGCAACTTCGAGCGCATCGGCTTGAAGCGTGACCCGGGCAGCGACCTCACCTTCCTGGTGGCCGACTGGAAGGACGGCACCACGCCGGAACTGGAAATCACCACCCGGGTGGCCACCCGCCAGCGCCTCTTCGACATCACCCGGCGCGGCAACCGCAACGAGGACGAGGAAACCCTGCAGCGCTTTCTCCAGGGCAGCAGCAAACTGCCCCTGGACGGTGCCATCGCCGACGCCGCCGAACGCATCACCGGCCGCATCCGCGAACCCATGCCCCAGGCCCGGGCCTTTTACGACTGGATCATCGACCAGCCCCTCAAGTCCAGCGCCGCCAACCAGTGCGCCAGCGGCGACCTCCAGGCCCTGGTCGGCCCCGGCGGCCAGATCACCCTGTGCGACGACGCCCTGGGCTGGAACGCCAGCGCCCTGTTCGTCGGCCTGTGCCGCGCCTCGGGCATCCCCGCCCGGGTGGTCTATGGCCAGCGCATCGGCGAATCGCGCCAATTCCCCAGCCTGGGCGCCACCGGCAACGTGGCCACGGCCCAGCACTGCCGGGCCGAGTTCTACGTGGCCGCCTACGGCTGGGTGCCGGTGGACCCGGCGGATGCGCGTCGTGCCATGATCCAGGACAACCTGCGCAGCGATGACGCCAAGACCGTCGCCCTGAAGCGCCGCTTGTTCGGCTTCTGGGAAATGAACTGGATCGCCTACCACACCGGCGGCGACGTGCGCCTGCCCGGCGGACCGGACCGGCCCCTGGGCTGGGTGATCGCGCCCCAGGTCGCCCTGGGCGACGGCCCCGAGGCCGTCCTGCTGCCGGCGGATGCGGTCGTCTGGCAGCAGGAATCCCGGGGCGTGGATAGCTGATAGCCGGTCCGGGGCGGGCCTTGACGGCTTTTTTACCGTCCCGGCCCGCTTCTTGACGGACGTCTTGCGCGGCAGGGCCTACTCTGAAGCCATACGGATCAGCGATCCGGGTTACGAGGAAGCCTCATGAAGCGCGCCATCTGCGTCGGCATCGCCCTGGAAAAGGGGCTGCTGCGGGTCGCCACCCGCATTCCCAAACGACAGGGCGAAGAGATCGTTTTCCAGACCTTCGCCTCCGACTCCCAGGGCCATGCCGCCCTCGCCCAGGCTCTCAAGCGCTGGGAAGCCCCTCTGCGACTGGCGGTGGCCGCTGCCGGCGCCGCCGCCGTCACCCTGGCCGTGGGCCTGGCCGACGTGCCACGCCGGGAAGTGATCCTGGTTTCCCCGGCCGTCGCCTCCCAGCCCGCCGACCTCGCCCGTTTCGCCTCCCGGGCACCGTAACGCCGTGATTCATCCCGCCACCGTCCGGCATCGCTGCCCGGTATGCGGCACGGCCCACGACGTGCCGGAAATACTCCACCGCCTCAGCTACGGCCGCCAGCTCACCTGCGGCCCGGCCTGCAAGGCGGCGTTCCGCCGCTTGGTGCGCTCCCGCATCCTCGAAGAACTGGCCCGACGCGCCCAGCCGGGCGACCCGCCGCTCCCCCAGGAATGTCCAGGCATGAGGGGCGCTGATAAAAGCTAACCCCGGCGGCGCCCGGGTAGGGATACCACCGCCAGGGCACCCAGGATGCACAGTGCCGCCAGCCCTTCCTGCCAGCCCGGCCGCTCGCCGAGAAAGATCATGCCGCCGAACAGGCCGATCAGCGGCGTAACCAGGGACGAGAGGGATGACACCGACACGGGCACCATCAGCACGATGCGGTTCCACGCCCAGTAGCAGAACATGAAGCCGATGAAGAGGTTGTAGGCCAGGCCGAAAGCCGGCCAGAACGATGGGACGTGCCAGCGGCCCGCGTCCACGATCAGCGCGGCGACGGCGATCGGCACCCCGCCCAACAGCATCATCCAGCCGGTCAGGGACATGGTCGGCATGGCCAGCGGCAGGCGCTTGAGCAGCACGATGCCCAGGGCCCAGCAGAAGGCGGCGCCGAGCATGCAGGCCACGCCCGCCGGGGCCGCCGACAGGGCGCCCAGGCTCTCGCCGATCAACAGCGCCACCCCGGCGAAACCCAGTCCCAGGCCGGCCAACTTGCGCGCCGTGAGCCGTTCGCGCAGCAGCCAGACCGACAGGCAGATGCCCCACAGCGGCATGGTGTAGCCGAGTAGCGCCCCCCGCCCGGACGGCAGGGTGAGCAGCCCGTACACCACCAGCACGTTCCAACCGATGATGTTGGCGGCGGAGAGGGCCACCAGACGCCCCAGGCTGCCCGGCGGGATCGCCACCGACTGGCCGGTGCGGCGGGCCAGGAGCAGCATGCCCAGGCCGCCCAGGGTCAGACAGGAACCGCGAAAGGTCAGGGGCGGCACTTCGCTCAGGACCACTTTCATGATCGGCCAGTTGAGGCCCCAGCCCAGGGCGATGGCGGCCAGCAGGAGCAGGCCGCTGGCAGGCAGGCGGTCCCGTTCCGGGGCGTGCCCGGCGAAGGTGGAAGAAGAGCTGGTAGCAGCCTCGGCCGATGGCGAGGACGAAGGCGCGGCCGCGGCGGCGCGGCTGGAATCTGGAGCGGTCACGGAGCGGTACGGCCGGACGGCGGAGCCCGGCGGCGGAAAAAGTGCAGGGCAGCGGACTGTAGCACGAGCGAAGGCTCCCATCGGCTGCGGTATACTTACCGGTTTTTCCGCCGCCATCGGCGCCGGCCAAGCCTGGCCGCCCGCCCCGCGGCGCTCCGCACGCCCAACAGGAAAACCGCCATGGAAGCCGAACAGCTCAACAGCATCGCCAACCACCTTGCCGACCTGGCCCAGCGGGCCGCCGACCTACGGAGGTATCTTTGACTACGATGCCAAGCAAGCGCGTCTAGTCGAAGTCACCAAGCAGCTCGAAGACCCCGCCATCTGGAACGATGCCAAGGCCGCCCAGGAACTAGGCCGGGAGAAGAAGTCCCTGGAAGGCGTGGTGTTCAGCCTCGACCGGATTTCCCAGACCCTGGGCGACGCCCGGGAGATGTTCGAGATGGGCCGTGAGGAAGGCGACGAGGACATGCTCCAGTCCGTCGCCGGCGATGCCGAGGGCCTGGAGAAGTCCGTGCATGAGCTGGAGTTCCGGCGCATGTTCAATAACCCCCAGGACCCCAACCCTTGCTTCCTGGAAATCCAGGCCGGCGCCGGCGGCACCGAGGCCCAGGACTGGGCTTCCATGCTGCTGCGCATGTACCTGCGCTACTGCGAGCGGCGCGGCTACACCGCCGAGGTGCTGGAAGAGTCCGAGGGCGAAGTGGCAGGCATCAAGAGCGCCACCATCAAGATCAGCGGCGACTACGCCTACGGCATGCTGCGTACCGAGACCGGCATCCACCGCCTGGTGCGCAAGAGCCCCTTCGACTCCAACGCCCGGCGCCACACCAGCTTCACCTCGGTGTTCATCTACCCGGAAGTGGACGACTCGATCGAGATCGAGATCAACCCGGCCGACGTGCGCACCGACACCTACCGGGCTTCCGGCGCCGGCGGCCAGCACATCAACAAGACCGACTCGGCGGTGCGCCTGACCCACGTGCCCACCGGCATCGTGGTGCAGTGCCAGAACGACCGTTCCCAGCACCGTAACCGGGACGAAGCCTGGAAGATGCTGCGTGCCCGCCTGTTCGAGCATGAGCTGCGCAAGCGCCAGGCCGAGCAACAAAAGCTGGAGGACGCCAAGTCGGACATCGGCTGGGGCCACCAGATCCGCTCCTACGTGCTCGACCAGTCGCGCATCAAGGATCTGCGCACCAACGTGGAAGTGGGCAACACCCAGGGCGTCCTCGACGGCGACCTGGACCCCTTCATCGAGGCTAGCCTGAAGCAGGGCGTCTGACCCTGCCGCGCCGCCGGAGCCGTTTTCCGGCGGCGCGCGCCCCTCATCGCCCGCGTCAGCACAGGCGCGATGTGCGAAAATGACGCATTGCAACGCGCCACGCGCAAACCGCACGACCCCGGAGCTTCCCCAGGCTTCGCACGAAAGACCACCATGACCGACGCTGCCCAACCGCAAAACAACGAGCTGCCCCAGGACGAAAACCACATCATCGCCGAACGCCGCGCCAAGCTTGGCAAATGGCGCGAATCCGGCACCGCCTACCCGAACGACTTCAAGCGTGAGAACACCGCCGGCAAGCTGCTCGAGGTCTATGGCGAGAAAGACGGCGAAACCCTGGAAGCCACGCCCGTCGAAGTGAAAGTGGCGGGCCGGGTCATGCTCAAGCGGATCATGGGCAAGGCGTCCTTCATCTCCTTGCAGGATCTGTCCGGCCGCATCCAGGTCTACGTGGCCAAGGACGCCGTGGGCGAGGACACCTACACCGACTTCAAGCACTGGGACATCGGCGACATCGTCGGCGTCACCGGCACCCTGTTCCGCACCAAGACCAACGAGCTGACCGTCAAGGCCAGCGAGGTCAAGCTGCTCTCCAAGTGTCTGCGCCCCCTGCCCGAGAAGTTCCACGGCCTGACCGACATCGAGCAGCGCTACCGCCAGCGCTACCTGGACCTGATCACCAACGAGGATTCCCGCTTCACCTTCCTCGCCCGCAGCCGGATGATTCAATCCATCCGCAACTACATGGTCCACGCCGGCTTCCTCGAAGTCGAAACGCCGATGATGCACCCCATCCCCGGCGGCGCCTCGGCCAAGCCCTTCGTCACCCACCACAACGCGCTGGACATGGAAATGTTCCTGCGCATCGCTCCCGAGCTTTATCTCAAGCGCCTGGTGGTGGGCGGCTTCGAGAAGGTCTTCGAAGTTAACCGCAACTTCCGCAACGAAGGCGTCTCGCCCCGGCACAACCCCGAATTCACCATGATGGAGTTCTACGAGGCCTACGCGGACTACCGCACCCTCATGGACTTCACCGAAGGCCTGCTGCGCCACGCCGCCCGGGACGCCCTGGGCACCGAGGTGTTCGAATACCAGGGCCGGGTGCTCGACCTGTCCAAGCCCTTCCACCGCCTGACCATCGTCCAGGCCGTGATGAAGCACTGCCCCGAGTACACCGAGGCCCAGCTGACCGACGCCGCCTGGCTGCGCCACAAGCTGCGCGAAATGAAGGCGGACCCCCGCGGCGACATGGGCCTGGGTGCCCTGCAACTGATGTTCTTCGAAGAAACCGCCGAAGCCCAGCTGTGGGAGCCGACCTTCATCATCGACTACCCGGTGGAAGTGTCGCCCCTGGCGCGCAAGAGCGATTCCGACCCGGAGATCACCGAACGCTTCGAGCTGTTCATCGTCGGCCGCGAGATCGCCAACGGCTTCTCCGAGCTGAACGATCCGGAAGACCAGGCCGAGCGCTTCCTCGCCCAGGCCAAGGCCAAGGACGCCGGCGACGAGGAAGCCATGTTCTACGACGCCGACTACATCCGCGCCCTGGAATACGGCCTGCCCCCCACCGGCGGCTGCGGCATCGGCATCGACCGCTTGGTGATGCTGCTCACCGACAGCCCGGCAATCCGCGACGTAATCCTCTTCCCGCACATGCGCAAGGACTGAGCCCGCTCAAGCCTTGCCACCGTGCTGCAACGGCCCGCCTGACCGCGGGCCGTTGTCCATTCGGCCCTCTCCGCTCCTGCCCATGTCCGCCGCCCACCCCTTCACCCCGATCCAGCCGGCCCGCCTCGACTTCGCCCCGGACGGCACGCCCCGCTCCACGGATTACGGCGACGTCTACCACACTGCCGCCGGCGGGCTGGAGCAGGCCCGCCAGGTGTTCATGGCCGGCTGCGGCCTGCCGGAGCGCTGGCAAGGGCGGGAGCGCTTCACCATCCTGGAGACCGGCTTCGGCCTGGGGCTCAACTTCCTCGCCACCTGGGCCGCCTGGCGCGCCGACCTGGCCCGTTCCCGGGAGCTGCACTTCGTCTCCACCGAGAAGCACCCCTTCTCCGCCGCCGACCTGGCGGTGCTGCACCGGGCCTGGCCGGAACTGGAGCCCCTAGCCGACGAGCTGCGCCGCGCATGGCCCGACCTGCTGCCGGGCACCCACCGCCTGCACCTGGGCTCCGGCGCCGACGGCGACCGGGTCACCCTGACCCTGCTGTTCGGCGACGCCCTCGCGACCCTGCCCCAACTCCAGGCCCGGGTGGATGCCATCTACCTGGACGGCTTTTCCCCGGCCAAGAACCCGGAGTTGTGGTCGCCCCAGGTGTTTTACCCCCTGGCCCGGCTGGCCGCCCCCGGGGCGCGCATCGCCACCTGGTCGGTGGCCGGCGCCGTGCGCGAGGGCCTGGCCCGGGCCGGTTTCTGCGTCGACAAGGTGCCGGGCTTCGGCACCAAGCGCGAACGGCTGGTGGGCGAGCGGACGGCCCGGGACAATGATCCGGCCCCGGCAGAAACCAGCGGCGCAGGCCCTGACGACCGCCGCGCCCTCGTCATCGGCGCCGGCTTCGCCGGCACCTCGGTAGCCGAGCGGCTGGCCGCCCGAGGCTGGCAGGTGGAAGTGATCGACGCCGTCGGCCCGGGGGCCGGTGCCTCGGGCAACCGCATCGGCGTACTGCGCCCCCTGCCGGCGGTGGACGACAACCGGCTGGCCCGCCTCACCCGGGCCGCCTTCCTCTATACCCGGCACCACCTACAGGCCCTCAGCGCCCAAGGATTGCCCGTCCAGTGGGGCGCCAGCGGCGTGCTGCACCTGGGCCGGGACCCGGTGCACGAGGCCACCCAGCGCAAGGTGGTGGAGCTGCACCAGCCCCCCGCCGACTACCTGCGCTATGTCGGCCAGGACGAAGCCGCGGCCATTGCCGGCTGGCCCACCGCTGCCGGCGGCTGGTTCTTTCCCGGTGGCGGCTGGGGCGTGCCCCCATCGCTGTGCCGCGCCAACCTGGCCCGCTTTCCCGAGCGCATCCGCACCCGCTTCGGACAGGCCGTGGCGTCCATCGCCCACCGCGACGGCGAATGGGAGGCCCATGCCGAAGACGGCACCCTGCTCGGCCGGGCGCCCCATCTGGTGCTGGCCAACGCCGCCGCGGCCAAGGCGCTCTACCCGGCGCCCTGGCTGCCCCTGCGCCCGGCCCGGGGCCAGACCACGGTGATCCCGGCGGCCGCCCTGCCCGCTCCCAAGGTGGTGGTGTGCCGCCTCGGCTACGTCACCCCGGTGGTGGACGGCTACCGGGTGTGCGGCGCCAGCTTCATCGCCGGGGACACGGACCCGGCCCTGCGCCCCGCCGAGCACCGGGAAAACCTGCAAAAGCTCGATTTCATCCTGCCCGGCCTGACCGCCCAGGCCGAACCGCCCCTGGACCCGGACACCCTGGAAGGCCGGGTCGGCTTTCGCCCGGTGTCGCCGGACCGGCTGCCCATGGTCGGCGCCCTGCCGGCGGCGGAAGCCGCACCGGGCCAGTCCCTCGCCGCCATCCCGCGCCTGCCCGGGCTGTGGCTGCTCAACGGTTTCGGCGCCCGGGGCCTGGTCTGGTCGGCCCACGCCGGCGAGCTGCTGGCCTCGCGCATGGCCGGCGACCCCCTGCCATTGGAGGCCGACCTGGCCGACGCCCTGGACCCGGCCCGCTTCCTCCTACCCGGCCGGCGCTGGCGCAATGAGCGGGATCAGGGCGGGGAGTGAAAAATGGATGAGGCTGAGCGAATGCGCCCGTGCATCCGCCCCGAAGAGCCCCCGGCGACACCCAAGCCATCGAGAATGTCACCGTCGCCGCCTTCGCGGCTACGCCGCATGGCAGCCATACGGAACAGTTCATCGTCCGAGCCCTGTGCGCATCGGGTGCGTTGACCTTTTCCTTTGTTGCAGAAATCGACGGCAAGCTTGTCGGGCATGTAGCCGTCTCCCCCGTCGCCATCGCCGATGGTAGCCCCAAGCTGGTTCGGGCTTGGCCCCCTCTCCGTAGCACCCGCCGTTCAAGGCCAAGGCATCGGCAGCCCCCTCATGGACGCCGCCATGCGGTGCCTGTGCCAGTGCTCGGCCGCCGGCTGCGTGCTGCTCGGCGACCCGGCCTATTACCAACGCTTCGGTTTTCTCCCCATGGCTGGCCTGGTGCTTCCCGACGTTCCCACGGAGTATTTCCTAGCCCTTGCCTTCGGCGACAGCCGCCCGCAAGGCAATGTCGCCTACCACCGAGCCTTCGACGCCACGGCCTGAGCGGCCCCTTTGCGCAGCCGTTCGCCCCCGCCCACCGCAACCGTCCGCACGCACTTGCCTGCCCGGCGGCCAGATCCCGCCAGCCATAATGCGTCGGTCAAATACATAGATTTTTATCTATATAAAACACAATTTAATTCGCAAGCGACCAAAAAGCGGGGCCCCTAGAATCGCCCCCCATGGATGCCATACCTCTCTTCTTCCTTCTGGGCGTGATCGCCCGCTTCTCCGCCTCGGACCTGAAAATTCCGGCGGCGGTCCATGAAACCCTCTCGGTCTTCCTGCTGCTGACCATCGGCCTCAAGGGCGGGGTGGAACTCGCCCGGCAGGACGTGCTGACCATCTTGCCCCAGGCCCTGGCGGCCCTGAGCCTGGGCCTTTTGCTGCCCCTGCTGGCCTACCCGCTGCTGCGCCGGCGCTTCGGCCGGCCCGACGCGGCGGCGATCGCCGGGCACTACGGGTCGGTGTCGGTGGTGACCTACGCCGTGGCCAGCAGCTTCCTGGCGGCCCGGGACGTGGAATTCGAGGCCTACCTGCCCCTGTTCGTGGTGCTGCTGGAGGCCCCGGGGGTGATTACCGGGGTGCTGCTGGCCAACGCCCGGGGCGGCCGCTCCCTGTTCGACGCCCACCTGCTGCGGGAAGTGTTCGCCGGCAAAAGCGTACTGCTGCTCATCGGCGGCCTGGCCATCGGCTGGATCGCCGGCCCGGCGGGCACCGAGCCCCTTGCCCCGTTCTTCTTCAACCTGTTCAAGGGCGCCCTGTGCCTGTTCCTGCTGGAAATGGGGCTGGTGGCCGCCAGCCGGGTGGCGGAAGTACGCAAGTCCGGCGCCTTCCTGCTCGCCTTCGGCATGCTCTTTCCCCTGCTCGCCGCTGGCGTGGGCCTGGCCCTGGGCGCCGTGGCCGGCCTTTCCCTGGGGGGCTGCGTCATGCTGATGACCCTGGCGGCCAGCGCCTCCTACATTGCCGCCCCCGCCGCCATGCGCATCGCCGTGCCCGAAGCCAACCCGGCCCTGTCCATCGGCCTGGCCCTGGGCATCACCTTCCCCTTCAACGTGGTGGTGGGCGTGCCCCTCTACCTGGCCGCCGCCACCCAGGTCTTCACCCTGCTCAACCGGGGCTGACCCGAACGCCGGCCGCCGGCAGGGAGGCCGGGTCGGCGGTAAAGGGCGCGAAAGGACTCCGGTCCGGGGCGGCGAAGCACCAGCGGCCCCGGCCGCCGTTCTTGGCGGAATAGAGGGCCACGTCGGCCCGGTCGAGCAACTCGTCCCAGCGCTCCGCGTCCCGGGGAAAGAGGCTGATGCCGACGCTGGCGCCGATGCGGACCTGGCGCCCGCTGGAGAGCAGGAACGGGGAACTGAGTTGTTCGACCAGGGCGCCGGCCACCTCCGCCGCGCCCTCCTCGCTGCCCACCCGCTCCAGCACCACGACGAATTCGTCGCCCCCCAGACGGCCCAGGGTGTCCACGTCGCGCAGACGTAACTGCATGCGTTCGGCGGCCAGCTTGAGCAATTCGTCGCCGGCGGCGTGGCCCAAGCTGTCGTTGACCTCCTTGAAGCGGTCCAGGTCGATGAACAGGACCGCGCACAGGGTCTTGTCGCGGCGGGCCCGCTCGATGGAGTGTTCGAGCCGGGAATGGAGCAGCAGCCGGTTGGGCAGGCCGGTCAGGGCGTCGTGGTGGGCCAGATGTTCGAGCAGGGTCTTGGCGTGGTTCATGCGGCTCAGGTCCACCCCGACGCCGATGTAGTGGGTCAGCTTGCCCTGGGCGTCGTGGACCGTACTGATGCTCAACCATTCCTGGTAGATGTCGCCGCCGCGCCGGCGGCTCCAGATCTCGCCCTGCCAGTTGCCGGTGGCGTCCAGGCTGGCCCACAGCTGCTGGTAGAACGATTCGTCGTGCCAGCCGGAACGCAGTAGGCGCACGGACTGGCCGATCACCTCATCGGCCGGGTATTCGGTCACCATGCTGAAGGCCGGGTTGACCGCCACGACGCGGGTTTCCGGGTCGGTGATGACGATGCTTTCCTGGGTGTTGCGGAACACCGCGTCGGCAAGTTGCAAGCGGTCGTTGGCCCGTTGCAGTTCCGCCGTGCGCTCGGCGACCCGCCGGTCGAGCAAGGCATTGGCCTCGCGCAGCGCCGCGTGGGCCCGGCGACTGCCGGAAAAATCGCGCCGGATCAGGTAATTGGCCATCGCAGCGATGCCGATGGCGAGCAGGCTGCCCAGAGCCACCGCCACCAGGGCCATGCGGGCGCTACGCTCGGATTGGACCAAGCGCTGCTGGAGCAGCCCCTTCTCCCGCGCCCGCATCTCGCCGGCCAGGGCGCGGATATCGTCCTGCAAGCGCTTGCCCTCCCCCCCGGCCACCACGGTCCGGGCCGCCTCCACGCCATCGCGGCGGCGGGTCTCGATGAGCAGGCGGATAACGCCCAGGCGCCGCTCCACCAGGTTGGACAAGCGGTCGAAGCGCTGCAATTGCACGGCGTCGTCGTCGATCAAGCGGCCCAGGCGCAAAAGGGCGGGGCCGATCGCCAGCGCCGTCTCGCCGTGGAGCTTGAGATAGGCCGCGTCGCCGCTCAGGGCGTAGCCCCGGCTCGCCGCCTCGGCCTCGGTGACCGTCACCAGTACCTCGTCCAGGGCCTCGCTCGCTTCCTGGGCCCGGGCCACCCACAGCCCGTCCTCCCGCAGCTGGGTGATACCCAGCACCGAGCCCAGGGCGACGGCCACGGCCAGGCCGATCACCAGGACGATGCCCTGGAAGATCCTGCGTTCGTTGGCAAGGCCCGGGTCGTCTCCCGCCATGGCGGAGACGTCGGCCGGTTTGTCGGTGGCGCTCATGAAATGAATCCCTGGGGAAACTGCCCACCTGGGCTGCGTACCCCAGCCACGGCGGCCGCCTCCGGCGCCGGAGCGTGACGCTGGCCGGCGGAGGCCGTTTTGCGGCGCGGGGCATGGCCGCGCCGCCGGGGCGAACCCCTTGTTCTTGGCCCGACTTTCAACTGTCAGGCTTTGTGTCTATCTACAACGATAGAAGGACTGAATTTATCTTAAAGGCATCATATTGTCACTCATAGTGATAATTTATCTGCTTATAGCTGGTAGATAGTTACTTGAATGAAATGGATGCTTCGCCCTATGGGAAATGCATCCAAATCGCAAACCGCACGCAAGGTTTTCGCCCAAAACCTGCGGCGCGTTCGCCGTCTCAAGGATTTGTCGCAGGAGGCCTTGGCCCTCCAGGCGGGCTTGAGCCGTACCTACGTGTCCGAGGTGGAACGCGCCGAACGCAACATCTCCATCGACAACATGGGCCTGCTGGCCGATGCCTTGCAGGTGCCCCTGCACGACCTGCTCAACCCGGAGATGTTCAAGGGGCTGGAAAACTAGTCCAGTGGCCCATCGCGCGTATCGATGGCTGCCGGTGCCGTCCGGGGATGGAGTTCTTTTCCCCGAAACGCTATTACGCAATGTGGTAGCCAGTGACTGTTGTTGACGTACAACAGGCATCCACGCCACATTCAAGGCAACAAATAATTACGCACCGTATACTTTCCTGATCCCGCACCAACGCAGGGCCCACAGGAAAGGCAGCGCCGGAAACGGTGTCAAGGATTCCGCAACCCGGCGGAGTCCGAATTCCGCCACAATCACTTTGGCATGCACCCGCCGCCGGATCGAACGTACCGGCCCGGCGCCGCGCTCCCGTTCCGGCCCGCGCTTGCGGGAATCCCCACGCGACAAGGAGAACAACATGACCGCCACCGTTTCCCCGACACCAGGCGCCGCCAAGGCCCCGGCCATTCCCTGGGGCGTGCTCGTAGGCGCCGTCGCAGCCGCCGCCATTCTGTTCATGCCCGAGCCGGCCGGCCTGTCGGTCGCCGGCCAGCGCATGCTCGCCGTCCTGGCCTTCGCGGTGATCGTCTGGCTCACCGAAGCCCTGGACTACGCCGTGTCCTCGGTACTGATCGTGGCCCTGATGGCCTTCATGCTCGGCACCGCACCCAGCCCCAAGAACCCGGACGTGGTGTTGGGCACCAACGGCGGCCTGCAGATGGCCCTGGCCGGGTTTTCCAACACCGCCCTGGCCCTGGTGGGCGCCGCCCTGTTCATCTCGGTGGCCATGACCGCCAGCGGCCTCGACAAGCGCATCGCCCTGCGCACCCTGTCCACCATCGGCACCGGTGCCCGGCGCATCCTGCTCGGGGCCATCGTCGTCACCATCCTGCTCTCGTTCATCGTGCCCTCGGCCACGGCGCGTACCGCCTGCGTGGTGCCGATCATGGCCGGCATCATCACCGCCTTCGGCGTGGACAAGCGCTCGGTGTTCGCCGCCTCGATCATGATGATGATCGCCCAGGCCACCAGCGTGTGGAACGTGGGCATCCTCACCTCCGCCGCCCAGAACGTGCTGACCATCGGCTTCATGCGCAAATCCCTGGGCGATGCGCCGAGCTGGATGGACTGGCTGCTGGCCGGCGCGCCGTGGAGCGTGCTGATGTCGGTGGCCCTCTACGTGATCGCCCGCCGCCTGTTCCCGCCCGAGACCGAACGCATCCAGGGCGGCCGCGAGGCGATGAAGAAGGCCCTCTCCGAACTGGGCCCCATGAGCGGTAAGGAATGGCGGGTGCTGCTGATCGCCCTCGGCCTGCTGTGCTTCTGGACCACCGAGAAGGAACTGCACGACTTCGACACCACCTCCACCACCATCGTCGGCCTGTCCCTGATGCTCCTGCCCGGCATCGGCGTGATGACCTGGAAGGAAGTGCAGACCAAGGTGCCCTGGGGCACCCTGGTGGTGTTCGGCGTGGGCATCAGCCTGGGTACCGCCCTGCTCGACACCAAGGCGGCCATCTGGCTGGCCGACATCGCCGTGCGCAACCTGCACCTGGAAACCCTCAGCCCCTTCGGCGTGTTCGCCGCCCTGTCGGCCTTCCTGATCCTCATCCACCTGGGCTTCGCCAGCGCCACGGCCCTGACCTCGGCCATGATTCCCATCCTGATCGCCGTGTTGCAACGCCTGGGCGGCGACATCAACGTGGGCGGCATGACCATGCTGCTCGGCTTCGTCGTCAGCTTCGGCTTCATCCTGCCGGTGAACGCACCGCAAAACATGGTCTGCCTGGGCACCGAAACCTTCACCAGCAAGCAGTTCACCAAGTTCGGCCTATGGATCACCGCCATCGGCTACGCCATGCTGCTGCTCTTCGCCCTGACCTGGTGGAACTTCCTCGGGCTGCTGACGGTAGCCAAGTAGTGCGCCGCATTTGGAAAACGCAGCCGCGACGTTCCATCACGTACTAAAGCACGCAATTCGACGATTCGAAGCAGAAAAAAAAAGCCCGGCAGAAAACTGCCGGGCTTTTGCACATCAGGCAAACGACAACTCCGTCAGAACGCCCAACGGGTGCTCGCCTGGGCCACGTGGGCGCGATAGGAATCACCGCTGGTGAAGTCATAGCCGACGGTGGCCGTGAAATTACCCTTGGTGAAGAGATTCGCACCGGCGCCCACCGAGTAGGTATTGCGATCGAGCTTTTGCCCGGGGGTGACGAACGATGCGCCACCGCCGACAAAGCTGGCCACGGAATCCACGCCGTTGTTCTTGAAGTCGTAGTTCCAGAAGGCCCGCACGAACGGCTGGACTTTGACGTCGGCCACCAGGGTGTCGTAATTCAACTGGGCCCCCAGGCTGCTACGCAGCCGTTCGGCCGAAGAGGAACCGACGTTCAGCGCCAGATCGCTGCCGGTTTCGGTGTAAGACTTCTGGTGCACACGGGACCACTCGATCCGGGCCTGGGGAACGATAGAAAGATCGCGTCCCAGGGCGACCGGCAGGCCGACGCCCAGGCGGGCACCCCATTGATCGCCGTTGAAGTTCCCCCGGGCAATGCCACTGACGACCGTATCGCGGCTGCTGCTGTTCTTTTGCTGAGCGTAGGCAATGACCGCATCGACGTAGGCGCTGCCGATGGTCTTCGTGCCGTACAGCGACAGCTGGGTGCTCTTGGCGCCGCTGCTGTTGCCATCCAGTTGATTGCGGTAGGAAATCGAGGTGTCGGAATAACTCAGCGCCACACCGCCGATCAGGCCGGGGGCGAACTGACGATCCAGGCCCGCCGCGACGCCCCACCCGCTACCCTTATAGCCGGCGAAACCATCCTTTTGCCCCTGGGTGCTTTCCAGGCCATACGTCTTCAGCCAGAACCCCTGCTTGGCAACGCCATCGCCGGAGGAAAGGCCCATGCTCACGCTGCCATCGGCGGCCAGGGAGCGGGCATTGAATTCGCCCCCCGCCAGGCGCAGGCCATCCAGGCGCTGGCCGATCTGGCCGAAGGCCGAGAAGAGGCTATTTTGGGCTGCGATCTGGGCGCCGCGGGAAGTCGAAGGCGTAAGTTTCTCGAGCGCCCCCGTCTGCTGGGCAGGCGAAAGCGCGGAAAGCGCGGCAATCGCCGGCGCCATATTGCCGGCACCACCATTCAGGGAATCCAGGACAGACGCCACACCGCCGGTTCTGGTCGTTGAATTGGGAACAAACTGCCCGGTCACTGCTGAAATGGTATAAAAATTCAAATATCCAGGACCATCGACGGCAAAGCCAAGCGGCAATTGCAAGCTGGCGTCACCCGCATTATAGGTGGAAACGATCAAATAATACTTGACCCCAGCCGTCATTGAATAACCAACGATCTTGGGGCAATAGCTCGGCCCACCGCAACTCCCCACCGATGCGGAGCCAATTGTTCCACCGCTGCCATCATCATTAAAAGCATTCGGTGCAGTTGGCGCATTCTTGTTGAAAGTGCCGTTATAAATCAGCATCACGGTATCGGTAGGCGCACTGGTTTGTCCAAGGGTGTAAACCCCAGTAACTGTCGGCACTATGGATACACCGCTAAAATAAAAATTATTGGTGCCCGAGCTAAGAGCAGCAGATGTACCATCACTAAGATAAAGATGTATTCAGCCCCATCTGCTGTATGCTCGACAATCCTGAAGTTACCATATAAGTACTGGTAACTTGGGCTTGAACCGGCGCACTGAAACATTGTGCCATGGCAACGGCCAACACCCCGTATTTGAAACGAACCACATTGTTCATTAAGAGTCCCCACCCGTAAAATTTTGATTCAGCAGACCCATACACAGGCTTTCAGCCAAGCATGCACCGCTACTCCCCTGGCTTCTAGTCAGATTTTCTGTCCCAGCCAAGAACATCGAAGCGCACAACAACGCAACGGCCTTGCGTTACTTATCCCTCTTGGCAACCATATTCTCAAGCGGAAGAAGGCCTTCTAGCACTCGGGATTCTAGCCAAACACCCGCCCAGAAAGCTGGCAAAAACTGTCATCACGCCATCGGCTTGAGCAACTATTTCACATGACAATGAATTCTCCACTCCCCCAAGACAGCCAAGCAATCCGGCCGGCTAAAGGGTAGTTCCCCCGTCGATTCTGCACCCGTACCACAGCGCACAACTGGGTCAGGTCACCCGTCCACCGGATCGGCGACCGGAGCGATGGCATCTAATCTGGCGAGGACCAGGGCCTGAAAGGCGGCGGCTGCCGGGGTCGGGTGGCGGCCCCAGGCGAAATAGACCCGGCGGCGGGGAGCGTCCCGGACCCGCACCACGGCAAGCCCCTGATCGCGGAACTCGACCGCCGAAGCAGCAGGCACCAGGCCCAGGGCCAGGCCCCGGCGGGCGATGGCCTTGATCAGGTCCACATGACTGACCTCGTATTGCACCCGGCGCTGCACCCCGGCTGCGGCGAAGGCCTCGTCGGTCTGGCGGCGCGGGCCAGTGCCGCCGTGGAAATCCACCAGAGGATAGGCGGCCAACTGGGCCAGAGTGAGCGCCTCGGCGGCGGCCAGGGGATGCCCCAGGGGCAGCACCGCCATCAGCCTCTCGTCGCAGAGCAGACGGGCTTCCACCCCCGCCACGTCTTCCCCGGGCCACAGGCCGAGAAAGGCCACGTCGGTGCTCTGCTCGCGCAGCTCGTCGAGCATCCGGTCGCTCATGCCCATGCGGATCTGTACGTCCACCTGGGGGTGCAGGCCCTGGTACTCGGCCAGCAGTTCCACCAGATCCACCCCGGTCAGGGTGGAGATGGTGCCGATGCTCAGGGTGCCGCGGATCACGCCGCTACTGGCGGCGACTTCGTCTTCGAGGCGGCGGGTGGCGTCCAGCACCTGACGGGCATGGATGAGAAAAGTGCGCCCGGCAGGGGTGAGGCGCACACGCCGCGAGGTGCGCTCGAACAGTTGGACCCCCAGTTCGGACTCCAGCCGGGCCACCTGGTGGCTGAGGGCCGATTGCACGGTATGGCAGCGTTCGGCGGCCCGGGTGAAGTTCTCTTCCTCGGCCACGGCGACGGCGTAAGTGAGTTGGCGCAGGTTCATGGATTGATCTTATTTCATCATCAATCCGATGAAAACAATGCATTGGCGTGATTGAACGCCCTGGCCGATACTGCGCGAACAATCACAATACAACGCACGGCCGGGCGTCCCGCCCAGGCTTCGCGCCCCAACCCCAACCGACCATGACGACCGCCTCCACCGCTGCCCGGCCGGGCACCGCGCCCCTTACCCCCATTGCCCCTCTTTCCCCCCTGCTGGTCCTGATCATGGCCATGGCCACCGGCCTGGCCGTGGCAAGCAACTACTACCCCCAGCCCCTGCTGCCGACCATGGCCGACGAGTTGGGCCTGAGCGCTACCCAGGCCGGTTTCATCGTCACCACCGCCCAGCTCGGCTACGCCCTGGGCCTGCTCCTGATCGTGCCCCTGGGGGATCTGTTCGAGCGCCGTGGGCTGATCGTCACCATGACCCTGCTGTGCGCCGCAGGCCTGCTCACCACCGCCTTCGCCCCCCATTTTGGCGTGGTGCTGCTGGGCACGGCCCTGACCGGCCTGCTCTCGGTGGTGGCCCAACTGCTGGTGCCCTTTGCCGCCACCCTGGCCACTCCGGACAAGCGCGGCAAGACCGTGGGCACGGTGATGAGCGGCCTCTTGCTCGGCATCCTGCTCGCCCGCACCGTGGCCGGCTCCCTGGCCGCCCTGGGCAGTTGGCGCACTGTGTACTGGGTCGGCGCCATGGCCATGGTGGCCATGGCTGCCATCCTCTACCGCGCCCTGCCCCGCCACCACGAAACCGCCGGCCTGCCCTACCCCCGGTTGCTGCTTTCCATCGCCACCCTGTTCAAGGAAGAGCGGGTGCTGCGGGTGCGGGCCGTGCTCGGGGCCCTGACCTTCGCCAACTTCAGCGTGCTGTGGACCTCCATGGCCTTCCTGCTCGCTGCCCCGCCCTTCCGCTTTTCCGAAGGCACCATCGGCCTGTTCGGCCTGGCCGGGGCCATCGGCGCCCTGGCCGCCTCCGCCGTCGGCCGGCTGGCCGACCACGGCAAGGGCGAGGCCACCACCGGCATCGGCCTGGCCCTGCTGCTGCTTTCCTGGCTGCCCCTGGCTTTCGCCGGCCAGTCCCTGACGGCCTTCATCGTCGGCATCCTGGCCCTGGACCTGGCAGTGCAGGGCGTCCACGTGAGCAACCAGGGCGCCATCTACAAGATCCGCCCCGAGGCCCGCAACCGCATCACCGCCGGCTACATGACCAGCAACTTCATCGGCGCCGCCGCCGGCTCCCTCGCCTCCGCCACCGCCTACAGCCATGCCGGCTGGACCGGCGTGGTGGCCACCGGGCTGGCGGTGAGCGTGCTCGGCTTCGCCGCCTGGGCATGGGCGCGCCGCCGGGTGGCCTGACCGCCCCGGCAAGCCCCCCGCTGGCCCACATTAGATTCCGCCGCGCCGAGCCTCGCACCCGGCGCGGCGGCAGCGGGGCTTTGTTGCACCTTCCCCATACGTTGGTGGCACGCCTTCTTTGCGCGTCTTCTTTGCGTATTCCCATTCCGTATAAGCGGGAAATTCCGCGGTGCTAAACTCGCCCCACTCTCCGGACCCAACCGGTCCGGCAGCGAGCGATAACAACCCGACCGAGGGGCGCCTCAAGCGCTCCGTCCCAGCCAAAGGAAGCTGCATGAAGCTCGAAACCCTGGCCGTCCACGCCGGCTATTCGCCCGACCCGACCACCAAGGCGGCGGCGGTGCCCATCTACCAGACCACCTCCTACGCCTTCGACAGCACCCAGCACGGGGCCGACCTGTTCGACCTGAAGGTGGCGGGCAACATCTACACCCGCATCATGAACCCCACCCAGGACGTGCTGGAAAAGCGCGTCGCGGCCCTGGAAGGCGGCATCGCCGGCCTGGCCCTGGCTTCCGGCCAGGCCGCCATCACCTACGCCATCCAGACCATCGCCGAAGCCGGCGACAACATCGTCTCGGCGGCCACCCTGTACGGCGGCACCTACAACCTGTTCGCCCACACCCTGCCCCAACTGGGTATCCAGGTGCGCTTCGCCGACTACCGCGATCCCTCTTCCTTCGAAAAGCTGATCGACGGCAAGACCAAGGCCCTCTACGCCGAAACCATCGGCAACCCCCTGGGCAACATCACCGACATCGAGAAGCTGGCCGAGATCGCCCACCGCCACGGCATTCCGCTGATCGTGGACAACACGGTGCCCTCGCCCTTCCTGCTGCGCCCCATCGAATTCGGCGCCGACATCGTGGTGCACTCCCTGACCAAGTACCTGGGCGGCCACGGCAACTCCATCGGCGGCATCATCGTCGATAGCGGCAAGTTCCCTTGGGCCGAGCACAAGGAACGCTTCAAGCGCCTCAACGAGCCCGACGTCTCCTACCACGGCGTGGTCTACACCGAAGCCCTGGGCCCCGCCGCCTTCATCGGCCGCGCCCGGGTGGTGCCCCTGCGCAACATGGGCGCGGCCATCAGCCCGTTCAACGCCTTCCTCATCCTCCAGGGCATCGAAACCGCCGCCCTGCGCATGGAGCGCATCACCGACAACACCATCGCCGTGGCCAAATACCTGCAAAGTCACAAGAAAGTGAAGTGGGTGAACTACGCCGGCCTGGAAAACCATCCGGACCACGCCCTGGCCAAGAAGTACATGGGCGGCAAGCCCTCCGGCATCCTCACCTTCGGCGTCGAGGGCGGCATCGTCGGCGGCACCAAGTTCCAGGATGCGCTGCAACTGTTCACCCGCCTGGTGAACATCGGCGACGCCAAGTCCCTGGCCTGCCACCCGGCCTCCACCACCCACCGCCAGCTCAACCCCGAAGAGCTGGCCAAGGCCGGCGTCACCGTCGACACCGTGCGCCTGTCCATCGGCATCGAGCACATTGACGACCTGATCGCCGACCTGGAGCAGGCCCTGGCCGCCGTCTAAGCGCGCCACGCCATGCCCCCGGGGCGCCCGGAAGACCGGCAACGGTTTTCCCGGCGCCCCGATTCTTTTTATGATGCCCCCTTGTTCCCCGTTCCGCTTTCCGCCGCCATGCCCCGTCTGCCGCAACGCATCGTCTGCCTGTCCACCGAAACCGTCGAGGTGCTCTACGACCTGGGGGAGGAAGAGCGCATCGCCGGCATTTCCGGCTTCACCGTCTACCCGCCCCGGGCGCGCAAGGAAAAGCCCAAGGTGAGCGGTTTTTCCTCGGCCAAGGCGGACAAGATTCTGGAGGTGCGCCCGGACCTGGTGCTGGCCTTCTCCGACCTCCAGGCGGGCATTTGCGCCGAACTGGTCAAGGCCGGCATCGAGGTGCATCTGTTCAACCAGCGCGACGTGGCCGGCATCCTGGCCATGGTCGAAACCGTGGGCCGGCTGGTGGGCGCGGCGGAACGCGCCCACGCCCTGGCCGACGACCTGGCGGCCCGGGTCGAGGCGGTGCGCCGGGAAGCCACCGCCCTGCCCTGCCGCCCCCGGGTGTATTTCGAGGAGTGGGATGAACCCATGATCTCGGGCATCCGCTGGGTGTCGGAATTCATCGCCATCGCCGGCGGCGAGGACATCTTCGCCGAACTGGCGGCCAAGCCCGGGGCCCGGGAGCGCATCATCGCCGACCCGGACGAGGTGGTGCGCCGCGCCCCGGACCTGATCGTCGGCTCCTGGTGCGGCAAGCACTTCCGCCCCGAGAAGGTCCGGGCCCGCCCGGGCTGGGACGCCATCCCGGCCCTGGCCCGGGGCCAGCTGGCCGAGGTCAAGTCCGCCGACATCCTGGCCCCGGGCCCTGCCGCCATCCGCCTCGGCCTGCCCGCCCTGGCGGCGGCCATCCGCGCCGCCGCCGAGGCCGCCGACCGGGCCTGAGCGGCCGGCCAAACCAACGGTTTTCGTCGGCCGCGCCTCAAAAGGGGATTGGTGAAACGCATTGCCACACCCCCGTCCATTCCGTCCGCCGAACCGTAACAAATTTCACGGAACGCCCGGACGGCGTCCGGGGTCTTACTTCGGTTTTTACCCGGCCGCCCGTCCCCGCATCCTGCACCCAGCCCAGCGTTCGGCATTCAGGATTCAGGATTCCCACGCCGCTTGTCACCGGGCAGAGACGGGCCGCGCCCCAGCCTCCGATTCCCTCGGTTCCCCTGGTTTCGCCTGGAGACGCCATGATTCAGTTCACCCTCAACGGCAAGCGCGTCCGCCTCGACGTGCCCGCCGACATGCCCCTCTTGTGGGCCATCCGCGACCACGCCAACCTCACCGGCACCAAATTCGGCTGCGGCATCGGCCAGTGCGGCGCCTGTACCGTCCATCTCGACGGCGCCCCGGTGCGTTCCTGCCAGTTGCCCGTCTCCGCCGTGGCCGGCAAGGCCGTCACCACCATCGAGGGCGTCTCCGCCCCGGCCTCGGCCATGCCCGCCAAGGACCGCCGCGCCCGGGCCGCCAAGGCGGTGCAGGGCGCCTGGAACCGCCTCGACGTGGTCCAGTGCGGCTACTGCCAGTCCGGCCAGATCATGTCCGCCGTGGCGCTGCTGGCCGACAACCCATCGCCCACCGACGCCGACATTGACACCGCCATGGCCGGCAACGTCTGCCGCTGCGCCACCTACCACCGCATCCGGGCCGCGATTCACGAAGCGGCCCGCGATCTTTCCGCCGCCAAGGCGTAAGGAGGCTCCATGGACGCCAAGATCACCCTGGCTGTGGATGACGCCTCCCCCGCCCTCCCGGCCGACGACGCCAACGCCCCGGCCAGCGCCGGCCGGCGCACCTTCATCAAGGCCAGCGGCGGGCTGGCCCTGGCCGTGTGGATGGGTCTGCCCCCGGCCCTGGCCGCCGACAAGAAGACCGCTGCTGGCGCCACCCTCACCCCCAACGCCTTCGTGCGCATCGCCCCGGACAACACCGTGACCGTGGTGGTCAAGCACCTGGAAATGGGCCAGGGCACCTTCACCGGCCTGCCCACCCTGGTGGCCGAGGAACTGGACGCCGCCTGGAGCCAGATCAAGGTCGAGGGGGCCCCGGCGGATGCCAAACGCTACAACAACCTGTTCTGGGGCCCCACCCAGGGCACCGGCGGCAGCACCGCCATGGCCAATTCCTTCGAGCAGATGCGCAAGGCCGGCGCCACCGCCCGGGCCATGCTGGTGTCCGCCGCAGCCAAGCGCTGGAACGTGCCGGCCGGCGAGATCACGGTCAAGGAAGGCGTGCTGCGCCACGCCGCCAGCGGCCACCAGGCCAGCTTCGGCGAACTGGCCGACACCGCCGCCAAGGAGGCGGTACCCGAAACGGTGGTCCTGAAAGACCCCAAGGACTTCGTCCTGATCGGCAAGAAGGTCGGCCGCACCGACTCCGCCGCCAAAACCAACGGCAGCGCCATCTACACCCAGGACCTCAAGCTGCCCGGCATGCTCACCGCCGTGGTCGCCCACCCGCCCCGCTTCGGCGCCAAGGTCGCCCGCTACGACGCGGCCCCGGCCCTGGCGGTGAAGGGCGTGGTGGCGGTGGTGCAAATCCCCTCCGGCGTGGCCGTGGTGGCCAAGAACTTCTGGTCGGCCCGCCAGGGCCGGGAAAAGCTCCAGGTGCAGTGGGACGAAACCGGCGCCTTCGCCGGCGGCAGCGACTCGATCATCGCTGACTACCGCCAGCTGGCGCAGAAGCCCGGCCTGGTGGCGCGCAACGACGGCAACAGCGCCCAGGCCCTGGGCAATGCGGCCAAGGTGCTGGAAGCCACCTACACCTTCCCCTACCTGGCCCACGCCGCCATGGAGCCGATGAACGGGGTGGCCCACTTCACCGGGGACGCCCTGGAAATCTGGAACGGCGAGCAGTTCCAGACCGTGGACCAGATCACCCTGGGCAAGGCCGTGGGCCTGCCGCCGGAAAAGGTCACCCTGCACATGCTGTTTGCCGGCGGCAGCTTCGGCCGCCGCGCCAACCCCCACTCCGACTACCTGCTGGAAGCCACCCACATCGCCAAGGGCCTGGCCGACCAGGGCAAGCGGTTGCCGGTGAAGCTGGTATGGACGCGGGAGGACGACACCAGCGCCGGCTGGTACCGGCCGCTCTACGTACACAAGCTGGTGGCGGGCCTGGACAAGGCAGGCCAGATCGTCGCCTGGCAGCACCGCATCGTCGGCCAGTCGATCATCGCCGGCACCGCTTTCGAGGGCGCCCTGGTCAAGAACGGCATCGACGGCACCTCGGTGGAAGGGGCCGCCAACCTGCCCTACCGCATCCCCAACCTCACCGTGGATCTGCACTCCCCCACCCAGCCGGTGCCGGTGCAGTGGTGGCGCTCGGTCGGCGCCACCCACACCGCCTATTCCACCGAAACCTTCCTCGACCGCCTGTTCCGCGAAGCCGACACCGACCCGGTGGCCGGTCGCCGCGCCCTGCTGGCCGGCCACCCGCGCCACCTGGCAGCCCTGGAACTGGCCGCCAAACAGGCCGGCTGGGGCACGCCCCTGGCCCCGGGCAAGGCCGGCGAGCAGCGCGCCCGGGGCGTGGCGGTGCACGAATCCTTCAACACCATGGTGGCCCAGGTGGCCGAAGTCACCCGGCGCGGCGACGGCAGCTTTACCGTGGACAAGGTGACCTGTGCCGTGGAGTGCGGCCTGGCGATCAACCCGGACGTGGTCCGGGCCCAGATGGAAGGCGGCATCGGCTACGGCCTGTCGGGCGCCCTGTACGGCGCCATCCACGTGGACAAGGGAGCGGTGCGGGAGCGCAACTTCGACGCCTACCGGGTGCTGCGCATCGACGAGATGCCCCACATCGACGTGCACATCGTGCCCTCGGCCGGCGCCCCCACCGGGGTCGGCGAACCGGGCACCCCGGTGATCGCCCCGGCGGTGGCCAACGCCCTGGCCAGCATGACCGGCACCTGGACCACCGACCTGCCGCTGATCAAGGCCTGACGCGGGTTTCCAAGGATCACCCCATGAACCCCGCGCCCCTCCTCGATCCTGACGAGGCCGCCCTGGAAACCGCCGTCCGCTGGGCGTCCCAGGGCGAGGCCGTCACCGTGGCCACGGTGGTGGCCACCTTCGGCACCGCCCCCCGGCCAGTGGGGTCGGTGGCCTTCTTCCGCGGCGACGGCGTCCAGGTTGGCTCGGTGTCCGGCGGCTGCGTCGAGGACGACCTGGCCGAGGCCATCCGGGCCGGCCAGATCGCCCGTCCGGCCCTGCGCCACTACGGCGTGGACCAGGCCGATGCGGTGCGCTGGGGGCTGCCTTGCGGCGGCCGCCTGTCCATCGCCCTGGAGCCGGCGGTGCCGCAGGCCCACCTGGCCGAGTGGCGCCAACGCCTCGCCGCCGGCCGGCTGGTGCGGCGCACCGTGCGCCTGGGCACGCCGCCCCTGCTTGACGACACCCCGGCCCCAGGCACCGCTGCCGACTTTTTCGCCTGGCCCGACGGTTTTTCCGCCACCTACGGCCCGCGCCACCGGTTGCTGGTGGTGGGGGCCAACCAGATCAGCGCCGCCCTGGTGCCCATGGCCGCCCTGCTCGGCTACCGGATAACCCTGTGCGACCCGCGCCCCGAGGCCCGTGTCGCCTGGGCCGAATTGCAGGCCGGCGGCGCCCCTGGCATCGCCGGCACCGTTCCCCTGGCCGACATGCCGGACGACGTGGTGCAGGCCTTCTGCCCCGACCCGCGCAGCGCCATCGTCGCCCTGTCCCACGATCTCAAGCTCGACGACCTGGCTTTGCTTGAAGCCCTGCGCTCGCCAGCCTTCTACGTCGGCGCCCTGGGCTCGAAACGCAGCCAGGCTCTGCGCCGGGCCCGGCTGATGGAGCACTTCGCCTTCAGCGAAGCCGAACTGTCGCGGCTACACGGCCCCATCGGCCTGCCCATTAACAGCCGAACCCCGGCCGAGATCGCCGTGGCCATCGCCGCCGACCTTGTGGCCACCGCCCGGGGCACCCCGGAACAAAGCGCCGGAACCGCCCCCGCCGAAGGCGCCGACATGGCACCGGCCCCCTATCCCACCGCCCTTTGCGGCCTACGTTCATGAGGTAGTCAGCATGGCCCCGCCCATTACGAGCCACGAGCGCCCCCGCCGCACCACGGTGCGCACGCCCCTCCGGCCGATAATCGGCATCCTGCTCGCCGCCGGCTATTCCCGCCGCTATGGTGCAGAAAAACTTCTCGAACCCCTGCCCTACAACCTGCCCCACGCCGACCGCGGCACCCCCGTGGCCTTGGCGGCGGCCCAGTCCCTGCGGACCGCCTGCGACCTGGTGCTAGCGGTGGTGCGCCCCGGCTCGCCGGCCTCGGTGCTGCTCGGCCATGAAGGCATCGCCCTGGTGCCGGTGGCCACCGATCCGGAGCCGGGCCTGGGAGACAGCCTGTCCACCGGCATCCGCCGCAGCCTGGCCTTCGACCCCCTGGGGTGGGTGGTGGCCCTGGCCGACATGCCCTTCATCCACCCGGACACCAGCCGAGCGGTGGCGGCAGCCCTGCGCAAGGGCGCCGCAGTCGCCGCCCCGGTGTACCAAGGCCGGCGCGGGCACCCGGTAGCCTTCGCCCGGCACTTCGAAACGGACCTGTCGTCCCTGAGCGGCGACCAGGGAGCGCGCCACCTGATCCTGCAATCCGACACCCGCCTCGTCGAAGTGAACGACCCGGGCTGCCTGGTGGACCTGGACCATAGCGCCGATTGGCCCGCCGCCTGGCCCGGGCCGCGCCCGTCCAACCCCGCGTGACGCGGCGGAGCGGGTAGAATGCCCGCCTTCCCGTCACTCTCCGCCGAGCACCTCATGTCCCGTGCTGC
The DNA here is from genome assembly GCF_021287045.1 of Oryzomicrobium sp. Classification (GTDB taxonomy): domain Bacteria; phylum Pseudomonadota; class Gammaproteobacteria; order Burkholderiales; family Rhodocyclaceae; genus Oryzomicrobium. The sequence continues at coordinate 128,153 of NZ_JAJTBG010000004.1, read as the reverse complement.
CTCCGCCGCCCTGGCCGCGGCCCTGCCCCCTTCCCACGTCATCGACCGCAACGTCGCCGCCGCCCTGGACGAAGACGTGGGCCCCGGCGACCTGACCGCCGCCCTGGTGCCCGCCAGCCGCCCCGGCCGCGCCACGGTGATCTCCCGAGAAGACGCGGTGCTAGCCGGCCGGGACTGGTTCGAACGCTGCTTCACCGCCCTGGACCCCAGCGTGCAGATCGTCTGGCACGCCGCCGACGGCGACCGGGTGGCGCCCAACCAGGTGTTGTGCGAGATCCGCGGCAATGCCCCGGCCCTGCTCACCGCCGAGCGCTCGGCGCTGAACTTCCTCCAGTTGCTCTCCGGCGTCGCCACCAAGACCGCCCGCTTCGTCGCGGCGGTGGCCGGCACCAAGGCGGCCATCGTCGATACGCGCAAGACCCTGCCCGGCCTGCGCCTGGCGCAGAAATACGCCGTGCGTTGCGGCGGCGGCGAGAACCACCGCATCGCCCTCTACGACGCCATCCTGATCAAGGAAAACCACATCATGGCCGCCGGCGGCATCACCGCCGCCATGGCCGCCGCCCGCCAGGTGGCAGCCGGTGCCGAGGGGCGCTGCAAGTTCATCCAGGTAGAAGTGGAGAACCTGGCCGAGCTGGACGAAGCCCTGGCCGCCGGCGCCGACATGGTGCTGCTCGACAACTTCAGCAACGAGCAGATGCGCGAGGCCGTGGCCCGCACCGCCGGCCGAGCGGTCCTGGAAGCCTCCGGCGGCGTCAACTTCGACACCCTGCGCGGCATCGCCGAAACCGGGGTGGACCGCATCTCGATCGGCGGCCTGACCAAGGATGTGCTCGCCCTGGACCTGTCGATGCGCTTCGTGCAGGACTGAAGCGGTCCGAGCTCGAAAGATACAAGGCTCGCTTTTCCTCGCCACCGGGCCCGCAATCGTGGGCCCGGTGCTTTTCCCGCCCCTGACCCCGCTCCTGATGCCGGCCAATTTTTCATCCTGAAAACCTCTCAGCCCCATCGGCACACCATTGCGCAGGTTGGCAACCTGCCCCTGTGGGCACTAACCCTAGCCCTTTCCCTGCCTTCCACGGCCCGCTCCTGCGGGCCGTTTCCATTTCTACGTCGCCCTTCCCGGATTCGGCCGCGGCACGGCCAGAATAAACGCAACAAAGTTGCACATATTGTGTATTGAGAACAATTCGTATTATTATGTTTTGCAACAGATTCGATACAAATCTGCGCACAACAACAGAACTCATTACACATTCCACGCCATGACCCGCTCACACCGCCCGTTCCCCACCTCGCCCCTCCCGCTCAGTCTGGCCGTCTCCATGGCCTTCGCCTGCATTCCCGTTGCGTCGGCCCTCGCTGCCGAGCAGCAACTGGGCGAGGTGACCGTAACCAATAGCCGTGGCACCGGGCGTGCGATTCTGCGGGACGAGATCGTTGCCACCGAGAGCCTTTCCCAGCGGGACATCGAGCGCAGCGGCGCCACCAGCCTGACCGAGGCCCTGGACAAGCGTCCCGGCATCGCGGTGCAGACCGAATGCTCGATATGCAACGTGCGCAATGTGGTGCTCAACAACCTGCCCGGCCGCTTCACCACCCTGTTGATCGACGGCATTCCCATCTATTCGTCCGTCTCCTCCGCCTACGGCCTGGACAGCGTCAGCCTGGGGGGCTTGGAGCGGATCGACGTTTCCCGGGGTGCCGGCGCCAGCCTGATCGCGCCCGAGGCCCTGGCCGGTGCGGTGAACCTGGTGACCCGGCGACCCACCGCCAACGAGTTCATCGCCAACCAGCAGTTCGGCAGCTACGGCCACAACCAGACCAACCTGTTTGGCGCCCGGATGTTCGACGGCGGCGCCGTCACCCTCAGCGCCAGCCATACCGGCCACAACACGGTGGATGCGGTGGGCAGCGGCATTTCCCAGTACACCGGCTACCAGCGCGACATGGGCGGCCTGGGCTTCTTCGGTGACGACTGGGGCGGCTTCAAGGTACGGGGCCGCTTCGACGTGGTCAGCGAAAAACGCATGGGCGGCGCGATGGGCAAGGACTACGGCGGCGTCAAGGCGGATGGCTCGGGCAATCCCTTCGATTGGTCCAAGGGCCCCCACGGCTCCCCCTCCCCCGACGGCTGGATCGATCCTTCCACCGGGGCCCTGGTGCCCTACGACAACGGCCGCGCCGGCATGTCGGAAATCATCTTCACCGACCGTACCCAGTTCGTCTCCAGCGGCACCCGCGGCCTGGGAGACGGCACCCTGCGCCTAGCCGTCGGCTATGCCCGGCACAAGCAGGACTCGTTCTACGAAAAGGCCGTCTACAAGGCCGACCAGACCCAGTACTACCTGGAAGCCAGCACCCAGCAGCCCCTGGGCAGCAGCTTGGTCACCGCCGGCCTCAACTATCGCTACGAAGACCTTTCCAGCCGGGGCGCGGATGCAGCCGGCGAAGTCAACAACGGCATCGACAACTACGTCTATCGCACCCCGGGCGCCTTCTTCCAAGCCTACCGCCCGTTCTTCGACGGCGCCGTGGAAGTAAACGGGTCGGTCCGGGTGGATCACCACAACGTGTTCGGCAATATCACCAGCCCGCGCCTGAACGTGCTGTGGAACCACACCGACCACCTCAACAGCCGCTTCGCCGTGGGCAAGGGCTACCGGGCCCCCACCTCGTTCTTCGAGCAGGATCACGGCATTCTGGACACGGTGCGCATCGTGCGCGAAGTGACCAAACCCGAGGTCTCCCACAACGCCACCTACACCCTGGCTTACGCCGGGGACCGCACCGCCTGGTCGGGCAACCTGTCGTGGAACCGCATCTACAACATGGCCCTGCTCGACCCCAACCACACCGATGCATCCGGCAACCCGATCACCGTGTTCAGCTCGGCCACCACCCCGGTGACCGTGGTCGGCGGCGACTTCACCCTCACCCACAAGCTGACCACGACCCTAGAAGGCACGGTGGGCGTCGAGAAATACCACTACACCTTCACCCCCGGCACCCTGGTGTTCGCCCGCCCCGAAGAGCGCGCCTATTTCCGCCTCGACTACGCCAGCGGTCCGTGGGACGTGTTTACCCGGGCCACCTGGACCGGCAGCCAGAACCTGGCCAAGTTCTACGACTACGCCAACAACCCGCGCTACAACCTGGACGGCACGCCCAAGCGCGACAAGAGCCCGACCTTCTGGACCGTGGACCTGCGCGCCGAATACCGGGTGAACAAGCAATGGAGCACCTACGCCGGGGCCGACAACCTGTTCGACTACCGCCAGGCCACCAAGGAGAGCTTTCTCTGGATCGACCGCAACGGCAGCCTGGACGTCACCCATCTGTGGGGCCCCAACCGCGGCCGCTTCCTCTATGCCGGCGTGAAATTCACCCTCTGACCGTGCCCATTTCCCCTTCGATGCGGCAGGGCGTTGCCGCAGGAACCTCCCGGCCCCGATGGGGCCGGGCCCGCAACCGGATCGCCGCCTGTCTGCTCGCCAGCCTCCCCACCCTCGCTTCCGCCGCCCTCGACCCGGCCACCTCCCTGGATTTCGAACTGGCCGGCGACGATGGCTTCGTACGCCTGTCCGCCCTGGCTCCGGCGCCGACCCTGGTCAACTTCTGGCGCAGCGACTGCCCCGGCTGCGTGCGCGAAATGGCGGAACTGGCGGCCATTGCCAGGGAGGGTCGGCTGCGGGTGATCGCGGTCGCGGTCCAACGCCCCTCCGAAACCCTGGCGGCACCGGAATCGGTACGCCAAGCCCTGCTGCCGCCGGTGCTGGCCCTCACGGCGCCGTCGAATCCGGCCGGAGTGCTGGCCCGCTTCGGCGACCGTCCCCAGGCCCTGCCCTACAGCGTGGTGCTCACCGCCGGGCGCCGACCCTGCGCCGCCCGCACCGGCGAAATCGACCGCGCCTGGGCGCACCTGGCCCTGACCAGCCCCGCCTGCCGGGGCAATTGACATGAACCGGCATGAAAAAAACCGCCCGGACAATGCCGGGCGGTTCATCGCAACCTGCTTGGAAAATCCGGAGAGCGTCCGGGGAACGGACCCACACGCTTACCAGACGTAGAACAGCAGCATCCAGCTTGCCGCCACCGGCGCCAAGGCCACGGCCACGCAGGCCAGGGCGGCGGCCAGGCGTGGCAGGGGGGCCTTGCGGTGGTGCAACTGGCGCCAGGCCAGGCCCAGGCTCCACAGCACACCGATGGCCAGCACCGCGCCCCGGGCGCTGCCCAGCCAGGGGAAGCGCAGGCCCTCGGCCTTGAGCAGGGTGACGGTCAGGGCGGACAGGCCGAGGAAGATGCCCAGGCCGGCCAGGGGCGTCAAGGTGTAGGCCAGGCGCCGGGCGGCGTGGCGCCAGGATTCGCCGGCCGTGGCGGTGATCCGGCCGGCCACCGCCAGCCACAGGCTGATCCAGCTGCCCAGCACCAGGGCCATGGCACCGATGTAGCCGAGCACCAGGCCGCCGTCGAGCCAGGTGAACACATCACCGGCTTCCGGATAGTGGGTCAGGACCCACCAGGGGATGTCCGATTCCAGGGGGGCGAACCAGTTGCGCTCCACCAGCCACTCGGCCAGGGCCTGCTTGACCATGACGAACCAGGGGCTGGAACTCCACTGGAAGGCCCCCACCGCCACGCCGAGCATGCCGAACACCACCAGCCGGGCGTCCCACTTCGACACCTCGCCGTCGGGCAGCCGGGCCACCTCGCTGCCGGGCAGCCGGGCGGTGAGGTGCACCGCCTCGCGGAAGCCGCTGCACTGACCGCACAGGTGGCAGTCGGACGAGCCGGTCATGCCCTTCACGTCCACCAGGGGGGCGCATTCGAGGCGGAAATTGGGCCGGTGCTCGCGCCACAGCTGGCGATCCACCTTGAACTGGAGCGGCGCCACCCGGCCGAGCAGGCTGAACACGCCGCTCACCGGACACAGGTAGCGGCACCAAACGCGCTTTTCCCGGCCGTAGAGAAAGCCCACGGCGATGGCCGCCAGGGTCGAGCCGCCCAGCACCAGCAAGGCTGCCTGGGCGTATTCGTAGACGCTCACCAGCTGGCCGTAGACCGTGGTCAGGATGAAGGCGACGAAGGGCCAGCCGCTCCAGCGGATAAACTTGGGCACCCGCCGGTTGAGACCGAAGCGGCTGACGTGCTCGGCCAGGGCCCCTTCGGGGCAGAACACGCCGCACCAGACCCGTCCGGCGAACAGGGTGGTGAAGATGACGAAGGGCCACCAGATGCCCCAGAAGGCGAACTGGGCGGCCAGGGTCAGGTTGGAGACGATGGTGGCGCCGGTTTCCGGCAGGGGCATGAAGGCCGGCACGGTGACCAGGCCCACGTAAACGACGATGACCACCCACTGGATGGCCAGGATGACGCGGCGGTGGCGGCGCATGGCCTCACCGAGGCGGCCGAGGAAGGTGGTCGCCAGGGGTGACCGGGGAGAAGGTGGCGCCACTGACGCCACCGGGACGATGGGGATCGTCGCCGATCTAGCCACGGCCGTTCTCCCGGGCCGGCGCTGCCGCCGGCTTGGGCGCCCCACCCCCGATCCGGCCGACCAGGAACACCGCCGCCCAGTAGGCGGCGTAGGCCAGCACCAGGGACAGGGACGGCATGGCCCGGTAGCCCACCACGGCGTAGAGCAGCTTGCCCAGGCCAGCGCCGTCGTCGAGCAGGGCCGAGGTGTCCCACAGCGGATCCACCAGGGCCGGCAGCAGGCCGGCACCCACCAGACGGTCCACGCCGGCCACCAGCAGGGACGCGCCGAACATCAGCAGCAGCAGACTGGTGACGCGGAAGAAGGTGGCGTAGGTGAGGCCGCGCAGGCCCCGGCTCACCGCCCAGGCGGTGAGCGCCGCCAAGGCCAGGCCGATAGCCGCACCGCCCAGGGTGGTCAGGGCGCTGCCCTGCTCCAGGCCGACGCCGTAGAGGAAGATCACCGTCTCGGCGCCTTCGCGGCCGATGGCCAGGGCCGCCACCAGGGCGATGCCCAGGCCGCCGGACTTCTCGGCGGCGGCGGCCACGTCGGCCTCGATGCTCTTCTTCATGTGCCGGCCGTGCTTCTGCATCCACAGCACCATCTGGGCGATCAGCACCGCGGCGAGCAGCAGGGCCCCGGTCTGGAACCATTCCACCGCCTCGCCGGAAAGCTCGTCCTGGACGCTGACGATGGCGTAGGCCAGACCGCCGGCCAGGGCCAGGCCGCCGGCAGTGCCGGCCCACAGGGCGCGCAGGCGCTCGGGGGCGTTGCGCGCCAGCCAGGCGTAGAGCACCCCCACCACCAGCATGGCCTCCAGGCTCTCACGCCAGACGATGAACAGGGCATTTCCCATGATGCGAACTCCAACTGCGAAGACTGCGATATACGAAAGCGAACGGCCGCACCTGCGGCCGCATTACTTGGCGACGATCTTGCCCTGGGCGGTTTCCGGGTGGAAATCGCCGAAGAACTTGTAGGTGCCCGGCTTCATCGGCGCGAAGACGAGGAAGCTGCTGGCCCCGGGGGCCAGCACCTTTTCCTTGCGCAGCTCGATGCTCTCGAACTCCTCGGCCCCCGGCCCCTCGTTGTGGATGGTGAGCTTCCACTTGGTGTTGGCCGGCACCTCGATCACGTCGGGGTAGAACTTGCCGGCGCGGATGACGAGGTTGAAGGTGGGCAGTTCATCGGCCAGGGCCGGGGCGCCCGCCGCCATGCAGGCCAGGGCCGCCAGGGCGGCAGCCTGCCGGGCCAGGCGGCGGAACGGTTGCGATAGTGATAGCGACACGATTTTCACGGGCAAACCTCAAGATCAATAAGTGAGCTGGGCGCGCAAGCCGATCAAGGTGATGCCCTTGGCGTCGGGGTTGCCAGCGGGCCGGGCGATGTATTGCAGGTCGGGCGATAGCTCGAACTGCTTGTTGATGCGGTAGCGATAGTACAGCTCGACCAGGCGCTCGCTGCCGGTGGCGGCAAAGCCGTAGTCGGGCACGCCGTTGCCGTCGATGTCGATCAGGCTGGAGGTGCTGCGGAACGAACTGGCCGCCCGCATCATGCCCAGGCCGATGCCCAGGGAGTCGCCGCCCCGGTTCCAGGTGGAACCGTTGAACTCGGCCCCCACGGTCAGGGCCCGGTCGAAGCGGGCGCCGGTATTTTGCACCAGCTGGCCGTAGCGGCCGAACAGGGTCACCGTGTCCCCAACCCGCTGGTCCACCGACAGGCCCCAGCCGGAGCGGTGGGCGGCGGTGTCCTCGAAGGTCGGCGCCTGGCCGTTGCGCCAGTAGTACAGGCGGTAGTTGCCGAGCAGGCCGCCGAAGAAGCGCTGCTGGGTTTCGGCCTGGACGATCAGGAGCGGCGAGGAGAAGAAGCGGGAATAGTTGGACCCCTTGCCGGCACCGAACACGCCGGCGGACAGGCGCCACACCTCGCGCTTGTTCACGCTGTTGGCGTAGGAGACGCGGAAGCCCGGTGCGAAGCCGTTGGCATCGACGCCGATGTCGCCGCCGGCATCGAGCAGCGGGTTGTGCACGAAGGCGGTGTTGAGGAACTGCTTGGTCTCGTCGTTGGCGGCCGCGTTCTGGTCGAAGAAGACGAAGGGGTCCATCTTGCCGAAGGTGATCTCCAGGCTTTCCTTGGAGTGGGGCTTGAAGCCGCCGTAGGGCAGCGGAATGGTGGCCTGGTACCAGGCCTGCCCCAGGATCGCCACCGAGTCGTCCGGGCTCAGGCTGGTGACGCGGAAGGCCGTGGCGTTGGGCTTGGAGAAGCTGTACAGGTCGTTCAGGCCGAACCCCTGGCCGAAGCGGAACTGGGCGAAGATGCGGCTCTCGATGTCGCCGATGTTCTCCAGGGGCAAGGTCACATAGACGTCGCCCCGGTAGTTGAGCTGGCTGTTGTTGGACTTGCCGACCAGGTCGGAACCGGCCGGGCCGCTGCCATTGCTGGGACGCTGGGCCACGGTGGACAGGCTCATGCCGGCGGTGATGCCATCCAGGGCCTCGGCCATGCGGGCCTGCTTGAGCATGCCCAGGGACTGGTATTCCACCGCCTTGAGGCGGGCCGTCAGCTCGGGCTCGTTCTCGCTCACGTCTTCGCGGTTGAGGCCGTCATTCACCCGGGCGCTTTGCTCCTCCAGGGTCTTCACCCGGGCTTCCAGGCTGGCGGTGGCCGCGGGCGCGGCCGGGGCTGCTACCGCGGGCGCGGCGGATGCCGGTGCCACGGCCCGGGCCGGCGCGGTCTTGGCCGCCTTCAGCTCGGCTTCGAGTTCGGCGTTGCGCTTTTCCAGCCGGTCCAGGCGCTGGGTCAATTTTTCCAGAAGCTTGCGCACTTCCGGGTCGGTATCGGCCTGGCTGACCGCCGGCGAAAGGGCGAGCGCTACCATCGCGGCCACGCGAGCGGGCCGCCACAGGGATCGGGCGGACATGGCTCAGTAACCGCCTTTTTTGCCCACGCCGACGTAGGTGAACTCGTACTCCACATCGAAGGGCTTGAACCAGGGGCGCACGCCCGTGAGGCGGTCGGTATGGCGGCCGAAGTGGGAATGGGGATTGGCGGAGGGCGGCATCACGGTGTACTTGACGTGGTACTTGCCCGGGCCGAACAGCTTGATGTTGTCGCCGTAGTGGGGGCCGTCGTTGGCCACCATGGGCATCATCTCGCCGCTCACCTTCTGGCTGGTGCCGATCTTGGTGACCTCGTACTTCACCACCAGGTAAGGAATCCAGGCGCCTTCCTCGAAACCGTTGGGGTTGCCGCCCATGGCGTGGATGTCGGCTTCCAGGTGGATATCCGATTCCTCCACCTTGCGCATCATGCCGTCCGGCTCCATGGTCACGGCCTGCAGGTAGACCGCGCCGATTTCCATGCCGGCCCGCTGCTGCGGGGTGCCGATCGGGTATTCCACGGCGTGGGCGGAAACGGAGGCGAGACAGGAAACAGCCAGGGCAAAAACGGTTTTATCGAGCAAGGAACGCCAGCGCATATCGAACTCCCAGTTGGTTTTATTTGGTGTTGAGCTGGCTTGCGGGGACCGGCGGAACGGTTCTGGCAAGCTTGCTCGGACTGCAACTGAGAATAATTATCGTAAAGCCTCTGGCGCACTGCAATATGGCGCGTGTAAAAAATGGCAAAAATCGCCGTTTTTTGCGCTGGATCAAGCGAAAAAAGCCGCCAAAAACCCGGCACGGCCCACTCCAGGGCCCTGAAACCGGGTTTTTGAAGCAATTTTCGTCAGATTACAGTCAGATTTCCAGGTGTCGCACTAAATTCCCTGACCAGGAATCAGGGTTTTCCGGCCAGGAACGTGCGCAGAATGGCGATCAGCGCCGCCGGCTGCTCCCGGTGGGGCGAGTGGCCGCAGTCCTCGATCACCGCCATCTCGGCGCCCGGCACCGAATCGCGCACCACTTCGATCTGGCCCAGAGTGGCGTACTCGTCCTGGCGTCCCTGCACCGCCAGGGTCGGACAGGCGATCGTGTGCAGCCGCGAGCGGATATCCCAATGGCGGAACGGGGGCGACAGCCAGGTATCGTGCCAGTCGGAAAAAACCCGGTCGGCGTCACCGTGATGGCGCGCCAGGCGCGCCTGGAAGCCCCCTGCCTTGCCCAAGCTGTCGCGCCAGGACTGGCCTGCGATGCGGATGCCGGCCAGGGATTCCTCCTCGACCCAGCTGTGGGGAGCGATGGCGATCACCCCCGCCTGGGCGCCGGGGAAAAGCAGGCCGTGCAGCAGCGCAATCGACCCGCCGTCGGAATGGCCCACCAGCACCGGACGTTCGATGCCCAGGGCCACCAGGGTGGCGGGCAGCCAGTCCCGGGCTTCGATTTCCAGGTAGTCCGGGGTGCGCGGCACCGGGTCGTGGCCCGAAGCCCCGTAGCCCTGACGCGACCAGGCCCAGACGCGGCGGTCGGTGGCCGCGGCGAGCTGCTCGGGAAAATCGCGCCACAGCGACAGGCTGCCCAGCCCTTCGTGCAGCAGCACCAGATCCGCCCCGGCGGGGGCGCCGGCCGGGCTCCAACAGCCCACTTCCAGTTCCAGGTCGCGCACCGCGACCCGCAGGGTCCGGGCGGAAATGTTCGTGTCGACCTTCATCCTCACTCCTGAAGCAAAAAATCGGTCACCAGCCGAATCTGGCCGGCGTCGGTAAACATGGGGGCGTGCCCCACTTCGGCGACTTCCGCCAGCGAGGCGCGGGGCCCTCGGGCGCCCATGGCCTGGTGCACCTCAGAGGTGAGCAGGTCCGATTCCTTTCCCCGGATCGCCAGCACCGGCAGGCGCAGGGATTCGTAGAAGCCCCATAAATTCACGTCCGCATAGACAAAGCCGTTGCGGAAGGGCGCGCCGATGCCCGGGTCGTAGACCATGGTCCAGCTTCCGTCCTCGCCCTGGCGCACGCAATGCCGGGTCAGGGCTTGCCACTGGTCATCGCTGAGATTGCCGAACGGGGCCGACACGGTACGCACATAGGCCACCGCATCGGCCAGGCTGGCAAAGCGCGGGGCATTGCCCACGTATTGGCCGATGCGTTGCAGGGATTCGGCAGTGATCACTGGCCCCACGTCGTTGAGCACCAGCCGCCGGATCGGCGCCTTGTTCTGGGCCGCCAGCAGCATGCCGATCAGCCCGCCCATGGAGGTGCCGACCCAATCCACCGACTCCACGTCGAGCCGGGCGATCAGGGTCACCATATCGGCGATGTAGGTCGGGAAGCCATAGTCGGCCGGCTCCGTCAGCCAGTCGCTCTGCCCGCGTCCCACCACGTCGGGGCAGACCACCCGGTAATCGGCGGCCAGGGCCCGGGCCAGCTCGTCGAAGTCGCGCCCGTTGCGGGTCAGGCCGTGGACGCACACCGCCACCCGGGGATTGGCCGGATCGCCCCACTCGGTGTAGGCCATGCGGTGCAGGCCATGGGGATCGGCGCACAGCACGCTTCGCTGGCGTGGCACCAGGGGCTCGGTGCGGCCGGAGAAACGTGTCCACCAGCGATGCAGCGGAGTCAGGACGGACATGGCGTAATCGATTCCGTAAAACAGGACAGGGGGCATGATAACCAATGAGGATGACCCCTCACGCCATGCCCCTCCAGCGGACAAGGGCAAACACGGCTGTCAAGGCCCGCCGGAACAAAAAAAGTGCGCCCCGGGGCTTGACTTATGCACACCTCGACCTTTCCTGTAACAAAACTTGTCCGCCCGTCACAAAAACCGCTTGCCAAGCAGAAAATTATATTAACCCACTGTTTTTAAATAAGTAATTTTCCAGCCCGGTTTCTAGGCAAAGTAACAAAAACCCTTGCCCCGAGGCGACTTAGGGCATTCATCCCCGTCTTATTCACAAAGTTATCCACAGATTCTGTGGACAAGAAAAAAAGTCCTTACGGCAGCGGGGCTTAGGGAAAATTTCACACCTAACGCGGCAACAATCGTCGCTATCTCGGCATTCCTGACATTTCCTGGCGGGCCGCCCAGTAACGCGGCCGGTCCTGGCGCTCGGAACTGCCGGACACCCCATCGACTCCCAGGCGGAAGGTGACGGCGCCGTCCTGGTCGGTCCGCCACACGGTGCTGCCGATCTCCCGGTAGCGCTCCACCACCTCGGGGCGGGGATGGGAAAAACGGTTGCGGTAGCCGGCGGAGAACACCACCTGGTCCGGCCGCACGGCCCCGACGAACGCCGGGGACGAGGCGCTGGCGCCGCCGTGGTGGGGCGCCACCAGCACGTCGGCGCGCAGTTCCGGGCCGCCCCGGCGCAGCACGGCGGCCTCGTCGGGGATTTCCAGGTCGGCCGCCAGGAGCAGGCGTCGCCCGGCTGCATCCACCGTCATCACGCAGCTCTGCCGGTTGGGCTTGATGCCCGGCGCCACGGCTTCCCGGGGCGGATGGAGGACGGTGAAGCGCACCCCGTCCCACTCCCAGGCCAGCCCGTGCTCGCACAGGTCCCGCGGCACGCCGAAGGCATGGGCGGGGTGGGCCTCGGGCAGGGTGTCCACCAGCCAGGCGGTGGGAAATGCCTGCAGCACCGACAGGGCGCCGCCGGAGTGGTCCCGGTCGGAATGGGTCACCACCAGGGCATCGAGCCGCCCCACCCCAAGGGTGCGCAGGTAGGGCGCCACCACCCGCTCGCCGGCATCGGTTTCGCCCCAGGCCGGGCCGGTATCGTAGGCCAGCACGTGGCCAGCCGTGCGCACCACCACCGCCAACCCCTGGCCCACGTCGAGCACGGTGACCCAGGCTTCCCCCGCGCCGGGCCGGGGCACCGGCCAGGTAACCAGGGGCAATAGCAGCAAGGCACCGGCCAGCCGCCCGGGCAGCCCCCGGGGCGCCAGCAGCAAGAGCAGCCCGGCCACCGCCAGGGCCATGCTCCAGATCGGCGGCGCCGGGGGCGACCACACCGCCAGGGGGAGATCCGCCAGCCAGACGAGCAGGGACATCAGGGGAGACAGCACGGCATGGGCCAGCCATAGCAGGCTGTCCACCGGCAGCAGCGCCGCAAGCAGGGTCAGGGGCGTGACCACAAAGCTGATCACAGGGATGGCCACGGCGTTGGCCAGGGGCGACACCAGGGAGAATTGCTGGAAGAAGAAGAGGACCAGGGGCAGGGTCGCCAGGGTGGCGGTCCACTGGGCCAGGCCGAAGCGGGCCAGGGCCAGCCGCATCCGGCCGCGCCACGTCCGGGTGGTGCCGCCCTCTTCGTCCCGGGCAAGCTCAATTCGCCCACCGCCCACGTAGAGCAGCGCCCCCACGGCACCATAGGAAAGCCAGAATCCCGGCACCAGCACGGCCCAGGGATCGAGCACCAGCACGGCCACTAGCGCCGCCGCCAGCACCCGGCTGACCCGGGTGGCCCGTCCGCATACCACCGCCAGGCCGGCCACCACCACCATGATCAGGGTGCGCAGGGCCGGCACGCCGGCGCCGGCCAGCAAGGTGTAGACCAGGGCCGCCACCATGCCGGCCAAGGCCGCCGCCCGGGGCGTCGCCAGGAGCAATGGGGCCCGGGGATGGCGGCGCCACAGGGCGCCGGCCAGGGCCGCCACCAGCCCGGCCACCAGGGTGACGTGGAGGCCGGATATGGACATCAGGTGGGTGGTGCCGGTGCGGGCAAAGACGCGCCACTGCCCGCTATCCACCGCCTGCTGGTCCCCCACCGCCAGAGCGGCGAGGATACCGCCCCAGGGGTAGTCCGGCCGCGGCAGGACAGCCAGGAAGCGGTCCCGCGCCATTTCGCGCAGCCGCTCGATGATCGTGTCCGGCCGGGCGACGAAGGCCGACAGCCGCACCGGCACCAGGCGCACCGCCCCGCTGGCGTCGATGCCCCGCTCCACCATCCAGGCCTCGGCGTCGAAGCCCCCCGGGTTGCGCAGACCGTGGGGGCGCTTGAGGCGCACGGTCATGCGCCAGCGTTCGCCGGAATGCAGCTCCGGCGTGGACCGGGCGTCCCGGCCCGCCAGGCTGTCGGCGCGGCGCGCCTCCCACCAACCCAGGGACAGGCGACGCGGCATGACGGCGGGCCCCGGCTCTTTTCCCAACAGGCCGGCACCCTGCATCTGCTCGACCTCCAACTCGAAGCGGACGCCCCAGGACATGGCCTGGGGCATGCGGGTGACGATGCCGGTGACGACGAAATCCCGCCCCTCGTCCGCTACCGCCAGCTGGCGGGAGAGGGCGTCGTCGGCCCGCCAGCCGGCCCAGGAGAAACCGAGGACGGCCAGGAGGGTGGCCAGGGCCGTCAGGCTCAGGGCGCGGCGGCGGGCCTCGGCAACCCGGGTCTGCCACGCCGCCGCCAGCACGCCCGCGCCGGACAGCAGCAACAGCAGCGCCCAGGGCCAGCCGGGCAACCTGGGCTGGGCCTGGAGCAGCAGCACGCCCAGGGCAAAGGATAGGGACGCCAGTCTCATGACATTCAATTAAACCAGAAAGCCCGCTCCATGCCTGGGCCGCCAAAGCGGCGCCACCCCGATCGGCAACGCCCCGGAAAGCCCCCGTCCACGGTTTGTCCGGCTTCCCGCCCGTTTTCTCGCTACTATTTCCGAGCCATGCGCAAAATCTTCAAACGCTTCCTGCCCCACCACGAATCGGTCCACGGCAACCGCTGGCTGCGCCCCTTCGCCGGCACCCTGCTCCACCCCCGCCTGTGGCACCTCAACCGCCACTCGGCCGCCGGGGGCATCGCCGTGGGCCTGTTCTGCGGGCTGATCCCGGGCCCCTTCCAGATGCTCGGCGCGGCCATCTGCTGCGTCTTCCTGAGGGTGAACCTGCCCCTCGCCCTGTTCACCACCCTGTACACCAACCCCTTTACCATCGTGCCCCTTTACCTGGTGGCCTTCGAACTGGGCCGGCTGGTGCTGGGGGACGGCAGCGCCACCTTCGTCAGCCCGCCGGAATTCGACGGCGGCCAGTTGCTCGCCTGGGTCGAGGCCATGGCCCACTGGGCCCTGGCCCTGGGCAAGCCCCTGGGGGTGGGGCTGGTGCTGCTGGCCGCCTTGCTGGCGGCATCGGGATACGCTATCGTGCGCGCCGGCTGGCGCTACTATCTGGTGCGTGCCTGGCACGCCCGCCGCGCGCGGCATCGCACCGCGTCTTCTTCCTGAGCCGAATCGCCCCGACCGCCCTCACCTCCCCCTCTTCCGCCCATGGCCTCGCAACGCGAACCGAGCAACGTGCTGCGCTACTTGCAGGGCGCCCTGGCATTGTTCGCCCTGGTGCACGTCATCGGCACCCTCGGCTACCACCTTCTGACCGGCGGCCGCTACAGCTGGTTCGACTGCTTCTACATGACCTTCATCACCGTCACCACCATCGGTTTCGGTGAAATCATCGAGATGACGGACAATCCGCCGGCGCGGATGTTCACCGTGTTCATCGGCATGCTCGGCGCCGGCACCCTGTCGTTCCTGTTCTCGTCGGTGACGGTGATGGTGCTGGAATCGGACCTGAACGGCACTTTGAAGAGAAAACGCATGGACAAGACGATCCGCCAGCTCAAGGACCACTACATCGTCTGCGGCTTCGGCCGGGTGGGGCGCAACGTGGGGCGGGAACTGGAAAGCACCAACCGGCACTTCGTCGCCCTTGAGGAGAATGGCGAGACTCTGGCCGCCAACCGGGAGAAATTCCCCGGACTGCTCGCCCTGCACGGCGACGCCTCCGACGACGACGTGCTGGAGAAGGCCGGCATCGGCGCCGCCGCTGGGGTGTTCGCCGTCACCGGCGACGATTCGCGCAACCTGATGATCATCATCACCGCCAAGCAGCTCAACCCGCGGCTGCGGGTGGTGGCCCGCTGCCAGGAGGCACGCAACGTCGAGAAGATGAAGAAGGCCGGCGCCGACGCCATCTTCGCCCCCGACACCACCGGCGGGATGCGCCTGGCCTCGCTGATGGTGCGGCCCAATGTGGTGTCCTTTCTCGACGAAATGCTCAAGTCGGAAAAGCGCCTGCGGGTCGAGGAAGTGCCGGTGCCCCTCAGCTTCACCTCCACCCCCCTGGGCAAGCTGGCCCTGCGCAGCTCCGAGTACGTGCTGCTGGCGGTGCGCATAGGCAGCGAGTGGATGTTCAACCCGGCCAAGGATTTCGAATTGCAGCCCGGCCACGTGCTGATCGCCATGGCCAGCCCGGTGGGGCGCATCGAGCTGGAAGAAGCCTTGATCGCCATGATCGCCTGACCCCGGAAAGCCTCCGACAATCCGCATGGCCCTCGCCCTCAAAGCCCTGCTCGGCGCCGTGGTGGTGCTGCTGATCGCCCTGCTGGCCAAGACCCGCAACTACTACATCGCCGGCCTGGTCCCCCTCTTCCCCACCTTTGCCCTGATCGCCCACTACATCGTCGGCAGCGAACGCGGCACCGCCGACTTGAAGGCCACGGTGCTGTTCGGCCTGTGGGCGGTGCTGCCCTACCTGGGCTACCTGGGGTCCCTGTATGTACTGCTGGACCGCTTGCCCCTGATCCCCGCCCTGGGAGCCGCCACCGCCGTGTGGCTGGCGCTGGCGGTGCTGCTGGTGCTGGGCTGGGGGCGCTGGCACGGCGCCTGAAGCGCGCCCACCCGCGCGGACCCGCTTCAACCGGACAGCGGCCCCGCCTGCGCCGCGGGGGCGCCTCAGAAGCGGAAACGCCCCACCTCGCCCTGCAAGTACTCGGCCAGGGATTCCAGCTCCCCGGCGGTGCCGGCGTTCTCAGCCACCGCCGCGCTGTTTTCCTCGGCCATCTGGGCGATGCGCTCCACGTTACGGGCGATTTCCTGGGCGGCGGCGCTCTGTTCGCGCAGGGCGTCGGTGATTTCCTCCACCTTCCCCGCCACTTCCCGGGCGCCCCCCTGGAGCCGCACCATGGTGTCGCCGGCCTCGCCGGTGAGGCGCACCCCGTCGCCGACCCGGGCCACCCCCTCGTCCATGCCGATCACCGCCTCCCGCACGCCGTTCTGGATAGCGTCCACCATGGCGGCGATTTCCTGGGTCGAGTGGCCGGTGCGCTCGGCCAGCTTGCGCACCTCGTCGGCCACCACGGCGAAGCCGCGCCCGGCCTCACCGGCCCGGGCGGCCTCGATGGCGGCATTGAGGGCCAGCAGGTTGGTCTGGTCGGCGATTTCCTTGATGGTATTGACGATGGCGGTGATGCCCTCGGAGTGGCGCCCCAGGTCCGCCATGGCGGAGGACGAGCGGTGCACCACCTCGGCGATGGCCTCGATGCCCCGCACCACGCCGCCCACCACCTCCGTCCCCTGGCCGGACATGGTCTCGGCCTCGGCGGACAGGGCCCGGGTGGCGTCGGCGTTATGGCTAATGTGATCCACCCCGACGCTCATCTGCTGCACCGAGGCGGCCATGGACGACGCCGCTTCGCTCTGGCTCTGGGTGGACAGGGAAATCTCCCGGCTGGAGCGGGCCAGTCCTTCCGACGCCTCGGCCAGGCGGCCGGCGCTGCTTTGCACGTTGCGCACCAGGGTGGCGAAGGAATCGGCCACCTGATTGAAGCTCTCGCCCACGGCGTGCATCTCGTCCCGGCTCTTCACCTCGACCCGGGCGCCCAGATCGCCGGCGGCGATGCGCCGCGCCCCGTCGGCCACCGTGCCGATGCTCTCGCCCACCGCCCGGGCCACCCCGGCGGCCAGGTACGAGAACAGCAAGGCGAGCAGGACCGTAGCCGCCACGGCGATCGCCAGGGTTTCCTCGGCGTGCCGGATGCGGACTCGGATCAGTTGCTGGGCGGTAGGCAGCAGGGTGTCGAAATACTGGGTGTAGCCCTTGTCGATGGCCTTGGTGACCATTTCGTAGAAGGCGGTGGAATCGTTGTTCAGGGCGCCGGTCAGCAGGTCCTGGCTCACCAGGCCCACCACTTCCTCGGCCCCGGCGGAAATGTCCTTGGCGCTGGCGAGCAGGGTGTCCCGCACCCGGGGGTTGAGGGCCGCCGCCTTGTCCAGGTTGAAATTGAGGAAGCGCAAGGTCTCCCGCACCTGGGCGGCCAGGACCCCCAGGCTCACCTTCTGGGCGTCGACGATCTGCTTCTTGGCCAGGATGGCGGTGCCCTGGGCCCGGGTCTGGCCCAACCGTTCGAGCATGGAGGGCAGCTTCACCACCGCCGTCTCCAGCAGGTAGTAGCTACCCATGTCCGGGTCCACGGTGATGCGGAAATGATCGGCCGCATCCGTCTGCATCAGCAGCAGGCTGTCGATCAGCCGGGTGTGGGCGGCGATGTTCTCGCTCGCCACCCAGGACAGGCCGTCGCCCTGGATCGCTTGCCATTGCTCCTGGATCGAGGCCCAGCGCTGGCTGCCGCGCAGTTCCGGCGGCAGGCGCCCGTCCAGTTGCCCCAGGATGCGGGCGATGTCGGCGGTGCGCTGGTCGAGCTTGGCCTTGAGGGCCCCGTTGCCCCCCAGCACCCCGCCGGACAGGCCCCGGTGCTGCTGGCTGGCCTGGATCACCGAGCCAAAGGGCTGGAGCAGCTCGATGCCCTCCAGTTCGAGTTGGGACTGGGTAATGACCTGGCGCAACTGGATGAAGAGGCCGGCAAAGACGATGGCGATGGCGGCCAGGGCCACGACGCCGATCACGGCGAATTTGCGCCCATAGCGTAGGCGGTTCATGAGCGCCACGGCAGGCGCGAGAAATAGCGACATGAAACGATCCCCCAAGATTTTCTGTTTGCTTTGATTCGTTTTCCCCGTCACTCGTCCATCGCTTCCGATGGCGCTACGGCAAACGGACGACGTTATTGTTGATTTTAAGAACGCTCCCCACCAGCGTCTTTCATCCAGATCAGATTTGCCTGGCGGAAATCGCTATCGTACCGACTCCCAAATGCAAAAAGACCGCTTGTTGCCAAGCGGTCTTTTTGGGCACTGCCCAAAACTCAAGAAGGGACGCGGGGTTTCAGACCGGCATCGCGGAACGCCGCATCCAGCGCGGATCTTGGCGGTGGTATCTCTAAAATCCGCGCCAGGCGTTGCGTTCGGCAAACGCCACCAACGGGATCACAGCTTGAAGTGGCGCACCTCGTCCTGCATCTCCAGGGCCAGGGCTTGCAGGTGGGCCGAGGTGTCGGCATTGCCGGCGGCGGCGGCGCTGGTCTCTTCGGCCATCTGGGCGATGCGCTCCACGTTGCGGGCGATCTCGGTGGCGGCAGCACTCTGCTCCTTGAGCGAGGTGGCGATGTCGTTGGTCATGGTCACCACCTGTTGGGAGCTGGCGCGGATCTCGCCCATGGCCCCCCCTGCCTCGCCGGTCAGGCGCACGCCCTGGTCCACCCGCTCCACGCCGCCCTGCATGCTGTCTACCGCCTCCCGGGTGCCGCCCTGGATGGCCGCAATCATGGCGGAGATTTCCTGGGTCGAATGGCCGGTGCGCTCGGCCAGCTTGCGCACTTCGTCGGCCACCACGGCGAAGCCCCGGCCCGCTTCCCCCGCCCGGGCCGCCTCGATGGCGGCGTTGAGGGCCAGCAGGTTGGTCTGGTCGGCGATTTCCTTGATGGTGTTGACGATGGCCGAGATACCTTCGGAGTGGCGCCCCAGGTCTTCGATCACCGTCGCCGAGCCGGCCACCGATTCGGCCACCCGCTGGATCTCGGCCACCACCGCCTGAACCCGACCGGCGCCGGATTCGGACAGGTCGCCGGCCTGGGCCGACAGCGCGTGGGCCTCGGTGGCGCTGTGGCTGATGTGGTCGATGCCCACGGTCATTTCCTCGACGGCCGCCGCCATGTTGGAGGCAGCGTCGCTCTGCTGCTGGGTGGCCTCGGTGATCTGGGACGAGGATTCGGCCACCTGGCGGGACGATTCGGTGAGCTTTCCCGAGGTTTCCTGGACCTTGCGGATCAGCTTGGAAAAACCCTCGCCCAGGGCGTTGAAGCCTTCGGCCAGACATTGCAGTTCGTCCTTGGTGTCGACGCTGACGCGCACCGTCAGGTCGCCCTTGGACATGACGTAGGCCCCCCGGGCGAAGTCGGTCAGGCCCTTCATCACCGACAGGTACATGCCGGCGGCCAACCAGGCGGCCAAAAGGGCCACCAGCACCAGGGTGCCGAGGGCGACGTAGAGGCTGCGCTGGGCGTGGTCGATGCGGGTCTGGATCAAGGTGGCGGTGGCCGGGATCAGGGTATCGAACATCTGCTTGTAGCCCTGGTCGATCACGTTCGTCACCTGATCGAAGTAGGCCTTGGGCGGGGTGGCGAAGTGGCCCCCCAGGATGTCCTCGCGCACCAGCTTGGCAGTGCCGTCCACGGCGGCGAGAAAGGTCTGGCCGCTATCGCCGATCAGCCCCTTGACCGCCCCGTTGGCCTTCTGGGCCTTGGCGATCTGGATGCGGTAGTACTTGGTCTGGGCGTCCAGGTCGGCGAGCAGGGCCACCAGGTCCACCTTCTGGCTGTCGCTCATCTCCTTGCGGCTGAGGAGGCCGGCGCCCCGGGCTCGAAGTTGGCCGAGGCGTTCCAGGGCCGAGGGCAGCTTGTGCACGATGGTGTCGATCAGATAGAACGAATCGATGTCCGGGTCGATGGTCAGGCCCAGCGCGTCAGAAACGGTCACCTGGAAAATCAGCAGATCGTCGATCAACCGGGTGTGGCGTGCCAGGTTTTCCGGCGCCGGCAGGGTGAGTCCTTCGCTGCGCAGCCTGGCCCAGTCGTCCTTGAGTTTCTGCCAGTCCGGATCGCCGGCCAGGCGCTCACCCAGGGCCTGCCCGGTGCGTTCGAAGGCCGCGCTCACCTCCCCTTCCTTAGCCGCCCGATCGGCCTTCATGGCCTCATTGCCGTTGAGCACCGCCGAGGACATGCCCCGGTGCTGCTGCAGCTTCTGCACCAGGGTCTGGCTGGTGCGTAGGGTATCCAGGGCGCCCAGCTCATTGCGCGACAGGTCGATCACCCCGTTGAGGGTGGTGTACAGGTTGGCCAGGAGCAGCAGCACCGCCACCGAGACGACCCCGCCGAGCAGCAGGAACTTGCGCGGATAGGGCAAACGGTTCATCAGCCAGACGGCCGGGCCAAAGAGAGTCTTCATGGGAATCCTGTCGAAGCGTGTGCGTCGGATTGCGGAACGATCCCGCGGATATGACCAGGGGATGGCACCGAAAATTCCATACGCAATACGACCGTACAGGCCCTACAGCGCTTCTCCCCCATGGAAGCGGCAGCATTCTAGCGTCGGCACGGCAAAATCCATGTCGTAAATAGGGTCAAATCCGACGAACGGCATTACGAAGGTCATATAAAGATTGCCGCCAATGTATTAATAACGCAGGACCGCCGCTGAACAAGGATTGCCGGCCCTTACGCATGACACGACGAAAAACGCCTGCAGCCCTGTGGAAACCCCAACGAAAACGCCCCGGCACCTTAAAGGAGGAGCCGGGGCGGCAAGGAAGCAGCGGAACGGGAAAAGCCCGACTCAGGCGAGGCGGCCGTCGCTGATGCGCAGGTGGCGGTGGCAGCGCCCGGCCAGCTCCAGATCGTGGGTCACCACCACGAAGGCGGTGCCCTGGTCCCGGGCCAGGTCGAGCATCAGGTTGAACACCTGGTCGGCGGTGCTCCGGTCCAGGTTGCCGGTGGGCTCGTCGGCCAGCACGCAGGCCGGCTTGGTCACCAGGGCCCGGGCCAGGGCGGCGCGCTGGCGCTCGCCGCCGGACAGCTCGCCCGGGGTATGGGTGAGGCGGTGGCCCAGGCCCACGGCCTCCAGCACCGATCTGGCCTGGGCTTCGGCCACGGCCCGCTCGGTGCGGCGGATGAGCAGGGGCATGGCCACGTTCTCCAGGGCGGAGAACTCGGGCAGCAGGTGGTGGAACTGGTAAACGAAGCCCAGGTGGGCGTTGCGCCAGTCGCCCCGTTCCGCCTCGCCCATACCGGCCCACAGCCGGCCCTTCAAGCGCGCCTCGCCGGCACTGGCCGTATCCAGGCCGCCGAGCAGGTGCAGCAGGGTGCTCTTGCCCGAACCCGAGGCACCGACGATGGCCAGGGTCTCGCCGGCGGCAACGGTCAGGTCGATGCCGCTCAGCACCGGCACCGACAGCTTGCCCTCGTTGAAGATCTTGGACAGCCCCCGGGCCTCGATCACCGCCTCGGCGGCGGCATGGGGGGCTTGGGGGGCGGAAGTCAGAACGGCATCACTCATAGCGCAGCGCCTCGGCAGGATTGACCCGGGAGGCCCGGTAGCTGGGGTAAAGGGTGGCGACGATGCCCAGGACGAAGGCCACGATGGTAACGGTGGTCACGTCGCGCCATTGCAGCTCCGAGGGCAGCTGGGAGATGTAATACACCTCCTTGGAGAGGAACTGGATGCCGGTGATCCGCTCGATGAAGGGCACCACCACGTCGATGTTGAGCGCCAGGGCCACGCCGCCGGCAACGCCGATGGCCAGTCCGACGAGCCCGATCAGCACGCCCTGGACCATGAAGATGGCCATGATGCTGCGTGGCGAGGCCCCCAGAGTGCGCAGGATGGCAATATCCGCCTGCTTGTCGGTGACCGCCATGACCAGGGTCGAGACGATGTTGAAGGCGGCCACGGCGACAATCAGGGACAGGATGATGAACATCATGTTCTTCTCGATCTGCACGGCGCGAAAGAAGTTGGCGTGGCTGCGGGTCCAGTCGGTCAGGTAAGCGTCGGTGCGGATCATCCGGGCCACCTCCCGGGCCACCCGGGGCGCCTGGAACAGGTCGTCGAGCTTGAGGCGGATACCCGAGACGTTGTCGCCCATCCGGTACAGGGTCTGGGCGTCCTGCAAGTTGATCAGGGCCAGGCCCGAGTCGTACTCGAACATGCCTACCTCGAAGATGCCCACCACGCGGAAGGTCTTCAGCCGGGGCACCACCCCGGCCGGGGTCACCGAGCCTTGCGGCGCGATCACCGTCACCTTGTCGCCGACGAAGACGTGCAGGGCCCGGGCCACCTCGCTGCCAAGGACGATGCCGAACTCGCCGGGCCGCAGATCGGACAGGGCGCCGCTCTTCAAGTGATTGGCAAAGTCCGCCACCTGGCCCTCCATGTCGGGCAGCACGCCGCGGATTACCACTCCGCGCACCTCCTCGCCGAAGGTCAGCATCGACTGGGCCTGGACGAAGGGGGCCGCCCCCTTCACATCCGGATGGCGGCGGGCCTCTTCCAGCACCCGGGGCCAGTCCGGCAGCTGGCCGTCCATGCCTTCGATCTGAATGTGGGAGGCCACGCCGAGGATACGTTCGCGCAGTTCCGTCTGGAAGCCGTTCATCACCGACAGCACCACGATCAAGGCGGCCACGCCGAGGGCGATGCCGGCCATGGAAATGGCGGAGATGAACGAGACGAAGCGGTTGCGCCGGGCGCCCCGCTTCTTGGCCCGGGTGTAGCGCAGGCCGATGAGCAACTCGTAGGGAAGGGAGGACACGGAAATTGGCGGAAAGGTAGTGGATGCAGTGAGCGGGAACGGGCTGTACAACAGGAAATCGCGAGCCGTGGCGCCAGGTGAGATGCCCTGGCGTTACGGCGTCCGGCGCCACGCCGGCAGGGGCGCCCGGAAAAGGCGCTATGCTACACTCCGCCCTCCCCCCGGGCCACCCGGACCCACTGCGGGACCCGGCCAATTCGCAGGCTCCATGGACTCTGCGGACACATCCCCGCCGATATCAGCCGGTATTCGGCATCGCCGGCACCCCCCGCATCCCGATATCCCCTCCCGCCCTGCCGCGGCCCCACGCAGCACCGCCATGCACCTGGAAATCCTCGTCCCCGACCTGTTCTGGCCCGACCGCCGCGACACCGCCATCTACGCCGACCTGGCCCTGCCCGCCCTGGGCACGGTGCTGGCCCGGGGACGGCGCAGCGCCGTGGACCATCCCCGGCAACGGCCGCCGGCCTGGGAAGAAGTGCTGGCCAAGCGCCTCCAGGCCGGCCATGGCGCCGAGGCGGAACGTTCCCCCGCCGCCGCCCGGCTGGCCGGCGAAGCCGCTCCCCTGCCGGCGGGCCAGCCCCCCGGCGCCTGGGTCTGCGCCGACCCGGTGCACCTGCGCTTCATCCAGCAGCAGGTGGTGGTGGCCGATGCCCGCCAGTTCGCCCTGGACGACGCCGACGCCCAGGCCCTGGTGGCCGGGCTCAACGACTACTTCGCCCCGGACGGCATCCGCATCGCCGCCCCGGCCCCCGACCGCTGGTACGCCTGGCTGCCCCAAGCCCTGCTCGATACCACCCTCGGTCTGCCGCCGGTGCTGCCCCTGTCGGCGGTGGCCGGCCGCCGCCTCGACGGCCGCCAGCCCGCCGCCGACCTGCCGCCGGCCCTGACCCGAGTGGTGAGCGACGCCCAGATGGCCCTGCACACCCACCCGGCCAACGCCCGCCGCGAAGACGCCGGCCACCTGCCGGTCAACAGCCTGTGGCTGTGGGGCTACGGCCTGCCGGCGGCACCGGACTTTTCCGCCGCCGCCAATACTTCCGCCCCCCTGGCCACCCTCACCCACCTCTGGGCCGATTCCCCCCTGGCCAGGGGCCTGGCCGGCCCGGCCCGGGCTGCCGCCCTGCCCGACGATTTCACCGCCCTGCCCACCACCGAGGCCGCGTCCACCGCCGGCCGGGGGCTGGTGGTGCTGGACAGCCTGTTCGACGCCGCCCTGTACCAGGACCGGGATGCCTGGCGCCGCGCCCTGCCCGCCGTGGAGGCCGCCTGGCTGGCCCCGGCCCTGGCCGCCCTGTGGGCTGGCCGGCTCACCGGCCTGACCCTGACCGTACCCGCCACCCGGGCCACGGTGAGCTGGACCCTGGTTCCCGGCGACCGCTGGAAGTTCTGGCGCCGCCCCCTGCCCGCCGCCGCCCTGGCCACCTACGCCGCCCCCTGGCAGGCCAAAGGGGTGGAACTCAATCCGGAAGGGCCGGGCGCCTGATCTCATCCACCCACGCCAAGCCCCCAGCCGCTCCCACGCATCCTGCCCCAGACACCGACCCGACACCCCACGCCATGACCCGCATCGTCACCCGCCCCGTTTCCGAAAAACTCGTCTGGAGCCTCGAACAATCGGGCCTGCACCCGCTGCTGGCGCGCATCTACGCCGCCCGGGGGGTGGCCGCCAAGGGCGACCTGGACTACGGCCTGGCCGGCCTGTTGCCGCCCAAGGCCCTGAAGGGCGCCGAAGACGCCGCCGCGCTGCTGGCCGATGCCCTGGAGGCAGAAGCCCGCATCCTGATCGTGGCCGACTACGACTGCGACGGCGCCACCGCCTGCGCCGTGGCGGTGCGTGGCCTGCGCAGCCTGGGCGGTACGGTGGATTACCTGGTGCCCAACCGCTTCACCCTGGGCTACGGCCTGTCGCCGGAGATCGTGGATCTGGCCGCCGAGCGCAACCCGGACCTGCTGGTCACCGTGGACAACGGCATCGCCAGCATCGCCGGGGTGGAGCGGGCCCGGGAGCTGGGCATCGCCACCCTGATCACCGACCACCACCTGCCGGGGGAGACCCTGCCCGAGGCCGAGGTGATCGTGAACCCCAACCAGCCGGACTGCGCCTTCCCCTCCAAGAACCTGGCCGGGGTCGGGGTGATGTTCTACGTGCTGCTGGCCCTGCGCGCCGAGCTGCGCAACCGGGGCTTCTTCACCGACCGCCCCGAACCCAATTTCGGCAACCTGCTCGACCTGGTGGCCCTGGGCACCGTGGCCGACGTGGTCAAGCTCGACCGCAACAACCGCATCCTGGTGGCCCAGGGCCTGGCCCGCATGCGCCAGGGCAAGCTGTGCGCCGGCATCCGCGCCCTGTTCTCGGCCGCCGGCCGGGAGCTCAACCGCCTGTCCGCCTTCGACCTGGGCTTCGTCGTCGGCCCCCGGCTGAATGCCGCCGGGCGTCTCTCCGACATGAGCCTGGGCATCGAATGCCTGATCACCGACGACCCGGGCCGGGCGCTCAACATCGCCCAGGAACTGGACAAGCTCAACCGGGAACGGCGCGAGATCGAGGCCGGCATGCAGGAACAGGCCCTGGAGCGGCTGGCCGAACTGGAGGCCGGCGGCCTGGAAGGCGAAGGCAACGCCATTCCCGCCGCCCTGGCCCTGTTCGATGCGGACTGGCACCAGGGCGTGGTGGGCATCCTCGCCTCGCGTATCAAGGACCGCATCCACCGCCCGGTGTTCGCCTTCGCCCGGGGCGAGAACGGCGAGATCAAGGGGTCGGGGCGCTCCATCCCCGGCTTCCACCTGCGCGACGCCCTGGACCTGGTGTCCAAACGCGCCCCGAGCCTGCTGGTCAAATTCGGCGGCCACGCCATGGCCGCCGGCGCCACCATCCCTGAGGAACGCTTCGACGAATTCCGCGACCAGTTCGCCCGGGTCGCCGATGAATGGCTGACCGAGGCCGAACTGACCCGCACCCTGGAAACCGACGGCGGCCTGGATTCCGGCTTCTTCAACCTGGACGTGGCCCGCCTGCTCGAAGGCGAGGTGTGGGGCCAGGGCTTCCCCCCGCCCCTGTTCCAGGACGAATTCGTGGTGGAACAGCGCCGCGTGCTCAAGGAAAAGCACCTCAAGCTGACCCTGCGCAAGGGCAACACCCGGCTGGAAGCGATCCGCTTCAACTCCACCGACGACGCCGGCGACCATATCCGCGCCGCCTACCGCCTCACCGTCAACGAGTACAACGGCATCTCCAGCCCCCAGCTGGTGATCGAGTACGCCGAAGGGGCCTGAGGGCGCTCCCTCAATCTCTTAAGCACGGCTCCTGCCCCGGGTCCTGAACACCTTCGTCGGCGTAGCGGATGCCAACCTCTTCCGTCAATCGCCCCCCGTACAAGCACCGTATCAGGACGACCTGATGGTATGTGGGGCTCCCCGGGAAACGGGGAAGACTGGGGCATGCCTAGTCCTGGGACTGTTGTTGGTCGGACGATCGTTCAGGCCGGGCAACCGGAAGGTGCCAGCCGCGGCGCAGGGCCATGAGGCGCAGGCCGAAGCACAGCAATGCGCCGACGATGGTCGTGACGGTGGGGGGAAGCTTCAGCAGTTCGCCCACCACCACCACGGCCGCGCCGGCCAACGCAGCCGTGGCGTAAATGTCGGCGCGCAGGACGGTGGGGACATTGGCCAGCAGGACGTCGCGCACCATGCCACCGCCAATGCCCGTGAGCATGCCGAGCAATGCCGCCATGAAGGGATTGAGCCCGAACATGAGCGCCTTGTGCGCCCCCGAGACAGCGAAGAGCGCGAGCCCCGCCGCATCGAACATGAGGACGGGGGAGCGCAGCCGATCCACCGCCGCATAGCGGTAGAAGGTGATCCCCCCCGCCAGCAGCGACACCGCCAGATAACGCCAATCGCCGATGCCGGCCGGGGGCACCGCGCCGATCAGGAGGTCGCGGGTGATGCCGCCGAAATTTCCGGCGACGAAGGAGAGCACCAGGATGCCGAACAAGTCGAGCCGCCGCTCCACGCCGGCAGTGGCGCCGCTGAGGGCGAAAACGAAGGTGCCGGCAAGATCGAGGACGAGCAGAAGCGACATCGCAGGTTCTCCCCACGGCGCCCGATGAAGCCGCTGGCCGGGACGACCCGGCGATCACGCGGGCTTAGGCGGGCGCCTGTTGCTGTTGCTCCGAAAACCACGCCTGGGCGGCGACGACCAGGCTTTCGACCCCCGTCCGCAGCGTCGGGTGGATGACCGGCGCGAAGAGTGGGCTGTGGTTGACCGGCAGCTCGTTGAGCCGCCCCGCTTTCATGGCTGCGGCATAGACCTCGGGATCGGTGCCGCCGACGAACCAGAAGACGGACGGAACGTGCCACTCGGTGCCGAACGATCCGAAATCCTCGCTGGCCGGGGCCGGCCCGGTTTGCCGGACCCGCTCGGCGGGAAAGTGCCGGCGAAACGCCTCGACCACCCGCTTGCTCGCCTCCACGTCGTTGACGTTGAGCGGGTAGTGATCGAGCGTGGTGATCTCCGGCGGCCGCGGGGCGCCCGATGCGGCAGCCTCGGCATTGACGATCCGCTCGATCGCCGCCAGCACCCGCTTGCGCACCCCCTCGTCGAATGTCCGGACGTTCAGTTTGATGATCGCTTCGTCGGGGATGACGTTCTCCTTGGTGCCCGCCTGCAATGCCCCCACGGTAACCACGGCGGCCTCCGCCGCGGCGACTTCGCGGGACACCACGGTTTGCAGGCGCATCACCGTCGCGGCCGCCATCACCACCGGATCGATGCTGGCCTGGGGCATCGATCCGTGGGCGCCCCGACCGAACAGGCGGATTTGCAGGCTGTCCGCCGCCGAAGTGATGGCGCCGGTGCGCCCGGCCACGGCACCGGCCGGCCCCACCATGACGTGCTGCCCGAGGACGACCGCCGGTTTGGGAAAGCGTGTGAAGAGGCCGTCGTCGATCATGGCCTGCGCCCCCTCCGCGGTCTCTTCCCCGGGCTGGAAGACCGCCATCAGCGTTCCCCGCCAGGCCGGCTTGGCCTGGGCGAACAGGGCTGTCGCCCCCACGAGCCAGGCGACGTGCATGTCGTGCCCGCACATGTGCCCCACCGGCACCGTGTTGCCTTCCCGGTCCTTGGCCGTTTCCTTGCTGGCGTAGTCGAGGCCGGTCGCCTCCTCGACCGGCAGGGCGTCCATGTCGGCGCGCAACATCACGGTGGGCCCGTCGCCGTTGCGCAGCAGGCCCACCACACCGGTCTTCCCGATCCCCGTCGTCACCTCATACCCGGCGGCGCGCAGCCGCTCCGCCACCCGTTCGGCCGTGCGCGTCTCCTGCATCGACAACTCGGGGTGCGCGTGCACGTCCTTATAGAAGGCCTCAAGGTCGGGAAGCAGCCGGTCGAGATGCTGCAGGACAGGCTCCGCAGCCGTTGCGGTCGTTGCGGTCGTCGTGTTCATCGCTGGTGTCCTTGAATCGTGGCAGGGTCAACTGGCCTGCTGCATGTCGTTGTCGATCGGCAGCATCTGGCCGGAGATCGACTTTGCGGCATCCGAGGCCAGGAATACCGCCAATGCGGCAATGTCCTTCGGATCGACCAATCGTTTGAGCGACTGGACGGCCATCGCCTCTTGCTTGATCTGCTCCAGGGGCCGGCCGCTCACCTGGGCACGACCTTCGAACACCCGCTGGATGCGGGGTCCGTCCACCGCGCCCGGCAGGATGGCATTGGCGCGAATCCCGTATTCGCCCAGCTCGATGGCCAGCGTCTTGGTGAATCCGATCAGTCCCCATTTGGCCGTGCAATACGGGCTGCGGTTGGCGTAGCCGAAACGCCCGGCCACGGATGACATGGTGATGATGGCACCGGCGCCGGACTGTTTCAGGTGGGGAATGGCGCAGCGGGTGACGTTGAAGGTTCCGGTCAGGTCCACCTGCATGACCTTTTCCCACGCATCGGGGTCCATCGTCTCGACCGATGCGGTCGGGCCGGCGATGCCTGCGTTGTTGACCAGCACGTCGAGGCCGCCCAGGGCCTGTGCGCAGTCCGCCACCATGCGCTCGACCTCGGCCCGCTTCGACACATCGCAGATGCCGACCGTCACACCGGGGATTTCACCGGCCAGCACCGTGAGCGCCTGGGCGTCGATGTCGCACACGAAGACCCCGGCGCCGCCCGCGGCAAACGCCCGGACAATCTCGCGCCCAATTCCGGAGGCTCCGGCGGTCACCAGCACGCGTTGCGCCATGGCTTGCTCCAGGTCAGGGACCGTTACCGCACCGTACCGCGATTCGGTGCCAGCGATCCCGTGAAGACAGATTTTGTGCCGGGTGTTAGGCCAGGTCCTGAGATTTAGGTTCATCCGGAAACACCCTCTTCAGGAGGCATCGCCTTCCCCCTGGACCGCCCGCCAGGCAGGTGGGGAATCCGCACTTGTGGGCTTTTATGAGCGGCATCAAATCCAGCCCTTTGGCTTAAGGTTGGTTTAAGCAGTAGCCGACAAAAATGCTCGGATATTTCGTCCGCGGCCCCGATCCAGGTCTCGGCCCTCCACATCTCCGAGAGACTTC
Source organism: Oryzomicrobium sp. (assembly GCF_021287045.1). Lineage (GTDB taxonomy): Bacteria > Pseudomonadota > Gammaproteobacteria > Burkholderiales > Rhodocyclaceae > Oryzomicrobium. The sequence goes on along the minus strand of NZ_JAJTBG010000004.1, from coordinate 98,780 downwards.
ACGATGAAACTACCCGCCACGCCCCTGTTCCTGGCCGCCCTGCTCACCCTCTCCTCTTCCGTCCAGGCTCAGGCCCATGGCCATTCCCACGACCACGGCAGTGCCGAAGCCCCTGCCTTGCTGCACCTCAACGCCGGCAAGAAATGGCAGACCGATGCCCCCTTGCGCGGCGCCATGGGGCGCATCAACGGCGCCATGGCCCACGCCCTGCCCCGGATCCACCAGGAGCGCTTCAGCGACGCCGACTACGCCGCCCTTGCCGCCACGGTGAACAAGGAAGTGGCCTACGCCGTGGAACATTGCAAGCTCGGCGCCGAGGCCGATGCCATGCTCCACCTGGTGATCGCCGATCTGCTGGCCGGCGCCGAGGTCATGCAAGACCAGGAAGGCACGTCCCGCCACGACGGCGCCGTCAAGGTGGCGAAGGCCTTGCAGGCCTATGGCCGCTACTTCGCCCACCCGGGCTGGAAGCCCGCCCGAGACTGATTTTTCCCAGCCATAGCTTTCGATATGGCCGAACCCCGCGCCAGTCGCGGGGTTTGAGGCATGCCCTCTGAAGATCGAGTATTGGCGAGGCTCTCCAGGCAGCCACCTCGAAACGCCTTTATTGGCGCGGACCTTCGCCCAGCCTCTGAAGAAAAACAGTCCGGTGAGCCGAGATTTCCGGGCGGCAAAGGACGATGCCCGCAGCGGCCACCGACCCTTAGAACAAGGCCCGGCCACCTGACTCCCCATCCAGGCAAACCGGACTCCCGGCTGCGGCGGGTGCCGGGGCTAACGGGCGGCGTCGCCGTGGCGCAGGCGCAGCGAGTACTGAGCGTGGAGGCGCGCCTGTTCGCTGTTGATCACCGTCTGCTGGTGGCCGAACGCATCGCGCTCGGCGATGCTCCGGCTCGCTCCCTCGATGCTGCGCAGGCAGCGCCAACGCGGCCCGCGCTTGGTCGGGTACAGACGCATCTGGTCCTTGGGATGCTTCAACCTGCAGCAGTAGCAGAATATCGTCTCAGCCATCGCGACCTCGGATTCAAACGATTCACACCGTCGACCTGCAACGCACCGAGAGTGGCCTGCCGTTGTTACCGAGATATGACGCTGCCCGCTTGCAACGAGCGCCTGGCAAAAGCCCTTTGGCTCGCCTAAGGTGAAAAGCCGTTCCGCCGCCGCAGGAAGGATGTCGATGATGCCCGCGCCCGCCGATGCTTCCGGCTGTGACCTGGCAGGCCGCTACGCCGCGGTGCGCGCCCGCAGCCTCGCCCTGGCCGAGGGGCTGTCCGATGCGGATGCCACGGTCCAATCCATGGACGATGCCAGTCCGGCCAAGTGGCACCTGGCTCACACCACCTGGTTCTTCGAGGAATTCATCCTGGCCGGCGCGGCCCCTGCCTACCGCGGCTACGACGCCCGCTACCGCTACCTGTTCAACTCCTACTACGACAGCGTCGGCGCCCGCCATCCGCGCCCCCGGCGGGGACTGCTGACCCGGCCATCCCTGGACGAGGTGCAGGGCTACCGCGCCCATGTGGACAACGCCATGGCCCGCCTGCTGGCCGATCCAGTGCCGGATGCCCTCGCCCGGCGCGTCGTCCTCGGTCTGCACCACGAACAGCAGCACCAGGAATTGCTGCTCACCGACCTGCTGCACCTGTTCGCCCAGAACCCCCTGCATCCGGCCTACCGGGACGCCGCGCCACCGTCCGCCCCCGCCACGGCGCCCGGCTCGCCTGCCTGGATTCCCTTCGACGGCGGCCGGCACTGGGTCGGCCACGATGGTGAGGGCTTTGCCTACGACTGCGAGGGGCCGCGCCACGAGGTGCTGCTGCGCCCCTTCCGCCTCGCTTCGCGCCCGGTGTGCAACGCCGAGTGGTGCGACTTCATCGCCGACGGTGGCTACCGCACTCCCACCCTGTGGCTTTCCGACGGCTGGAAGACGGTCCAGACCGAGGGCTGGACCACCCCGCTCCACTGGAACGGCGAGCCCGCCCCCGGCGAGGCGCCCCGGGCCATGACCCTGGCCGGGCTGCAATCCTTGGACCCGGCCGCTCCGGTGGCCCACGTCAGCTTCTACGAGGCCGATGCCTACGCCCGTTGGGCAGGCAAGCGGCTGCCCAGCGAGTTCGAGTGGGAAGTGGCCGCCCAGGGCCTGCCTGAGGCCGCGCTGGAGGGGGCCAACCTGGCCGACCGGGGCACCCTGCGCCCCTTGGCGGCCCCCGCCGCTGCCGGACCGGGGTTGGTCCAGATGTACGGCGACGTGTGGGAATGGACTGCCAGCCCCTTCGTCGCCTACCCGGGCTTCCGCCCTGCGGCGGGGGCCATCGGCGAATACAACGGCAAGTTCATGTGCAACCAGTTCGTGCTGCGCGGCGGCTCCTGCGCCACCCCGGCAGGCCATCTGCGCGCCACCTATCGCAACTTCTTCTACCCCCACCAGCGCTGGCAGTTTGCCGGCCTGCGCCTGGCCGAGGACGCTTGATGAATACCACCGATTTGAACGCCACCGCCTCCCGGGGCCCCGCTGCCGGCGCCTTTGCCGCCGACGTGCTCGCCGGGCTGGCCCTGCCCCAAAAGCGCATCTCCAGCGCCTGGTTGTACGACCAGCGCGGCTCCGAGCTGTTCGAGGAGATCACCCGGCTGCCCGAGTACTACCCGACCCGCACCGAGATCGGCATTCTCGAAGCCCACGCCCGAGACATGGCCCGCCCGGTGGGGGCGGCCGCCGTGGTGGTGGAGATCGGCAGCGGTTCCAGCCGCAAGACGCCGTTGCTGCTGCGCGCCCTGGCCGAACCCCATGCCTACGTGCCTCTCGACCTGGCCGAGGAGTTCCTGCTGGACTCGGCCCGAGCCCTGGCCCTGGAATTTTCCGGCCTGCACATCGTGCCCCTGGTGGCCGACTTCACCCTGCCCTTCGACCTGCCTGACGACCTGCAAGCGCCGGAACGGCCCCGCCTGGGCTTCTTCCCCGGCTCCACCATCGGCAACCTGTCGCCCTTCGGCGTGGTCGCCTTCCTGCGCCTGATGGCGGCGGCCCTGGGGGACGGTGCCCGCATGCTGATCGGCACCGACTGCACCCGGGACCCGGCGGTGCTGCTGCCCGCCTACGACGACGCCCAGGGCGTCACCGCCGCCTTCAACCTCAACCTTCTGGTGCGCATCAACCGGGAACTGGGGGCCGACTTCGACGTAGACGGCTTTGCCCACCAGGCGCGCTACCGGGCCGACCTGGGCCGCATCGAGATGCACCTGGTCAGCCGCCGGACCCAGCGGGTGCAGCTGTGCGGACGGCGCTTCGACTTCACGCCGGGCGAGACGATCCACACCGAGAATTCCCACAAGTATTGCCGCGGCGATTTCCAGGCCCTGGCCCACGCCGCCGGCTGGCTGGCCGAGGACTGCTGGAGCGACGGGCAGGAGCGCTTCTGCGTGCATCGTCTGCGCCTGGCGCCGGGAGCGCGCCGGGGAACAACGCACTGACGGAGTGGCTCTGAAGAGCCGCGCCCCATAAGGGTTTCCTGGCAGCATGCCCGCAGCGCCAGCATTGGCGCCCCTCTCCAGGCAGGCTTTGCGTAGCGCAAGCACTGGCGCGGGTTTCCGGGCTACCCCAAACGGCAACGGCCCGGGCAAGGCCGGGCCGTCGTGGAATGGGAACGTATACCGCCGGGCAACCCGGGATCAGTTCTCCGAATCGCGGAAGCCGCCCTGGGCCAGGTTGCCGAAGCGGGTGTATTCGCCCTGCCAGGCCAGGCGCACGGTGCCGGTAGGACCGTTACGCTGCTTGCCGATGATCACCTCGGCGATGCCCTTGTCCGGGGTGTCTTGCTTGTAATATTCCTCGCGGTACATCATCAGGATCACGTCGGCATCCTGTTCGATGGCGCCGGATTCGCGCAAGTCGGACATCATCGGGCGTTTGTCGGTGCGCTCTTCCACCTTACGAGAGAGCTGGGAGAGCGCGATGATCGGCACTTCCAGCTCCTTGGCCAGGGACTTGATCGAGCGGGAGATTTCCGACACTTCGTTGGCCCGGTTGTCGGCCGGCCGGGCCGAGGACATGAGCTGGATGTAGTCGATCACGATCAGGCCGAGCTTGCCGTACTGGCGGTGCAGGCGGCGCGCCCGGGCGCGCAGGTCGATGGGGTTGAGGCCGCCGGTCTCGTCGATGTACAGCGGCGCCTCGTGCATCTTGCCCAGGGCGAAGGTGAACTTGCCCCACTCGTCGTCGGTGATGCGGCCGGTGCGCAGCCGGTGCGAATCGAGGCGGCCCACCGAGGCCAGCATACGCTGGGCCAGTTGGGCGCCACCCATTTCCATGGAGAACACCCCCACCGGCAGACGCTCTTCCACGGCCACGTGCTCGGCGATGTTCAGGGCGAAGGCAGTCTTGCCCATGGAGGGACGGCCGGCGACGATGATCAGGTCGCCGGGCTGGAGGCCCGAGGTCTTGTTGTCCAGGTCGAGGAAGCCGGAGGGCACCCCGGTGATCTCGGAAGGGTTCTCCCGGTCGTGCAGTTCCTCGATGCGGGTCACCACCTGGTTGAGCAGGGGGTTGATGTGCACGAAGCCCTGCTGGTGGCGGTTGCCGGCCTCGGCGATGGCGAACACCTTGGCCTCGGCCTCGTCGAGCAGGGTCTTGGCGTCCTTGCCCATGGTGTTGAGGGCCGAGGTGGAGATTTCATCGCCCACGCTCACCAGCTTGCGCAGCACCGCCCGCTCCCGGACGATTTCGGCATAGCGGCCGATGTTGGCGGCGGACGGGGTGTTGGCCGCCAGCTCCCCCAGGTAGGCCAGGCCGCCGGTCTGCTCGGACTCGCCCGCCGCTTCGATCAATTCGAACACCGTCACCACGTCGGCCGGCTTTGCCTTTTCCATCAGGCCGGCGATGTGGCGGAAGATGCGGCGGTGCTCGTCCCGGTAGAAGTCGCTCTCGTTCACCTTGTCCGCGATCTTGTCCCAGGCCTGGTTGTCGAGCAGCAGGCCGCCCAGCAGCGACTGTTCCGCCTCCATGGAGTGGGGCGGCACGCGCAGTTGGGCGAGGGCCGGATCGATTGACTGAGAGACGTCGGACTTGCGTTTGAAGGTGCGGGTGGGGCTGTTCACAGCGGCGGCCAGAATTCGGTGGAAAGAGTAACGAGGGGGCGATTTTACCCTGCCGGTCGGCGGGGCCGGCGGCATTTTGCTCAGGCGGCCACAAAGCAAAATGCCGCCCAGCTTGCGCTGGACGGCATTCGTGCCGAAGCAGTTTGCCGGGTGCCGCGGCACCCGAACCGGCTTAGTGCTCGCCGAGCACGGAGACGGTGACCTGCACCACCACGTCGGTGTGCAGGGCGACGTCCACCGGGAAGTCGCCGATGGTCTTGAGGGCGCCTTCCGGCATCCGCACCATCAGCTTTTCCACGGCGAAGCCCTGGGCTTGCAGGCCTTCGGCCACGTCGTGGTTGGTGACGGAACCGAACAGGCGGCCGTCGACGCCGGCCTTGCGGGAGATCTGGACCATCAGGCCGGCGAGCTTTTCGCCCACGGCTTGAGCGGCAGCCAGCTTCTCGGCGGCGGCCTTTTCCAGCTCGGCGCGCTTGGCTTCGAACTGAGCCAGGGCGTCCGGGGTGGCGCGGCGGGCAACGCCGTTGGGGATCAGGTAGTTACGGGCGTAGCCGTCCTTGACCTTGACCACGTCGCCCAGGTTGCCGAGGTTCACGACCTTTTCGAGCAGAATGATTTGCATGTTTCGTTCTCCCGATCAGGCGTGGTTATCGGTGTAGGGCATCAGGGCCAGGAAGCGGGCGCGCTTGATGGCGAGCGACAGCTGGCGCTGGTAGCCGGCCTTGGTGCCGGTCAGGCGGGCGGGCATGATCTTGGCGTTTTCGGCGATGAAGTCCTTCAGCACTTCAACGTCCTTGTAGTCGATCTGTTCGACTTTCTCGGCGGTGAAGCGGCAGAACTTGCGACGCTTGAACAGGCCGCCGCGCTGGGGGCGCTTCTTGTTCTTGTCGTCGTTACGCTTGCCAAAGGGTCTGGGCATTTTCGTTTCCTTCCAAAAATTCGATCGTGATCACATGCAGGACGGGTTGTCGGCTGTTGCGGCTGCGGGCGGCGAGAAATCCGGTAATCCGGAGGTTTTGCCCGGGCTGGGCGGCGTTCAGTAGTTTCGCCGTCTCGCCCAGGGCCACCACGCCGAGTTCGCATTCCACCTTGCGTTTCAGCCCGGCCTCGATCTGTTCCGAGGCGTGGGTGACGCGTCCTTCGACCACTGGCACCCCGGCCGGGGTGTAACGCAGCGCTTTCTTTTCGGAAAGGCTGCCGGCGAACACTATTCGGTTGGCCGCAGCGGTGTCAGGCGGGGAAGCCGTGTCCGACAATGATCCTGCTTGAATGCGTTAGGCAGCCGGCTGGGCGGCTTCGGCGGGGGCAGCGCCCTCGGCCTTTTCGCCGTTCAGCAGGTTCTTGGACTTCTCTTCCTTCATCATGGGCGAAGGAGCGATGATCGCGTGCTTCATCTTCACAACGAGGTGGCGCAGCACGGCGTCGTTGAACTTGAAGGCGTGTTCGAGTTCGGCCAGGGTCTCGCCATTGCACTCGATGTTCATGAGCACGTAGTGGGCTTTGTGGACCTTCTGGATCGGGTAGGCCATCTGGCGGCGGCCCCAGTCTTCCAGGCGGTGCAGCGTGCCGTTCTGGGAGGTCACGAGCGACTTGTAGCGCTCGATCATCGCCGGGACCTGTTCGGACTGGTCCGGATGGACGATGAAAACGATTTCGTAATGGCGCATGAATTCTCCTTGTGGATCGAAGCCCGCCGCCATGCGTGTACGGTCGGGCAAGGTGAGAAAGCAGGAAAGCCCGCGATTATAGCGGGCTTTCCCTTTGAAGATCAAGGCTGACCGGGTGTTTCGGTACCGGCCGCGAGGTGCGGCACCCTGCCCCGTCAGCCCAGGTTGGCGACGATGTAGCGCTTGATCGCGTCGGTATCGGCGTCCATCACCTCGACGCGCTGGGGCAGGTTCTCCAGCCCTTGCAGGCCCTCGGGCACCACCGGGGCGCGGCCCAGGGCCTCCTCGATGGTCTCGGCGAACTTGGCCGGCTGGGCGGTTTCCAGCACCACCATGGGGATGCCGGCCTGGCGGTGTTGCCGGGCCACCTTGACGCCGTCGGCGGTGTGGGTGTCGATCATCACGCCATGCTTTTCCCACACGTCGCGGATGGTGGCCAGGCGGTCGGCGTGGCTGCTGGCGCCGGAGGCGAAGGCAAAGCCGGCCAGCTTGCCCATGTGCGGGGTGCCGTTCAGGTCGAAGGCGCCGCCCGCATCCACCTTGGCCCACAGGTCGCGCACCACGGCCGGGTCACGGCCCACCAGATCGAAGACGAAGCGCTCGAAGTTGGAAGCCTTGGAAATGTCCATGGACGGGCTGGAAGTGACGAAGGTTTCGGCGGTCTTGCGCGGCCGGTAGACGCCGGTGCGGAAGAACTCGTCGAGCACGTTGTTCTCGTTGGTGGCCAGCACCAGCTTGGCGATGGGCAGGCCCATCTGGCGGGCGATGTGGCCGGCGCAGATGTTGCCGAAGTTGCCCGAGGGCACGCAGAACGCCACCTGCTCATCATTGTTGGCGGTGGCGGCGAAGTAGCCCTTGAAGTAATAGACGATCTGAGCGGCGACCCGGGCCCAGTTGATCGAGTTGACCGCGCCGATCTTGTACTGGGCCTTGAAGGCGGCGTCGTTGGAGACGGCCTTCACGATGTCCTGGGCGTCGTCGAACATGCCGCGCACGGCGATGTTGAAGATGTTGGCGTCCTGGAGCGAGTACATCTGGGCGCGCTGGAAGGCACTCATCTTGCCGTGGGGCGAGAGCATGAACACCTTGACGCCGTGCTTGCCGCGCATGGCGTATTCGGCGGCGGAACCGGTGTCGCCGGAGGTGGCGCCGAGGATGTTGATCGCCTCGCCGCGCTTGTCCAGCACGTACTCGAACAGGTTGCCGAGCAACTGCATGGCCATGTCCTTGAAGGCCAGGGTCGGGCCGTTGGACAGTTCCTGCAGGTAGAAGCCCTCTTCCAGCTTCGTCAGCGGGGTGATCTCGGCCGCCGCGCCGCCGTTGCGGGTGTAGCGATAGACGTCGGCGGTGTAGGTCTTGCGGCAGATGGCCTTGAGGTCGTCCGCCGGAATGTCGGTGACGAACTTGGAGAGGATGGCGAAGGCCAGGTCGGCGTAGGACAGCTGGCGCCAGGCATCCAGCTCGGCCCGGGTGACTCGGGGCGTCTCTTCCGGCAGGTACAGGCCGCCGTCCGGCGCCAGGCCGCCCAGGAGGATGTCGCAGAAGGAAGGCTCGGCGGCCTGGCCGCGGGTGGAAAGGTAACGCATCGGGAAAGTGCGGGCGTGAAAGATGAAACCGGTGATTTTAGCATGGCGCCGCCATGCCGCCCGGCCCTCGCTTGCCCCCCGCCGAGGCCGCTTCTACAGTGAATGGGTCATGGTTTTTTTCCTCCTTCGCCATGAGCGCCCCCTACAATCAAGCCTCGTTGCTGCACATCCACCGGGTCGGCGATTACTGCGCCCTCCTCGACATGCTTGGCGTGGGCGCCCTGCTGGTCGATCCGGCGGATGGCCGCCTCCTCCACGCCAACGGCACCGGCCTGGCCATCCTGGGCCGGTCGGCAGCCGAATTGATGTGGCCCCTGCCGGCGCCGGAATGGGCCCTGTTCGACGCCCAAGGGAATCCCCTGCCCGCCGAACGCAATCCGCTGGAAATCGTGCGCACCACGGGCCAGGCCACGGACGAAGAGTTCGCTCGCCTGGGCCCCGGGGAAATGGGCCGCTGGGTCCGCATCCGCGCCCTGCCGGTGCAAAGCCATGCCGGAGGGCTGGGCGGCATCCTGGTGGGACTGGTGGACATGTCGGTGGCCGACGTTTCGGCCCTTCTGGCCGAACGCATCCTCAATGGCGAGATTGCCCGGGCGCGGCGCTACGGCGGCGAATTTTGCCTGGGATTGCTGCGGCTGGAGACGTCGGATTCGCCCCTCGCCGCCAACGACCCGGGCACGGCCCCGGATGACGTGGCGCGGCGTTTGCGTGCGGAGCTACGCGGCGCGGACACGATGGCCTCCTGGGGCGACAATACTTTTCTGGTCCTGATGCCAGAACAGGCTCTCCAGGCCGGCAGCGGCAGCCTGGAACGGCTGCGCCGCAGCGCGGCGGCCCTGCCGGCCGAGAACGGGGCGATGGTTCTCACCGGTGGCATCACTGCGTTCTGGCCTGCCGATACCCGCGAAACGGTTCTGGCCCGGGCCGGCGACGCCCTGGAACAGGCCCGCCAGGCCGGCGGCAACAGAATTTGCGCCTGCTGATCCGGAAAACGGCGCAGCGCTGCCGGTCGGCAGCACGGGGTCAGGGCAGTTCCTCCACCTTCAGCCACAGGGTGCCGCCGCTGCTGGCCGCGCGGCTGCTCACCGTCCCATTGATCCGCCCCTGGGCGTTGCTTTCCTGAACACTGCCGCCCAGGGCGATCCATTCCCCGAGCCGGCCGGATACGGTGGTGCTCAGACGCTCGGCCTGGACGCTGCCCGGCCCGTAACTGCCGGGCCGACTGGCCTGGGGGCTGATGTCCAGGGTCACCCGGTCCCCCGCCAGGCGCGGCACGGCGTAAAAGCCCTGACCCAGGTCCTGCCAGACCACGCTCTGGGACACCACCGCGCCGCCCGGGCCGGCCACCACCTGAGTGAGCGGCAGGGGCACGGACTGGCCCGCCTGGATGAAGGCCTGCCCGCCTTCCACCACCTGCACCGTTTGCAAACTGCGCTCGCTGCGCCGCCCTTCCCCAGCCACCACCCCGGCGGTGACGCGGGACGCGCTACTGGCGGCACCCAGGCTGACGCTGGCCCCCTCAGCCAAGCGACGGGGCTCGCGGATCTTCACGGTGCCGTCGCCGAGCACCACCGTACCCGACACACCGGCCTCCTGACGCGCCTCGCTGTCCTGACGGTCGCGGCTGACCTGGATCACCAGACGGCGCAGGGGCCGGTCCAGGCTGGCCAGGAGGCGCTTGATCTCCTCCCGGTTGGCCCGGGAGGCCCGCAGGATGAGCTGGTTGTTGGCCCCCTGGAGTACGCCGCCGGGCTCGACGAAGGGGCGCAGCTGGGGCACCACCTCTTCGGGCAGACGGTGGCGGAGGGGAATGATCTCCACCTCCTGGGCCGACGCCGGCAGGGCGAGCGACCAGGCAACGGCCAGGGCAAGCAGGAAAACGGTCAGGCGACCCATGGGAACTCCGGCAGGCGGGCAGATGAAAGTGCCGGCCCCCTGGCCGGCATCCAGCCTATCTTGGCCCGCCGGACCGGCCGGGACAAGTGCCGACGGCGCGGGAAGCACCAGCCATCCCTGCCCTGCCCCACACCCGCCGCCGTGCCGCTCAAGCCAGCTGAGAACTCTCCGTCGTGTCTGCCGCTCCGGCCCGGGGCAGCTCCAGGCAGGCCGACAAGCCGCCTTCGGGGCGGTTGCGCAGGACCAGGTCGCCGCCTTGCTGGCGAGCCGTTTCCCGGGCGATGGAAAGGCCCAGCCCGACGCCGCCGGTGACCCGGCTGCGGGACGATTCGACGCGGAAGAACGGCTCGAACACCTGCTCCAGCAACGCCTCGGGAATGCCCGGGCCGTCATCCTGGATTTCGATGCGCACCTTGTCGCCGGCTTCGCCGAGCAGCACCCGGGCCTGGCCGCCGTAGCGGATGGCGTTCTCCAGCAGGTTGGCCAGGCAGCGGCGCAGGGCCACCGGCTGGGCCTGCACCGGACCGGCCTCGCCGCTGACGCTGGCCGGTTTACCCTGCTCCTGCAGGTCGTCCACCAGGGAATGGACCAGGGCTGTGACGTTGAGGCGTACCGGCGGCTCGCGCCGGGCGTCGTCGCGCAGGGTTTGCAGGGTGGCGTCGAGCATGGCGGCCATTTCCGTCATGTCGTGGCGCAGCTGGATTCGCAGGTCCGCGTCGGCGATGCGCTCGGCGCGCAGCTGCATGCGGGTCAGGGGGGTGCGCAGGTCGTGGGAGACCGCCGCCAGGAAACGGTTGCGCTCCGCCACCTGGCGGCGGATGCGCTGCTGCATGCGGTTGAAGGCGTCCGCCGACTGGCGCGCCTCCAGGGTGCCTTCCAGCGGCAGGGGTGGGCTTTCCAGGTTTTCCGCCAGGCGCGTGGCCGCCTCGCCCAGGCGCTGGATCGGCCGGGCCAGGGTGCGGGCGCCGAACCAGGCCCCCAGGGCCAGGGCGCCGATCTGGGCCAGCACCCCCAGCCAGTACCCCAGGTGGTGAATCGGCGGAAAGCCCGGCCGGGGCGGATGGCGGGCCGGAGGCTCGCGTCGCTCATGGGGCTGGAGCGTATCCGGCGGTGGAGCGTCCGGGCGGCCCGGCATCACCGGGGGCGGCCCGGGAACGCCGGCCAGGGGCGGCGGCTCCGGCGGACCTACAGGCGCCGGCCGGAACTGGTCGAACACGGAGAAGACCAGCAGCGAGAGCAGGATGTGGCTGATCAGGATGCCCGCCAGAAGAACGGCGAACAGCTGGCCGAACAGGGTCTGGGGCAGCCAGCGGCGGGCGGCCAGGCGGGCCCAGACCCGGCGGATCACCGGGTTTCCCCGACACCGCTGACGGCGCTGGCGAACAGGTAGCCTTCGCCACGCACGGTCATGATCAGGCGCGGGTCCCGGGGGTCCTCGCCGAGCTTCTGGCGCAGCCGGGAGACGAGCAGGTCGATGCTGCGGTCGAAGGCTTCCATGGTCCGTCCCCGAGCGGCGTCGAGCAGCTGGTCCCGGGACAGGACCCGCTTCGGCCGTTCGAGAAAGACCCAGAGCAGGCGGAATTCGGCATTGGACAGCGGCACCACCTCGCCGCCGGGGGACACCAGCTGGCGCAGCACCCGGTGCAGCCGCCAGCCGGAAAAGCCGATTTCCTCACCGCCGCCCTCCCCGACCGCTTCGGCCAGCCCCTTGGCGGCGGCGCCTTCGGGCGCAACCCGGCGCAGCACGGTGCGGATGCGGGCCACCAGTTCCCGGGGCTCGAAGGGCTTCACCACGTAGTCGTCGGCCCCCAGTTCAAGGCCGACGATGCGGTCGCTGGCCTCGCCCCGGGCGGTGAGCATCACCACCGGCAGGCGCAAGGTGTCGCGCAACTGGCGGCACAGGCTGAGGCCGTCCTCCCCGGGCAGCATGACGTCGAGCACCACCAGATCGAAGTCGTGCTCCGCCAGGGCCGCCCGCATCGCCGGGCCATCGCCCACCCCGAGGGGGTCCAGGTTGAACTGGGCCAGGTAGGCACAGAGCAGTTCACGAATCTGCTCGTCGTCGTCCACGATCAGGATACGGGCGGGGCTGGACATGGGCGTCCTCAACGAGCAGCGGGAGCCGGAGCGGCAGGTGCAGCCGGGGCGCCGTCGCCGGGACAGCGGGAACTGCGCTGTCCATGGCCACGCTCGGGGCCGCCCTTGCGGTCGAGCCGCTCGGCCATGAAGGTCTGGACCTGGCGCTTCTGGCCCGCGTCCAGGCTGTCATAGACCGCCAGCCACTGGTCGCGCAGGTCGCGCATGCGCTGCTGGGCTGCGGCCATCTCGTCGTCGTGGCGCTTGGCCAGGGCGTGCAGGTCGGCATCGCCCGCCGCCAGGGATTTCTTCAGTTCGGCACGGCGCGCGTGCATTTCCTCGTGCCGCTTGCGGCCTTCTTCCCGGGCCGTCTTGGCGGCGGCATCGGCCTTGGCCCAGAGGGCTTCCTGCTGGGGCGTCAGCTTGAGCTGATCGTGCAGCTTGGCGAACGGCGCCGCAAAAGGCGGCATGCCGTGATCGCCGTCGTGGGGCATGGCACCGGCGGCAGCACTGAGGGCCAGGGCGCCGATGGAAATGGCCAGGATGAGGGGACGGAGTGAGGTTTTCATGGGCGGCTCCTTGCGGAAACGGGTCAGGAGCCTGCAGGTTAAGGGCGAGACGTATCCCGCCCATATCCGAGTTGTATCGGTTTGTTACCTGTCCTTAGCCACTCAGCCATCGAGCAGATGCGGCAGGGCCAGGTATTCCTGGGAGCGCATTTCGGTAAGGCGGCTGACGGTGCGGAAGAATTCGCCGGAATGGGTGCCGGCGGTGTAGACCTGCTCCGGCTCACACGCGGCGGTGGCCACCAGCTTGACCCGGTGGTCGTAGAGCACGTCCACCAGCCAGGTGAAACGCCGCGCCTCGTTGGCCTGGGCCGGGGTCAGGCGGGGAATGCCGGAGAGCAGCACGGTGTGGTAGGCCCGGGCCAGTTCCAGATAATCGTTCTGGGAACGGGGGCCGCCGCACAGGACCTCGAAGTCGAACCAGATGACGCCATTGGCGCGACGCCGGGTGGGAATCTCCCGGCCCAGCACCTCGATCGCCCCGCCCTTCTTGCCCGGCTCGCCGGCCAGGGACTTGAAGGCATCGGCCAGCCGCTCCTCGGCGTCGGCATCGGCGGGCACGTGGAAAATGTCCACCTGGGTCAGGGCGCGCAGCCGGTAGTCGATGCCGGCCTCGACTTCCAGCACGTCGAGCCTGTCCTTGAGCAGGTCGATGGTGGGCAGGAAGTTGGCGCGCTGTAGGCCGTTGGGATAGAGGTTGTCCGGCGGGTAGTTGGAGGTCATCACCAGCACCACGCCCCGGGAGAAGAGCCCGGTGAGCAGGCGCCCCAGGATCATGGCGTCGGCGATGTCGGATACGTGGAATTCGTCGAAGCACAACAGCCGGGTGGCGGCGGCGATGCGGGCCGCCACCTTTTCCAGCGGGTCGGCCTCGCCCTTGAGGGTCTCCAGCTCCCGGTGCACCTTCTGCATGAAGGCGTGGAAGTGGATACGGCGCTTGCGCTGGTAAGGCACGGACTCGAAGAAGCAGTCCATCAGGAAGCTTTTGCCCCGACCCACCCCCCCCCAGAAATACACGCCCCGGGGCGCCGCCAGACGGGAATGGATCACCTTGCGCACCGCCGAGCGGCGCTTGGCCTTGAAGGTGAGCAGTTCGCTATAAAGCTGTTGCAGGCGCTCGGCGGCGGCCCGCTGGGCCGGATCGGCGCTGTAGCCCTTGGTGGCGAGGAGCTGCTCGTAACGGTCGAGCATGCCCCGTTCGGAAACCTGAAGAATTCGATGCGGCATGGCGTGCATTAGGCGGTAACGGCCTGCGGCGGGCGGGCGGCGCCTCGCTTCTGCGGCGGCAGGCGAAAGGGTCGATTTTAGTCGAAGCTCCCCGTCAGGCCCAACCTGCCGTCACGTTCTGAACGTTCTGCGACTTGCCAACTCCCCGCCCGGGGTTCTATGCTGCACTGCAACACAACAACTACACCCGACCGATCAACTTCTGTCGCGGAGGCCCCAGCATGTCCCCCACCGTCCCTTTCGCCGCCACCGTCACCAGCCTGCAACAGCTTGCCGCCACGGGCACCCGCACCCTGGCCGCCGCCCTGGAATACAGCCACGACCGCTGGCAGCGCCACATCCTCACCCTCGACGCGCTGCGCGAACGGGGCAACCAGTACCTGGCCCACGCCCGTTCGGGCAAGCCGCCGGTGCTGGTATTCGACTACGACATCGTGATGGACGGGCGCACCCTGCCCCAGCCGGCCAACTACGCCCTGGCACGCATCCATCCCCCCGCCGACTGCCCGGCCACCGACCCGGCCAAGCGCCCCTTCGTCGTCATCGACCCCCGGGCCGGCCACGGGCCGGGGATCGGCGGCTTCAAGATCGACAGCGAGATCGGCATCGCCCTGCGCCAGGGGCACCCCTGCTACTTCGTGATGTTCTTCCCCACGCCGGAACCGGGGCAGACCATCGAATGCGTGGCCCGGGCCGAGATCGCCTTCCTGCAAAAAGTTAACGCCCTGCACCCGGACGCCGAAGGCAAGCCCTTCGTCATCGGCAACTGCCAGGGCGGCTGGGCCCTGATGATGCTGGCGGCGGCGGCGCCCAACCTGGTGGGGCCGATCCTACTAGCCGGCTCCCCCGTCTCGTATTGGGCCGGGGTGCGCGGCAAGAACCCGATGCGCTATTCCGGTGGCCTGCTCGGCGGCACCTGGCTGGCCTCCCTGGCCGGCGACCTGGGCAACGGCCGCTTCGACGGCGCCTACCTGGTGAACAACTTCGAGCAGCTCAACCCGGCCAACACCTACTGGAGCAAGCTCTACAACCTGTTCGCCAAGGTGGATTCGGAGCGGGAGCGCTTCCTCGAATTCGAACGCTGGTGGGGCGGCCACTACCTGCTCAACAAGCAGGAGATGGAGTGGATCACCCAGAACCTGTTCGTCGGCAACCGGCTGAGCACCGGCCAGGTGGTCACCAGCGATGGCGGCACCCGTATCGATCTGCGCAACATCCGCTCGCCGATCATCGTCTTCGCCTCCTGGGGCGACAACATCACCCCGCCCCAGCAGGCGCTCAATTGGATTCCCGACCTCTACGAGAGCGTGGACGACATCCGCCTCAACGAGCAGACCATCGTCTATTGCCTGCACGAGCAGATCGGCCACCTGGGCATCTTCGTGTCCGCCACCGTGGCGCGCAAGCAGACCGACAAGCTGGTGGGCACCCTGGAACTAATCGACACCCTGCCCCCGGGGCTGTACGAGGCGATCATCGAGGACACCCATCCGGAAATGCCGGGCCGCGAATACGTCCAGGGCCGCTACCTGGTGCGCTTCGCCCCGCGCACCCTGGACGACATCCTGGCCCTGGACGACGGCCGGGACGACGAGGAAGCCTTCGAGGTGGTCAAGCGGGTCGCCGTGGCCAACCAGGGCCTCTACGACACCTTCGTCTCCCCGGTGGTGAAGAGCCTGAGCAACGAGATCACCGCCGAGGCCAGCCGCAATTTCAACCCGGCCCGGGCCGAGCGCTGGTGGTTCTCCGACGCCAACCCGCTGCTCTGGCCCCTGCGCCCCCTGGCCGGCCTGGTGCATCACCAGCGCCGCCCGGCAGCGGAGGACAACCCCTTCGTCGGCCTGGAAAAGCAGGTGTCGGCCCAGATCGAGGCCGCCTGGGACGCTTACCGGGACAGCCGGGATTCGCTCCAGGAAAAACTCTTCCAGTTGATCTACGAATCGCCGATGCTGAAGGCCCTGGTGGGCATGGGCTCCTACGCCAGCCGCCGCCCGGAGCAGGCCCACAGCTGGATGGAAGAGGAATTCCGCCGCCTCAAGCGCCACGCCCTGGAGGGCTCCTTCGAGCACGGCACGCCCCTGGAAGGGCTGGTGCGGGCCATCCTGTTCACCAAGCCCGACCTGGGCGGCTTCGACGAGCGGCCCTTCAACCTGCTGCGCGAACGCATCCACGAAGCCGGCCTGCCCGAGCTCCCCACCCTCGCCAATCTCAAGGCGGCGGTGAAGCGCCAGGCCTTCCTGGTCCTGCTCGACGAGGAACGGGCCCTGGCCGCCCTGCCCGGCCTGCTGCCGACCCGGGCGGACCGCCAGCGCGCCCTGTCCACCGCCTACACTCTGGCCGAGGCCCGGGGCGACCTGGGCAGCGACCAGGGCAACACCTTCCTGCGCCGCCTGGCCCGCCTGGCGGAGGTGCTGAACGAGCCCGTTCCCCTCCCCCCGGCCAAATCAGCCAAGCCCCAGCCAGCCATTGCCGCCGCCGATGCCCCGTCTGCCCGGCAGCGCCCGGCCGCCCGGCGCACGGTGAGCACCGTGGCCGGCGATGGCGGTACCGTCCCCGCGGCGGCAAAACCTCAGACAAAACCCAAAACCAGCGGCAACGGCCAGGCCGCTTCGGCCGGTAAAAAGGCTGTCCCCCGCCCGGCCAACCGGCGTAAAACCGCGGAAGGCTGATCCGGCCGGGGCTACGGACAGGAGGCGCAAGCCCCCCTCCCAAACGGACAACGGGCGGGTTCCCTAAGGAACCCGCCCGTTGTGCCTTGAGGCGCAAGACAGCCCCCGGCCTGGGCCGGGAGCCGGCCGTACTTAGAAGTGCAGCGGACGCTTGTCGCAGGCCAGGGCCGCTTCGTGCACCGCTTCCGACAGGGTCGGGTGGGCGTGGCAGATGCGGGCCAGGTCTTCGGAGGCGGCGCCGAACTCCATGGCCACCACGCCTTCCGAGATCAGCTCGGAGGCGTTGGCACCGATGATGTGCACCCCCAGGATGCGATCGGTCTGGGCGCAGGCCAGCATCTTGACGAAGCCGGTGGGGTCGCCCATGCCCAGGGCCCGGCCGTTGGCCAGGAACGGGATCTTGCCGACCTTGTAGGCCACGCCTTCGGCCTTGAGCTGCTGCTCGGTCTTGCCGACCCAGGCGATTTCCGGGCTGGTGTAGATGACCCAGGGCACGGTGTCGAAGTTGCAGTGGCCGGCCTGGCCCGCCATCAGCTCGGCGACCATCACACCCTCTTCCATGGCCTTGTGGGCCAGCATCGGGCCGCGCACCACGTCGCCCACGGCCCAGATGCCGGCAACGCCGGTCTGGCAGTGGCCGTCCACCTGGACGAAGCCGCGCTCGTCGAGCTTAACGCCCACCTTGTCGGCGTTCAGGCCGTCGGTGTTGGGAACGCGGCCGACGGAGACGATCAGGCGGTCGGCATCGAGCTTCTGGGCCTTACCGTCCTTGTCGGTGTAGGCGATGGACACGCCCTTCTTGGTGACTTTGACATCACCGATCTTGACGCCCAGGTTGATGTTCAGGCCCTGCTTGGTGAACACCTTGAGGGCTTCCTTGGCCACGTCCTGGTCGGCGGCGGCGAGGAAGTCGGGCATGGCTTCGAGGACGGTCACCTCGGAACCCAGGCGGCGCCACACGGAGCCCATTTCCAGGCCGATCACGCCGGCGCCGATGATGGCCAGCTTCTTCGGCACGCCGTCGATTTCCAGGGCGCCGATGTTGTCGCAGACGATCTTGTTGTCCACCGGGATGGTGGGCAGGTGGCGGGCCTTGGAGCCGGTAGCGATGATGACCTGCTTGGCCTCGACCACTTCGTCGCCCACCTTGACCTGCCAACCGGCTGCGCCCTGGCCGACGAAGCTGCCGTGGCCGTTGAGCTGGGTGACCTTGTTCTTCTTGAACAGGCCCTTGATGCCGGAGGTGAGTTGGGTCACCACCTGGGACTTGCGGCCCATCATCTTGGCCACGTCGATCTTCGGCGTGCCGACGGAGATGCCCTGGTCGGCGAAGGAATGACCGGCTTCCTCGAACAGGTGGGAGGTGTGCAGCAGGGCCTTGGAGGGGATGCAGCCCACGTTCAGGCAGGTGCCGCCGAGGCGGGGCTCGCCCTTGGGATCGGCGTAGGGATTGGATTCGCAGCAGGCCACGGAAAAGCCCAGCTGGGCGGCGCGGATGGCAGCCACGTAGCCGCCGGGGCCGCCGCCGATGACGAGAACGTCGAATTGTTTGGACATGTGAGGTACCTCGTGATGCGCCGAGACCGCCGGCGCCCGGAGTCAGAGCTTGGTTTCTCTGGCCCGGGCCCCTGCGGTCTCTGCGTTGATGCGGTTGAAGGCCGGGGCTTAGACGCCGAGCAGCAGGCGAGCCGGATCTTCCAGGGCTTCCTTCATGGCCACCAGGCCCAGCACGGCTTCACGGCCGTCGATGATGCGGTGGTCGTAGGACATGGCCAGGTAGTTGATCGGGCGGACCACCACTTGACCGTTCTCGACCACGGCGCGGTCCTTGGTGGCGTGAATGCCGAGGATCGCGGACTGGGGCGGGTTGATGATCGGGGTGGACAGCATGGAACCGAACACGCCGCCGTTGGAGATGGAGAAGGTGCCGCCGGACAGCTCTTCGATGGTGAGCTTGCCGTCCTTGGCCTTAGCGCCGAACTCGGCGATCTTCTTCTCGATGTCGGCGATGGACATCTGGTCCGCATCACGCAGGATGGGCACCACCAGACCGCGGGGGGAGCCCACGGCGATACCGATGTCGATGTAGCCGTGATAGACGATGTCGTTGCCGTCCACCGAGGCGTTCAGGATCGGGTACTTCTGCAGGGCGGCCACGGCCGCCTTGACGAAGAAGCCCATAAAGCCCAGACGCACGCCGTGCGCCTTCTCGAACTTCTCGCCGTACTGCTTGCGCAGGGCCATCACGGGCGCCATGTTCACCTCGTTGAAGGTGGTCAGGATGGCGTTCTCGTTCTTGGACTGCAGCAGGCGCTCGGCGATGCGGGCGCGCAGGCGGGTCATCGGCACGCGCTGTTCCGGGCGGTCGCCCAGATTCACGGCCACCGGCGGGGTCGGCAGCACCGGCTTGACGGCGGCATTGACCACCGGGCCGGCGGCAGGCTTGGCCTGGGCGGCCAGGGCATCTTCCTTGGTGACGCGACCACCGCGGCCGCTGCCGGCCACGTCGCCGGCGGCGATGCCCTTTTCGTCCAGAATCTTGCGCGCGGCGGGCATGGCCACGCCAGCAGCGGCAGGCGCTGCAGCGGGGGCGGCCACCGCCGGAGCGGCCTTGGCGGCAGGGGCCTCGGCCTTGGCGGCGGGCGCAGCAGCACCGGCCTTGGCTTCGGTGTCGATCTGGGCGATCACTTCACCGGAAACGACGGTGTCGCCGTTGCCCTTGATCAGCTTCACGATCACGCCGGAGTCGGGAGCGGGCAGCTCGAGCACGACCTTGTCGGTTTCGATGTCGATCAGGTTCTCGTCGCGGGAGACCGCTTCGCCTTCCTTCTTGTGCCAGGAAACCAGGGTCGCTTCGGAAACGGATTCCGAGAGTTGCGGAACTTTGACGTCAATGATCATTTTATTCTCCGTGTCATCCCGTATGGGTGCTGTCGCTTCTTACTTGAGTTTGCCGAGAGCGGCGTCGATCACGGCCTTCTGCTGCTCGTTGTGCTTGGCCAGGTAGCCGACGGCGGGGGCCGCGGCAGCCGGGCGGGCAGCCAGGTACAGCGATTGGCCGGTCTGCAGGCCGCGCTCGAAGTGATGCAGGGTGGCGTACCAGGCCCCCTGGTTGGTCGGCTCTTCCTGGCACCACACCACTTCCTTGGCCTTCGGGTACTTCTTCAGCTCGGCCGCGTACTGGGCGTCGGGGAACGGGTAGAGCTGTTCCACGCGGATCAGGGCGATGTTGTTCAGCTTGCGCTCGCGGCGGGCGGCCAGCAGCTCGTAGTAGATCTTGCCGGAGCAGGCCACCACGCGGGTCACCTTCTTCGGGTCGATGCTGGCATCGGTTTCGCCGATCAGCGGCTGGAACTTGCCCTTGGACAGCTCGGCCAGGGTGGAAACGGCTTCCTTGTGGCGCAGCAGGGACTTGGGCGACATCACCACCAGCGGCTTGCGCTGCTTGCGCACCATCTGCCGACGCAGCAGGTGGAAGATCTGGGCCGGGTTGGAGGGCACGCAGACTTCCCAGTTCTGCTCGGCGGAGAGCTGCAGGTAGCGTTCCAGACGGGCGGAGGAGTGCTCGGGGCCCTGACCTTCGTAGCCGTGAGGCAGGAGCATCACCAAGCCGCACAGGCGGCCCCACTTGGCTTCGCCGGAGCACAGGAACTGGTCGATCACCACCTGGGCGCCGTTGGCGAAGTCGCCGAACTGGCCTTCCCAGACCACCAGTTCGTTGGGCTCGGCGGTAGCGTAGCCGTATTCGAAGGCCAGCACGGCCTCTTCGGACAGCACCGAGTCGAAGCACTGGAAGTAGCCCTGCTTCTCTTGCAGGTGAGCCAGGGGCAGGTAGATGCCGGCGTCCCAGCGCTCCCGGTTCTGGTCGTGGAACACGGCATGGCGGTGGAAGAAGGTGCCGCGGCCGACGTCCTCGCCGGACAGACGCACGCCGAAGCCCTGGGCCAGCAGGGTGGCGTAGGCCAGGTTCTCGCCCATGCCCCAGTCCACCGGCAGCTTGCCTTCGCCCATGGAGCGGCGGTCTTCGACGATCTTCTGCACGCGGGAGTGCAGGGTGAAGTTGGCCGGGATGGTGGTGAGGGCCTTGGCCAGACGCTTGAGTTCGGTCTGGGGCACCGAGGTGTCGGCGTTTTCCAGGTACTTCTTGGTCTGGTACGGGGTCCAGTCGTTGGCGAACTCACGCTTGAAGTTGGCCAGCACCGGGTTGTGCACCAGGCGGCCGTCGTCCAGGGCGGCGCGGTAGTCCTTGATCATCTGGTCGGCCTGACCCTCGGCGATGACGCCCTGGGTCTGCAGCTTCTCGGCGTACAGCTTGCGGGTGCCGGGGTGCGCCTGAACCTTCTTGTACATCAGGGGCTGGGTCACCATCGGCTCGTCCTGCTCGTTGTGGCCGAGCTTGCGGAAGCAGATGATGTCGATGACCACGTCCTTCTTGAATTCCTGACGGAATTCCAGGGCCAGCTGGGTCACCAGGGCCACGGCTTCGGGGTCGTCGCCATTGACGTGGAAGATGGGGGATTCGACCATCTTGAACACGTCGGTGCAGTACAGGGAGGAGCGCAGGTCGCGGGGATCGGAGGTGGTAAAGCCGATCTGGTTGTTCACGATGATGTGCACCGTGCCGCCCGTGCCGTAACCGCGGGTCTGGGAGAAGTTGAGCATCTCCTGGTTCACGCCCTGGCCGGCCACGGCGGCATCGCCGTGAATCAGCACCGGCACGACCTTGGCCTTGCCTTCGGCGCCGCGGCGGCGCTGGCGGGCATAGACGGAGCCCTCGACCACCGGGTTCACGATTTCCAGGTGGGACGGGTTGAAGGCCAGGGTCAGGTGGACCGGGCCGCCCGGGGTGCCCACGTCGGACGAGAAGCCGTTGTGGTACTTCACGTCGCCGGAAGAGAGATCGGAGGCCTTCTTGCCTTCGAACTCGGCGAAGAGCATGGAAGGAGCCTTGCCCAGGGTGTTCACCAGCACGTTGAGGCGGCCGCGGTGGGCCATGCCGATGACGATTTCCTCGACACCCTTGGAACCGCCCACGTTGAGCAGCTCGTCCATAGCCACGATCAGGCTGTCGCCGCCTTCCAGGGAGAAGCGCTTCTGGCCGACGTAGCGGGTGTGCAGATAGCGTTCCAGGGTCTCGGCCGCGGTCAGGCGCTCCAGAAAGCGCTTCTTGTCCTCGGCGGAATACTTGCCCTTGCCGCGGATCGGCTCCAGACGCGCCTGAATCCAGCGCTTTTCCTGGGTGGCGGTGAGGTGCATGTACTCGACGCCGACGGAGGAGCAGTAGGTCTCCTTGGCCGCATCGAGAATGTCCTTCAGGGTGGCCTGGTCACCCACGGCGGCGAAGGAGCCGCTGTTGAAGGTCTGGTTCAGGTCGCCCTCGGTGAAGCCGTGGTAGGCCGGCTCCAATTCCGGGGTTTCGGGACGGTCGTGGCGCTTGAGCGGATCGAGCTGGGCCCAGCGGTTGCCGAGGAAGCGGTAGGCGTTGATCAGTTGCAGCGCGGCAACCTGCTTCTTGTCGTCCGCCTGGGCGGTCGCAGGGCGCTGGTAGCTCTGCTTGGCCAGTTCGGCGAAGGCGGCCACCACCGGCGCGTGGGGCACGTCGCGGGTGGCGAACCCGGGCATCTGCACCAGCTTGTCGAAGTAGTCGCGCCACTCGTCGGGCACGGAACCCGGATTCTCCAGGTAGTTTTCGTAGAGTTCCTCAACGAACGGCGCGTTGCCGCCGAAGAGGTAGGAATTGCCAAACATCTCCATCATCATGGCGATCACCTTGGTGTGCGTCTGTCTTGCTTGAGTGTTGCTTGCCTGTCCCGGACATCCATCCTCGCGGCGACACGCCACGGGGGATACTGGGCAGTATGTTGTGAAAAAGGGGCGACGGGCGCCCCTTTCCCTTTACTTATGCACGCTTATCCAGCGGCACGACGTCGCGCTTGGCGGCGCCGACGTACAGTTGGCGCGGCCGGCCGATCTTGTACTCGGGGTCCGTGATCATCTCTTCCCACTGGGTCATCCAGCCCACGGTGCGGGCCAGGGCGAAGATGCAGGTGAACATGGAGGTCGGGATGCCGAGGGCCTTCTGCACGATGCCGGAGTAGAAGTCCACGTTCGGGTAGAGCTTCTTCTCGACGAAGTACGGATCTTCCAGGGCGATCTTTTCCAGCTCCATAGCCAGCTTGAACAGGCGGTCGTTCTCCAGGCCGAGTTCCTTCAGAACATCGTTGCACACCTTGCGCATCAGCTTCGCGCGCGGGTCGAAGTTCTTGTACACGCGGTGGCCGAAGCCCATCAGCTTGAAGGAATCGTTCTTGTCCTTGGCGCGGGCGATGAACTCGGGCACGCGGGACACGTCACCGATCTCTTCCAGCATGTTCAGGCAGGCCTCGTTGGCGCCACCGTGGGCCGGGCCCCACAGGCAGGCGATGCCGGCGGCGATACAGGCGAAGGGGTTGGCGCCGGAGGAGCCGGCCAGACGCACCGTGGAGGTGGAGGCGTTCTGCTCGTGGTCGGCGTGCAGGGTGAAGATGATGTCCAGGGCGCGGACCAGCACGGGGTTCGGCTTGTACTCTTCGCAGGGGGTGCCGAACATCATGTGCATGAAGTTGGCGGTGTACCCCAGGTCGTTGCGCGGGTACATGAAAGGCTGCCCGGTGTTGTACTTGTACGCCATGGCCACGATGGTGGGCAGCTTGGCGATCAGGCGGTTGAAGCTGATGTTGCGGTGCTCGGCGTCGGAGAAGTCCGCAGCGTCGTGGTAGAAGGCGGACAGGGCACCGACCACGCCGACCATCACGGCCATCGGGTGGGCGTCGCGGCGGAAGCCGCTGTAGAACTTGGCCAGTTGCTCGTGCACCATCGTGTGCTGCTTGATGGTCTCTTCGAAGGATTCTTTTTGCTTCTTGTTGGGCAGTTCGCCGTTCTTCAGCAGGTAGGCGACTTCCAGGAAGTTGCACTGCTCGGCCAGTTGCTCGATGGGAAAGCCACGGTACAGCAGTTCGCCCTTGTCACCGTCGATGTAGGTGATCGTGGACTTGCAGCTGGCGGTGGAAAGGAAACCGGAGTCGTAGGTGAACAGCCCGGTTTTGCCACCGAGGGTGCGAATGTCGATCGTGTCGTTGCCGTGGGTCGGCGACATGATGGGGAATTCGACCGGGTCCTTGCCTTCGATCGTGAGAATAGCCTTGCGTTCGCTCATGTTTCTGTCCCTGTTAGGAAGTCTGCACTGCACCCTGCGAAGGAGCCAGCGCCTTGCCTAGGCGCGGCGCCGGCCTCTTCCGCCTGATCCCTACTTGCGCAACATGGCCAGTACTTCGGCCTCTTGCGGTGTTGCCGGCTCCAGGGTGCCGTTGATCAGCCCCCAGAGCTCGTGATCGTCCATGTCTGCCAGCTCCACGAACACCTGGACCTGCTCGTCGTTCAGGCTGGAGAACTTCTCGTCGAGAAATTTTTCCAGCGTGATGTCCACTTCGAGCAGGCCCCGGCGCACGCAACGCCAGCGCAGGCGATTCAGTTCCTCTTGCGTAAGACTCACGGAATTTGTCCGATCAGACCGCGCGGCGAACCATCATGTCCTTGATCTTGCCGATGGCCTTGGTCGGGTTGAGACCCTTCGGGCAGACATCGACGCAGTTCATGATGGAGTGGCAACGGAACAGGCGGTACGGGTCTTCGAGGTTGTCGAGACGCTCGTTGGTCGCCTGGTCGCGGGTATCGGCCAGGAAGCGGTAGGCTGCCAGCAGGCCGGCGGGGCCGACGAACTTGTCCGGGTTCCACCAGAAGGACGGGCAGGAGGTCGAGCAGCAGGCGCATAGGATGCACTCGTACAGCCCGTTGAGCTCTTCCCGATCTTCGGGGGATTGCAGCCGCTCGCGTTCCGGTGCCGGATCGTTGTTGATCAGGTACGGCTTGATCGAGTGGTACTGCTTGAAGAACTGGGTCATGTCCACGATCAGGTCGCGCACCACCGGCAGGCCCGGCAGCGGACGCAGCACGATCGGCTGGGCCAGGCTGTCCATGTCGGTCAGGCAGGCCAGGCCGTTCTTGCCGTTGATGTTCATGGCGTCGGACCCACACACGCCTTCGCGGCAGGAGCGGCGGAATGCCAGGGAATCATCCTTGGCCTTCAGCTTGACCATGGCGTCCAGCAGCTTGCGGTCGATGGGCTCCAGCTCGACCGAAATATCCTGCATGTACGGCTTGTCGTCCTTGTCCGGATCGTAGCGGTAGATAGAAAACTTCACGGTAGCCATTTATCTGGAACTCCTTAGTAGGCGCGCTTCTTCAGGGCGATCGTCTCGACCGTCAGGGGCTTCATGTTCACCGGCTTGTAGTCGAGACGGTTGCCGTCGCGGAACCACAGGGTGTGCTTGAGCCATTCCTGGTCGTTGCGGCCATCGGGATGCTCGGGAGTATCCACCGCATCGTCGCGCACGTGGGCGCCACGGGATTCGGTACGGCCGTTGGCGGACACCATGGTGGCCTTGGCCACTTCGATGAGGTTCTCCAGCTCCAGCGCTTCGGTGCGGGCGGTGTTCCAGACCTGGGACTTGTCCTTGATCTCGGTGCGCTTCACGCGCTCTTCGACCTGGGAAATCATCTCCACGCCCTCGGCCAGCAGGTTCTTGAAGCGGAACACGCCGGCGTGGCCCTGCATGGTGCGCTGCATGGCCAGACGAACTTCATGCACGTTCTCGCCGGACTTCTGGCCGTCGAGGCGGGCGATACGGGCCAGGGACAGGTCGGCGGCGTCCTTGGGCAGCTCGCGGTGCGAGGCGGGCATGGCCTTGATGTCGTCGACCATGGTCTCGCCGGAGGACTTGCCGAACACCAGCAGGTCGAGCAGGGAGTTGGTGCCGAGGCGGTTGGCGCCGTGCACCGAGGCGCAGGCGCATTCGCCGGCGGCGTAGAAGCCCATCACGGGGACGTTGTAGTCGCCGCCCTGGGGGATCACGACGCGACCCGAGTAGTTGGTGGGGATACCGCCCATCTGGTAGTGACAGGTCGGCACCACCGGGATCGGGGTCTTGATCGGATCCACGCCGGCGAACTGGATGGCGATTTCACGAATGCCAGGCAGGCGCTTCATGATGGTGGCCGGTTCCAGGTGGGTGATGTCGAGCAGCACGTAGTCCTTGTTGGGACCACAGCCGCGGCCTTCCTTGATCTCGGTGGCCATGGCGCGGGACACCACGTCGCGGGACGCCAGGTCCTTGGCGTTCGGGGCGTAGCGCTCCATGAAGCGCTCGCCGGAGGAGTTGCGCAGGATGCCGCCTTCGCCGCGCACCCCTTCGGTGATCAGCACGCCGGCACCGGCCACGCCGGTCGGGTGGAACTGCCAGAACTCCATGTCCTCGAGCGGGATGCCGGCGCGGGCCGCCATGCCGAGGCCGTCACCGGTGTTGATGAAGGCGTTGGTGGAGCTGTGGAAGATGCGGCCGGCGCCGCCGGTGGCGAACAGGGTGGCCTTGGCGTGGAAGATGTGGATCTCGCCGGTTTCCATCTCCATGGCGGTCACACCCAGCACGGTGCCGTCCACGTCGCGGATCAGGTCCAGGGCCATCCATTCCACGAAGAACTGGGTATTGGCCTTGACGTTGCGCTGGTACATGGCGTGCAGCATGGCGTGACCGGTACGGTCGGCCGCGGCGCAGGAACGGCGCACGGGGCGCTCGCCGAAGTTGGACATGTGGCCGCCGAAGGGGCGCTGGTAGATCTTACCGTTGTCCAGACGGTCGAAGGGCATGCCGTAGTGTTCGAGCTCGACCACCACTTCATTGGCCTTGCGGCACATGAATTCGATGGCGTCCTGGTCGCCCAGCCAGTCCGACCCCTTGACGGTGTCGTACATGTGCCAGTGCCAGTGATCTTCCTCGGAGTTGCCGAGGGAGGCTGCCACGCCGCCCTGGGCGGCCACGGTGTGGGAACGGGTCGGGAAGACCTTGGACAGCACAGCGGTCTTGAGACCGGCTTCGGACAGCTGGATGGCGGCGCGCAGACCGGCGCCGCCGGCGCCGACGATCACCGCATCGTACTTATGAACGGGAATATTCACTTACAGTCTCCACAGAATCTGGGCGGCCCAGCCGGCATAGCCAACCAGGGCGGCGATCACGACAACCATCAGGCCGAGGCGCAGGCCGGTGGGCTTGATGTAGTCCATGAAGATGTCGCGCACGCCGATCCAGGCGTGGTAGAAGAGGGAAAGCAGCGCCAGGAAGGTGGCGAATTTCATGAAGCCGGAGGCGAACAGGCCGTGCCAGGCTTCATAGGTGCTGCCGCCGTTGGCGACGACCGCCGCCAGCAGGATGACGGTGTAGACGGCCATGATGACCGCGGTGGCGCGCTGGGCGATCCAGTCACGCAGGCCGTAGCCGGCCCCGACAACAATACGATTTACCACAGCAGCAGCCCCCCCAGGATGACCGTCGCCAGCAGGCTGACGGCAAAGGAAATCTTGGCGGTCATGCGGGCGGCTTCTTTTTCGATGCCGATATGACCGTCGAGCAGCAGGTAACGGATACCGGCGCAGAAGTGATGGCAGTAGGCCCACAGCAGGCCGAGCAGGATGACCTTGACAACGATGTTGCCGGCCAGCCCCTTCACCATGGCGAAGGACTCGGGCGAAGCCAGGCTGCTCTGGAGCAGCCACAGCAGCACCGGCAGGAACAGGAACAGGCCTGCGCCGCTGACGCGGTGGAGAATCGACAGGACAGCCGGCAAAGGCTGCTTGATCGTCAGGAGGTCCAAGTTCTTTGGACGTTTCTTCTTCATGGTGAGCTCAGCCATGTATCTTCATCCCTCAAACTAAGTGCGGCCGAATCTTGAAGCCCCGGAACATCCGGCACTTCCGGGTCAGACCGCCCGACCCGCTTACTGCGCTACTGCTACTTCTTGTTGCAGACTCCCCGCTGAAACAGCGGACCCCGCCCGCCCCTTCCGGGCCGGGCAAGCTGAAAATTATATCCTTCCCCGAAAACCTCTGTCCTGACGGCTAGCCATCACACCCGCTCAGCTCAGTTCATTGAGATAGACGTGCTTCTGGGTCGAGTAGAAACCGCGCCGCCATTCCACCGGCTTGTTGCCATAGGTATAGGTAACGCGCTCGACCAGCAGCAAGGGGCTGCCCTCCGGCACCTGGAGCCGCTCCGCCACGCCGCGCTCGGCGGCGACGGCGCGAATGCGCTCCTCGGCGCGCAGCATGCGCACGCCGTAGCGGGACTCGAACAGGCTGTAGAGGGATTTGTCGCTGGACTTGAGTACGTCCAGGGTAAGATCGGGGAACAGTTCGCCCGGCAGATAAATTTCATCCACCACCACCGGCTCGCCCTCGAAGCGCAGCAGGCGGTGCACGATGGTGACCGGCGCGCCATGCTCCAGGTCGAGCACCCGGGCGGCGTCGACGCCGGCCTTGACGCGGATGCAGTCGAGAGGCTCGCTGTCGTGAGGCTGCAAGCCACCGTCGATGGGCACCAGGCGAAGGAAACGGAAGAAAGCGCGAGGATCGGCGTGGGTGGCAACGAAAGTGCCCTTGCCCTGGCGCCGGATCAGGAGGTTTTCGGCGGCCATCTCGTCGATGGCCTTGCGCACGGTCCCCTGGCTGACATTGAAGCGGGCCGCCAGTTCGGTTTCACTGGGGATGGCATCGCCCGGCTGCCATTCTCCGGCCTCCAGGCTCTTCATCATCAGCTCCTTGATCTGCCGGTAGAGCGGCGAGAAGGTCGGAGACGCGGTGGGCGTACGATTCATGGGCGGGTATTTGAACATAAATTGTCGGGAACGTCTATTCTAAAACTTTATTCTTACATCTTATATAAGACATATGATAGGTCATTGACTTATCAGCACTTAATTCCTAATATCCCCCTGCTCACAAACCCCGACCGCCCATGGGTCGACGGGCGACGCCAGGAAGGGCACAATTGCCCTCCCCCATGCCCCGCCCGCGCCCTCAGCAACACGCCTGCCGGCCAGGGATGCAGCAATCGCCACGCAGCACTTTTTTATAGACAGCCTTAACAGGAGTCGCACCATGTCCAAAGCCCCCGTTCGCGTCGCCGTCACTGGCGCCGCCGGCCAGATCGGCTACAGCCTGCTGTTCCGCATCGCCAGCGGCGAAATGCTCGGTAAGGACCAACCCGTCATTCTTCAACTCCTCGACCTGCCCCAGGCCCAGAAGGCCGTCCAGGGCGTGATCATGGAATTGGAAGACTGTGCCTTCCCGCTGCTCGCCGGTGTGGTCGCCACCGACGATCCGAACGTGGCCTTCAAGGACGCCGACTACTGCCTGCTGGTGGGCGCTCGCCCCCGCGGCCCCGGCATGGAGCGCGCCGATCTGCTGACCGCCAACGGTGCCATCTTCACCGTCCAGGGCAAGGCCATCGCCGAGAACGCCAACGAGAACGTGAAGGTCCTGGTGGTGGGCAACCCCTGCAACACCAACGCCTACATCGCCCGCGCCGCCGCCATCAAGGTCGGCCGCACCAACCCGAACAACTACCACGGCATGCTGCGCCTGGACCACAACCGCGCCCTGTCCCAGCTGTCCGCCAAGACCGGCCGCCCGGTGTCCTCCTTCAAGCAGATGGTGGTCTGGGGCAACCACTCCCCCACCATGTACGCCGACTACCGTTTCGCCACCTCCAACGGCGATAACGTCAAGGCCCTGGTGAACGACGCTGTCTGGAACAACGACGTGTTCCTGCCCACCGTCGGCAAGCGCGGCGCCGCCATCATCGACGCCCGCGGCCTGTCCTCCGCCGCCTCCGCCGCCAACGCCGCCATCGACCACATGCACGACTGGGCCCTCGGCTCCGAAGACTGGGTCACCATGGGCGTACCCGCTCCCGCCGGCAACAGCTACGGTATCCCCGAAGGCGTGGTGTTCGGCTTCCCCTGCGAGTGCAAGGGCGGTTCCTTCAAGGTCATCGACGGCCTGGAAATCGACGCCTACTCCAAGGAAAAGATCCAGAAGACCCTCGACGAGCTCGAAGGCGAGCGCGCCGCCGTGGCCGACATGCTCAAGTAAGACTGCCTGTCGCCGCATGAAAAGCCGCCGGTTTTCCGGCGGCTTTTTTGTTGTCGGCCGCACCAGGCAGCAGCCACGCCGAGCGTACAATGCCGCCTCACCCCGGCCCCACCGATCCGACCTCCCACCAGCGGAGACCGCCATGCCCCTCGCCCGCCGCATCGTTTCCCTTGCCTGCCTCACCATGCTCCTGCTGGCGCCGCCCGCCATCGCCGGGACGGCCGAGCCGAATGTGCAGCCTGGGTTATGGGAATTCAACGTCGAGATGACCATGCCCGGCGCTCCAGGCCACCTGCCGGCCCAGACCTTTCAGCGCTGCCTGAGCGCCAAGGACATCGCCGAGCATCGGCACCTCGCACCTGGCGACGCCAAGAATCCCTGCAAAGTGAGCAACGCCCGCAACGGCGCCGGCACTTTTTCTTACGACATGGCGTGCACCAGCGGCGGCCAGGCCATGGCCGGCTCAGCCTCTGGCACGTTCAGCGCCGACCGGTTCGAGCTGGAAAGCCGCATGCGCTTCACTCCGGCCATCCAGGGCATGGGCGAGATCCAGCAGCACCTGAGCGGCCGCCGCCTGGGCGGTTGCTGAACATAGCCGCAGACCGATGCGCCTGACCATCCTCCACCAGGACGAGCACCTGGTCGCCATCGACAAACCCCCCGGCCTGCTCACCCACCGCAGCTTCCTCGATTTCCACGAGACCCGCTTCGCCGTCCAATTGCTGCGCGACCAACTCGGCCGCAAGGTCTGGCCGGTGCACCGCCTGGACAAAGGCACCTCGGGGATCCTGCTGTTCGCTTTCTCCCCCGAGGACTGCCGCGCCCTGGGCGAGGCCTTCGCCCGCCAGGACGTGGAAAAGACCTACTTGGCGGTGGTGCGCGGCCATCCGGAGGAATCCGGCGAAATCGACCATCCCCTCAGTCGCCAGGACGACGGCGACGACGGCCCGCCCGAACTGGGGCGCAACGCCGAGCACGGCCAGGCCGCCAGCGCCAGCCAGGACGCCGTCACCCGCTATCGGCGGCTGGCAGCCATCGAGCTGCCCATCGCGGTGGACCGCTACCCCACCAGCCGTTACGCCCTGGTGGCCCTCGCCCCTCTCACCGGTCGGCGGCACCAGCTGCGCCGGCACATGAAGCACATCGCCCACCCGATCATCGGCGATTCCCGCTACGGCAAAGGCCGACACAACCGCATGATCCAGGAACACTTCGGCGCCCACCGCCTGCTCCTGCACTGCGTCGAAACCCGCTTCATCCACCCATTCAGCGGCCATCCCCTGGTCCTGCGCGCCCCCCTTTCCGGCGATTTTGCCGCCCTGGTGGCACGCTGGGGCTGGAACGACGCCCTGCCCGAAGCCTGGCACCCTCCCCGCACCGAGGGCTGACGCCGCTGCAACTTCCCCACCGCCGGCGACGTCTTAGGGTTTTTGGGAAGGCACTCGGCGCCCTGGGCCGATGCGCTTCCGCAGCCCTGGGAGGAAGAGCATGTTCTGGCGCAACCGACTACCCGACTTCGTCCAACGCCTGGCCCGCCATGACCTGCCGCTGGCCATCGCGCTCTGGGACGGCACCCGCTTCGCCCTGGGCAGCAATCCGGCCGTCACCCTACACATCCGCGACAGCACCGGCCTGACCCGCCTGCTGCGCCCCAGCCTGGACCGGCTGGGGGAAGCCTACGTGGAAGGCCACATCGACGTGGAAGGCCCGCTGCACGCCCTGATCGACGGCGCCACCCGGCTCGCCAGCCACGCCCTCGCCCCCCGCGGCCGCTACGGCCGCATCCACCATGCGGTGCGCCACTCGCGCAAGGTGGACGCGGACTCCATCGCCTACCACTACGATGTCTCCAACGATTTCTATCGGCTCTGGCTGGACCGGGAAATGGTCTATTCCTGCGGGTATTTCACCGCCCCCGACGACACCCTGGAAGCGGCCCAGATCGCCAAGCTCGACCACATCCTGACCAAGATCCGCCTGCGCCCCGGCGACCGCCTGCTGGACGTGGGCTGCGGCTGGGGTGCCCTGGTGCTGCGGGCGGTGCAGAAGTATGGCGCCAAGGCGGTGGGCATCACCCTGTCCCAGCACCAGTACGAACTGGCCCGGGAGCGCATCGCCCAGGCCGGCGTGGCCGACCGCTGCGAAGTGATTCTCACCGACTACCGGGACGTGGCGGGCAAGTTCGACCGCATCACCAGCGTCGGCATGTTCGAGCACGTAGGGCTGAAAAACCTGCGCGGCTACTTCGGCACCCTGCGCAAGCTGCTCAACGACGACGGCGTGGTGCTCAACCACGGCATCACCTCCACCGACCCGGGCTCCGGTGAAACCCCCTGGGGCGGCGGCCGCTTCATCGACCGCTACGTTTTTCCCAATGGCGAGCTGCCCCACATTTCCCTGGCCCTGCGCGAGCTGGAGGCGGCGGGACTGGAAGCGGCCGACGTGGAAAACCTGCGCCGTCACTATGCCCTCACCCTGGATCACTGGACCCGGCGCTTCGAGGCCAACGGCGAGGAAATCCGCCGCCTCGCCGGGGAAAAGCGCTACCGCATCTGGCGCGTCTACCTGGCCGGCTGCGCCCACGGCTTCCGCCACGGCTGGATGGCCATCCACCAGATCCTGGCCACCCCCTACGGCCACCCCAGCCCCCTGCCCCTGACCCGCCGCTGGATGTACGAAGGCTGAGGCGCCCCAAAACAAACGGAGCATCGATACACGATGCTCCGTTTTGTTTTACCACAACGTCGGACGTGCCGCCTGGCGGTTAGGACGCTGCCGGCGCCGGCTTATCGCTGCCGCCGCTTGCGGCGCCGCCCGTTGCCCCCGAGGCATCGCCGCCGCTACCCGACCCACTGCTACCCGACCCACTGCCATTGCCCGACAGCAGGGCCAGTTTGGCGGTGAGGAAATCGTCCAGCCCCTTGTGTACCAGATCGTAGGTTTTCATGATGCCGCTCTCGACATCGCCGTTAAACACCCCCAGCCCCTTGAGCAGATCCCGGGCTTCGCCGAAGCCCTTCTCGAAGCCGCCCCGGATCAGGTCTACGAAATCGCGTGCCAGGGTTTCCGGGTCCTGGTTGGGATGCTTGGCGGCGTAGGCGTCGAAAAAGGCAGTGGACAGGCTGACGATGCGCCCCGCCGTGGCCGCCGGCGAGTTGTCCTGGCTCATGGCTGCCTGCACCGCATCGGGCCCCAGGTCCGGCGCCAGAACGCTGTTGATCTTGTCGATGGCGGCGCTGAACAGGGCGGCCTGGGAGTTGTCGCCGGCCTGGATCGATACTTCCAGGGAGGCTTTCAGGATCTGCACGTTCAACTGACTGCGCGCGCCGGCGCCCAGGGATTGGGCCGGCGTAGTGGATGCGCCCGATGCTGCACTGGTATTGCCGTTACCCGTCTGGGAAGCCTGAGGAATCGCAGCAGCACCATTGCCGGCGAGGGAGGAAATCGTCATGGCATTCTCCTTTGTCATGAGACCCAACGCGGGCCGTTTCCTATATATCGATATTTATTGAAAAAACTTGAGCCAAATCCTTCTTGGCCTTTCCAGCCGCCACACCGACGCCACGCCCAGACTCGCCTAAGCAGTGGTTGCGCAAAAATTAGTGAACGTCGTACAATTTTTTACGTCGTTCAAAATTTTCAGCCGCCATGCGCCCCGAACCTTCACCCCAAGCCCCCTCCCCCGTCGACACGCCCTCGGCCGACGGCCGCCGTTCCCGCAAGCGCCAACAGACCGCCGAACACCTGGTCCGGGTGGCCTTCGAACTGTTCGCTAGCCACGGCTACGACCAGGTGACCATGGAACAGATCGCCGCCGCCGCCGACGTGGCCAAGGGCACCCTGTACAACCATTTCCCGGTCAAGGAGGCCCTGGTCAAGGCCCGCATGCACGCGGACCTGGCCCGGGAGCTTCCGACGCTGCTCGCCGCCCTGCCCGCGGACCTGGGAGCCCGCACCCGGTTGCGCCGGTTCCTGCACCTTTCCGCCGATTACTCGGAGCGGGGGCGCGACTACCTGCCCCACTACATCCACTACCGCCTCAGCCAGCCCATCGCCGAGATCCGCCCGGAGGATCGCAGCGGCATGAACCAGATCTTTGCCCGCTTCATCGCCGACGGTCAGGCCCGGGGCGAAATTCGCAGCGACGTATCGCCTGAGCAGTTGGGCCATACCCTCCAGTTCATGTACCTCTGCGCCCTGCTGCGCTGGCTACAGATTCCCGGAATCGACCTCAAGGCCTCCCTGGATGCCATGGTGGATTTGATTTTCGACGGCTGCGCCGGGGACGTCCGCTCATGAACGCCACGCCAGCCCTATCCCCCATCGCCGCGCTGATGGATCTTGCCGCCGCCGCGGAGGCCCCGGTCGCCCAGGTCGGCGGCAAGGGACGGCAACTCGGCCAGCTCCTGCAACTGGGCCTGCCGGTGCCCGGCGGCTTTGTCATCACGGCCCCAGCTCTCGCTGACGCCTTCACCGGCGCGCCCCGCGACGCCACCCGCCCGCCGCCGCTCCCCGACGCCCTGCTGACCGTCCTGGATGCCGAACTGCGCAAGCGGTGCTGGGAAGGGACGCCCCTGGCGGTGCGCTCCTCGGCCCCCCAGGAAGATTCGCAAAAGGCGTCCTTCGCCGGCATCCACCGCAGCGAGCTGAACGTGATCGGCGCCCCGGCCCTGGCCCGGGCCGTCGCCGCCGTCTGGTCGTCCCTGTGGACCGCCCATGCCGCCGCCTACCGGCAACGGCTGGGCATCGCCGATGCGGATGCCGCCATGGCGGTCGTGGTGATGCCCCTCGTCCCGGCCCGGCTTTCTGGCGTCGCCTTCACCTGCGACCCGCGAAGCGGCCGGGACGACCGCTACGTGATCAACGCGGTGAGCGGCCTCGGCGAGGCCCTGGTGGGCGGTAGCGAGAACGGCGAGACGATCGTCCTCGAAGAGCGGCGCGACGACGATGCCTTCATCCTCGTCGAACGCCAGCCCGCCCGGCAGAACGTCCGCGTCGTCCCGGCCCCCGGAGGCGGCACCCGGCACGAGACGCTGCCGCCGGAGAGCAGCGATGCCGCCCCCCTGCTGGACGATACCCACGCCGTCGAACTGGCCCGCTTGCTGCGCGATGCTGCTCAGGCCCTGGATTACGCCGATCCCTGTTTCGACATCGAATGGGTGTGGGACGGCGAGCGCTTCCACCTCGTCCAGGCCCGCCCGGTCACCGCCCGGCCCTGGCACTGCTACCCGGAGCTGGCCGGGCAGGCGGCCATCTGGACCAACGGCAACAGCCGCGACGTGGCGCCCCTGCCCATGAACGCCATGGACTGGTTCCACTGGCGCGGCATGGTGGACACCATGCTCGAACAAGGCCACCGCCTCGCCGGCTTTCCCCTGCTGGCGGGCGCGCGGCGCTTCGCCCTCCTCGGCGGCCGGCTCTATATCAATGCCGCCCTGGTGCAGTGGGAAGGCTATTCCGGCTTCGGCATCACGCCCAAACAGATGAACGGCTTGATGGGCGGCCACCAGCCCGAAATCACGGTGCCGCCCGCCACCTGGAGGCTTCGGCTGGCCTGGGTCCGCCACACCTTGCGCTACCTGGTGGGCGCCCGGGCGCTGCGCCGGCAGGGCAAGGCCGAGGCCGCCCAGGCCTTCGCCGAGGCCCGCCGCTGGCGCCAGGACGATCTGACCGGTCTGGCCGATGCCACCCTGGCCGGACGGCTCGCGGCCAACCGCGCCTATTTCCGCAACCGCATCGGCATGGCCTTCCTGCAAGGGTCCGGCGGCGCCAACCTGTACCAGTTGGTGAATCTGGTGGAAACGCAATTGCCCGGCGAAGGCCACGCCCTCGTGGCGGCGGTAATGGCCGGCGGGCCGCCCAGCGTCAGCGCCCAGCAGGGCTACGACCTCGCCGCCCTCGCCAGTGCGGCCCGGGCCGAGCCCGCCGCCCGGGACTGGCTCCGCCAGGGCGCCCCCTGGGACCTGGCCCGGCTGCCCGCCGACAGCCCCTTCCGCCGGGGCTTTGCCGACTTCCTCGACCGCTACGGCCACCGGGGCATTTACGAAAGTTATCTGCGCAACCCCCGTTTCCGCGAAAACCCGGACTACCTGCTCGATACGGTGGCCGGCCTGGTGGATGCGGACTTGGGCGCCATCGCGCGCCGGCGCGATGAAGCGGCCCGGACGGCCTGGTCCCGGCTCCAGCGGGGGCTTCCCTGGGCAAAACGGCTCGCGGCCCGAGTACTGGTGGGCATCGCCCGCAACGAAATCGGCGACCGGGAACTGGCCCGCAGCGCCTTCATCGCCTGCGCCGAAGTCAGTCGCCGCCTGCTGCTCGAAGCCGGCCGGCGACTGGCGCAGCGGGGCACGCTGCATTCCCGGGAGGAAGTCTTCGACCTCACCCATCACGAGCTGGACGACGCCCTGAAGGGCCGCATCGGCGCCCAGGCCCTGGCCCCCCGGGTGGCGGCCCGGCGGCGGCGCCTGGCCGAGTGGGAAGCGCAGACGCCACCGGAAGTGATCCTCGGCAGCGCCGCCGAAGCCCGCCCCCAACCTCCCGCCGAACCCGCCGTGGGCAATGCCGGGGCGGATTGCTGGACCGGCGTCGCGGTGGGCTGCGGTACCGCCACGGGGGCGGCCCGCCTGATTCACCGCCCGGAAGACGGCATCCACCTCGCCCCGGGCGAAATCCTCGTCGCCCCCTCCACCGACCCGGCCTGGACCCCGCTCTTTCTCAAGGCCGGCGGCCTGGTGATGGAAACCGGCGGCTACCTTTCCCACGGCGCCATCGTCGCCCGGGAGTTCGGCATCCCGGCGGTGGTCAACCTGCCCGGCATCCTGGCCGCCCTCGCTTCGGGTGAAACGGTGGAGGTGGACGGCAGCCGCGGCACCGTGCGCCGCAGCGCGCCGGCGCCAACGGAATCCGCACCTTGAGCGAAACACCCCGGGGGGCACCGGTATCATGACGCCATGGATACCCGCCTGCGCCCCCCGGCCCCCGCCCTGGCCGGCCTCATCCAGAGCCTGCTGGTCACCACCCTGCCCGCCGGCCCCTATGCCAAGCCGGCCAGCATCCACGCCATCTTCCTGCTAGTGCTGCGCGGCAGCATCCGCCTCGACCTGCCGGACGGCCCCGTACCCATGCCGACCCTATGCCTGTGCGGCGGGACCGGCACACCCCGCTTCGCCGCAGCCGCTCCCGGCACCCGGGTGCTGATGGCGGCAGTGCGCCCGGGCGGGCTCCGCTGCCTGCTGGGCATGCCCAACGATACGGTCTGCGAGGGCTTGTTCGCCCTGGAAGAACTGGTGCCCCGGGCCGAGGTGGCGACCCTGGCCGAATCCCTGGCGGCGGCGCCGGATGAGGATGCCCAGTTGGCCCAGTTCGAGAATTTTCTCGTGCGCCGCAGCCGCAGCATTGCAGCTCCTGGCCCGGACTTGGCGCTGCCGGCCGATTGGCACGCCCGCCCCATGGCGGCGCTGGCGGAGCAGCACGGCATCGGGGTGCGCCAGTTCGAGCGGCGTTTTCTCGCCAGCTTCGGCCAACCCTGGCGCAAGGTGCGGCAGCAACTGCGTTGCAGTTCCCTGATCGCCCGCCTGCTCGATACCCCCGCCCTGGCCGGGGCGCGCCATTCCCTGGACTGGGCTGGCCTGGCCGCCGAGGCGGGCTATGCCGACCAGGCCCATTTGAGCCGGGACATGCGCCACTTCACCGGCTACTCCCCGGGGGAATGGCAGCGCCGCTGCGCCGAGCGCGATCCGGCCCTATGGCCCTACCTGTTCTCACGCCGGCAGATCGTGGATTTTTTCGGCGGCACCGGCTTCTAGGCTGCGCTCCGGCCCACCGCGCCGAGCAGAAAGCCGGGGCGTAGCCAGGCCCAGCATCCCCATGTCGTTTCGCTACAAGACGCCCAGGCGAGGCCGGCGCTAGAGTCCGGCGCATCCTTCAAACCGCCAGAGGCCGCCATGCCCGAACTCACCGACCGCATTCCCCTCGCCTCCCGCCTCCACGGCGAACAGGCCGCCTACTCTTACCGGGATTCCTTCACCCTGCCGGTGCGCCGGTGCGATCTGGATGCCGAGGGCCTGGTGGCCCTGTTCTTCGCCGCGGTGCCGCCCTGGCTGTCGCGCCTGACGGCACTGCGCAACGTTCTGGTGCGCCCTTTCGGCCTGAAGACCGGCACCGGGCCGATGCTGCCCATCGCGCCTCCCTTCACGGTGGGGCAGCGGATCGGCCTGTTCCGCCTGCTGGCCCTGGACGGCCGGGAAGCGGTGCTCGGCGACGACGACCGGCACCTGAATTTCCGCATCTCCCTGCTGCTCGACGACAACGGCGGCGATGGCGGCACGCCGGCCCTGAGCGCCTCGACCCTGGTGCGTCCCCACAACCGGCTGGGCCGGATCTACCTGGCCCTGGTGCTTCCCATCCACCGCCTGGCGGTACCCGCCGTGGCCCGGCGCATGGCGGCGCTGATCGACCGGGCGCCTTGAATCACGGCCGGCTGCGACTCTTGCCCGGCCAGTCTCCAGAAAAAAAACGGCCCCGCCTTGTGGGCGGAGCCGTTCCCTCCTCGCTACTTCCTTTGGTTTTATTTCTGCATCGTTACCCGTGGATCAGAGGGTAACGGTGTCGGCCACGTCGCGGAATTCGGCGATCTGGTCGAAATTCATGTACCGGTAGATGTCGGCGGCCTTCTGGTTGACCACGTTCACCTGCTCCATGTACTCGGCCACGCTCGGGATCTTGCCAAGCAGGGCGCAGACGGCCGCCAGTTCGGCGGAACCCAGGTAGACCCGGGTGTCGATGCCCAGCCGGTTCGGGAAGTTCCGGGTGGAGGTGGACATGGCGGTGGAACCCTTGCGGATCTGCGCCTGGTTGCCCATGCACAGGGAGCAGCCGGGCATTTCCATGCGGGCGCCGGACTTGCCGAGGACCGAGTAGTAGCCTTCCTCGTTGAGGATCATGGCGTCCATCTTGGTCGGCGGGGCGATCCACAGGCGGGTCGGGATGTCGGACTTGCCGTCCAGCACCTTGCCCGCGGCGCGGAAGTGGCCGATGTTGGTCATGCAGGAGCCGATGAACACTTCGTCGATCTTGTCGCCGGCGACTTCGGACAGCAGCTTCACGTCGTCCGGGTCGTTCGGGCAGGCAACGATGGGCTCGTTGATGTCGGCCAGGTCGATCTCGATCACGGCAGCGTATTCGGCGTCGGCATCGCCCTTGAGCAGTTCGCCCTTGGCGATCCACTCTTCCATGGCCTTGATGCGGCGCTTCAGGGTGCGGGCATCCTGGTAGCCGTTGGCGATCATCCACTTCATCAAGGTGATGTTCGAGTTCATGTACTCGACGATCGGTTCCTTGTTGAGGTGCACCGTGCAGCCGGCAGCGGAGCGCTCGGCGGAGGCGTCGGTCAGTTCGAAAGCCTGTTCCACCTTCAGGTCGGGCAGACCTTCGATTTCCAGGATGCGACCGGAGAAGATGTTCTTCTTGCCTTTCTTCTCGACGGTCAGCAGGCCCTGGCGGATGGCGTACAGGGGGATGGCGTTGACCAGGTCGCGCAGGGTGACGCCGGGCTGCATCTTGCCCTTGAAGCGCACCAGCACGGATTCGGGCATGTCCAGGGGCATCACGCCGGTGGCGGCGGCGAAGGCCACCAGACCGGAGCCGGCCGGGAAGGAGATGCCGATCGGGAAGCGGGTGTGGGAGTCGCCGCCGGTGCCGACGGTGTCGGGCAGCAGCAGGCGGTTCAGCCAGGAGTGGATCACGCCGTCGCCGGGACGCAGGGCGACGCCGCCGCGGGTGCTGATGAAGGACGGCAGCTCACGGTGCATGCGCACGTCCACCAGCTTGGGGTAGGCGGCGGTGTGGCAGAAGGACTGCATCACCATGTCGGCGGAGAAGCCCAGGCAAGCCAGGTCCTTCAGCTCGTCGCGGGTCATGGGGCCGGTGGTGTCCTGGGAACCGACGGTGGTCATCTTCGGTTCGCAGTAGGTGCCCGGGCGGATGCCCTGGCCTTCCGGCAGGCCGCAGGCACGGCCGACCATTTTCTGCGCCAGGGAGAAGCCCTTGCCGGAATCGGCCGGGTTCTGAGGCAGGCGGAACAGGGTGGAGGGGGCCAGGCCCAGGGCCTCACGGGCCTTGGCGGTGAGGCCGCGACCGATGATCAGGGGGATGCGGCCGCCGGCGCGCACTTCGTCCAGAATCACCAGAGTCTTGAGCTGGGATTCGGCGATCACGGCACCGTTCTTGAGGGCGGTGACCTTGCCGTTGGCGTGGTCGACCTTCAGTTCGATCTCGTCGCCCATGTCCATCTGGCCGGCGTCGATTTCGATCGGCAGGGCGCCGGCGTCTTCCATGGTGTT
The DNA here is from genome assembly GCF_021287045.1 of Oryzomicrobium sp. Classification (GTDB taxonomy): domain Bacteria; phylum Pseudomonadota; class Gammaproteobacteria; order Burkholderiales; family Rhodocyclaceae; genus Oryzomicrobium. The sequence goes on along the minus strand of NZ_JAJTBG010000004.1, from coordinate 58,638 downwards.
GAAGAAGATCGGGGCGATCTTGGAACCCAGGCACACGCCGCCGAAGCGCTTGTTCGGCACGAAGGGGATGTCTTCGCCGGTGAACCACAGCACCGAGTTGGTGGCGGACTTGCGGGAGGAGCCGGTACCGACCACGTCGCCCACGTAGGCGACCAGATTGCCCTTGGCGCGCAGTTCTTCGAGGAACTTGACCGGGCCGCGCACGCCGGCTTCTTCCGGGGTGATGCCCGGGCGCGGGTTCTTCAGCATGGCCAGGGCGTGCAGCGGGATGTCGGGACGGGACCAGGCGTCAGGTGCCGGGGACAGGTCGTCGGTGTTGGTTTCGCCGGTGACCTTGAAAACGGTGAGCTTCTGGGAAGCGGGGACTTCGGGACGGGAGGTGAACCATTCGCCGTCGGCCCAGGATTGCAGCACGGCCTTGGCGTTGGCGTTGCCGCCCTTGGCCAGCTCGGCCACATCGTGGAAGTAGTCGAACACCAGCAGGGTCTTCTTCAGGCCCTCGGCCGCCACGCCGCCCACTTCGGCATCGCCGAGCAGGTCGATCAGGGGCTTGATGTTGAAGCCGCCGAGCATGGTGCCCAGCAGTTCGGTAGCTTTGGCGCGGGGGATCAGGCCACAGGACTCTTCACCTTTGGCGACCTTGGAGAGGAAGGCGGCCTTGACCTTGGCGGCGTCGTCCACGCCGGCCGGCACGCGGTGGGTGATCAGATCGACCAGCGCCTGCTCTTCGCCCTTGGGCGGATTCTTCAGCAGCGCGATCAGCTCTTCGGTCTGCTTCGCCGTCAGCGGCAGGGGCGGAATGCCAAGCGCAGCGCGCTCGGCCACGTGGGCACGATAGGTTTCCAGCACGGCTCAATCCTCACACGAGAAGGTCCAAACTCCCTGGCATCCGCGAGTGGCGGACCCAAGTCTTATATATGATAGCTTTTTAGCGTTGGGGTGTGAACGTCGGGCGCCAAAAAAGCGCAAAAAAACACTGGCATGTTCGGGATTAGACACCGGCCGCAGGACCGAAGGCCGTGTCCGGAGGAACCCGGCAGACCGCGCCGGGTCGGACTATGATCGAAGATTCCCGATCGGGAACCTTTCCGCGACATCCCACAAGGAGACGCCATGACCCAGCCGAACCCCTACGCCGCCACCCGGCAACGCTTTTCGACCCCGGCGGGCCGAAGCGGGCAATTTTACTCCCTCCCCGCCCTCGCCGCCTCCGGATTTGCCGCAATCGCGCGGCTGCCGGTGTCGATCCGCATCGTCCTGGAATCGGTGCTGCGTCACTGCGACGGCGACAAGGTGACCAAGGAGCACGTGGACCAACTGGCCAACTGGGGCGCCAACGCACCCCGCAGCGACGAGATTCCCTTCGTCGTCGCCCGGGTGGTGCTGCAGGACTTCACCGGCGTGCCCCTGCTCTGCGACCTGGCCGCCATGCGCAACGTGGCCGCCGACCTGGGCCGCGATCCCAAGCGCATCGAGCCCCTGGTGCCGGTGGACCTGGTGGTGGACCACTCGGTGCAGGTGGATGTGTACGGCACCCCGGACGCCCTGGTGCGCAACATGCAGTACGAATTCCAGCGCAACGGCGAGCGCTATCAGTTCATGAAGTGGGGCATGCAGGCCTTCGACACCTTCAAGGTGGTGCCCCCGGGCATCGGCATCGTGCACCAGGTGAACCTGGAATACCTGTTCCGCGGCGTGCGCGGCAAGGACGGCGTTTATTTCCCCGACACCCTGGTGGGCACCGACTCCCACACCACCATGATCAACGGCGTCGGCGTGGTCGGCTGGGGCGTCGGCGGCATCGAGGCCGAGGCCGCCATGCTCGGCCAGCCGGTGTATTTCCTCACCCCGGACGTGGTCGGCGTGGAACTGCAAGGCAAGCTCAACGAGGGCGTCACCGCCACCGACCTGGTGCTGACCCTTACCGAGCTGCTGCGCCGGGCCAAGGTGGTGGGCAAGTTCGTCGAATTCTTCGGCGAGGGCACCGCCAGCCTGTCGGTCACCGACCGGGCCACCATCGCCAACATGGCCCCGGAATACGGCGCCACCATGGGTTTCTTCCCCCCGGACGAGAAGACCGTGGCCTTCCTGCGCAACACCGGCCGCAGCGACGAGGAAGCCGACCTGTTCGAGGGCTACTTCCGCGCCCAGGAATTGTTCGGTATTCCCCGGGCCGGGCAGATCGACTATTCCCAGATGCTCACCCTGGACCTGGCCACCGTGGTGCCGTCCCTGGCCGGGCCCAAGCGCCCCCAGGACCGCATCCCCCTGCCCGAGATGGGCCGCACCTTCGACCGGCTGTTTTCCGCCCCGGTGGCCGACAACGGCTTCGGCAAGAGCGCCCAGGCCCTGGGCGAGACCGTGGCCACGGCCATGCCCGGCGTCAGCCTGCACCACGGCGACGTGCTGATCGCCGCCATCACCTCCTGCACCAACACCTCCAACCCGGCGGTGCTGATCGCCGCAGGCCTGCTGGCCAAGAAGGCGGTGGACAAGGGCCTGACGGTCCAGCCCCACATCAAGACTTCCCTGGCCCCTGGCTCCCGGGTGGTCACCGAGTACCTGGAAAAAGCCGGCTTGCTGGAACCCCTCGCCAAGCTGGGCTTCGCCTTGGCCGGCTACGGCTGCACCACCTGCATCGGCAACTCCGGCGACCTGGCGCCGGAGTTCAACGAGGCCATCGCCGGCAACGACGTGGTGGCCGCCGCCGTGCTCTCGGGCAACCGCAACTTCGAGGCCCGCATCCACCCCAGCATCCGTGCCAACTACCTGGCGTCGCCGCCCCTGGTGGTGGCCTTCGCCATCGCCGGGCGGGCCAACGTGGACCTCACTGCCGAGCCCCTGGGTACGGGCCGTGACGGCCAGCCGGTGTACCTGCGCGACATCTGGCCGAGCAGCGACGAGATCAACGCCGTGCTGCCCTATGCCCAGGACCCGGCCACCTACCAACGGCTCTACGCCGACTTCACCAAGGACCACGACCTGTGGAACGCGGTGCCCGCCCCCACCGGCCAGGTCTATGGCTGGCCGGCCTCCACGTACATCGCCCGGCCCCCCTTCTTCGACGGCTTTTCCATGCAGCCGGGCACGATCCAGGGCATCGCCGGAGCCAAGCCCCTGCTGCTGCTGGGGGACTCGGTGACCACTGACCACATCTCGCCGGCCGGCTCGTTCAAGGCTTCCACCCCGGCGGGCCAGTGGCTGCAAGGCCAGGGGGTGACGCCCCTCAACTTCAACTCCTACGGTTCCCGCCGCGGCAACCACGACGTGATGGTGCGCGGCACCTTCGCCAACGTGCGGGTGAAGAACCTGATGCTGCCGCCCAAGGCGGACGGCACCCGGGTCGAAGGGGGCTACACCCTGCTCGACGGCCGGCAGACCTCGGTGTTCGAGGCCGCCAGCGCCTACCTGCAACGCGGCATTCCGACCATCGTGCTGGCCGGGGAGGAATACGGCACCGGCTCGTCCCGGGACTGGGCGGCCAAGGGCACCCAGCTGCTCGGGGTGAAGATGGTGGTGGCCAGAAGCTTCGAGCGCATCCACCGGGCCAACCTGGTGGGCATGGGCGTGCTGCCGCTCCAGTTCCAAGGCCAGGACAGCATCCAGTCCCTGGGCCTCACCGGCACCGAAACCTTCGACGTGATCGGACTGGACGACACCCTCAAGCCCCAGCAGCCCCTGGGCCTGCGCATCGCCCGTGCCGACGGCACGGCGGGGGAGATTGCCGTCACCTGCCGCATCGACACGCCGATCGAGGTGGACTACTACCGCCACGGCGGCATCCTGCCCTACGTGCTGCGCCAGCTGATGGCCTGACCGCCTGCTGCTCATGCCCCGCGCCGGAAGGAACGTGCCGTAATTCCTCCCGACGCACCGGCGCGGGGCATAAAATTAGCGTTTCACCATATACGGCGCGCCAGACGCCGGAATAATCCATAACGCGCATAACGCGCATCAGGGAACCAATGCTTTTCAGCCGCTTCTTCAAGCGCCGCGACGACGGTGCCGACGCCCCCCCTTCCTCCGCGCCCTCCCCCGCTCCCGGCAAACCGGCGGCGATGCCTGCGCCGGCCCCCGACGCGGCCCGCCGCCAGGTCGCCGAGGCCCTGCTGCGCCGCGAGGAAGTAGTGGACGAGCGCAACCGGCTGTACGGCTACCGTTTCACCTACCAGTCGGACACCGCCCCGGGGGCCTCGTCCCTGCTGCTGGCGGCCCTGGCCGACGCCGGCATTGCCGCCTTCGCCCAGCGCCGCCTGGCGGTGATTCCGATCACCGCCGACGCGGTGCTGCGCGACGAACACCTGCCCCTGGCAGCGCCCCACACCCTGTTCCTGCTCGATCTGCGCCGCGAACCCGCCGGCTTCATCGCCAGCGACACCGGCGCCGCGGTGATCCAGCGCCTGCGCGACAGCGGCGCCCGGGCCGCCCTCGCCGGCGTGGACCTGGCCCCGGCCACCCTGCTCCACGCCGCTTCCGCCGACGTGGTGTTTCTTTCCCTGCGCGACTACCCGCTGCAAGCCTTCGAGAAGATGGCCCGCCAGCTCAAGGCGATCCGGCCCGGGCTGCAACTGGCCGCCGAGGACGTGCACGCCTGGCCCGAGCGGCGCATGGTCGCCAGCCGGGGCTTCGACTACTGCCTGGGCGATTTCCTCACCACCCCGGACCAGGACGAGCAGGAAAGCCGACTCGACCAGAGCCGGCTGGTGCTCATCGAAATGCTCAACCTGCTGCGCAGCGACGCCGACCCGGCCGAGCTCGGCGTGATCGCCAAGAAAGACCCCGGAGTAGCCCTCAAGCTGCTGGGCTTGGCCAACTCTCCCGCCGCCGGCCTCACCAGCCCGGTGGCGAGCATCGAGCAGGCCATCCTGGTCCTCGGCCGGGACCGGCTCTACCGCTGGCTCACCGTCTCCATGTTCCGCGTCGGCCAGACCCGGGACCGGGACGAGGCCCTGCTCGAAGTCGCCCTGTGCCGCGCCCGCTTCCTCGAAATCGCGGCGGCAGACGCCCTGCCCCGCAGCGCCTGCGACGAACTGTTCCTGGTGGGCCTGCTTTCCCTGTTCGAACTGCTGCTGGCCCAGCCCCTGCCCCGGGTCCTGGAAAAGCTGCGCCTGCCGGAAGACGTCAGCGAGGTGCTGCTGACCAATACCGGCCCCTACGCCCGTTTCCTGATGCTCGCCCTGGCGGTGGAAAAGGGCCAAGCGGCCCGGACCGCCGACCTGGCCGCCCAACTCGGCCTGGATGCTGCCACCCTGAACGACGCCCACCGGACAGCCCTGGCCTGGGCCGAGGAAGCCCTCACGCCCCAGTCGACCTGACACGCCCCGCCCCGGCCACCGGCTGCCGGCCGATACATTAATTTTCTTCATGTTTCCCGGCGGCCGAAAAGACAAACTCCGCAACTGGCGCGAACCTTCGATTTTCCGTCAGCCCAACGTATTAATTTTATTAATACATCGCCAGCCAGACTCCTCGGCGCCGACGCCCTCCCCAGACGCAAACCTGTTCCCGGCCGGACCGGCCCCTATAGCCGGCACGGCACCGGCCCGGGTGCGCCATCCAGGGCGCCGGGCGTGCATTCTTCAGATCGGGATTGAGCGCCTCCGGCACCGGAGGCGTAGCGGTCAGCCCAGCACCAGGGGACGGTCGGGCAGTTCGTTGGGATTGCCCGGCGGCGGCGGGACGTGGGCTTCGAGCAGGACGGTGATGTCCGCCAGGGCCGCCAGGGTACCGGCCTCGAAATTGCCGGCGCGGAAGGCCTCGCCCATCTGGCGGCACAGTTTCGTCCAGGCCGCCTCGCCGACCCGGGCGTGGATGCCCCGGTCGGCCACGATCTCGACCCGACGGTCCGCCAGCAGCACATAGACCAGGATGCCGGTGTTGCCCTCGGTGTCCCACACCCGTAGGTGGGAGAACAGGTCCAGGGCCCGTTCCCGGATGCCGGCCTCGCCCCGGCGCAGGTAGGCCAGCGGCAGGGCGGTCTCGACCACGAAGCGCAGTTCGCCGCCGTGGCGCGCCTCGGAATCGGCGATGGCCGCCTCGATGCGCGCCAGGCTGCCGGAGGGAAAGTGGCGCCGCCCCCACCAGCCGGGGACGAGCAGATGCTTGAACACGCGGGTTACCGTCACTTCACCATCCTCCCGAAGCGCCACCGCCGCCGAAACGGCCGCCACCGCCGGAAAACCCGCCGTCCCGGGAGCCGCCGAAGCCTCCCCCACCCAGGCCGCCGCCGCGCAGCATGGCCGGGCTCAGGCCGAGCAGGGAAAAGACGAAGGCGGCCAGGCCGGCCAGGGCCGCCATGCCCAGGCTGCCGGCGATCAGCAGGGCCAGGGCGCCGGTGGCGCCGCCCACGGCCAGGGAGCCGAACAGGCGGCCGAACACGGCGCGCAGCACCTGGCCCACGGCCAGGGCCATGATCATCACCAGCACGAACAGGGATTCCAGATCCCCTTCCGCCCCCTGCCCGGACGGCGCCTTGGCGGCGGGCGGCGGCAGGGGTTCGCCGGAGACGATCTTGATCAGGGCATCCACCCCAGCCTCGATGCCCCCCGGAAAATCCCCAGCGGTGAAACGGGGCGCGATCACCTCGCTGACCACTCGCTTGGCGATGGCGTCCGGCACCGCTCCTTCCAGGCCGTAGCCGACCTCGATGCGCAGGCGCCGGTCGTTCTTGGCCACCACCAGCAAGAGGCCGTCGTCCACCTTGGTGCGGCCCAGCTTCCAGGCCTCCACCACCCGCAGCGAATACTGCTCGATGGCCTCGGGCTGGGTGGTGGGCACGATCAACACGGCGATCTGGGCGCCCTTGTCCTTCTCGAAGGCGGCCAGCTTGGCCTCCAGGGCCTGGCGGCGGTCGGCGGGCAGGGTACCGGTGGTGTCGGTGACCCGGGCGGTCAACGGCGGGATGGGCGCAAGGCCGCGCCCCGCCTCATTCTCCGCAGCCCAGGCCGGGAGAACGAGGCAGCATGCGGCGATCAGCAGGCACCACGCCAGGATCAAGCACTGGCGCGGAGTTTGGCGGACCACGCGAAAAGAACCCAACGTGATGCCTGTGCTGGCGACCATGGTCCGACCAGGCGAATCAGTAGCCCGACACCGGCGCTGCCCCACCCGGCGCCTTGGCCGGGGCTTCGGCCGGCGCAGGAGCGGGCGCGGGGGCAGGCGCGGCAGGCTTGGCGCCGCCGAAATCCACGGTGGGGGCCGTGGAAATGGCCTTTTCGTTATCCACGCTGAAATTGGCCTTGGGCTTGTAACCGAAGGCCATGGCGGTCAGGTTGTTGGGGAAGGAGCGCACCGCCGTGTTGTAGACCTGCACCGACTGGATGTAGCGGTTGCGCGCCACGGTGATGCGGTTCTCGGTGCCTTCGAGCTGGGCTTGCAGGTCGCGGAAGGCAGCGTCGGCCTTGAGTTGCGGATAGTTCTCGGACACCACCAGCAACCGGGACAGGGCCGAGGACAGTTCGCCCTGGGCCTGCTGGAACTTGGCCAGGGCTTCCGGATTGTTAGCCAGCTCCGGCGTCACCTGGAGGCTGCCCACCTTGGCCCGGGCCTCGGTCACCTGGGTCAGCACCTCCTTCTCGTGGGAGGCGTAGCCCTTCACCGTATTCACCAGGTTGGGCACCAGATCGGCGCGGCGCTGGTACTGGTTGATCACTTCGGACCAGGCGGCCTTGGACTCTTCGTCCAGGCGCTGGAACTCGTTGTAGCCGCAGCCCGAGAGCAGGGACACGGCCAGGGCGAACAGGGCGATCAGGCGGAAACGCATGGGACCTCCGGGGGGAGAAGCGATAAGGCGATGGGCGAAATGACGGGGACGGCTCGGCAGCGGCGGATCGGTCCGATCCAGTCTCATGCCGTCAAGGTAGGGGCGCGGCGCCGATCCTGCAAGGGGCGCCGCGCGGGTCACGGGTTCAGTGCCCCTTCAGGCGGGCCATGGTGCGCCGGGCGAAGAGCAGGTCTTCCCAGGCCTTGGCCTTCTCCGGCAGGTTGCGCAGCAGATAGGCCGGGTGGTAGGTCACCACCACCGGGATGCCCTGGTACTCGTGCACCCGGCCGCGCATGGCGGCCAGGGGTTTTTCCAGGCCCAGCACGCTGTCGGCGGCGGCCCGGCCGAGCAACACCAGCAGCTTGGGCTGGAGCAACTCGATCTGGCGGGTGAGGAACGGCCGGCAGGCGGCCATCTCGGCCGGCTCCGGGGTGCGGTTGCCGGGCGGGCGGCACTTCACCGCGTTGGCGATGTAGACGTCCTCGCCGCGCTTCAGGTCGATGGCCGCCAGCATGGCATCGAGCAGCTTGCCGGCCTGGCCGACGAAGGGTTCGCCCTGGGCGTCCTCGTCCGCCCCCGGGCCCTCGCCGATGAACAGCCAGTCGGCCTGCTCGTCCCCCACCCCGGGCACGGCCTGGGTGCGCTTTTCGCACAGCCCGCAGGCCCGGCAATCGGCAATCGTCTGGCGCAGCTCGGGCCAGGACAGGCCGGGGGGAATCGTCACCGGGGTAGCCACGCGGGGCGCAGCCTCGGCCGCGGGCCGAGGCGCGTTCACTGGTGCAGCGGGGCGGCCCGGGAAGGACCGGGCGGGGCGGTCGACGGCAGGGATTTCAGGGGCGGCGGGCGCTTCGGGCGCAGTGCTCACGGCGGCTTCGGCCATGGCATCGGGCGTCTCACCGCCCTGGCGCGGCACCCACACCGGGCCGATGCCCATTTCGGCCAGGATCGCTTCCCGGGAGAGCAGCACCGGCTTCATGCCTGGGCCTCCACCAGGGCGCGCTGCATCACGATGGCGTCCTCCCGGCCATCCGCCGCCGGGTAGTAGCCCTTGCGCCGGCCGATCTCGGCAAAGCCCAGGGCGGCATAGAGCGCCCGGGCGCCTTCGTTCGAGGGCCGCACTTCGAGCAGCATGGAAAACATGCCGGACTGGCGCGCCGCATCCATGGCCCGTACCAGCAGCCAGCGGCCCAGGCCGCGGCGCTGCAAGGCCGGGTCGATGGCGATGTTGAGCAGGTGGGCCTCGTCCACCGCCGCCATGATCATGGCGTAGCCCACCACCTGGCCGCCCACTCGCAGGGTCCAGCCGCTGTAGCCGGCCTTGAGGGAATCGGCGAAATGGCCACGCTGCCAGGGAAAAGCCGCGGTGGCGGCCTCGATCGCCAGCACCGCGTCCAGGTCGCCCTCGGTCATGGGTGTCAGCTCCCGGGTTTCGGCCGCCAGGCTCACGCCTTGCCTCCCTGGGCGAGCCGCTCGGCCACGGTGAAGGCCACCTTGTCGCGCACGTACACCGGCGCCGCCAGGGCGGCGTCGAACTGGCCCCAGTCGGCCCGGGGCGTGGCGGCCAGCCGGGCCGCGGCCAGGGCCGCCACGGTAGCGGCCTGGGGCAACGCCGGGTGGTGGGGGATGGCGGCGGCAGCCAGGCGCTCGGCCAGGGCCGGGTAGGCTGCCGGGGCGTTGCCGGCGCTCACCCAGCCCTCGGCCGGGTCGGGCAATTCGATGTCCTGGGGCGGACCGACCCGGTCCTCCCCTTCCGGGTGCTCCGGGTGAAAGGCACCATCGGCGCCGCGCACATAGCGGCCGGCATAGGCCTCGTTCATGCGCGCATCGAGCAGGGCCAGCACCCGCTGCGCCCCGGTGGCTGCGCCGCAGGCGGTGGCCAGGGTGAGCAGGGAGCCCACCGGCACCACCGGCAGGTCGAAGGGCACGGCCAGGCCCTGAGCCACGGCGCAGGCCACCCGCAACCCGGTGAAGGCCCCAGGGCCGGCGCCGTAGGCGATGGCGTCCAAGCCGGAAAACGGTACGCCGGCCTCGGCGAGCAGGTCCCGGGTCAGGGGCAGCAGGGTTTCGGAGTGGGAGCGTCCCGCCGGGCAGTCCCGGGCGATCACCCGGCCATCGAGCCAGAGCGCGCAGGAGCCGGCCTCGGTGGTGGTGTCCAGGGCAAGCAGTTTCATGGGGCGGATTGTACCCTGTTAGCCCGCCACTCCGCCCCGGCGGGCATGGGCGTGGCGTACCCGGCCGACGCTTTTACGGCGCGAACGAGCCGCTGAAGACGGGCCGGGGCGAACCGCTGCCCTCCCCTGCCTTGCGGTTCAAGCGAGCAACGGCAGGGATGCGAAGCGCCCGCCCAGGATGTCCCGGGAGGGGATGCCCCACCAGTTGTCCAGGGCGGTGGCGTAGAGCTGGCGGAAGTCCACGGCGAAGGGCAGGTTGCCGTTGCCGTCGAGCCGGTCCAGTGCCGGCTCGGCGCCGTAGAGGCCGCCGGCCACCCGGCCACCGAGGACGAAATGGGGCGCGGCGGTGCCGTGGTCGGTGCCGCCGGACTGGTTTTCCTTGGGACGGCGGCCGAACTCGGCATAGGTCATCACCAGGGTGTCGTTCCAGCGGCCGGACTCGGCGAGGCCGGCCCGCAGGGCGGCCAGGCCCTCGCCCAGCTGGCGCAGCAGGCCGGCCTGGGCGCCGGCCTGGTTCTGGTGGGTGTCGAAGCCGTTCAGGGTGATGCGTAGGCAGGCCACCCCGGCGTTGCTCGCCACCAGCTGGCAAGCAGTCTTCACCGCCTGGCCGAAGGGGCCGCCGGGAAAGGCGGTTTTCAAGGGCGAGGCGCTGGCGGCGCCGGCCAGGTGGTTGGCCGCCGTGCTCACGTCCTGCTCCACCTTGAGCAGGTGGGCGAGCGCCGGGTTGGCCCGGGCAGCCTCGCCGCCGGGCTGGGCGAGCCGGGCCTGGCGCAGGAACTGGTCAGCGTTTGCCAGGGCGATGGCCCGGCTGCCCGGGCCTTCAAAGGGCCCCATGTCGGCGGCGCCGAGCACCACTCCGTCGGCGGCGAAGGCGGCGGGCACCGGGGCCTTGGCGAAGGCCCGGGCCAGCCAGCCGTCGCTGCGGGTCTCGTGGGCGCCGGAAGCGGTCTCCCAGATGTCGATGGAGCGGAAGTGGGACAGGTCCGGGTCCGGGTAGCCCACACCCTGGACCACCGCCAGCTGGCGGTCGCGCCACAGGGGCAGGAGGGGTTCCAGGGCGTTGTGCAGGCCGGCGGCTTCGCTCAGGGGCAGGACCTGTTCGCGCTTTAAGCCCAGCCGGGGGCGCAGGGCGGCGTAGCGGGGGTCGGCGTAGGGCACCACCATGTTCAGCCCGTCGTTGCCCCCCTTGAGTTCCACCAGCACCAGCAGGCGCTCGTAATGGGGGCTGCCCCGGGGCATGTCCGGCGCGCCGCCGCTGGCGGGCATTCTGGAAGAATCCATCTGGGGAGCGGCCCGGGAGGTTGCACTCAGCACGGTGAGGCTGGCGGCCCCGAGGCCGAAGAGGAAGCTGCGGCGGTCCATGGCAGTCTCCTAGAGAAGCTGGTAGGCGGGATCGAGGGCCAGGGCCCGGATCAGGGCGAGGCCGGTGGGTGCATCGTTCATCCCGCCGGCGGCAAGCGGGTTAACCGGAGGCACCGCCAGCAGGGCGGCTTCGAGGCCGCGGTGGTCGGGAAAGCGGTCGAGCAGGCGGCTGCTGTCCACCCGTACCGCCGACCAGGCCGCCACCAGGCGGAAGCGGGCGTCGCCGTCCATGCGGCCGCCCACCTGGCCGAAGGCTTCGCGCAACTGGGCGGTGCGCCGCTTCATGACTGGCGTGGCGTCGTCGTAGCGGGCCTGCTGGCCGTCGAAATGGCGCATCGGCTCGACGAAGTCCTCGCCGCGCAGCAGCCGTTCGAGAAAGGCCTTGCGCGCCAGCAGGGAGGTGGAATTGATCCAGGCTTCGCCCCCCGGCCAGCCGCGCACATTGGGCGGGGCGAACAGGTCCTGGCCCAGGTTGCGCACGATGAAGGCCAGCGGCAGGGCGTCGGGCACGGTCACGTCCAGGGTGCGTACCGTGCCGGCCACCAGGTCCACCGGCGACTTGACCAGTCGCCCCCGGTTCTGGGGCGCCCAGAAGGCCTCGGACAGCAGCAGGGCCCCCAGGGTGGCGCGCAGGTCGTAGCCGCTGTCGCGCAGCACCGCCGCCAGGCGCTGGATGGCCCGGGCCTGGGCGGGATCGTCCCCCGGGGGGGCGACGAAGTCCTGCCACAGCTTGGCGGCGATGAACTCGGCGCAGGCCGGCTGGGCGAGCAGGATGTCGAGCACCTGGTCGCCGTCGAAATTGCCGCTGCGGCCAAGCACGGTCTTGACGCCGGTGTCGTGGAAGAAGGGCCGCCAGCGGAACTCCCCGGTCTGGGGCTCGATGCTCCAGCCGGTGAAGGCCCGGGCCGCTTCGCGGATATCGCCTTCCTGGTAATGCCCCCGGCCCAGGGTGAACAGTTCCATCACCTCCCGGGCGAAGTTCTCGTTGGGGCTCTCGCGCCGGCTCTGGGCGCCGTCCAGGTACACCAGCATGGCCGGGTCCTTGCCCACGGCGTGGAGCAGGTCGCCGAAATTGCCCAGGGCGTTTTCCCGGAACAGCAGGTTCTGGCGGACCATGAACGAATGGGCGTGGACCTTCTGGTCGCTGGAAACGAAATGGTTGTGCCAGAACAGGGTCATCCGCTCCACCAGGGCCCGGGACGGATCGGCCTCGATCATCTCCTGGAGCCACCAGGCGCGCATCTCGGCACCGACGCGGAAGCGTTCCTGCTGGAAGGCCTTGCGGTCCTCCTCGCGCATTTCCTTGAGGCGCTGGGGCGAGACGTACTCCAGGGCGTCGGCCGGGGGCGCATGCAGAGGCGCCGTGGGGGGCCGGGCGAGCAGGCGGTCCACCGCCGCGACGCGGGTCAGCCCGGCGTAGGCGGCCAAGTCCGCCGGCCGGCCGCCGAAGCCGGTACGGGCCAGGAGGTGGCGGGCGCCGGCTTCACCCAGTACCGCATCGTTCTCGCGGCGGGCCGCCCAGGCCGGCGCGGCCAGGCCGAGGGAGGCCCCCAGGGGCAGGGCCAAGAGGCCCGTTCCGGTGCGGTTCAGCCAACGGCGGCGGCCTGGGGAAAATCCATGATCGATTGGCATGGCGAGGGCACCGGAAAGAAGACTGAAAAGAATCAGGGGTGGCGAGCCGGGCTGGAAACTACAGCGAAGATCGGCTGGGGATCAGGGCCGGTGCGGCAACGGCCGGGGGCCGGAAAGGGGGGGCGTGGGTGGCGGCTCCGCTCTCGCCGGCACCCCTTCCAGGGCCCGGCGCTCGCGCAGCTTGTCGCGCAACTGTTGGCGCTCCTCGGGCGGCATGCTCTGCCAGCGTTCCCGGATCGCCTCGCGGCGGGCCTGGCGCTCTTCCGGCGACAGTTTCTCCCAGGCTTCCCGCCCTTCCTGGCGCAGTTGCTGACGCATTTCCTGGCGCTGTTCGGGAGACAAGGAGTCGAGGCGCTCACGCATCGCCTGGTGGGCGGCCTGGCGCTCCGCGTCGCTCATCCGCGGCCACTGGCTACGCACCCGCTCACGCTCGGCGCGGCGCTCGTCCGCCGTCATGCGCTTCCACTTTTCCAGGCTCACCATGGGCGCCACCGGCCCCGGAGCGCTGGCGGTGCTGCCGGAAACCGTCGGCGCCGTTCCCGTCTGGGCCAGGGCCGGCAGGCTGCCCAAGCTGGCGGCAAGCCCCCAGGCCAGAGCGGTCTGGCGCAGGACATTGCCGAAAAACGGGGAAAAACGGCGGGATTGCATTCAACGCTCCAAAAACCGTGGTCCGGGCCATGTCGGGGACCACTCGTCATGACCGAATCTTAGCGGCAGCGCCGCCCCCTGCCCATTTCTCCCTGCGTCGAGTTGTAAGAAAATGTGACGCCACGGCGTTTCCGAAACACCTGCTGACGATTCTCTCCATCTGCCCCCAACCACGCCCTATCCACCCGGCATTGACCACGCTACGATAACCACCATGAACACGATCACGCCCAAACGCATCCTGGTGGTAGACGACGACCAGGGACTGCGCGACCTGCTGACCCGCTACCTCGGCGAACAGGGTTTCACCGTCAAGGCGGCCGAATCCCCCGCGGCCATGGACCGGCTGCTTTCCAGGGAGGCCTTCGACCTGCTGGTGCTGGACCTGATGCTGCCCGAGGAGGATGGCCTGTCGATATGCCGGCGCCTACGCTCGGCCGATGCCCAGCTGGGCATCCTGATGCTCACCGCCAAAGGCGACGAGATCGACCGCATCGTCGGCCTGGAGATGGGCGCCGACGACTACCTGCCCAAGCCCTTCAATCCCCGGGAATTGGTAGCTCGCATCCAGGCCGTGCTGCGCCGGCGCGGCCTGCCCCCGCCGGGCGCCCCGGCGTCCAAGCCCGGGGTGATCGGCTTCGGCGACGTGGAAGTGGACATGTCCACCCGCCAGATCGCCCGCCAGGGCGAAGTGACCCGCCTCACCACGGGCGAGTTCGCCGTGCTCAAGGTGCTCATGGAGCACCCGCGCCAGCCCCTGTCCCGGGACCGCCTCACCCAGCTCGCCCGGGGACGGGAGCACGGCCCCTTCGACCGGGCCATCGATGTCCAGGTCTCCCGCCTGCGCAAGCTGGTGGAGCCGGACCCGCAGAACCCGCGCTACCTGCAAACCGTGTGGGGCTTCGGCTACGTGTTCGTGCCCGACGAGCCCGGCGGCATCGGAGCCCCTGCCGCCCCCACCCCGCACGCTACGTGACCGATCCGGACCGCCCATCCTCCTGGCGCCTCTACTGGGGCCAGCTGTGGCCCCGTACCCTGCTGTGGCGCACCTTCCTGCTGATCGCCCTGGTGCTGATCCTGGCGGTCACCAGTTGGGCCCTGCTGCTACGCTATTCGGAACGGGAACCCCGGGCCCGGCAGCTGGCGGAATTGACCGCCAGCGTGGTCAACCTGACCCGCTCCGCCCTCCTCCACGCCGCCCCCAGCGAGCGCCTGGCGCTCCTCGACGACCTGGCCCTGCGCGAGGGCATCCGGGTGATTCCTGCGGATGCCGGCGACAAGCTGACGCCCCTGCCGGACAACCCCTTCTTCGCCACCTACGCCAGCCAGGTGCGCCTGGCCCTGGGCTTTTCCACCCGCTTCGCCATCGCTCTGGACGATGAGCCGGGGCTGTGGACCAGCTTCCACGTGGCCGCCGACGACCCCGAGGACGAATACTGGGTGGTGCTGCCGGAAAACCGCGCCCAGCGGCGCACGCCCTGGGAATGGCTGGGCTGGGGCGCCCTGGCCCTGACCTTCGCCCTGGCCGGCGCCTGGTTCATCGTTGCCCGGGTCGGCCGCCCCCTGGCCGAGATGGCCCGGGTGTGCGTGGCCGTGGGCCGGGGCGAACGCCCCGCCCGCCTGAACGAGGACGGCCCCCTGGAACTGGCCGTGCTGGCCAGCGCAATCAACCGCATGGCCACCGACCTGGCCAGCAACGAGAACGAGCGTGCCCAGGTGCTGGCCGGCATTTCCCACGACCTGCGCACCCCCCTGGCCCGGCTGCGCCTGGCCCTGGAGATGAGCACCAGCGACGATGGACTCAAGGGCGGCATGGTGGCCGACGTGGAAACCATGGACGGGCTGCTCACCCAGTTTCTCGATTACGCCCGGGGCGCCCGGGAAGAAACGCCCCAGCCCTACGATCCGGGCGAAATCATCACCGGCGTGGCGCGGCGCTTCCCCGAAGCCAGCCTGGAACTGGAGACGGTAGCGCCGCTGCCGGTCAAGCGCCGGGTGTTGGAACGGGCGCTCACCAACCTGGGCGAGAACGCCCGGCGCTATGCCGGCGTCGACACCCCCAACGGCTCGATGGTCCCCGGGCTGACCTTCCGTCTGCACGAGGAAGGCAGCGGCCGGCAGCGCCAGGTGGTATTGGAAGTGCTCGACCGGGGCCCGGGCATCGACCCGGCCCTGGCGGAAGCCCTGAAGCGCCCCTTCATGCGCGGCGACAGCGCCCGGGGCGGTGTTTCGGGCACGGGCCTGGGACTGGCCATCGTCGATGCCGCCGCCCGGGCCCACGGCGGCCGCCTGGACCTGCTGCCACGGGAAGGGGGCGGCCTGCGTGCCAGGATCGTCCTGCCGCGCCAGGGCTAGGGCACGGAAAAAGCGGGAAAGAACAGAGGGCAGACGCCGGCCAGATTACGGTGCCCCCTCCCCCGCCGGATCGCGCAGCGCCGAAGACGGCGCTGCAACAGCCTCAGGCGCCGAACACCAGGGAGAATTCCTCGGCCCCCGGCCGGGCCTCGTCGAGGGCCGCTTGCCAGGTGGCTTCATCCAGACCCAGGGCGTTCCAGGCGTATTCGGAGCGGGGAGGCGGATTCCAGGCGCCGGCCAGGTGCCGGCCGAGTTCGTAGGCGCCGCTGTCAGCCAGGCTGACCACGGCGGCCAGGGGCTGCTCGGGCCAGCGTTCCGGCGCATGGTGGCCGGCGATGCCGTCGACGATGGTGGCGGGGAATACCCAGCGCCGCGCCAGCAGTTCCCCGACCTGGACGTGGTCGATGCCCAGGCAGAGGCGTTCGGCATCGATCAGGGGCAGGCCCTCGGCTCTGGCCCGTTCATGCACCGCCTTGTAGTGGGCCGGGTAGTTGGTGGCGATCACTAGCCGGCCGATGTCGTGGAGCAGCCCGACGACGAAGGCGCTTTCCGGATTGACCTTGGCGCGGGGCGCCAGCACCCTGGCCACCACCGCCGCCGCCGTGCAGTGGCGCCAGTAGGTGGCTGTATCCAACCCCTCGGCGGTCAGGCGCCCCAGGGTCTCGCCGGCGGCGGCGGCCAGCATCAGGGTGCGCATGGTGTGCAGGCCGAGCAGGGTCACCGCGTCCTGGATGCTCGCCACCCGGCCGCGCAGGCCGTAGAAGGGCGAGTTGGCGATACGCAGGGTCTTGGCCGCCAGGGACTGGTCCCGGGCGATGTCGTGGGCCAGGCGGCGGGTGTCCAGTTCCGGATCCTCGAGGCGCAGCAGCAGCTCGGTCACCACCGCCGGCATCGACGGCAGCCGGCCCAGGCTCCCTTCGAGCTCGGCCAGGGTCAGGGGGCTTAAGGTCATCATCGCTCCTCGGGTAAAGCCAGCAACAGCCAGCCCCGGGGCTCGACGGCCGGCCCCAGGGGGCGGCAGAATACAAGAAAACGGCCCTGGGCGCAGTCCACCCGGTGCGGGGTTGCCTCCCGTTGTGCCAAGAGATCCATCACAGCCGCCGGGAGACAGGCGGCAGCCGGCTCGCCCACCAGCGCACCCCGTCCAGCCAAGCGCTGGGCCTCGCCGTTGGCGGCGACCACCAGCCCCTCGTTGTCGATGCCGAACAGGGGCCAGGGGAACATCTCCACCACTTCCTGGGTTACATCCAGGGTAGTCCGCTGGAGCAGGGCTTCAAGCCCGATGGCATGGTCCGTCCCCGCCGGATGGCGCGACAGCAGGGCCTCCGGCAGGCGGCGGCCGGCCCGCAGCAGGTCGCCCGCTTCCTCCGCCGGCACCGGGCGGCTGAAGTAGTAACCCTGAATCTCGTCGCAGCCGTTGCTCGACAGCAGCGCCAGCTGGGCCTCGGTTTCCACCCCTTCGGCCACCACCCTCAGCTTGAGGTTGTGGGCCAGGGTGATGATCGCCCGGGTGATCGAGACGTCGCCCGGATCGGCCACGATGTCCTGGACGAAGCTGCGGTCCACCTTGACCGAATCCAGGGGAAAACGCTTCAGGTAAGAGAGGCTGGAGTAGCCGGTGCCGAAATCGTCCACCGCGATGCGCAGGCCCAGTTGCTTGAGGCCGTCCAGGGTGGCGATGGCATCCTCCACGTTGTGCATCAGCATGCTCTCGGTGATCTCCAGCTCCAGGGCGCCGGCCGGCAAGCCGGCGCGGCGCAGTTCGGCGCCGACCATCTCCACCAGGTTGGGCTGGAGCAACTGGCGCACCGACAGGTTCACCGCCACCGACGGGGCGCCCAGCCCCTCCCGGTGCCAGGTGGCGGCCTGAGCGCAGGCCTGGCGCAGCACCCAGGCGCCCACGGCGATGATGCCGCCGGTGTCTTCGAGCAGGGGAATGAACTGGTCCGGCGGCACCAGGCCCCGGGCCGGATGACGCCAGCGCAGCAGGGCCTCGAAGCCGACGATGGCGCCGCTGGCGCAACTGACCTTGGGCTGGTAGTGCAGGACGAATTCGTCCCGCTCCAGGGCGCGGCGCAGGTCGATGACCATCTGCAACTGGCCCTGGGCCCGGGTATTCATCGAGGCGGTGTAGAACTGCATGCCGTTGCGCCCGAGTTCCTTGGCCCGGTACATGGCGGTGTCGGCGTTGCGGATCAGGGCCTCGGCCTCGATCCCGTCGTCCGGGTAGAGGGCGATGCCGACGCTGGCCTGGGCGTACAGTTCCTGGCCCTCGGCGTGGATCGGCCGGGCCAGGGCCTCCATGATGCGCTGGGCGGCCATGGTGGCGTCCTCGCTGGACTCCAGGTCGGGAACGACGATGGCGAATTCGTCGGCGCCCATGCGCCCCACCGTGTCGCTCTCCCGCAGCACGGTGGCGATGCGGTCGGCGGCAGCCACCAGCAGGGCATCGCCGACGCCGTGGCCGAAGGTGTCGTTGACCAGCTTGAAGCGGTCCAGGTCCACCACCATCACCGCCGCCCGCTTGCCTTCCCGGTGGGCGCTGGCCAGGGCCTGCTCGATCCGGTCGCGCACCAGCAGCCGGTTGGGCAGACCGGTCAGGGCGTCGTAGTGGGCGGCCTGGGCCAGTTGGCGCTCGGCCTTGACGCTCTCGGTGACGTTGATGTGCATCACCACCGCGCCCTTGCCCGGCGCGCGCAGGGGTGTGGCCAGGAGGCGGAACCAGCTCTCGGCGTTCTTGCCGTGGCAGGAGTAGACGGTGGAGAACTCGTCGCGGGCGCCCGACAACACGGCGTGCAGGCCCGACTGGACGTGCTCGGAGGCCGCCGCCACCGCCACCCCGTCGCCGGTGCACAGGCTCAGGTAGTTGAGACCGACCCCGGCGGAATCGTCCGGATAGCCGTTCTCCTCGGCGAAATGGCGCCAGCCGGCGTTGACCGCCAGGATGCGCCCCGTTTCGTCGAGCAGGGCGATGTGGGCCGGCAGGGCGTCGAGAATCGAACGGTTGGTGGAAATGCTCGCCGCCAGCTCGTCGCGCTGCTGCACCAGGGGCGTGATGTCGAGGGCGATGCCGCCGACGCCGTGGATGCGCCCGGCCTCGTCGGCCATGGCGAAGCTGCGCAATTGCAGCCAGCGGACGCTGCCGTCCGGATGCAAGGCGCGCAAGGTTTCATTGACGCCGCCGAAGCGGTTTTCCGCCACCACCCGGCGCAGCCGCGGCCGGTCGTCCGGATGGACGCAGGACAGCCATGAAAAGCGGTCCCGGCACAGATCCTCCCGGCTGCCGCCCCACAGGCGCTCATAGGCGGCATTGACGAACACCACCTGCTTGGCGGCGGTGTCGATCAGCCAGAAGCTTTCCGGCAGGTTGTCGGCCAGCTGTTCGAAGCGGACCTGCTCCAGCACCGATTGAACGGTGCCCTCCTCCATCTCCCTTTCGTCCACCAAGGTGTGTCCCTTCAGCGTGATCGTTTTTATAACGCTGGATATTACGGGGGGAAGGCGGCGAGGGCGAGTAAAAGGAGGTAAAAAATCGCGGGCGGCCGCCGGGACCCGGGAATCAGATCAGGAAGCGGGCCACGTCGATGCCCCACTTGGTCGCATCTTCGGCCCCGGCGATGCGCTCGCTGCCGTGCTTGGCCAGGTCGATGTCCTCGGGCGGCAGGTAGTACATGCGCTTGGCGTCATAGATGATGCGTACCACCGGGGTGAGCAGGTTGTCCCGGTGCAGGGCCACCACCACCGCCAGCCGGTTGCTTTCCAGGCGCACCAGGGAACCCACCGGGTAGATGCCCACGTTCTTGACGAAGGCCTTCACCAGATCGGCATCGAACAAGGTGCCGCCCCCTTCGAACAGGCGGCGCACCGCGTCGGACGCCGGGGTGGGCCCCCGGTAGGCCCGGGGCGAAGTCATGGCGTCATAGACGTCCACGATGGCCGCCATGCGCCCCGCCAGGGAAATGGCCTCGCCCTTGAGCCCCTTGGGATAGCCAGTGCCGTCCATGCGCTCGTGGTGCTCGGCCAGCACTTCCAGGGCGTGGCGCGGCAGGCCGGGCAAGGTAGTGGCCACGTCCAGGCCCATCACCACGTGGGAACGCACCACCTTGAATTCGTCCTCGGTCAGCTTGCCCGGCTTGGTGATCAGCTCGGTACTCAGCTTCATCAGCCCCACGTCGTGGAGCAGGCCGCCCAGGGCCAATTGGTGGAGCATGGCCTCGTCCAGTTCCAGGGACTTGCCGAAGGCCACCAGCATGGCGCACACCCCCACCGCGTGGTTGTAGGTGTAGTCGTCCACCCGCTGCTGGAGGCGGCGCAGGGTGAGGATGGCGTGGCTGTTGCGCAGCACCGAGGCGGTGATCTTTTCCACCGCCGCCCGCACCGGAGCCTGCTCCACCTGGCGCCCGACCCGCACGTCGTCCATCACCGAGCGCACGGCCCGGGTGGCCTCGCCGAAAGCGGCCCGGGCCCGGCCCATCTCCGCCCCCAGGGACACCCCGGGCGAAACGCCACCGGGGTTGCCCGTGGGGACCCGCACGGTAGCGGCCAGGCGCTCGCCGGGGGCCGGCGCCTTTTCCGACACTTTCTCCGACACTTTCTCCGGCGCGGCCTCCAGGGCCGTTTCCCGGGGTGCCTCGCCGCCCCCACCCGCCGTATCGGCGGCCACCCCCGGCCCGGCCACTGCGGCCACGGCTTCCAGCGCGGCCGCAACCGGCGCTTCCGCCGGGGCAGAAGTTTCGGGACGGGATTGCTTTTCCGCTGCTGCCTCGTCCTCCACGTCCAGGCCCCGCTCGGTGTCGATGAACAGTTCCTGGATGCGGCTGTTGCGCACCTTGGCCAGGTCGCCCTCGCTCTTGATCATGACCCGGTTGAAGAGGAAGGGATGGTCCATCCACCCGGCGTTGAAGTCGTGGACGAACATGCCGATCCGCAACTGGGCGACGGGGATTTTCTTGATCATGGCGAAGGCGGAAAAGGGTGCGGAGGTTGGAGAGAAAAAGGGTTAGTGATCGTGGTCGTGATCATGCTCGTCCTCGTCGGCGAGCTCGCCGAGCAGGACGATGGCCTGGGCCTCGATGCCCTCGCCGCGGCCCACCGGCCCAAGCTTCTCGGCGGTCTTGGCCTTCACGTTGATGTCCTTTTCCGGCAGACCCAGGTCGGCGGCGATGTTGGCTACCATGGCCGGGATGTGGGGCGCCAGCTTGGGGGCCTCGGCCACCACGGTGCTGTCGAGGTTGAGGATGCCGTAGCCAGCCTCGGTCACCCGGGCGATGGCCTCGCGCAGCAGGGCGCGACTGTCAGCGCCCTTGAACCGGGGATCGGTGTCCGGGAAGTGGCGGCCGATGTCGCCCAGGCCGGCGGCGCCGAACAGGGCGTCGATGATGGCGTGGATCAGCACGTCGGCATCCGAGTGGCCGTGCAGCCCCCGGTCGAAGGGAAGGGTCACGCCGCCGATGACGAGGGGCCGCCCGGGCACCAGGGCGTGGATGTCGTAGCCTTGTCCGATTCTGAGCACGATGAAATTTCCTGTGAGAACTGTAAGAAGTAAGTGGAATCAGCCCCGGGGCGCCGTGGCGAGCAAGCGCTCGGCCAAGGCCAGGTCGGCGGGGTAGGTGACTTTCAGGTTGGCCAGCTCGCCCCGCACCAGCCGGGGCACGTGGCCCGTAGCTTCCATGGCGCCGGCCTCGTCGGTCACGTCGGGAAAGCGTTGCAGCGCGTCGCGCAGCAGGCCATAGCGGAACATCTGGGGCGTCTGGGCCTGCCACAGCCCGTCTCGCGGCACGGTGCCGGCCACCCGATCACGCTGGTCGGAGCGCTTCAGGGTGTCGGCCACCGGCACCGCCAGCAGGCCGCCCACCGGGTCGTCGGCCAGGGTCTGGAGTAACTGGTTGAGGGCAGAGGCGGACAGGCAGGGCCGGGCCGCGTCGTGGACCAGCACCCAATCGTCGTCGGCCGCCGCGGTGGCGGCCGCCGCCAGCCCGGCCTGGACGCTGGCGGCCCGGGTGGCGCCGCCCTGGCGCACGGTTTCCAGCTTGCTGCCCAGGGCGCTCCAATCGAACCCCCCCCACCAGTCGTCGTCCGGCGCCAGCACGACGAACACCCGGTCGATGGCCGGGCAGGCGCACAGCACCGCCAGGGTGTGGTGCAGCAGGGGCCGACCGAGCAGGGACAGGTATTGCTTGGGGGTTTCGCTGCCGAAGCGGCTGCCGTGGCCGGCCGCCGGCACGATGGCATAGTGGCGGGCGTGGCCGGGCGTGGGAGGCAGGGAAACGACGGACATGGACGATATCGGGTGGTTTTGGCTGGGGGAATGCGTGGGTGCCGGCGCGGCCTCGCGCCTCGCTGTTGAGGCACAATGACAGCATATGCCGTTGCCCGCCACCTTGGCTGCCGCGGCGGTTGCGCCGGAAAACGCCGGCCCCGCGAAGGCGGCCGAGGCCGCGATTCTACCGGAAGCCAACCGCCCTTCCCGCCACGCCGATCAAATCCGGCCGCCGGGGAGCAACTGCTGTTCCTTCCCTTGCCATCCGCTAAGCTGAATCCATCATGACCACTCCACTCAGCGACGTCGGCCTCGAATTCGCCCACGGCTTTCTCACCGCCCTGGGCCTGGGATTGCTCATGGGCCTGGAACGAGAGCGGCGCGCCACCTCCCGGGCCGGGCTGCGCACCTTCGGCCTCACCTCCCTGCTCGGCGCCGTGTGCGCCCTGCTCGCCGGCGAATTCGATTCGCCCTGGCTTATCGCCGCCGGCCTGCTGGCGGTGGCGGCCATGATGATCGCCAGCTACGCCGTGCGCCCGGACCAGGACGACCCGGGCACCACCTCGGTGGTGGCCCTGCTGCTGGCCTTCGGCTTCGGCGCCATGGCCTGGTACGACGAATACCGCACCCAGGCGGTGATGCTGGCCATCCTCAGCACCGTGCTGCTCTACTTCAAGGCCCAGCTCAAACGCCTGACCAGCCGGCTGACGGAGCGGGACATCATCTCCATCCTGCAATTCGCCGTACTCTCCCTAGTGATCCTGCCGGTGCTGCCGGACCAGGGCTTCGGCCCTTACCAGGCCATCAACCCCTACCAGGTGTGGTGGATGGTGGTGCTCATCTCCGGCGTATCCCTGGCCGGCTACGGCGCCCTGCGCATCGCCGGCCAGCGCCATGGGGCGCCGCTGCTGGGCATCCTGGGCGGCCTGGTGTCGAGCACCGCCACCACCCTGGTCTATTCCCGCCATAGCCGGGAAACCCCAGCCCTGGGCGGACTGGCCCTGACCGTCATCCTCACCGCTAACCTGGTGGTGCTGGTGCGGCTGGTGGCCCTCACCGCCGTGGTCCAGCCCGCCCTGGTGCCCCACCTGCTGCCCACCATGGCCGGCGGCGCCCTGGCGGGCCTGATCGTAGCGGTGGTCATGTGGCGCCGCATGGAACGCCAGGATTCCCTGCCCCAGCTGGAACTGCGCAACCCCACCGAGATCCGCGCCGCCCTGACCTTCGGCGCCATCTACGCCGCCGTGCTGTTCCTGTCCGCCTGGCTGGCCGACATCGCCGGCAGCCGGGGCCTTTACCTGGTGGCCCTGGCCTCGGGCCTCACCGACGTGGATGCCATCACCCTGTCGAGCCTGCGCCTCTTCGCCCTGGAGCGGGTCAATGCCACCCAGGCGGTGACCGCCGTGGGCCTGGCCGTGCTGGCCAACCTAGGCTTCAAGCTGGCAGTGGTCGCCGTGGTGGCGGGACGCCGGCTGGCCGGACGGATCGCCCTGGGCTTTTCCGCTGTGGCCGGGGGAGGCTTCGCCGGCTGGTGGCTGGGCCTCCACGCCCTGGCCGGAGGTTGACATGCCTGCCCCCCCATCGCCCCTTTCGCCAGTGACCGAACCGGCCGCCGCCTTTCCCTTCACCCTGCGCAGCGACGCCGCCCAACTGGCCGGAGAACTGGCCTTGCCCGCCGCGCCGGCCCAGGCCTTGGCGCTGGTGGTCCAGCCCACCTCCCAGCAGGACGGCGGCCCCTATGCCATCGCCCAGGCCCTGCTCGGCGCGGGATTGGCCGTGTGCCGGATCGACCTGCTGACGCCCCTCGATACCCGTTACCCGGATCTGGTGCGGGACGTGCCCCTGCTGGAAAACCGGCTGGCCGCCTGCCTGAGCTACCTGCAAGGCAAGGATTGCCGCCTTCTCGGCCTGCCGCCGGACCTGCCCCTGGTCATTGTCGCCAGCGGCGGCGGCGCCCCAGCGGCCCTGCGCCTGACCGCCACCCGCCAGGGGCCGTGCCGGGCCCTGGTGTGCCGCAACGGCTTCATCGACCTGGCCGGGCGCCATGCCCTGGGCTTTCTGCCCGTGCCCCTGCTCTACCTGGCCGAGGAACGGCCGCCCCAGGCGCCCCAGGACACCCGGGAAACCGCCGCGGCGGTCAATGCCCTGTCCCTGGTGCAGGCGCCCCACGAACTGGTCCGCTGCCCCGGACGGAAGGAAAGCGCCCGGGCCACCACGGACTGGGTCCGCCGCTGGCTGCCCCCGGCGGGAGCGTCCGCCTGACGGCGCCCCTGGCGAATCAGGCCAGAACGCCCAGGATCACCAGGCCCGGATCGAACGCGGCCGACAAGGGCTGGAGTTGGGGCATGGGTTCGGCTTCCTCGCCACCCTCGCCACCCTCGCCTTCCGGCTGCGCAACGAAACCTTCCGGCAAGCCCAGGGCCTCCGCCCGCTCCTTCGCCACCACACCGTAGAGCATGTTGCCGCCGGGCAGGGCCAGGGCCACCTCCCGGTCCATGGCGCCGGCACTGGTGACAGAAACGACCGTCCCCGCCAGCCGGTTGAAGTGCCGCTGGGCGTCGGGCAGCGCTTCGCCGGGCGCGAGAAAGGCAACGCCCTGGGCCTTGACCAGGGCCCAGACGGCGGTGCCGGGTTCCAGCCCCAATTCGCGCACGCTGCCGGCGGTCAGTCGGGCCCGCAGGGTCTGCCCGCCCAGTTCCACCGTCACTTCCGCCGAAACTCCCTCTTCCCGCACTTCGGCCACCGTGCCCAGCCACTGGTTGCGGGCGCTGGTACGCAGGAACAGCCGCTCCAGCGCCCCCGGGGCGCCCGCTCCCTGGCCGGCCTCGGCACTGCGCGCCACGGCGGCGGCCAGGGCGTCGAGAAACTGGCGATGCACGCTCTTCACCCGATTGAACACTTCCACTAGCCAGCGCCCGGAAGGGGTGAGGCGGCTGCCGCCGCCACCCCGGCCGCCGGTGCTGGCATCCACCAGGGACACCCCGGCGGCGTTGTTGAGGAACTGGAGGGCATCCCAGGCCGACTTGTAGCTCAGGCCCAGGGCCTTGGCCGCCTTGTTGAGGGAGCCGTGCTGGTCGATCGCCTCGAGCAGCGCCACCCGCCCCTCGCCGGCGTAGCCGGAGGCACCGATGGTCAGCCAGAAGCGCCCTTCCAGATGCAGGCCCAGGGGCACCGGGCCCGGGGCCAAGTCCCCCGGCGCCAGGACGGCCTGGGCCCGGGGCGAGGCGATGCCGGTGGGGGCGGCGCCGACGGGGTTGAGGGTCGCTCCGTCGCTGCTGCGGGTCGAAGGGGGCATGGCGTACTCCTGAGCGCCCCCGGAATCGGGCGCGCTATATATAAAAAGAATAGCGAATTTTAGGACCTCTCTCCGGTCCTTGCCTTAAGCTGCCGCAAAAATCACCCAAAAAGCGCCAACCATGGAAACCCATCTCACCGACATTTCCCGGGTCATCCAGCTGGCTGTGGCCCCGGTGTTCCTGCTCACCGCCCTGGCCACCCTGGTCGCCACCCTCAACGTGCGCCTGGGCCGCAACGTGGATCGCCGCCGCCTGCTCCAGGACCGGATTTCCCAGGGCGACCCCCACGCCGCCCTGGACCGGGACGAACTGCGCGTCCTGCTCCAACGCATTCGCCTGATCTACTTCGCCATCCTGGCGGCGGTGGCCGGGGCCCTGCTGGTCTGCCTGGTGGTGGCCGGGGCCTTCCTCGGCGCCCTGCTCTCGGTGGATCTGGCCCGGGCGGTGGCGGTGCTGTTCATCCTCGCCATGGTGGCCCTGATCGCCAGCCTGGGCATCTTCTTGCGCGAAGTGTTCCTCGCCGTGAGCAACGCCACCCACCACCTGCCGTGATGTCCCAGCGCCCCCGGCGGAGCCGCGGGTCTTTCCGGCCGTTTTTCCGGCCATCTCCGGCGCACCGCCCCTGCCCTCCCGGGCAGGGCCTATAATCCTTCCTTTCCGTCATTTTTCCGGCCCACGGCCCCCGCCCTGGGCCCGTTTTGCGTTGACTGCCCCTGCATCCTCCCCTTCCCCGGCGCCGGC
Source organism: Oryzomicrobium sp. (assembly GCF_021287045.1). Lineage (GTDB taxonomy): Bacteria > Pseudomonadota > Gammaproteobacteria > Burkholderiales > Rhodocyclaceae > Oryzomicrobium. The sequence goes on along the minus strand of NZ_JAJTBG010000004.1, from coordinate 32,412 downwards.
CCTGCTGGCGCAGATGAACGCCGCCCTGCCCGCCCGCCTGCCCGCTCCCGGCGAACGGATCGACGCCCCGGCCCTGCCCGGCTCCGCCGACGCCCTCTACCTGGCCGCCGCGGCCACCCGGTTGAAGCGCCCTCTGGCGGTGGTCACCGCCTCGGCCCAGGACGCCCAGCGCCTGCTCGACGAGATCCCCTGGTTCGCCCCGGGGCTGCGGGTCTGCCTGCTGCCGGACTGGGAGACCCTGCCCTACGACAACTTCTCGCCCCACCACGACCTGGTGTCCGAGCGCCTGGCCACCCTGTGGGCGCTGTACAAGGGCGCGTTCGACGTGGTGCTGGTGCCGGCCTCCACCGCCGTGGTGCGGTTGGCCCCGCCGGCCTTCCTGGCGGCCTACACCTTCCACTTCAAGAAGGGCGAGCAGCTCGACGCCGAAGCCTTCCGCGCCCAGGTCACATTGGCCGGTTACACCAACGTCACCCAGGTGGTCTCCCCGGGGGAATACTCGATCCGCGGCGGGCTGATCGACCTGTTCCCGATGGGTTCGCCGCTGCCCTACCGGATCGACCTGTTCGACGACGAAATCGAGACCCTGCGCGCCTTCGACGCCGATTCCCAGCGCAGCCTCTACCCGGTGCCCGAGGTGCAGCTGCTGCCGGCCCGGGAATTCCCCATGGACGACCGGGGCCGCACCCTGTTCCGCCAGCGCTTCCGCGAGGTGTTCGAGGGCGACCCGGCCAAGTCCGGCATCTACAAGGACATCTCCAACGGCATCCCCTCGGCGGGCATCGAGTACTACCTGCCCCTGTTCTTCGAGGAAGGGGACGCCGCCACCCTGTTCGACTACCTGCCCAAGGACGCCCTGCTCTGCCTGCACGGCGCGGTGGATGAGGCGATCCGCGACTTCGCCCGGGACACCCAGTCGCGCTACAACCTGCTCCAGGGGGACAAGGCCCGGCCCCTGCTGGCGCCGGAGACCCTGTTCCTCAACGAGGAAGCCTTCTTCATCGCCGCCAAGGGCTACGGCCGGCTGGCCCTGCGCCCCGCATCGGCGGCCGCCGATAGCGCCGCCTTGGCCGCCCCCCTGCCCAACGTGGCGGTGGACCGCCGCGCCGAGGACCCACTGGCGGCCCTCAAGGCCTTCACCGCCGCATTCCCGGGCCGAGTGCTGCTACTGGCTGAATCCGCCGGCCGACGCGAAACTCTGAACGAAACCTTCGTGGACCATGGGGTGCGCCCCGCCCCCTGCCCCGACCTGGCGGCCTTTGCCAGCCCGGGGGCGCCGCAACTGGCCCTGGGGGTCGGCCCGCTGCAAACCGGCTTCATCGTCGGTAGCGGCAGCGAGGCCCTGGCTTTCGTCACCGAGACCGAGCTGTATGCCGGCAGCCCCCGCCGGGCCAAGCGCGCGGCCCAGAAGAAGGCCAGCCTGGACAACTGGCTGAAGGACCTGACCGAGCTCAAGGTCGGCGACCCGGTGGTGCACGAGCAGCACGGCATCGGCCGCTACCTGGGGCTGGTGAGCCTGGACCTGGGGGAAGGCAACACCGAGTTCCTGCACCTGGAATACGCCAACGACGCCAAGCTGTACGTGCCGGTGTCCCAGTTGCACGTCATCTCCCGCTACTCGGGCGCCGACCCGGATGCTGCCCCGGTGCACACCCTGGGTTCGGGCCAGTGGGAAAAGGCCAAGCGCCGCGCCGCCGAGCAGGCCCGCGACACCGCCGCCGAACTGCTCGCCCTGTATGCCGCCCGGGCCGCCCGCCAGGGCCATGCCTTCGCCTTCAAGGCCAGCGACTACGACGCCTTCGCCGACGGTTTCGGCTTCGAGGAGACCCCGGACCAGGCCGCCGCCATCGCCGCGGTGATCGACGACATGAAGTCGGGCAAGCCCATGGACCGGCTGGTGTGCGGCGACGTGGGCTTCGGCAAGACCGAGGTGGCCCTGCGCGCCGCCTTCATCGCCGTGGCCGGCAACAAGCAGGTGGCGGTGCTGTGCCCCACCACCCTGCTGTGCGAGCAGCACTACCAGACCTTCTGCGACCGTTTCGCCGACTGGCCGGTGAAGATCGCCGAAATCTCCCGCTTCAAGACTGCCAAGGAAACCGCCCAGGCGGTGAAGGACCTGGCCGAGGGCAAGATCGACATCCTGATCGGCACCCACAAGCTGATCCAGCAGGACGTGAAGTTCCCCAACCTGGGGCTGGTCATCATCGACGAGGAACACCGCTTCGGCGTGCGCCAGAAGGAGGCCCTGAAGGCCCTGCGCGCCGAGGTGGACGTGCTGACCCTGACCGCCACGCCGATCCCCCGCACCCTGGCCATGAGCCTGGAAGGGCTGCGGGACTTCTCGGCCATCGCCACGGCGCCGCAGAAGCGCTTGGCGATCAAGACCTTCGTCTCCAAGTTCTCCGACGGCATCCTCCGCGAAGCGGTGCTGCGCGAATTCAAGCGCGGCGGCCAGGTGTACTTCCTGCACAACGAGGTCGACACCATCGACAACATGCGCGACAAGCTGACCAAGCTGCTGCCCGAAGCGCGCATCGCCGTGGGCCACGGCCAGATGCCGGAGCGGGAGCTGGAGCGGGTGATGCGCGACTTCACCCAGGGCCGGGCCAACCTGCTGCTGTGCACCACCATCATCGAGACCGGCATCGACATTTCGAACGCCAACACCATCCTCATCAACCGGGCCGAAAAGTTCGGCCTGGCCCAGCTGCACCAGCTGCGCGGCCGGGTCGGCCGCTCCCATCACCAGGCCTACGCCTACCTGTTGGTGTTCGACGAGAAGGCCCTGACCAAACAGGCCAAGCAGCGCCTCGAAGCGATCCAGATGATGGAAGAGCTGGGTTCGGGCTTCTACCTGGCCATGCACGACCTGGAGATCCGTGGTGCCGGCGAGGTGCTCGGCGAGAACCAGTCCGGCGAGATGCAGGAGGTGGGCTTCAACCTCTATACCGAGATGCTCAACCGTGCCGTTGCGGCGCTCAAGCAGGGCCGCGAGCCGGACCTGGCCCAGCCCCTTGGGGTGGCCACCGAAATCAACCTGCATGTGCCGGCCCTGCTGCCCAACGACTACTGCCCGGACGTGCACGAGCGCCTGTCCCTGTACAAGCGCCTGGCCAACTGCGAGGCCGACGACGAGATCACCGCCTTGCAGGAAGAGCTGGTGGACCGCTTTGGCGAGCTGCCGGCCCAGGCCCAGTCGCTGCTCGCCACCCATCGCCTGCGCCTCTTGGCCAAGCCCCTGTGCGTGCAGAAGCTCGATGCCACCCGGGAGCAGGTGACGGTGCAGTTCAGCCCGGAATTTTCGAAGAATCCGCCCATCGAGCCGATCAAGATCATCAACCTCATCCAGACCGACCGGAACTACAAGCTGGCCGGACAGGATAAACTCGCTCTTTCCCGCTCCTGCCCGACCCTTGCCGACCGAGTGGCCGCGGTGAAGGACCTGTTCAAGAAACTGACCGCCTGATGCACCGGCGCTCTTCCCGGGCGCCCCTTAACGCAAGAAAGCGCAAGAAGCCAACGCCATGATTGAGCAAGCCATCGAAGACCTGCACGTCGCCGCATTCGACCCCATGCCCACGCCCCGGGAGGTCCTGGACCGGATCCCGATGACCGAGGCCGCCGCCACCACCGTGGTGCAGGGCCGGGAAACCCTCAAGGCCATCCTGGACGGCACCGACCCCCGCGTCTTCGTGGTGGTGGGCCCCTGCTCCATCCACGATCCGGTGGCCGGCCTGGACTATGCCCGGCGCCTGAAGGCCCTGGCCGACGAGGTGTCCGACACCCTGGTGCTGGTGATGCGCGTCTACTTCGAAAAGCCCCGTACCACCGTAGGCTGGAAGGGCTACATCAACGATCCGTACATGGACGACTCGTTCCGCATCGACGAAGGCATGGCCAAGGCGCGCCAGTTCCTGCGCGACGTGAACGAGCTTGGCCTGCCCGCCGGCACCGAGGCCCTGGACCCGATCTCGCCCCAGTACCTGGGCGACCTGATCGCCTGGACCGCCATCGGCGCCCGCACCACCGAATCCCAGACCCACCGTGAGATTTCCTCCGGCCTCTCTACCCCGGTGGGCTTCAAGAACGGCACCAGCGGCGACCTGACCGTGGCGGTCAACGCCATCCTGTCCGCCTCCCGGCCCCACTCCTTCCTCGGCATCAATTACGACGGCGGCGTGACCATCGTGCGCACCACCGGCAACCCCTACGGCCACGTGGTGCTGCGCGGCGGCGACGGCCGGCCCAACTACGACACGGTGTCGATCAACCTGGCCGAGGCCGCCCTGACCAAGGCCAAGCTGCCGGCCAACATCGTGGTGGACTGCTCCCACGCCAACAGCTACAAGAAGCCCGAGCTGCAACCCCTGGTGATGGCCGACGTGGTCAACCAGATCCGCCTGGGCAACAAGTCCATCGTCGGCACCATGATCGAATCGAACATCGAGGCCGGCAACCAGCCGATTCCCGCCGACCTGTCCCAGCTCAAGTACGGCTGTTCGGTCACCGACGGCTGCGTGGACTGGGCCACCACCGAGAAGATGCTGCGCGACGCCGCCACCCTGCTGCGCGACGTGCTGCCCAACCGCCGCGGCTGATCCTTCTCCGTTCCCGACTTCCTCACCCCTACCGCGGCGGCCCCTCGGCCGCCGCACGACTTTCTGCCATGCTCGACCTCGTCATCCAGGGCGGCCCCCTGCCCACCTTCCTTCTCGACCGCCTCGTCCAGGCCACCGGCGCCGCCCGGGCCGAGCCCCGCGCGCCCCAACTGCACCGGCTCTACGGCGTGACTCGGCCGGCCGACTTCGCCGCCACCCTGGAGCCCCTGCTCGCCGCCGAAAAGCTCGACTGGGCCTTCGTCCCCGCCGGCAAGGCCCTGTCCGACTACGGCCTGATCTGCTTCGACATGGACTCGACCCTGATCACCATCGAGTGCATCGACGAGCTGGCCGATTTCGCCGGCAAGAAGGCCGAGGTGGCGGCGGTGACCGAGGCCGCCATGCGCGGCGAGATCGACTACCGGGAAAGCCTGCGCCGCCGCCTGGCCCTGCTGGCCGGGCTGGATGCCCGGGTGCTGGCCCGGGTCTATGGTGAGCGCCTGCTGCTCTCCGACGGCGCCCGCCCCCTGCTCGAAGCGGTCCAGGCCGCCGGGCTGCGTACCGCCATCCTCTCCGGCGGCTTCACCTACTTCACCGAGCGCCTGCGCATCGAACTGGGCTTCGACTTCGCCACCTCCAACGAACTGGAGATCGCCGGCGGCAAGCTCACCGGCCGGGTGGTCGGCGACATCGTGGACGCCAGCGCCAAGGCCCACCACCTGTGCCGCCTGCGCGACGAACTGGGCCTCACCCGGGACCAGGTGATCGCCGTGGGCGACGGTGCCAACGACCTGATGATGATGAATGAGGCCGGCCTGTCGGTGGCCTTCCGCGCCAAGCCGGCCACCCGGGAAAAAGCCTCGGTGGCCTTCAACCACGTCGGCCTGGACGGCCTGGTCAACCTGTTCGCCTGACCCTGTCGCCGGCAGGTCACAAAGCCGCGCCACCATTGGCGCTCCGACCTGCCTGCCTGCAACCCCGCGCCAGTCGGGCATCTCCAGGCACCCTGCCTGAAGATGCCCGACTGGCGCGGCTTTCCGGACTGCCCCTAAAAACCGTGCTGCCCGATACCGCCCAACGCCACCACTACGCCTGGCTCTCCATCGCCGCCGCAATCCTCACCATCAGCCTCAAGACCGGGGCCTGGTGGATCACCGGCTCGGTGGGCCTGCTCTCCGACGCCCTAGAATCCTTCGTCAACCTGGCCGGCGCCGGCTTCGCCCTGTGGGTGATCCTGGTCACCCGCACCCCGCCGGACGACGGCCACCCCTTCGGCCACGGCAAGGCGGAATACTTTTCCAGCGGCTTCGAGGGCGGCCTGATCTTCGTCGCCGCCCTGGCCATCGTCGGCACCGGCGTGCAGCGCCTGCTCCACCCGGAACCCCTGGAAGCCCTGGGCTGGGGCATGGCCTTCTCGATCCTGAGCACCCTCATCAACCTGGCCGTGGCCCTCACCCTGGCCCGGGCCGGCAAGCGCTTCAACTCGATTGCCCTGACCGCCGACTCGCGCCACCTGATGACCGACGTGTGGACCTCGGTGGGGGTAGTGGCCGGCGTGTTGCTGGTGGCCCTCACCGGCCAGAACTGGCTCGACCCCCTCATCGCCATCGCCGTGGGCCTGCACATCATGCTGGAGGGCTGGCGCCTCGGCCAAACCTCGGTGGACGGCCTGATGGACCGCAGCCTGGAGCCCGAGCAGCTGGCCCAACTCACCGCCGCCCTGGACGCAACGCTGCCCCCGGAAGCCATCTACCGCAACCTGAAAAGCCGCCGCGCCGGCGCCCAGTCCTTCGTCCAGGTGGACATCCTGGTCCCCGGCGACTGGAGCGTCACCCGGGGGCACGACCTGCTCGACAAGGTCGAAGCCCGGCTGGAAGCCACCCTGCCCGATCTGGTGGCGACGACGCACCTGGAACCGCGCTAGGAAAAACTCCGAAGAACACTCTGGGGAGTGGTCTATTAAAGAAATTACAAAAAATGGCTGATTCCTTTTCGGGGTCAGCCATTTTTTTCATCAAGACTTTCCGAACAAAAGACGCCATGAAATCAATAAACAACCACCTTGAGAACACCTTGCGGAATAAGAGCGCCGACATTTACAACCATCCCCCATCCATCTTGCACGGTCTTAATGGTTATTTAACAACGTCGGGGTAAATTGTCAAAACATGACGATATGACCAGCCAGCCGGCCCATTACGCGGCTCATCCTTGGCACGCAGCTGAGGTGTAATCAGATACACATAAAGCTGAGGGCCACGCACCAGGAAATAAATCCTGCATTCTTCAATATTTTTTGGCAAACGAGCCTTCAAATCAACGGTATCTTCAAAAACCTCCCCGGTATCTTTCAATCTCCATTTCACATAGAGATCATCCCCCCGGAGCATGTCGCCTGAAGTTGTAGATTGTTGATCAGACTTACCTCTATCCCTCAAGGCGGGAGCATTTCTGGCCGCTGGATTCTTTGAATCCCCATAACGATAATCAAGCAGTACTGCATCAGGACTATCCACTGGAAAATTAAATGCAAACCCATGCAAAACAACATCCCCTCGACTAGCGCACCCGGAGGTCAATTGAAAAAAAACCACTAAAAGAAAATAACCAAATAATTTCTTCAAGCCTTCCACATTAGCCCCCATTTCCACACAACACCATGTTTAAATCCATTTGCGCAATAACATCACCAACATCGACAGCAATGGTCATCTCTTATCTCCCTGATACAATTTTAAATATTATTTAACGAGGTCGGGGTAAATCGTCAAAACATGACGATATGACCAGCCAGCCGGCCCATTACGCGGCTCATCCTTGGCACGCAGCTGAGGTGTAATCAGATACACATAAAGCTGAGGGCCACGCACCAGGAAATAAATCCTGCATTCTTCAATATTTTTTGGCAAACGAGCCTTCAAATCAACGGTATCTTCAAAAACCTCCCCGGTATCTTTCAATCTCCATTTCACATAGAGATCATCCCCCCGGAGCATGTCGCCTGAAGTTGTAGATTGTTGATCAGACTTACCTCTATCCCTCAAGGCGGGAGCATTTCTGGCCGCTGGATTCTTTGAATCCCCATAACGATAATCAAGCAGTACTGCATCAGGACTATCCACTAGAAAATTAAATGCAAAACCATGCCAAACAACATCCCCTCGACTAGCGCACCCGGAGGTCAATTGAAGAAAAACCATCAAAAGAAAATAACCAAACAATTTCTTCAAGCCTTCCACATTAGCCCCCACTTTCACACAACACAAATTTTAAATTCATTAATACTCACCAAAAAAATCCGTACAAAGCATCAGAAATTACCATAGTAAATTTGGGCAAATTGTAAGCACATAACGACTTCCTCACCCAGCCGGACCGTTGGGTGGCTCGCTCTTGGCGTACAGCTGAGACGTAATCAGACATACATAAAGCTGAAGGCCCCGCACTAGATAATAAAGATGGCAACTTTCAATATTAATTGAGAGCCTGATTTTCAAATCTACTACCTCCCCAAAAACTACTCCGTTCCCTTAATTTTCTACTTAACACAGCCCCCCTCCCCCCATCTCTCCGGCAGCTGCTCTGGTATCGCGTACTGCAAAACGAACTTGATGCCCTTCTTCACACAGCCGTTGAGCAACAGGAATATCGCGGCTAAGGTGGCCAAAGTGAGCCCCCAATTCCCATACGAAGAGAATCCGACTCATTCCCCCCCTAGACAGGCACTTCATAAATTTGAATGGACGGTTTGAAGGGCAGCTACCCAGTCCATCTATAGTGTTGAGATTATTTTTCCCTCCCTCGGCAGCGCTCAATACGAGGAGGAAGGCCTGCGGCTTATTCAAAGCAAAAAAACATTCCAAACAATTCAAAAGCATGGAACATAATTCACCTCACCACCACTCGGCGATAATGCCAACAGCAAAATTTCATGTCAAATGGAACATCAAAACCATGTACAGCAAGCAAAGGCGATGTGTTTGTCAAAGTGAAGCTGTGAATTGTGAAACGCTGCAGTACCTTCGACGTGACTAGGCTGTTGGATTGACAAGACGATTTTTTATGATTTTTGCATAAATCAAACAGCACCCTGCAAACTCAGCCAAAACGGCAGAAGACGAAGAAGAAGTGCAAGACAGCGCTTGGTATGCATATGAAGGGCTATAGCTACGCCTAAATTGTGCAGATAGCGCCACACATGGATTTACAAAGGCAGTTCGCTCGGACTTACGCGCAAAATCCGAGGGATAGCCTGGCCGCAAGCCCCCTCTCGGCCATCACGCCTCAGGCCAAGGCCGAAGGAGCGGAAATCTACCGGGGTAACGAAACCGGAGTACGTAACGTAGGGCCAGCGTAGGCGCAGTTATGCCTTGGCAAGCAAGGCCACGGTGCCCCTGACGGAAGGCGCGCCGTCACGCTCCGTCGATCTTCTGCACCCAGGGCGCCTGGGCGCAGCGCTCGGACAGGAAGTCGATGAAGGCCTGGACCCGGGCCGGGCGGCTGCGCCCTGGCGGGGTGACGATGTGCAGGGCGATGGGATCGACCTGCCAGTCGTCCATCACCGTTTCCAGCACGCCGGATTGCAGGTCCTGCCAAGCCAGGAACTCCGGTTGCAGGGCCAGGCCGAGCCCGGCCCGCAGGGCGGGCACCAGGGCTTCGGCGTTGTTCGCCTGCAAGGGCAGCGGCATGGCCTGGGCGAATTCCCCATGCTCGGGGTGCTTGAAGCGCCAGCAGCTGCCCGTCCGCGAGTTGGAATAGTGCAGTGCCCGGTGCTGGGCGAGATCCCGGGGATGCTTGGGCCGCCCGAAGCGCTCGAAATAGGCCGGGGCGCCGACCAGCAGGATGCGCACGGCGTAGAGCCGCCGCGCCAGCAGGCTGGAATCGGCCAGGGTCGAGATGCGCAGGGCGATGTCGAAACGGTTGGCGACCAGGTCGACGATCTCGTCGCTGAAATTGAAGTCGAAGGCCACCTCCGGAAAGCGCGCCATGAATTCGGGCAGCACCGGGGCCAGGTACGAGAGGCCGAACGACATGGGGACGGTGACGCGGATCGGCCCGCGCAGGCTGGTGGACTGTTCCGCCACCTCGGTTTCCACGGCTTCGCCTTCCGCCAGGATGCGGGTGGCGCGCTCCAGGGCGGCATAGCCGCTGTCCGTCAGCGACATGCGCCGGGAGGTGCGGTGCAGCAGCATGGTCCCCATGCGCTGCTCCAGGCGCTGGACCGCCTTGGAAACCGTGGCTTGGGCCAGGCCGAGTTCGTCCGCCGCCCGGGCGAACGAGGTAGTTTCGGCCACCTTGGCAAAGATGGCCCAGGCTTCGAGATCGGGTAGCCGCTTCATGGGGTTCCTTCGTGGGTCGGGCTGGCGATGCGGAGCATTTGACATCAAAAATGGAAACGATGAAATGCCATTCATTCCATTCTAAACATTAATGCCGATGTCTATAGTGAGTCCATCAACGCGCAACGCTACGAGGATTCACATGATCGAACGACGTCCCTTCGACCGCCTGGGTGGTGCCAACCACGGCTGGCTCGATGCCAAGCACCACTTTTCGTTCGCCGAGTATTTCGACCCGTCCCGCCTCAACTGGGGCGCCCTGCGGGTGTGGAACGACGACACCATCGCCCCGGGCACCGGCTTTCCGCCCCACCCTCACGCCGACATGGAGATCGTCACCTACGTGCGCGAAGGGGCCATCACCCACCAGGACAACCTGGGCAACAAGGGCCGCACCGCGGCCGGCGACGTGCAGGTGATGAGCGCCGGCACCGGCATCCGCCATTCCGAATACAACCTGGAGCCGGGCATCACCCGCATCTTCCAGATCTGGATTCTCCCCGACCGGCGCGGCGAGCAGCCCTCCTGGGGCTCCAAACCCTTCCCCAAGGCGGACCGCTCGGGCCAGTTCATCACCCTGGCCAGCGGCATCGCGGGGGACGACGACGCCCTGCCCATCCGCACCGACGCCCGGGTCCTGGGCGCCACCCTCAAGGCCGGCGAAACCGCCGAGTACCGCCTGGGGTCGGAGCGTTATGGCTACCTAGTGCCGGCGGCCGGCCAGGTCGAGGTCAATGGCGTTGCCCTCCAGACCCGGGACGGCGCCGCCATCCGCCAGGAGGAGACCATCCGCGTCACCGCCCTCGAAGACGCCGAAATCGTCCTGGTGGACGCGGCCGGCTGATCCCCTCCCCCAACCGAACCCAGCACGGGGGGCCTTCTGCGGTGCCCCCCGCGCACGGCCCGCCCAAGCGCCCCGGCGCCTGCCGCGAACCGTAACAGTGTGCCGGCATGATCGGCATGCGCCCCCCCAACCAGCAAGGAGCAAACCATGTCGAACAAGTACCTGGAAGTCCTCACCCCCCAGAACAGCCAGCTGATCTTCATCGACCAGCAGCCCCAGATGGCCTTCGGCGTGCAGTCCATCGACCGCCAGACCCTCAAGAACAACGTCGTGGGACTGGCCAAGGCGGCCAAGATCTTCAACATCCCGACCACCATCACCACCGTCGAGACCGATGGCTTTTCCGGCAACACCTATCCGGAGCTGCTGGCCGTTTACCCTGAGCACAAGATTCTCGAACGCACTTCGATGAATTCCTGGGACGACCAGAACGTGCGCGACGCCCTGGCCGCCAACGCCGCTGCCGGCCGCAAGAAGGTGATCGTCGCGGGCCTGTGGACCGAGGTGTGCAACACCACCTTCGCCTTGAGCGCCGCCCTGGAAGGCGGCTACGAGATCTACATGGTGGCCGACGCTTCCGGCGGCACCTCGGCGGATGCCCACAAGTACGCCATGGACCGCATGGTCCAGGCCGGCATTGTCCCCATGACCTGGCAGCAGGTGCTGCTGGAATGGCAGCGGGACTGGGCGCGCAAGGAAACCTACGATGCGGTCATCGCCCTCGTCCAGGAGCATTCCGGCGCCTACGGCATGGGGGTGGATTACGCCTACACCATGGTGCACAAGGCCCCCGAGCGCGTGAAGCACGGCGAGCGCATCGGCCCCAACCCGGCCAAGAAGTAAGCCGGGACACCTTACCGGCCCCGTCGGGCGGCGCTGCTGGGGCGGCGCCGCCTTTCTTCCCCGGCCCCTTGGTATCCAGCGGCCGGTGCGGCGGGGTTTCCATCAGCGGCCCCAGCGCGAGGATGGCCCATGAAACTCTACGTCCTGTCCCTGGGTGCCGGCCTGCTGGTCGGCATCGTCTACAGCCTGCTCGACGTGCGCTCCCCCGCGCCGCCGCTGGTGGCCCTGGTGGGGCTGCTCGGCATCCTGATCGGCGAGCAAATCATTCCGGTCGGCAAGCAATTGCTGAGGGGGTCGGCATTCGCCTCCGCCTGCACCAAAACCCAGGCTACGACCCATGTCTTTGGCCAGCTACCCGGCCGCCAGGCCATGCAGCACGGCAAAACCCCCGAGGAGAAGCAATCATGACGACCCGCCCCACCGCCGACGTCGTTCTGCGCAACGGCCGCTTCACCACCCTGGACACCGGCAATCCCACCGCCAGCGCCGTTGCCGTCAAGGACGGCAAGTTCCTGGCCGTGGGGGACGAGCAGGCGGTGATGCCCCTGGCGGGCAGCGGCACCCGCATCATCGACCTCAAGGGACGCAGCGTCCTGCCTGGCCTGATCGACAACCATACCCACGTGATCCGCGGCGGCCTCAACTACAACATGGAGTTGCGCTGGGACGGCGTGCGCTCCCTGGCCGACGCCATGGACATGCTGCGGCGCCAGGTGGCGATCACTCCGGCACCCCAGTGGGTGCGGGTGGTGGGGGGCTTCACCGAGCACCAGTTCGTCGAACGACGCCTGCCGACCATCGACGAGATCAACGCCATCGCCCCCGATACCCCGGTCTTCCTGCTGCACCTCTACGACCGCGCCCTGCTCAACGCCGCCGCCCTGCGCGCCGTCGGTTACACCAAGGAAACACCTGAACCTCCGGGCGGCGAAATCACCCGCGACACCAGCGGCAATCCCACCGGCCTGCTGCTGGCCAAGCCCAACGCCGCCATCCTCTACGCCACCCTGGCCAAGGGCCCCAAGCTGCCCTTCGACTACCAGGTCAATTCCACGCGCCACTTCATGCGCGAACTCAACCGGCTGGGCGTGACCGGGGTCATCGACGCCGGCGGCGGCTTCCAGAACTACCCGGACGACTACGCCGTGATCCAGAAGCTGGCCGACGAGGGCCAGATGACGGTACGCCTGGCCTACAACCTGTTCACCCAGAAGCCCAAGCAGGAGAAGGAGGACTTCCTCAATTGGACCTCCTCCGTCACCTACAAGCAGGGCGACGACTACTTCCGCCACAACGGCGCCGGCGAGATGCTGGTGTTCTCGGCCGCCGACTTCGAGGACTTCCGCCAGCCCCGGCCGGACATGCCGCCGGAAATGGAAGGCGAACTGGAAGAAGTGGTGCGCATCCTGGCCCAGAACCGCTGGCCCTGGCGGCTCCACGCCACCTACGACGAAACCATCTCCCGGGCCCTGGACGTGTTCGAGAAGGTCAACCAGGACATTCCCCTCAAGGGACTGAACTGGTTCTTCGACCACGCCGAAACCATCTCGGACAAGTCCATCGACCGCATCGCCGCCCTGGGCGGCGGCATCGCCGTGCAGCATCGCATGGCCTACCAGGGCGAGTACTTCGTCGAGCGCTACGGCGCCGCTGCCGCCGAGGCCACGCCCCCCATCGCCCGCATGCTGGAAAAGGGCGTGCAGGTTTCCGCCGGCACCGACGCCACCCGGGTCGCCTCCTACAACCCCTGGGTGTCCTTGGCCTGGATGATCACCGGCAAGACGGTGGGCGGATTGCAGATGTATCCGCGCCGCAACTGCCTTAGCCGGGAGACGGCGCTGCGCATGTGGACCGAGAAGGTGGCCTGGTTTTCCAACGAGGAAGGCAAGCGCGGCCGCATCGCGGCGGGGCAGTTTGCCGACCTGATCGTGCCGGACAAGGATTTCTTCGCCTGCGCCGAGGATGAGCTTTCCTTCCTCACCTCCGAGCTGACCATGGTCGGCGGGCGCGTCGTCTATGGCGCGGGAGAGTTCGCCCCCCTGGACGACAACCCGGTGCCGCCGGCCATGCCGGACTGGTCGCCGGTGCGCACCTTCAAGGGCTACGCGGCCTGGGGTGAGCCGGAGGGCGCGGGCCGAAATTCCCTGCGCCGCCAGGCGATCGCCTCCTGCGGCTGCGCCAGCGCCTGCGGCCTCCATGGTCACGACCACGCCCGGGCCTGGGGTGCGAAGGTGCCGGTGTCGGATCTGAAGGGCTTTTTCGGCGCCCTGGGCTGCTCCTGCTGGGCCGTGTAGGCATCCACCCATGGCCGCCTCAACCCCAATCGGCAACAAACTGGCCGCCTGCGCGCGGCCGGTTTTTGCCTCCCACGCCATACGCTTCGCCGCCTACCTCGGTTTGTGCGCCGCCTACCTGCAAGGCGGGTTGGTCAAGCTCCATGACTTCCCAGGAGCCGTCGCAGAAATGGCCCATGCCGGGCTTGCCCCGGCGCCACTCTTTGCCGCCCTGGTCATCCTGCTCGAATTGGGCGCATCGGCGCTGATCCTGACCGGGCGGTGGCGCTGGCTCGGCGCCGTCGCGCTGTCCGGATTCACGCTGCTGGCAACCTTGCTGGCCCTGCGCTTCTGGGAACTACCCCCGGGGCAGGAGCGCTTCATGGCGGCCAATGCCTTCTTCGAGCACCTCGGCCTGGCCGGGGGCTTTCTGCTGGTCGCCTGGCTCGACCTGACCGAACGGCAGCCGACGGAACAATATGCGACGGAGTCCCGCCAGCCATGACCGAACTACGCGCAGCAGCCCCCAGCGGCGGTTTCGCCCCCCTCCGGCAAAAACTCTTCGCCGTGCTGTGGGCGGCGACGGTGATCGGCAACACCGGCAGCTTCATCCGCGACGTGGCCAGCGCCTGGCTGATGACCGACCTGTCGGCCTCCCCCGCCGCCGTGGCCATGGTGCAGGCGGCGGCGACCCTGCCGGTCTTCCTGCTGGCGATCCCGGCCGGGGTGCTGTCCGACATCCTTGACCGGCGCAAATTCCTGATCGGCATCCAGGTGCTGCTCGCCGCCGTCAGCATCTGCCTGATGCTGCTGTCGGCCACGGGCCTGCAATCGGTCGCCTCCCTGATCGGGCTGACCTTCCTGGGCGGCGTCGGCGCGGCGCTGATGGGGCCCACCTGGCAGGCCATCGTGCCGGAGCTGGTGGACAAGAAAGACCTCAAGGGCGCCGTGGCGCTCAATTCCCTGGGCATCAACATCGCCCGGGCCATCGGCCCCGCCCTCGGCGGCGTGGTCCTGGCCAGCCTGGGGGCCGCGGTGACCTATGGCGTCGACGTCATCAGCTACGTGTTCGTGGTCGCCGCCTTGCTGTGGTGGCGCCGCCCGGCGGCGGGCGAGGACGACCTGTCGGAGCAGTTTCTGGGCGCCTTCCGCGCCGGGCTGCGCTATGCCCGGGCCAGCCGCGAACTGCATGTGGTGCTGGTCCGCGCCTTTTTCTTCTTCATGCTGGCCAGCTCGGTCTGGGCGCTGCTGCCCCTGGTGGCCAGGAAGCTGCTGGGTGGCGGCGCCGGCTTCTACGGACTGCTGCTCGGCGCGGTCGGCCTAGGGGCGATCGGAGGTGCGCTGCTGATGCCCCGGCTGCGCGAGCGCCTGAGCCCGGACGGCATGGTGCTGATGGCCGCCGTCGTCACGGCGGCGGTGATGGTTTTCCTCTCCTTGGCGCCGCCCCAGTGGGCCGCGCTGATCGCCCTGCTGGCCCTCGGCGCCGCCTGGATTTCGGCCCTCACCACCCTCAACGGGGTGGCCCAATCCATCCTGCCCAACTGGGTGCGGGGGCGTTCCCTGGCCGTCTATCTCACCGTGTTCAACGGTGCCATGACGGCCGGCAGCCTGGCCTGGGGCGGCATCGCCAGCGCCATCGGAGTGCCGCTGACCCTGGTGGCCGGGGCCGTCGGACTGGTGATCGTCGCCCTGGCCTTCCACCGGCTGAAGCTGCCCAAGGGGGATGCGGACCTGGTGCCGTCCAACCACTGGCCCGAGCCGTTGACGGCAGCCCCCGTGGAGTACGACCGGGGGCCGGTGCTGATCCTGATCGAATACCGGATCGACCCGATGGAGCGGCAAGCCTTCCTGGCCTGCCTGACCCGGCTGTCGGCGGACCGCCGCCGCGACGGTGCCTACGACTGGGGCGTGAGCGAAGACGCCTCGGACCCCGCCGCGATGCTCGAATGGTTCAAGGTCGAATCCTGGGCGGAACACCTGCGCCAGCACCGGCGCGTGTCCAAGGCGGCGGCGGATGTCCAGGACGAGGTACTACGCTTCCACCGGGGAGACACGCCGCCCATCGTGCGTCACTTGCTGTCCGTGTAGCCAGGCCCGGTGCCGGCGCCGGCCGGTTCAGCCTCGCGCCGGTTCAAGCGACGCCCGCTCCGTCAGGCAATCGCTCTCCCCCATCGCGAACTCACGGCAGATGAAGGGGCGCCGCTCGTAGATGCGGCAGAGCATGGTGGCCCGGTCCAGGGCGGCGCACCAGCCGTCGTCACGGCGGGCCATGACCCAGCCGCCCCAGGCGTCCTGCTCGGTGAGGACCTCGGGCACGTCGTCGTCGCCCATCAGCATCACTTCCAGCCGGCAGCAGCAGGCCTGGCAGGTGGAACAGGTGACGGCGGGGGATTCGATATCATTCATGTGAGGGGTGAGAGGCCGGCGGCGGAGCCGTCGCCGGGAAGGCAAGCAAGGGTGCTTGCGGCAGGGAACGGGGATTTTGCTGAGTCCGCCTTCACTCAGCGGCAGTGGCGCAGCGCACTGCCCGAGTGTCCGCCCTACCCCTGCACCGCGAACCGGCGCAGGTCGTCGAGGCTGGCGTATTGCAGGGCACCGTAGTGGCTGGCGGCCAGCACCACCTGGGGGGCGTGGCCGGCGAGGAAGGCTTCTTGCCAGCGCGGCGCGCACAGGCACCAGCGGTCGCCGGGTTTGAGGCCGGGGAAGCCGTATTCGGGCCGGGGCGTGGACAGGTCGTTGCCCCGGGCCTTGGAGAATTCGAGGAACTCGGCGCTCATCACCGCGCAGACGGTGTGGCTGCCCACGTCGTCCGGGCCGCTTTCGCAGCAGCCGGTGCGGTAGAAGCCGGTGCGCGGCGATCCGCGGCCGCTGCACGGGGCCAGGGGGTCGCCGAAGACGTTGAGCTGGGGCCCGCCACCGGGCAGGTCGGACATGGTGCTCATGACGGTTCCCGCATTGGCGTCCTTAGCGCCCTTACTCCTGCTCTTCGATCCAGGCGGCCTGGATGGCTTCCAGGATGCGTTCGCCGCAGTGCTTGGGGTCGTCGGCGAAATCGGGCAGGGCCATGACCCAGTTCATCAGGTCGACGAAGTTGACCTTGGTCGGGTCCACTTCCGGGTAGGCATCGACCAGTTCTTCGGCGATGCGCAGGGTGTCGGTCCACTTGAATCCGCTCATGGTGCTCACCGGTGCCCTTCCTTGGCCATATTGATCGAGTAGCGGGGGATTTCCACCGTCAGCGGCGTATGGCCCACCTTGGCTTGACACGACAGGCGCGAGGTCGGTTCCAGGCCCCAGGCCTTGTCGAGCAGGTCTTCCTCGGTTTCCTCGGCATCTTCGAGGCTCTCGAAGCCTTCGCGGATCACCACGTGGCAGGTGGTGCAGGCGCAGGACATCTCGCAGGCGTGCTCGATCTCGATGTCGTGCTTGAGCAGGGCCTCGCAGATGCTCTGGCCGGGTTCGGCGTCGATGACGGCGCCTTCGGGGCAGAGTTCGACGTGGGGCAGGACGATGATCTGGGTCATTGCTTTTCTTCTCCGGCCGCGGCGCCCAGGGCGCTGTCGGCGACTTCGGTCACTTTCTTGCCGGCCAGGGCGCGGCGGATGGATTGGTCCATGCGACGGGCGGCGAATTCGTTGGTGGCGTCCACCAGCGCGTCCATGGTCATGTTGAGGGTGCGGCGGTTGTCACCCTGGATCACCTCGGCGAGCTTGGCCAGGGCCTGGTCGATCTTCTCGCGCTCGGCGGCATCGAGCAGGTGGGCGTCCTCATGGAGCGCCACCTGGGTGGCCTCGATCAGGCGCTGGGCTTCGACGCGGGATTCGGTCAGGGCGCGCAGGAAGGCGTCATCCTTGGCGTGGGCCATGGAGTCCTGGAGCATGGTGGTGATCTCGTCGTCGCTCAGGCCGTAGGACGGCTTGACGGTGACGCTGGATTCCACGCCGGAGATGGTCTCCCGGGCGGTCACCGAGAGCAGGCCGTCCGCATCCACCTGGAAGGTGACGCGGATGCGCGGGGCACCGGCCACCATGGGCGGGATGCCGCGCAGCTCGAAGCGGGCCAGGGAACGGCAGTCGGCCACCAGTTCGCGCTCGCCCTGGACCACGTGCACCGCCAGGGCGGTCTGGCCGTCCTTGAAGGTGGTGAATTCCTGGGCCCGGGCGATGGGGATGGTGGAGTTGCGCGGGATGATCTTCTCGGTCAGCCCGCCCATGGTTTCCAGCCCCAGGGACAGGGGGATCACGTCGAGCAGCAGCCAATCGTCGTCGCTGGTGCGGTTGCCGGCGAGCAGGTCGGCCTGCTTGGCGGCGCCCAGGGCCACTACCTTGTCCGGGTCCAGGTTGTTGAGAGGCTCCTGCTTGAAATACTCAGCCACGGCGCGCTGGATCTGGGGCATGCGGGTGGCGCCGCCTACCATCACCACGCCCTGGATGTCGTCCGGGCGCAGGCCGGCGTCGCGCAGGGCCTTCTTCACCGGCTGGATGGTCTTGGACACCAGGGTCTGGGTGATCTCGGTAAAGATCTCGGTGGTCAGCACCACGTCCACCGTCTCGCCGCTCTTCAAGCGCAGGTTGATCGGCGCGTTGTCGTGGGTGGTCAGGTATTCCTTGGCTTCCCGGGCGCGCTCCATCAGGCGGCGGGCGTCCTCGGCGGACGGCGGGCTGATCTTGGCCGCCTCCAGCATCCAACAATAAATGCGGTGGTCGAAGTCGTCACCGCCCAGGGCCGAATCGCCGCCGGTGGACAGCACCTCGAAAACGCCCTTGGCCAGGCGCAGAATCGAGATGTCGAAGGTGCCGCCGCCCAGGTCGTAAATGGCGAAAACGCCCTCGGACTTGTTGTCCAGGCCGTAGGCGATGGCCGCGGCGGTGGGTTCGTTGAGCAGGCGCAGCACGTTCAGGCCGGCCAACTTGGCGGCGTCCTTGGTGGCCTGGCGCTGGGCGTCGTCGAAATAGGCGGGAACGGTGATCACCACCCCCACCAGGTCGCCGCCCAGGGCGGCCTCGGCCCGGCCCTTGAGGGACTTGAGGATTTCCGCCGAGACTTCCACCGGGCTCTTCACCCCGGCGCGGGTGCGCACCCGGACCATGCCCGGGGCGGATTCGAATTCGTAGGGCAGCGCCTCGGAATGGGCGATGTCCTGAAGGCCGCGGCCCATGAAGCGCTTGACCGAGACGATGGTGTTGCGCGGATCGTCGGCCTGGTGGCGCTGGGCCTCCCGGCCCACTTCGATGCTGCCGTCGGGCAGGTAGCGCACCACAGAGGGCAGCATGGAGCGGCCCTGTTCGTCGTTGAGCACCTTGGCCATGCCGCTGCGCACGGTAGCAACCAGGGAATTGGTGGTGCCCAGGTCGATGCCCACGGCAAGCTTGTGTTCGTGCGGTGCGGCGGACTGGCCGGGTTCGGCGATCTGGAGAAGGGCCATGGGTCTTGGAGTAGAAAGGGTGAATACGGTGGAAACCAAACACCAAGCCGGGGCTGCCCTGCCCCGCCCGGCGCCAATGAGGCGGACCGTAGCGCGTACAGGCTAAGGCAGGCGGCCGGCTCGGGTGCGGGTCAGGCGTCTTCCAGGTCGGCCAGGGCGTCGTCCACTTCGCTGAGCAGCTTTTCCAGGAACATCAGTTCCCGCACCTTGCCGGCGGCCTCGGCATGAGCCTGGCGCTGGTCGATCAACTCGCCCAGTTCGTCGTAGCGCGCTTCCAGGGTGTGCTTGAGGCGGCGGTGGATGTCCTCCAGGGCAGCCAGATCGCTGGCGGCCCGGGCCTCCATGACGCCTTCGCGCCACTCCATCTGCTCCATGAGGAACTCGGGGTCCATGGCCGTGTTGCGCTCGGCATCCACGTCGAAGCCCTGCAGTTCGAGCAGGTAGCGGGCCCGGTCCAGGGGGCGGCGCAGTACGCGGTAGCCCTCGTTCACCCGGGTGGCCCACTGCATCGAGCGGCGCCGCTCGGCGTCGGTGCTGCCGGCGAAGCGGTCCGGATGGACCTCGGCCTGCAACACCCGGTAGCGGCTGTCCAGGGCCGCCCGGTCGAGTTCGAAGGTGGTCGGTAGCTCGAACAGGGCGAAGTAGTTGGCGCTCAGGTCCATCAGACTTTGAAGCTCTCGCCGCAGCCGCACTCATCCTTGACGTTGGGGTTGTTGAACTTGAACCCCTCGTTGAGGCCTTCCTTGGCGTAGTCGAGTTCGGTGCCGTCCAGGTAGGGCAGGCTCTTGGGGTCGATCACCACCTTGACGCCATGGCTCTCGAACACCTGATCCTCGTCGCCCAGTTCGTCGACGAACTCAAGCTTGTAGGCCATGCCGGAACAGCCGCTGGTGCGCACGCCCAGGCGCAGGCCGACGCCCTTGCCGCGCTTGGTAAGAAAGCCGGTGACGTGCTTGGCGGCGCTTTCGGTGAGAGTGATAGCCATGATGACTCCTGAAGAAGACGAAGAAGAACGGAAGTCCGGCGGGCCCGCCTCGTGAGCGGCCCGCGGCGGGATTACTTGTCGTCCTGCTTCTTCTTGTAGTCGGCCACGGCCGCCTTGATGGCGTCCTCGGCGAGGATGGAGCAGTGGATCTTCACCGGCGGCAGGGCCAGTTCCTCGGCGATCTGGGTGTTCTTGATCTCCAGGGCCTCGTCCAGGCTCTTGCCCTTGACCCATTCGGTCACCAGGGAGCTGGAGGCGATGGCGGAGCCGCAGCCGTAGGTCTTGAACTTGGCGTCCTCGATGACACCGTCCTTGCCCACCTTGATCTGCAGCTTCATCACGTCGCCGCAGGCGGGGGCGCCCACCATGCCGGTGCCGACGCCTTCTTCGTCCTTGGTGAAGGAGCCGACGTTGCGGGGGTTTTCGTAGTGATCCAGCACTTTGACGCTGTATGCCATGATGTTTCTCCTAGGGTCGGGGGTGCGCGGGCGCGTTGTTGGCGCTACGGATGGCTTAGTGGGCGGCCCACTGCACGGTGTTCAGGTCGATGCCTTCCTGGACCATTTCCCAGAGCGGCGACAGTTCGCGCAGCTTGCCGATCTTCTTGTGCATCAGGTCGATGGTGTAGTCGATCTCTTCCTCGGTGGTGAAGCGGCCGATGGAGAAGCGGATCGAACTGTGGGCCAGTTCGTCGTTGCGGCCCAGGGCGCGCAGCACGTAGGACGGCTCCAGGGAGGCGGAAGTGCAGGCGGAGCCGGACGACACGGCCAGGTCCTTGACTGCCATGATCATCGACTCGCCTTCCACGTAGGCGAAGGAAATGTTCAAGTTGTGGGGCACCCGGTGGATCAGGTCGCCGTTCACATAGACTTCCTGCATGTCGGTGAGGCCCTTCAGCAAGCGCTGTTGCAGCTTGGCGATGCGGGCATTCTCGCTGGCCATCTCTTCCTTGGCGAGGCGGAAGGCCTCGCCCATGCCGACGATCTGGTGGGTGGCCAGGGTGCCGGAGCGCATGCCGCGCTCATGGCCGCCGCCGTGCATCTGGGCTTCGAGGCGGATGCGCGGCTTGCGGCGCACGTACAGGGCGCCGATGCCCTTGGGGCCGTAGGTCTTGTGGGCGGAGAAGCTCATCAGGTCCACCTTGAGCGTGCTCAGGTCGATGTCCACCTTGCCGGTGGCCTGGGCGGAATCCACGTGGAAGATCACGCCCTTGGCGCGGCAGATCTCGCCCAGTTCGGCGATGGGCTGGACCACGCCGATCTCGTTGTTCACGTACATCACCGAGGCCAGGATGGTGTCGGGGCGGATCGCCGCCTTGAACGCTTCCAGGTCGAGCAGGCCGTTGTCCTGGACGTCCAGGTAGGTGACTTCGAAACCCTGGCGCTCCAGTTCGCGCATGGTGTCGAGCACGGCCTTGTGCTCGGTCTTCACCGTAATCAGGTGCTTGCCCTTGCCGGAATAGAAATTCGCCGCGCCTTTGATCGCCAGGTTGTTCGACTCGGTGGCGCCGGAGGTCCACACGATCTCCTTGGGATCGGCGTTCACCAGGGCCGCCACCTGCTCCCGGGCCTCTTCCACCGCCGCTTCGGCGGTCCAGCCGAAGGAGTGGGAACGGGAAGCGGGGTTGCCGAAATTCTCCACCAGGAAGGGGATCATCTTTTCCGCGACCCGGGGATCCACCGGGGTGGTGGCCGAATAGTCCAGGTAGATCGGCAATTTCAGCATTTTTCTGTGCTCCGTTGAGTCAGGGTAATCGCGAGGCGGGCGGTATTTTACCGCCTGCGCCCGCTCAGGCAGTAGTCAGGGCGGATAGGCTTTTCAAGCGTTCCACCGTCTGTTTCAAAGTTTTCAGGAAGCGCTCGGCGTCGTCCGGGGTGTTGCCCTCGCCGACGCTGAGGCGCACCGCGCCCCGGGCCAGGCCGGGTTCCACGCCCATGGCGGCGAGCACGTGGGACGGTTCCGGGTTGGCCGACGAGCAGGCCGCGCCGCTGGCGCAGGCAAAACCGTCCCGGTCGAGCTTGCCCACCAGGGTCTCGCCGTCGATGCCGGGAAAGGCAAAATAAGTGGTGTTGGGCAGGCGCTGCGCCTCGTCCGCGGGGGCGCCGAACAGGGTCGCGCCGAACTCGGCCAGCCCCGCCTCGATGCGCCGGCGCAAGGCCCGGGCATGGGTGGCGCGGGCCTCCAGGCGTTCCGCCGCCAGGGTGCAGGCGCGGCCGAAGCCGACGATCGCCGCCACGTTCTCGGTACCCGAGCGCAGGCCGCGCTCGTGGCCGCCGCCGGCGATCAAAGGCTGCAACTCCACCCGCTTGTCGAGGATGAGGGCCGCGGCGCCCTTGGGGCCGTAAATCTTATGGCTCGACACGGTCATGGCCGCCACGCCCAGGGCGCGGAAATCCACCGGGCGCTTGCCCAGGGCTTGGACCGCATCGGTGTGGAACCAGACGCCGGCGTCCCGGGCTTGGCCCGCCAGGGCGGCCACGTCCTGAATCACGCCAGTCTCGTTGTTGGCGAGCATCACGGAAGCGAACAGCGGGCGCTTGGCCAAGGCCGCGCCGTAGGCGGCCGGGTCGATGCGCCCGAGGCCGTCCACGCCGATCTTGGTCAGGTCCCAGCCGGCCCGGGCCAACTGCTCAGCGGGTTTGATCACGCAGGGGTGCTCGATGGCCGACACGGCCAGGGCACCCGGGGCGTGACCGGCGGACAGGCCCTTGATGAACAGGTTGTTGGCTTCCGACCCGCCGCTGGTGAACACCACCTCGGTGGGATGGGCGCCGACCGCGATCGCCACCTGCTCCCGGGCCTCGTCCACGGCGCGCCGCGCCGCCCGGCCGTACTCGTGACGGCTGGAGGCGTTGCCGTACTGCTCGCGCAGGTAGGGCAACATGGCGTCCAGCACCTCCGGGGCAATCGGGGTGGTGGCGTTGTGGTCCAGGTAGGTGGGGGCGAACACGTCAGCCTCGGAAAATCGCCAAACGTCCGGTGGTCACACGGCAGCCAGGGACTTGGCCGAATTGCGGTGCAGGCTGGCGGCGGGAATGCTCGCCACCCCGCCGGCCACGCCGCCAGCCTCGGCCCCTTCGGCCTCGGCCAAACGGGCCTGCTGCTGGGACACCAGGTCGGCCAGGAAGACCGAACTCAGGTACTCGTACATCTTGGTGTTGAGGGTGGTCCACAGGTCGTGGGTCATGCAGCGGTGCTCGCCGTGACAATTCTCGCGACCGCCGCACTGGGTGGCGTCCAGAGGCTCGTCAACGGCGCGGATGATGTCGGCCACGGACACCTGGTCCAGGGGCTTGGCCATGCAGTAGCCGCCGCCGGGGCCACGCACGCTCTCCACCAACTTGTGGCGGCGCAGCTTGCCAAAGAGCTGTTCGAGATAGGAGAGGGAAATCTTCTGCCGCTCGCTGATGCCGGCCAGGGTGACTGGCCCGTCCTGACCGCGAAGCGCCAGGTCGATCATGGCCGTGACGGCAAAACGTCCCTTGGTGGTGAGTCGCATGACAACCTCGCAGTCGAGTAACTTGGTACCCGGAATTCGGTGATTCGATGACGTGAGACAACCGGACAGCCCCAAGCCTTGCCTGGCGCCAATACCCGATTTGTTTAGTCAACTATACCGATACCCTCCATTTTTAGTCAACTATTTAGTCGACTATTTTGCTCAAGTATTTGGGGTCGAACTTGTCGGCGGTGGCCAGGGCCTCTTCCGCCGACAAGCCCATCTGTTCCAGGCGGGCGATCAGCACCGCCAGGCGGCGGTCGGTTTCCACCGCATGATCGAGCAGGCCGTGGATGGCCTTGGCCAGGGGATCGTCGTCGTTGCGGGCCACGGCGTAGGCGGAAAAGCCCATCTGCTGGGCCATTTCCTGGCGTGCCTTGTCCTTGTCCGCATCCTCGCGCAGCACCAGCCGGGCCGGGTTGCCCACTGCGGTGCCGCCCGCCGGGACTTCCTTGACCACCACGGCATTGGAGCCGACCTTGGCGCCGGCGCCGATGGTGATGGGTCCCAGGATCATGGCGCCGGCCCCCACCACCACCCCGTCTTCCAGGGTGGGATGGCGCTTGCCCTTGTTCCACGAGGTGCCCCCCAGGGTGACGCCGTGATAGAGGGTCACGTCGTCGCCGATCAGGGCGGTCTCGCCGATCACCACGCCCATGCCGTGATCGATGAAGAAGCGGCGGCCGATGGTGGCCCCGGGGTGAATCTCGATGCCGGTGAAGAAGCGCGCCAGATGCGAGGTGAAGCGGGCCAGCCAGCGCAGCCGGTGGCCCCACAGCCAGTGGGCGGCCCGGTGCATCCACACCGCGTGCATGCCCGGGTAGCAGGTCAGCACCTCCCACATGGAACGGGCGGCCGGATCCCGGTCGAACACGGAACGGATGTCTTCGCGCATGCGCTTGAACATGATGGAACGGTCTTTTCTCAAGTGGTGAAACGCGCCCGGATGTTTGACAACTGCGGTGACAACCGCGGGACAACCCCTGCCCCGCCTGGCCGCGACGGCGTTTCGATTAACTGAATTCTAAATTACCCGACTTTTTTGCTCAACTATTTGCCGCCGGGGCCGGACATTTTCGCTTCGACCGCCGACAGCAGGCCGCGCAGGATGTTCACCTCGTCCCGCTCCAGCCCGGCCCGGGCGAACAGGCGGCGCAGCTTGGGCACCAGGCGCTTGGGCTGGTCCGGGTTGTGGAAGCCGCTGTCGATCATCACCCGCTCCAGGTGGGCGTAAAACCCCTCCACGTCGCCGAAGGTGGCGACGGGGGACGAGAACGGCGTGGCGACAGTGGATTCCGGTGGCCGCCCGGCATAGGCGGCCATGCGCACTTCCCAGGCCAGCAGTTGGACCGCCGCCCCCAGGTTGAGGGAACTGTAGGACGGGTTGGCGGGAATGGTCACCAGCCGGCTGCAACGCATCGCTTCTTCGTTGGACAGCCCCACGGTCTCGTTGCCGAACACCAGGGCCACCTCCCCTCCCCCGTCTTCGTCTGGCCGGGAGGCGAAGTCCACCAGGGCGGCGGCGGCCTCCCGGGCGGGCAGCGGGGGCGGCCCCACCTCGCGCTTGCGCGCCGACAGGGCCAGGGACATGACGGTGCCGTCCAGGGCCTCGTCCAGGGTGTCGCATACCCGGGCGGCCTCCAGCACATCCTGGGAGCCGGCGGCCCGGGCGGTGGCCTCGGGATCGGGGAAGAGCTTGGGGGTCACCAGCACCAGGCGGGACAGCCCCATGGTCTTCAACGCCCGGGCGGCGGCGCCGATGTTGCCCGGATGACTGGGCCGGCACAGCACGATGCGGATGAGTGCCAGGGCCGTCGAGGCTGTGTCTGCGGCACCCGGGGAAGGAAGGAGAGGCGAGGTTGCGGTGTTCATAGTAAAATGCGGCCATCAAACGAGTCGGGCGGCGCCTGCAAGCGCCGCCCGATTTGCTATTTTGTTTCGCGCGGTTGGCGATCTCGGGTCCGCTGGGCTTCCAGTCCGGCCCGGCAACCAGCCCCGCATCTACGGAACCGGCCTGCCGGTTCCGCACTTCGGTTCTTTATCATCATGCATCCAGCCCTGAATATCGCCATCAAGGCGGCGCGCCGCGCCGGTCAGATCATCAACCGTGCCTCCATGGACCTGGAGAGCGTCCGGGTTGCGGCCAAGCGCCCCAAGGATTACGTCACCGAGGTGGACCAGGCGGCCGAAGCGGCCATTCTCGAAGTCCTGCGCGAAGCGTATCCGAATTACGGAATTCTAGCAGAAGAGACCGGTGCCTTCCCCGGCAGCGGCGCCCAGGGCGCGGAATTCCAGTGGATCATCGATCCCCTGGACGGCACCACCAACTTCATCCACGGTTTTCCCCAGTACGCCGTCTCCATCGCCCTCGCCCACCAGGGCGTGGTCACCCAGGCGGTGGTCTACGACCCCAACCGCAACGAGCTGTTCACCGCCACCCGGGGCCGGGGCGCCTTCCTCAACGACCGCCGCATCCGCGTCTCCAACCGCGCCAAGCTGGCCGACACCCTGATCGGCACCGGCTTTCCCTTCCGCACCTTCGACCACGCGGATACCTATCTGAACATCTTCCGCGAAGTCACCGAAAAGACCGCCGGCGTGCGTCGCCCGGGCGCCGCCGCCCTGGACCTGGCCTACGTGGCCTGCGGCCGCCTCGACGGCTTCTGGGAATTCGGCCTGGCCCCCTGGGACAGCGCCGCCGGCTCCCTGCTCATCCTCGAAGCGGGCGGCCTGATCTCCGACCTGGCCGGCGAAGCCAACTACCTGGACAGCGGCAACGTGGTGGCGGGCAACCCTAAGGTGTTCGGCCAGCTGTTGCAGATCATCCAGAGCCACCGGGACGAACGCCTGCCGGCCTGACCGGCCCATGGCAACGCGCCAATGAAAACGGGAGCCCGCGGGCTCCCGTTTTTTCTTGGGATGCAGCCTCCTCCACACCAAAAAATAACCCGGCGTCGCAAAGCGAAGCGCCGGGCAAGAGGGAGGAACCGGGAGGAATCGAAAGAGGAGTCGATACGGGGGACTGCTATAGGAATCAGGAGCGGGCGGACACGCTGCCGTTGATCACCTTCACCTTGTCGCCCACGGCCACCGCCGGCACGTGGGACTGGGACACGGTGCGGTAGGAACCGTCGTCCATGCGCACCGTGATGCGGTACACGGTGTCCTTGCGCACGTTCTTCTCGATGGCGTTGCCGGCAAAGGCACCGCCCACCGCGCCCAGCAGGGTCATGACGGTACGGCCGTTGCCGTTGCCCATCTGGTTGCCCACCAGGCCGCCGGTCACGCCGCCGGCCACAGCCCCCAGGCCGCTGCCGCTGCCTTCCACCTCGACGGCGCGCACCGACTCCACCACGCCGCAACTGGCGCAGACGGAAGCCGAAGCCGCCGGAGCGCCCTCGGCCGCGCTGGCCATGGGCTGGGCGCCCGCGCCGGAGCGGACCTGCAAGGGCGCCTGGCGATGGCTGCGCGGCGCTGCCACCGGCCGGGTTTCAGATGGTGCAACAGGCGCAGCGGCCTGGCCGCCCGTGGCAGCGGCCGGCGCCGGGCCGGACGCCCCGTCCGGGGACATCAGGGCCTTGGCGGCCCCCTCGGCGGCGGCGCTCTGGCTGGAGGGCGCCGTGGATTGGGCATGGGGCAGCAGGCCGGTCACTGCGGCGATGCCGAGCAGGCTGAACACGGTGACGGACACCGCCGCCGCGGTGAGCAACGGATGCAGGCGGGGCTTGGCGGCGGGAGCGGCGCTGGCAGGCTGCTCGGCAGCCAGGGAAGTCGGAGTGATGGCAGGGGAAGCGTTCATGATGGATCTCCTGTGTTTTTATCGGTGCAAAAGGCAGGGCGGATCAGTCCCGATCCCAGTGGCGGTGATGGCGCCATTCGCGCCCCCAGTGCCCCGGGGGGCCGTAGTAGCCGTAAGGCGCATAGACGGGACGGCCGTAGCTCGGCACCACATAGACCGGCGCCGGAGGCGGTGCATAGACCACCGGGGGCGGCGGGGCATAGACGTAGGCCGGCCGGGGCGGCGGCGCGTAATAAGGCGCCGGAGACGAGGCGACGACCACGCCGGTGGCCGCGCCCAGGGCGCCACCGACGATGGCGCCGTTGCGGCCGCCGACCGCCGAACCGACGGCGGCCCCGGCGGCGCCGCCGATGGCACCACCCAGGACGGCTTCGCCGCCGCCGTAGGCCAGAGCCGGGGTCGCGCCACCCAGCAGGGCGGCGGCCAGGCCGGCCACCAGGGCGGGGAGCAGGAAACGAGAGCGAGACATGTTGTTTTCTCCAGGGTCGGTACCGAACAGGCACCGTTGCTCCCTACATCGCAACAGCCGTGCCAAGCCGCTGCCGCAATGGAGAAAACCGCGATGAATCAATTACCTGCATGACAACAGGCCGAACGGACAAGACCCTGGCGAGGCCCGCAGCCCACCTGCGCCCAGCAAACCTGTCGGGCCGGGACGACACCTGGAAACAGCCGGCATGAGAAAACGCCGGCAAGCCATTGTTCCGCCTGGAAAAACAACCTGTCGTCCAGTCCCGACGGCATTCCCGGAGCCAGTACCGCCCCGCCGTTTTTCCAATACGCGAACCGGGGCCGGCGGCCCCGAACTTTCTACCGGGATGCCGGGGCTTCCGCGCCCGATACTTGAATTTTTTTAATACATTCAGGAAGGCGTTGCGCCAAAGTCGATAACTGGCGCGGACCTTTGCTTTTGCATCGGCCGGTTACTTGAATTTTATTAATACATCGTCCTAAAAAACCCCGCCACGACACCGGCCGGCCGCAGGCGGATTCGGCCCGTACAAGCCCATGCCAGCGCAGAGAAGGTCGGACAGGTGCGGATAGGTGCGGGCAGGCTTAGGCCGGCGAGGTGCCGGCCCAGGCCCCGGCCGGCTCAGGCGTCCTTGAAGTGCTTGGGGTCCAGGCTGTGGCGTTCCAGCAGCCGGTAGAACTCGGTGCGGTTGCGCTCGGCCAGGCGGGCGGCCTGGGTGACGTTGCCGGCGGTGAGCTTGAGCAGGCGCACCAGGTAGTCCCGCTCGAAGGCCAGCTTGGCCTCGTCCAGGGGGGTCAGGGCCACCGGCTCGTCGCGCAGGGCCTCCCGCACCCGTTCCGCCGGCACCACGCCGGAGGGCGTCAGAGCCACGGCCTGGGCCACCGCGTTCTGCAACTGGCGCACGTTGCCCGGCCAAGGGGCGGCCACCAGCAACTCCAGGGCCTCCGGGGCAAAGCCGCTCACCGGGCGGCCGTAGCGCTGCGCCGCCTGTTGCAGGAAGTGGCGCGCCAGGGCCGGGATGTCCTCGCGCCGCTCGGAAAGCAGGGGCAGGACCAGGGACACCACGTTGAGGCGGTAATAGAGGTCCTCGCGGAAGCGCCCCTCGGCGATGGCCTGCTCCAGGTTGCGGTGGGTGGCGGAAATCACCCGCACATCCACCGGCACCGAGGCGGCGGCCCCCACCGGGCGCACCTCCCGCTCCTGCAACACACGCAGCAGCTTGGCCTGGAGGATGAGGGGCATGTCGCCGATCTCGTCGAGAAAGACGGTGCCGCCCTCGGCCTGCTGGAACAGGCCCTTGTGGTCGTAGGCGGCGCCGGTGAAGGCGCCCTTGCGGTGGCCGAACAGTTCGGATTCGAGCAGGTGCTCGGGGATCGCCGCGCAGTTGATGGCGACGAAGGGCCGGGCCGCCCGGGGGCCGGCCCGGTGGATGGCCTGGGCCAGCACTTCCTTGCCGCTGCCGCTGGCGCCCAGCACCAGCACCGGGGCGTCGGTGGCGGCCACCAGTTCGGCCCGCTCCAGCACCGTGCGCATGGCCGGGCCCACGGCGATGATGCCCTCGCGCCAGTCCCCTCCTCCGGCGGCGGCCGGCGGCAAGGCCGACAGGGCCAGGGCCCGCTCCACCTCGGCGAGCAGGGTGGAGCCCTCGAAGGGCTTGGGGATGAAGCCGAAGACGCCGCGCTGCACCGCCTCCACCGCGTCGGGGATGGTGCCGTGGGCGGTGAGCACGATCACCGGCAGGCCCGGGGCGCGCTTTTGCAGGGCGTCGAACAGGGCCAGGCCGTCCATGCCGCCCATCTTCAGGTCGGTCACCACCAGCCGGGGCCGGGCGCCGGCATGGGCGTCGAACAGGGCCAGGGCGGCCTCGCCGCTGGCGGCGGACTGGACCGTGTAGCCGGCGGCGGTCAGGCGCAGGCCGATCAGGCGCAGCAGGTCCGGCTCGTCGTCCACCACCAGGATGTCGGGCACGGCCAGGGCCTTGGATGGGGACGAGGACGGGGCAGCGGCCATGTCAGCGCCCTCCCCGTTCGATGAACTGGCGCTCCAGGGATTTCAGGGCATCCACCTGGTCCTTCAACTGCCGGGATGACTTGGTCTCGCGCACCCGCTCGCGCAACTGGGCGAGCAGATAGCCGGCGTAGTCCCGGGCCGGCCCCGGGGTGCCGCCGGCCACCGGTTCGAGCAGGGCGATGGCCCGGGCGTCGTCCCCCAGCGTCGGCGTGGGCAGGGCCAGCAGGGTGGCCAGGTTGAGGCGGTTTTCCAGGCTCTTGTCCCGACCGTAGGCCTGCTGGGCGTGGGTCAGCTCGCGCTTTTGCTCGTCGCCGCCGGCCTGGGCGGCGCGCTGCCCCAGGGCCAGGGCGTCCAGCACCCGGGCACCCTCGGTGCCGGGGATGGTGGTCATGCTGGCGGGGGGCGGCAGGCTTTGGCAGGCCGCCAGGGGCAGCAGGGCGATCAGGGCCAGGCGGGGCAGCCAGCGCCGGGCCGCGGTTGGGTCGAAATGGATCATCGTTGCGTCTTTCATGGGCCGGCCGGTGGATTCGGCGTGTTTCCGATCAATCGGCCAGCAAGGGCAAAGTCAGGCGGAAGGCGGCGCCGGGGTAGTCCGGGTCGGCCCCGTCCTCCAGGGTCAGGCGGCCGCCCTGGGCTTCGGCCAGCTCCCGGGCGATGGCCAGGCCGAGCCCCGAACCGGCCAGGGCCGAATGTCCCGGCGCGCCACGGTAGAACCACTGGAAGACCTGGTCCCGGGCCTCGGGCGCGATGCCCGGACCCTGGTCGCAGACCTCCAGCACGGCGGCGCCGTCCTCTGCGGCGAGCCACACCGCAACCTGGCCGCCTTCGGGGGAATACTTGACCGCGTTGGAAAGCAGGTTGTCCATCACCGTGGCCAGCTTGTCCGCGTCGCCCCGCACCCGCAGGGCCGCCGGGGCCGCCACCGCGATGCCGACGCCCCGGGCCTGGGCGGCCAGGCGCTGGGCATCCACCGCCGTCCGCAGGGGTTCCGCCAGGTCGAGGGGGATCAGTTCGACCCGCCCCAGGTCCTGGAGGGCGCGCTGGTAGTCGAGAAAACGCTCGATCAGGGCCTGGAGTTGACGGGCCTGGTCGTCCAGGATGCCCACCACCTCCCCCTGGGCCGGGCTGAGATCGCCCAGGGCGCCCTCCTTGAGCAGGGCCGCGCCCTCGCGCAGGGCGGTGAGGGGCGTTTTCAGTTCGTGGGAGACGTGGCGCAGCAGGCGCTGCTTCTGGTCTTCCAGGTCGGCCAGGCGCTGCCGGGTCCATTCCAGGCGGCGGCCCAGCTCCTCGAAGTCGGCGGGGCCGCTCACCGCCACCGGCCGGGAAAAATCCCCCTCCCCCAGGCGACGCACCGCCCGGTCCAGGGCTTTCAGGGGACGGGCCACCAGCCAGGAGGCCAGCACCGCGCCGGTAAGGGACAGGCCGATCATGGCGGTGAGGCGCCACCACAGCTGGCGCTCGGTGTCGGCGGCCAGGGTGGCGAGACGGGTCACTTCCCGGTCGTTGATCTCGTTGCTCGCCGCCAGGAGCCGGGTGGCGCTGTCCGACAGGCTGCGGTAGCCCTCGGCCAGGCCGGCCATGCGGGTGCCTTCCCGGGCCGCGCCGGACAGGCGGGCGAACAGGGCCTCCTCGCTTTCCACCGCCCGGTTGAGGGTGGCCAGTTGGTCCTCGGACAGGGGCAGCAGGGCCAGTTCGCTGGAGGTGGCCTTGAAGCGCTGGCGCACCGTGCTGTAATCGTCGATCAGGCTCGCGTCGGCGAGGATTTCCACCTGCCGGGCGATGCGCTCCAGGGTCAGGGCCTGGTCCGCCAGCTGCCGGCTGGCCCGGGCGCCGGCGGCGGCCTGGGTGACCGCCTGGCGGGCTTCGCCGGACAACCGCTCCAGGCCGGTGACGCTCTCCACCAGGGCGCCGACCAGGGGCAAGGCCGCCAGAAGAAAGGCCACCGTCAGCAGGGTGCGGAACGACGGGGCGACGAGGCGGCGGCGGGGAACGGAGGGACGGGAGGGCAAAGGGACGGACAGCGCAAAAAACGACCCGCCGATTCTACACGCCCGCCTCCGGCCCGTTTTTCCGGCCCGGCGACTTCCCTGCCAAGCCTTGCCCGGCGCCTAGTTGCGCCGGGTTGCGGCTTGCCGGAGGCATGGGCAGATGCACGAGGCACGGACCTCCCCGCCGTCCGCCCGCGCCATGGGGGCTACAGCGCCTCGAACACCCCCGCGGCGCCCATGCCGGTGCCGATGCACATGGTCACCATGCCGTACTTGCCCTTAGTGCGCTTCAGGCCGTGCAGCAAGGTGGCGGTGCGGATCGCCCCGGTGGCGCCCA
>NZ_JAJTBG010000012.1 GCF_021287045.1 Oryzomicrobium sp. | reverse complement strand
CACAATCAAACCCCCGTTAGCTCTCCCGCTAACGGGGGTTTGTGCTTTTACACCCCAGCAAACTGCCCCCCCCCAGGCACCCCCAACCGCCAGCCGCACGAAGACGCCTCCCGCCAGGCGCTCTATCCCGCTGTGCCAACACGGCAGAGAGGCCTCACACGGATCTGCCCCTCTCCGCTGAGCGCCTCCGCTCAGACAACAACAGAATTTGTGACCAAAGAAGCGGGTTCGCCCTCCCCCTGAACACTCCCGACTCGCCGCAACGCCTGGCGCCAGTGCTTAGTCTTTTCCAGGCGTTTGGCGGGGGAGGTGCGCCTCCATGCAATGTGGAAAGCGCCAACGCCTTGCTGCCGTGCGCAAGCGCCCCGCACTAAATGAGTAACGGGCGCTGAAAGCAATCCACCAATCCTGCCTTTGGACACGTTGAGGCCCGCATTTCCTGTTGAGAACACCCTCGGCAGGTGATAAGAGTCTTGTTTGCCATCGGCATCCGACGCGTCAATTGCCAGATGCTATGGGTGCTTTCAAGGGGGCTCATGATTCCTTTATAATCCCGTGGTTTTGTGTCTTTCATTTCCATTAGGGACCAGCGTATGAGCAACGAGCAGAAAGTGGACTGCGGAAGGCGGCGGCTAGTCGTCACGACCGCGGCCGTGGGCGGGGTAGGGGCGTTGACGGCGCTCGTGCCGTTCGTCTCCAGCATGCTCCCCTCCGAGCGTGCCAAAGCGGCCGGTGCGCCTGTCGAGGTGGACATCGGCAAGCTTGAGCCGGGTCAGATGATGACCGTGGAGTGGCGCGGTAAGCCGGTGTGGATCATCAACCGCACCAAGGACATGCTCGACACCCTGCCGAAGCTCGACGAAGCGGTCAGCGATCCCAAGTCCGACAAGCCCCAGCAGCCGACCTACTGCCAGAACGAAACCCGCTCGATCAAGCCGGAGTTCCTGGTGGCCGTGGGCATCTGTACTCACCTTGGCTGTTCTCCTTCCTCCAAGTTCAAGCACGGCGGCGAAGAAGGCATGGGCGCCGATTGGCTGGGCGGCTTCCTGTGCCCCTGCCACGGTTCCACCTTCGACCTGGCCGGCCGCGTGTTCAAGAACAAGCCTGCGCCGGACAACCTGGTGGTGCCGCCGCACATGTACCTGTCCGATACCCGCCTGATTATCGGCAAAGACGAGAAGGGGGCATAAGCCATGGGTGCCAACACCAACTTCGAAAAATACAAGTCCGACGGCTCCGTGGGCGGCAACGTCCTGGAGTGGGTCGATGCGCGCTTCCCCCTGACCTCCATGTGGAAGGCGCACCTGTCCGAGTACTACGCGCCCAAGAACTTCAACTTCTGGTATTTCTTCGGCTCCCTGGCTCTGCTGGTGCTGGTGATCCAGATCGTCACCGGCATCTTCCTGGTGATGCACTACAAGCCGGACGCCTCCCTCAACGTCAACGGCATCCCCGTGGCGTTCGCCTCGGTCGAGTACATCATGCGCGATGTGCCCTGGGGCTGGCTGATCCGCTACATGCACTCCACCGGTGCGTCGGCCTTCTTCATCGTCGTCTACATGCACATGTTCCGCGGCCTGCTCTACGGTTCCTACCGACAGCCCCGCGAACTGATCTGGGTGTTCGGCGTGCTGATCTTCCTGTGCCTGATGGCCGAGGCCTTCATGGGCTATCTGCTGCCCTGGGGCCAGATGTCCTTCTGGGGCGCACAGGTGATCGTGAACCTGTTCTCCGCCATCCCGCTGATCGGCGAGCCGCTGTCCGTGTGGATCCGCGGTGACTTCGTGGTGGGCGACGCGACCCTGAACCGCTTCTTCTCCTTCCACGTGATCGCCGTGCCCCTGGTGCTGATCGGCCTCGTCGCCGCCCACATCCTGGCCCTGCACGAAGTGGGTTCCAACAACCCGGACGGTGTGGAGATCAAGAAGCACAAGGACGCCAACGGCATCCCCCTCGACGGCATCCCCTTCCACCCGTACTACACGGTGAAGGACATCGTCGGCGTGGTGGTCTTCCTGATGGTCTTCTCCTGCGTGGTGTTCTTCGCCCCCGAAGGCGGCGGCTACTTCCTGGAGTTCAACAACTTCATCCCGGCCGACCCGCTGAAGACCCCGCCGCACATCGCTCCGGTCTGGTACTTCACCCCGTTCTACTCCCTGCTGCGTGCCATGGTGTGGCCGTTCTTCGGTCTCGACGCCAAGTTCTGGGGCGTGGTGGCGATGGGCCTGGGTGTGGTCATCCTGGCCTTCCTGCCCTGGCTCGACCGCAGCCCGGTGAAGTCGATCCGCTATCGCGGCCCGATCTTCAAGGCCCTGCTGATCCTGTTCGTGATCGCCTTCGGCATTCTCGGCTTCCTCGGCACCCAGCCGCCGTCCTATGCCTTCTTCGGCGTGATCCCGGGCGCTCCTGTGGCCCAGATCCTCACGGTGTACTACTTCCTGTTCTTCATCACCATGCCCTGGTGGTCGAAGATCGACAAGTACAGCCCCGAGCCCGACCGCGTGACGATGTAACCGGGATGCAGACCATGAAAAAACTTCTTACCGCACTGCTTTTCGCACCCCTCCTGGCTTTCGCCAACGGTGCCGAACTCCACCTCGACAAGGCCCCGGACGTCCAGGGCGACAAGGCTGCGTTGCAGAACGGCGCCAAGCTGTTCGTCAACTACTGCCTGAACTGCCATGGCGCGTCCTACGTCCGCTACAACCGGCTGACCGAGCTGGGCCTGACCGAGGACCAGATCAAGGACAACCTGATGTTCACCGCCGAGAAGATCGGTGAGCCGATGCGCGTCGCCATCCGTTCGGACGAAGCCAAGAAGTGGTTTGGCGCCACGCCTCCGGACCTGTCCGTGATCGCCCGTTCCCGCGCTTCCGAGTTCGGTTCCGGCGCCGACTGGCTGTACACCTACCTGCGTTCCTTCTACCGTGACGAGAACCGTCCGACCGGCTGGAACAACGTGGTGTTCGAAAACGTCGGCATGCCGCACATCCTGTACGAACTGCAAGGCGTGCAGAAGCTGAACGCCGAGCACAAGCTGGAGCTGGTTACCCCGGGCAAACTGTCCGCCGCCGAGTACGACAAGCAGGTCGCCGACCTGGTCGGCTTCCTGGTCTGGATCGGCGAACCCCAGGCCGGGTTCCGCAAGAGCCTGGGCCTGGGCGTGCTGGCCTTCCTGGCTGTGCTCTTCGTCCTGGCCTACGCGCTCAAGCGTGAGTACTGGAAAGACGTGCACTAAGCTGTAACAGGCACAACCGGGAACGGCTGCCGTTCCCGGTCTCCGGCATCGGCGGTGATGGCAATCCTAGGCTTGCCAAACCGTCGGTGCCGTTTCCGTTTTGACGGGGGTGGCCCGCGACGCCACTGTCCCGGGTATTTGACGATCGCCCGGTCCGCCTTGTGCGGCCGGCCCAGAATAGCGAGGGCTTGAACCATGATGAACCTTTATTCGGGAACCACCTGCCCCTTCAGCCACCGTTGCCGGATCGTGCTGTACGAAAAGGGCATGGATTTCCAGGTCATCGACGTAGACCTGTTCAACAAGCCGGAAGACATCGCCGTGATCAACCCCTACGGCCGCGTCCCGGTGCTCGTCGAGCGTGATCTGATCCTCTACGAGCCGAACATCATCAACGAGTACATCGATGAGCGCTTCCCGCATCCGCAGCTGATGCCGGCGGACCCGATCCAGCGCGCCCGTTCCCGCCAGTTGCTGTCCGGCATGGAGCGGGAAATCTTCGTGCACATGGAAGTGTTGGAAAAGACCAACGCCAAGGCTGCCGAGAAGGACAAGGCTCGGGCCGAGATCCGCAACCGCCTGACCGAGCTGGCCCCCATGTTCACCAAGCAGAAGTACATGCTCGGCGACGACTTCTCCATGCTCGACGTGGCCGTGGCCCCCCTGCTGTGGCGTCTCGACCACTACGGCATCGAAGTGGGCAAGACCGCCGCCCCGCTGATGAAGTACGCCGAGCGCATCTTCAGCCGCCAGGGCTTCATCGATGCCCTGACCCCGCCTGAAAAGGTGATGCGCAAGTAAGGGCGCGGGACCGCGCCAGCGGCCCCCGGGGCGGAATACGGTTCCGCCCCCGAGGAGACAGCAATGCAAGACGATCAATACGACAACGAGCAGGGTAGCGAACTGCCCTCCACCAAGCCCTACCTGCTGCGCGCCCTGTTCGAATGGTGCTGCGACAACGGCTTCACGCCCTACATCGCGGTGATGGTGGATGGACGCAGCCGGGTGCCCCGGGAATTCGTGCGCGACGGCCAGATCGTGCTCAACGTCAGCCCCGACGCCACCAACCGGTTGCAGATGGGTAACGACCTGATCACCTTCCAGGCCCGTTTCGGCGGTGTCGCCCGGGACATCTCGGTGGCCGTGGAGTGCGTGGCCGCCATCTACGCTCGGGAAAACGGCGCTGGCATGGCCTTCGAGGTGGAAGCGCTGGACGAGGCCGCCGCCCTGGAGCCGGTCGACGCCCCCGAAGCCGCGGCTGCGCCGGCCGAACCGCCCCCCGAGGCGCCGGCGCCCAAGCCCGGCCGCCCGCACCTGCAACGGGTCAAATGACCCGTGGCCCCGAAGGGGCCGGCTGCACCAGGATGATGCGCCCCGTGCCCTAGGCCGGGGCGTTTTTTCGTCTTGTGCGCGCAAAAACAAGGGTTTGCGGGGTGGCACGGCAGTTGCTGCGGGCCGGGCAGGAGACTGCCATGACCCACGAAACCCGATCCACCTGCTGCTACTGCGGTGTCGGCTGCGGCGTCCTGATCGCGCACGACCAGGGCCGCATCACCGGCGTGCGGGGCGACCCCGACCACCCCGCCAACTTCGGCCGGCTGTGCACCAAGGGCGCCAGCCTGCACCTGACGGCCCGGCCGGACACCCGGCTGCTCCACCCGGAATTGCGCCAGCGCGGCGCCGAGGGCCGGTGCACCGAGGCCCGGCAGGTCGGTTGGGACGAGGCCCTGGACCACACCGCCAGCCGCTTCGCCGAGATCATCCGCCGCCACGGCCCGGACAGTGTTGCCTTCTACCTCTCCGGCCAGTTGCTCACCGAGGACTACTACGTCTTCAACAAGCTGGCCAAGGCCCTGATCGGCACCAACAACGTCGATACCAACTCGCGCCTGTGCATGTCCTCGGCGGCCGCCGGCTACAAACTCACCCTGGGGGTGGATGCGCCCCCGTGCAGCTACGAGGACCTGGGTCTGGCCGACTGCCTGTTCATCGCCGGCGCCAACCCGGCGGTAGCCCACCCCATCCTCTACCGGCGCATCGAGGACGCCCGGGCGGCCAATCCGGCCCTCAAGGTGATCGTCGTCGACCCCCGGCGCAGCGAGACCGCCGCCCAAGCCAACCTGCACCTGGCCCTCAAACCCGGCACCGACATCGCCCTCTACCACGGCATGCTGCACGTGATGATCGAGGAGGGCCTGCTCGATACGGCCTACATCGAATCCCACACCGAAGGCTTCGACGCTCTGGGCAAGATCGTCCGCGAATATGCCCCGGACACCGCCGCCGCCCTCACCGGGGTGCCAGCCGCCGACATCGCCACCGCCGCCCGCTGGTTCGCCCGGGCCGGCGCCGCCCTGTCCCTGTACTGCCAGGGCCTCAACCAATCGACCCACGGCAGCCACAACAACGCCGCCCTGATCCACCTGCACCTGGCCACCGGCCAGATCGGCCGGGTCGGCGCCGGTCCCTTCTCCCTCACCGGCCAGCCCAACGCCATGGGGGGGCGCGAAGTGGGGGGCATGGCCCACCTGCTGCCGGGGCACCGGGAGGTGGCCGATCCGGACCACCGGGCCGAGATCGCCAGATTCTGGGGCGTGCCCTGGCTGTCGCCCCGGCCGGGGTTGAAGGCCATCGACCTGTTCGCCGGGCTGAAGAGCGGCCAGGTCAAGGCGGTGTGGATCGCCTGCACCAACCCGGCCCAG
Organism: Oryzomicrobium sp.; assembly: GCF_021287045.1. Lineage (GTDB taxonomy): Bacteria > Pseudomonadota > Gammaproteobacteria > Burkholderiales > Rhodocyclaceae > Oryzomicrobium. The sequence goes on along the minus strand of NZ_JAJTBG010000012.1, from coordinate 114,619 downwards.
TCCCTGCCGCACCAGGCCGAGGTGCGTCAGGCCCTGGCCGCCGCCGAGCTGGTGGTGGTCCAGGAAGCCTTCGCCGACGCCGAGACCCTGGCCTACGCCGACGTGGCCCTGCCGGCCGCCACCTGGGGCGAGAAGGAGGGCACCGTGACCAACTCCGAGCGGCGCATCAGCCGGGTGCGTGCCGCCGTGGCGCCGGCCGGCGAGGCCCGGGCCGACTGGGCCATCGCCTGCGACTTCGCCCGGCGCCTGGGGCGGGAGCTGGGGCTGCAGTCGGCCGAAACCCTGTTCGCCTACCCGGACCCGGAAGCCATCTTCAACGAGCACAGGCAGACCACCGTCGGGCGGGATCTGGACATCGGCGGCCTGAGCTACGACCGCCTGGAATCCGCCGGCCCCCAGCAGTGGCCCTGCCGGGCCGGCGATAGCAGCGGCACCGCCCGGCTGTACACCGACGGCCGTTTCCAGACGCCCAGCGGCCGCGCCTGCTTCGTCCCCTGCCGCCACGAGGCCACGGCGGACCGTACCGATGCCGCCTTTCCCTTCGCCCTCATCTCCGGCCGGCTGCGCGACCAGTGGCACGGCATGACCCGCACCGGCACCGTGCCGCGCCTCTTCAACCAGGAGGACGAAGCCCTGCTGCGCCTCCATCCCGGCGACCTGCTCAAAGTCGGTGTGGCCGACGGCGGCCTGGCCCGGGTGGCCAACGGCCGGGGCAGTATCGTCGTGCGGGTCCGGGGCGACGACGGCCTACGCCCCGGCACCGCCTGGCTACCCATGCACTGGGGCGAGCGCTTCATGGCCGGCGCCGGGGCCAACGCCCTGACCCCGGCCAGCGTCGATCCCATTTCCGGCCAGCCCGAACTCAAGCACGCCGCGGTGCGCATCGAAGCCGCCCGACTGCCCTGGCCCCTGGCGGCGATCCAGCGCGTCGAGGACGGGCAGGCCGCCGCCGCCATGGCCCGGGCCCGCGCCTGGCTGGGGCGCTTCCCCTACGCCAGCGTGGCCTTTCACGGCGGCAAGCGCCCGGTGGTGGTGCTGCGCGCCGCCCTGGCGGCGCCGGCGGAGGCCGGCCTGATCGCCGAGCTCGACCGGGATTTCGGCCTGGAGCGGCCCGGCGGGCTGTCCTACGCCGATCCGGCTCGGGGCGTGGCCAAGCGGGCCGCCCTGGCGGACGGAGAGCTGGTGGCGATCCGCCTGGCCGGCGAGACCCTGGCCAGCGCCTGGTTGCCCGAAGCCCTGGCCGGCAGCGGCCTGGCCGCTTCCCGGCTGCGTTTCGCCCTGGCCCCCATCGCCAGCCCGCCGGCAGACCTGGGACCACCCCGGGAGATCGTCTGCAAGTGCGCCGACGTGGACCGCCAGACCCTGGCGGCGGCCTTCGCTGCCGGCGAGAGCGTGGATGACGTGCGGGAACGGCTAAAATGCGGAGGCTACTGCGGCGGCTGCGTGCCCGATCTGCGCCGCCTGCATGGCGCCATCCAGACGTCGGCCCAGGCCGCCTGACCCATACGTAAAACGAGGAGACGCCATGAATTTCGCCCAGTTCATCAAGGAAATCGGCCGGGGGACCGAGGGCGCCAAGGATCTGACCCGGGAAGAGGCGCGCCAGCTCTACGGCGCCATGCTCGACGGCGGCGTGCCCGACCTGGAACTGGGGGCGATCCTGATCGCGCTGCGCATGAAGGGCGAGACCAACGACGAAATGGCCGGATTCCTGGCCGCCGCCCAGGAGCGGCTCCAGGCCCTGCACGTCCCCGCCGGGCGCATCCGCCCGGTGGTCATTCCCAGCTACAACGGGGCGCGCAAGGGGGCCAACCTGACGCCCCTGCTGGCCCTGCTGCTGGCCCGCTTCGGCGTGCCGGTGGTGGTGCACGGCGTGCTCGAAGGCTATTCCCGGGTCACCACCGGCCACGTTTTCCGCGAACTGGGCATCATGCCCTCCACCACCCTGGTCCAGGCCCAGCTGGCCCTGGACGAACGCCAGCTGGCCTTCGCCCCGGTGGCCCTGTTCTCCCCCGGCCTGGCCAACCTGCTGTCGGCCCGGGGCCGCCTGGGGCTGCGCAACAGCGCCCACAGCCTGGTGAAGATGCTCGACCCCTTCCGTGGCAAGGGCGTCCTGCTGGCGGCCGCCACCCACCCGCCCTACATGGACATGATGCGCGAGGTGATCCTGAGCTTCGACAACCGGGCCCTGCTGCTGCGCGCCACCGAGGGGGAGGCCTTCGCCAACCCCAAGCGCCGCCCGCGCATCGAGTACCTGCACGACGGGGTTTGCGACACCTTGTTCGAGGCCGAGCACGAGAGCCTCAAGTCCCTGCCCCAGTTGCCCGAGGCGGCGGACGCCAAGACCACCGCCCAGTGGATTCGCCACACCCTGGACGAGCACGGGCCGGTGCCCCTGCCCATCCTGCACCAGCTGGCCTGCTGCCTCTACGCTAGCGGCTACGCCGAGGACTTCAACCAAGCCAAGGCCATCGTCGCCGTGGAAGGGCTGCCGGCGGCCCACTGACCGGCGGGGCAATGTATTAATAAAATTAATACATCGGGCTGTTGGAAAAATGAAGGTCCGCGCCAGTCGCCGAGTTTGCCCGCGGCCCGGGATCAATACATGAAGAAAATTAATGAATCGGCGGCAAGATAGCCAAGGATCGGCCGCCGTCAGGATTCATGGGCTTCCCCGGGGGGCGCCGCCGGGGCCGGGTGGTAGGCGCGCAGGTCGTTGCGCCCGGCCTGCTTGGCCTGGTACATGGCGGCGTCGGCGTGGCAGAGCAGTTCTTCCGCGTCCTGGCCATCCTCGGGGAACAGGGCCATGCCGACGCTGGCGGTGACGCTCATGGCCGCCGCCCCGAGCTGGAAGGGCTCGGAAAAGGATTGCAGGATCTTTTCCGCCACCACCCGCACGTCCTCTTCCCCGTCCACCTCGGGCAATAGCACCACGAATTCGTCGCCGCCGAAGCGGCACACCGTGTCCATCTGGCGCAGGCAGGCGGTCAGGCGCACCGCCGATTCCTTGAGCACCGCGTCGCCGGCAGCGTGGCCCAGCCGGTCGTTCACCGCCTTGAAACGGTCCAGGTCGATGAACAGGAATCCCACCTGGCGGTGCATGCGCCCGGCCATCACCAGGGCCTGCTCGGCCCGGTCGATGAACACCGGCCGGGTCGGCAGCCCCGTCAGGCTGTCGTACTTGGCGGCCCGTTCGAGCAACTCCTGCAAGGCCTTGCGCTCGGAAATGTCCCGGGCCTGGATTAGCAGCAGGGGGCGCCCGCCCAGGCGCACCGTGCTCGAACGCACCTCCACCGGAAATTCCTCGCCGCCGGCCCGGCGGTAGCGGGCCTCGGCAGTGGTGGTGCCGTCCTCGGCCGGCGGCGTCCCGTCCGGCTCGGGCGGGCAACTGGCGCTCACCTCGATCCTGTCCATGTTGCAGCCGATCAGTTCTTCGCGCCGGTAGCCCAGGCTGGTGCAGGCCTGGCGGTTGGCCTCGACGATCCGCCCGACCTCGTCGAGCACCAGCAGGGTGTCGGCGCCGTGCTCGACCAGGTGGTGGAAGCGTTCCTCGCTGGCGGCCAGTTCCTCGCTCTGCCGTTCCATCTGGCGCAGCTGGCGGTTGATGACCGAGAGCAGCCCGGCGAACAGGCCGATGCTGACGGCGGCGGTGAGGCCGATCCGCCAGGCGTTGAGGCGCCAGGGGCTGAGCAGTTCGTGCAGGTCCAGGGAGACGGTGCTGATCACCGGGAAGCGCTCGCCGACGCGGAAGCTGACCAGCCGGGGGCGGTCGTCGATGTTGCTGACGGCCTCGTAGGTGCCCTGGCGCTTGGGCAGGTCGATCTGGGTGAACAGCTCGGTATGGCGGAAGTCCCGGGCGAAGGCCGATTCGACCCGGGGGCTGCGCACCAGCAGGCGGCCGTCCTGGCGGAAGAGCAGGGCGGAGCTGTCTTTCTGGGGCAGCACGGAGGTGAAAAAGGTCTCGAAATAGCTGATGTCGATGGCGGCGACGATCACGCCGAGAAACTTGCCGCCGCCGTCCTCCAGCCGGCGGCTCAGGGCGATCTGCCAGCGCTGGCTTATGCGCCCGGTGAAAGCTGTGGAGATGTACAGGCCCGTGTCCCGGCGCGTCGCCTGGGCGAGGAAGTAGTCCCGGTCGCTGACGTTGATCCGGGTGCCGGGAACGGGGCCGGAATAGGCGATCAGGTCGCCGTGGTCGTTGGTGACGAACAGGGCGGTGATGCTGGGCACGCCGGCCCGGTGGTCGCGCAGGGATTCCTCCAGCCGCTGGGGAGAATTCAGGGCGCTGGCGTCCCGGCCCTGGCGGTACAGGCTGTCCCGGGCGCCTTTCAGGGTCAGGTCCACCGCTTCGAGGGTCAGCTCGATCTGTTCGCCCAGGGCCAGGTTCACCACCTCGGCGGTCCGCCGTCCGGCCTCCAGGGTCTCCATGCGCAGAGACACCAGGGTATAGACGGCCAGGGCCAGGGCGGCGAGCAGCAACAGACCACCCATCCCCCACAAGGTGTGGCGGGGATGTTCTCCCTGGCGCAAACCGCACCTGCCGATGCGGCAGGCTGCATCGGCAGGTGCGGAAGAGGGGAGCGGGTCGGGGGGCCGGTCGGGCGCGGTGTTCATAAGAATAGAGTCCCTCTTTTCTCTTTCTAGTTCATTGCCATGGGCCTTGCCGCACCGTTTGTCACGCGGTGGGGATGGTTCGTCCGAATGGGCGGCGGGTGCAGGCGGGATCAACAGGGAATGCACCGCCGTGGTGCGCCGGGACGGCCTGGGGCCGGCTTCCGTCCCGGCCCTGGTGCGGAGAACGGCGGGCCGCGATGGCCAGGGTGCGGCAGCCGCCGCCCTGGGCCGGGCGACGCGCGCCGGGGCCGGGGTTGGCACGGCGGTTGCTCAATCGGAATCAGCAGCCCACTCGCGATCAACGGCGACCGCGACGTCCTACCGACGTGACATCGACGTCATGTGCTGAAACGCCTTTTCCCGTTTCAACCGCTCCCGCCCTCCGCGGCGGAGCCCGCACACCAGGAGTCGCCGCCATGAACGCGCCCATCCCGTCGTCCGCCGCCACTTCCGTTTCCACGGCTTCCTCCGCTCCCGCCTCCCCCGTCGCCGGCGCGGCCGCCAAGCCCCGCCTGGTCATGGTCGGCAACGGCATGGCCGGCTGCCGCACCTTGGAAGAGCTGCTCAAGATCGCCCCGGACCACTACGACATCACCGTGTTCGGCGCCGAGCCCCACCCCAACTACAACCGCATCCTGCTCTCGCCGGTGCTGGCCGGGGAGATGAAGCTCGACGAGATCGTCCTCAACGACCTGGCCTGGTACGCCGACAACGGCATCGCCCTGCACGTGAACAAGAAGGTGGTGCGGATCGACCGGGCCAAGCGCCTGGTGATCGCCGAGGACGGCACCGTTGCCCCCTACGACCGGCTGCTGCTGGCCACCGGCTCAACCCCCTTCATCCTGCCGGTGCCGGGCAACGAGTTGGACGGGGTGATCGCCTACCGGGACATTGCCGACACCGACGCCATGATCGAAGCGGCCAAGACCCGCCGCCACGCGGTGGTCATCGGCGGCGGCCTGCTCGGCCTGGAGGCGGCCAACGGCCTCAAGCTGCGCGGCATGGACGTGACCGTGGTGCACCTCGGCCCCTGGCTGCTGGAACGCCAGCTCGACGAGGTGGCCGGGCACATGCTGCAACAGTCCCTCGAAGAGCGCGGCCTGAAGTTCCTCATCCCGGCCCAGACCGAGGCCCTGATCGCCGACGAGTCTGGTACCCGGGTGCGTGCCATCCGCTTCAAGGACGGCCTGGAGATTCCCGCCGACCTGGTGGTGATGGCCGTGGGCATCCGCCCCAACACCGCCCTGGCCGAATCCGCCGGCATCCACTGCAACCGGGGGATCGTCGTTTCCGACACCTTGCAGACCTTCGACCCGCGCATCTACGCCGTGGGCGAGTGCGTCAGCCACCGCGGCATCGCCTACGGTCTGGTGGCCCCCCTGTTCGAGCAGGCCAAGGTGTGCGCCAACCACCTGGCCCACTACGGCATCGGCCGCTACCAGGGCTCGGTCACCTCCACCAAGCTCAAGGTCACCGGCATCGACCTGTTTTCCGCCGGCGATTTCATGGGCGGCGAGGGCACAGAGGAAATCGTCCTGCACGACCCGGCCGGCGGCGTCTACAAGAAGCTGGTGCTCAAGGACAACAAGCTGGTGGGTGGCGTGATGTACGGCGACACCGCCGACGGCCCCTGGTACTTCCAGTTGCTCAAGGACGGCCGCGACGTGCACGAGCAGCGCGACCGGCTGATCTTCGGCCAGTCCCTGGCCGGCGACGCGGGCCATCAGGGCCAGAACAGCGCCGCGGCCATGGCCGACGACGCCGAGGTGTGCGGCTGCAACGGCATCACCAAGGGCACCATCGTCAAGGCCATCAAGGAGAAGGGCCTGTTCACCCTGGACGAGGTGCGCAAATGCACCAAGGCCTCGGGCTCCTGCGGCTCCTGCACTGGCCTGGTGGAACAGATCATCGCCTCTACCATCGGCGGCGCCTATACCCCGGCGGCCTCCGACAAAAAGCCCATCTGCCACTGCACCGACCACGGCCACGAGGCGGTGCGTCGGGCTATCCGCGAGCAGCACCTGACCAGCGGTGCCGCCGTCCGCCACTTTTTGGAGTGGAAGACCCCGGACGGCTGCGAGAAGTGCCGCCCGGCCCTCAACTACTACCTGATCTCCACCTGGCCCCATGAGGCCGAGGACGATCCCCAGAGCCGCTTCATCAACGAGCGGGCCCACGCCAACATCCAGAAGGACGGCACCTACTCGGTGGTGCCGCGCATGTGGGGCGGCCTGACCACCCCGGCCGAGCTGCGCGCCATCGCCGACGCGGCGGAAAAGTACGACGTGCCCACCCTCAAGGTCACCGGCGGCCAGCGCATCGACCTGCTCGGGGTGAAGAAGGGCGACCTGCCGAAAATGTGGGCCGACTTTGCCGCCGCCGGCATGGTCTCGGGCCACGCCTACGGCAAGTCGATCCGCACCGTGAAGACCTGCGTCGGCTCCGAACACTGCCGCTTCGGCACCCAGAAGTCGATGGACATGGGGGTCAAGCTCGAACGCATGCTGTTCGGCATGTGGAGCCCGCACAAGGTCAAGCTGGCCGTCTCCGGCTGCCCGCGCAACTGCGCCGAGGCCGGCATCAAGGACGTGGGCGTGATCGGCGTCGATTCAGGCTACGAGCTGTACGTGGCCGGCAACGGCGGCATCAAGACCGAGGTGGCCGAGTTCCTGGTCAAGGTGAAGAGCGACGAGGAGGTCAAGGAATACGCCGGCGCCTTCCTCCAGCTCTACCGGGAAGAGGGCTTCTACCTGGAGCGCACCGTCCATTACGTGCGGCGGGTCGGCCTGGACTACGTCAAGCGCCGCGTCGTCGAGGACGGCGAAGGCCGCCGCCAGCTCTACGCCCGCCTCATCGACGCCCTCAAGGATCTGCCCGACCCCTGGCTGGAACGGGTGCAGGGTGCCGAGCGGTACGAATTTTCCACCATCGAGGTTTGAGGAAAACGCCATGAACGACGCCATCGCCATTTCAGCGGCCATCCCCGGCACCGCCGTGGACCGCCCCCCCGGGCCCTGGACGCGCATCTGCCGGGTGGACGAGATCCCCCGCCTCGGCAGCCGGGTGGTCAAGCCCCGGGGCAAGCCCGCCATTGCCGTGTTCCGCACCGCCGACGACCAGGTCTTCGCCCTCCACGACCACTGCCCCCACAAGGGCGGCCCCCTGTCCCAGGGCATCGTCCACGGCCGCCAGGTGACCTGCCCGCTGCACGGCTGGAACCTGGGCCTGGACGACGGCCAGGCCGCGGCCCCGGACGTGGGCCGCTGCGCCACCTTTGCTGTCAAGGTGGACGACGGAGCGGTGTGGCTGGCGCTCTAGGCGCAGCCCCGGTCCTTTTTTCATCCCGTTACGAGGGACTCGTCATGGACAAGCAATCCTTTCTCAAGGCCGGCCATCCGCCCACCCTGCTGGCCGCCTTTTTGTACTTCGACCTGGCCTTCATGGTCTGGGTCATCCTCGGCCCCCTGGGAGTGCAGATCGCCCAGGACCTGCACCTGACCCACGCCGAAAAGGGCCTGATGGTGGCCACCCCGGTGCTGGCCGGGGCCGTGCTGCGCCTGGTGATGGGCCTGCTGGTGGATTCCCTCGGGCCCAAGCGCACCGGCGCCGTCGGCCAGGTGGTGGTGATCGCCGCCCTGGCCGTGGCCTGGCGCTTCGGCATCCACAGCTTCGAGCAGGTGCTGGTGCTGGGTGTTTTCCTCGGCGTGGCCGGGGCGTCCTTCGCCGTGGCCCTGCCCCTGGCCTCGCGCTGGTATCCGCCGGAGCACCAGGGCACCGCCCTGGGCATCGCCGGGGCAGGCAACTCGGGCACCGCCCTGGCCGCCCTGTTCGCCCCCGGCCTGGCCGCCAGCCACGGCTGGGGCAACGTCTTCGGCCTGGCCCTGATCCCCCTGTGCCTGGTCCTGGTTCTCTACCTGGCCCTGGCCAAGGATGCCCCGGGGGCGCCTCCGGCCAAGTCCCCGGGGGAATACCTGAAGGTGCTGCGCGACAAGGACGCCTGGTGGTTCATGTTTTTCTACGCGGTGACTTTCGGCGGCTTCGTCGGCCTGGCCTCGTCCCTGACCATCTACTTCAACGCCCAGTACGGCCTGGATGCCCGCACCGCCGGCTACTTCACCGCCGCCTGCGTGTTCGCCGGCAGCATGGTGCGGCCCATCGGCGGCAACCTGGCCGACCGCATCGGCGGGGTGCGGACCCTCACCGTCATGTACCTGCTGGCGGCGCTCTTCCTCGCCTTGGCCAGCACCGGGCTGCCCCGGGCCTGGATGGCGGTGGCGGCCTTCGTGCCCGCCATGCTGGCCCTGGGCATGGGCAACGGCGCCGTGTTCCAGTTGGTGCCCCAGCGCTTCCGCAAGGAGATCGGCGTGATGACCGGGCTGGTGGGCATGGCCGGCGGCATCGGCGGCTTCTATCTGGCGTCCAGCCTGGGCCTTTCCAGGCAGCTCACCGGCAGCTACGGGCCGGGGCTGCTGGCCTTCGCCGGCCTGGCCCTGGTGGCCCTGGCCGGCCTGACCGGGGTGAAGTCCCGCTGGCGCACCACCTGGGGCGCCGCCCACCTGTCGGCGGCGCGCATCTGACGGCGACAGTGCTTACATCTGTTACATCTCGGTCACCTTGGCGGGGCTGCGCAGCCGGCGGGGCGATTCTAGAGTGAAGATCATGCCCAACCTGCCCGCCTCCCCCTCGGCCTCCCCGGCGCCTGCCGCCGGTGCCGCGCCAACCGTCCAGCCCGCCGCCGTTCCAGGCGGCGGGCTGGTGGTGCAGGTGGGGCACGCGTCCCTCACCGGCCCCCGGGTGCGTAACGAGGATTTCTGCGGCGTGGTCACCCCGGAAGGCCGCATCCTGGCCCACAAGGGGCTGATGGCGGCGGTGGCCGACGGCGTGGGCGGCCATCAGGGCGGGCGGGAGGCGGCCGAATACACGGTGCGCGGCCTCTTGAGCGACTACTACGCCACGCCGGACACCTGGTCGGTACTCCAGGCCCTGGACAAGGTGGTGCAGGCCCTCAACCGCTGGGTGCTGGCCCAGGCCGCCCGGGACCGTTCCCTGGCGGGCATGGCCACCACCCTGACGGCCCTGGTGCTGCGCGGGCGGCGCTACTACACGGTGCACGTCGGCGACAGCCGCATCTACCTGCTGCGCGACGGCCAGTTGATCCGCCTGACCAGCGACCACACCTGGGAACATCCGGAACTGCGCCACGTGCTGTCCCGGGCGGTGGGGCTGGACGCCTTCCTCGCCCCGGATTTCGGCGAGGGCGCCCTCCAGGCCGGCGACCGCTTCCTGCTGCTCACCGACGGCGTATGGGGCATGCTGCCCGACGCCCGGTTGCGGGAGGTGCTGCTGCACCAGCCCGATCCCCAGCAGGCGGCCGCCGGGTTGGCCAGCCTGGCCCTGGCCGCCGGCGGCAGCGACAACGCCAGCGCCGTGGTCCTGGCGGTTCAGTCCCTGCCCAGCGGCCGCCTGCTCGATTCCCTGGAGGCCGAGGCGCGCCTGCCCCTGCCGCCCCGGCTCAAGCCTGGCCAGACCCTGGACGGCCTGCTGGTGGAGGCGGTGCTGCGGGATTCGCGCCTCACCCTCCTGTACCGGGTGCGCGACACCCGCACCGGCCAGCAGCTGGTGATGAAGACCCTGCGCCCGGAACTGGCTGGGGACCACCACGAGGCGGCCCGGCTGGTGGCCGAGGAATGGCGCGGCCGCCGCGTCGTCGCCCCGTTCTTTCCCCAAGTGGTGCCGACAGAGCGGCGCAGCTGCCTGTATTTCCTGATGACCTGGCACGAGGGGGCCTCCCTCCAGGACCACCTGGACGCAGGCCGCCATTTCCCCGCCGCCGAGGTGGTGCAGCACGGCATCCGCCTGCTCAAGGCCCTGGCTGCCCTGCACCGCCTGGAGATCGCCCACCGGGACGTGAAGCCGGCCAACGTCCATCTGGGCCAGGACGGCCGGCTGCGCTTGCTCGACCTGGGCGTGTCGATCAGTTCCGGCGAGGGGGAGGGCGGCAGCGGCGAAGCCGGTCATGCCCAGCGGGAGACCCCGGGCACCCCGTCGTTCATGGCCCCGGAGCTGTTCGATGGCGTTGTCGTCACCCCCGGCCACGACCTGTACGCGGCCGGCGTCACCCTCTACCACCTGCTCACCCGGCGCTACCCCTACGGCGAGATCGAGCCGTTCCAGCATCCCCGCTTCGGCGAGCCGGTTCCCCCGTCGCGCTACCGGCCTGACGTGCCGGCCTGGCTGGAAGGCCTGCTGCTCAAGGCGGTGGCCCGAGAGCCGGCGGGGCGCTTCGAGACCGCCGAGGAATTCCTCCTGGCCCTGGAACGGGGGGCGGCCCGGCCCGATGCGGTGCCCCGCCATCGCCCGCGCCCCTGGCTGGCGCGCCACGGCCTAGCCTTTTGGCGCGGCCTGGCGGCGGTTTCCCTGGGCATCAACCTGCTCCTGCTGCTGTGGCTGCTGGGGCGTTGAGCGTCTGACCCGACCGCCGCTCCCCGGTGCAGGCCACCCCCGGGGGGCGTGCACGGTGCTATCCTCGGAACCCTTATGACCACTCCCGCCCTCATCCTCTTCGCCCACGGTGCCCGGGACCCGGAATGGGCCCTGCCCATGCACCGGGTGCGCGACGTCATCCTGGCCCGCTCCCCCGGCACCCGGGTCGAGCTGGCCTTTCTCGAATTCATGGCCCCGGGCCTGGAATCCTGCGCGGATGCCCTGGTGGGCGAGGGCATCCGCCACATCGCCGTGGTGCCCCTGTTCATCGCCCAGGGCGGTCACCTCAAGCGCGATCTGCCCCTGCTGCTCGACGCCCTGCGCGCCCGCCATCCGGGCCTGCGCCTCGACCTGGCGCCGCCGGTGGGCGAAGCCCCCGCCGTGGTGGCGGCCATGGCCGGCCATGCCCTGGCGCAACTGGACGCCATCCCGGGCATCGTTTCGGCGGCCTGATCATCCCGTTCCGCCGCCCGCGGCACCTGCGGGCCTGGCGCCACCCCGTAGCCGTGCCAAGGCCGGGCGTGGGGACCGGGCGCGGCACCGTATTGGTGCGCGGATTATTCGGGAACGGCCCTGGGGATTTGCCAACGCCTTGATTTAAAAGAAACGGGTTTCTGGCCCGGGTCTTGCTGAATGCTTGGCGAACCACCCGTCGGCCCAGGCCGGCGGGTCTCGACTCCCGAGTCCTGAATTTCCGCTTCCGATCCCGTGCCGCGTTTTTCTCGCCCATGAAGCCCCTTTCTCCTCCTGCCGCTACGGCTGCCCTGCGGGTGCTGGTGATCGACGAGTCGCACCGTCGCGGCGCCGAGCTGTGCGCCGGCCTGGCCATGGCCGGCTGCCAGGTGGCGGCGGTGCTGGCTGGGGCCGAGGACTTGGCGCGCCAGGTGGAGGTCCTCAAGCCCGACATGATCTTGATCGGCACCGACAACCCGTCCCGGGACACCCTGGAGCACCTGGCGGCCATGAACCGGGACATGCCCCGGCCGGTGGTGATCTTCGCCGACGAGGGCGACCAGGACTGCATCCGCGATGCCATGAAGGCCGGCGTCGCCGCCTACGTGGTGGACGGCCTGGAACCGGCCCGGGTCAAGCCGGTGATGGACGTGGCCCTGGCCCGCTTCGAGGCCGAACAGGCCCTCAAGCGGGAGCTGGTGCTAACCCAGAAGAAATTGTCCGAGCGGCGCCTGGTGGAACAGGCCAAGGGGCTGCTCATGAAGCTCAAGGGCCTCGACGAAGACGAGGCCTACAAGCTGCTCCGCAAGCTGGCCATGGATCGGGGCCAGCCTATCGGGACAGTGGCGCAGAACGTGCTGGAAACGGCGCGGTTGTTGTTGTGACGCGATCTTCGCGTAGTGATCTCCTCCGTTTCACCTTGAACGGGCTCCTGCGGGAGCCCGCTTTTTTTGCCCGGCTTTGTCCGGCCGGGGCGGGGGGCGTTGCCCCGTGAGCTGGGAACGGGCCGGAATTGCCTCCCCGTTTTTGTGCATGGCGGCAGGTGACGGTCAGGAAAAGGCACGGTTCGGGTGCCGGAGCCGTTTTTCCAGGAGAGCCGCCGGAGGTTTGTAAACCATTTGTAAACAACGGGTTGCGGGTTTTTTTGGCGAGTGGCACGGCGGTTGCTAAATAAGGATCGACCGTGCCAAGGGCGGCGCGGTCGAGTGGCTTGGACAACGGCGTCCATCCCGGCGGAACACCTCCTCCTGCCGGGGTGTGACGCCGTCTTTTTTACCCGGACGCCTGTTTTTCCATCTGCCAGGGAGCCGCACATGAACCGCTTGAATCGCTTTCCCGCTGCCGACGCCGCCGACGCTGCCATGCCGGCCGCCATCAATGCCGAACGCCGTTCCTTCCTCACCGCCGGGCTGCGCCTGTCCGCCGGCGCCGGCGTGCTGGGGATGGGGGTGAGCGCCGGGGTGGGCAGTCTGGTGCCGGGCGAGGCCCGGGCCGCCGGGCCGGTTCCCGGCACGGCCAACGCACCGGAGAAGAAGGAGGTGCGCATCGGCTTCATTCCCCTTACCGACTGCGCCTCGGTGGTGATGGCGGCGGTGAACAAGTTCGACGAGAAGTACGGCATCAAGATCATCCCGAGCAAGGAGGCCTCCTGGGCCGCCGTGCGCGACAAACTGGTCAACGGCGAGCTGGACGCCGCCCACGTCCTCTACGGCCTGGTCTATGGCGTGCAGATGGGCGTCGGCGGGCCGAAGAAGGACATGGCGGTGCTGATGGGCCTCAACCAGAACGGCCAGGCCATCACCCTGGCCAACAAGCTGCGCGACCTGGGCGTCACCGACGGGGCCAGCCTGAAGAAGCTGATCGCCGGCAAGCCCGGGGCCGGCGCCGAACTCACCTTCGCCCAGACCTTCCCCACCGGCACCCACGCCATGTGGCTGTACTACTGGCTGGCGGCCCACGACATCAACCCGTTGAAGGACGTGAAGACCATCACCGTACCGCCGCCGCAGATGGTGGCCAACATGCGGGTGGGCAACATGGACGGCTTTTGCGTCGGCGAGCCGTGGAACAACCGGGCGATCATGGACAAGATCGGCTTTACCGCCGTGACCACCCAGGAGGTGTGGGTGGATCACCCGGAGAAGGTGCTGGGCACCACCGCCGACTTCGCCAGCAAGCACCCCAACACCAGCCGGGCGATGATCGCCGCCATTCTCGACGCCAGCCGCTGGATCGACGGGTCGCTCGCCAACCGGCGCGCCACCGCCGAGACCATCGCCCAGAAGTCCTACGTGAACACCGACCCCGAGGTGATCCTGGAACGGATGCTGGGCCGCTACAGCAATGGCCTGGGCAAGAGCTGGGACGACAAGAACCACATGAAATTCTTCAACGACGGGACGGTGAACTTCCCTTACCTGTCCGACGGCATGTGGTTCCTCACCCAGCACAAGCGCTGGGGCCTGCTCAAGGAACACCCGGACTACCTGGCGGTGGCCAGGAAGGTGAATCGCATCGACCTCTACACCCAGGGGGCCCAGGCCGCCGGCGTGGCCCTGCCCAAGAGCGAGATGCGCACCTCGAAGCTGATCGACGGGGTGGTCTGGGATGGCAAGGACCCGAAGAAGTACGCCGACGGTTTCAAGGTCCACGCCTGACTGCGATGGGTTGCTCCGTGCGGGGCGGGCAGGACGACGCGAGCTGCCCGCCCCGCCCCGCGCTGCACCACCGAATTGATTGCATGAGAAGGAGTCCGCCATGACCACCTACAGCGCCACCGCCGACGCCCTGCCCCTGGGCGATCCGGCCGCCGCCGCCCCACCGACGGCAACCCCCCCCTGCCCTGGAAGCGAGGCTGGACGCAAATCTTCAGGCATCCCCATTGGAGAGCCGCATGGAATCTAGCGCTCCGGCCACACCCTCTGAAACCCCGCGTCCCGCCTTGCTTTCCGGCAAGATGGGGAAGGAGGGCCAAGGGAGCGACGCCCTTCTGCGCCTGGTCAAGGCGGTGCTGCCGCCCCTGCTCGGCCTGGCCGCCTTCGTCGCCATCTGGTACGTCGCCACCCTCTCGGGCGGCAGCGGCATCCCCGGGCCGGTGGCCACCTGGCAGGAGGCGGTCAAGCTGTTTGGCGACCCCTTCTACCGCAACACCCCCAACGACCAGGGCATCGGCTGGAACGTGCTGGCCTCGCTGCAACGGGTCGGCATCGGCTTCGGCATCGCCGCGGCGGTGGGCATTCCCCTCGGCTTTCTCATTGGCCGCTTCGATTTCCTGGCGCGCATGCTCTCGCCCATCATCAGCCTGCTGCGCCCGGTGTCGCCCCTGGCCTGGTTGCCCATCGGCCTGCTGGTGTTCAAGAAGGCCGACCCGGCGGCCACCTGGACCCTGTTCATCTGCTCGATCTGGCCGATGATCCTCAACACCGCCGCCGGGGTGAAGCAGGTGCCCCAGGACTACCTGAACGTGGCCCGGGTGCTGGCCCTGTCCGAATGGCAGGTGTTCACCCGCATCCTCCTGCCGGCGGTGCTGCCCGCCGTGCTCACCGGGGTGCGCCTGTCCATCGGCGTGGCCTGGCTGGTGATCGTCGCCGCGGAGATGCTCACCGGCGGCGTCGGCATCGGTTTCTGGGTGTGGGACGAGTGGAACAACCTCAACGTCGCCCACATCCTCATCGCCATCGGCGTCATCGGCATCGTCGGCCTGCTGCTCGACCAGGGCCTGATGCTGCTGGCCAAGCGCTTCACCTTCGAATCCCGCTGATTCCCCCCTTTCAGGAGACGCTGCCATGGTTAGCGCAACACCCATCGACCGCCACGCCGACAAGTTCGTCCACCTCCAGGGGGTGGAGCAGGCCTTCGCCACCAAGCAGGGCCGCTTCGTCGCCCTGCGCGACATCGACCTGGCTATTGCCAAGGGCGAGTTCATCACCCTGATCGGCCACTCCGGCTGCGGCAAATCGACCCTGCTCAACCTGATCGCCGGCCTGACCGTGCCCACCGCCGGCGCCCTGATCTGCGACGGCCGCGAGATCGCCAAGCCCGGCCCGGAGCGGGCGGTGGTGTTCCAGAACCATTCCCTGCTGCCTTGGCTGACCTGCTTCGGCAACATCCACCTGGCCGTGGAGAAAGTATTTGGCGCCAAGGAAGGCAAGGCCAGGCTCAAGGCCCGTACCGACGCCGCCCTGGCCCTGGTGGGGCTGGCCCACGCCGCCGCCAAGTACCCCCACGAGATTTCCGGAGGCATGAAGCAGCGGGTCGGTATCGCCCGGGCCCTGTCGATGGAGCCCAAGGTGCTGCTCATGGACGAGCCCTTCGGCGCTCTGGACGCCCTGACCCGGGCCAAGTTGCAGGACGAGTTGCTGAAGATCTGCGAGGCCACCCGGGCCACGGTGGTGATGGTTACCCACGACGTGGACGAGGCGGTGCTGCTGGCCGACCGGGTGGTGATGCTCAACAACGGCCCGGCGGCCACCATCGGCGAAATTCTGCCGGTGCCCCTGGCCCGCCCCCGGGACCGGCTGGCCCTGGCCGCCGATCCGACCTACCTGGCCTGCCGCCAGGCGGTGCTCACCTTCCTCTACGAAAAGCAGCGCCACCCCCAGCCCTTGGCGGCGTGAGGCCGGAGAGGAGGGGGGATACGAAAGTAGAGGGGGTAAAAGCGGGAGCGGCAGCCGGGCAGGAAACCCGTGCCGCCGCTGCCCTGCCGGCTGCACGCCGACATGAAGCCCCTCGTCGCGAGGGGTACGGAGGGAACCGGAAAAGACGGATTCGAGTAACGGGAACGATGATTTCGTACCCGGCCGGCGGAACCGGGCGCGCCGCAGCGCGGTGGATCGCCGGAGTGTGGCGATGGCGATGCTTCTTACGGCAAGGGATGGCGGTGGCAGAACTGCTGGTAGTGACCCACCAGTTCGCGGGCAAGCTCGTAGTCTGCGTGATTCAGGGCGCTTTCGATGTCGTCCAGCAACATCGTGTGCAGACAGCATAGCCCTTCGGTGGATTGCAGCATTTCATTGGCCATTTCGGTGGCCACGATATCGGGAACGTGTTCGTGATGGGCGACGGCGGCGACTTCATCGACGTCCAGATCGCTGAATTCCATGCATTCCTTCAGTGACAGCATCTCGACCTCCTCGGAAGGGTTCCCGCACCCCAGTCGGGCCGGGCCTCGTTCCGTTGCAGATTGAATGGGCCGCCCGAAACGGTGTGGTTCGGATCGGCAGGCCAGACAGCAGGGAAGGCTTTATGGTGTTTTAGGAAGTGCGCCTCTTTGTCGGACGTTTTCGGTGAGGGCACTCGTTTTTTATAGCTGGTGCGGCGGTGCAATGCAAGCTACGTGTAAACCACAGGAGCGTCCCCGCCGACCGGCGGGGGGCGCGCCCTGCCTGGCTTGGCGGGCAGGGGCCGGTGAAAGCCGGATGCCGGTGGCGTCCGATGATTCCATATCGATATTGTGGTCTTGGCTGGGGTTGGGAATAATTCCCAGCCTTCCGTCACCGGGGTGACGGTCGCCGATCGGAAAGGGAATGGTCATGGTCCAGGATGCGGTTTCGACGACAGGTGCAGCGGCCATGGCCGCCGTCGCGGGCGGTGCGCCGGTGTTCAACCACGAAACCCTGCTCGACATCGTGCACGACCCTGCACCGCTGGCCGCGCGCCTGCGCCGTCTCCACGCCTTGGTGCGGGAGCGCCTGCCCTTCGTCGAGCGCATCGCCGTGGTGTCCTACGACCCCCTGAGCGACCGGCTGAAGACCTTCGTGCATTCCTCCGGTGGCGACGAGCCCCTGTCGTTCTACGAAAGCCCCCTGGCGGCCTCCCGCTCCCTGTCCGAGATCGCCCTGAGCCGCAAGCCCCGGGTGGTGCAGGATCTGAGCGCCTACGCGGTGATCCAGGCCGAGCACAGCCGGCGCATCAGGGGCCAGGGCTACGCCGCCAGCTACACCATGCCGCTGGTCAATCACGGCGAACTGGCCGGCTTCCTGTTCTTCAATTCGCGCACCCCCTGGGTGTTCACCGAGCCGGCCCTCGACTACCTGAACATGGTGGGCCACCTGCTCTGCCTGATGGTGGTGGCCGAACTGGTGTGCGTGCGCACCCTGCTCTCGGCGGTGCGCACCGTCACCCACATCGCCCAGTGTCGCGATTTCGAGACCGGCAGCCACCTGGAGCGCATGGCCCACTACTCCCGCCTGATCGCCCGGCAGGTGGCGGCGCAGCACGAGCGGGACGATGCCTTCGTCGAGTACGTCTTCCAGTTCGCCCCGCTTCACGACATCGGCAAGATCGCCGTACCCGACGACCTGTTGCAAAAGCCCGGCCGCCTCACCGACGACGAATTCCTGGCGATCCAGGCCCACACGGTGAAGGGAGCGGAGATCGTGGACACCATGCTGGAACAGTTCGGTCTGGCCGGGCTGCCCCACACCGGCATGCTGCGCAACATCGCCCTGCACCACCACGAGACCCCGGACGGCCTGGGCTACCCCCTGGGCCTGGCGGGGGAGTCGATTCCCCTGGAAGCGCGCATCTGCGCCGTGGCGGACGTGTTCGACGCCCTTACCAGCAAGCGCCCCTACAAGGAGGCCTGGAGCAACGACGAGGCGTTCGGCCTGCTGCTGCGCCAGTCCGGGCCCAAGTTCGACCCGGACTGCGTGGCGGCCCTGCTCGACCAGCGCGAGGCGGTCGAGCGCATCCAGGCCGAATTCGGCGAAGACCGGCTGGGCTAGGTCCGGGTCAGAACACCAGGGCGTCGCCCACCAGGCTGCCCGATTGCTCCAGGCGCGACAGGGTGGGCAGCAGGTCCAGACCAGTGGCGGCCTTGAGGGATTGGGCGCGCTGGCGCAGGTCGACCAGGGGCTCGGCCACCGGATCGCCTGTCGCCGCGAAGGCCACCGCGTTGCCGCTGTCGCAGGAGGGAAAGACCACCGAGCGGCCGGCGCTGGCGTTGCGCAGCCGCTCCACGCTACCCATGAACCCCCGGTTGCGCCCGAGTAGATTCACCGTGAGCAGGCCGCGCCGGGTCAGGTGCTTCATGCAGGCGGCGAAGAAGGTCTCGTCTCCCAGCCGGCCGGTGCGGGCGTCCGGGTCGAAACCGTCGACGAGAATCCAGTCCCAGGCCCGGGTGGCCTCGGCGATGAAGTCGGCGCCGTCGGCAATGACGATCTCCAGCCGTTCCGATTCTTCCGGCAGTTTGAACATGTGGTCGGCCATGGCCACCACCCGGGGGTTGATCTCCACCACGGTCAGCTTGGCCCCCGGCACATGGTGGTGCAGCCAGCGAGTCAGGGAGGCGGCCCCCAGGCCGATCTGCAGCACCGAGCGGGGCCAGCCGCCGGCGGGCTCCGGGCAGGCTTCGCCGTCGCCGCGCAGCAGCAGCCCGGCCATCATCTCCCGGGTGTAGGCCAGCTCCAGGTCGTAGGGGCGGCGGATGCGCATGGCGCCCTGGACCCAGTCCGAGCCGAAGTGCAGGTAGCGCACGCCGGAGGATTCGCTGATGTCGATGGGGTGGCTTAGGTCGTAATCGAGGGAACGGCGCAGCATGGCAGGGCAAGGAATCGGTCGACAGCGCCGGGAGCGAAGCCCCGGCAGGGGAGGGCATTGTCCCATAGGTTTTTCGCCGGTCGTCGGAGCGGACGCCAGCAGGTTCGGCAAAAGCCCTAGAATCGGACTGTTGCCTTCAGTAGGCACCTAATAATTTCAGGGATGCGGAGTCGAGACTAAAAATGACCATCAAACAAAAATTACTGTTGCTTATCGTTGGCGGCGTACTGGCATTGTTGCTGGTGGGTGGAGCCGGGCTGTATGGAGTCAAGCAGACTGAGAAGGGACTGACCGAAGTCGCCAGCAATTGCATGCCCTCGGCCATTCAACTGCTCACGGCCAGCGAGGCCCAGACGGATATTTCCCGGCGCGCGTTCGAAGCGGCTGGGTGGGAGCGGGAGTTTTCCGACCGGGCCCGCGAAGGAATCGCCAAATCCCTGGAGATGAAAAAGGCCGCGTGGAAGCGGGCCGAGGATGCCCTGGCCAAGTATGCGGCCCTGCCCATGACCGATGAGGAACGCAAGACCTGGGAGAGTTTCCAGGCCAGTTGGAACGCCTGGCGGAGCGGGGGCGAGAAGCGCGATGCGATCCTGGATGCCTTGTCCAAGAGCGGTAGCGAGGCCGAATACCGGGCCCTGTTCGCCGATTTCCACAAGGCCGGTGCAGGCCAGGGCAAGCTCTACCAGGAGGCGGAGGCAAAGCTCAATGCCCTGGTCAAGATCAACGTGGACAACGCCGGGGTCCAGGGCAAGGCCGCCGAAGCCACGGCTGCCGAGATGCAGACTGCCGATATCGTGGTTGCCGCCGCCGGGGTCGTCATCCTGCTGCTGGTCAGTTTTTCGGTGTTCCGAGCCATCATGGGGCCGCTCAAAGCGACCCAGGAGGTGATTGAAGCCATTTCCGCCCACAACGACTTCACCCGCCGTATCCCGGTGGTCAGCCAGGACGAGATCGGCGCCATGGTCGGCGCCTTCAATACGCTGATCGGCAGCGTCCAGGACTCCCTGCGCGAGATCCAGAGCCACGTCGGCGAGATTCGCGGTTCGGTGAGCACGGTGGCCAACGCGGCCCAGGAAGTGGCGCTCAGTTCGGCCAACCAGAGCAGCTCCACCTCCAGCATGGCGGCGGCGGTCGAGCAGATGACCGTATCGATCAACCTGGTGGCCGACAACTCGGCAGCGGCCATGGATCTGGCGCGCACCTCAGGCGACATCTCCAACGAAGGGGGGAGGATCATCGACGAGACCGTGGGCGGCATGCAGGGCATCGCCTCCTCGGTGGGCGAGGCCGCCCAGGTGATCGAGACCCTGGGCCAGGAATCCCAGCAGATTTCCGCCGTGGTCCAGGTGATCAAGGAAATTGCCGACCAGACCAACCTGCTAGCGCTGAACGCCGCCATCGAAGCGGCCCGGGCCGGCGAGGCCGGGCGCGGTTTTGCCGTGGTGGCCGACGAAGTGCGCCAGCTGGCCGAGCGCACCACCAAGTCCACCGGCGACATCGGCCAGCTGATCGGCAAGATCCAGGCGGCGGCCAACGGCGCGGTGCGCGAGATGCAGCAGGTGGTGACCCAGGTGAACGAAGGCCAGTCCCTGGCCAACGACGCCGGCAACCGCATCGCTGAAATCCGCGAAGCGGTGCAAAAGGTGGTGAACGCGGTGACCGAGATCAGCAACGCCCTCAAGGAGCAGGGAGCGGCCAGCCAGGAGATCGCCAAGCACGTCGAATCGATCGCCCAGATGACCGACGAGAACCACGCCGCCAGCGAGAACACCTCCACCGGCGCCCAGCAGCTCGACCACCTGGCCGAGGAAGTCAGCCAGACCATCGCCCGCTTCCGGGTGTGACGCGGGTTTCCGGGTAAATGAAAACGGGGGCTGCGGCCCCCGTTTTCATTGGTGCTGGCGTGCTGGCGCCAGGCCGCGGAGGTCAGGGTTTGTCGCCTCCGGCGGCCGGCCGCTTGGGCATGGCAAAACTGGCGCAGGGGTCGGGGCGCTCTTCCCGGGGCGAGAACCAGACGATGTCGTAGCGTTCCGGCCGGGCCTCCGGATAGGCGGCCGGGTTGGTGACGCCGTTGCGCCATTCGATCTGGCCGATGGCCAGGATGGCACCGGGGGGCAGTCCTCGGGCGGCGGTGCGGTTCGGCACCCCCAGGTCGCGGCGGGCATGGCCGTTACCCAGGATAGCCACGGCGCCCCCCTGATCGGCGGGGCTTTCCAGCAGGGCCTCGGCCAGCATGCCGTCGCGCCAGCGCTGGATGGCCGCCAGGCGGGCGGCGAGCAGGCGCCCGGCATCGCTGTCGAGCTGGCCGCAGTGGCCGTCGATGATCTCCTGGCGTTGAGCTTGTTCCTGGCCGTCGCTCCAGCCCGCGTCCAGGGCCAGCAAGCGGCGCTCGTCGGCGGGAATGGCGGCGAAGCCCTGGCGGGCTACCGGCTGGGCCCGTTCCCGGGACACGTTGCCGGCCCGCACCGGCAGTCGGTGGTCGACGGCCAGGGACAGCAGGGGCGCGTAATCCGGCCAGGACCATCCTGTGGAAAAGCGCCCGGCGTCGCGCAATGTTTCGGGGCTGGCTTCGGGGCGGTGCTGGGCCGCCTCCAGGGCGTGCTGGTGCTCGCTGTCGAACTGTTCCATGACCAGGGCCGGCCGCCGGCCGGACTGGAGCATGGCGGCCAGCAACTCGCGCTGGCGGCGGTGCTGTTCCCGGTTGTCGTGCACCTCGCCGAGGAGCACGTAGGGCGCGCGCGCCAGCAGGGCTTCCAGTTCCTGCCGGGTCAGGGCCCGGCGGGCCCGGGTGTCCCAGATCAGGTCGGCGCTGACCGATGGCCCGGCGGCCCGGGGCGCCCGCGGCGTGCCGGCGGCGGGTGCGTGGCCGGCGGCTGCGAGCAGGGCGAGGGCCGCCAGGAGTCCGGCGGAGCGGCGCAGGCGGCGGGCGGGGGCGGCGGGCATCGGTAAACGGAGGGCGTGGGAAGCGTGGAGGCCGGCGCCCATTCTACGGGGGCAGGCTGACAGGAAATGTCAGGAACCTGTCACTAAGCCGCAATTTCCCCCGGGCAGGATGGGCCGCTTGCAGCATGCCACCAGAGCCTAGGCAACGAGGCTGGGCCGGAGAAGAGGGGATTTCCATGTCCGGCCTGCTGTTCCGCAACTGCCCATGGCCGGTCCCGGTCTGGTATCCGTCCGGTATCGGCGCCCTGCCTGTCATGGAGTCGATGAACCGATGCCCCATCCCGATCTCGCGCCGGATGACCTCGGCGTGTTTTCCCAAGCCCTGGTCGACTATTTCCACACTGCCACCGGCCAGGCCGCCCGGGTGCGCGCGGCCTATCCGTTGGCGACGGGGGCGGAGCGGCTGTGGAACGACTTCAACGGGCTGATCACCCTGTCCGGCGGCTGGCGGGGCACCGTGTGCTTCTGCGCACCCCGGGCGATGCTCGCCCAGGTGCTGCATCTTGCCGGCGTGCCGGACCATGGCGACGAACGCCATTCGGATATCGTCGGCGAAATTGCCTGCCTTCTGTCGGGCCGCGCCCGCCGCCACTTCGGGGAATCCCTGGACGTTTCGGTCCCCGCCGCCTACCACCGTTGGGCCGGTGCGCCGGTGGCGCTGCTGCGGGGCGATGCCTGCCGCTCCCTGGCCGTTCCCCTGGAGTGGAACGGCCATCGCGCCGATCTGGTGATCCAGCTCGAACGGGGCGGCGCGACGGCCTAGCGGGGGCTTTCGGCCAGGGGCGGCTGCTGGCGGCGGCGCCACAGCGCCCAGGCCAGGTACACCACCACCACCAGGTTGAAGCCCAGGGTGGCGAATTTCAGGGCGGTGGCGTGGCGGGCCAGTTCTATCACTTCCAGGGGGACGTAGATGCCGCCGCTCACCGCGCCCAGCCACTCGGCCCAGGCGTAGCCGCGCCACAGGCCGAAGGCTTCGAGGAAGCGTAGCGAGGCGTAGAGGGCGGCCAGGGCCGCCAGGCCCCACAGACGCTGGTCGGTGACGTGGGAGGCCAGTTCGAGAAAGATGCGCGGCGTGCGGCGCGCCGGATTCAGGTGCAGGTGGTGCACCAGGTGCTCGGCCACGGACTGGGCGTCCTGGTGCAGCAGGGACAACAGGCCGAAGCCGGCGATCAGCACCAGGGCGCCCTTGAGCGCCTCCATGGCGGCGATGGCGCGCAGCCCGCGGGGAGCGGCTTGCGGGGCGCCGGGCGTGAGCGCGGCGTCAGACGAGGACATAGACGATCACTCCGCAGACCCCGACCATCAGGGCCAGGGCGAGCATGAACAGGCCATCGAGGACATTGCGCAGCATCTGGCGCAGGCGGGTGTGCCGGGTCTTGAACGACCAGAAGGCGAAGAAGCAGCAGCACATGAAGAGGGCCGCGTCCCCGGCCTGCAGGTCGTCGGCCAGGGTGCCCATCTGGCTGCGCTGGGTGATCACCTTGATCAGGCCTAGGCCGGTCAGGCAGACCCCCACCAGGCCGGCGGAAATGGAAAAGACGTGGAGCGTGAGTTCGTGTTCCCGGGCTTCCCGGGTGGCGGGCGTGGTCATGGCGGTCGTGGATTGCGTCGGGCACGGGGCAGTGCCCGAGCAGGGCGATTCTACCCACCTTCGCCTGGGACGACGACCCGGGCGGGCGTGTAAAAGATCGCTTACAAACGTAAGCGGAAGGCCGCTTTCCAGTACTCTTGCGGCCATTCTTCTCCTATCATCGAATGCACAACGTCATGGGCGCCGGGCAGGCCGTTGTCCCCTTCCCGGGGCCGGACTGTGGGTGGCGCCCGAGCCTCAACGCCATGAATTCCGCGCAACCGACCTCCGCCCCTTCGTCCCATGCCGATTCGCATGACGCCGGCCGTCCGCCGGACGGGGACGATTTCGTGCTGGGCGGCAGCGTCGCCCTGCTGTGCGCCGAAGGCGCCCTGCGGCTGGAAAACGGCGACCTGGACGGGGCCGAGGATTTCCTCCGCGAAGCACTGCACCTGGACCCGAACTATGCCGAGGCCCTGAGCAACCTGGGGCTGGCGCTGGAACAGCGGGGCAACCTGGGCGATGCGGAAACCTGCCTGGGCCGCGCCCGGGATTTGGCGCCAGCCTGGCTGCAAGCCCACCTCAACCTGGGGCTGTTCCTGTTCCGCCGCCGGCGCCTGGCCGAGGCCGAGGACGTGCTCCAGGAGGCGGTCCGGATCGCGCCCCACCTGCCGGCATCCTGGTCCAACCTGGGGGTGGTGCTGGTCAGCCGGCAGCGCCACCGCGAGGCGGAGCAGTGCTACCGCACCGCCATGGGGCTGGACCCGGCCTACGCCAAGGCCCGCTACAACCTGGCCTACCTACTGCTGCTGCGGGGCGATTACGAAGAAGGCTGGCACCACATGGAAGCCCGGGAATGGCTGCTGGACTGCACGCCCCACCTGGGCTGCCCGCCCTGGCGGGGGGAAGACCTGGACGGCAAGTCGATCCTGATCGGGGTCGAGGGAGGCCACGGCGACATGATCCAGTTCTGCCGCTACGTCCCCCTGCTCAAGGCCCGGGGCGCCAAGCACGTCACCCTGCTCTGCCAGCCGGCCCTCAAGCCCCTGTTCGCCAGCCTGGCCGGCGTCGACCAGCTGGTGGCCCTGGGCGAGCCGCTCCCCGGTCAACACTGGGACTTCTGGACCTTTCCCTTTTCCCTGCCCCTGGCTTGCGGCACCCGCCTGGAGACGATCCCGGCAGCGCTGCCCTACCTGGCGCCGCCGCCGGAACGGATCGGCTACTGGAACGCCCGGCTGCCGGGCCGGGGGCTGCGGGTCGGGCTGGTGTGGAAGGGCAATCCCCGGTTCGAGAACGACGCCGCCCGCTCCCTGCCGGGGCTGGACGTGCTGGCCCCCCTTGGGGCGGTGGCGGGAGCGAGCTTCGTCAGCCTGCAAAAAGGCGCCGGCGAGGAAGAGGCGGCCCATCCCCCGGCCGGGCTGCCATTGCTCGACCTGGGCCGGGAGATCGCCGATTTCGGCGATTCCGCCGCCATCGTTGCCGGCCTCGACCTGGTGATCAGCGTCGACACGGCCATGGCCCATCTGACCGGCGCCCTGGGTAAGCCCTGCTGGGTGCTGCTGGCCGACGACCTGCCCGACTGGCGTTGGCTGGCGGGGCGGGACGACTGCCCCTGGTACCCGGGGACGACCCGCCTCTTCCGCCAGAACGGCCGGGGGCAATGGGGCCCGGTGATCGAACGGGTGGCCGCGGAACTGGCACGGCTGGCGGCACAGCGGGGCTGAGGCGGGGAAGCACCGGTTTTGGCACCGGCGCCGGTGGATCGGAAAGGGGCCGCAACACGGCGCGGCAGACCCGGTATTTCGCACCCACTGCGTCCAGGATGGCGCCCCACCCGTTGAACTACTGGGGCACCGGGAAAGTGCCGCCGAAGAGGCCACGTCCAGCAACGAAAAAGCCCGCGTGGCGCGGGCTTCGGGCGGGTGTCGCGATGGTCTCCCCGACAGGAATCGAACCTGTATTTAGCGCTTAGGAGGCGCTCGTTCTATCCATTGAACTACGGAGAGGGCAGGCGGCTGGGCGATGCGGCGCGTATTGTAGCCGCCCGGGGCGGCGGGGCAAAATCCGGCACCATGGGAACCGGTGGCGGGAGCGCCGGTCCTTCCCTTCAAGCCCTCCTTCTTTCTCCATGTTGTTTTCATTTCTCATCGCCCGGATCCGCCCATGAAAACCCTGCTGCTGGCCGTTGTCGTCGTCGCCGGAGTCTTGCTCGCCCTGCGCGTTGCCGCCGCGGAAAAAGCGCCCCGTCCGCCCGAGAGCGGCGAGATGGCGCCCGACTTCACCCTGCCCGATGCCACCGGCAAGCCGGTGTCCCTGCAAAGCCTGCGCGGGCACTGGGTGGTGCTGTACTTCTATCCCAAGGACGACACCCCGGGCTGCACCGAGGAGGCCTGCCAGTTCCGCGACGACTGGGTCCAGCTCCAGGCCCTGGGCGCCAAGGTGGTGGGGGTGAGCGTGGACGACTCCGCCTCCCATGCCGCCTTCGCCAAGAAGCATGGCCTGCCGTTCCCCCTGCTCGCCGACGTCGGGGGCGCGGTGGCCAAGACCTATGGGGCATATTCCGACTGGGTGGTGTTCAAGTTCGCCAAGCGCTACACCTTCCTGATTTCGCCGGACGGGCGCATCGCCCGCACCTACCTGAGCGTGGACACCTCGAAGCACAGCGCCGAGGTGATCGCCGACCTGAAGCAGCTCACCGGGCGCGATTGAGCGGAGCGGCCGGCGGCGCGCGGATGGTGCCCGGCGCGGCTGCGTGGGACGATGGGCGTCCCGGGGGCATCTACGCCGGGTGGTGAACGCCACGGGGAATCATCCAGAACAAGGCTCTTTCCGCATCCTTTCGCCGAGGACGCCAATGCCCACCGAATCCGTCCAGCCCGTCCAGTCCTTTGCCGACCGCCGGGACGGCGCGCCGCCCGACGCCCCCGACCTGGCGCCCCTGCGCCGGGCCGTCGCCGACGCCCACCGGCGTGACGAGGCGGCCTGCGTGGCCGCTCTGGTGGACGAGGTGGCGCCCCTGCTCGGCCCCCTGCGCCCGGCCATCACCCGCCAGGCGGCGCAGCTGGTCCGGGCGGTGCGCCAGGCCCGCAGCCGGGCCAGCGGGATGGACAGCCTGATGCAGGAATTCTCCCTGTCCAGCCAGGAAGGCATTGCCCTGATGTGCCTGGCCGAGGCCCTGCTGCGTATCCCCGACCGGGCCACCGCCGACCGGTTGATCCGGGACAAGATCGGCCGGGGCGACTGGCGCGCCCACCTGGGCCACAGCCCCTCCCTGTTCGTCAATGCCGCCGCCTGGGGGCTGATGATCACCGGCCGGCTGGTATCCACCGTCAGCGCCGGGGCCCTGTCCAGCGCCTTGACCCGGGCCCTCGCCCGGGGCGGCGAGCCCCTGGTGCGGCATGGCGTGGACTACGCCATGCGCTTGCTCGGCCAGCAGTTCGTCCTCGGCCGCGGCATCGGCGAGGCCCTGGCCCGCAGCACCGCCAGCGAGGCCCGGGGCTATACCCATTCCTACGACATGCTCGGCGAGGCCGCCCTCACCGAGGCCGATGCCCGCCGCTATGCCGGCGCCTACGCCGACGCCATCGAGGCCATCGGCGCCGCCGCCCGCTCCCGGCCCGAGGCGGGGCGGCATGGCGTCAAGGGCGGGCCGGGCATTTCGATCAAGCTCTCGGCCCTCCATCCCCGCTACGCCACCGCCCAGCGCGCCCGGGTGATGGCAGAGTTGCTGCCACGCCTGGGCGACCTGGCGGCCCGGGCCCGCCAGTACGACCTGGGCCTCAACATCGATGCCGAAGAGGCGGACCGGCTCGAACTGTCCCTCGACCTGCTCGCCGCCCTGGCCGCCGATCCCGCCCTGGCGGACTGGGACGGCCTGGGCTTCGTCGTCCAGGCCTACCAGAAGCGCGCTCCGGCGGTGATCGACTTCGTCGCCCAACTGGCCCGCCGCCATGGCCGGCGGCTGATGGTGCGGCTGGTCAAGGGCGCCTACTGGGACAGCGAGATCAAGCGCGCCCAGGTGGAGGGGCTGGCCGGCTACCCGGTGTACACCCGCAAGGCCCACACCGACCTTTCCTACCTGGCCTGCGTCCGGCGGCTGCTGAAGGCGGCGGGCGAGGGGCTGCTCTATCCCCAGTTCGCCACCCACAACGCCCACACGGTGGCGGCGGTGGCCGCCCTGGCCGACGCCGCCGGCCTGGGCGGGCGGGACGACTACGAATTCCAGTGCCTGCACGGCATGGGCGAAACCCTCTACGACCAGATCGCGGGCCCGCAGCGGCGCTGCCGCATCTACGCCCCGGTGGGCAGCCACGAGACCCTGCTGCCCTACCTGGTCCGCCGCCTGCTCGAAAACGGCGCCAACTCGTCCTTCGTGCACCGCCTGGTGGACGAAGCGGTGAGCCTGGACGCCCTGGTGGCGGACCCGCTGCTGGCGGTCCGCGCCGAAGGGGGGCTGCCCCATCCTCGCCTGCCCTTGCCGGCGGCGCTCTATGGCGGGCTGACCCACCGCCGCGCCAATTCCGCCGGCCTGGACCTGGCCAGCCCCTGGCAACTCGCCGCCACCCGGGACGGGCTGGCGGAGCTGGCCCGCCAGCGCTGGCGCGCCGCACCGCGCCTGGCGGAGGGGGGAGAAGAGAATGTGCAGCCCAAAGCGGGGCAGGCTGCGGGGCCGAACCCCGCCACCGCGCTCCGGCCGGTGCGCAACCCGGCGCGGTACGGCGACGTGGTGGGCGAGGTGCGCGACGCCACCCCCGGCGAGGTAGAGGACGCCCTGGCCCGGGCCAGCGCGACCCGCTGGCGGTCCCTGGCGCCGGAAGCCCGGGCGGCGGTCCTGGAGCGGGCGGCGGATGCCCTGGAAGCGAGCCGCCTGGCCTTCGTCTCCCTGGCGGTGCGGGAGGCGGGCAAGACCTGGGGCAACGCCGTGGCCGAAGTGCGCGAGGCGGCGGATTTCTGCCGCTACTACGCCGCCGAGCTGCGCGGCCTGTCCGCCACCCTGGCCGACGAGGCCCCGCCGCCGGCCGGCCCCCTGGCCTGCATCAGCCCTTGGAATTTCCCCCTGGCCATTTTCACCGGCCAGGTGGCCGCCGTCCTGGCCGCCGGCCGGCCGGTCATTGCCAAGCCGGCGGAGCAGACTCCGCTGATCGCCGCGGCGATGGTGGATCTGCTGCACCGGGCCGGCGTGCCCCGGAACGCCCTGCAACTGCTGCCTGGCCCTGGCGAGACGGTGGGCGCCGCCCTGGCGGCCGATCCCCGGGTGGCCGGGGTGGTGTTCACCGGCTCCACCGAGGTGGCCCGCCTGATCCAGGCCGCCCTGGCCCGGCGCGGCGCCGGGGCCGAGCCGGTGTTGGTGGCCGAGACCGGCGGGCAGAACGCCATGGTGGTGGATTCGTCGGCCCTGCCCGAGCAGGTGGTGCAGGACGTGATCGCCTCCGCCTTCGACAGCGCCGGGCAGCGCTGCTCGGCCCTGCGCGTGCTCTGCCTGCAAGAGGAGATCGCCGCGCCGGTGCTGGAAATGCTGGCCGGGGCGATGCGCGAACTGGCCTGCGGCGACCCGGCCGATCCGGCCCGGGACGTGGGGCCGGTGATCGACGCCGAGGCCCGGGACCGCCTGGAGGCCCACGTTGCCGCCCTGGCCGCCGCCGGCTGTCCGGTGCAACGCTTGGGCCTGGGGCCCGACTGCGCCGCCGGCACCTACGTGGCCCCGACCCTGATCGAGATCGATGGCCTGGCGCGGCTGTCCGGCGAGGTCTTCGGCCCGGTGCTGCACGTGCTGCGCTACCGGGCGGCGGAGCTGCCGGCCCTGCTGGCGGCGATCAACGCCACCGGCTACGGCCTCACCTTCGGCCTGCACAGCCGCATCGACGAGACGGTGGAGGCGGTGAGCGGGGGCTGCGGCCCGGCGGGAGCGGAGGGGGCGCAGGGAGCGAAGGAATTCGCCCATGCTCATGACCATGCCCACGCGCCCGCCCCGGTACGGGCCGGCAACCGCTACATCAACCGCAACATGATCGGTGCCGTGGTGGGCGTTCAGCCCTTCGGCGGCGAGGGCCTGTCCGGTACTGGGCCGAAGGCTGGCGGCCCCCTCTACCTGCAACGCCTGCGCGGCGCCCGCCAGGTGGCCCCCAGCGCCCTGGCCGGGGCGGCGGTGCGGGCGACCCTGGTGCGCGGCGGCGAATCCGCCCCCTTCCTGGCCCTGGCCGATTGGCTGCGCGCCGCCGGGGAAGGCCGGGCGGAGGAGGGGATGGCCGGCCGCTGCCGCCGCTACGCCGCCCTGACCCTGTTGCCCTGGCGGCTGGAACTGCCAGGCCCTACCGGCGAGGCCAACAGCCTGGCCTTCGCCCCCCGGGGGCGGGTGGGCTGCCTGGCCCGGGACGCGGCCGGTCTGGCCGCCCAAGTGGCTGCCGCCCTGGCTACCGGCAACACGGCGGTACTGGCGGACGGCGAGGGTGTCCGGGCGTGGGTCGGGCGTTTGCCGGCCCCGGTCCGGGCTGCGGTGGAGGTGCGCGACGGCCCCCTGGACGGCACCGTCGGCCTGGCGGCGCTGCTGGCCGGGGACGAGGCCGAGGCCTGGCAGTGGCGTGCCGCTGCGGCCACCTGGCCCGGCGCCATCGTGCCGGTGCTGGCCCCGGACGAGGAGGGCGACTATCCCCTTTACCGGCTGGTGGTGGAGCGGGTGACGAGCATCAACACCGCGGCGGCGGGGGGCAACGCCAGCCTGATGACCCTGGAGGCGTAGGGGAGAGGGGCGGCGGTACCGGCGCATGACACGGAATAGGGCACGGCACATGGGGTGGCGCATGGACAAAATGTCTCACCCCATGCTTGAATCGCTCCCCTCCGCCGTCTGTCACCCGCATTAGCCTCCCTCGCCGCCCATGACCGCCGATACGTCCCTCGTTGCTTCTCCCCTGGCCCAGCCGCCTGCCGTCGCCGGCGCCCCCGCACCCTGGGCCGGCTACTCGGTCCTGGTGGTGGACGACGAGGAGGGCATGCGCGCCTTCCTGCAACGGGCCCTCACCGCCCGGGGCTGCACCTTCGCCGCCGCCGGCAGCGCCGAGGAGGGCATGGCCCGGGTGGCCCGCCAGCATTTCGACGTGCTGATCCTGGACGTTTCCCTGCCGGGCAAGAGCGGCATCGAATGGCTCAAGGAGCTGAAGGCCCCGGGCAACCCGGCGTTCGCCGGCGACGTGATCCTGATCACCGCCTTCGCCGACATGGAAACCGCCATCGACGCCCTGCGCGCCGGGGCGGCGGACTTCATCCTCAAGCCCTTCCGCCTCGACCAGATGGTCAACGCTCTGCGCCGCAGCTTCGAGCGCACCCGCCTGGCCCGGGAAAACTTCGTGCTGCGCCGGGAATTGCGCGAGCGGGCCGACGTGTCCGACGCCCTGGACGGCATGATCGGCACCTCGGCGGCGATGCGCGAGCTGACCGCCCTGATCCACCGGGTGGCGCCCCTGCCGTCCACCGTGCTGA
Source organism: Oryzomicrobium sp. (assembly GCF_021287045.1). Lineage (GTDB taxonomy): Bacteria > Pseudomonadota > Gammaproteobacteria > Burkholderiales > Rhodocyclaceae > Oryzomicrobium. The sequence goes on along the minus strand of NZ_JAJTBG010000012.1, from coordinate 83,541 downwards.
TCCAGGGCGAATCCGGGGTAGGCAAGGAGGTGGCGGCCCGGGCCCTGCACAACCTGTCGCCCCGGGCGAGCGGCCCCTTCGTGCCGGTGAACTGCGGCGCCATCGCCGCCGACCTGATCGAATCCGAGCTGTTCGGCCACGTCAAGGGCGCCTTCACCGGCGCCAAGGACAACCGCAACGGCCTGTTCTACTACGCCCACGGCGGCACCATCTTCCTCGACGAGATCGGCGAGTTGCCCCCGGCGGCCCAGACCAAGCTGCTGCGCGTGCTCGAAGAGCGGATGGTGCGGCCCGTGGGGTCGGAGCGGGAGCTGCCGGTGGACGTGCGGGTGATCGCCGCCACCAACCAGGATCTGGCTGCCGAGGTGAACGCCGGGCGTTTTCGCGCCGACCTGTTCTACCGCCTGGAAGTGCTCACCCTCAACATCGCCCCCCTGCGCAACCGGGTGTCCGACATCCGCCTGCTCACCGAGCACTTCCTCGCCTACTACACCTTGCAGCTGGGGTTGCCGCGCCTGGACGTGACGCCCGCCGTGGCCGAGGCCCTGGAGGCCTACCCCTGGCCGGGCAACGTGCGCGAGCTGAAGAACTTCGTGCAGCGCTCCCTGATCCTCGGCGCCTTCCCCCTGAACACCCTGGGCGGCGCCGGCCATGCGTTGCAGCGCGGCGCGGCGGCCGCCGCCGGCGGGGCAGGGGAGCAGGAGGTGGCCCTGGCCGGGGACGGCCCGGTGCCGACCCTGGCCGAGGTGGAAAAGCGCCACATCCTGGCGGTGCTGGAACGCTGCGCCGGCAACAAGTCCCAGGCTGCCCGGCTGCTGGAGGTGTCGCGCAAGACCCTGGAGCGCAAGTGCGCCGCCTGGGGGGTCTGGCCGTGATCGTCCAGTCTGCGTTTTCTCCCGCGTTCCCGACCGCCATCGGCCGGCCCCGCCCATGCTGATCGGCGCCGCCTGGCGGCGGCTGTGCGGGTGGTGCCGGCGTGGCCGCACCCTGTTCCGGGAATCGGTGCGGGCCAAGCTCCTGTTCATGGTCATGGCCCCCCTGTTCCTCGGGGTGCCGACCCTGCTGATCCTGGTGTGGATGTGGGGCTCCGAGACCTACCACCGGCTGCTCACCTTCAAGATCGGCGCCGACCTGGTGATCGCCCACGAGTACTTCGACCGGGTCAAGCAGGGCACGGTCCACGACCTGACCGCCATCGCCCTGTCCTCGCGGCTGCACGCCAACCTGCGCCCCGCCCCGGCCCCCGGCCGGGCAGGTGGGGCTGCAGCCGCTGCCGGAACATCGTTCCAGCCCCGGGAGACGCCCCTGGGCGCCTACCTGGATGCGATCAAGCGCCAATACGGCCTGGATTTCCTGTTCTTCCTCGACACCGACGGCTACGTGGGCACCGTGCCCCGGGGCAGTTCCATCGCCGGTAGTCGGGCGCGCTGGCCGGTGGTGTCGGCGGCGGTGAGCGGTACGCCCCAGGTGGCCATCGACGTGTTCGACGCCGCCGAGTTGGGGCGCATGGACCCGGGCCTCAAGGCCCGCGCCCACCTGCCCCTGGTGCCCACCCCGGCGGCGGCGCCGGACAGCCGCCGCGAAGAGACGCGGGGCCTGGCGATCCACGCCGCGGTGCCGGTGTACGACGCCGAGCAGCACCTGGTCGGGGTGCTCGAAGGGGGCGTGCTGCTCAACGGCAACCTGGGCATCGTGGACCGCATCAACGGCATTGTGTACCGGGAAGGCTCCCTGCCCCTGGGCAGCCAGGGCACCGCCACCCTGTTCCTGGGGGATACCCGCATCGCCACCAACGTGCACCTCTTCGAGGGGCAGCGGGCCCTGGGCACCCGGGTGTCCAAGGCGGTGCGCGACAAGGTGCTGGGCCAGGGCGAGACCTGGCAGGACCGGGCCTTCGTCGTCAGCGACTACTACGTGTCGGGCTACGAACCGCTCCACGACAGCTTCGGCGAGCGGGTCGGGATGCTCTACGTGGGCTTTCTTGAGGCCCCTTTCCGCCTCGCCAAGTGGGTGGCCATGGTCACCCTGTTCGTCTTCTTCGCCGTGATCAGCATCGCCGGGGCGGTGCTCTCGCTCAGTTGGGCGAAGAGCATCTTCGAGCCCATCGAGCGTATGAACCGCACCATCCAGGCCATCGAGTCCGGCGACGCGGCGGCCCGGGTGGGGGCGGTGGATAGCCGGGACGAGATCGGCAGCCTGGCCGGCAAGTTCGACCACCTGCTCGATTCCCTCTCCCAGCAGCGCGACGCCCTGAAGCGCTTTGCCGACGACCTGGACCGCAAGGTGGCCGAGCGCACCCTGGCCCTGGAAGAGGCCAACGCCACCCTGCGCCAGGCCCAGGCCCAGCTGGTGATGTCGGAAAAGATGGTGGCCCTGGGCGAGCTGACCGCCGGGGTGGCCCACGAGATCAACAACCCGGTGGCGGTGATCCAGGGCAACCTGGACGTGCTGCGTGAAATCCTCGGCCCGGCGGCCGAACCGGTGATGCAGGAAATCCGCCTGATCGACGCCCAGGTGCGGCGCATCCAGCAGATCGTCACCCGGCTGCTGCACTTCGCCCGCCCCGCCGACTTCGCCGGCCGGGAAGAGGTGGTGGACCCCAATGCGGTGATCGCCGACTGCCTGGTGCTGACCCGGCACAACCTGCAAAAGCGCGCCATCGCCGTCGAGCAGGACTTCGCCACCCGGCGTCAGGTCACCTTCAACCGCAACGAGCTGCAACAGGTGATGGTGAACCTGATCGTCAACGCCGTGCAGGCCATGCCCGAGGGCGGCACCCTGCGCCTGTCCACCGCCGACTGGAACGAGGCCGACGGCAGCGCCGCCGGCGTCACCTTGAGCGTGCGCGACAGCGGCGCCGGCATGGCCCCCGAGGTGCTGTCGCGCATCTTCGACCCCTTCTTCACCACCAAGAAGGCCGAGGGCACCGGCCTTGGCCTATCGATCACCTACGCCATCCTGGAGCGCCACGGCGGCCGCATCACCGTCACCAGCACCCCGGGGGCGGGCAGCGAGTTCGTGGTCTGGCTGCCCTGCGGCCTGGCCTGCTACGACCCCCAGCGCCTGCCGGGCGGCGGGCCTGGCGAATTCAGTGAGTTCGGTGAGTTCAGTGAATTCGGCGGGGCGGACGAAACCGGCGAGGCATCCATGTCGCCGGAACGCTAGCACTGGCGCGGTGTTTCACGGGCCATGCCTGGAGAACCGGCATTGGCGCGGCGTTTGGCGATGCCATTTTGAAAGTCCGCGCCCCTATTGGGTTTCCGGCCGGTGCCTGTTTTTTGTGCGGTGCGTCATGTGCTTGAGGCGCAAGCCTTTTGCCGAATTATCCACAGCCCTGTCCACCGAAACTGGGGAAAGCCGGCCCGGTGTTCCGGCGCCGGGCACTTTTCGCCCCGGCGCCTGTCCATTCCACTCCCCACCCGCGGGGAGCATCCATTCCAACAACAGGAGAAACAACCATGACGATCAAGGTCGGCGACCGCCTGCCCGCAGGCACCCTCAACGAATTCATCGCGGTGGAAACCGAAGGCTGCGCCCTGGGCCCCAACACCTTCAAGGTCGAGGACCTGGTCAAGGGTAAGAAGATCGTCGTCTTCGCCGTGCCCGGCGCCTTCACCCCCACCTGTTCCAACCAGCACCTGCCCGGCTACCTGGCCCACTACGACGCCTTCAAGGCCAAGGGCGTGGACGAGATCTGGTGCCTGGCCGCCAACGACGCCTTCGTCATGGGCGCCTGGGGCCGGGACCAGCAGGTAGGCAGCAAGGTGCGCATGATGGCCGACGGCAGCGCCGAATACGTGGGCAAGCTGGGCCTGCAACTGGACCTCACCGCCCGGGGCATGGGCCTGCGCGCCCAGCGCTTCGCCATGGTGGTGGAGGACGGTGTGGTCAAGGCCCTGGCCGTGGAGGCCCCGGGCAAGTTCGAGGTGAGCAGCGCCGAGGCCGTGCTGAAGGGGCTTTGATGGACGGTCGAGGCCACCCTGCTCCCTGACTGACCCCTGGCCCGCATCGCTGCGGCCCGACCCGGTCCCTGGCCGGGAGGGCACCCGGCAGGGGCGGAGCCAGGATGAAAAACCGCCGCCTCCACGACCGTGGGGCGGCGGTTTGTTTTTGGCGGGTGGGCGTTGCTTGCGGCCGTGGCCGGCCGGGATTCTGCGTCAGAGTCCGCCGAAGACCTTTTGCAGCAAGGCGCTGCCGGTGCCCACCGGGTCCTTGCGGATCGCCTTTTCCTGCTCGGCGATCATCAGGAACAGGCCGTCCAGGGCCTTGCGCGTCACGTAGTCGTCCAGGTTGGCGTCCTTGGCGTCCATCAGCCCCAGGCCGGCGGCCTTGCCCGCCAGCTTGTCGTACTGGGGTTTCACCTGGAGCCGGTCGGTGGCCTTCTTCACGATGGGCAGGAATTTCTGGGTCAGTTCGCCGGAGGTGGTCTGGCGGAAGTAGTCGGTGGCGGCGTGGTCGCCGCCGGTCAATACGCCCTGGGCGTCCTTCACCGACATGCCCTTGACCGCCTTGAGCAGCACCGGCTTGGCCTCCACCACCGCCTGCTCGGCGGCGTGGTTCATGGCGTCCACCACCTCGTCGGCCTGCTTGCCCATGCCGGCCATGCGCAGCATGCCCTCGGCCTGGGCCAGGGCGCCGGGCAGGGGAATCTTCACCCGGGAATCGCCGAGAAAGCCGTTGGTCTTGCCCAGTTGTCCCACCGCTACCTCGGCGCCCCGGGACAGGGCTTCCTTGAGCCCGGCCACCGCGTCGCCGTTGCTTACCGCCTGGGCGGCGGGGGCCAGGGCCAGCGCGGCCAGGCAGGCCAAGCCGAGGCAGGCGCTGCGGGTGTGGCCGGCCAGGTTGGCGAGGGCGGGAGAAACAAAGGAAAGGGGGGCGGTGCGCATGGGGGCGTCTCCAGTGTCGGGTCTGCCATGGTGGCAAGAACGGCGCCCGGCGGCAATGCCGGGGCCGTCAGGCGGCCGGGGAGGGCGGCGTGGCGCGGTGCACCAGGATGGCACTGATGCGCGGTGGATCGGCCACCAGGTCGGCCAGGGTGTAGCGGTCGAAGGTGGCGTAGAGGGCGGCGAAGGCTTCTTCCACCACGCCGCTCAGGCGGCACACCGGGGCGAGGCAGCAGGTGCCGGCGGCGTCGGCGGCCGTAGTGGTGGCGGTGGCATTGACGTCGCCGGCCAGGCATTCCACCAGGGGCGCGCCGCCCTCGCTGGCGCGCAGGATGGCGCCCAGGCGGATGTCACCGGGCTCCCGAGCGAGGCGGATGCCGCCGCCCTTGCCCCGGGTCGATTCCACCACCCCGGCCCGCACCAGCTGATGCACCACCTTGGTCAGGTGATTCCCGGAAATACCGTAGGCCGCGGCGATCTCCGGAATGGTGACGAGGCGCCCCCGTTCCGTGGCCAGGAACATCAGCACCCGCATGGTGTAGTCGGAAAAGGCGGTAAGTCGCATGGCGGCGGCCTGGATTAAAGATGCGGAAAAAATGTTGCTTTTAAAAGGGACGGGGCTTAGGATAAAGCTGTATTTATTTTACAGCTTTTGACCGCCGCCGCCAGGAATGCCTGGCGAGTGGCGAAAAGCAGTCAAGGCTGTGCGGTCTGGACGGCGTTGGCCCCGGCACTGCGGCGCAAGCCGAGGGGAGGGGCGGCGCGTTGCCGTCGGCGAACTCCGGCCCGGCCGCCGTTGTCTCGATTTTCCACCCGGATCAAGGAGCCATGCCGATGGATGCCCGTCCCGATCCCGATCTTGCCGCTGGCACCGGCGAGGAACGCTGGACCGCCGAGCGGGTGCTGGAACTGCGGGCCTGGACGCCCCGCCAGCTGTCGTTCCGCACCACCCGCAGCCCGTCCTTCCGCTTCACCCCGGGCCATTACGCCCGCCTGGGGCTGGACGGCAGCGACGGCGAGACGGTGTGGCGCCCCTATTCGGTGGTGTCCGCCGCCTACGACGACTACCTGGAATTCCTCGCCATCCTGGTGCCGGAAGGGGCGTTCTCGGTGGGGCTGGAGCGGCTGCGCGTCGGCGACACCCTGCGGGTGGACAAGGCCAGCTACGGCTTCCTCACGGTGGACCAACTGGCGCCGGGGCGGGACCTGTGGCTGATCGCCAGCGGCACCGGCCTGGGGCCGTTCATTTCGATCCTGCGCGACCCAGCGGTGTGGCGGCGCTTCGAGCGGCTGGTGCTGGTGCACAGCGTGCGCCAGGCCGCCGAACTGGCCTACCGGGACGAGATCGCCGCCCTGCCGGACCATCCCCTGCTGGCCGAAGGCGGCGCCCGGCTGACCTACCTGCCGGTGGTCACCCGGGAGCCCGGCGCCACGGCCCTGGCCGAACGCATCCCGCACCTGGTGGCCGACGGCCGGCTGGAAGCGGCGGCGGGCGCCCCCCTGGACGTGACCACGGCCCGGGTGATGGTCTGCGGCAACCCGGAAATGGCCCAGGAGATGCGCGGCCTGCTGCGCGAGCGGGGCTTCGCCACCGGCCGGCGCGGCATCGCCGGCCAGATGGCTTTCGAGAACTACTGGTAGGCCCCGGGTCTGCCGCCGCCAACGAATACAAACGTAAGCGATACCAACGCAAAGGAGCGCGACCATGACAGCCCGACTCTCGCTGGAAAAGGACAAGGTCAAGTTCGTCCTGCTCGAAGGCATCCACCCCAACGCCGTGGATGCCCTGGCCCGGGACGGCTACACCCAGGTGGTGAGCCACGCCAAGGCCCTCACCGACGCCGACCTGGTGGCGGCCATTGCCGACGCCCATTTCATCGGCATCCGCTCCCGCACCCAGCTCACCGCCGAGGTGCTGGCCCAGGCCCCCAAGCTGGTGGCGGTGGGCTGCTTTTGCATCGGCACCAATCAGGTCGATCTGACCGCCGCCGCCCGCCTTGGCGTGCCGGTGTTCAACGCTCCCTTCTCCAACACCCGCAGCGTCGCCGAACTGGTGCTGGGCGAGATCATCATGCTGCTGCGCGGCATCCCGGCCAAGAACGCCGTCCTGCACCAGGGCGGCTGGGTGAAGAGCGCCGCCCATTCCTACGAGGTGCGCGGCAAGACCCTGGGCATCGTCGGCTACGGCCACATCGGCACCCAGATCGGCGTGCTCGCCGAACAGCTCGGCATGACGGTGATCTTCCACGACATCGAGGCCAAGCTGGCCCTGGGCAACGCCCGTCCCACCGCCACCCTGGACGAGCTGCTGGAGGCGGCCGACGTGGTCAGCCTGCACGTGCCGGAAACCCCGGCCACCCGCAACATGATCGCGGCCGCCGAACTGGCGCGGATGAAGCCCGGCGCGGTGCTGATCAACGCCTCCCGGGGCACGGTGGTGGACATCGACGCCCTGGTGGCGGCCCTGGAGCGGCAACACCTGCAGGGCGCGGCCATCGACGTCTTCCCAGAAGAGCCCAAGGGCAACGACGCCACCTTCGTCTCGCCCCTGATCGGCTTCGAGAACGTCATCCTCACCCCCCACATCGGCGGCTCCACCGCCGAGGCCCAGGCCAGCATCGGCCTGGAGGTGGCGTCCAAGCTGATCCGCTACAGCAACAACGGTTCCACCGCCTCGGCGGTGAACTTCCCTGAGGTGTCACTGCCCGAACACACCGGCAAGTGCCGCCTGCTGCACATCCACCGCAACGTCCCGGGGGTCCTGGCCCAGATCAACGAACGCTTCTCCCGGGCCGGCATCAACATCGCCGCCCAGTTCTTGCAGACCACCGCCGACGTGGGCTACGTGGTCATCGACGTGGACGCCAACGCCAGCCAGATCGCCCTGGACGAACTCAACGCCATCGACGGCACCATCCGCTGCCGGCTGCTCTACTGACATGAAGCGCCATCCCGCCCTGCTCGCCCTGTCCCGGGAGCACCACGGCGCCCTATCCCTTTCCCTGGCCGCCCGGCGGGCGATCCAGGCCGGCCCGGCCGAAGTCCGCGCCGTGGCCGGGCGGGCGCTGGCCTGCTACCGGGACGAGCTGCGCCCCCACTTTGCCGTGGAAGAAGACGTCCTGCTGCCCGCCCTGGTCGCCGCCGGGGGCACCGGCAACGCGGCCCTGGTGGCGCGCACCCTGGACGAGCACCGCCAGTTGCACGAACTCGCCGCCGCCCTGGACGGCCCGTCCCCCGACGGCGAGGCACTGCGCCGCTTCGGCGAACTGCTCGGCGACCACGTGCGCTTCGAGGAGCGGGAGCTGTTCGAAGCCGCCCAGGCGTGCGGCGTAGCCGACGCGCTGGCGGCGGAGCTGGATTCCGGAGCGTCCCGGATCGCACGAGCCTGCCGGATGGCCTGATGCAACGGTAGCAGTGCGGCGCCCTTGTCCGTCGGCCCCTCATGGGCAACGCTGGCTATGACATGCATGGCCGCCTGACGGTGGCGCCGGCAGATCGGTGCGGGCGGGGGCGGCTGGTCAGGGCCGCCAATCCTTGCCTTTCGCCAAATAGCCCTGTGTTTCACCAGAGTGCCGAGGGCGTCGTAACAAAACCTTCATCGATACGTTTCCATATTTCTATAAAATTGGAAATATGGAAACCTTGAACGCCGCCGAACTTCTTGCCGCCCTGGGGCATGAATCCCGCCTCGCCATCTTCCGCCTTCTGGTCGAAGCCGGTCCGGAAGGCATGAACGCCAGCGCCATTGCCGAAAAGCTGGACCTGCCTGGGGCGACCCTGTCCTTCCATCTCTCGCATCTGAGCCGGGTCGGCCTCATCAAGGGGGAGCGGGAAAGCCGCTTCATCCACTACTCGGCCGAGTACGGGACGATGGATGAACTCATCGCCTTCCTGACCAGCAACTGCTGCCAGGGCGAGGCCTGTCTCCCCAAAACGGCGGCCTGCGCCACGACCGCGAAGCGCCGGGCCAAGATTGCCAAGCCCTGAGGGGACGGCGCCCTGAGCGAGCCCATTGGCCGGCGTGTCGCTCCGGAAGCAACTGGACGACATCGGCCGCACCCAAGGCTGAACGGCGCCCCCGGTCATCCCTCCACCCAGTACAGCGGAACACACATGAGCACTCTCAAGACGGTCCTGGTGCTATGCACGGGCAACTCCTGCCGCTCCCAGATGGGCGAGGCCATCCTCAACCACGATCTGGCCGGCCTCGTGCGCGCCATCTCCGCCGGCACCGCGCCGCAACCGAAGGTGGCCGATGGCGCCATCGAGGCGCTGCAACTCGCCAAGCTGCCGACCGCCGGGCTGTACCCCAAGACTGTCGAGTCCGTCATGGACCAGGACATCGACCTGGTGGTCAGCGTCTGCGACAACGCCAAAGAAACCTGTCCCATTTTTCCCCGGCCGGTGAAGCGCATCCACGTCGGGTTCCACGATCCCCATGGCGAGCCGCTGGAAAGCTTCGTCGCCATCCGCGACGACATCCGCGCCCGTCTGGTGCCGGCGGTCCGCGCAGCCCTGGGTTTGTGAGGAGCTGCAATGTCTGCCGTGCAATGTGAAGTGACCGCCAAAGTGGCCACCGGCGCGCCCATGAGTGTCTTCGAACGCTACCTGACGGTCTGGGTGTTTCTCTGCATCGTGGTCGGCATCGTCGCCGGCCAGGCGGCCCCGGGCCTATTCCAGGCCATCGGCCACATGGAAGTCGCCCAGGTGAACCTGCCCGTCGGGCTGCTCATCTGGGTGATGATCATCCCGATGCTGGTGAAGGTCGATTTCGGCGCCCTGCATGAGGTGAGGCAGCATGTCCGCGGAATCGGCGTCACCCTGTTCGTGAACTGGCTGGTGAAGCCGTTCTCCATGGCCTTCCTGGGCTGGCTCTTCGTGCGCAACCTGTTTGCGCCGATGCTGCCGGCCGAGCAGCTGGACAGCTACATCGCCGGCCTGATCCTTCTGGCGGCGGCGCCGTGCACCGCCATGGTGTTCGTCTGGAGCCGGCTATCCAACGGCGACCCGTTGTTCACCCTTTCCCAGGTGGCCATGAACGACACGATCATGGTGTTCGCCTTCGCCCCCATCGTCGGGTTCTTGCTGGGGATCTCGGCCATCACGGTGCCCTGGAGCACGCTGATCACCTCGGTCGTTCTCTACATCGTGATTCCGGTCGTCCTGGCCCAGCTCTGGCGCAAAGCGCTGCTGGCCAAGGGGCAGGCGGCGTTCGATGCCGCCATGGCCAGGATCGGCCCCTGGTCCATCGCGGCCCTGCTGGTCACCCTCGTGCTGCTCTTCGCCTTCCAGGGGGCGGCCATCCTCAAGCAGCCCCTGGTCATCGCCCTGTTGGCCGTGCCCATCCTCATCCAGGTCTTCTTCAACTCGGCCCTGGCCTATTGGCTGAACAAGGTGGTCGGCGAGAAGCACAACGTCGCCTGCCCCTCTGCCCTGATCGGCGCCTCCAACTTCTTCGAGCTGGCGGTGGCCGCGGCCATCAGCCTGTTCGGTTTCGAATCGGGAGCGGCCTTGGCAACGGTGGTTGGCGTCCTCATCGAGGTGCCGGTCATGCTGCTGGTGGTGAAGGTCGTGAATGGGTCCAAGGGCTGGTACGAAGCCCGTTGACCGGACAGGAGCCGGCCGCAACGGCTGCTTTTGAGTCGGGGCCCGGGTGCCGGCGGCCAAGCCAAGGGCGGTGACTGGAATCAGCGCAGCCCGGACAGGTGCCGGGTGTGTTCCGAGGCGGGGGACGGGCGTTGCCGCTGGCCCTGGCGGATTTCGTCGGCCTGGGCTTCGAGCCGTTCGCTGAGAAAGTCGAGGAACACCCGCACCCGGGCCGGCACGCGCCGGGAGGGCAGTAGGGCGTAGGCCGGCATCGGCGGCATGTTCCAGTCCGCCAGCACCGGCACCAGCTGGCCGCCGAGCAGGTCGTCCTGGACCAGGGGCAGGGGCAGCACGGCGATGCCCAGGCCCTCCAGGCACAGCCGCCGCACCATGCTGATGTTGTTCATGGTGCAGCGCCCGCCGATGCCCACGGTGACCCGCTCCCCCTCCCGGCACAGACTCCAGGTGGTTTCGGGGCGGACCATGGTGATGCGCAGGCATTCGTGCAGGGCCAGTTCCGCCGGATGGCCCGGGGTGCCGCGCTCGGCCAGGTAGGCCGGGCTGGCGTAAAGTGCCCGGCCCACGGCGGCGAGCTGGCGCACCACCAGGTTGGCGTCCGAGGGCAGCCCCATGCGGATCGCCACGTCGAAGTGCTCTTCCATGCCGTCGGTGCGGCGCGGCGACAGGTCCAGGTCGAACGTGATGTCCGGGTAGCGCTGGGCGAAGGCGGCGATGTAGGGGGCCATCCACAGCACGCCGAACTCCACCGGCATCGACACCCGCAATTGCCCCCGGGGCGAGTCGCGCAGGTCCTGGAGCTGGGCGTGGGCGGCGTGGGCCTCGTCCACCAGCTTGCTGGCCCGCTCGAAGTAGTCGCTGCCGGCCACGGTCAGGTCGATGCGCCGGGTGGTGCGGGTGAGAAGCTGGACGCCCACCTCCCGTTCCAGGGCGGTGATGCGCCGCGACAGGGTGGACTTGGGCAGACGCAGGGCTGCTGCCGCCGCGGTGAAGCTTCGCTGCCGCGCCACTTCGACGAACAGGGCCATGTCGCGCAGCAATTCGGTGTTGGGCGCGGGCAGGAAGGCCGGCGGGATGGGGGAGGGCATTGTTGCTCCAATGAAACAATGTATCCCATATTGGTGGCTTTATCGGCCCTAGTAAAGGGAGGATCATGGCCCCTCGCTTTTACCGGGGGCTGTCATGATCACCCTGCGCCACGCCCAGGAACGGGGCCACGCCAACCACGGCTGGCTCGATTCCTGGCACAGCTTTTCCTTTGCCGACTATTTCGACCCGGCCCACATGGGCTGGGGGCCCCTGCGCGTCATCAACGACGACACGGTGGCGCCCGGTGAGGGCTTCCCCACCCACGGGCACCGGGACATGGAGATCATCAGCTACGTCCTCGACGGCGCCCTGGAACACCGGGACAGCCTGGGCACCGGCTCGGTGATCCGCCCCGGCGAGGTGCAGCGCATGAGCGCCGGCCGGGGCATCCTGCATAGCGAATACAACCCGTCCCGTACCGAGCCGGCGCACTTTCTGCAAATCTGGATCGAACCCGCGGTGCGCGGCCTGGCGCCCGGCTACGAGCAGGTCGCCCTGCCGGCGCGTACCGGCCGGCTGGCCCTGGTGGCCTCGCCCCAAGGCGGCGCCGGGGCGGTGCGGGTGCATCAGGACGTGCGTGTCTATGCCGGACGCTTTGCCGCCGGCCAGGGCGAAACCCTGAACCTGCTGCCCGGGCGGCTTGCCTATGTGCATGTGGCCCGGGGGCGCCTGACCCTCAACGGCCTGGTCCTGGGGCCTGGCGACGGTGCCCGCATCGGCGCCGAGCCTGAACTGGAACTGGCCGCCCTGGAGGACGGGGCCGAAGTGCTGGTGTTCGACCTGCCTCCCGCCGACTGATCCGGCGCTGCGCGCCACCGTCCCGATCCACCGCTTTAACGTTTTCGCTTCTTCGGAGTGACCGACGCGATGAACCGATTCCTTTCCTCGCCCCGTCCGCGCCCCCTGGCGGCGGCCATGGCCCTGGGCCTGGCTGCGGCCCTGGGCGGCTGCGCCGTGGTGTCCCCGGGACAGCCGCCCCTGGCCTATTCCGCCGCCGGCGTGGCCCAGGCGTCCACCCAGCCCGCCCGTCCCTGGCCCCAGGCCGGCTGGTGGCGCGGCTACGGCGACCCCCAACTGGACCGCCTGATCGACGCCGCCCTGGCCGGCAACCCCTCCCTGGACGCCGCCCGGGCGCGGGTCGAGCAGGCCCGCCGCCAGGCCGACGCCCTGGCCGGCCGCGACAGCCTGCAAGTGGGCGCCCAGGTGTCCGCCGAGCGGATCAAGTATTCCGAGAACTATATTTTCCCGTCCTACCTGGCCCAGCATCCGCAGACCGATAGCCTGGCCGCCCTCGAACTCTCCTGGGACCTGGATTTGTGGGGGCGCAACCGGGAAGCGGTGGCCGCCCGCCTGGGCCAGGCCCGGGCCGCCGAGGCCGAGGCCCACCTGGCCGCCCTGGGGCTGTCGTCCCGGGTGGCGGCCGTCTATTTCGACCTGCTCGCCGCCTGGCAGGAGCTGCGCCTGGTGGAGGCGCGCCAGGCTCTGGTGGCCGACCTTTCCGCCGCCGCCGGGCGCCGCGTCGCCGCAGGCCTGTCGCCGGCCACCGAGCGCCTGCTGCGCGAAACCAGCCAGGAGCAGGAGGCGGCCCGCCGCGCCGCCCTGGCCACGCGCATCCAGACCGACCGGGCGGTGCTCGCCGAACTGTGCACCAGCGGCAAGCCCGAGGCGGCCGGCGCGCCCCCGGACCTTAATCTGGCGCCGCGCCCCCTGCCGGTGGCCGACCGGGCCGGCCTGCCCGCCGACCTTTCCGCCGAACTGCTGCTGCGCCGTCCCGACCTGGCGGCCATGGAAGCCCGCTGGGAAGCGGCGGTCCACGCCCGGGCCTCGGCCAAGGCGGACCGGCTGCCCCAGCTGTCCCTGTCCGGTCTGCTCGGTTTCCAGACCCTGACCTTCGACCAGTTGCTCAAGGGCTCCAGCGGCACCTACGGCCTGGGGCCGTTCCTGACCCTGCCGGTCATCGACGGCGGCACCCGGGCGGCCACCGTGGCCCTGCGCGACGCGGAAACCGACGAAGCCCTGGCCACCCTGCGCCAGGGGGCCGCCGCCGCCCTGCGCGAAGCGGTCAGCGCCGCCGCCAGCCTGGACGGCGAGAGCCGCCAGTCCCAGGCCCTGGCCGGCGCTGCGGTGCGCCAGGACGAAGTGGCCCGCCGCGCCGAGCGCCGCGTCGCCGCCGGCCTGGACCCGGCCCCGGCGGCCTGGGACGCCCGCTACCGGGCCCTCCAGGCCGAGCAGGAGCGCCTGGCCGCCGACACCCGCCGCCTGGCCGCCGACGTGGCCCTGGTGCGCGCCCTGGGCGGCGGCTACCGCCAGCCCGGCGAGGGCGCCCCGGCCGCGTCTTCCACTCCCTCCACCTCTTCCCCCCTTTCGTCGTCCGCCGACGGCGCAGAACGTCCGGCGGCACTTGTCTCCCCCAAGGACAACCATCATGGCTGAACACAACAACAACGGCTCCAACGGAAATTCCTCGGCACGCAAACGCGGCATCCGCCTGGTGGCGGGGGCTTTCCTGATCGGCGCCGTCGGCGTGGCGGTGTGGTACTTCACCGTCAGCCGCTACCGGGAAACCACCGACAACGCCTACGTGGCTGCCGATTCGGTCAACGTCGCCGCGCGCATCGCCGGCACCGTCCAGGCCGTGGCCGTGGGCGAGACCGACGGCGTGACGCCCGGCCAGTGGCTGGTGCGCCTCGACGACCGGGACGTGCGCGTCGCCCTGGCCCGGGCCAAGGCCGAATTGCTGGAAACCGTGCGCGACCTGGCCCAGACGAAGGAGCGCGAGAAGAGCCTGGCCGCCCAGGTGTCCGCCCGCAAGCTGGAGCTGGACGAGGCCCGCGACAACCTGGCCCGCCGTGCTCCCCTGGCCGCCGACCGCACCGTGTCCGCCGAGGAACTGGCCCACGCCAAGTCGGCGGTGCAGCTGGCCGAGGCCCGCACCCAGTCCGCCGAGCGCGAGCGCGACGCGGTGAGTGCCGCCCTGGGCGACGGCCCCCTGGCCAACCACCCCCGGGTGGAAGCGGCGGTGGCCCGCTACACCCAGGCGGCCCTGAACGCCTCCTACACCACGATCACCGCCCCGGTGGCCGGCGTGGTAGCCAAGAAGGCGGCGCAGCCCGGCCAGGTGGTGGCCCCCAACCAGCCCCTGCTGACCCTCACCCCCCTGGGCGGCGCCTGGGTCGAGGCGAACTTCAAGGAAAGCCAGCTGAAGAACGTGCGCATCGGCCAGCCGGTGACCCTGGAGGCGGACGTCTACGGCAGCAGCGTCGAGTACGAAGGCACCGTGGTTGGCATCGGCGCCGGCACCGGCGCGGCCTTCGCCCTGCTGCCGGCCCAGAACGCCACCGGCAACTGGATCAAGGTGACCCAGCGGGTGCCGGTGCGCATCGCCCTGAAGCCCGAGACCGTGGCCAAGTATCCGCTACGGGTCGGCCTGTCGATGAACGTGACGGTCAACACCAAGGACCGCAGCGGCCCCCTGCTGCCCACCGCCGCCCCGGCCCAGGCGCCCCAGCCGGCCGCCGGCGACGAGCAGGTGCTCAAGAACGCCGAGGACGAGGCCCGGGCCTGGGTGCGCAAGGAGCTGAAAGAGTCCGAGCGGGCCGATCGTTCGGCGGCCGGCGCGAAGGGCTGACATGGCCGCCGCCCATCACGACGACCGCCCGCCCCTGGAAGGCGGGGCGCGGGGGCTCATCACCTTTTCGCTGTCCCTGGCGGTGTTCATGCAGGTGCTGGACACCACCATCGCCAACGTGGCCGTGCCTACCCTGGCCGGCGACTTGGGGGTGAGCGCATCCCAGGGCACCTGGGTGATCACCTCCTTCGGCGTGGCCAACGCCATCGCCCTGCCGCTCACCGGCTGGCTGGCCCGCCGCTTCGGCGAAGTGCGCATGTTCACCGTGGCGACCCTGGCCTTCGTCGCCGCCTCGCTGTTGTGCGGCTTTTCCCAGAGCCTGGAATTCCTCATCTTCGCCCGGGTGCTCCAGGGGTTGGCCGCCGGGCCCATGTTCCCCCTGGCCCAGAGCCTCATGCTCGGCGCCTACCCGCCACACCAGCGCGGCATGGCCATGGCCATCTCGATGATGGTGGCGGTGGTCGGGCCGATCGCCGGGCCCCTGCTCGGCGGTTGGATCACCGACAGCTTCCACTGGTCGTGGATCTTCTTCATCAACGTGCCGGTGGGCATCCTGGCCGTGGCCCTGTCCTGGCCGGTGCTGAAGACCCGGGAGAGCCGCACCGCCCAGGTGCCCATCGACCGCATCGGCCTGGCCCTGCTGGTGATCGGCGTCGGCGCCCTGCAACTGATGCTCGACAAGGGCAACGAGCTGGACTGGTTCGAATCCCCCGAAGTGATCGCCCTGGGGGTGATCGCCGCCCTGGGCCTGGCGCTGCTGGTGGTGTGGGAGCTGACCGACGAGCACCCGGTGGTGGACCTGCGCCTGTTCGGCGAGCCCAACTTCGCCTTCGGGACCCTGGCCATCAGCCTCGGCTACATGACCTTCATGGGCGGGGTGGTGCTGTTCCCCCTGTGGTTGCAGACCACCCTGGGCTACACCGCCACCTGGGCCGGTATCGTTTCGGCGCCCATCGGCGTGCTGCCGGTGATCCTGGCGCCCCTGATCGGCAAGAACATGGCCCGCCTCAACCTGCGCTGGATGGTGACCCTGGCCTTCGCCGTGTTCGCCTTCACCTTCTGGTGGCAGAGCCACCTGACCCCGGGCGTCGATCCCTGGCACCTGGCCCAGCCGCGCTTCGTCCAGGGCATCGCCCTGGCCTGCTTCTTCGCCCCGCTGACCACCATCATCGTTTCCCGGGTGCCGCCCGGCCACATGGCTTCGGCCATGGGCCTGGCCACCTTCCTGCGGGTACTGGGGGGCAGCTTCGGCACCTCGCTGACGGTGGCCTACTGGGACCATAAGACGGCGGTGCACCACTCGGAGCTGGCGGAGCGCATGACCATCGTCAACGATCCCTTCAACAGCGCCCTGGCCGGGTTGCAGAACTTGGGCATGAGTGCCGCCCAGGCCCTGGGCACGGTGGAGCGCCTGCTCAACCAGCAGGCGGTGACCAAGGCCACCCTGGACGCCTTCACCCTGGCGGCGATGATGTTCGTCGGCCTGTCGGTGCTGGTGTGGCTGACCAAGCCGGTGAAGGCTGCCGCGGCGCCTCCGCCGATGGAGTAAAAGCGTAATTTTCATCGCTCTTCGATGACGCCCCGGCCCGCATGGAGATTGATCCTCCGGCGGGCCGGCCGCGTTATTGGGCTCGTTATTTCGCTGGATGTCTGCTAAGTTGCGATTAGGACAAAAAGTCACGGATTGCGACATTTTGTCCGAGACAGTTTGTCCCGTAGGGCCTATGACCCCGGCAACTGGTTGATTTGGCAGTCCGTTTGGCCGGGTTCGGGCAGCGGCACGTTTGTTGCAGTTACAAGGCTGTATCACGCGTTGTTAACGACCCAAAAGGAGGGGAAATGCAACTCTCAAGGCGCCAGTTCTTCAAGGTCTGCGCCGCGGGTGTGAGCGGATCCTCCATGGCCGTGCTGGGCTTCTCGCCCACCGCCGCCATGGCCGAGACCCGCCACTTCAAACTCGCCCGGACCACGGAGGTCCGCAACACCTGTCCGTACTGCTCGGTGGGTTGCGGGATCATCTTGTACAGCCTGGGGGATCGGGCCAAAAACGCCCATTCCGAGCTGATCCACATCGAAGGCGACCCGGACCATCCGGTCAACCGCGGCACCCTGTGCCCGAAGGGCGCCGGCCTGCTCGACTTCGTCAAGAGCAAGAACCGCCTGAAGTTTCCCGAGGTGCGCGAAGCCGGTTCCGACCAGTGGAAGCGCATTTCCTGGGATGAAGCGTTCACCCGCATCGCCAAGCTGATGAAGGCCGACCGGGACGCCAACTTCGTCGCCAAGACCGCCGACGGACTGACCGTCAACCGCTGGCTGACCACCGGTTTCCTCGCCGCTTCCGCTTCCAGCAACGAATCCGGCTACCTGACCCACAAAGTGGTCCGTAGCCTGGGGATGCTTTCGTTCGACAACCAGGCTCGCGTTTGACACGGCCCCACGGTGGCAAGTCTTGCCCCGACGTTCGGCCGCGGCGCGATGACCAATCATTGGACGGACATCAAGAACGCTGACGTTGTGCTCATCATGGGCGGCAACGCTGCCGAGGCGCACCCCTGCGGTTTCAAGTGGGTGGTGGAAGCCAAGCAGCACAACAAAGCCAAGCTGATCGTGGTGGACCCGCGCTTCAACCGCTCGGCCTCCCAAGCGGATTTCTACGCCCCCATCCGCACCGGCACCGACATCGCCTTCCTGGGCGGCGTCATCAACTACCTCATCGCCAACGACAAGATTCACCACGAGTACGTCAAGTCGTATACCGACATGACCTTCATCGTGCGTGAGGACTATGCCTTCGAGAACGGCTTCTTCTCCGGCTACGACGAGGCCAAGCGCAAGTACGACAAGAGTACCTGGGAATACGAGATCGGCAAGGACGGCTACGTCGTCACCGACCCGACCCTCCAGCACCCCCGTTGCGTCTTCAACCTGATGAAGGCCCACTTCTCCCGCTACACGCCGGAACTGGTGGAAAAGATCTGCGGCACCCCCAAGGACAAGTTCCTCACGGTGTGCGAGATGATCGGCTCCGCCGCCGCGCCGAACCGGGTGATGACCATCATGTACGCCCTGGGCTGGACCCAGCACTCCACCGGCTCGCAAATGATCCGGACCGGCGCCATGGTGCAACTGCTGCTGGGCAACATCGGCAAGGCGGGCGGCGGCATGAACGCCCTGCGCGGCCACTCCAACATCCAGGGCCTGACCGACCTGGGGCTGCTCTCCAACCTGCTGCCGGGCTACATGACCCTGCCGGGCGAGAAGGAGCAGGACTTCCAGGCCTACCTGGCGTCCCGCACCCAGAAGCCGATGCGGCCGGGGCAGATGAGCTACTGGCAGAACTTCCCCAAGTTCCTCGTCAGCAACCTCAAGGCCTGGTACGGCAACGCCGCGACGAAGGACAACAACTTCGCCTACGACTACCTGCCCAAGCTGGATAAGACCTACGACGTGCTGCAGGTCATGGAGCTGATGCACCAGGGCAAGATGACCGGCTACGTCGCCCAGGGCTTCAACCCGCTGGCCTCGTTCCCCAACAAGGCCAAGGTGGGCGCCGCCCTGTCCAAGCTGAAGTTCCTGGTGATCATCGACCCGCTGGCCACCGACACCTCCGAGTTCTGGAAGAACTACGGCGAGTTCAACAACGTGAACCCGGCCGAGATCCAGACCGAGGTGTTCCGCCTGCCCTCCACCTGCTTCGCCGAGGAGGACGGTTCCATCACCAACTCCGGCCGCTGGCTCCAGTGGCACTGGAAGGGCGCCGAGCCCCCGGGTGATGCGCGCACCGACCAGGAGATCATGGCCGGCCTGTTCCTCAAGCTGAAGGAGATGTACAAGAAG
Source organism: Oryzomicrobium sp. (assembly GCF_021287045.1). Classification (GTDB taxonomy): domain Bacteria; phylum Pseudomonadota; class Gammaproteobacteria; order Burkholderiales; family Rhodocyclaceae; genus Oryzomicrobium. The sequence continues at coordinate 64,500 of NZ_JAJTBG010000012.1, read as the reverse complement.
GATGGCGGGGCCTTCCCCGACCCGATCCTCAACCTCACCTGGGGCTACAAGATTCCGGATTCGCCCAGCCCCGAGGAAATCGCCAAGGAGTACAACGGCAAGGCCCTCGTCGACCTGCTCGACCCCAAGGACCCGTCCAAGGTGGTCAAGAAGGGCGGCGAGCTGCTGGACGGCTTCGCCCAGTTGCGCGACGACGGTTCCACCGCCTGCGGTTGCTGGATCTTCTCCGGCGCCTGGACGGAAAAGGGCAACATGATGGCCCGCCGCGACAACTCCGACCCGTGGGGCAACGGCCAGACCCTCAACTGGTCCTTCGCCTGGCCGGCCAACCGGCGCATCATTTACAACCGCGCCTCCGCCGACCCCTCCGGCAAGCCCTTCGATCCGAAGCGCAAGCAGATCTGGTGGGACGGCACCAAGTGGACCGGTTCCGACGTGCCCGACTTCAAGGTCGACTCGGCCCCCGAGGACGGCATGGGGCCCTTCATCATGAACCCGGAGGGCGTGGCCCGCTTCTTCGCCCGGGGCGGCATGAACGAAGGCCCGTTCCCCGAGCACTACGAGCCGTTCGAGTCGCCCCTCGAGGTGAACCTGATGCACCCGAACAACCCCAAGGCCCGCAACAACCCGGCCGCCCGGGTGTTCAAGGGCGACATGGAAGCGTTCGGCAAGGCCAAGGAGTTCCCCTACCCGGCGACCACCTACCGTCTCACCGAGCACTTCCACTACTGGACCAAGCAGGTGGAGTCCAACGCCGTGATCCAGCCGGAACAGTTCGTCGAGATCGGCGAGGGCCTGGCCAAGGAGAAGGGCATCGTGGCCGGCGACCGCGTCAAGGTCAGCTCCAACCGCGGCTACATCAAGGCCGTGGCGGTGGTGACCAAGCGCATCATGCCGATCACGGTGGACGGCAAGGTCGTGCATCAGGTGGGCATTCCCATCCACTGGGGCTTCAAGGGGGTAGCCAAGAACGGCTACATCGCCAACACCCTGACCCCGTTCGTGGGCGACGCCAACAGCCAGACGCCGGAATTCAAGTCGTTCCTGGTGAACGTCGAGAAGATCTGAGGAGACCGCCATGCCTTTGCAATCTCTAGACATCGCGGCCCGCTCGGCGACCACCACGCCGCCGCCCGGCATCCGCAAGACCCTGGAAGTCGCCAAGCTGATCGACGTCACCAAGTGCATCGGCTGCAAGGCCTGCCAGGTGGCGTGCATGCAGTGGAACGACGTCCGCGACGAAGTGGGTGAGAACCACGGCACCTACGACAACCCCCGCGACCTCACCGCCAACTCGTGGACGGTGATGCGCTACAGCGAGGTCGAGTCCCAGGAACGGGGCCTCGAGTGGCTGATCCGCAAGGACGGCTGCATGCACTGCGAGGACCCCGGCTGCCTGAAGGCCTGCCCGTCGCCCGGCGCCATCATCAAGTACGCCAACGGCATCGTCGATATGCAGCAGGAAAACTGCATCGGCTGCGGCTACTGCATCACCGGCTGCCCGTTCAACGTGCCCCGCATCTCCGAGAAGGACCACAAGGCGTACAAGTGCACCCTGTGTTCCGACCGGGTGGCGGTGGGCCTGGAGCCGGCCTGCGTCAAGGTCTGTCCCACCGGCTGCATTTCCTTCGGGTCCAAGGAGGACATGAAGGACATCGCCGAGGAGCGGGTGGTCGAGCTCAAGGAACGGGGATACGGCAACGCCGGCCTGTACGACCCGCAAGGGGTGGGGGGCACCCACGTCATGTACGTGCTGCACCACGCCGACAAGCCGGGCCTGTACCACGACCTGCCGACCGATCCGGCCATCAGCCCGATGGTCTCCCTGTGGAAGGGGGTCACCAAGCCCCTGGCCACCCTGGGTCTGGCCGCCGTGGCGATCGGCAGCCTCTTCCACTACGTCACCAAGGGGCCCAACGAGGTATCCAAGGAAACGGAGAAGGAAGTCGAGAAGGAACTGGAAGAGGAGGGTAAGCAATGAAGCGCGATCCCAACGACCTGCAGCGTTACACCGCCTCCGAGCGAGCCAACCACTGGGTGGTGGGGATCAGCTTCATCCTGATCGCCCTGTCCGGTCTGGCGTTGTTCCACCCGGCCTTCTGGCCGCTCTCCATGCTGTTCGGCGGCGGCGTGTGGACCCGCATCCTGCACCCCTTCCTCGGGGTGCTGATGGCGGTGTCCTTCGCCGCCATGGCGGTGCGCTTCTGGAAGCTCAACGTCATGACCCCGACCGACTGGGAGTGGCTCAAGCGGGCCAAGGAGATGGTCAACGGCGACGACCACAACATGCCCATCATGGGCAAGTACAACGGCGGCCAGAAGATGCTGTTCTGGGCGCTGGTGGTCTGCATGGCGCTGTTGTTCGTCTCTGGCATCCTCATCTGGCGCGCCTACTTCTCCGGGTTCTTCCCGGTGGGCGTGGTGCGCCTGGGGGCCGTGGTGCACGCGGCGGTGGCGGCGGTGATGATCGCCCTCATCTTCGTCCACGTGTATGCCGCCATCTGGGTCAAGGGCACCATCCGCGCCATGTGGTACGGTACGGTGACCCGGCCCTGGGCCAAGCAGCACCACCGCGCCTGGTACAAGGAAATGACCGGCAAGTAAGCCGCCGGCCCGCGCCGGATCGCCTCCGGCGCGGTGTTTCTGCCCATGCCCGGGCCCGTTTTGTGCGGGCCTCGTCCGCGGCGCGGAATCGTCCGATTCCGCGCCGCGGCTTTTACGACGACAATTAGACTTCCATCGCCTTCCCGAGCGACGCCCCGACTGCCGCCATGACTGCCACCACCATCCCCATCAAGTCCGTTCTTTCGGCCGAAGAAATCGCCGCCCAGCGCGCCCCGGCCCCCGACACCCTGCGCCTGCCTCCGGCCGACCTGTTCGCCACCCGGGCGGCACGCCTCACTTCCCTGGCCCGGGGCCACGCCATGGGCGAGTACCTCAACTTCTGCGCCCGGCTGATCGCGGTGCAGGACCGGGCCCTGGCTGCCCTCAAGCCCGCCGCCCGGCCCGATGCCGCCCTCGCCGAACGCTGCCGCAGCCACGGCATGCCGCTCCTCGACGCCCAGGGCGGCGACCTGGACGCCTCGGCCTTTGGCGCCTTCGGCCAGGCCCTGGCCCTCATTCTCGAAGAAGCCCAGACATTCGCCCCGGCTCCGGCCCGGGACATCATCGCCCGCCTCAAAGGCCTGGGCGCCGATGCGCTGGCCAAGGAGGCGCGCCTCATCCTCAAGGCCGAGCCGGGCTTCGACACCGGCTATGCCCCCTTCATCGGCGCCGCCCTGCAAGTGGACTGGACCCGCCGCGCCCGTGCCCTGGAGGCCGGCGACGTGTTCGTGCGCGAGGAAGGCAGCCTGTGCCCGGTGTGCGGCAGCCATCCGGTGTCGTCCATCGTGCGCATCGGCGAAGGCGGCCACGGCGTGCGCTACGCCGTGTGCGGCCTGTGCGCCAGCGAATGGCACGTCACCCGCATCAAATGCGTGCCCTGCCAGAGCACCAAGGGCATCGCCTACTCGGCCCTGGACGGGGAGGGGGCCGACCGCTTCAAGGCCGTCCAGGTGGAAACCTGCGACGAGTGCAAATCGGCCCTGAAACTGGTGTCCCTGGAAAAGGACCCCAACGCCGAGCCCTTCGCCGACGACCTGGCCACCCTCATGCTCGACATGCTGGTGGACGACGCCGGTTACCAGCGCGCCGGGCGCAACCTGTTCTACTTCGCCCCCTGATCTTTCGACCCTTTCGATAAGGATTCCCCCATGACGTCCATGGTCCATGGCCGTGGGGAAGGGCAGCCGGCGGCGGGCAACGTCAATACCGCCGCCGTCGCCGCCACCCTCCGCACTCTGCCTTCCACCGACCAGTTGCTGGCCGCCGCCGGCGATCTCCTCGAGGCCCACGGCCGCCAGGAAACCACCGCCGCCCTGCGCGCCGCCCTGGAATCCGCCCGGGAGCGCATCCGCGCCGGCGCCGCAGCGGCCGTCACCTCCGCCGAACTGCTCGCCGAAGCCCGGGGCCGCCTGGCCGCCCGGGCCACGCCTCACCTGCGCCCGGTGTTCAACCTCACCGGCACGGTGCTGCACACCAACCTGGGCCGGGCCCTCTTTCCCGAGTCGGCCATCGCCGCCCTGACCGAGGCCCTGATCCACCCCGCCGCCCTGGAATATGACCTGGCCAGCGGCGGCCGCGGCGACCGCGACGACCTGGTCAATCCGCTCATCCAGGAACTCACCGGCGCCGAGGCGGTGACGGTGGTCAACAACAACGCCGCCGCCGTGCTGCTGCTGCTCAACACCCTGGCCAAGGGCAAGGAAGTGATCGTCTCCCGGGGCGAGCTGGTGGAGATCGGCGGCGCCTTCCGCGTGCCGGACATCATGAAGCGGGCCGGCGCCAAGCTGGTCGAGGTGGGCACCACCAACCGCACCCACCTGGCCGACTACGAGGCGGCGATCACCCCGCGCACCGGCCTGATCATGAAGATCCACACCAGCAATTACGCCGTGGTGGGCTTCACCAAGAGCGTCGGCACCGCGGAACTGGCCGCCCTGGCCCACCGCCACGGCCTGCCCTTCGCCGAGGACCTGGGCAGCGGCGCCCTGACCGACATGACCCGCCTGGGCCTGCCCAAGGAACCCCTGCCCCAGGAAGCCCTGGCCGACGGCGCCGATCTGGTCACCTTCTCCGGCGACAAGCTGTTGGGCGGCCCCCAGGCCGGCCTGATCGTCGGCCGCCGCGACCTGGTGGGCAGAATCAAGAAGAACCCCCTCAAGCGCTGCCTGCGCGTCGGCAAGCTGACCCTGGCGGCCCTAGAATCGGTGCTGCGCCTGTACCGGGACCCGGATCGGCTCACGAACACCCTGCCCACCCTGCGCCTGCTCGCCCGCTCCGCCGCCGACATCCGCGCCCAGGCCGAACGCCTCCGCGACGCCCTGGCCCCTGCCCTGGAAGGCGCGTGGATGCTCGATCTACGCGATACCGCCTCCCAGATCGGCTCCGGTTCCCTGCCGGTGGAGCGCCTACCGTCCACCGCCCTGGTGATCGCCCCGACCGAGAGGAAGGGCGCCGGCGGCCGCTTGAAGCGCTTCGAAGCAGCCCTGCGCGGCCTGCCCCAGCCGGTGGTCGGCCGGCTCCAGGATGACGCCCTGTGGCTCGACCTGCGCTGCCTGCGCCCGGAGGACGAGGCCCGTTTCGTTGCCCAGTTCGTCGCTCAATTCGTCTCAGGAAAGTAACCCGCCATGCTGATCGGCACCGCCGGCCACATCGACCACGGCAAGACCACCCTGATCCGCGCCCTGACCGGCGTCGACACCGACCGGCTGCCCGAGGAAAAACGCCGCGGCATCTCCATCCAGCTCGGCTACGCCTACCTGCCGGATGGGGCGGCGGGGGAGGGGGGGGCCGGGGATGCTGCCGACTTCGGCTTCATCGACGTGCCGGGCCACGAGAAATTCATCCCCACCATGCTCGCCGGCGCCGCCGGCATCGACCTGGCCCTGCTGGTGGTGGCCGCCGACGACGGGGTGATGCCCCAGACCCGGGAGCACCTGGCCATCCTCACCCTGCTCGGCATCGCCCGGGGCTGTGTCGCCATCACCAAGTGCGACCGGGTGGACGCTGCCCGCATCGCCCAGGTGGAGCGGGAGGTGGCCGCCCTGCTGGCAGGCACGCCCCTGGCCGGTTCGCCCTGCTTCCCGGTGGCCGCCGCCAACGGCCCGGCCGACCCGGGCGTGGTGGCCCTCAAGGCCTGGCTGCTGGCCCAGGGCGGCGATGCCGGCACGGCTCGGGACAAGGTGGATGGCCGGGGCTTCCGCCTCGCCATCGACCGCAGCTTCGCCCTGGCCGGCGCCGGCACCGTGGTCACCGGCACCGCCTTCGCCGGCCGGGTGCGGGGCGGCGACAAGCTCACCGTGTTCGCCCCGGAGCGGGGACTGGCGGCAACGGTGCGGGTACGCAGCCTGCACGCCAACAACCGGCCAGCCGAGTCCGGCCACGCCGGCCAGCGCCTGGCCCTGGCCCTGGTGGGCATCGACCACGGCGCCGTGGAACGGGGCGACTGGCTGGTGGCGGACTTCCTCGCCCGCCCCGCCGAGCGCACCCGGGTGGACGTGCGCCTTGCCTTGCTCGCCGATACGCCCCGTCCCCTGTGCCACTGGACTGCCGTGCACGTGCATCACGGCGCCGCCCACGGCACCGCCCGGGTGGCCCTGCTCAACGAGGCCGGCACCCTGGCCCCGGGCGAATCCACCTACGCCCAGCTGGTGCTCGACCATCCCCTGGCGGTGTGCCATGGCGACCGGCTGGTGCTGCGCGACGGCGCCGCCCAGCACACCCTGGGCGGGGCGGTGGCCCTGGACCCCTTCGGTCCGGCGCGGCGACGCAAGAGCCCGGAGCGGCTGGCGGTGCTGGCCGCCCTGGAAATCCCCGACCCCGAGCAGTGCCTCCAGGCCCTGATCGAGGCCGCCCCCTGGGGCGTGGAACTGGCCGAACTGGCCGCCGCCCACAACCTGGCCCCGGAGGGCCTGGCCCTGCCGGCCGGGACGGTACTTTCGCCCCGGGCCGGCCGGGCCTTCGCCGCCCTGCGCTGGCAGGCGTTGCAGGAAGTGGTGGTGGCCCGCCTGGGGGCGCACCACGAGGCCTTCGCCGACGAAGTGGGGGTGGAACGGGAGCGCCTGCGCCGCATGGCCCTGCCGCAACTGGCGTCGGCGGCCTTCCTCGACCTGCTGGAAACCCTGCGCGGCGCCGGCCGCGTCGTCCTCTCCGGCGCCGCCTGGCACCTGCCGGAGCACACGGTGGAACTGGACGCCCGGGAGCGCCAGCAGGCTGACAAGCTGCTGCCCTGGCTGCTCGACGAATCCTTCGACCCACCCTGGGTGCGCGACATCGCCGCCCGGCTGGGGGCGCCGGAACCCGAGGCGCGCCGCTTGATGAAAAAGCTGGCGGCCCGGGGCGAGGTGTTCCAGGTGGTCAAGGACCTGTTCTATGCTCCCGAGGCCCTGCGCCGGTTGGTGGCCATCGCCGAATCCCTGGCGGCGGGGGAGGGCGGATCGATCAAGGCCGCCGCCTTCCGCGATGCCACCGGGCTGGGGCGCAAGCGGGCCATCCAGATTCTCGAATTCTTCGACCGGGTCGGCTACACCCGCCGCATCGGCACCGGCGCGGCCCAGTCCCACGGGCTTCGGGGCGAGCCGCCGGTCAGGTAGAATGCGGCCTCCCGCTGCCCGGTGGTAGCGGAGGCGGGCGCGCCGACGGCGTGCCATCCGCTTCGGCGGTGTCACGGTGTGGCGGCAAGGCAGTGTGCGCCATGGCGACAATGCGGAAGGGCGGCGTTCCCCGGTGGGGCGGCCGGTCTTCAAAACCGGATGGGGCCGTCAGCCGGTCCCAGGTGGGTTCGACTCCCATTCCCTTCCGCCACTTCCTCCAACGCCGTGAATTGGGTCACAAGGGCGCGGTGCCGTGGCACCATCGGCCCGCCGCCGGGTCTATCCTGGCAACCGGGGCACCGACCCGGACGCCGAAAGGAGGACGCGATGGAAACCTCGACGCGCGAACCGCGCACCACCCCCGTGCCAGCATCTGCCCTGAGCCTTCACGACGCCGCCCTGGCCATGGCCGGTACCGGCCTGTCCGCCCACGACGCCGCCCGGGCCCTGGCCCAGGCCATCGAGCACGGCGAGCTGCACGCCAACGTCAAGCGCTGGGCCTCGGAACAGTGGGAAGGCCACCAGCTGCCGGGCAATATCAACCCCCAGGAAACCTTCATCGAACGGTGCGACCTGGAGGCTTGGTTGGCCGCCCGGCCGCGGGCGCCCGATGCCTGATGCCGGGTGAGGCGGGGCCGCCGGATTGACGCGGCAGGGCCAATTGCCTAGCCTGCCGTCCGCCCTGCCAGCTTTCGCCAGACACTTTCGCCCCTCCGCCATGCGCCTGCCCCTCGAACGGATCATCTTCGCTGCCTTCGTGATCGGCTTCGCGGTGTTCGCCACCTCGGCCTGGTTTGCGGTGAAGGACGGGCGCGCCTATCTGGAGAGCGAGCAGCGCATCCTGCGCATCAACGAGACCCTGCTCGCCCTGGAGCAGATGCTGGGCAACCTGCGCGACGCCGAGACCGGTCAGCGCGGCTACCTGCTCACCGGCGAGGCCGGCTACCTGGAGCCTTATTTCCGCACCGTGCGCCACCAGGAGGAACTGGCCACCTACCTGCGCGACCGCCTGGACGACGATCCCCAGTGGCTGCCGCTCCTCGACGAGATGGACAGCCTGCGCCGGGAAAAGATGACCGAGCTGGCCTTCACCATCCATCTGCGCAACACCAAGGGGCTGGAGGTGGCGATGCGGGTGGTGGACAGCCACCAGGGCAAGGAACTGATGGACCGGCTGCGGGTGGTGATCGGCCTGCCCTACCACACCAAGCGGGACGAGTTGCGCCAGGAAATCGCCGACAGCAAGGAGCGGGCGAGCCAGTCCCGCTTCAGCCTGATGCTGTTCGGCGGCATGACCCTGCTCGGCCTGATCGGCACCTACTGGGCCGTTTCCCAGGAAATCCGCAGCAAGCGCGCCCTGGGGGACCGCCTGGCCCACGAGGCCACCCACGACGCCCTCACCGGCCTGCCCAACCGCCGCTACTTCATGGACTGGCTGGTGCGCCTGGGGGCCCAGTCGGGGCGCCGCGGCCGGCCCCTGGCCCTGCTGTTCATCGACCTGGACGGCTTCAAGGCGGTCAACGACCGGTTCGGCCACGAGGCCGGCGACGCCATGCTCAAGGAGGTGGCGCTCCGCTTCCGCCGCCTGGTGCGGGAGAGCGACGTGTTGGCCCGCCTGGCCGGGGACGAGTTCGCCGTGCTGATGCCCGAGGTGGCTTCGGCCCAGGATGCCGCCCGCCTGGCCCAGCGGCTGATCGACAGCCTCGGCATGTCCGTCCAGCGGCCCCTGCTGGCGGACTGTCCGGACGCCCGGGTCGGGGCCAGCATCGGCATCGCCATGGCGGTGGGCGGCGATCCGGACCAGCTGGTCGCCGAAGCCGACGAAGCCATGTACGCGGCCAAGGCCGCCGGCAAGAACTGCTACCGCCAGGCCCCGCCCCGGGCGGAGCGCTGATTTCCCCGGGGGCGGTTCCCCGGCACAATGGCTCCCGGCCTCATCTTCCGGCGTTCGCGCCGGCTTTTCACTGTCCCTTCCATGTCCAAACTGCGCGGCTGCACCTTTCCCGACGACCTGCTCTACTGGCCCGAGAACCACCTGTGGTTTCGCCGCGATGCCGATGGCGATGGCCTGCTCACCGTCGGCATCACCCCCCTGGGCCTGGCCCTGTCCGGCGAGATCATCCTGTTCTCGCCCAAGCCCCTGGGGGTGGAGCTCGACCCGGGCCGCTCCTTCGCCCTGCTCGAAGCGGGCAAGACCGTCTTTCCGATCAAGACCCCCCTGGCGGTGCGCATGGTGGACGCCAACCCGGCCCTGGACCCCCTCGCCGCGCCCCTCAACAAGGATCCCTACGGCGTCTGGCTGGCCCGCCTGGCACCCCTCGATTGGGAGGGGCAGCGGGGCGCCCTGCTGTCCTACGCCGAGGCCCGGGGTGAGTTCGAGCGCATCATGGACGTCTACGGTTTCACCGACCCGGCTACCTTCACCCCGCCGCTGACCATGGAGCACCTGCGTGACTACTGAGGCGAAGTGCACGGCGCCTCAGCGCCTGGCCATCCTGGTCTGGGCCGCCGAACCCGAGGCGCCTCAGCGCTGCGCCACCCCCTTCTACTTCGCCGCCACCGCGGCGGCCTTCGACGCCGAGGTGGAGATGTACTTCACCGCCCGGGCGGTGGAGCTGCTGCGCGCCGGCGTCGCCGAAACCCTGTACGCCGCCGCCGGCGAGGTCAACGCTGCCGGCAAGAGCGTCGCCCACTTCCTGCGCGAGGCGGCCGCCCTGGGGGTGAAGATGTACGCCTGCCCCACGGCCATGGCCGCCCAGGGACTGCCCGCCGCCGAGCTGCGCCTTGAAGTCACCGCCCAGGCCGGCGCCGCCGCCTTCATCGGCCGTACCCTGGATGCGGACTGGCGCACCCTGACCTTCTGAGCGGGCCGGCTCGCCATCGGGACTCACCATCGGCATTGCTGCCGATGCGGCCGCTTCCCGGCTGGGGTATAGTCCCGTTCGTCACAACCATTACCGCGCCCTTGGCGCCACTCCGGGAGAACGGTCATGACCTTCGTCGTCACCGACAACTGCATCAAGTGCAAATACACCGATTGCGTGGATGTCTGTCCGGTGGATTGCTTCCACGAGGGGCCCAACTTCCTGGTGATCGACCCGGACGAGTGCATCGACTGCTCGATCTGCGTCCCCGAATGTCCGGCCGAGGCCATCTACGCCGAGGACGATGTGCCCCAGGCCCAGATCCAGTTCATCGCCCTCAACGCCGAGCTGGCCAAGCAGTGGCCGGTGCTGGCCGAGAAGAAGGATTCCCTGCCCGACGCCGACGACTGGAACGGCACCCCGGATAAGCTCCAACACCTGGAGCGCTGACCGCTTGACCCTGCGCGACGCCACTCCCGCGCTCCACACCCTGCCGCCCGGCCCGGACTTCCTGGACCGGGCGGCGGTCTTTGTGCTGGACGCCTTCGCCGCCGCCGGCGCCGATCCGGGTCTGGGCTGGGTGATCGCCCCCAACCTGCACCTGGCCGGCGAGCTGCGCCGCGCCATCGCCCGGGCCGCCGGCCGGCCGATCCTTCTGCCCCGCTGCGACACCCTGGCCCGACTCGCCGCCGCCCAGCCCCTGCCCGAAGGCTGCCCCGCACCCCTGCCGGATTCGGCCCGCCTGCTGCTGCTGCGCCAAGCCCTGGCCGGCCGGCCCTGGTTCCACGACCGGGCCCTGTGGCACGTGGCCGCCGAGCTGCTCACCCTGTTCGACGAGCTTACCGCCCACGCCGTGCGCCTGCCCGGCAGCGCCGACGACTTTGTCGCCCGGCTGGAAAGCGCCTACCGCCTCACCGCCAGCCAGCCCCTGGCCCTCGAAGCCCGGCTGGTGCACGAGCTGTGGCGGGTGTTGAGCGACGACCCCCGTCCCGACAGCGCCGCCGCCCACGCCCTGCGCCTGGGCGCCCTGGCCGAATCCGCCAGCCGCCCCCTGGTGGTGGTGTGCGAACGCCCCTGGGAAGGCGCCGAGGCCGAGTTCCTCGCCGCCTACGCCCGCCGTGCGCCGCTCACCGTGCTGCGCCCGGCGGACCGGGACGGCATGGCGGGCGCGCCGGACACTCCTGGCGCCGCTGACGCCACCCGCGCCATCCCCCGCATTCTTGCCGCCGCCTGGCCGATGCCGCGACGCGGGGAATCCCCGGATGGGGCGGAGGCAGCGAATACAGTGCCCCCCCTGGCCACCCGGGCCCGGGCCATCGCCACGGCCCTGCCGGTTTCCCCCGGTGCCGCCGCCCCCCTGGCCGGGCGCCTGGCCCTGATCCCCGCCCGGGGCCGGGAGGCCGAGGCCCGGGCCGCCACCGCCCAGGTGCTGGCCTGGCTGGGGGAAGGGCGCACCCACCTGGCCCTGATCGCCCAGGACCGCCTCACCGCCCGCCGGGTGCGCGCCCTGCTGGAACGCTACGGCGTGCGGGTGGCCGATGAAACCGGCTGGAAGCTCTCCACCGCCCGGGCCGCCACCCTGGCCGACAGCCTGCTCGAAGTGGCCCTGGGCCAGGCCGGCCGCCACCGCGGCGGGGCGGGAATGGGCGCGGGGCAGGGCGGCGCCTACCACCGGGACGTGCTCGACCTGGCCAAATCCCCCTTCGCCCTGGCCGACTGGCCCGCCGGCCGCCGCGAGGCCGCCGCCACGGCGCTGGAAAAGGCCGTGGCCCGGGCCAACGTGCGCACCGGCCTGGACCGCTTCCGCCGCGCCCTGGGCCTGGAAGCCGAGCGGCTGGCCAAGGCCGCCGGCGAGGGCGGCGCCCTGCCCGCCGCCGACGATGCGGCCCTGGCCGCCGCCCAGGACTTGCTGGTGCGCATCGAGGAGGCGGTGAACCGCCTCGGCCGCCGTCCGGCGCCCCTGCCCGAGTGGATCAAGCGCTTCACCTGGGCCCTGGAAGGGCTGGCTGCCCTGGAGCCCCTGTCCGGCGACGCCGCCGGCGAGGCCCTGCTCACCCTGCTCGCCACCCGGGCCGAGGAACTGGCCGGGGAGACCCTGCCGTTCACCCTGTCGGACTTCCGCCAGTGGCTCGACCGGGAATGCGAGGCCGAAACCTTCCGCGACCGCACCATCGTCAGTCCGGTGGTCATGACCCACCTGGCCGCCGCTTTGCTGCGCCCCTTCGACGGCGCCCTGATCCTGGGGGGCGACGCCGAGCAGCTCGCCCCGCCCCGGCCCGAGTCGGCCTACTTCAACCAGGCGGTGCGCCGCGAACTGGGCCTGCCCGCCCCGGACGGCGCCGCCCGGCTGGAGGCCGACCTGGCCCTGCTGGTCGCCACCGTGCCCCGGGTGGCCGTGACCTGGCAGGAGGAGCGGGACGGCGAGGCCCGCCTGCTCGCCCCCTGTCTCGACCGTCTCTCCCTGCTGCACCGCCTGGCCTGGGGCGACGACCTGAAGCGCCCGCCCCTGGGGTTGCCCGAGGCGCCGCCCCCGGCCACCCTGGCCGACCTGCCGCAGGTTCCCTTGCCGGCGCCCCTGGCCCAGGCCGCCCCGGTGCTCACCCCGGACGACCTGCCCGAGGCGCTGACGGTGAGCGCCCTGGCCGACCTGGTGGCCTGCCCCTACCGCTTCTTCACCCGCCGCGTGCTCCGCCTGGGCGAGGCCGACGAGGTGGCCGAAGGGCTGGACAAGGCCGGCTACGGCGAGCTGATCCACGGCGTGCTGGAAGGCTTCCACCGCGCCCACCCGGTCATCGCCGACCTGGCGCCGGAAACCGCCCTGGCCGAACTCCAGGCGGCGGTGGACGAGGCCTTCCGCCCGGTGGTGGGGGACCACTACCTGTCGGTGGCCTGGCGCCTGCGCTGGGAAGCCCGGCTCACCGCCTACCTGGACTGGCAGCGCGGCAAGGAAGCCGCCGGCTGGCGCTGGCAGGACGGCGAGCGGCCCTTCGAGCGGGTGCTGCCCCTGGCCGACGGCGGTGCCGTGACCCTCAAGGGGCGCATCGACCGCATCGACGTGCACCCGGACGAGGGCACCGCCCTGTTCGACTACAAGCTGAAACGCATCGATGCCCTCAAGAAGGCCCTGCCCGAGGACGTGCAACTGCCCGCCTACGGCTGGCTTGCCGCCCCGGGGCTGGAAGCGGCCGATCTGCCTCCGGTTTCCCAGGCGGCCTACGTGGCCCTGGACGATGCGGAGGTGGGCCAGGTATCGGTCCAGGGCGACCCGGGGGAGGCTGGCGAAGCCCAGGCCGAGCGCCTCGCCCGGGCCTACGTCGACATGCGCGCCCGCGCGCCCCTGCCGGCCCACGGCAGCGTCAGCGCCTGCGCCTGGTGCGAGGCCGCCGGCCTGTGCCGCACCCCGCACCGGGGCTGACCCGGGATGATTGCCGAACCAACCGTCATGACCACCGACGACCTGATCCGCCTCGCCCTCGACCCCCGCCGTTCGGTGGTGGTGGAAGCCTGCGCCGGCAGCGGCAAGACCTGGCTGCTGGCCTCCCGCATCCTGCGCCTGCTGCTGGCCGGCACGGCCCCCTCCGAAATCCTGGCCATCACCTTCACCCGCAAGGCTGCCCGGGAGATCGAGGAACGGGTGCGCGGCTGGCTGCGTGACATGGCGGTGGCCGACGACGCCGCCCTGGGCCGCTTCCTGGCCGAGCGGGCGATTCCTCTTGCCGACCAGTCGCCGGGCCTGCGCGACAAGGCCCGGGGCCTCTACGAGGCGGTGCTGGCCGCCGAACCTGGGCTGTCGGTGCACACCTTCCACGGCTGGTTTCTGCAACTGGCGGCCAGTGCGCCGCTCACCGCCGGCTGTGCCGGCGTATCCCTGGCCGACGCCCCGGCCCGGCTGCTGGCCGAGGTGTGGGAAGAATTTGCCGAGGCCCAGGGCGCCGCCCCGGACACCCCGGTGGCTTTGGCCTTCCTGCGCCTGCTGGCGGAGCAGGGCGGGGCCGGGGCCTATGCCCTGATGACCGACCTGGCCTCCCGCCGCGCCGAGTGGATGACCCTGGTGGGGGAAGACGAGCCGGACGAGGCTGCCGCACCTGAGAACGGCGCGGACGGACTCGACCCCGCCACCGCCACGCCTGCCGCCGCCCGGGCCCTGGACGCCCTGCTGCCGGCCCTGGGCGACGGTTCCGCTCCCACCGCCGCGGACGCCTACGCCGCCCTGTTCCCGCCGGGTTGGGAACTGGAATGGCAGGCCCTGCTCGGCGCCCTGGAAGTGGGTACGGGCAAGGAGCAGGACCAGGCGGCGGTGCTGCGCCAGGCGCTGGCGGAGGCCGATCCCGCGCACCGCTTTGCGCTGCTGTGCGCCATGAGCCTGACCAAGGAAGGATCGCCCCTGGCGCGCAAGCCCAGCGCCGCCTCGGCCAAGCGCCTGGGCAGCGAGGCCGCCGCCGAGGCCTTCGTCGCCCGCCACCAGCGCCTGTGCGGCGAATTGCTCGCCTGCCGCGCCCGGCTGGCCAACGCCGCCTGCTACGCCTTCAACGGCGACGCCGCCCTGGTCGGCGCCGCCTTCCTCGCCGCCCTGGACCGGCACAAGGCCGCCCGGGGGGTGATCGACTTCGTGGACGCCGAATGGCGCGTCGCCAAGCTGCTCGCCGACGACACCCAGGCGGCCTTTCTCCAGGCCCGGCTGGACGCCCGCTACCGGCACATCCTGCTCGACGAGTTCCAGGACACCAACCCCCTGCAATGGGCCATCCTGCGCGGCTGGCTGGCGGCCTACCCGGAAGGGGAGGCGGCGCCCCAGGTGTTCCTGGTGGGGGACCCGAAGCAGTCAATCTACCGCTTCCGCCGCGCCGAACCGCGCCTGTTCGCCGCCGCCGCCGATTTCCTCGAACACAACTTCCACGCCGTGCGCCTGGCCCAGGACCGCACCCGGCGCAACGCCAAAGCGATCATCGACGGGGTGAACGCCCTGTTCGCCGCCGAGCCCCTGTTCACCCCCTTCCGCCCCCAGGAGTCCCTGGCCGGCGACCTGCCCGGGCGCATCGAGCTGCTGCCTCTGGTGGCCGATGACGGCGACGACGCTGCGGCTGCGGCAGGGGAGGGGGGCGGTGCCGAGCCCCCGCGTCTGCGCGACCCCCTGCGCGAGCCCGAGGTGGAAGCCGAGGATTCCCGCCGGGAGCGGGAGGCGGCCCTGGTCGCCGCCACCATCGCCCGGGCCGTGGGGCGCTGGGCCGTCCATCCCCAGGGCGCTGGCGGTCCGGTACGGCCGGCCCGCTGCGGCGACTTCCTCATCCTGTCCCGCACCCGGCGCGGCTTCGCCCCGGTGGAAGCGGCCCTGCGCGCCGCCGGCATTCCCTACCTGGCGGCTTCCCGGGGCGGCCTGCTCGGCACCCTGGAGGCCCGGGACCTGGCGGCCCTGATCGCCTTTCTGGTGCTGCCCGCCGACGACCTGGCCCTGGCCCAGGTGCTGCGCTCGCCCCTGTTCGACTTCACCGACGCCGACCTGCTGGCGGTGAGCCGGGCCGGGGGCGGCCCTTGGTGGGCGCGCCTCAAGCGCCTGGTGGCCGGCAGCGCCGATGCCGTTGATTCCTCCCCGGAATTCGCCGCCGCGCCGACTCCGGCCGAGGCTGCCGCCCTGGCCCGCCGCCGCCGCGCCGTGGACCTGCTGCGCCGCTGGCGTCGCGCCGCCCTGGAACTGCCCGCCCACGACCTGCTCGACCGGGTGTTCCACGAGGGCGAGGTGCTGGCCCGTTACCGGGCGTCCCTGGGCGAGGCCGCCTACGGGGCCGTGGCCGCCAACCTGCAAGCCGTGCTGCAACTGGCCCTGGACCAGGGCGGCGGCCGCTACCCGAGCCTGCCCCGCTTTCTCGACGCCCTGCGCGAGCTGGCCGACGCCGACCCGGAAGAGGCCCCGGACGAGGGCGAGCTGGACGACACCAACGGTGCCGGTGGCAACGGTAGCGACGGCGGCCGGGTGCGCCTGCTCACGGTCCATGCCGCCAAGGGCCTGGAGGCCCCCTTCGTCTGGCTGGTGGATGCCAACGCCCCGGGCGGCGGCCGCCACGACACAGTGGGCTGGGCGGTGGAATGGCCCCCCGAGGCCGAGGCCCCGGCCTGGTTGGCCGCCTGGCGCAGCGAGGACCGCAAGCAATCGGCGCTTTCCGCTTGGTTCGACCAGGAAAAGGCCCTGGCCGAGCGGGAGGCCCTCAACCTGCTGTACGTGGCTATCACCCGGGCCAGGCAAGGCTTCTTCGCCAGCGGCATCGTGCCTAAGCGTGCGGTGAACGCGCCGACCCCCTACGGCCGCATCGCCGGGGCCCTGGGCCGCCTCGGCGCCCTGGCCGAGGATGCAAAACCCGGCCAAGGCGCGGCCTACGGCGCTACGCTGGAGATGGCGCAGGACGGAGATTTCCAGGCCGCCATTGCGGAACCCCGCGTCCCTATTGGTTCTCCGGGCGATGCCTCTGGAGAGGCGCGTCCCGCCGGGCCTTCCATGGCGCCCCTGCCGGCGGCGCCCATTGGCGAGCGGCGAGCCGAGCAGGGCGAGGCGGAGCGTTACGGCACGGCCCTGCACGCCGCCCTGGAAGCACTCTCCGACGGCCTGCCCCTGCCCGAATCCGCCGATCCGCTGCTGGCCCGGGCCCACGCCGCCGGAGCCAAGCTGTTCGCCCATCCGGACCTGGCGCCCTTCTTCGATCCGGCCCGCTACAAGCGCGCCTGGAACGAGCTGGAGATGGGCCTGCCCGACGGCTCGGTGCTACGGGCCGACCGGGTGGTGGAAACCGAGGAGGCGGTGTGGGTGGGGGACTACAAATCGGGCACGGCGGACACGCCCCGGCTGGCCGACTACCGGGCCCAGGTGCGTGGCTACTGCACCACCCTGGCGGCCCTTTTCCCCCTGCCGGTGCGCGGCGCACTGATCTTTGCCGACGCTTCCGTGGTCGAAGTGTGAACGTGTGAGTGTGTCGGAAAGCTACGGCGTTGCCCCTGCCGCCCCGAGCCGGGGCAACGCCGTGATTTCCTTGGCATCCGGGGGGCGGGGCCGCATTTTTGCTCTTCCCCAAAATAGTGCGATGCACTACCATCCGCCCATTAAATTTTTAGCCACGGATGGCGCGGCGTTCGAAGCAGAAGCCGGCCAGTTCCGATAAAGGGGAAGAGCATGAAAGTCCGGGAAATTCTGCGCATCAAGGGTTCGGTGCTGTTCACCGCCATGCCCCAGCAGACCCTCGACGGCGCGGTGGAAGTGATGGCCAACCACGACGTGGGCTCCCTGGTGGTGATGGGGGGCGGCAAGATGGTGGGCATGCTGACCTTCCGCGAAGTGCTCAAGGCCGTGGCCAGCCGCGCCACCAACTTCTGTGGCGGCGCCCTCGACCAGGTCAAGGTCGAGGAAGTGATGATCCGCAACCCGGCCTTCGCCACCCCGGACATGGACGTGAACGACCTGCGCCGCCTGATGATCGACCAGCACCAGCGCTACCTGCCGGTGATGGACGGCGAGCTGCTGATGGGCGTGGTGTCCTTTCTCGACGTGGCCAAGTCGGTGCTCGAAGAGCAGAGCTTCGAGAACAAGATGCTGAAGAACTACATCAAGAACTGGCCCGAAGGGGACGGCGGCGCCGCCGCCTGAGGACGGCGGATGGACGACGATCCGGCAACGGCCACCTTCGGGTGGCCGTTTTGCTTGGTGCTCCGGCGATTTGGCGGCGAGAGCGTGGCGTTGGCGGTGGGGGTGTTCCCGCCGGGCAAAAAATGGGTAGAATCGACGGCATCAAACGATCGTTTGAATTATGTCGGCCCGATTGACGGATGCCGGACCAACAAGAAACCGCCGCCTCGAGCGGTCGACCAATAACCAGGGCTTAGCCATTGGAGGAGAACACATGGAACAACACGAGCTCGCGGACCGCCTGTGGCTGAAGAGCTACCCGGAGGGGGTGCCGGCGGAAATCGACGTCAATGAATTCGCCTCCCTGGGCGAGCTGTTCGAGAAAAGCTGCGCCAAGTTCGCCAACCGGGTGGCCTACCTGAACATGGACGTGGGCATCACCTACCGGGAGCTGGAGCAGCGCTCCCGCGACTTCGCCGCCTACCTCCAGGACGTGATCAAGCTGCCCCGGGGCGCCCGGGTGGCGCTGATGATGCCCAACGTCCTGCAATACCCGGTGTGCATGTTCGGCATCCTGCGCGCCGGCTACGTGGTGGTGAACTGCAACCCCCTCTACACCCCCCGGGAGCTGGCGCACCAGCTGGCCGATTCCGGCGCCGAGGCCATCGTGGTGGTGGACAACTTCGCCCACACCCTGCAAGAGTCCCTGCCCCACGCCCCCGCCCTCAAGCACGTGCTGGTCACCGGCCTGGGGGATTTCTTCCCGGCGGTGAAGCGCACCGTGGTGAATTTCGTGGTGCGCAAGGTCAAGAAGATGGTGCCGGACTGGTCGATCCCCGGCGCCGTGCCGCTCAACCGGGCCATGGCCCAGGGGGCGGCGGCCCGCTTCACCCCGGTCAAGGTGACCCACGACGACATCGCCTACCTGCAATACACCGGTGGCACCACCGGGGTGGCCAAGGGCGCCATGCTCACCCACCGCAACATCATCGCCAACCTGCAACAGGCCCACGCCTGGATTGAGCCCTTCCTCCAGGGCGAGCAGCAGCTGATCATCACGGCCCTGCCGCTGTACCACATCTTCGCCCTCACCGCGAACTGCCTGACCTTCTTCAAGGAGGGGGCGACCAACGTACTGATCACCAACCCGCGGGACATCCCCGGATTCGTCAAGGAGCTGGGCAAGTACCCGTTCACCGTCATCACCGGGGTGAACACCCTGTTCAACGCCCTGCTCAACAACCCGGACTTCGCCAAACTCGATTTCAGCCACCTGCGCGCCGCCCTGGGCGGCGGCATGGCGGTGCAGAAGGCGGTGGCGGAGAAATGGCAGAAGGTCACCGGCAAGGCCCTGGTGGAAGCCTACGGCCTCACCGAGACTTCGCCTGCCGCCACCATCAACCCCCTGAGCCTGGCCGAGTTCAACGGCGCCATCGGCCTGCCCATCTCCAGCACCGAGGCGTCGATCCGCGACGACAACGGCAACCCCCTGCCCATCGGCCAGGCCGGCGAGCTGTGCATCCGCGGGCCCCAGGTGATGAAGGGCTACTGGCAGCGCCCCGACGAGACCGCCGGCGTGTTCTGGTCCGACGGCTTCCTGCGCACCGGCGACGTGGGAGTGATGGATGAGCAGGGTTTCGTGCGCATCGTGGATCGCAAGAAGGACATGATCCTGGTGTCCGGCTTCAACGTGTATCCCAACGAGGTCGAGGCGGTGGTGGCGATGCATCCCGGGGTGATGGAAGTGGCTGCCGTGGGCGTGCCCGACGAGCGTTCCGGCGAGGCGGTGAAGATTTACGTGGTGAAGAAGGACCCAGCCCTCACCGCCGAGGCCCTGGTGGCCCACTGCCGCGACAACATGACCGCCTACAAGGTGCCGCACCTGGTGGAGTTCCGCGAGGAGCTGCCCAAGACCAACGTGGGCAAGATCCTGCGCCGCGCCTTGAAGGACGAGGCCAAGCAGCAGGCGGCGCGCAAGGTGGCCTGATACGGAGCTGCACCGCGGCACCAACGACAAAGCGCCCCGCGGGGCGCTTTGTCGTTGACGGGGGCCAAGGCAGGGGTCGTCGGCCGGGCTGTCTACAGTGCCTATGTTGCCTACAGCACCATCGCCGCGATCCAGCCGGCGGCCAGCACCGGCAGGTTGTAGTGCAGGAAGGTGGGCACCACCGTGTCCCACATGTGGTCGTGTTGGCCGTCCACGTTGAGGCCGGCGGTGGGGCCCAGGGTTGAGTCCGAGGCCGGGCTGCCCGCGTCCCCCAGAGCGCCGGCGGTGCCTACCAGGCAGACCACGGCGGCCGGGGAGAAGCCCAGTTGCAGGGCGAAGGGCACGTACAGGGTGGCGATGATCGGCACCGTGGAGAACGACGAGCCGATGCCCAGGGTGACGATCAGCCCCACCACCAGCATCAGCAAGGCACCGAGGGCCTTGCTGCCGGACACCAGCTGCACCGAGTTTTCCACCAGGGAGGCTACGTGGCCGGTGGCCTTCATCACCTCGGCGAAGCCGGCGGCGGCGATCATGATCAGGCCGATGGTGGCCATCATGCGCATGCCGTCGGCGAACACCGTGTCGGCGCGTTTGAGCGGCACCGCGCCGCCGGCTACGCACAGGGCGAAACCGGCCAGGGCGCCGAGCAGCATGGAGTCGGCCCAGATCTGCACGGCGAAGGTGGCGGCCACCGCCAGCCCGGCCACCGTCAGGGAGCGGCGCGTGTAGGCGACGGATTCCCGCTCCACCGCGTCGATGGCCGCCAGGTCGTAGCGGCGCGGCCGGCGGTAGCTGACGAATACCGCCAGCAGCAGCCCGGCGAGCATGCCCAGGGCGGGGATGGTCATGATGCCGCTGATATCCAGGCGGGCGATGACGTCGGCGCCCAGCCCGGCTTTTTCCACGTTGCCGAGCAGGATCTGCTTGAGGAAGATTTCGCCGAAGCCCACCGGGAACCACATGTAGGGGGTGATCAGGCCGAAGGTGAGCAGGCAGGCCACCAGGCGCCGGTCTACCTTGAGGCCCGCCAGGGTGTGCAGCAGGGGCGGTACCACTAGGGGAATGAAGGCGATATGGATGGGCAGCAGGTTCTGGGACGAGATGGCGAGCAGCAGCAGGGCGCCCAGGATGGCCCATTTGATCCGCCCGGCGTTGCGCCCCGGGGCGGCGGCCAGGCGCTTTTCGAGGAAATCGGCCAGGGCGTGGGGCAGGCCCGATTCGGCCAGGGCCAGGGCGAAGGCGCCGAGCAGGGCGTAGGACAGGGCCACCCCGGCACCGCCGCCCAGGCCGTTGTTGAAGGCGGTCAGGGTGGCCTTCAGGTCCAGCCCGCCCACCAGCCCGCCGGCCACGGCGGAGAGGAGGAGGGCGATGACCACGTGGATACGGGCGAGGGACAGCCCCAGCATCAGGGCGACGGCGAGCAGGACGGCGTTCATGGGAAAGCGTTGCAAAACAATGGCATGGCCGGTGCGGCCAGGAAGGCGCGCACCTTACCGGATGCATCGGGGCTTGGCTATGTTTCTTGCCGGGTCCGTGAAAAAATTTTCTTGCACCGCCGCAATTTTTGGCAGAAACTTCGCGCTTACCCGTAGTTTTGCGTGGGTGGTTATCCGCCATCCTCGCGGTTAGTTTCAGACGTTACCCACGTTGCTTCCAGCCGCCTCATCGAGCGGTTGCCGTAGCGGCCCAGCCTCCGTCGTTTCTTCGACCCTTTGACTCTGCCCACCGCCAACATCATGTTCCGCACCCTGGTCGCAGTCCCCGTCGTAGTCGTCGTAGGCGTAGTCGTTACTATGCCGGCGCGGGGTTGCGCGAGCTGAACGAAGCGGTCCAGACACTGACCGAACCGAATCCAGAAACCCCCGCCGGCGACGCCGACGGGGGTTTCGCCTTTTGGGGCCTCCTGCCGGCGACGAACAGCCAGCCCAGCAACCTGGACGCGGTGATCCGAACCCGAGAATTGCAAGGAGCCTCCATGACGACCCAACCCAAGACCATCACCCTGACCGGCGCCCAGCTCGCCGTGCGCCTGCTCGAACGCCAGGGCGTGCGCATCGTTTCCGGCATTCCCGGCGGCGCCATCCTGCCCTTCTACGACGCCCTGTCCCAGTCCCAGGCGATCCGCCACGTGCTGGCCCGCCATGAGCAGGGCGCCGGCTTCATCGCCCAGGGCATGACCCGGGCCACCGGCGTTCCGGCGGTGTGCCTGGCCTCCTCCGGCCCCGGCGCCACCAACCTGCTGACGGCGATCGCCGACGCCAAGCTCGATTCGATTCCCATCGTGGCCATCACCGGCCAGGTGCCCCAGAGCATGATCGGCACCGACGCCTTCCAGGAGGTGGACACCTATGGGCTGACCATCCCCATCACCAAACACAACTTCATGGTCAGCTCGGCCCACGAACTGCTCGAAGTGATTCCCCGGGCCTTCCGCCTGGCCCTGTCCGGCCGTCCCGGCCCGGTGCTGGTGGACATTCCCAAGGACGTCCAGGTCCAGTCCATCGAACTGCCCGCCGACGAATCCGCCTGGCCCGCCCCGGGCGTGGCCGACCCGCTGCCGGAAGTGCCGGCCGAGCCCCTGGCCATCGCCGCCGAGATGATCAACGGCGCCCAGCGGCCGCTCCTCTACCTGGGCGGCGGCGTGGTGCATTCCGGTGCCTCGCTGCTGGCCACGGCCCTGGCCGAGAAGGCCTCCCTGCCCACGGTGATGACCCTGATGGCCCTGGGCGCCATGCCGGTGGATCATCCCCTGTCCCTGTCCATGCTCGGCATGCACGCCGCCCGCTGCACCAACCTGGCCCTGGAAGAGTGCGACCTGCTGATCGCCGTGGGTGCCCGCTTCGACGATCGGGCCACCGGCAAGCTCTCCCAGTTCTGCCCCCAGGCCAAGATCATCCACGTGGACATCGATCCCTCCGAACTGGACAAGCTCAAAGCCGCCCACGTCGGTCTGCACGGCGACGTGGGCCAGGTGCTGAAGGGCCTGCTGCCCCTGGTCAAGCCGGTGATCCGTGAAGAATGGCTGGGCCGCGTCGCCCAGCTCAAGCGCGACTTCCCCCTGGTCATGCCCAAGGTCGAGGATTCCCGCAGCCACTACGGCCTGGTCAAGGCCGTGGCCGACGCCCTGGACGATTCGGCGGCCATCGCCACCGACGTGGGCCAGCACCAGATGTGGGTGGCCCAGGCCTACCCCCTGCGCCGGCCGCGCCAGTGGCTGACCTCCGGCGGCCTCGGCACCATGGGCTTCGGCGTGCCCGCCGCCCTGGGCGCTGCTCTGGCCGAGCCGGAGCGCACCGTGGTGTGCTTCACCGGCGACGGCAGCCTGCTGATGAACATCCAGGAGTTCGCCACCCTGGCCGAGGAAGAGGCCAACGTGAAGGTGGTGTTGATGAACAATGCCTCCCTGGGCCTGGTGTACCAGCAGCAGACCCTGTTCTACGGCGAGCGCACCTTCGCCTCCAAGTACAAGGGCATTCCCGACTTCATGGCCCTGGCCAAGGCCTTCGGCCTGGACGCGGTGGATCTGGACGAGGCCGCCGACGACGCCGGGGCCCGGGCCATGCTCGGGGAGGCCCTCAACCGCCGCGGTCCCTGCCTGATCCACGTCAGCATCGACGTGGCCGAGAAGGTGTTCCCCATGGTGCCCCCGGGCGCCGCCAACAAGGAAATGATCGGCTGAGTCCGGGAGGAATGAACATGAACGCAAGCACCCAATCCGAACGCCAGGCCCTCGCCTGCACCGTGGTCGAGCTCGACGTGAATAACCATGCCGGCGTGATGAGCCACGTGGTCGGCCTGTTCTCCCGCCGCGCCTACAACGTCGAAGGCATCGTCGTGCTGCCCCAGGGCGATGGCGCCACCAGCCGCATCTGGTTGCAGGTCAACGAGGACGCCCGCCTGGAGCAGATGATCAAGCAGGTGGAAAAGCTCGAGGACGTGCTGGCCGTCCGCCGCCACGGCAACCAGCACCCGGTGTTCGAGCGCCTGGAGGAATTCACCCGGGCTTGACCCGGGGGCGGGCCGGTGCCCGCACCGTTCCCGCGCTTCAGCCTGTACCTCAGCGGGCCGCCTCCGGGCGGCCCGTCGTCATTTCTGCCCCCTGGACGGGGCGCCCGGCCTGGGCCATGCTGGCTGGATCGACCACTTTCCCTCATTCGCCATGGTCAAACTCAAGCGTGCCTATGAACCGCCCAGCCCCGCCGACGGCCGCCGGGTGCTGGTGGACCGCCTGTGGCCCCGGGGCGTGACCAAGGCCGAGGCCGGCCTGGACCTCTGGCTCAAGGACGTGGCGCCGAGCACCGCCCTGCGCCAGTGGTTCGGCCACGATCCGGCCAAGTGGGACGAATTCCGCCGCCGCTACCTGGCCGAACTGGCCGAGCCGGGACCGGCCGCCGCCCTGGCCGAGCTGCGCCAGCTGGCCGCCGCCGGTCCCCTGACCCTGGTCTACAGCACCCGGGAGACGGAGCGCAACCACGCGATCGTGCTGCGCGACCTGTTGCTGGCCCGCGGCACCTAAAGGCGCCCTGGCGGAAGGCGCTGCGGTGCCCTGTGGCGGCGGCAGAGTGCGCTGAGTAGGTGGGTGCGGCGCAGGCTTGTCGGGCGCCCGGACCCGATCCGCTGCGCTGTGGTGTTGATCCCGCTACCGGCGGGAAACCCCGTGATCCAGCGACGAAAAAGCCACCGGAGGAGCGGTGGCTTTTTCATGTGCCTGGGCTGAACTCAAGGCGGGGTGGGCATCTTAGCGGCACGTCTATGGAAAGCCGCGTCCCTGTTGGGTTTCCAGACTGTCTGGTTGAAGGTCCGCGCCCCTATTGGGTTTCCGGGACGTGCCCGCCGGGCTCAGTCGTTGGCCGCGGCGCCGGCGATGGCCTGGTCCATGGCCTGGCGCAGGATCTCCGGGCTCTGGGCGCCGGAGACGCCGAGGCGGCCGCCGAAGATGAAGAAGGGCACGCTGGTGACGCCCATCTGCTGCACCCGCTCGGCCAGGGCCAGCACCTGCTCCTCCTCGCCGTCGCCGGCCAGGAAGTCGAGGGCGCTCTGGTAGTCCCAGCCCGCGGCGTCGGCGATGCGCGCCAGCACCTCGTGGTCGCCCAGGTTGCGCGGCTCAACGAAGCTGATCATGAACAGGCCCTCCACCAGATCCTTGGTGGCCTGGGGCAGGGTGCGCTGCATGTGGTGGATCAGGCGGTGGGCGGCCAGGGTGTTGGCCCGCACCTCGATGCGCTCGAAGGCGAAGTTGATCCCGACCGAGTTGCCCGCCTCGCGGAGCCGGGCCCAGGTTTCGGCCAGTTTTTCCGGGCCGCCGAACTTGGCCTCCAGGAAGGGCCGGTAGGGCTCGCCCTGGGGCGGGGTGTCCGGGTTGAGGAAGTAGGGCAGCCAGCGGATGGCCACCGGCAGATCGGGCCGGGCCTGGCGCAGGTCGGCCAGGGCCGCTTCGAGGCGGCGCTTGCCGATGTAGCACCAGGGGCAGACCACGTCGGAGACGATGTCGATGGTAAGCATGAGGGTGTTCCTGTGGGGGCTGCGGCGGCACCTCTGCGGGCGCCGGAGCGTCGTTCGGGGGCTGCCCTCCCGCCGGGCGGGAGGGATGCGCAGGGCGCCCATGCTAAACTCATCCCTATCTTTTGGCACCTGTTCGGTGCGCTTTTCGGGATTTGCGCGCTCATGTCCGGCAACACCTTTGGCACCCTCTTTACCGTTACCTCCTTCGGCGAATCCCATGGCCCGGCCATCGGCTGCGTGGTGGACGGCTGTCCCCCGGGATTGTCCCTGACCGAGGCCGACATCCAGGCCGACCTGGACCGGCGCAAGCCGGGCACCTCGCGCCACGTCACCCAGCGCCGCGAGCCGGACGAGGTGGAGATTCTCTCCGGGGTGTTCGAGGGCAAGACCACCGGCACGCCGATCGCCCTGTTGATCCGCAACACCGACCAGCGCAGCAAGGACTACGGCAACATCGCCCAGCAGTTCCGCCCGGGCCACGCCGACTACGCCTACACGCAAAAGTATGGCTTCCGCGACTACCGCGGCGGCGGCCGCTCCTCGGCCCGGGAAACCGCGGTGCGCGTGGCCGCCGGGGCGATCGCCCGCAAGTGGCTGTTCGAGCGCTACGGCGTTTCCATCCGCGGCTGGATGGACCAGCTCGGCCCCATCGCCATTCCCTTCGAGTCCGCCGAAGAGATCGGCCAGAACCCGTTCTTCGCCCCCAACGCCGCCATCGTCCCCGAGCTGGAGGCCTACATGGACCAGCTGCGCAAGGACGGCGATTCGGTGGGCGCCGGCATCACCGTCACCGCCACCGGCCTGCCGCCGGGCTGGGGCGAGCCGGTGTTCGACCGGCTCGACGCCGACATCGCCCACGCCCTGATGAGCATCAACGCGGTCAAGGGCGTCGAGATCGGCGCCGGCTTCGCCAGCATTGCCCAGCGCGGCACCGAGCACGGCGACGCCATGACGCCCCAGGGCTTCCTCTCCAACAACGCCGGCGGCGTGCTGGGGGGCATTTCCACCGGCCAGGACATCGTCGCCCGCATCGCCATCAAGCCCACCTCCAGCATCCGCACCCCGCGCCAGTCGGTGGACGTGGCCGGCACCCCGGTGATGGTGGAAACCTTCGGCCGCCACGACCCCTGCGTCGGCATCCGCGCCACCCCCATCGCCGAGGCCATGCTGGCCCTGGCCCTGATCGACCACGCCCTGCTCCACCGCGCCCAGTGCGGCGATGTGGTGTGCGCCACGCCGCGCATTCCGGGGGCGGTCGGCTGAACCGCGCGCACCGTGGCGAAACGGCCGGGCGCCCCAGGTTACGCAGTACCCTGATTCAAACCAACAAGGGAGGTACGCCATGGTGATCGATCCGCACGACCTGCATCACGAGTTTCCCGAGTACCGGGAGACCATCAGCAGCCTGAAGGTGTCCAACGCCCACTTCGCCCGCCTGTTCGGCGAATACCACGTGGTGAACAACGAGGTGGTGAAGGCGGAGGAGGGCAGCACCCTGCTCGGCGATATCGAGCTGGAAGCCCTGAAGAAGCAGCGCCTCAAGCTCAAGGACGACCTCTACGGCATGCTCAAGGATCACGTGCCGGCCTGAACCGTCCGGCAGTCGCGCCTGCGGGGGGCTAGGCCCCCCGCGGTCGTTTCCGCCGCCCCGTTTTCTCACCTTTTCGCCGAACCCTTTCCGTCCCGCCGCGCGGGGCCTCCGCTTCTTCCGCCCCTCCCATGCCTTCCGCCCCCGGGCTGCCCTACTGGCGCCTCGCCGGTTACTACTTCTTCTACTTCGCCTACGTCGGGGCGTTCTCCCCCTATTTCGGCCTGTACCTGCAATCCCTCGGGCTGTCGGCCTGGGACATCGGCCTGCTGATGACCCAGTCCCAGTTGATGCGCTTGTTCGCCCCGGCCCTGTGGGGCTGGTTCGCCGACCGCAGCGGCAAGCGCCTGACGGTGGTGCGCTGGACCTCGGCGGTGGCGGTGCTGGGCTTTTGCGGCTTCTTCGTCGCCGAGCGCTTCGCCGCCCTGATGGCAGCCATGATCGCCATGGCCTTCTTCTGGAGCGCGGCCCTGCCCTTGGTGGAATCCCTCACCTTCGACCACTTGAAGGGCGAGGCGGGGCGCTACAGCCGCATCCGCATGTGGGGGTCGGTCGGCTTCATCGTCGCCGTGGCCGGGGGCGGGGCGCTGCTCGACCGGATGTCCGTGTCCGCCGTGGTGCCCCTGGTGGCCGCCATCCTGGCCGGCATCGCCGCCCTGGCCTTCACCCTGCCCGAGGCCCACGGCGGGCAGCGTCACGCATCGGCCCCCGGCGGGCTGCGCGGCGTGCTCGCCCAGTCCCGGGTGCGGGCCCTGCTGGCGGCCTGCTTCTTCATGTCGGCGACCCACGGGGCGCTCTACGTCTTTTACTCGATCTACCTGTCCGACTACGGCTACAGCAAGGCCCTGGTGGGGGGCATGTGGTGCCTGGGGGTGGCGGCCGAGATCGCCGTGTTCTACTTCATGGCCCGGCTGATGCGCCGCTACGGCCTGCGCCAGATCCTGCTCGCCAGCCTGGCGGCAGCGGTGCTGCGCTTCCTCCTGATCGGCTGGGGCATCGGCTCCCTGCCGGTGCTGGTGCTCGCCCAGCTGCTCCACGGCATCACCTTCGGCGCCTTCCACGCCGCGGCCATCGCCGCGATCAACCGCTGGTTCCCCGGCCGCACCCAGGCCCGGGGGCAGGCCCTCTATTCGAGCCTGTCGTTCGGGGCCGGCGGGCTGGTTGGCGGTATGATCTCGGGCTATCTATGGGACACCATCGGTCCGGCCTGGGTCTATACCCTGAGCGCCGGATTCGCCGTGATCGGCTGGCTCCTCGCCGCCCGCTGGGTGCGCGAGGATGAACCGGCGCCGGTCGCGGCCGCCGTCTGAAAGGGGAATGCGGGGATGCGGGAAATGCAGGGAGTGCGAATCAAGTCGATGTGGGGCCTGACCGCCCTGGCGGTGGTGCTCGCCGCCTGCCAGACCGTGCCGCTGACCGGCCGCAGCCAGTTGCTGCTGACCAGCGAATCGGAAGAGACCAAGCTCGGCCTGACCTCCTACCAGGAGGTGCTGAAGAAGGAAAAGGTATCCGCCGACCCGGCGGCCAACGCCCTGGTGCAGAAGGTGGGGCGGCGCATCGCCGAGGCCACTGGCAAGACCAGCTACCAGTGGGAATTCAAGGTCATCGACAACGACAAGACCCTTAACGCCTTCTGCCTGCCCGGCGGCAAGGTGGCGGTCTATACCGGCATCCTCAAGGTCACCCAGGACGAGGCCGGGTTGGCCACGGTGATCGGCCACGAGGTGGCCCACGCCATCGCCCGCCACGGTGGCGAGCGCATGAGCCAGCAGATGGTGGTGAGCGGCCTGACCGCCGCCGCCGCCCTGACCACCGACGATCCGGGCCGACGCAACCTCTACGCCGGCCTGCTCGGCGCCGGCGTCACGGTGGGGGTGCTGCTGCCCTATTCGCGCTTGCAGGAATCCGAGGCCGACCGCATGGGCCTCATCTACATGGCCAAGGCCGGCTACGACCCCCGGGCCGCCGTCGCCTTCTGGCAGCGCATGAGCGATGCGGGCAAGGGCCAGGCCAAGCCGCCGGAACTGCTGTCCACCCACCCGGCCGACGCCACCCGCATCCGCCAGCTCGAATCCCTGATGCCCGAGGCCCTGGCCTACTACCGGCCGCGCTGATCCGGAGGCCGGCGTGGAATCCCGCATCCGCTTCGACTGGCGCGACCTGGAACTGTTCGTCGCCGTGGCCGAGACCGGCAGCATCGCCCGGGCGGCGGAGCGCAGCCATACCGTGGCCTCCGCCGTCAGCAAGCGCCTGGCCGACCTGGAGCGGGAACTGGCTACGCCGCTGCTGGAGCGTCACAGCAAGGGCGTGGGTCTGACCGCCGCCGGCGAGGCCCTGCTCGGCCGCGCCCGCAGCCTGATCGAGCAGGCCCGCCAGGTGGAGCAGGAGGTGCGCGGCTACGGCGCCGGCCTGTCCGGGCTGGTGCGGCTCCACGCCAACATCTCGGCCATCGTCGAATTCCTGCCGGCGGCCCTGGCCAGTTTCGGCCGGGAGCATCCGGGCATCCGGGTGCACCTGGAAGAACACGTCAGCGACGCCATTGCCCGGGCGGTGGTGGAGCAGGTGGCCGACCTGGGCATCGTCAGCGACCAGCCCCAGCGCGACGGCCTGGAACTGGTGCCGTTCCGCACTGACCGCCTGCAACTGCTGGTCACCCCGGACCACCCCCTGGCCGGGCGCGGCAAGGTGCGCTTTGCCGAATCCCTCGACTACCCGCTGGTGGGCCTGCCCGCCACTAGCGCCCTGCACGCCCGCTTGCAGCGCGAGGCCGCCGAGGCCGGGCGGGAGCTGCACCTGCCGATCCGGGTGTCGAGCTTCGACGCCGTGTGCGCCATGGTCGCCGCCGGCCTGGGGGTCGGGGTGGTGCCCCAGGCGGCCACCACCCCCTACATCGCCTCCCTGGGCCTGGTGGCCCTGACCTTGGACGAGGACTGGGCCCTGCGCCAGCTGTTCGTCTGCCGCCGCGCCGGCGAGGCCCTCTCGCCGGCCGCCCAGCGCCTGTTCACCCACCTCTGCCGGGCCTGAGCCCGGGTAGGGGAGGGGGCGCCCGCCCCATGGGCGGGGGGCGATGCAGTGCCATCGTCAACGGCGATGGCAGATTCTTTATCCATCGCTACCCAAGACGTCATTGCCCGGGCATCCTTGCCGGACGTGAGAGGGACGCCCTGAGGTAGGATGTGCTCCCTCCCGACCCCGCCCGCCGCCGCATCCGGCGCGACCGGGCGCCTTTCGGGGATGTTCATTCGAGGAAGCAGGCATGGCGCAGACGCTCTACGACAAACTCTGGAACAGCCACGTCGTCCACCAGGAAGCGGACGGCACGGCGATTCTCTACATCGACCGCCACCTGGTGCACGAAGTCACCAGCCCCCAGGCCTTCGAGGGCCTCAAGCTGGCCGGCCGCAAGCCCTGGCGGATCTCCTCCATCGTCGCCACGGCGGACCACAACACCCCCACCGAAGGCTGGGACGCGGCCCGGGGCACGGCCACCATCGCCGACCCGATCTCGCGCCAGCAGGTGGAAACCCTGGACGCCAACATCAAGGCCGTCGGCGCACTGGCCTACTTCCCCTTCATGAACGAGCGCCAGGGCATCGTGCATGTCATCGGCCCGGAAAACGGCGCCACCCTGCCGGGCATGACCGTGGTCTGCGGTGATTCCCACACCTCCACCCACGGCGCCTTCGCCGCCCTGTCCTTCGGCATCGGCACCTCCGAGGTGGAGCACGTGCTCGCCACCCAGACCCTGCTGATGAAGAAGTCCAAGTCGATGCTCATCACGGTCGAGGGTACCCTGGGCGCCGGCGTCACCGCCAAGGACATCGTCCTCGCCATCATCGGCAAGATCGGCACCGCCGGCGGCACCGGCTACGCCATCGAGTTCGCCGGCTCGGCGATCCGCGGCCTGACCATGGAAGGGCGCATGACCGTGTGCAACATGGCCATCGAGGCCGGCGCCCGCGCTGGCATGGTGGCCGCCGACGACACCACCTGCGCCTACCTCAAGGACCGCATGTTGTCGCCCAAGGCCGCCGACTGGGATGCCGCCGTGGCTTACTGGAAGACCCTGCACAGCGATGAAGGCGCCCAGTTCGACCGGGTGGTGGAACTGCGCGCCGAGGACATCCAGCCCCAGGTGACCTGGGGCACCTCGCCGGAGATGGTGGTGGCCGTGACCGGCCGCGTGCCCGACCCGGCCGCCGAGAGCGACGCGACCCGCCGTTCCGGCATGGAGCGGGCGCTCCAGTACATGGGCCTCACCGCCAACACCCCGATCAGCGAGATCCCGGTGGACGTGGTGTTCATCGGCTCCTGCACCAACTCCCGCATCGAGGACCTGCGCGCCGCCGCCGCCGTCGCCAAGGGCCGCCGCAAGGCCGATTCAGTCAAGCGCGTGCTGGTGGTGCCGGGCTCCGGCCTGGTCAAGCGCCAGGCCGAGGCCGAGGGGTTGGACAAGATCTTCCAGGCCGCCGGCTTCGAATGGCGCGAGCCGGGCTGTTCCATGTGCCTGGCGATGAACGCCGACCGGCTGGAGCCGGGCGAGCGCTGCGCCTCCACCTCGAACCGCAACTTCGAGGGCCGCCAGGGCCCCAACGGCCGCACCCACCTGGTGAGCCCGGCCATGGCCGCCGCCGCCGCCGTGACCGGCCATTTCACCGACGTTCGCCAATTCAGCTGAGCGGGAGCACGCACATGCAGGCATTTACCCTTCTCGACGGTCTCGTCGCCCCCCTCGACCGGTCCAACGTGGACACCGACGCGATCATCCCCAAGCAATTCCTCAAATCCATCAAGCGTTCCGGTTTCGGCCCCAACTGCTTCGACGAGTGGCGCTACCTGGACCACGGCGAGCCCGGCATGGATTGCAGCCAGCGGCCCAAGAACCCGGACTTCGTGCTCAACCAGCCGCGCTACGCCGGCGCCGAAATCCTGCTGGTGCGGGCCAACTTCGGCTGCGGTTCGAGCCGCGAGCACGCCCCCTGGGCGCTCCTCGACATGGGCTTCAAGGCCATCCTGGGCGAGTCCTACGCCGACATCTTCTTCAACAACTGCTTCAAGAACGGCATTCTGCCGATCGTGCTGCCCAAGGCCGAGCTGGACGAGTTGTTCGCCCAGGTGGATGCCGCCCCGGGTTACAAGCTGGTGATCGACCTGGCCGCCCAGACCGTGACCCGGCCCGACGGCAAGGCCATCCCCTTCCCGATCGACCCGTTCCGCAAGGAATGCCTGCTCAACGGCTGGGACGACATCGGCTTGACCCTGCGCCACGCCGACGAAATCAGCGCTTTCGAGGCCAAGCGCCGCGTCGAGCAGCCCTGGCTGTTCGCCTGAACGCCAGAGTAGCGGTAATGCCGATTGGCAAGGCCCCGCGGGGCCGCTACCTTCCTTTTTGATGCGACATTTTGGAGCCCCGCCCGACCGGCGGGGCTTCGGCTTGACGAGAGAGACGACATGACGAAGAAAATCTGCGTATTGCCGGGCGACGGCATCGGCCCCGAAATCACCGCCGAGGCGGTCAAGGTGCTCAAGGCCCTGGACCTGGGCCTGGAAATGGAAGAGGGCCTGCTCGGCGGCGGTGCCGTGGACGCCACCGGCAACCCCTACCCGGAAGCGACGCAAAAGCTGGCCCAGGCGGCCGATGCGGTGCTGCTCGGCGCCGTGGGCGGCCCCAAGTGGGACAGCCTGCCCCGGGAACAGCGCCCCGAGCGCGGCCTGCTTGGCATCCGCAAGCAGCTCAACCTGTTCGCCAACCTGCGCCCGGCCATCCTCTACCCGGAACTGGCCAATGCCTCTACCCTCAAGCCCGAAGTGGTGGCCGGCCTGGACATCCTGATCGTGCGCGAGCTGACCGGCGACATCTACTTCGGCCAGCCCCGCGGCATCGAAATGCGCGATGGGGAGCGCTTCGGCTTCAACACCATGCACTACACCGAGTCGGAAATCCGCCGCATCGGCCGGGTCGCCTTCGAGGCCGCGCGCAAGCGCAACAAGAAGGTCTGCTCGGTGGACAAGATGAACGTTCTTGAAACCACCCAGTTGTGGCGCGACGTGATGAACGAACTGGCGCCCGAATACCCGGACGTGGAATTGACCCACATGCTGGTGGACAACGCCGCCATGCAGCTGGTCAAGGCGCCCAAGCAGTTCGACGTGATGGTCACCGGCAACATGTTCGGCGACATCCTGTCCGACGAAGCCTCCATGCTCACCGGCTCCATCGGCATGCTGCCCTCGGCCTCCCTGGACGCCAACAACAAGGGCCTCTACGAGCCGTCCCACGGTTCCGCCCCGGACATCGCCGGCAAGGGCGTGGCCAACCCTCTGGCCACCATCCTCTCCGCCGCCATGATGCTGCGCTACACCTTCAACCTGGAAGAAGCCGCCGCGAAGGTGGAAAACGCGGTGAAGAAGGTGCTGGCCCAGGGCTATCGCACCGGCGACATCTACGAGCCGGGCACCACCAAGGTGGGTACCCAGGAGATGGGCAATGCGGTCCTGGCCGCCCTCTGATATGGGGGTGGCGCCGTGCCGGCGCCAAATCGTTGCGGGCGCTGGCGTGCCATGCGCGCGAGTGCCCGCTAACGTGTTAATGTTTGATTTTTCCCGGCCGTTATATCGGGACAGTTTTTTTCGTTATCAAGGTTGAAGGTTGGCACCATGAAAAAGGTTGGTCTGGTTGGTTGGCGGGGGATGGTCGGTTCCGTCCTCATGCAGCGCATGCAGGAAGAGAACGACTTCGCCCTGATCGAGCCGGTGTACTTCTCCACCTCGGCAGCGGGCGGCAAGGCCCCGGCCTTCGGCGGCAAGGAGGGCGGCACCCTGAAGGATGCGAATTCCATCGATGAGCTGAAGAAGATGGACATCGTCATCACCTGCCAGGGCGGCGACTACACCAAGGAAGTCTTCCCCAAGCTGCGCGCCTCCGGCTGGAACGGCCACTGGATCGACGCCGCTTCCGCCCTGCGCATGGCCGACGATGCCGTGATCGTGCTCGACCCGGTCAACCTGGACGTGATCAAGAATGCCCTGGCCAAGGGCGGCAAGAACTGGATCGGCGGCAACTGTACCGTGTCGCTGATGCTGATGGGCCTGGGCGGCCTGTTCAAGGCCG
Source organism: Oryzomicrobium sp. (assembly GCF_021287045.1). Taxonomy (GTDB): domain Bacteria; phylum Pseudomonadota; class Gammaproteobacteria; order Burkholderiales; family Rhodocyclaceae; genus Oryzomicrobium. The sequence goes on along the minus strand of NZ_JAJTBG010000012.1, from coordinate 30,646 downwards.
ACCTGGTGGAGTGGGTGTCCGCCATGACCTACCAGGCCGCTTCCGGCGCCGGTGCCCAGAACATGCGCGAGCTGCTCGCCCAGATGGGCGCCCTGCACGACGCGGTCAAGGGCGACCTGGCCGATCCGGCCTCCGCCATCCTCGACATCGACCGCAAAGTGGCCGAGACCATGCGCTCGTCCGCCTTCCCGACCAAGAACTTCCGCAACACCCCGCTCGCCGGCAGCCTGATCCCCTGGATCGACGTGCCCGTCGACAACGGCCAGTCCAAGGAAGAATGGAAGGGTGGCGCCGAGTGCAACAAGATCCTCGGCAAGCCGGCTTTCCGCTCCGCCGGCAGCATTCCCATCGACGGCCTGTGCGTGCGCATCGGCGCCATGCGCTGCCACTCCCAGGGCCTGACCATCAAGCTGAAGAAGGACGTGCCCCTGGACGAGGTGAGCGAGATCATCGGCACCGCCAACGACTGGGTGAAGGTGGTTCCCAATGAGCGCGAGATCACCGAGCGCGAGCTGACCCCCACCGCCGTCACCGGCACCCTGACCGTTCCCGTCGGCCGCCTGCACAAGCTGGCCATGGGTCCGGACTACCTGGGTGCCTTCACCGTCGGCGACCAGCTGCTGTGGGGCGCCGCCGAGCCGCTGCGCCGCATGCTGCGCATCCTGCTCGAAGCCTGATGCAGCGGCGGGCGGCCTCGGCTGTCCGCCATTGCCTGTTGTAAAAAAGCCGGGAAAGCACTCCAATGCGGTTTCCCGGCTTTTGTTTTATTCGCGGTGTGGCATTCCGGCGACGCGACGGTGGCAGATATATTGTCACAAAGAGGTTTAGCTTGATCGGCTAACTTCATGATGTTATTTTAATTATTCCAATTTCGACGCTCAGGGGTGGCGCCGTGAAAAAAGAACGTCATATGACCTATCCTCTTCGCACCGGGCTGCGCGCCGGTGCCGTGGCCGTTTCCCTGGCCATCGCCTTGGGCATGGCGCCCCTGGCGGCCCAGGCCGCGGGCCTCGGCAAACTCAAGGTTTACTCGGCGCTTGGCCAGCCCTTGCGTGCGGAAATCGAACTCAACGCCACCAAAGACGAGCTTTCCGGCATGACAGCCCGGCTCGCCTCCCAGGGGACCTTCAAACAGGCCGGGATCGACTACGCCTCGACCCTGCTGGGCCTGCGTTTCGCCATCGACAAAAAGGACGCCTCCCGACCGGTGATCCGCCTGTCCTCGGACCGGCCGATCAACGACCCCTTCGTGGACATGCTCCTCGAGATCGACTGGCCCGCCGGCCGCCTGGTGCGCGAATACACCTTCCTCCTCGATCCCCCGGAAATCTCCGGCAAGGCCGCCCAGGTGGCCCCGGTCGAGGCCAAGACCCTGCCCGGCGTCGCCGCCGCCGAAGGCCCTGCCCAGGCCAAGGAGCCCCGGGTTGGCAAGGCCGCTCCGGCTCCGCGCGTGCGTGAAAAGGCGGAAAAGGTCGAGAAGGCCGAACCCGCCCCAGCCAAGTCCGCCGGCGAGCCTTCCGCCACCCACTTGGTCAAGCGCGGTGAAACCCTGCGCCAGATCGCCGCGGCCGAACAGGTCGAGGGGGTCACCCTGGAACAGATGCTGGTGGGCTTGTATCGGGCCAACCGGGACGCCTTCGACGGCAACAACATGAACCGCCTGCGCGCCGGGCGCATCCTCAACGTGCCCGACCAAGCCACCCTGGCCGCGGTCAGCCCGAGCGAGGCGAAGAAGGTGGTGGTGGCCCAGTCCGCCGATTGGAACGCCTACCGCCGCCGGCTGGCCGGCCTGGCCGCCGAAGGTCCGGCCCGGGACAGCGGTGTCGGCCAGGCCGCCTCGGGCAAGGTCACCGCCCGGGTGGACGACAAGGCCGCCCCGGCCAGCGAACCCCGCGATCAGGTGCGGGTGTCCCGTACCGAAACGGCCAAGGGCAAGGGCGGCAAGGCCGGTGCCGGCGTGGCCGAGGAAGACCTGGTCGCCAAGGACAAGGCCCTCAAGGATGCCAACGAGCGCCTGGCCCAGCTGGAAAAGAACGTCAACGATTTGCAAAAGGCCCTGGAGCTGAAGAGCCAGAATCTGGCCGAGTTGCAGAAGCAGTCCGGCGCCAAGGCCCAGCCGGCCCCGGCACCGTCGGCCCAGGCGCCGATCAAGCCGGCGGCCGAGCCTGCTCCCGCGCCCCAGCCTCAATCCGCTGCTCCGGCGGCCACGCCTGCGCCGGCCGCCGCCGCGAGCGAGCCCGCCGCTTCGGCCACCCCCACCCCGGCCGCCGACACGCCCAAGGCCGAGGAAAAACCGGCCGAGCCCGTGGCGCCCAAGGTCGAAGAGGCGCCCAAGCCCGCCGCACCGAAGCCCGTCGCCAAGCCCGTGCCGCCGCCGCCCCCGGTGGAAGAGCCCAGCCTGATCGACGACCTGCTCGGCAATCCGACCCTGCTGGCCGGCGGAGGCGGTGTCCTGGCCCTGCTGCTCGGCCTGGTGGCCTACCGGCGGCGCAAGGCCGCCCAGGTTTCCCACCTGTCCGAAACCATGCCCATGACCACCAGCATGCCCAGCCAGCCGAGCCTGGGGGCCAATTCGGTGTTCAAGAGCACCGGCGGCCAGAGCGTGGATACCTCCAACACCCCGGTCACCGATTTCAGCCAGGCCGGTCCCGGCACCATCGACACCGACGAGGTGGATCCGGTAGCCGAGGCCGACGTCTACATGGCCTACGGCCGCGACGCCCAGGCCGAGGAAATCCTCATCGAGGCCCTGCAAAAGGACCCCAAGCGCACCGCCATCCACCTCAAGCTGCTGGAGATCTATTCCAACCGCAAGAGCCTGAAGCAGTTCGAGACCCTGGCCTCCGAGCTGTACGCCGTCACCGGCGGCAGCGGCGGCGACTGGGACAAGGCGGCGGCCATGGGGGCCAAGCTCGATCCGAACAATCCCCTGTTCGCCGCCGTCCAGGGCGGACATGCCGCCGCGCCGGCGGACAAGCCCGTCGCCAGTCCGGCCGCTGCGCCGCTCCAGGCTGCCGCCACCGCGGCTGCCGCCGGTGTTGCGGCTTTGGCCCTGGGCGAGGCCTTCGGTGCCGAGCCGACCGAAGCCACCGCCAAGGCGAAGGGCGACAACAGCCTGGCCGATCTGCTGGCGTCCCACGGCGCCGATGCGGCTACCCTGGATTTCGACTTGGGCAATGTCCTCAACGCGGGAGCCGATCCGGTTGCCAAGCCGGAGCTGGAACCCCTGCCCGACCTGGTCCTGCCCGAGCCCGTAGCCGAGGCGCCGGCGCCGGCAGCTACAGCTGCGGCGGATGACGACGAGCCGGCAGCCGCCCAGGAAGCGCCCAAGTCCGACCTGGAAAGCACCATGACCCTGCCCGATCCGGGCGCCGTCGAATTCTCCCTGGACGACAGCTTCAGCAGCGCCGAGACCGCCGTCCAGACCCCGGCGGCCCTGGAGCACGACGACAACGGCCTGGACTTCGAACTCGACCTGGGCGACGCCGGCCTGGCGCTGGACGCCCCGTCTACCGCACCGGCCGCATCCGTGCCCGCGGCCCAGCCCCAGCTTGAGGAAGTCGAGGAGCTGCCGGCCGTTGCGCCGCTCGAAGTTGCCGAGCCGGCCCCCGAAGAGCCCGCCGTGCCTGCCGCTTCTGATGCGTCTGCTACGGACGATTCGGGGCTGGAATTCGACGTGCAGCTGACCGAATCCACCGTCCTGGGCGACGCCCTCCAGGCTCGTTCCTTCGACCTGTCCTCGATCAGCCTGGATCTGGATCAGCCGGGTCAGCCCGGCCAGCCGGACGAAGCGGCCGGCGCCACAGCTCCGGCGCCGGAAGCCACGGTGATCATGGCCCCGGCCGACAGCGCCATCGATTTCGGCAGCGAAAGCAGCAACGTGCCCCTGGATCTGCCGCCGGAGCAGCCCGCCGACGGCGACTCCCGCTGGCAGGAAGTGGCCACCAAGCTCGACCTGGCCAAGGCCTACGAGGAAATGGGCGACGTGGAAGGTGCCAAGGAGCTGTTGCAGGAGGTGCTCGCCGAAGGCGACGCCACCCAGCAGGAACAGGCTCGCGCCATCATCGGCCGTATCGGGAGCTGAGCGGCTGTTGCGCTAACTCCCCGACCTGGCCGGGCGCTACAATGCGCCCAGCCCGAAGCGTCGCCGCCCCCCGGGGCCGCGGCGCTTCGTTTTTTCGCGTCGTCCCTTTCTAGCCCCGCGACGCTTGCCGACCACGGCCGGCGTCCGGTCACTCTTTCCCCCCTCTTTACCCCTCGTGCCTTCCTCCCATCACCCCGTCCTCCCCCTGGCGGCCAGCCTGGTCCTCCTGCTCGCGGCCCAGCAGCCCTTGGGTCCCTGGCTGGTCCTCGCCCTGGTGCCCCTGGCCCTGGCGGCCGGCGCCGGCGCGGACCTGAGGCGTTTGCTCCGGCGCACCCGCTGGCTGCTGCTGTCCCTGGTGGCGGTGTTCGCCCTGGGCACGCCGGGAAGCGTGTGGTGGCCGCCCTTGGGTATGTGGGTGACCCGGGAAGGACTGGAATTGGCTTTGGAGCACGGCGCCCGCCTGGTGGCCGTGCTGGCGGTGGTGGCGATGCTGCTGGCCCGGACGCCGGCCCAGACCCTGGCGGCGGGGCTGCTCACCCTGTTCGCGCCCCTGGCCCGTCTCGGGGCGCCGGTGGAGCGGGCGGTGGCCCGGCTGGTGCTGGTGCTGCGCGCCATCGACGCTGCACCGGCCCGCACCGGGACGGCGGGCGTGGCCGGCACCTGGCGCCTCAGCCTGGCCTCCCTGGCCGGCGCGGGCTTGCCCGACGACGCCCTGCCCGGCAATGTGCTGGAAATTCCCCGGCAAACGCTGACGGCCAGGGAGCGCGGGCTGCTGGCGCTGCTGGGCGCCGTTGCCCTGGCCCTGGCGGCAAACCTGATCGGAGGCGCTGCATGAGGATCGCATTGGGGCTGGAATACGACGGCCGGGACTTCACCGGCTGGCAGACCCAGCCCGCCGGCACCGGCATCCAGGACGCCCTGGAGGCGGCCCTGTCGCGCATTGCCGGCACCCCGGTCGCCACGGTGTGCGCCGGCCGCACCGACAGCGGCGTCCATGCCACCCAGCAGGTGGTGCATTTCGACGTGGACGTGCAGCGCCCCGAGTCGGCCTGGGTGCGCGGCGTGAACACCTACCTGCCGGACAGCGTGGCGGTGCGCTGGGCCACGGTCGTGCCCGAGGACTTCCACGCCCGCTTTTCCGCCACCGGCCGGGCCTATCGCTACCTGCTGCTCAACCGGCCCCAGCGCCCCGGCCTGGCCCGCGGGCGGGCCGGCTGGTTCCACCACCCCCTGGACGAGGCGGCGATGGTCGAGGCGGCGGCGCGAATCATGGGCACCCACGACTTTTCCGCCTTTCGTGCCGCCGAGTGCCAGGCCAATTCGCCGGTACGCACCGTCACCCGGGCCGAGGTGCGCCGTTTCGGCGACTGGATCGTCTTCGACTTCGCCGCCAACGCCTTTTTGCACCACATGATCCGCAATCTGGTGGGCAGCCTGGTCTACATCGGCAAGGGCGCCCATCCTCCGGCCTGGATGGACGAACTGCTGGCGGCCCGCAACCGCACCCTGGCGGCCCCCACCTTCGCCCCGGACGGGCTTTACCTGGCCGGCGTCGACTACCCGGCCGGCTTCGCCCTGCCCGCCGCGCCCGTCGAGGGCGAGGCCTTTCCCTGGATCGCGCCATGACTGCTTCCGCTGTTTCCGCCGCTGCCCCCCTCCCGCGTATCAAGATCTGCGGCCTGACCCGGGAGTCCGACGTGGCCGCCGCCGTGGCGGCTGGTGCCGACGCCCTGGGCTTCGTCTTTTACGCCAAGAGCCCCCGGGCGGTGAGCGCCGAGCGGGCCGCCGAACTGGTGCGGGCCGTGCCTCCCTTCGTCACCGTGGTGGGGTTGTTCGTCAATCCGGCCCCGGACGAGGTGGACGCGGTGCTCGACCGGGTACCCCTCAACCTGCTCCAGTTCCACGGCGACGAGAGCGAAGCCGAGTGCCGGCGCTACCGCCGCCCCTACCTCAAGGCGGCGCGGATGAAGGCCGGGGTCGATCTGCTAAAATACGCGGCTGACTTTCCTTCGGCCCGGGGCCTGCTGCTCGATACCTTCGTCGAGGGCTACGGCGGCAGCGGGCAGACTTTCGACTGGTCCTTGATCCCGGCGCCCGCCGTGCGCGATTTTTCCATCGTGCTCTCCGGCGGCCTGGATGCCGGCAACGTGGCCGACGCCATCCGGGCGATCCGGCCGGCGGCGGTGGACGTGTCCTCCGGCGTCGAGCTGCACGAGGGCGGCAAGCCGGTGAAGGGCGTCAAGGACCCGGAACGCATCCGGGCATTCATCGCGGCGGTGCGCGGCGCTTGAGCCGGCGCTTCCGCCAGGAGTTGGGTTTTCATGAGGACATCGATGCGCAGGATTCCGGGAGGACAGAGCCGCCGCGCGTGGCGCTGCTTCCTGGCCAACCACACCTGACCGGCCGGCACGCTGCCGACCCGTCCGGCGCGGCCTTGCGTCGCCAAGCGCCCGCCTCATCCTGCATTCACTCCTGCATCCCCTGGAGATTCCCATGACCACTCCGAAACCTGCCTCTGCCACCCCCGCCATTCCCGTGGCCGATTTTTCCACTTACGACCTGCCCGACGCCCGCGGCCACTTCGGCCCCTACGGCGGCGTGTTCGTCTCCGAAACCCTGATCGCCGCCCTGGAAGAGCTCAAGGAAGCCTACGCCGAGGCCCAGCGCGATCCGGAATTCCGCGCCGAGTTCGAGTACGAGCTCAAGCACTACGTCGGCCGGCCCAGCCCGATCTACCACGCCCGCCACTGGTCCGAGAAGCTGGGCGGCGCCCAGATCTACTTCAAGCGCGAGGACCTCAACCACACTGGCGCCCATAAGGTGAACAACTGCATCGGCCAGGCCCTGCTCGCCCGGCGCATGGGCAAGCCCCGGGTGATCGCCGAAACCGGCGCCGGCCAGCACGGCGTGGCCACCGCCACCGTGGCCGCCCGCTACGGCATGGAGTGCGTGGTGTACATGGGCTCCGAGGACGTCAAGCGCCAGGCCGCCAACGTCTATCGCATGAAGCTGCTCGGCGCCACCGTGGTCCCCGTGGAGTCCGGCTCCAAGACCCTCAAGGACGCCCTCAACGAGGCCATGCGCGACTGGGTGACCAACGTCGGCAACACCTTCTACATCATCGGCACCGTGGCCGGCCCCCACCCCTACCCGATGCTGGTGCGCGACTTCCAGTCGGTGATCGGCACCGAGGCCATCGGCCAGATGCAGGAGCAGGTGGGCCGCCAGCCCGACTACGTGATCGCCTGCGTCGGCGGCGGTTCCAACGCCATGGGCATCTTCCATCCCTACATCCCGGTCAAGGGCGTCGAGCTGATCGGCGTCGAGGCGGCGGGGGAGGGCATGGACACCGGCCGCCACGCCGCCAGCCTGCAAAAGGGCCGTCCCGGCGTGCTGCACGGTAACCGCACCTACCTGCTCCAGGACGCCAACGGCCAGATCATCGAGACCCACTCGGTCTCCGCCGGCCTCGACTACCCGGGCGTCGGCCCCGAGCACGCCTGGCTCAAGGATTCCGGCCGGGCCAGCTACGTCGGCATCAGCGACCACGAGGCTTTGCAGGCTTTCCACGACTGCTGCCGGCTCGAAGGCATCATCCCCGCCCTGGAGTCGTCCCACGCCCTGGCCTACGCCGCCAAGCTGGCGCCGACCCTGCCCCGCGACAAGGTGCTGCTGGTGAACCTGTCCGGCCGGGGCGACAAGGACATGCATACCGTGGCCGAAAAAACCGGCATCCAGTTCTGACCGAATGCCGAGGAGATTTTGACCATGTCCCGTATCGCTACCGTTTTTTCCCAACTCCAGGCCGCCGGCAAGAAGGCCCTGATCCCCTTCGTCACCGCCGGCGATCCCGATCCTGAACAAACCCTGCCGGTGCTCAACGCCCTGGTGGAAGCCGGCGCCGACGTGATCGAGCTGGGGGTGCCGTTCTCCGACCCGATGGCCGACGGCCCCACCATCCAGCGCGCTTCCGAGCGGGCCCTGGCCAAGGGCATGACCCTGGCCAAGGTGTTCGAGATGGTGCGCGCCTTCCGCGCCGGCAACGCCACCACCCCCATCGTGCTGATGGGCTACGCCAACCCGATCGAGGCCATGGGCCTGGAGGCCTTCGCTAAGGCCGCCGCTGACGCCGGCGTCGACGGCGTGCTGGTGGTGGATTACCCCCCCGAGGAGTCCGCCGAGTTCGCCGCCGCCATGCGGGCGGTGGACATCGATCCCATCTTCCTGCTCGCCCCCACCTCCACCGATGCGCGCATCGCCCAGGTTGCCGAGGTGGCCAGCGGTTACGTCTATTACGTCTCGATCAAGGGCGTGACCGGCTCCGCCACCCTCAACCTGGCCGAAGTGGCCGCCCGCATCCCCCTGATCCGCCAGCGCACCGGCCTGCCGGTGGGCGTGGGCTTCGGCATCCGCGATGCCGAGACCGCCCAGGGCATCGCCGCCATCGCCGACGCGGTGGTGGTGGGCAGCCGCCTGATCGAGGAGATGGAGCGCCATCCCGCCACCCAGGCGGCCGAGGCGGTGCGCGCCGTAGCCACCGACATCCGCCGCGGCATCGACGCGGCCTGACCCTTTCAACGAATTCCCTTTGCTGGAGACCCCGAGTCCATGTCCTGGCTGAACAAGCTCCTGCCGCCCAAGATCAAACGCGAAAGCGGCCCGCGCAAGAACTCGCCCCTGCCCGAAGGCTTGTGGCGCAAGTGCCCCTCCTGCGAGGCGGTGCTTTACGCCACCGACCTGGAGAGCAATCTCCACGTCTGTCCCAAGTGCGGCCACCACAACCGCATCAACTCGCGCCAGCGCCTCGACCTGCTGCTCGATCCCGAAGGCCGCTTCGAGATCGGCGCCGAGGTGCTGCCGGTGGACAGCCTCAAGTTCAAGGACAGCAAGCGCTATCCGGACCGCCTCTCCGAGGCCATGGAAGACACCGGCGAGACCGATTCCCTGGTGGTCATGCAAGGCGCCATCAAGACCCTGCCGGTGGTGGCCGCCTGCTTCGAGTTCGACTTCATGGGCGGCTCCATGGGCTCGGTCCTGGGCGAGCGCTTCGTGCGCGGCGTCAAGGCGGCCATCGAGCAGCAGGTGCCTTTCATCTGCATCACCGCTTCCGGCGGCGCGCGCATGCAGGAAGGCCTCTTTTCCCTGATGCAGATGGCCAAGACCACCGCGGCCCTGACCAAGTTGTCGGATGCCCAGCTGCCCTTCATCTCGATTCTCACCGACCCGACCATGGGCGGCGTGTCCGCCTCCTTTGCCTTCGTCGGCGACGTGGTGATCGCCGAGCCCAAGGCCCTGATCGGCTTCGCCGGCCCCCGGGTTATCGAGCAGACCGTGCGCGAGAAGCTGCCCGAAGGCTTCCAGCGTTCCGAGTTCCTGCTGGAGAAGGGCGCCATCGACATGATCGTGGACCGCCGCGAAATGCGCGACAAGCTGGCCCAGCTCATCACCATGCTGCAAAAGCTGCCCGCGGCGGCTTAAGCATTAAGCGTCCTCCACTTTCTTCTGGCTTTACCCGCCGAGCCCCAAACCGGGTTCGGCGGCGAGAAATGGCAATGTCCCACCGTACCCTCGCCGACTGGCTCACCCACCTCGAATCCCTCCACCCTCGCGGCATCGCCGGCATCGAACTGGGGCTGGAACGGGTGGCTCGGGTCAAGGCCGCTCTGGGCCAGCGCGAAACCGTGCCGGTCATCACCGTGGCCGGTACCAACGGCAAAGGCTCGGTGTGCGCCTACCTGTCTACCATCCTCGACCGGGCCGGCTACAAGGTGGGCTGCTACACCTCGCCCCATCTGGTGGCCTACAACGAGCGGGTGGCGCTGAACGGCGTACCCGCCGACGATGCGACCCTGTGCCGCGCCTTCGCCCGGGTCGAGGCGGCCCGGGGCGACGAGGCCCTGACCTATTTCGAATTCGGCACCCTGGCGGCCTGGGAAGTGTTCGCCGAGGCCGGCGTGGATGCGGTGGTCCTGGAAGTGGGCCTGGGCGGCCGGCTGGACGCGGTCAACGTCTACGAGCCCGACGTGGCGGTGGTCACCGGCATCGCTCTGGACCACCAGGATTTCCTCGGTCCCGACCGGGAATCCATCGGCCGCGAGAAGGCTGGCATCTACCGGGCCGGCAAGCCCGCCCTGTGCGCCGACCCGCAGCCGCCCCAGTCCCTGCTCGATGCCGCCGCCGCCATCGGCGCCGACCTGCGCCTGCTCGGCCGCGATTTCGGCTTCGAGAAGAGCGCCGAGGACCGTCTGCAATGGCGCTACTGGTGCCGCAGCGGCGGCGAGGTGGCACGCCGCTCCCTGGCCTACCCGGGGCTACGCGGCGCCACCCAGCTGCGCAACGCCAGCGTCGCCCTGGCGGCCCTGGAAGCCCTCAAGCTGCGCCTGCCGGTGGCCATGGGCGCCATCCGCCGCGGCCTGATCGAGACCGAGCTGGCCGGCCGCTTCCAGGTCCTACCCGGTCGCCCGGCGGTGGTGCTCGACGTGGCCCATAACCCGGATGCCGCCAAGGTGCTGGCCGGCAACCTCTCCACCATGGGCTTCTTCGACCGTACCTACGCGGTGCTGGGCATGCTCGGCGACAAGGACATCGCCGGCACCCTGGCGCCCCTCAAGGACAAGGTGGACTACTGGTTGCTGGCCGACCTGGCCGTGCCCCGGGGCGCCACTGCCGCCACCCTGGCCGAGGTTATCGCCGCCCAGGGCCTGGGCGGCACGGTGGAAACCTTCGCCGCGCCGTCGGACGCCTTTGCCGCCGCCGCGAAGCGGGCGGGGGAGAGTGATAGAATCGTCACCTTCGGATCGTTCTACACCGTGGCCGACGTGCTCGCCCGGGTACGCCCGATCCGCCCGGCGGCCTGAGCCTTGTTGGCCGTCGCGTCCCCTTCACCAGCCTGGATTTCCCTCCGCCTACCGGCATGACCGACAACGACGCGCAACTCCTGCTCAAGAAGCGCGCCCGCCGCCGCCTCGTAGGTGCCGTGGCGTTCGCCTCCCTGGCCGCCGTGATCCTGCCCATGGTCATGGACGAAGCCCCGCCGCCGCCGGCCACCGACGTGCAGATCGTCATCCCCGAACGGGACCTGCCAGCCAAGCCCGCCCCGGCCAAGGCGCCCGAATCGGTGGCCGAGCCGGTGCCGGCCGCCCCCGCGGCCCCCGAACCCGTTGCTCCGCCGGCCAAGCCGGCGCCCGCCGTGGCCGCACCCATCCCGGTGGCGCCGCCCCCGGTCGCGACCGTGACGCCGCCGGCGGAACGTCCCGCCGCCAAACCGGTCGAAGCCAAGCCAGCGGAAAAAGCCGCCGACAAGCCCGTGGCCAAGCCTGCCGAAAAGGCGCCGGAAAAAGCTCCGGCCAAGGCCGACAAGCCCGCCGAGAAACCGGCCGAAAAAGCCAAGGGCGACGCCGACAGCAAACGCGCCGCCGATCTCCTGGCCGGCCGCTTCGACGCCAAGCCCGCCGCCAAGGAACCGGCCGCCTCCGGCAACGGCTACGTGATCCTGATCGGCGCCTACGCCAATCCGGCCAACGTCAAGCAGCTGCGTTCCAAGCTCGACGAAGTCGGAGTGAAGACCTTCACCGAGGCCCTGGAATCGCCCCAGGGCACCAAGACCCGGGTGCGGGCCGGCCCCTTCGCCAGCAAGGAAGCCGCCGACAAGGCCCTGGACAAGATGAAGCGCGTCGGCGTGTCGGGCGTGGTGGCCGCCAAACCGTGATTTTCCTGCCGCCCCGATTCCTCTGACCGGGGCGGTCCATTTTCGTGACCTATTTCGACTACGCCGTCATCGTCATCCTGCTCTGCTCGGTCCTGCTCGGGGCCTGGCGGGGCGTGGTCGGCGAGGTGATCGCCCTGGTGGCCTGGGTGCTGGCCTTCTTCGCCGCCCGGGCCTTCGGCGACGAGGTCGGCGCCGCCTTCCTGACCAAGGTCGTCGCCGATCCGTTCTGGCGCACCGTGGCCGGCTGGGTGCTGGTGTTCTTTGCCGTGATCGCCTTGATGGCACTGGCCCGGTTGGCCGCCCAGGGTTTGTTGAAGGCCCTCGGCCTCGGCTTCACCGATCGGGCCCTGGGGGTGCTGTTCGGCCTGCTGCGCGGCGCCCTGATCGTCTTTGTGCTGGTGCTGCTGGGGGGCATGACCGCCCTGCCGAAGCAGCACTGGTGGGCCAACGCCCAGTTTGCAGCTCCCTTCGAGACGGCAGTGCTGGCCTCGCGGCCGTGGCTTCCGTCCGAAGTCTCGAAACGAATTCGCTTCAAGTAAGGTGCTTTATGTGCGGGATCATCGGCGTAGTCGCCACCACTCCGGTTAACCAACTGCTCTACGACGGCCTGATGGTGCTGCAGCACCGCGGACAGGACGCGGCGGGCATCGCCACGGCGGAGGGCAACACCTTCCACATGCACAAGGGGCCGGGCCTGGTGCGGGACGTGTTCCGCACCCGCAACATGCGCGCCCTGCCGGGCAACTGGGGCATCGGCCACTGCCGCTACCCCACCGCCGGTTCCGCCTGGAATTTCGCCGAGGCCCAGCCGTTCTACGTGAACTCGCCCTTCGGCATCATGCTGGCGCACAACGGCAACCTGACCAACGCCCCGACCCTGAAAGAGCAGATGTTCGTCCAGGACCGGCGCCACGTGAACACCAACTCGGATTCCGAGGTGCTGCTCAACGTGCTGGCCCACGAACTGGCCGCCGCCGCCCCGGGCATCCGCCTCGACGCCGCCGCCGTGTTCAAGGCCGTCGATGGCGTGCATCGCCGCGTCAAGGGGGCCTACGCCGTGGTGGCGATGATCGCCGGCGTCGGCCTGGTGGCCTTCCGCGACCCCTACGGCATTCGTCCCCTGGTGCTCGGCCGCAACGTGACCGAGGCCGGCACCGAATGGATGGTGGCCTCCGAATCCGTGGCCATGGACACCCAGGGCTTCGAGGTGGTCGGCGACGTGGCCCCGGGTGAAGCCATCTTCATCGACCTGGAGCGCAACCTGTCCCGTGCCGCCTGCGGCCCCCAGGTGGCCCCAGCCCCCTGCATCTTCGAATACGTCTACCTGGCCCGCCCGGACTCGGTGCTCGACGGCATCTCGGTGTACGAGACCCGCCTCAACATGGGCGAGAAGCTGGCCGCCAAGGTGCGTGAGACCATCGACCCGACCCAGATCGACGTGGTCATCCCCATTCCCGATTCCTCCCGCCCCTCGGCCATGCAACTGGCCGAGGCCCTTGGCATCCCCTATCGGGAAGGGTTTGTGAAGAACCGCTACATCGGCCGCACCTTCATCATGCCCGGCCAGGCCACCCGCAAGAAGAGCGTGCGCCAGAAGCTCAACACCGTGACCCAGGAATTCAAGGGCAAGCGGGTGATGCTGGTGGACGACTCCATCGTACGCGGCACCACCTCCCGGGAAATCGTCGAGATGGCCCGGGCCGCCGGCGCCCTCAAGGTGTACTTCGCCTCGGCCTCGCCCCCGGTGCGCTTCCCCAACGTCTACGGCATCGACATGCCGACCCGGGGCGAGCTGATCGCCACCGGCCGCACCGACGCCGAGATCGCCGAAGTGATTGGCGCCGACGCCCTGGTCTACCAGGATCTGGAAGCGATGAAGGAATCGGTCACCCAGTGCAACCCGGCCGTCACCCGTTTCGACGCGTCCTGTTTCGACGGCATCTACGTCACCGGCGACATCGACGCGGCCTACCTGGACGGCGTCGAGCAGAGCCGGGGCAAGCACGACAGCAAGAAGACCGGCGAGGACGACTCCAACGAGTCCCAGCAGGTCGAGCTGACCGTGGTCGCCACTGCCTCGGACCTCTGACATGAGCCTGCCCCCCGACCTGCAACTGGACACCCTGGCGGTGCGCGCCGGCCAGGAGCGCAGCCAGTTCAACGAGCACGCCGAAGCCCTCTACCTCACCTCCAGCTTCGTCTTCGAGAACGCCGCCCAGGCGGCGGCGCGCTTTGCCGGGGAAGAGGAGGGCAACGTCTACTCGCGCTTCTCCAACCCCACCGTCACCGTCTTCCAGGAACGCCTGGCCGCCCTGGAAGGGGCCGAGGGCTGCATCGCCACCGCCTCGGGCATGTCGGCGATCCTCTCCCTGGTGATGGGCCTGCTCAAGGCCGGCGACCACATCGTCGCCTCCCAGGGGCTGTTCGGCGCCACGGTGCAGCTGTTCACCAACATCCTGCCGCGCTTCGGCATCCAGACCACCCTGGTGCCCCAGACCGACGCTGCCGCCTGGGCCGCTGCGGTGCGGCCGGAAACCAAGCTGCTGTTCGCCGAGACCCCGTCCAACCCCCTCACCGAGGTGGCCGACATCCGCGCCCTGGCGCAGATCGCCCATGACCACGGCGCCCTGCTGGCGGTGGACAACTGCTTCTGCACCCCGGTGCTGCAACGCCCCTTGGACCTGGGGGCCGACCTGGTGGTCCATTCCGCCACCAAGTACCTGGACGGCCAGGGCCGCGTCCTGGGCGGCGCCGTGTGCGGCCGCAAGGCGCTGACCGACGAGGTGCTCAAGTTCCTGCGCACCGCCGGCCCGTCCCTGGCGCCCTTCAACGCCTGGGTGCTGCTCAAGGGGCTGGAGACCCTGAAGATCCGCATGATGGCCCAGTCCGCCGCCGCCCTGGAGCTGGCCGCCTGGCTGGAAGCCCACCCCAGCGTGGCCCGGGTGTTCTACCCCGGCTTGCCGTCCCATCCCCAGCACGCCCTGGCCATGGCCCAGCAGAAGACCGGCGGGGCCATCGTCTCCTTCGAGGTCAAGGGCGGCCGCGCCGAAGCCTGGAAGGTAGTGGACGCCTGCAAGCTGCTGTCGATCACCGCCAACCTGGGCGACACCAAGACCACCCTGACCCACCCGGCCTCCACCACCCATGGCCGCATCAGCCCGGAAGCCCGGGCCGCCGCCGGGGTCAGCGAGGGCCTGCTGCGCATTGCCGTGGGCCTGGAAGCGGTGGACGACCTGAAGGCCGACCTGGCCCGGGGGCTGTAACCCGGCCTTACGTCCCAGGGCTTCTTGCCACGACGAACGACGCCGCCTCCGGGCGGCGTCGCCGTTTGCGGCCCGGCCACGCCCGGGGTCCGTATGAAGGGTGGCGGTAGCCCCTGCGGGCGGGCGGCGCAGGGGGCGCCGTGTTACACTTGCCCCCTCTTGGCCGAAGCCGATGCGCTTTCGTGCCAGACTCCCGGGCCGCGCAACAGTCTGACGGCCCGTCCCCGATGCGCCGGCCGGGCTTTCGCCCATTCCATGCGATCCGGCCGCGCTTTCCGGCACTCTTTCCCTCCCTGACGAGTCTGCCCAGACTGACCCGCTCCCATGAGCGCGGTGGCCGGCTCCCGGAGCAACATTCCATGCAGTTTACCGACCTGGGCCTGGCGGCCCCGATCCTGCGCGCCATCGAGGCCCAGGGCTACACCACGCCCACCCCCATCCAGCAGCAGGCCATTCCCGTGGTGCTGGCCGGCCGCGACCTGATGGCCTGTGCCCAGACCGGCACCGGCAAGACCGCCGGCTTCACCCTGCCGATCCTGCACCTCCTGAGCCAGAAGCTCGGCGCCGCCGAGAAGAGCCCCCTGTCCAAGAGCCTCAAGCGCCCCCGCGCCCTGATCCTCACCCCGACCCGGGAGCTGGCCGCCCAGGTGGAAGAGAGCGTGCGCACCTACGGCGCCCACCTGCCGCTCAAATCCCTGGCCATGTTCGGCGGCGTTGGCATGAATCCCCAGATCCAGGCCCTGCGCAACGGCATCGACATCCTGGTGGCCTGCCCGGGCCGCCTGCTCGACCACGTGCAGCAGCGCACCGTGGACCTGTCCGGGGTCGAGATCCTGGTGCTCGACGAAGCCGACCGCATGCTCGACATGGGCTTCATCCGCGACATCCGCAAGATCATGGCCCTGCTGCCGCCTGCCGGCACCCGCCAGAACCTGCTGTTCTCGGCCACCTTCTCCGACGAGATCAAGGACCTGGCCCGGGGCTTCCTGCACAACCCGGAATCGGTGGAGGTGGTGCGCCGCAACACCCCGGCCGAAGCCGTGGCCCAGACCGTCATTCCGGTGGACAAGGACCGCAAGAAGGACGCCCTGCTGCACCTGTTCGAGAACCGGGGCTGGCACCAGGTGCTGGTGTTCACCCGCACCAAGCACGGCGCCGACGCCCTGGCCCGGCGCCTCGACAAGGAAGGCATCAAGTCCGCCGCCATCCACGGCAACAAGACCCAGGGCGCCCGCACCCGGGCCCTGGCCGAATTCAAGTCCGGCAAGCTGGTGGCCCTGGTAGCCACCGACATCGCCGCCCGGGGCATCGACATCGACCAGCTGCCCTACGTGGTGAACTACGAACTGCCCAACGTCCCCGAGGACTACGTGCACCGCATCGGCCGCACCGGCCGGGCCGGCGCCGAGGGCGAGGCCTATTCCCTGGTCTGCGCCGACGAGCGCATCTACCTGCGCGACATCGAACGCCTGATCAAGCGCGACCTGGAGCGGCTGGTGCTGCCCGGCTTCGAGCCCACCGAAGGCCCCTCCACCGCGCCTGCCAACCCGCAGCGCCAAGGCCGTGGCGGCCAGCCCGGCGGGCGTGGCAACAACGGCGGCAATGGCGGCAATGGCGGTAACGGTGGCCGGGGCGCCCCGCGGGGCCAGGCCCCGCAACGCGCTTCGGGCAATGGCCGCCAGGAACAAGGCGGGGCGCGGCGTTCCGAAGGGGGCAGCCCGCGGCCCAATAACGGCGCGCCTTCCCAGGGACGGGGCCCGGGCGGCAACCCGAACAACCCCAACGGCAACGCCGGCGCTCCGCGCCGCGATGGCCGCAACACGGACGGCCAGGCCCGTAGCGCCGCCCCGGCGGAATCCCAGGGCGAGCGGCACCCCGAGCGCCGTCACGACCAGCATCCGGAACGGCGCGGCGGCGGCAACACCGGCCGGGCAGCCCTGCTCGGCGGCGGTCCGGGCCACCGCAACGGCAGCCGGGGGCGCTGATCCCCTGAGCGGTGGTCAAACGGCGCTATGCGGCGCTAAACGAAGCGATACGGCGCTATAATCGCCGTACACAGCCACAAGGGCGGGAAGACGCGAGTCTTCCCGCCCTTTTGTTGGTCCAATGCTTTTTGCTGCCTGTTTTTTAATCAACCGCTGCCAGCGCAAAAACCACCATGGCTCCCAGGCAAATCGTCATCCAGACCGAGGACGGGCGCGTCTTCTACGACATGTCCGCCAGCGACAACCCCTGCGACGGCTGCGGCGTGTGCTGCCGCCACTACCGGGTCTCCTTCTACCAGGGCGAAACCGACGATTACCCGGGGGGCCTGGTGCCCGCCGCCCTGACGGTGCCGGTCACCCCGTTCCGCGTCGCTATGCGCGGCACCGAGGCCGGCCATGGCCGCTGCGCGGCCTTTCAGGACGACGGCCGCTGCGGCATTTACGCCCAGCGCCCGTCCCCCTGCCGGGAGTTCCCGGTGTTTCTCGACGACGGTTCCTGGAACCCGGAGTGCATCCGCCTGCGCAGCCTGTACGGCGTGCCCCTGCCGCCGGAGGTCCAGACCGGCCTGGAGGCGGGTGGGGGCAACGTGGTGCCGCTCCCGCCCGCCATCGCGAGTGACGATGATGGCGAGGCCGAGATGGGCGGCGCCGTGATCCTGCCCTGGCCGGGCCGCCGCGCCGACGCCAGCGATGCGCCGGACGAGGAGCCACCCAATACCCCCAACAACCCCAACACGCCGCCCATGGCAGCCTGATCGGGTTGCCGCGCCGTTTCCGGCTGTTTCGTCTTTTTCGCCCTGCCGCTCATGACCGATTCCGCTGACCGTACCGACGCCGCCAACGCCGCCGCCGATCCGCTGGCGCCCCTGGTGGCCGCCCTCTGCGCGGCCCGCCGCAGCGGCCGCACCGTTCCCACCGCGCTTTTGGCAGATCGGGTCCCTGACACGGCCGCCGGCTACCGGGTCCAGGACGCGGTGGCCGGCCAGTTGGGCTGGTGGCAAGCGCGCCACCGGGCGGGCCACTGGAAGGCCGGGGCCGGCGACACCCAGGCCATTCCTGCCTATGCCCCCCTGCCACCGGCCGGGGTGTGGTCCGGCACCCCGGCGGCGCCGGCGGACGCCACCGGCCAGGGCTTCCACCTGATCGGCGTGGAGGCCGAGGTGGCCTTTCGCCTGGGCCGGCCGGTGGGTCCCGCCGAGGCCGCCGCCATCGCCACGGCGGACGATCTGGCCGACTGGCTGGACGCCCTGTGCGTGTCCATCGAACTGGTGGATTCCCGCTGGGACGAAGGGCTGGCGGCGCCGGACGCCCTCAAGCTGGCCGACCTGCTCTGCCACGGCGGCCTGGTGCTGGGGGAATGGCAGCCCTACCGGCCCTGGATTGGTCACGACTGGGCAGGGCAGGCGTGCAGCCTGGAGGTGGATGGCCAGGAAGTGGCGCAAGGCGCCGGCGGACATCCCTGTGGCTCGCCCCTGTGGGTGATCCCCCACTGGCTGCGCCACGCCACCGCCGACGGCGGCACCCTGGCGGCCGGCACGGTGGTCACCACCGGCGCCTGGCTGGGCGTCCACTTCGCCCGCCCGGGGCAAACCCTGACGGTGCGCTTCGCCGGCCTGGGCGCGGCGAGGGTGCGGGTCTGAACTGCCGCCGCGACTGCCGCCCATGTCCGCCGTCCGGTAGGCGGGATTGAATCGCCTTGCCGGGCGATATATGAAAAAAATTAATACGTTCTGCGGGCGGAAAAGCGAAGGTCCGCGCCAGTAGTAGAGTTTGGCAACGCGCCTGCCGAGATACTTGAAAAAAATTAATGTATTGGAGCGCCCGGTTTCCGGGCAATTCGATGGTGGCGCTGTGCGGTGTTGCTGGCGGCGTTGCACCGCCAGCATGGCTTGCATCACTGATGCTGGAGCGGCGCTGCACCTTGTGCGTGAGGCGCCGGCAATCCGGCGATCCCACCCGGCAATCCGGCATCGGCCGGGCCGGGGGAATGGGGGAAAAGAGGGAATAAAGCGGGAGCGGGGTGGAGGGGCCGCAGCGGCGCCATCGCCGGCGTCGGCCGCAACACCGGCCACGCCCACGGCTTCCGCTCTTACCCCGCCTTTATTCCGCCTTACTCCGCCCGCCGGATCACCGACAGGATCTGGTCGCCGTAGCGGTCGATCTTGGCCGCGCCGACGCCGGGCACCTGGGCCAGGTGGCCCCGGGAGGCGGGGCGCATCTCGGCGATTTCGCGCAGGGTCTTGTCGTGGAAGATGACATAGGCCGGCACGCCCTGTTCCTTGGCCGCCTCGAAGCGCCACTGGCGCAGCTGCTCGAACAGGGGCGCGGCTTCCGGCGACAGGTCCTGGCTGGCCTTGAGGCGCGAGCCGCTGCTGCTTGAACTGGACTTGGCGCGCACCGTGGCGCGGCGCATCTCCACCGTCTGCTCGCCCTTCAGCACCGGCCGGGCGGCCTCGGTGAGCTTCAGGGCGCCGTGCTCGGCCAGTTCGGCGCGCAGGTAGCCGCCGGCCACCAGCTGGCGGGCCACCGACTTCCACACCGCCTCGTCCATATCCTTGCCGACGCCGAAGGTGGGCAGCTGGTCGTGGCCGTATTCCTTGACCTTGGGGTTGGCCTTGCCGCGCACCACGTCGATCAGGTGGGTGGCGCCGAAGCGCTGGCCGGTGCGGTAGGCGGCCGAGAGCAGCTTGCGCGCCGCGTCGGTGCCGTCCCACAGGGTGGGCGGGTCCAGGCACACGTCGCAGTTGCCGCAGGGCTGGCTGGGCTCGCCGAAGTAGTCGAGCAGCACCACCCGACGGCAGCGGGGCGTTTCGCAGTAGGCGAGCAGGGCGTTGAGCTTCTGGGCCTCCAGGCGCTTCTGGTCCTCGGGGGCGGTGGAATCGTCGATGCGCGAGCGTTGCAGTACCACGTCCTGGAGGCCGTAGGTCATCCAGGCCTCGGCGGCTTCCCCGTCCCGGCCGGCCCGGCCGGTTTCCTGGTAGTAGGCTTCCAGGCTCTTGGGCAGATCAAGGTGGGCGACGAAGCGCACGTCGGGCTTGTCGATGCCCATGCCGAAGGCGATGGTGGCGACCATGATCAGCCCATCCTCGCGCAGGAAGCGGCGCTGGTTGGCGGCGCGCACCTCGGCCCCCAGGCCGGCGTGGTAGGGCAGGGCGGCGAAGCCTTCGCCGGAGAGCCACTCGGCGGTTTCCTCGACCTTCTTGCGCGACAGGCAGTAGATGATGCCGGCCTCGACGCCGAATTCCTTGCGCCGCCCGCTGAGAAAGGCGAGCAGCTGGCGCTTCGGCGTGTCCTTTTCCACCACCGTGTAGCGGATGTTGGGCCGGTCGAAGCTGGAGACGAACACCCGGGCCTCGCCAAGGCCCAGGCGGGCGATCATTTCGTCCCGGGTGGCGTGGTCGGCGGTGGCGGTGAGGGCGATGCGCGGCACCGCCGGATAGCGCTCGTGCAGGGCCGAGAGTTGCAGGTATTCGGGGCGGAAGTCGTGGCCCCACTGGCTGACGCAGTGGGCCTCGTCGATGGCGAACAGGGCCAGCTTGCCGCTTTCCTCCAGCCGGTCGAGCAGGCTCCAGGAGCGGTCGGTCATCAGCCGTTCCGGGGCGATGTAGAGCATGTCCAGCTCGCCGGTGAACAGCTGCCGCTCGATCTGCTGCACCGTGGAAAAATCCAGGGTCGAGTTCAGGTAGGCGGCCTTCACCCCCACCTGGGTGAGGGCTTCCACCTGGTCCTGCATCAGGGCGATGAGCGGCGAGATGACGATGCCGACGCCGTGGCGCAGCAGGGCCGGAATCTGGTAGCACAGGGACTTGCCGCCGCCGGTGGGCATCAGCACCAGGGCGTCGCCGCCGCCGGCCACGTGGCTGACGATGTCGGCCTGGCGGCCGCGGAAGGCCGGGTAGCCGAAGACGTGCTGGAGCACGTGCAGGGCCTGGTCGGCCAGGGGAGCGTCGGTGGGGCGGGGCGGCGTGGAGGTGGTGGCGAGGGCGGCGGAAGACACGTCGGGAATCGGCTGGAACCTGGGGCGCAGCGGCGAAGGTGGTGGCGGGCCGGATGGCCGGAATGGGGCGGATGGCGCGGCCGGGGCGGACGAGGCCGATCCCCGGATGCGCTATTCTACCCGTCCCGACCCGCCTTTCCCCGGCGGGCGCTCCGCTTCCGTTCTTCCATGCGCCATTTCCGCCTCATCCGCCCAGTCCGCCTCGTTCCCGCCGCCGTTTTCGCCCTGTTGGCGCTCTGTGCCGCCCTGCTGGCCGGCTGCTCGGCCCTTAGCGGCTACCCCAACCGACCGGAGGTGAGCCTGTCGTCCCTGCAAGTAGACGAGGTGCGGCTGTTCGAGCAGCGCTTCCGGCTGCTGCTGCGGGTGCGCAACCCCAACGATCGGGATCTGCCGGTGGAAGGTCTGGAATTCACCCTGGACCTGAACGGGGAGCCCCTGGCCCGGGGCCAGTCCGCCGAGGCCGTGAGCGTGCCGCGCCAGGGCGAGGCGGTGGTCACCGTGTTCGCCACCAGCGACCTGAACGGTTGGCTCAAGCAGTTCCGCAAGCTGCGCCGCGACGGCGACGGCCGCCTGCCGGAAACCCTGCCCTACCGGCTGAAGGGTACGGTGAGCGCCGGCGGGCTGGGCAAGATTCCCTTCACCCGGGACGGCGAGGTGCCGGTGGCGGCCCTGCTCAACGGGGCGAAGCGCTGACCTCGGCCTTCGTGCGGGGGGCGCCGTTGGCGTCGATCCAGGCGGCGATGGCCGCCACCGTCTCGTCCTCGATGCCGTTGAAGCCGTGGTAGGCCCGGGCCTCGCAGGGGTCGCCCTGGCTCGTGCCGCCCTCCATCAGCACCAGTTCCCGGGGCGCGCCGCCGGGGTGGCCGAGCCGTTCCATCAGGCGCGGCAGCTCGGCCGGGTTGCACAGCTTGCAGCCGTCGTAGCGGTGGTGCACCACCAGCACCGGGATGACCAGCGTATCCAGGGCCATGGACGGCACCGGCCAGTTGCGCGTGTCGGTGAGGATGGTGGAGGTCAGCACCAGGCCGTCGGGCCCCTGGGCCGGTGCCAGGCGGGTGGCGGCGTAGGCCGCCGACTGGGTGCCCCGGCTGGTGCCCACCAGCCACACCGGCAGGCCGCTGTCGCGGCGCAGCCAGGCGATCAGGGCGGCCACGTCGGCGGCGTGCTCCGGCGTCTGGCGGAAGCCCTCCAGAAAGGGCCAGGACTGCCGGTCGGAGGGAGCGTCGAGCACCGCCACGTTGAAGCCCCGGGCGGCGAAGCGCTCCCGGCTGCGCACCAGGAAATTGCCACTGCCCCACTTCATGGCGCCGTCGTCGGCCAGTTGCAGCCCGCCGTGGCCCCCGGCGAGCAGCACCAGGGTGGCCTTGGCGCCGGGCACGGTGCGGTAGAGGATCTTCTCGCCGACCCCGGGCCGGGTCGGAATGGTCACCACCCGGCTGGCGGCTTCGTCGGCGAGCAGGGGAGGGGCCAGGCCTGCCCCCAGCGCCGCCAGCATGAGCCCGACGGCCAGTCGGCGGCATCGTGCCAGGGGCCGGCCGGCGAGCGCCGCGATGCGCCCGGGGAAAGCCTTCGGCGAGGCGGCACGAGTGCCGGGAGCGGGGGATGAAGACGGAATGGCGCGGGGCAGGAGCGGCATGGCGGTCAGCCTGAGGCAGGGGGCGAGGCCCCATGATACGGGGCGCCGCTGCCGCCCCGCCTGACGGCCGCTGCCGGGGAGGGCGGTCCCCGTGCCGGCGGGCCCGCCTCCGGAATTTTTGCCCCTCTGCCTGTTTTTTCAGCGCGCCGTCATAGCCTTGAATGTTCAGGCGGTTTTCCACCTTATCCACAGCGCTGTCCACGGATTCTGGGGAGAACGCCGCCCCGTGCCCGCGCCCAAGAAATGCGCCGCGTCAGCGATACACCGGATGGCGTCGGCACAGGGCCACCACCTGTTCCCGCACCCGGGACGCCACCTGGGCGCTGGTGCCGGATTCCAGGGCGTCGAGCACGTCGCACAGCCAGCCCGCCAACTGCTCGCATTCCGCCACGCCGAAGCCCCGGGTGGTGACGGCCGGGGTGCCGATGCGCAGCCCGGAGGTGACGAAGGGCGAGCGCGGGTCGTTGGGCACCGAGTTCTTGTTGGCGGTGATCCAGGCCTCGCTCAGGGCCGCGTCCGCGTCCTTGCCGGTGTAGGGCTTGGCCGACAGGTCGATCAGCATCAGGTGGTTGTCGGTGCCGCCGGAAACGATCGCATAGCCGCGCCGTTGCAGCACGGCGGCCATGGCCCGGGCGTTGGTCACCACCTGGCGCTGGTAGGCGGTGAATTCGGGGGCCAGGGCTTCCTTGAAGGCCACCGCCTTGGCGGCGATGACGTGCATCAGCGGTCCGCCCTGGATGCCGGGGAACACCGCCGAATCGAGCTTCTTGTTGAACGCCTCGCCCTGGCCCTGGGACAGGATGAGGCCGCCCCGGGGGCCGCGCAGGGTCTTGTGGGTGGTGCTGGTGACCACGTGGGCGTGGGGCAGGGGATTGGGGTACTCGCCGGCCGCCACCAGACCGGCCACGTGGGCCATGTCCACCCAGAAGAGAGCCCCCGCCTTGTCGGCGATGGCGCGCATGCGCGCCCAGTCCTTGTGCCGGGAATAGGCGGAAAAGCCGCCGATCAGCAGCTTGGGCCGGGTCTCCAGGGCGATGCGCTCCATTTCGTCGTAGTCGATCAGCCCGGTGGCCGGGTCGAGACCGTAGGGGACGATGCGGTAGTGGCGGCCGGAAAAATTGGAGGGGTTGCCGTGGGTCAGGTGCCCGCCCTGGGCCAGGTTCATGCCCATCACCGTGTCGCCCGGATTGACCAGGGCGAGGAACACCGCGGCGTTGGCCTGGGCCCCGGCGTGGGGCTGGACGTTGGCGTAGTCGCAGCCGAACAGGGCCTTGGCCCGTTCGATGGCCAGGCGCTCGGCCACGTCTACGTGGGCGCAGCCGCTGTAGTAGCGCTTACCCGGGTAGCCCTCGGCGTACTTGTTGGTGAACACCGAGTCCTGCACGGCCATCACCAATGGGCTGGCGTAGTTCTCGGAGGCGATCAGTTCGGCGTGGTCTTCCTGGCGGCGGGCTTCGCCGGCCATGGCCTCGGCCAGTTCGGCGTCGAAGTCCTTGAGTTCAGCCAGGATGGCGGAGTGGTCGTGCATGGTGATGCTCCCTGAAGGGTCGGGATGGTCGGAGGGCTCCCGCGCCGAGGCCGGCGCGGCGAGG
Organism: Oryzomicrobium sp.; assembly: GCF_021287045.1. Classification (GTDB taxonomy): domain Bacteria; phylum Pseudomonadota; class Gammaproteobacteria; order Burkholderiales; family Rhodocyclaceae; genus Oryzomicrobium. Next base: position 6,381 of record NZ_JAJTBG010000012.1, on the reverse strand, counting down.
GGGATGGGGATGGAGGGGCGGCATCCGCTCACGGGGCGCCGGCGGCGGGCCAGTAGTGGCTGTCCGGCAGGGCGCGGGCGCCGAAGATGGCCTGGCCGACGCGCACCACGGTGGCGCCTTCCTCGACGGCGATCTCGAAGTCGCCGGACATGCCCATGGACAGTTCGTCCAGGCCGATGCCGGCGGGGGCGTCCTGGCGCAGCCGGTCGCGCAGCTGGCGCAGCAGGGCGAAGCAGGCGCGCACCCGGGTCGCCTCGGCGGAGAACAGGGCCAGGGTCATCAGGCCGCGCACGCGCAGGGCGGAAAAGGCGGGCAGGGCGCCCAGGAAGGCGGCGGCCTCCTCCGGCGCCAGGCCGTACTTGCTGGCCTCGCCGGAGGTGTTGATCTGGACGAACACGTCCAGCCCACGCCCCTCGGCCTGTAGGCGGCGATCCAGGGCCTCGGCCAGGCGCAGGCTGTCCAGGGCCTGGAATTCGCTGGCGAAGCGCGCCACCAGTCGGGCCTTGTTGGTTTGCAGGTGGCCGATGACCGACCAGCGCAGGTCCGCCAGGTCGGCCAGGGCCTCCCACTTGCGTTGGGCCTCCTGCACCTTGTTCTCGCCGAACTGGCGGCAGCCCGCCGCGTAGGCCAGGCGCAGGTGGGCGTCGTCGAAGGTCTTGCTCACCGGCAGCAGGCGCACCTCTTCCGGCGCCCGGCCGACGCGCCGGCAGGCGGCGGCGATGCGCCCGTGGACCGCCGCCAGGTTGCGCTGGAAGTCGGCGACGCTGTCGGCCCGGGGATAGTGGCCGTGCCGTTCGTGCCAGGTCGGTGTACCGGACGTTGCGGGGGCTCCGGACGTTGCCGACGTTCCGGGCGGCGCAGGCTGCGGGCTGGGCGTCACTTGGCGCTCCCGCCGCTGGCGGCCGGTTCGGGGACGAGGGCGGGCTGGAGCGGGGATGCCGCTTCGTGGCGCGGTTGGCGGCGCGGCAGGCTGCCGTTGAGCGCCGCGTAGGCGACCAGGCCGATCAGCAGCCCCCAGAAGGCGCCGCCGATGCCGAGCAGCTTGATGTTGGCGGCGGCGGCCAGGAAGGTGATCAGGGCGGCTTCCCGGGACTTGGCGTCGGCCATGGCGTTGGCCAGGCTGCCGCCGATGGTGCCGAGCAGGGCGAGCCCGGCCAGGGTGGTGATGAAGGTGGCGGGAAAGGCCATGAACACCGCGGCCAGGGTGACGCCGAAGACTCCGACCAGGATGTAGAAGGTGCCCGCGGCGATGCCGGCGATCCAGCGCTTGGATGGGTCTTCGTGGGCCTCCTTGCCGGTGCAGATGGCCGCCGTGATCGCGGCGATGTTGAAGGCGTGGGAGCCGAAGGGGGCCATGAGCAGGGAGCCCAGGCCGGTGACGGTGACGATCGGGTTGGCGCTGGTCTTGAAGCCGTCGTTGCGCAGCACCAGCATGCCCGGCATGTATTGCCCGGTCAGGGTGATCAGGAAGAGGGGCAGGGCGACGCTGAGCAGGGCGTTGAGGGAGAAGGCCGGGACGGTGAATACCGGCGCGGCGAGGCGCAGTTCCAGCCCCGACAGGTCCACGCGCCCCTGGAGCAGCAGGAAGGCCAGCCCCAGGGTGAGGATGCCCACCACGGCGTAGCGGGCGGTGAAGCGCTTGAGGGCGACGTAGGCGACGATCAGCAGGCCGGCGAGCAGCGGGTCCACGCTCATGCCGCCGAAGGCGCCGATGCCGAATTGCAGCAGGATGCCCGCCAGCAGGCCGGCGGCGATGCCCGGCGGGATCAGCCGGATGACCTTTTCGAAATAGCCCGACAGGCCGAGCAGGACGAAGGCGGCGGCCGAGATCAGGTAGGCGCCCACCGCCTCGGCGTAGGGCGTCGTCGCCAGGGCCGTGACCAGGAAGGCGGCGGCCGGCGTGGACCAGGCGGTGATGATCGGCTCCCGGGCGACCCAACTGAGGAAGAGGCCCGTGATCCCCACGCCGATCGACACCGACCACACCCAGGAGGCGGTCAGTTCCGGGCTCAGGCCGGCCACCTTGGCGGCCTGGAAGACCAGGATGAAGGTGCCGCCGTAATTGACGATGACCGAAATCAGGCCGGCCACGACCGGGTGGGTAAGATCGCTGAGGCGCAAGGACGGGGGCGGGTGGGGGGACGGCATGGGTAGGCTCCTTGAAGGCCCGGTGCTTGACCTGGGCTTGAAGCCGATTTATACGGCGTAAATGGCCTGATGTTCCCCGCCACTTTTTTCAAGGTGTACCTGCCAATTGTTCAAGCATTCCCAACTCGAATCGGTCAAAGCCTGGCTGGCCGACCCCGCCCAGGCGGCCTTGCCGCTGCACGCCCGCATCCAGCGCGCCATCCGCCAGTTGATCCTCGACGGCGCCCTCGGCGTGGGCAAGCCGCTGCCGGCCTCCCGCGCCCTGGCGGCGTCCCTGGGGGTTTCCCGCGACACGGTGGAGGCGGCCTACGGCCAGTTGCACGCCGAGGGCTTCATCGAGCGGCGGGTGGGCAGCGGCAGCTTCGTTTCTGAGATGACCCAGCGCCCCTCCGGCCGTGGCCAGGCGCGGCGCCTGGGGCCGCCGCGCACCCAGGCGGCCACCCTCAGCCAGCGCGGTGCCGTCATGTTCAAGGGCGGCGGCGTGCGCGATTTTTCGGTGCTGCGCCCGTTCGTGCCCGGGGTGCCGGAAACCCGGGGCTTTCCCGTGTCGATCTGGGAGCGCCTGGAGCGCCAGGTATTGAAGGAATACGGCAGCCAGGCGCTGCGGCACGGCGACCCCCAGGGCATGGCGCCGCTGCGGCGGGCCATCGCCGACTACGTCAATCTGGAGCGGGGCGCCCACGCCAGCGCCGACCGGGTGCTGGTGCTGACCAGCTCCCAGCAGGCCATGGCGCTGTGCGCCAACGTGCTGCTCGACGCCGGCGAGCGCATCTTCATCGAGGACCCGGGCTACCACGGGGCGCGGCGGGCCTTCGAGGCCGCCGGCCTGGAGTGCGTGCCCATTCCGCTCGATGCCCAGGGCCTCCTGGTGGAACGCCTGCGCGCCGATCCCCGTCCGGCCAAGGCAGTCTGCCTGACTCCCTCGCACCAGTTCCCCACCGGCGCCACCCTGGCCCTGGATCGGCGCCTGGCGTTGATCGAATGGGCGGCGCGGCAGCCGGCCTGGCTCATCGAGGACGACTACGACAGCGAATTCCACTACGCCGGCCGGCCCACGGCCTGCGTGCAGGGGCTGGACCCCCACGAGCGGACGATCTACATCGGCACCTTCACCAAGTCCCTGTTCCCCGGGCTGCGCATCGGCTACATGGTCCTGCCGAGCGCCCTGGTGGAGCCGATGACCGTGGCGCGCACCCTGCTCGACGGCCACAGCGCCTCGATCGCCCAACTGACCCTGGCCCGTTTCATCGAAGGCGGCCATTTCGGCGCCCACGTGCGCGCCATGCGCGGCGTCTACGCCGAGCGGCTGGACACCCTGGTCCGCCTGGTGCGCACCCACCTGGCCGGGTTCGTCGAACCCCGGGTGCCCATCGGCGGCTTGCAGCTGCCCTGCCTGCTGACCTGCGCCATCGCCGAGCAGGACGCCATCGCCGCCGCGCGGCGGGCCGGGATCGAACTGATGGGGCTGACCGGCCTCCATGCGGCGGAGCCCCGGCAGGCCGGCTTCCTGCTGGGATTCGCGGCGTATGCCCCGGACGAGCTGGAAGCGGCGGTCAAAACCCTGGCGGGGGTGTTCCGCGCGCTGCGGCGCTGAACGCAGCGGCGGGCCGTCGATGCGTCTTCAGGCGCTCGTCGGCCCGTCGCAGGGATGGACAGGGCGCCCAAGCTCGCTTAGCATCCCCGCCCCTCGCAGCACCCTGGCCCGTCCATGACTCCTGTTTCCGCCGCCCGCGCTTGCGGCATCGATTTCGGCACCTCCAACTCCACCGCCGGCTGCCTGCGCCCCGGCCTGCCCACCCTCCTGCCCCTGGAGGACGGCAAGGCCACCCTGCCTTCCGTGGTGTTCTTCAACGCGGAAGAGGCGGTCACCCGCTTTGGCCGGGCCGGGCTGGCGGACTACCTGGCCGGGTCGGAAGGGCGCCTGATGCGCTCCCTCAAGAGCCTGCTCGGCAGCAGCCTGATCGACGGCCGCACCGAGGTCCAGGGCCGGGCCCTGGCCTTCCGCGACCTGCTCGCCCAGTTCATCGGCGAGATCAAGCGCCGCGCCGACGACAAGGCGGGCCGCTCCTTCGACCAGGTGGTGCTGGGCCGGCCGGTGTATTTCGTCGATGACGACGCGGCCCCCGACCAGGCCGCCGAGGACACCCTGGCGGCCATCGCCCGGGAGGTGGGCTTCGCCGACGTGAGCTTCCAGTTCGAGCCCATCGCCGCCGCCTACCACTACGAAACCGGCATCGACCGGGAAGAACTGGTGCTGGTGGCCGACATCGGCGGCGGCACCTCGGACTTTTCCCTGATCCGCCTTTCCCCGGAGCGGGCCCGGGCGGCGGACCGGCGCGGCGACCTGCTGGCCAACGGCGGCGTGCACATCGGCGGCACCGACTTCGACCGCAGCCTGAGCCTGGCCTGCGCCATGCCCCTGCTCGGCTACCGCAGCCAGCTCAAGACCGGCCGGGAGATGCCGTCGAGCGTCTTCTTCAACCTGGCCACCTGGCACACCATCAACTTCGCCTACACCCGCCAGAGCCTGGCCGAGCAGCAGCGCCTGGCCCTGGACGCCCGGGATGAGGAAAAGTCGGCCCGTCTGCTGGCCCTGCTCGACGAGCGGGCCGGCCACTGGCTGGCCAACGAGGTGGAAGGGGTGAAGATCGCCCTGTCGGGGGCGGAAGTGGCCGATCTGAGCCTCGACCGGCTGGAGTCCGGCCTGGTCCAGCCGGTGCGGCGCGACGAGTTCGATACGGCCGGCACGCCCCTGGTGGAGCGGGTGGCGGCCACGGTGGCGGCCTTGCTGCGCGACGCCGGGGTAGCGGCGGGGGACATCGATACCGTGTTCTTCACCGGCGGCTCCAGCGGCATCCCGCGCCTGCGCCGGGCCATCGCCAACCTCTTGCCCGGCGCCCGGGCGGTGGAAGGCGACCTGTTCGGCAGCATCGGCGCAGGCCTGGCCGTGGAGGCGGCGCGGCGCTACGGCTGAAGACGGGGTTGCTGGGGGCGGGCGCTACCCCTGCCTCAGGAGGCGGTCTTGGCGGGGAGGGCCGAGGGGACGATCATCTCTTCGCTACCGTCGATGCCCCAGTCGCCGTACAGGTACCAGTCGTCGCCGAGCATTTCCGCCGGGTGCAGGGTGCGCCCCGAACCGTTGCCGCATTGCATCGACTCGGCCGGGCAGTACTTGTCGCAACCCCAGCAGATGCGCTCCGGGTGCTTGGGGTGGAGGGGAAATTTCTTGGCCATGGGGATCTCCGACGGGGCCAGCCCGGTGGGCCGCGGGTGGCGGCACTGTTCGGGCGGAGGGATAGTTGAGTAGATTACTCAGCTATGTTGCGGGGCATTTGATGCGGGTCAAGAAATCGCGCCGTCAGGCGAAGCCTGGCGGTTCGGTGCGTGGCGACGCTTGGTGAGAGGTGTTGCTTTGAGCGTCGGTGGCCTCGCCGGGCGTGAGTGCTGGAGTTGGGGCTGTATTTCGCCTTGACGGCGAGTGACTTTCTTTTGGGTCGCCTGTACGGACCGGTGAGATAGGCGACCCCTGCGCCCCCGCCGCCGGGCCGATAAGGCTGGCCCGGCGGTACCCTGCGCGGCTCGCCATCCCGGGGCGGCTGCGGAACTCGGCCTGCTGCCTCAAACAGTCCTCGCCGACACTTCCCCGGGTCGGTTGCGCTGCTCGGCGGAGGCGAAGGGGGGAGGGGGCCGTGCCGGCATTGGGGTCGGGGCGTTTGGATTGCTTGGCCGGATGAAGGAGGCCGGAAAGGCGCGCCAGTGCTTGATCTGCAAGCCGGCCCTGTGAAAGCCCGCGCCAGTCCTTGTTCTTGGATGGCGGTGCCCGGAAAGCCAATACTGGCGCGGACTTTGGAAAATCACATTTCAAGCACCAGCTCCACGCCTCGCCTGGTTTGCTCCTGGCAGCTGGGCCACAGTGCCCCCGAGTGTGCCCTTCTGCCCCGCCGAGCAACGCAGGTCAGGACGGAAAAGGGCGAGGACTGTCCGAGGCCGCAGGCCGAGTTCCGCAGCCCCCGTCCCGGGCGAGTAGCGCAGGGGACCGGCAGGCCGGCTTCATTGGTCTGTCGGCGGGGGAGCGGGCACGGCGTTCTTTGGCTACTTTCTGTCGCCGGACAGAAAGTGGCTCGCCGTCCAGGCGAAATGCAGCGCTTCTAGTCGCTACAGCGCTTGGTGAGAGAGCCGGTTTTGAGTGTCGGTGGTCTCGCCAAACGTCAGTGCTGGCGTTAGGGCTGAGTT
>NZ_JAJTBG010000011.1 GCF_021287045.1 Oryzomicrobium sp. | reverse complement strand
GTTTTTTAAAATTTCTTAAAACGTTTTGACTTGCTGCCAATTCGCACAAAACGCGCACAACCCATTGAGTTAAAACACGTTTTTTTCGAACCACCTCACCGCCGAAGCAGCGAGAGGGCGAATTATACGCACCAAATTCGGAACGTCAACCACTCTCGCCGTTTTTATCAATAATCTCTTTTTATGCCGTCAGGCGCAGACCACCCGGGCGAACTTGCGCTTGCCCACTTGCACCACCAGTGACGCGGGCGCCGCAATGATCAGCCCCTTGTCTTCGACACGTTCGCCGTCGATCTTCACGGCGCCCTGGTCGATCATGCGCAGCGCCTCGGAGGTTGAGGCGGTCAGCCCCGCCTGCTTGAGCAATTGCGCCACAACCAGGCCTTCGGTGCCGCATTCAAGATGGACCTCCGGCATGTCTTCGGGCAGCACGCCCTGGCGGAAGCGCGACTCGAATTCGGCCAAGGCCTCATCCGCCGCAGCGGCTGAATGGAAGCGGGCAACGATTTCCTTGGCCAGCTCGACCTTGATGTCGCGCGGATTGCGCCCTTCCCCAGCCTCGCGCTTCAGACCGGCGATCTCACCATTGCTGCGGAAGGACAGCAGATCGAAGTAACGCCACATCAGGACGTCGGAAATGGACATCAGCTTGCCGAACATCTCCCGGGGCTCGTCGGTGATGCCTACATAGTTGCCCAAGGACTTGGACATCTTGTTTACGCCGTCGAGCCCTTCGAGCAGGGGCATGGTCAGCACGCACTGGGGGGCCTGGCCATAATGCTTTTGCAGTTCGCGCCCGACCAGCAGGTTAAACTTCTGGTCGGTCCCGCCGAGTTCCACGTCCGCCTTCAGGGCCACGGAGTCGTAGCCCTGGCACAGAGGGTAGAGGAACTCATGCACAGCGATCGGCTGGCCGTTGCCATAGCGCTTGGCGAAATCGTCCCGTTCCAGCATGCGCGCCACGGTGTAGTGGGCGGCCAGCTTGATCATCCCCGAAGCGCCCAGGTCATTGAACCAGGTGGAGTTGAACACCACCTCGGTCTTGGCCGGGTCGAGGATCTTGAATACCTGGGACTGGTAGGTCTGGGCATTCTCCAGCACCTGTTCCCGCGACAGGGGCGGACGGGTGGTGTTCTTGCCAGTGGGGTCGCCGATCATGCCGGTGAAGTCGCCGATCAGGAAGATGATGTGGTGACCCAGATCCTGGAAGTGGCGCAGTTTATTGATGAGCACCGTGTGGCCCAGGTGCAGGTCGGGAGCCGTGGGGTCGAAGCCGGCCTTGATGCGCAGGGGACGCCCCGCCTTGAGTTTTTCCACCAGCTCGGCTTCTACCAGCAGCTCATCGCTGCCTCGCTTGATCAGACCCAGACTCTCTTCAACGTGATGACTCATGGCGCTCTCTCACATTCCGGAAGTCCTTGATAGGACAGGCGGAAAACTGACTTGGGCATTCGGCGAGGTTGGGTATACTGGCGAACTTTGAAAGTCCGTCCAAGCTCGTCCGATGTCCCTGCAAAAGAGCCGCATTCTAGCGCAAAGCCTTCTCCGCCATGCCCCCAAGGCAGGCCACCTCACCCGCCACCCACGCGCCAGTATCGCCGTCGGCCTGGTCTCCCTGACCGCCGCGGCGGCCGTGTTCGGTCTGGCACCGGGTGAAGACACCGCCCCGGTCCTGCAACAGACCGTCATCGAACAACTGGCCGTCAACGCCACCCAGGCCATCGACACCGGCACCTGGGGCTATCTGCGCGAAGAGCGCGTCCAGCGCGGCGACACCATCGCCGCCCTCTTGAGTCGCCTCGGCGTAGCCGACGGCCAAGCCGCCGCCTATCTGCGCACCGCCCCGGAAAGCGCCCCGGTGCATCGCCAACTGGCCCCGGGCAAGATCGTCAGCGCCCGCAGCGACGATGCCGGGCGCCTGCTGATGCTCTACTTCCCGCTCAACAGCCAGGACCAGGTCCTGATCGTCGAGCGTCGCGGCGAGACTTTTTCCACCCGCACCGAGGCTCTCAAGCTGACCACCCACGTCCAGCAGGGCTCGGGGGAAATTCGCACGTCCTTGTTCGCCGCTGCCGACGCCGCGGACATCCCCGACGGCATCGCCAGCCAGCTGGCCGACATTTTCGGCAGTGAGGTGGATTTCCACCGCGACCTGCAACGGGGCGACCGCTTCCACCTGGTCTACGAAATGCTCTACCACCAGGGCCAGCCCATCCGAGCTGGGCGCATCCTGGCCGCCGAGTTCATCAACGCCGGCAAGCGTTACAGCGCCGTCTACTATCAGGCGAGCCATGACGCCAAGGGCGGCTACTACACGCCCAATGGCCGCAGCCTGCGCAAATCCTTCCTGCGCTCGCCCCTGGAGTTCTCCCGGGTCACCTCCGGTTTTTCCAATGCCCGCATGCACCCGGTGTTCCACCAGATGCGCGCCCACAAAGGCGTGGACTACGGCGCCCCGGTGGGCACCCGGGTCCGGGCGGTGGGCGACGGGGTCGTGGCCTTTGCCGGCCGCCAGGGCGGATACGGCAATCTGGTGGTGCTGCGCCACTCCGGCAACTACAGCACCGCCTACGGACACCTGAGCCGTTTCGCCCCGGGCCTCAAGGTCGGCAGCCGGGTCAGCCAGGGCGACATCATCGCCTTCACCGGCCAAACCGGCTGGGCCACCGGGCCGCATCTGCACTACGAATTCCGCATCGCCGACCAGCAGGTCAACCCGCTGTCGGTCAATCTTCCCGGCACACCGCCCCTGGCCGCCGCCGAGTTCACCCGTTTCCGCAAGGAAACGGCGCCGCTTCAGGAACAACTGGCCCTGATCAAGCGTGACGATGCTCCGGCCCTAGCCGCTGCGCGCTAATACACCGCGCGGGCCATGTAAACGAAAAAAGCCGGAGCAGATGCTCCGGCTTTTTTCGTTGACGCAACCAGACTCAGACCGAGAAAGACGATCCGCAGCCGCAGGTGGAGGTGGCGTTCGGGTTCTTGATCACGAACTGGGAACCTTCCAGGCCTTCGGTGTAGTCGATCTCGGCACCCACCAGGTACTGGTAGCTCATCGGGTCGATCAGCAGGGTGACGCCGTTCTTCTCCATGGAGGTGTCGTCCTCGTTCACCTCCTCATCGAAGGTGAAACCGTACTGGAAGCCCGAGCAGCCGCCGCCGGTGACGAACACGCGCAACTTGAGCGCCTGGTTGCCCTCTTCGTCGATCAGTTCCTTCACCTTGGCCGCAGCGGCATCGGTGAAATTGAGGGGGGCCGGCATCTCGGTAACAGCGTTCATACAAAACTCCTTAAAACAAAAAATGGCGCGACAGGCGGGTGCGGACTCAGCCGGCGGACGCCGCCAACTTGAGCTCCACGGGTTCGGCCTTACCGGCCTGGTGGATCAGGCGCCCCTGGACCACCGCCCCCTGCTGCATTTCCAACGTTGAGTATTCGACATCTCCGGTGACCTTCGCGTTCGGCAAAAGTTCCAAAGTTTCGGCGGCGAACACCGGTCCGACCACCGTGCCGTTGATCACCACGTGGGCCACGCAGATCTCCCCTTCAACCTGGGCCTGCTCGCTGATGACCAGGGTGCTGTCCGCGCCCTTTTCCGCATACACGTTGCCCTTGACCTCGCCGTCGATGCGAAGCCCGCCGGTAAATTTCACATCCCCTTCGATCCGCGTGCCGGCACCGATCAGGCTGTCGATGCGGCTCTGCGGCTGACCGCTCTTGCGCTTGCTGGAAAACATACGGACTCCCGAAACGTTATCGTGTTATCGCATGCGCCGGGACGGGCAGCCATCGGATGGCTGCCGCATTCGGCATTGTCAGAGGGTGACATCCTGCTGGGCCTTGACGGTCCCATCCTGGATCAGCCGGGCCTGGACCTTGGTCACCACGGCGCCGGACGGCACGGCAAAAACGCCTTCCTTGCGCAGGAAATTCCGAATTTCCAAGCGGTACTTGGCGGCATCGGGCGTCTCGGCGGAAGGGATTTTAATCATAACATCCCGCCCATCCTGACGTAGCTGCACGCTCATCTCCAGGTTGCCCCGGAATGGTGCCTGCCCCCGCGCCGTCTGCACGGCGATCATCATGCGGTAGCGGTACTGGTTGGACATCCCATCGCGCTCGACCTTGAGCCGGGTGATGCGGGTCGGCCCGCCTTCGGCCCCTGCTGCTCCCGGCATCAGGCCTTCGAAAAAGGCCAGGTCCTCCTTCAGTGCCGCATTCTCGCCCTCGGCCTTGCGCAACTGCTCGGCCAGCTGAGCCTGGGCACCCCGCTCGATGTTGAGGCTGCTCTCGGCCGTGCCGCTACTGTGGCGCAACTGCTCGACCTCACGCTCCAATTCGGCCACGCGGCCCTGCCAGGCCTGCAAATCGGCCGACAACGCCACCTCCGGCGCCGTGCTACGCACGTACTGCTGGTAAGCAAGGGCGCCGCCAGCCAGGCCGACGACGAAGGCCGCCAGCAGGCTGCTGGCGTGCCAGTGCCAGGGAATATGGGGTCTGACCGCAACCCGGGGCGCCTTGATCGAGAAGCGCTCCCGCAGTCGGCGGCGAATCTGGGCTGCTCCGGCTAGTGCCATGGCGCCACGGCCTCCTTCAATCCGTTCATGGTGTTCTGTCTCTCCCCGAAAAACCAGGGCGCCTCTTCGGGCGGTTGCGAGCATGACCCCGCATTCTGTTCAATCCCGGGCCGCCGCGCAAATACGTAGCGACCGCAGTAAAGAAAAAAGCCGGCACGTGTGCCGGCTTTTTTCGAGTGTCGTCCGCTTAGCGCTTGGAGAATTGCTTGCGGCGACGGGCCTTGTGCAGACCGACCTTCTTACGTTCAACTTCGCGAGCGTCGCGAGTGACGAAGCCGGCAGCCGACAGGGCGGACTTGAGGGCAGCGTCGTACTCGATCAGCGCACGGGTGATGCCGTGGCGCACAGCACCGGCTTGGCCGGATTCGCCGCCGCCGGCAACGTTCACCTTGATGTCGAAGGTGCTGGTGTGCTCGACCAGTTCCAGCGGCTGACGCACGACCATGCGGCCAGTTTCACGGGAGAAGTACTCGTCGAGGGGCTTGTCGTTCACCACGATGTTGCCGGAGCCACGCTTGATGAACACGCGAGCAACGGCGCTCTTGCGGCGACCGGTGCCGTAGAAGAAGTTTTCAGCCATGTCAGTCCCTTAGATTTCCAGAGCCTTGGGCTGCTGGGCGGTATGCGGGTGGGCATCGCCAGCGTAGCACTTCAGCTTCTTGATCATGGCGTAGCCGAGCGGGCCTTTCGGCAGCATGCCCTTCACCGCCTTTTCGAGGGCACGGCCGGGGAAACGCTGCTGCATCTTGAGGAAGTTGGTCTCGTAGATGCCGCCGGGGTAGCCGGAGTGCCGGTAGTACTTCTTGTCTTCAGCCTTGTTGCCGGTGACGCGAAGCTTCTCGACGTTAACGACGACAATGAAGTCACCCGTATCCACGTGCGGAGTGAACTCGGGCTTGTGCTTGCCGCGCAAACGGCGGGCAATTTCGCTAGCGAGGCGACCGAGCACTTTGTCAGTGGCATCCACCACGAACCACTCGCGCTTCACCTCATGCGGTTTGGCGGAAAAGGTTTTCATTCTGCGCCGTCCTTAGTGAGCCTAGATTACGGAAAGCCGCGGATTCTATTGCAAATCGGTGCCAGCAGTCAACGCGAACACAACCCCCGCTATCGCCGCGGACAAATGAAGGGGTAAAAAAAAGCGCGACTCGCGAGAGTCGCGCTAAATCCACACCAAAGGAGGAGGGTGGAGGAGACATCGTAGCGACACCGGATCGGGAGACTCACGACCCACTGCGATATCGCTGGGTTGAGTGCATTATGGGACAAAAGATTGTGCAGCGCAAGAGATTTTTTTCGTTTTTTTTTGACCGCTGCGAAGCTCACACCCTTTCCAGAAACAAAACATAACAACATGTTTTAAAAAACATAAAAAAACATTTCCGTAATTGATCCACCATACGATAATTCTTGAAACGACTCGCCCTACCCTGGTGCGCCCGGCAAAATTTGCTGCAACGCACAAGAGCAGCGGCGGCACACCGCGCGGCAACGCTCTGCCTTGGAGCAAGTACAATCGCCGCTTCATCCCCAAGGAGCTACATATATGGAATGCAAAGTCCGCTGGAGCGGCGACGGCATGTCGTTCGTGGCCGAGACCGGCAGCAACCACGCCATCGTGATGGACGGCCCCCCGGACGCCGGCGGGCGCAACCTGGCCCCCCGCCCCATGGAGATGGTGCTGGCCGGCACCGGCGGCTGCACCGCTTTCGACGTGGTGATGATCCTGCAGAAGGGCCGGCACGACGTTACCGACTGCGTGGTGGCTCTCAAGGCCGAACGGGCCGACACCGACCCCAAGGTGTTCACCCGCATCCATTTTCACTACACGGTGACCGGCCGCAACCTGAAGGCCGACGTGGTGGAGCGGGCCGTCAAACTGTCCAAGGACAAGTACTGCTCCGCCTCGATCATGCTGGCCAAGACGGCCGAGCTGACCCACAGCGTGGAAATCGTCGACGCAGCCTGACCCCGCCCCCAGCCTTCCGGCGGGCGCCGCCCCTGCATCGCGGCGCCCGCCCTTCCTTGCCGCCCCTCTCCGCGCCGCCGTAATACGCGTGTCGCAAACCGCCGCCAGCATTCCCGTCGCCCCGGCCCTTGCTGGCCGGGATCCCCGTGGATCGCCATGCGGAAAACGCGCTAGCCAGGCCCTCGGCCAAGCCCTTGTAAACGGCCCGAATTTCCACCCCGCAAGCGCCTCGGGGTGTGCGTATAATCCGCTTCTTTTTCAACCCCCGGCCAGCCCCGCCACGCCAGGCCCGGCAACCGATCCGCCCCTCCGGCGCCCCTCGCCCCGGCCGCGTATCCCACGCCTCCCCTGCCCGACGCGGAAACTCCCTTTGCCTTGAGGAGCCGCCCGATGAAGTTCCGCTTCCCCGTCGTCATCATCGACGAAGATTTCCGTTCCGAGAACGCCTCGGGTCTGGGCATCCGCGCCCTCGCGGACGCCATCGAGGCCGAGGGCATGGAGGTGCTGGGGGTGACCAGCTACGGCGACCTGTCGTCCTTCGCCCAGCAGCAGAGCCGGGCCTCCACCTTCATCCTGTCCATTGACGACGAGGAATTCTCGTCCGCCGAGGCGGCAGCCAAGGCCATCGACGACCTGCGCGCCTTCGTCACCGAAATCCGCCTGCGCAACGCCGAGATCCCCATCTTCCTGCATGGTGAGACCCGCACCTCTCGGCACATCCCCAACGATGTGCTGCGCGAACTGCACGGTTTCATCCACATGTATGAGGACACGCCGGAGTTCATCGCCCGCAACGTGGTGCGCGAAGCCAAGGCCTACCTGGATTCCCTGCCGCCGCCGTTCTTCCGCGCCCTGACCCATTACGCCTCGGACGGCTCCTACTCCTGGCACTGCCCGGGCCACTCCGGCGGCGTCGCCTTCCTGAAGAGCCCGGTGGGCCAGATGTTCCACCAGTTCTTCGGCGAGAACATGCTGCGCGCCGACGTCTGCAACGCCGTGGAAGAACTGGGCCAGCTGCTCGACCACACCGGCCCGGTGGCCGCCTCGGAGCGCAACGCGGCGCGCATCTTCAATTGCGACCACCTGTACTTCGTCACCAACGGCACGTCCACGTCCAACAAGATCGTCTGGCACTCCACCGTGGCCCCCGGCGACATCGTCATCGTGGACCGCAACTGCCACAAGTCGATCCTCCACGCCATCATCATGACCGGTGCGATCCCGGTCTTCCTTATGCCGACGCGCAACCACTACGGCATCATCGGCCCGATCCCGAAGAGCGAATTCGCCTGGGAGAACATCCAGAAGAAGATCGCCGCCCACCCCTTCGCCAAGGACAGCCAGGGCAAGCCCCGGGTGCTGACCATCACCCAGTCCACCTACGACGGCGTGCTCTACAACGTGGAAGCGATCAAGGCAGAGCTGGACGGCAAGATCGACACCCTGCACTTCGACGAGGCCTGGCTGCCCCACGCTGCCTTCCACGACTTCTACGGCGACTACCACGCCATTGGCGAAGACCGGCCGCGCTGCCAGGAATCCATGGTGTTCTCCACCCAGTCCACCCACAAGCTGCTGGCCGGCCTCTCCCAGGCCTCCCAGATCCTGGTGCAGGACGCGGAGAACAACAAGCTGGACCGGGACGTGTTCAACGAGGCGTACCTGATGCACACCTCGACCTCGCCCCAGTACTCGATCATCGCCTCCTGCGACGTGGCGGCGGCGATGATGGAAGCCCCGGGGGGTACCGCCCTGGTGGAAGAATCCATTTCCGAGGCCCTCGACTTCCGCCGCGCCATGCGCAAGGTGGGCGAGGAATGGGCCAGCCAGGCCAACGGCCACTGGTGGTTCAAGGTATGGGGCCCGGACGACCTGTCCGAGGAAGGCATCGAGGAGCGCGACGCCTGGATGTTGAAGGCCGGCGAGCGCTGGCACGGCTTCGGCAATCTGGCCGAAGGCTTCAACATGCTCGACCCGATCAAGGCCACCATCATCACCCCGGGCCTGGACGTGGACGGCGAGTTCGCCGAGCGCGGCATCCCGGCGGCCATCGTCACCAAGTATCTGGCCGAGCACGGCGTGATCGTCGAGAAGTGCGGCCTCTACTCGTTCTTCATCATGTTCACCATCGGCATCACCAAGGGCCGCTGGAACACCATGGTGACCGAGCTGCAGCAGTTCAAGGACGACTACGACAAGAACCAGCCCCTGTGGCGCGTGCTGCCCGAGTTCGTGGCCAAGAACCCGCGCTACGAGCGGGTCGGCCTGCGCGACCTGTGCAAGGAGATCCACGCCGTCTACCGGGCCAAGGACGTGGCGCGCCTGACCACCGAGATGTACCTCTCGGACATGGTGCCGGCGATGCGCCCCTCCGACGCCTTCGCCAAGATGGCCCACCGGGAGATCGAGCGGGTGCCCCTGGACCAGCTCGAAGGCCGCATCACCAGCGTGCTGCTCACTCCCTACCCGCCGGGCATCCCCCTGCTCATCCCCGGCGAGCGCTTCAACGCCACCATCGTCCAATACCTGCAATTCGCCCGGGAATTTAACGAGCGCTTCCCCGGCTTCGAGACCGACATCCACGGCCTGGTCAAGGAAGTGGGCGAAGACGGCAAGAGCCGCTACGCGGTGGATTGCGTGCGCTGACCGCGCATCGGCCACGAGGCGGCGTCCCCAAAACGAAACGGGCAAGGTGAACACCTTGCCCGTTTTGCGTTGACGCGTCGGCACGGGCCGACGGCCGGATGCGGCCTTGCCTTATCCGGCGAACACCCACAGGTCGCTGGCCGGCAGGTGCAGCCGGGTGCGCCCCGGTGCTGCCGGCTGGGGCGAATGGGTGCGCAGGGCCTGGGGGCCGACGTGGAACAGGTGCTCCCAGCGGTCGCCGAGGAACATGGAGGTGGACAGATCCGCCTCCAGGCAATTGTCCTGCTGCCCCTCCGCCGCCGGGCGCATGCGCTCCAGGCGGATCACCGCGGTGGCGGCGCTGCCCGGTTGCAGGTCGGCGCGGTCGCGGCAGGTGCCCCACAGGCGCCAGCCCTCCCCGGCCACGCACACCGCCGCGTCGCGCCGCTCCACCACCTTGCCGGCCAGGCGGTTGTTGCTGCCCATGAACTCGGCGGTAAACAGGGACGCCGGCTGGCCGTACATCTCCTGGGGCGTGCCCTGCTGCTCGATGCGCCCCTGCGACAGCAGCAGGATGCGGTCGGACATGGCCATGGCCTCAGCCTGGTCGTGGGTCACCACCAGGGCCGACAGTTGCAGTTTGAGGATCAGCTCGCGCAGCCAGGCCCGGGCCTCCTCGCGCATCTTGGCGTCCAGGTTGGAGAGGGGCTCGTCGAGCAGGATCACCGGCGGGTTGTAGACCAGGGCCCGGGCGATGGCCACGCGCTGCTGCTGGCCGCCGGACAGCTGGTGCGGATAGCGCTCGGCCAGATGGCCCAGGCCGAGCTGGCCGAGCACCGCCGCCACCCGCTCGCCGATCTCGGCCCCGGGCACCTTGCGCAGCTTGAGGCCGTAGGCCACGTTGGCGGCCACGGTCTTGTGCGGCCACAGGGCGTAGGACTGGAACACCAGGCCCAGGTTGCGCCCTTCCGCCGGCACCTCCACCTTGCCGGCACCGTCGAAGACGGCCCGCTCGCCGATGCGGATGGTGCCCTGGTGCGGCTGTTCCAGGCCGGCCACGGCGCGCAGCAGGGTGGTCTTGCCGCTGCCCGAAGGGCCGAGCAGGGACACCACCTCGCCCTGGTTGAGCTGCATCGACACCCCCTTCAGGATCGGATTGGTGCCGTAGGACAGGTGCAGGTCGGAAACGTCGAGCTTAATCATGGAGCTTCACTCCGAAGCGAAGGGCGATGGCCAGGCCGCAGCCCACCAGCACCACGTTGATCAGGGAAAGGGCGGCCACCATGTCGGCGCCGCCGGTGGCCCACAGGGACACCAGCAGGGAACCGATCACCTCGGTGCCCGGGTTGAGCAGGTACACGCCGGTGGAGTACTCCCGCTCGAAGATCATGAACACCAGCAGCCAGCTGGCCAGCAGGCCATGGCGGATCAAGGGCAGGGTCACGTCCCGGCTGGTGCGGGCAGCGCTGGCGCCGACGCTGCGCGCCGCCTCCTCCAGTTCCGGCCCCACCTGGAGCAGGGAGCTCTGGATCAGGCGCATACCGTAGGCCAGCCACACCACGGTATAGGCCAGCCACACCGCAAAGATGGTGGTGCGCAGCGGCGCCAGGGGCGGAAAGAACAGGAACACCCACAGGAAGGCCAGGCCAGCGAGCAGGCCGGGCACTGCCCGGGGCACCAGGGCCAGGTAGTCGATGAAGCGGCTCCAGCGGTCGTTGCGCCGGTGCATGGCCAGGCCGATGGCGGCGTAGCAGACCACCGACAGCAGGCCGCCGATGACGCCGATGGCGATGGTGTTGAAGATGCCGCGCATCAGGGCCGGCTGGCCGAACACGGTGCGGAAGTGCTCCAGGGTCAGCACCTCGGAGAGCTGGATGCCCTCGCCCCAGTAGGTGACGAAGGAGCGCAGGGCCACGCCGGACAGGGGCACGAACACCGAGACGAACAGCCACAGGCCGATCAGGCCGATGGCCAGCCAGCGCCACGGCCCCAGGGCCAGGGGCCGCTGTCGGCCGGCCTTGCCCTTGACCGCGACGAAGCGGCTGGCGTTCTTCATCAGCAGCCGTTGCAGCATCACCAAAGGGAAGGTGATGCCGATGATGCACACCGCCACCGCCGCCATCAGGTGATAGGACGGGGTGCCCAGCTTGTTGGTCAGCTTGAACAGGTAGGTGGCCAGCACCAGGTGGCCTTCCGGGTCGCCCAGCACCAGGGCCAGGGCGAAGATCTCGAAGCCGAGGAAGAACACCAGCACGCCCGAATACAGCAGGGCCGGGGTGATCATCGGCAGGCTCACATCCAGGGCCACCCGCAGGGGGCCGGCGCCGCTCATGCGCGCCGCCTCCTCGATGTCCGAGCCCAGGCTCTTTAACGCCGCCGACGAGTAGAGATACACGTGGGGCACGTGGGTCAGGCCGGCGATGATGGCGATGCTGGGCAGGGAATAGACGTTCCAGGGCACGGTGCCGAACAGCTGGCTGGCCCAGATCGAATAAAAGCCCACCGGCCCGGCGGCCACCACGTAGCCAAAGGACAGCACCATCGGCGAGACGAACACCGGCACCAGCAGCAAGGGCTCGATCCAGCGCCGCCCGGGCAGGTCGGTGCGGGCCATGATGAAGGCCAGGGCCCCGCCCAGGGGCACGGCGATCAGGGCCATGCTGCCGGCGATGATCAGGGAATTCTTGGTGGCGTCCCAAAAGTCCGGGTCGTCGAAGATGAAGGCGTAGGCCGCCAGCCCCGGCGACGCCTGGCTATCGAAGAACGGGGCGTTGAGCAGACTCTGGTAGAAGATCAGGCCCAGGGGCACCAGCACGGTGATCGCGGTCAGGGCGATCACCAGCCCCCGGGTGGGGAAAAACCGCCACCCGGAGGCGGCGGCGAGGGAAGGAACGGGCGTGGTCACGGCAAGACTCCGTAAGAATCGCAGGAGCGGCGCTTATTACTTGCGCGCGCCCATGGCCTGCTGCCACTGCTTGATGAATTCCAGGCGCTTGTTCTGGTCGAGGAAGGCCAGCAGGCTGGGGCCGACCGGGATCGGCTTCAAGGCATTGCCGTGGGTCTTGGCCAGGCCGGCGGCGGTCAGCTCGCCTTCCACGTCGGCGCGCACCGAGCCCAGCTCGGACTGGTTGGCGATGATGGTCTGGCCGCGCTTGGAGAGGATGTAGTCGAGCCACAGTTTGGCGGCGTTGGGGTTCCGGGCGGTCTTGGCGATGAACATCACCCGGGACATGATCAGCACGTAGTCGGTGGGCACCACCCAGCCGATGCCCGGGTCCTTCTTGGCGCGCAGCATGGCGTAGGAGCCGAAGACGTTGTAGCCGAGCAGGTTCTCGCCGGAGCCGATGCGCTCCATCATCGTGCCGCTGCTCGACTGGAAGCGCGGGCTGACGCCACCCACGGCCTTGGCCAGATCCCAGAAGGCCGGATTCACCTTGCTGTCCTGGGTGATCAGCATGAAGCCGACGCCGGACTTCTCGATGTCGTAGGACGTCACCTTGCCCTTGAAGCGGTCACCCTTCTCGCGCAGCAGGCGGGCGAAGTCGGCGTGGCTGTGGGGAATCTCGTCCGGCTTGAGCAGGCGCTTGTTGTAGACGAACACGATGGGCTCGTAGGTGACGCCGTAGGCCTCGCCCTTCCACACCGACCAGTCGGGCAGCTTAGGCGTCTCGGGGGACTTGTAGGCCAGGGCCAGGCCGTCGTTGACCAGTTTGATCTGCAAGTCCATGGCCGAGCTCCACAGCACGTCGGCCGAGGTGCCGCCGGCGGCCTTCTCGCTCACCACCCGGTTATACAGCTCGGTGGTGTTCATGTCGTTGTATTCGACCCGGACCCCCGGGTAGAGGGCCTCGAAGTCCTTGATCAGCGGGTTCACCGCGTTGGTGTCGGTGGCGCCGTAAACGATCACCTTGCCCTCCTTGCGGGCGGCGACGATCAGGTTGGCGTAGTCGGCCGGATAGCCGGCAGGGGCCTGAGCCTGGGCCAGGGCGGGGGTGGCGAGAACTGGCGCCAGGGCGGCGGCGGTGACCGCGACGGTGGCGGTCAGGGTGCGAATCCAGCGTTGCATGGCTGTCTCCTCGTATCGTTGTGGACGCATTGCGGTGGCGCACGACCACCGCATGGCCGCTACACTAGTGGCCCGCAGCTTTCAGATTGCTTTCAATCCCGCCGCCGCCAACCCGTACCCCGCTCCCGCCATGCGCCTGCTGATCGTCGAAGACACCCCCCAATTGGCCCGGGCCCTGGCCGAGGGACTGAAGAAATCGGGCATCGTCGCCGACCTGGTGGGGGACGGCCTGCACGCCGACCAGCTGTTGCAGAGCGAGCGCTTCGACGCCGTGCTGCTCGACCTCACCCTGCCCCGCCTCGACGGCCTGGAAGTGCTGCGCCGCCTGCGCGCCCGGGGCGACGACGTGCCGGTGCTGGTGCTCACCGCCCGGGGCAGTACCCTGGACCGGGTCCAGGGCCTCAACGAGGGGGCCGACGACTATCTGGCCAAGCCCTTCGAACTGGCCGAGGTGGAAGCCCGCATCAAGGCCCTGGTGCGGCGCCGCCACGGCCGCCCCGCCCCGGTGCTGCAACTCGGCCCGCTGCGCTACGACACGGTGAGCCGCCGCTACCAGCTCGGCGAGGCGCCCCTGGAGGTGACGCCCCGGGAGCACGCGGTGCTCGAAGCCCTGCTGCTCAAGGCCGGCCAGCCGGTGGCCAAGCAGGCCCTGTGCGACCGCCTGTGCAACCTGGACGACGCGGTGACCCCGGACGCGGTGGAAATCTACGTGCACCGCCTACGCAAGAAGCTGGCCGGCACCGCCCTGTCGATCCGCACCCTGCGCGGCCTGGGCTACCTGCTCGAAGCCGGGTCCGGCGATGCCTGACCTGCCCGCGCCGATCGGCGCCCCCGGCCCATCCCTGCCATCCCCGGCGGTGCCGGAGGCCGAAGCGGAAGACACGACCCCGCCGCGCCGCCGGCGCAGCCTGCGCCGCACCCTGCTCATCTACCTGCTCGCCCCCCTGGGCGCCGCCCTGGCGCTGAACACGGCGGTGACCTACCGTACCGCCCTGGATTCGGCCAACCAGGCCTACGACCGGACACTCCAGGGCGCTCTGCTGGCGATCTCGGAGCGGGTGGCGGTGGACGAGGGGCTGATCCGCATCGACCTGCCCTACGCCTCCCTGGAAATGCTCGAAAACGATTTCCAGGACCGCATCTACTACCGGGTCAGCCACCCCCAGCAGGGCGAGATCACCGGCTACCCGGACCTGCCCGAGCCGCCGCCGGGCAAACGCTTCGGCATCGGCCGGGCCATTTCCGGCGACGGCCTGGACGAAGTACACAGCCGCAAGCCCTTCTTCTTCGAGACGGCCTACCACGGCGAACGCCTGCGCATCGCGGCCATGTGGCGCCCCCTCTTCTACCCGGGCATCCGCGGCCCTCTCCTGATCGAGATCGGCGAAACCCTGGGGGCGCGCAACCAACTGGCCCGCCAGCTGCTGGTCGAATCCCTGGTCAAGGAAGGGGCCCTGATCGTCCTGGGCGCCCTGCTCATCGCCTTCGGCGTGCTGCACGCCCTCGGCCCCCTGCGCCGGCTGCGCCGCGACGTGGCCGCCCGGGACCCGGCCGACCTGTCGCCCCTGGCCGCCGACAACGTGCCCAGCGAAGTGATGCCCCTGGTCGAGGCGGTCAATGCCCACACCGCCCGGGTGCGCCAGCTTACCGAGGCCCAGCGCCAGTTCATCGACGACGCCGCCCACCAGCTGAAGACGCCCCTGGCGATCATCAAGTCCCAGGCCGACCTGGCCCAGCGCGAAACCGACCCGCTGCGCCTGCAACGCATGGTCGGCGACATCGGCCAGACCGCCACGGCCACCGCCCGGCTGGTGCAGCAGTTGCTCACCCTGGCGCGCAGCGACGCGGCGCCGCCGGCGGACCAGGTGGCCGACCTTACCGAACTGGCCCGCCAGACCACCTTCGACTGGCTGCCCCAGGCCCTGGCCCGGCGCATCGACCTGGGTTTCGAGGGCGAGGCGCCCTGCAAGGTAGCGGGCGACACGGTGCTGCTGCGGGAACTGGTAGCCAACCTGATCGACAACGCCCTGCGCTACACCCCGGCCGAGGGGGTGGTGACGGTGGCGGCCATGGCCGTGGCCGGGGACGTGGTACTGCGGGTGGACGACAGCGGGCCGGGCATTGCGGCGGCGGAGCGGGAGCGGGTGTTCGACCGCTTCTACCGACCCGCCGGCAGCGGCGCCCCGGGCAACGGCCTGGGCCTGGCCATCGTGCGCGCCATCGCCCGCCGCCACGGCGGCGACGTGCGCCTGGACGACGGCCCCCAGGGCCGGGGACTGCGGGTCGAGGTCCGTCTGCCCGGCGCCGCCTGAGGACGGGCCGGGGGGGTCTAGGCTGCTCTAAACGAGCGACACGCGGGAAAGCCTCACCCGGAACGGGGGGAGATTGCCCCCGCCGGCCCCGCGGGCGGCAGAACAACGAGGGATAGATGAATCGTGAATCGCGCCCCAGCGCGCCAGCACGCACCAACGCGCCGGAATGGCGCGGGGGAAAGGCCGCGTCAGGCCAGATCAGGCCACCAGCCGGGCGCCGATGAAGGCCAGCATCACCGCCAGGGCGGGGCGCAGCCAGCCGTCGTGCAGGCGGTGGCTCAGGTGGCTGCCCAGCCAGATGCCGGGCAGGGAGCCGGCCAGCAGGTTCACCAGCAGGCTCCAGTCGATGTGCCCCAGGCCGGCGTGGCCGATGCCCGCCACCAGGGTGAGGGGCACGGCGTGGGCGATCTCGCTGCCCACCAGGCGGGTGGTGGGCAGGGCCGGCAGGATCAGGAACAGGGCCAAGGTGCCCAGGGCGCCGGCGCCGATCGAACTCAAGGTGACCAGTACGCCGAGCACCGCGCCGGTGACCCACAGGGCCGGGCGCATGGCAGCGAAGGGGGCGTCGCGCCAGCGGGTCGGCACATGGCGCAGCAACCAGGGTTTGCCGAGGATGGCGGCGGCGGTGAGGATCAGGGCCACGCCGAGCATGAAGCGGAACAGGCCGTCCAGGGCGTGGGACGGACCGATGTGGGAAATCAGCCCCAGGGTGAGCAGGGAGGCGGGAACGCTGCCGGCAGCCAGCCAGCCGACCAGGCGCCAGTCCACGTGGCCGCGGCGGTGGTGCACCGCCACGCCGCCGGCCTTGGTCAGGGCGGCGTAGAGCAGGTCGGTGCCCACGGCGGTGGAGGGCGGGATGCCGAACCAGAGCAGGATGGGCGTCATCAGGGAGCCGCCGCCCACGCCGGTGAGGCCGACCACGAAGCCCACCGCCAGTCCCGCCACCACGAATCCGATTTCCACGCCGTCGCCCCTCGATGAATGACGGCCATGCTAAACGATCCGCTTATAACAGTTTTATACGGAATCGCTATTTGCAAAGCCATATCCGTTCTAAGAACGACTGCCGTAACGACGGGCGACGCGCTGCCGGGCAGGCGCGGCCAGGGGGAAGCATGGCCGGGACAGAACAGGGCGCACAGCGCGGCAATGCCGGCCAAGCGCCACGGCCCCGGCCGCCGCCCCGCCCGGGCTCCCCGAATGCCAGCCCGTGCAATACATGAAAAAAATTAATGTATTTAGCCTGGGAAAAATTCAAAGTCCGCGCCAGTATTGGACCTTGGCATTCGCCAAAGAAAAATACATTAATAAAATTCAAGTATTCCCCCTGCCCGCCCAGCCCCCCTCCCCTGGCCCCCGGCCCGCACCGCTGCACTGACGGTTCAAAGGGCCTGTTGGTCCAGGCACCGGCGGTCCCGTTGTCGCCGAGCAAAGAAAAACCCCGCACCGGAGTGCGGGGTTTTTCGGGCCGGCCCCTGGCGAATCGCCAACGGCCGGCCGGCAGGGCGCCAGGAACGAGTCCTGGACGGCCGGGCGGTGTTACATGCCCATGCCCATGCCGCCCATGCCACCCATGTCGCCCATGCCGCCGGGCATGGCGGGCTTGTCTTCGGGCAGTTCGCCGACCATGCAGTCGGTGGTGAGCATCAGGCCGGCCACGGAGGCGGCGTTCTGCAGGGCGGTGCGGGTCACCTTGGTGGGGTCGAGCACGCCCATTTCCACCATGTCGCCGTACACGCCGGAGCCGGCGTTGTAGCCGAAGTTGCCCTGGCCGTCGAGGACCTTGGAGACCACCACGGAGGGCTCATCGCCGGCGTTGGCGACGATCTGGCGCAGGGGCTCTTCGATGGCGCGCAGCACGATCTTGATGCCGGCTTCCTGGTCGGGGTTGTCACCCTTGACGGAAACGGCAGCGCGAGCGCGCAGCAGGGCCACGCCGCCGCCGGCGACGATGCCTTCTTCAACGGCAGCGCGGGTGGCGTGCAGGGCGTCTTCGACGCGGGCCTTCTTTTCCTTCATTTCGACTTCGGTGGCAGCGCCGACCTTGATCACGGCAACGCCGCCGGCCAGCTTGGCCACGCGCTCTTGCAGCTTCTCACGGTCGTAGTCGGAGGTGGCTTCCTCGATCTGCTTGCGGATGGTGCCGACGCGAGCTTCGATGGTGGCGGCATCGCCGGCGCCGTCGATGATGGTGGTGTTTTCCTTGCCGATCTCGATGCGCTTGGCTTGGCCCAGCTCGGCCAGGGTGGCCTTTTCCAGGGACAGGCCGACTTCTTCGGCGATCACGGTACCGCCGGTCAGGATGGCGATGTCTTCGAGCATGGCCTTGCGGCGGTCGCCGAAGCCCGGAGCCTTGACGGCGCAGGTCTTGAGGATGCCGCGCAGGTTGTTCACCACCAGGGTGGCCAGGGCTTCACCGTCCACGTCTTCGGCGATGATCAGCAGCGGGCGGCCGGCCTTGGCCACTTGCTCGAGCACCGGCAGCAGGTCGCGGATGTTGGAGATCTTCTTGTCGAACAGCAGGACGAAGGGATTGTCCAGGGCGGCAATCTGCTTGTCCGGGTTGTTGATGAAGTAGGGGGACAGGTAGCCGCGGTCGAACTGCATGCCTTCGACGACGTCGAGTTCGTTGTCCAGGGACTTGCCGTCTTCGACGGTGATCACGCCTTCCTTGCCGACCTTGTCCATGGCATTGGCGATGATGTCGCCGATGTTGGTGTCGGAGTTGGCGGAGATGGAGCCGACCTGGGCGATTTCCTTGGTGGTGGAGCAGGGCTTGGAAATCTTGCGCAGTTCGTCGGTCAGGGCGGCGACGGTCTTGTCGATGCCGCGCTTCAGATCCATCGGGTTCATGCCGGCGGCCACGTACTTCATGCCTTCGCGGACGATGGCCTGGGCCAGCACGGTGGCGGTGGTGGTGCCGTCACCGGCCACGTCGGAGGTCTTGGAAGCGACTTCCTTGACCATCTGGGCGCCCATGTTCTCGAACTTGTCCTTCAGTTCGATTTCCTTGGCGACGGACACGCCGTCCTTGGTCACGGTGGGGGCGCCGAAGGAGCGCTCGAGCACCACGTTGCGGCCCTTGGGGCCCAGGGTCACCTTGACGGCGTTGGCGAGGATGTTGATGCCGGCGACCATGCGCTCGCGGGCGACGTCACCGAATTTGACTTCTTTAGCAGCCATTGTTTGCTCCTGAATTCTGGGAAGGGTGAGAGGGTCGGAAAGCCTTAGGCTTCCACCACGCCCATGATGTCTTCTTCACGCATGACCAGCAGTTCCTGGCCATCCACCTTGACGGTCTGGCCGGCGTACTTGCCGAACAGGACGCGGTCGCCGACCTTGACGTCGAGGGCGATCAGCTTGCCGGAATCGTCGCGCTTGCCCGGGCCAACGGCGAGGATTTCACCCTGATCCGGCTTCTCGCCGGCGGAATCGGGGATGACGATACCGGAGGCGGTGGTGCGCTCGGCTTCGACGCGCTTGACGATCACGCGGTCGTGCAAGGGACGGATTTTCATGGAGTGGGCTCCTGACAAAGTTGCAGACATAAACACGAATAGGGAGCCGCCGGACTCGGGGAGCGAAGCTCGCACCCGCCGCGGCTGCCGGTCACCGGGAGGGCCGGCGCGAGGCTGTTAGCACTCATCGGTGACGAGTGCTAATAATAGGGACGCCCCCCGGGGTTTTCAAGGGCGCCCCGCCAATTATTTATGCGGGCGATGTCTCCCGGGGCTGCGCCGGCCCGCAGCCCAGGGCCGTCCAGGCCGCGCCGGATCAGAAGAATTCGATCTCGCCGCAGGAATCGGACGACGCATCGGCGGGGGCGGTGCGCGCCACAGTGAAGTCCAGGGTGGTGCCCGGGGCCACGCACAGGCAGACGGTCATGCGGAAGCCGAGCTGGCCGTCGCCCTGATCGCCGATATTCACCGCGAAGGTCAGGCTGTGGGCCGGGTCCAGGGCGCAAACGTAGCGGGCGCAGGAGCTTTCCAGGGTGAACGGGGTGGACAGGCCGGTGTGGGGAAAGACCTCGTGCAAGGTCCGCTTGGCCGCGCCGCAGATCATGTTCACCAGCTCGCCGTAGGCGTCGGCGAGCAGTTGCCCCTGGAGCGCCCCCGGCTCGCCGCCGGCACGGCGGGACAGATAGTCCAGGGTCCTGGGGGCCGCGTCGAAGTCGAACAGGACGACCATGCGGAACAGGTAGGACGAGATGCCGATCACCACCAGGTGGCGGCGGGCATCGTCCGCCATGGCCGGCCCCAGGCCGGGAGAAACGGTTACCTCGCAGGCGGCGCCGGCCCCGGCATTTTCCCGGATGGCCTTGTCGAACAGCCACTGGACGGAGGCGATGGCTTCGGTGGTGATCATGGCAGGGCGCCCTCCTCGGACAGATGGGACAGAATGCGGGTCTCGCTCGCACCCAGGCCGAATACGGCGGTGCGGATCATGTTGCTGCTGGCTTGCAGGTCGAGGAAGGTGGCGGTGGCCACCAGGTCGCTCTTGTCCAGGTTTTCCTTGAAGCTCTGGGCCAGCTTGGTGGAGGTCAGGGCCAGGTCGCGCACCCCGTCGGCCACCACGGCGAAGCCCCGGCCGTACTCGCCGGCCCGGGCGGCCTCGATCGAGGCGTTGAGCGCCAGCATCACGATCTTCTTGTTGATGTTGGCGAATTCCTCGTTTTCCCGCTTCAGCGCCTGGTTGTTGGCCAGGATGCCCTGGATCTGGTCATGCCAGCGCTCCAGGGTCTTGACCACGTCGAGCAGGGCGTCGATGCCACCTTTCAACTCGTGGTGGTCCGCCGCGACCCGCTGGCGCAGGTCGGCCAGGGCCGCACCGTAGCCGGCGGCGGCCTCGGCCAGTACGGCCTGCTGCTCGGCGGCGGCGCTCTGGGCCGCCTCTTGGGCGGCCTGCTCGTGCGCCTCGGCCAGCCGGGCCAGGGCCTCGCGTAGGGCGTCGGCCTCGCCTTGCAGATCGGCCAACCGCCCGGCCATGACCTCGGGGGGAATGTGCCCGGCCAGGGCATCGATCTCGCGACGCAGGGCCGCCTCCCGGCGGCTCCCCTCGCGGCGCAGGACGGCGACGCGCCACCAGCCGGCCAGGGCGAGCAGCGCCAGCAATACGGCGAGAGCCAGCAGGATCGGGGTGGCGCCAGTGGTCAGGGCCATCGATCAGGCCACCAGCTTCTTCAGGGTGGCGATCACGGCGGCGCCGTTGAACGGTTTGACGATCCACCCCTTGATGCCGGCCGCCTTGCCCCGCTCCTTCATCGCCGGGCTGTTCTCGGTGGTGAGCATGATGACGTTGACCGCCGCGTTCTTCAGGTCGCCGCGGATCTTCTCGACCATGGTCAGGCCGTCCATGTTGGGCATGTTCACATCGCTCAACACCAGCTTGATGGCGGGGTCGGCCTTGAGCTTGGCCAGCCCGTCGTTGCCGTCCACCGCTGCCGTGACGGCGAGGCCGTTGTTCTTGAGGAAATCGCAGACCTCGTTACGCACCGTGCTGGAATCATCGACGACCAGAACCTGGGCCATGGGAACTCCTTGTTATTGGTTATCAAACGGGAAGGGGAAAAAAGATCGAACGCGGGGTCAGAAGAGTTCCAATTCGCCGGACTCGACGAAGGACTCCACCGTGGGGTTTTCGCTGAACTCGTCCGGGGACCAGTCCAGGTTGAAGACGAAGCGCTGGTAGACCGGCACGCCCGGGCCGTCCGGGGACTGCCGCAGCCGCAGGGTGTATTTCAGGCACAGCTGGGGATCGTCCGAGCCGAAGGAGATGTAGCGGCGCTGGTGGTTGATGACGATGGGCACCTGGGTCTGGAGCGGCGCGGAGGCCGCCGTGCCGTGGCCGACGTAGCGGTTCTTGAAGGCGCCCCAGATCAGGTTGGTGGCCTCGCCCAGGGTGCCGTTGAGATCGCGGAAGGTGAGCCCGTCCCCGCCGCCTGGCCGGCCGCGCAACAGGTCGAGCACGCTGCCCTCGGACGATTGCAGCATCATGTAGCCCCGGCACCAGTGGCTCTCGATGGCGATCAGGGTGAACACCTCGCCGTAGATGATGCGGTCCTTGACCAGGTAGGGGGTCTCGGCATCCACCTCGCAGCCGTGGAAGAGGCTTTCCAAAGAGGCCCGGGTGATCTCGGCGATGCCCCGCACCAGGGCGTTGGGGTAGATCCGGCTGAAGATCGAGGCGTCCAGGGACTCCCGCAGCTGTTGCAGGGTCGCCAGGGTGTAGGCGCAGCGGAACATGGCCGCGTCGCGCTCCCCCAGGCCGGCGACGCTGGAGACGGCGTCGCGGCGCAGGAAGATGGGCAGCTCGGGGCGCAGGGCGTGGATCTCCCGGGCCATGACCAGGCCGTTGCCCGGCCGGCCGCCGTAGTTCTCGTAGAGCAGGATGCCGCCCAAGTCCACGTTGGCGCGCAGCACCGCCATCACGTCGCCGTTGCCGGCCACGTTGGGGCGGATGCCCAGGAGGGCGCATTCCTCGCAGAAGGCCTTGAGGCTATTCACATAGGTGCCCGCGTCGTCGAGCACCAGCATCTTGCTGGCCACCTGGGTCCGGGTATCCACGCTGGGCGGTCCTCCGGCCTCAGGCGATGGCACGGGCGACATCCGCCGAGCCGCCGGCCGCCGCCCCGTCCTCGCTGCCGGCCGGCGCATCGGCCGTCACGGCGATTTCCTCGCCGCGCACGGCAACCTTCTCGGGCAGGGTCACCACCGTCTCGAAGCGCCGGAAGTCGGCTCCGGCGGCCCCGTCCAGGAAGCGCACGGCGATCTTGCCGCCCTCGCGCCGGATCAGGTCTTGCACCGCATCCATGCCGACGCCGCGGCCGGACACTTCGGTGACCGCCTCGGCCGTGGAGAAGCCGGGGCGGAAGATCAATTGAGCCACTTCTTCGTCGCTCAGAACGTCGTCCGCACCGATAAGTTGCTTGTCCAGGGCGATGCGGCGGATGCGCGCCAGGGCCAGGCCCCGGCCGTCGTCGCTCAGGGCCAGTTGCAGGCCGTCCCCGACCAGGGCCAGGCGCAGGGTGATCTCGCCGGCGGCGGGTTTGCCGGACTCGCGGCGCACGTCGGGTGTTTCGATACCGTGGTCCATGGCGTTGCGCACCAGGTGCATGAACACGTTCTTGAGGGCGCCGGACACCTGGTTGTGCAGGAAGTAGCCGTTGTCCTCGATGCTCACCACCGGTGCCACCTTGCCCAGCTCCTTGGCCAGGGAAGGCAGGGAATCGAACACTCCGGAGAGGATCTGGGCCACGGATTCGGTGCCGAGCAGGCGCAGCACGCGCTGCACCTGGTCCCGGGCCGCCACCAGCTCGTGCAGGTTGCCCGGATTGACCTTTTCCAGGCGGTGCAGGGTTTCCTGGATCTGCTCCCGGTCCACCAGCAGGTAGCGCTCGCCGCCGCGCCGCCCGGGGCCCTTACGGCCCAGGCTGACCTCGTTGATCTTGGCGTACTGCTCCACCTCGGCTCGCACCGCTGCCAGTTGCTCCAGCAGGGCGGCCGAATCCCAGGCCACGGTGGGGCGCGGCTTGCGCAGCTCGTCGTAGATCTGCTCGGCCCCGTGCACCGTGTTGGTCAGGTGGCGCAGGCCGTAGGTGCGGGCGTTGCCCTTGATGGTGTGCATGTTGCGGAACAGCTGGGCGACCACGTCGGCGTCCTGCTTGGGCGTGGCGCGGATCAGCTGCTCGTTCTCGTCGATGAACTTGAGGGCGCCGGCGATGAACTCGTGGAACTTCTCCTGGCTGACGGCGAGGATTTCGCCGATCAGCTCCAGCTCGCGCTTCTGCTCCCGGGCCTCGGCGGCCAGGCGGCGCAGTTCGGTGACATCGCGCACGCACAGCAGCAGGCGGACCACCGTGTTGTTGTCGTCCACGATCGGCGACCAGTTGAGGTCGAGCACCTTGGTCCGGCCGCCGGCCAGCCGCTTCTCGATCTCGCCGACCAGCAGGTGGGCGTTGAACTCGAAGTTCATGGCGTCCTCGCCGATGCAGGCGCCGACGGCGGCCTCCACCTGGGACAGGGCATCGGCCCCCAGGTCGGTGTCGGCGAACACCAGTTCCATGACGTCTCGGCCGGCGATGTCGGCGGTTTCCAGGATGCTTTCGAGGAAGGCCGAGTATTCCGGATGGACCCGGTTGCCGGCAGCGATGGTCAGGATGCCCTGGGGCATGTGCTGCAACATGGTCTGGATGTCGGTGGTCTTCTGGCGCAGCAGGCCGGAGCTTTCCTCGATCTTGGCGACCATCACGTTGAAGGCACCGATCGAGCGACCGATCTCGTCCTTGCCCCCCACCGGCAGACGGCGGCTGAAGTCCTGGCTGTCGGCGATCTCGCTCATCATCGCCTGCATGCGGCCGATGGGCAGGACCACCTGGCGGTAGAGCAGGTAGCCGACCACGCCCAGGGCCAGGATGGTGGCCAGGCTGACGGCGGAAATGGTGGTGACCGTGTTCGACAGGCTGTCGTTCAGGGCGGCGATGGCGCTGTCCTTGGAGCGGTTCTTCTCGACGCGCAGGGCATCGACGATCTGCTCCATCTCGCGCTGGTACTGGGCCACGTTGGCGAACAGGTTGGCCTCGGCCAGGGAGGTCTGGCCGGCAAGCTTGAGCTGGGCGGTCTGGTCGATCTCGCCGAAGTAGTTGGCCAGGCTCTCCTTGGCCTGGTCCACCAGGCCGGTCTGGGCGCTGCCCGTGGCCTGGTGGGCCTGGAAGTCGAGGCTTTCCTTGAGTTGCAGTTGCTGCTTGAGCAGCTTGTCGCGGGCCTGGGCGGCGATGGTGGTGTCCGGGGCGGACACCAGGGCCATGGTGGTGAGCTGCACTTCCTTGAGCAGCGACACCAGGTCGGCCGAGGCCAGGGCGCTGGTCACCACGCCTTCGGTGACGCCCCGCACTTCCCTGGCGTTGGACCGGGACTGGATCACCGAATAGCCGCCGATCAGGGACAGGGCGACGAACGTCAGGGCAACCAGCAATATGATGCGGCTTCGAATAGTCATCTTGAGATACCCGCCTGAGGTGGTAAGCGAGGCCCCGCCGGCGGCCCGATAAGGCCTGCTGCGGGGGATTCCGGACATGGCCGGGAGAACGGGCGGGATTATCTAAGTCGAAAGTTATAGCCGCATTACAGTCATGAAACCGCGATGTAGGTGACGGCAGGATGACGGCACCGCCAAGCGGCAAACCCACGCTCCGGCGCTTCCGGCAGCCGGCACGCCGGCCCGTCCGCGGCGGCGGGACCCGCCACGACGGCGTCACGAAAACCGGCGAGTCGCCGGCAATGGCCGGTGGGCAGGCGCCGCGGCGCGGTTCGGGGCAATCTTCAGGCAGCGCGAAGCCGAGACCGGGAAACGCCCCCCGGCTGGCTGCCCACTGGGCCAGATCGGCCCAGACCTCAGCCCCGCGTCAGGTTCAGTGAAATTTACTGACTGGCGCCACCGCCTCGCCCGCCTTTGCCGCCCATGCTCCGGAAACCCCCATCCGGCAAGGGTTTGACCTCGCCGTGGAAAAGCGGCACTACGTCACGGCACGGGTTTCTTCGCCCGGGCATGTCTCGGATTTGCAATAGCGCTGTAACAATTCCAGACTACTTTGCACGGGTCATCCCACACACGGAGCATCCATGTTCAAGACTGCCCTGCGCACGACTGCCATCACGGCCATCGCCTTTGCCGCCCAGACCGCCTTCGCCGCCGAAATCACCGGCGCCGGCGCTTCCTTCCCCGCCCCGATCTACGCCAAGTGGGCCGATGCCTACCAGAAAGCCACCGGCAACAAGGTGAACTACCAGTCCATCGGCTCCGGCGGCGGCATCAAGCAGATCACCGCCAAGACCGTCGACTTCGGCGCCTCCGACATGCCCCTCAAGCCCGCCGACCTGGATAAGGACGGCCTGGTGCAGTTCCCGACCGTGATCGGCGGCGTGGTGCCGGTGGTAAACGTTCCTGGCATCAAGCCCGGCCAACTCAAGCTGACCGGCGCCGTGCTGGCCGACATCTACCTGGGCAAGATCACCAAGTGGGACGACAAGGCCATCGCCGCCCTGAACCCGGGCCTGGCCCTGCCCAGCCAGGACATCGGCGTAGTGCGCCGCGCCGACGGCTCCGGCACCACCTTCATCTTCACCAACTACCTGTCCAAGGTGAGCACCGAGTGGAAGCAGAAGGTCGGTGAAGGCACCGCCGTGCAATGGCCCCTGGGCCTGGGCGGCAAGGGCAACGAGGGCGTGTCCGCCTTCGTGCAGCGCCTGCCGGGTTCCCTGGGCTACGTCGAGTACGCCTACGCCAAGCAGAACAAGCTGACCTACGCCCAGCTGCAGAACAAGGACGGCGTGTTCGTCGCCCCCGACGACGCCACCTTCAAGGCCGCCGCCGCCAGCGCCGACTGGAGCAAGAACGCCTTCTACGAAATCCTCACCGACGAGCCGGGCAAGAACTCCTGGCCGATCACCGGCGCCACCTTCATCCTGATGCACAAGCAGCAGGCCAAGCCGGCCCAGGCCGCCGAAGTGCTGAAGTTCTTCGCCTGGTCCTACCAGAACGGCGACAAGATGGCCGAGGACATGGAGTACGTGCCCCTGCCCGACGCTACCGTCAAGCTGATCCACCAGTCGTGGAACCACATCGGTGACACCGCCGGCAAGCCGGTGTTCTCCGGGAAGTAATCCGCCCCCCCATCGGCGATACGGCGTTGGGGGCTGCGGCCCCCAACGCCGTTCATACACGAGCCCCTTCCCATGAGTCAGCCAGCCAATCCCGCCGCGGCATTCTCTACCGCCGCCCTCGAGTCACCCGAGTTGCAGCGCAAGCCGCACAGCAAGTTCGGCGACCTGGTCTTCGCCGGCATGGCCCGCGGCTTCGCTTTCCTTGCCCTGGCCTTGCTGGCCGGCATCATCATCGCCCTGGCCGTGGCCTCCTGGCCCAGCATCGAAACCTTCGGCGCCCGTTTCCTGGTCAGCACCGAGTGGAACCCGCCGGCCGAGCGCTTCGGCGCCCTGGTGCCCATGTACGGCACCCTGGTGACCTCCCTGATCGCCCTGGTGATCGCCGTTCCCGTCAGCTTCGGCATCGCCCTGTTCCTCACCGAACTGTCACCGGTCTGGTTGCGCCGCCCCCTGGGCACCGCCGTCGAGCTGCTCGCCGCCATTCCCAGCATCGTTTTCGGCATGTGGGGCCTGCTGGTCTTCGCCCCCCTCTTCGCCACCCACGTCCAGCCCCTGATCGCCAAGACCCTGGGGGTGCTGCCCCTGATCGGCCCGCTCTTTTCCGGCCCGTCCCTAGGCATCGGCCTGCTCAGCGCCGGCATCATCCTGGCGATCATGATCATTCCCTACATCGCCTCGGTGATGCGCGACGTCTTCGAGCTGACCCCGACCATGCTCAAGGAATCGGCCTACGGCCTGGGTTGCACCACCTGGGAAGTGATCTGGCGCGTGGTCCTGCCCTACACCAAGTCCGGCGTCATCGGCGGCGTCATGCTCGGCCTGGGCCGCGCCCTGGGCGAGACCATGGCGGTGACCTTCATCATCGGCAACACCAACTTCCTCACCTCGCCGTCCCTGTTCATGCCGGGCAACAGCATCACCTCTGCCCTGGCCAACGAGTTCGCCGAGGCCTCCCCCGGCCTGCACACCTCGTCCCTGATGGAGCTGGGCCTGATCCTCTTCGTCATCACCCTGATCGTCCTCATCCTCTCCAAGCTGCTGCTGATGCGCCTGGCCGTGGGTGAAGGCAAGAAATGAGGGGAACGGCCATGAATCTCTACGTCAAACG
The DNA here is from genome assembly GCF_021287045.1 of Oryzomicrobium sp. Lineage (GTDB taxonomy): Bacteria > Pseudomonadota > Gammaproteobacteria > Burkholderiales > Rhodocyclaceae > Oryzomicrobium. The sequence continues at coordinate 108,985 of NZ_JAJTBG010000011.1, read as the reverse complement.
CAAAGCCATCAACGGTCTGGCCCTCGGACTCTCCCTGTCGGCCATGGCCTTCGGCGTGTTCTGGCTGACCTGGATCTTGTGGACGGTGCTGGACCTGGGCTTCAGCGCCCTCTCCCTCGACCTGTTCACCCAGATGACGCCCCCGCCGGGCGCGGAAGAAGGCGGCCTGCTCAACGCCATCGTCGGCAGCCTGATCCTGGTCGTGCTGGGCACCGCGATCGGCACGCCGATCGGCATCCTGGCCGGCATCTATCTGTGCGAATACGGCCGCCACACCCTGCTCGGCCGGGTCACCCGCTTCGTCAACGACCTGCTGCTGTCGGCGCCGTCCATCGTCATCGGCCTGTTCGTCTATGCCCTGGTGGTGGCCCACACCGGCAAGTTCTCCGCCTGGTCCGGCGGCGTCGCCCTGGCGCTGCTGGTGCTGCCCATCGTGGTGCGCACCACCGAGAACATGCTGCAACTGGTGCCCAACTCCCTACGCGAGGCGGCCTTCGCCCTGGGGGCACCGAAGAACGTGGTGATCCGCCGCATCACGCTGCGGGCGGCCCGTTCCGGCATCGTCACCGGCGTGCTGCTGGCGATCGCGCGCATCTCCGGCGAAACCGCGCCGCTGCTGTTCACCTCGCTCTCCAACCAGTTCTGGAGCCTGGACCTGAACGCGCCCATCGCCAACCTGCCGGTGACCATCTTCAAGTTCGCCATGAGTCCCTTCGAGGACTGGCAGCGCCTGGCCTGGGCCGGCGTGCTGCTCATCACCGTCGGCGTCCTGCTGTTGAACATCCTCGCGCGGGTGGTTTTCCGCGCCGAAAAGACTAACTAAGTCGTTTTGGGAATCCAGACCGTGCAAACCACTACCGACTCGCAAAAACACGTCCCGCAGATCCAGTTCAAGGATTTCAACTTCTACTACGGGAAGTACCACGCCCTGAAGAACGTGACCTTCGACATCGCCAAGAACAAGGTCACCGCCTTCATCGGCCCGTCCGGCTGCGGCAAGTCCACTCTGCTGCGGACCATCAACCGCATGTACGACCTCTACCCCGAGCAGCGCGCCGAAGGCACCCTGATGTTCAAGGGCATCGACCTGCTCGACCCCAAGGTGGACGTGGCCTCGCTGCGCGCCAAGGTGGGCATGGTGTTCCAGAAGCCCACCCCCTTCCCCATGTCGATCTACGACAATATCGCCTTCGGCGTCGGCCTGCACGAGCGCCTGGGCAAGGCCGACCTGGCGGACCGGGTGGAATGGGCACTACGCAAGGCCGCCCTGTGGGACGAGGTGAAGGACAAGCTGAGCCAGAGCGGCATGAGCCTGTCCGGCGGCCAGCAACAACGCCTGTGCATCGCCCGGGGCATCGCCGTGAAGCCCGAGGTGCTGCTGCTCGACGAACCGACCTCAGCCCTCGACCCCATCTCCACCGCCCGGATCGAGGAACTGGTGGGCGAGCTGAAGGACGACTTCACCATCGTCATCGTCACCCACAACATGCAGCAGGCGGCGCGGATTTCCGACTTCACCGCCTACATGTACCTGGGCGAGCTGATCGAGTTCGGCGTCACCGACGAAATCTTCGTCAAGCCGTCGCGCAAGGAAACCGAGGATTACATCACCGGGCGCTACGGCTGAGAAAACGCGTCATCGCCCAGCAAAACGGCAGGGGATCCCCTGCCTTTTTTCATTCGCGGCCGAGGCCCGTGGGTTTCCGGATCACCGGTCCTGCCCGCCCCGCTTCGCTTGCACGGCCGGCCCCTTGTATTGGCTGGCCCGCCCGCCCATCGCGTCGGCCTCCTGTTCCAGGGCCACCTCGTCATTCACGGGTACGCCGCCGGTGTGCAGGGTGGGGCTCACCCGCCCCTGGGCCTGCTGCACCACGTGCCAAGCCTCGTGGGGCAGGTGGCGCTCCTGGCCCGGGGCGACGTGGATGTCGCTGCCCTGCGCGTAGGCCAAGGCATTGAGCTGGGCCGGCTGGGAGGAGTTGTAATGCACCCGCACCGAATCCAGGGAAATGCCGGACAGGGCCTCGATGCCCGTTTTCAGGGAATCGGGCAGCCCCGTCTCATTCCTGCCGGCGGCACCTGTAGCTACGGGGGCCTGACTGGCGCCCGTAGCCGCCTTGCGCTGGACCTCGTCCTCGTCCGCCGCCACCCGTTGCAGCGGATCGAAGCGGCCCTGCAGCGGCTCCTCGTCGTCGGCCTGCAACTGGGCGGTCTTGGCCTGCATAGGGGCCTCGTCCTCTTCTTCGGCCTGGCGCTGCGACACCCCATCCGGCTGGAGGGCGGCCAGCTGCCTTACCGCCAGGCTCCCATCGGCCTTGGCCTGCAAAGCCTGGAGCCCCGCCTCCCGTCCGCCGCCAGCGGAAACGTGGCTGTCGCCTTGGCGGCGCTCATGCTCGGTAGAAACGGAGGATGTCATCGGTTTTTCGCTGTAGGCCCGCATGGCGTTACTCCAGGGTTCGAGGCGTGAATGGGATGGCACAGGTGGTAAAAGGACAAGGAAGCGCTTGCCGGGTCAGGGGATCTGCTGCTTTTTCTGCTGGTAGTCCCATACGGCATAGACGATGATGCCCAGTAGCACCAGGAAGAGCAGGCCATTGCCTTCGGCAATGCTCTCCAGGGCCGGGTCGCAATAGAGCATCGCCATGCCGATGACGAACAGGGGCACGACGGTGCCGCCGAGGAACCAGAGGAAATGGCGGCGGAAGGTGCCCCGGCATTCGCAGCACCCGGCGAAGGCCACCAGGAAGGCCAGCGACACCATCAGGAAGCAGTCGAAGGCCAGCCGGAACAGCCAGCGGTTGGGGCAGACGATGCCGCACACCGCCGAGCTCTGGTTGGTTTGGGTCGGGTAGAACTCGTTCTTCAGCACCTCGTCCGCCGGCAGCCCGGACGTCCCCGTCGGCAGCCGCCAGAAGCCGATGCCGTTGAAGTTGTCGCCCATGTAGATCACGTCGTCGTCGATCCGCGCGCGGCCGTCGGGAACGATCACCGGCACCGTCATGCGTTGCAGGTTGCGCCGGTCGTCGCCCTTCAGGTTTTCCTCCAGGCTGCGGCGCAGAAGCTTCTTGTCGTCCGTGGTGGGCTCCCGCAGCAGCACCAGGATCAGCATGCGGTCCGCCTCATATTTGCCCCGGGCGTCGGCGTCGTAGAGATCGGCCCATTGCAGCAGTTTGGCGTGGTTGAAGATGCCCTGGCCCAGGGCGTCCGACGGCAGCATGAGGTTCACGAACTGCCCTCGGCCGGCCAACCGGCCATGGAGCTGGACGAGGAAGCCTTTGAAGTCCTCGATGAATTCCGGGTCTTCCGGGTAATGCTCGAAGAACAGGGTGACGCCGTTGCCCAGGCTGGGCCGGTCCGTGCCCAGGCTCAGGTAAGGACGGATGGCCGCCATGGCCCCCGTCGGCGCGATGGATAGCAGGCGGTCGAGCTCGCCTGCCAGGGCGGCGAAGGCCGCGACCCGCTTCTCCCGGTTCAGCAACGCCCAGGACGACCAGTCGCTGCGGCGGACGACCAGGTCGACCTGGGTGCGGTACTTGCGCGCGGTTTCGAACACCTGGCTGCTGGCCGCGTTCCAGTGGGCCGCATTGCTCACGGTGCCGGAATCGTCGAAGCCCACGGCGTAATAGCCGATGCGGCTGAGCACGCTGAAATCGACCGACTGGCTCTCCCCCGCCAACCAGAAGGGATAAAAACCGTACACCTGCTTTTCCATCTTCTTGGGCCGGCACTTGCAGTCCGGGACCGGCTGCCACTCGACCGGTTTGGCCGGGTCCGGCACGTGCCGCTTGCGCGCCTGGTCGGCCAGGAAATCCTGATAGTCCGCCACCCTGGCGCGCTGCGCCTGGAACACGGTGTCGATCTCGGCCAGCAGATCCCGGGGGGTGGCGAAATCCCGGCCCTTGAGCGGTTGCAACGTCCCGGCCAGGTCCTCCGGAATCTTGTTGGCCTTCAGCCAGGCGAAGAATTTGTCGTCCAGCTGGGTCAGGCGCTTGCCGGCGACCTCGCCCTGGATCGTTTTGGCGTATCCCTTCAGCCCGGTGCCGATGCGTCCCTGGACGGCGGAAAGGAATATGCCGCGCAGCGGATAGTCCACCCCCTCCATGCCGTCGAGCATGGGCAGGGCATAGCTCGGCACGGCGCCGGCCGCCGCCAGCAGCCGGTTCCACGAGGCGGTGGAAAGCCGGTACGCGGTGCTGTCGTCCACCTGTGCCAGGATCAGGGGAAGCCATTTCCGCGCTTCGTCCATGACCTCCTGGCACGCCTGGGACAGGGAATCGGCCCGTTCCTTGGCCGTGCCCATGGGCTTGCCTTGCAGGCGCAGGCTGACCTCGTCCGCCAGCCCCGAGCCGCCACCGGCCCCGGGCAGGGACGCGCCGCCATCTCCGGCAGCAGCAGCGGGGGCGGGGGCTGTAGGGGCGGCAGCCGTTTTCGGCGCCTCGGCCGGCACGGCGAGCTTTTTCGTCCGATAGGCCGCCAGTTCCTGGTCGATGCCGGCCAAGACCTCCTGCAAGGCCTTTTCGACGGCCGCCCGGCTTGGATAGCCCGGGTCCTCCAGCTCCCCCAACTGGTCGAGCAGGTAGGCCGGCACCCGGGCCGCCTTGAGCCGGGCCATGCCCTGGGGCGTGAGGGAGAAGACCGACATGGACTCGGCGTAGCGCTGCACCACGCCCGACCAGGCCCCGGCCTGGGCCTGGAGCAGTTCGCGCACCTGGGCGGAAAAGGCCTCCTGCTCCTGGAAGCCGGCGTCCTTCATGACCGCCAGGGCGGCCAGGGCCTCCTGCCGGGTCCCCAGGGCCTTGAAGTCGTCGGCCAGCAACTGGTAGGAGATGCCTTGATCGTCGAGCCAGCGCTGGCGCCCGGCCGTGCCGGGCGCGGGCTGGTACTTGAGGAAGCGGTCGATGATGTCGATCACCTGGGCCGCCGACCCCGATTTGATCTGGGGCGGGATCTGGTCCGCGTCCTTCTGCTCGGTCTGCCAGATGGCGAACGCCCGGCTGGCGACGATGCCCCGCCACTTGTGGAACACCCGGTCGATGGCCGCATCCCGCAGCAGTTCGGCCACCAGGGCCTGGCGCGAGGCCATGTCCCGGCCGATGGTCATGTCCTGCTGGCCGCAATAGGCGGCCAGCCCTGCCCGGGTGTCGATGCCGACGATGCCGTCGATGCGGTTGCCATAGAGGCCGAAGTAGGCCAGGGCGATCTGGACCTGGCGGGCGTCGTCCGGGGTCAGGTAGGCAAAGGTGTCGCGCCCCACCTCGCATCCCGGCTGGCCTGCGGGGGGAGCGGGTTTTGCGGCGGCAGGCGCGGCGGCGGGACGAGCCGGATCGGGTGCCGAGGCCAGCGGCAGCGGCAGGCAGCACACGGCGGCCAGCAAGGGCAGGACGATGGCCTGGGCCAGGCGGTTCGTGGTCATGCGATGGACTTTCCTTCTTTGAAGCGTTCCCGGGCGATGCCCGCCAGCAGGTCGTCGCTGCACACGCGGGCCCGCTTGCGCTGTAAGGCGCGCAACACCGCGTAGCGCGCCACGTTGGCGATGGCCCCGCCGGCCAGAGGATGGTCGGCGGCGATCCGGGCCAGATCCACGTCGTCCGCCAGGCGGGTGGCAGGGTCGAGCATGCCGTGCCACAGCCGCAGGCGCTGCTCGGCATCCGGCAGGGGGAAATAGATGGCGGACTGGAAGCGCCGGGCAAAGGCCTCGTCGATGTTGGCGCGCAGGTTGGTGGCCAGGACCACCATGCCGGGGAAATCCTCGATGCGTTGCAGGAGGTAGGCCACCTCCTGGTTGGCGTGGCGGTCGTTGGAATTCGACGTCTGGGTGCGGCGCCCGAACAGGGCGTCGGCCTCGTCGAAGAACAGCACCCAGTTCTTGTTCGCCGCCTGGTCGAAAACGCCGGCCAGGTTCTTCTCGGTCTCGCCGATGTACTTGGAAACGACCATGGACAGGTCGATGCGGTACACGTCCACCCCGGCGCTGGCGCCGATCAGGGTCGCCGTCAGGGTCTTGCCGGTGCCCGGCGGCCCGTAGAACAGGGCCCGGTAGCCCGGCTTGACGGAGCGCTCCAACCCCCACTCGCGCATCACCTCGGGCCCCCGCTCCAGCCAGGTCTGGAGGTGCCCCACCTCTTCGAGGACCTGGGGCCCCAGCACCAGGTCCTGCCACCCCAGGGGCGTGGTGATCAGCTTGGCCGGAAAGGTGGCGCTGAAATCGGGCTTGTGCCGGGTGCCGGCGATGAGCAGGTGCAGATATTCGCCGCTCAGGGTGAGGGCGCTGCTGAACAGGGTCTCGGCCCGCTCGCCGTGCTCCAGGCGCAGGATGCCCCGGCGGGCGAAGAAATGATCGTTCTCGAACAGCGGGATCATGCGGAAGCGCCGCTCCAGGTCGGTGCCGGCCGCAACGAACAGCGCCGTCTCGCAGGTCGGCAGAAAGCCACCGTGGTTCTTCCCCGGCCAGCCGCCGAACTCGGTGAAGGCCCGCTCCAGCGCCCGGTTGCGGGTGAACAGCGGGTCCAGCGCCTGGGGACGAACGTGAGGGATGAGGGCCAGAAGCAGCACCAGCCGCTCCTCGGCGCTCATGTCCAGCTCCCGAACCAGTTCGGCGTAGGCGCCCTGCGCCGCCGTCAGGTCCGGCGGGGGCAGGTCGTCGAGCCCCCAGGGGCGCTGCTCGAAATAGGCGGTCAGGCGCGTTTCGAGCACCTTGGAGAACCAGTCCAGCTCCCCGGACAGGATCGCCGCGTTGTCGTCCCCGGGCCAGGAGGCGGTCCGGGGTTCCCGTTTCTGCATCGTGATGGCCGTCATCGCCACTCCACCATTACCGGTGCCGCCATCCACGGATGGCGGATCACCGAAAAGCCCCAGGGCAGCCGATCCATCAGCACGTCGATGGTCTTTGGCTCCACTTTCAACCGCCAGGCGTCGTCCTGGCGGGACAATCCCCCGCCGCGCTGCAGGAAGGCTTCGCGCAGCCCGGCCACCGAGGTGCCGCCCAGGGCCTTCCAGTGCGCGATCATGCTGGCGAGCATGCCGTCGATGGCGGAGCGTTCCCGCTCGTCGATCTCGATCCCGGCATCCAGGGGCTCGTGCAACTCCAGCCCGCACAGCAGCTTGTTGAGGGCCAGCTCGTGCTCGGGCGCAGCGCATCGCTCGTCCACCATGAACTGGAGGAGATGGCAGGCCCGCCGGGCATTCTCGCCGTCGATGAAGCGACCCTGTTCCAGCAAGCCCAGCATGGAGAACAGCCGGGGCAGGTAGGGGGAGGCCAAAACCTGGCCGGCATTGGCCACCTGGATGCCCCGCCCCGCCAGCGGAGCCGGCGGCGCCGATGGCACCGCACCGGGGGCCGACGCGCCGCCCTTGCCCCCCAGCCAGAACAGGATGTGGCGCGTCACCATGCCCGGCGCCGCCGCCGACTCCAGGTACGCACGCAGGGCCTGGCGCGCATCGCCCGGCGCCGGCCAGTCCGCCGCCAGGAAATCGATGTAGGCGCTGACGAAGGGCGCGGCGGAAGCGAAGCGCACCTTCGGGAACAAGGTCCCCAGCAGGAAACGCCAATGGCGGCGGCGGCGCTCGGCCTCGCCCATCCCCAGGTTGGCGGCGGTAACCGCCTCGGCATAGGGCAGCAGCCGGGAAAAATCCGCCCCGCGGAAATAGTGGGCCAGGCGGGACAGCAGGGCATCCGGGCACGCCTCAATCAATCGCGCCGCGCCAACCCGGCTCTCCAACAGGGGCAGGAGCACGGCCTCGAGGCCGTTCGGATCGTTTTCCAGGGCGTGCTCGATCCAGGCGGAATCGGGAAGCGGTTCAGGTTGAGCAGCGGTAGACGCGGCCGGCGGAGAGGAATGGCGGCCGGCGGAATCGGAGACCATTCCTGACTCCGCCCCGGTGGTGTTTCCGGTGGCCGGGCTCCCCAGCCCCGCACCGGGGACCGACATGGTCGCCCCTCCCGCCGGCGAGGCAGCGACAGACGCGATTGCCCCACGGCTTGGCTCGGCAGTAGCGCCCTCGGCAATTGCAGTGGTTGCCGCGGTTACGGCAAGGCCGGCATGGCGTTCATCGCCCCGGCCGACCTCCGATTCGGGCACCCCTCTTGTCGGCGTTGCTTGCCGGGGAACGACCTGTGCGTCGATTTCCCCAACGGGCACCACGGAGGCTCCCGAGGGTGCCGTTGAATTGGCCGAAGAAAAACGCTGCCCCTCCCCGGACTTTGCCGTCGGCGCACCGCCAAGCGCCGCATCCAGCCGCCCCCCTCTGGAGCGTTCAGGCCCGGCAGATAGCCCTTGAGGAACGGCGCCATGCCCCTCCACCGCCAGCCCAGCCGGGGATGCCCTGTCCGCAGTGGAGACGGCAGCAGCCCGCTCGCCCCCCCCGACGAGATCAGGCGTGGGCAGCGCCATGGTGCGCTCCACAGGCGCTGCACCCGATGCATCATCCCCGGGCATGGCAGGTGCGGACGACGAGGCTGTCGGCTCCGCTGCTCCGTCGCTACCCGTCGGGCTCACGCCCTCTTCCACTCCGGGCCCGGCAGACAGTCCTTTGCCAACCGGATCAGGAGGAATGGCGCCATGCCCCTCTGCCGCTCCCCCAGCCGGGGATGCCCTATCCGCGGCAGAAACGGCGGCAGGCCGCTCGCTCCCCCCGATGGGGTTGCGCATGGGCCGCGCCATGGAGCGCTCCACAGGCGCAGTACCCGATGCGGCATCGCCTGGCATGGCGGATGCGGACGGCGGGGCCGTCGGCTCCGCCACCCCGCCGCCGTCAGCCGGGCTCACTCTCTCTTCCACTCCGGGCCCGGCAGACAGTCCTTTGCCAACCGGATCAGGAGGAATGGCGCCATGCCCCTCTGCCGCTCCCCCAGCCGGGGATGCCCTATCCGCGGCAGAAACGGCGGCAGGCCGCTCGCTCCCCCCGATGGGGTTGCGCATGGGCCGCGCTATGGAGCGCTCCACAGGCGCAGTACCCGATGCGGCATCGCCTGGCATGGCGGATACGGACAGCGGGGCTGTCGGCTCCACCGCTTCGTCGCCACCCGCCGGGCTCACTTTCTCTTCCACTCCGCGTCGATCGACAGCGCCCGCCATGGCGGCAACGGCGCCCACGCTGGGGATGAGCGCCGCCGGGCCGACCCGTGGTCCCGCCGCCACAGACGAGCTTTCATCCCGCTCCTCACCCGGCGCTACGGCGGACCTTTCCGTGGTCCCGTCCGATGGGGGCCGCAACGTTAAGGCGTCCCCCTCGGCGGCAAGCGTGCCCGAGGGCATCGCGGTTTTGCCGTCGGCCGCGGGATGCGGCGAGGTTTGCTCCGCGACATCCGATAACGCCGCTCCTGGCCTCGCCTTACTGTCGCTGCCGCGGCCGGACATTGATGCCGATGCCGAAGTCAGCGGGGACAGGGCAACGGGGGCCGGAGCCTCCTGGCGTAACCCGCCGCCAGTGCGATGCGTCAGCGGGGCACTCCCCAATTTCCCAGGCGCCGCCTCGCCCTCTGGCTGCGATGCGCGCTCCTGCGGCGGAGACCCATGACGTGGTTCCTCCGGCCCACCCGTTGCCGCCGACGGCGGGAACAGGCCGGCCGGGGGTACGGACACAGCACCAGTCCGTGCCGCCGCACCCTGCACGGAGGCGGAAGGCGCCGAGCCTTCCACCTCCCGCACAGTTCCGCCCGGCAATACGGGCGCGGCTTCGGACCGCCCCGGCCCGAAAGCAGGGTTCGGATTCGGTTCTTCAACGCCGTTCCGTCGAAGGGCGGCATCCCCCTTCTGAGGACCAGGAGGGGGGATGCGTTGCTGCCCCGGCGAACCGATCGTCGCTCCGCCTTCCGGCAGCAGCATTACCGTCCCTGGCGGCTCATGGCCGCCAACCTCTGAGCCAACCTCTGAGCTGCCCGTAGCGGCCGGTAGCGCGGATTCCGTCCTTCCTGGCCCATGCGTCATCGCGCCCGCCTGCGTGGGAGTGGGGACCGTACGCGCTTCCGCTTCCTTCGCTCCCCTGCCCAGCGATGCTTTCACCTCCCCGTGCAATACGGGCAGGCGCTCCTCGGCTGCACCGAGAGAATCGTCTCGTCGCGCCCCGGGCGCATCGGTCGCGGCAACGTCCTCCGGCGGCGACTCAGCCACGGGCGGCCAAGGTGCCGGAACCTCCCTCGGACCCCCGAGATTTTCCACTGGAGGCGGCCGCGAGGTTCCCGGTAGCGAGATTTCCGGTAGCGTGGGCATCACATCACCATGAGCCGTCATCGGCATCGACGCTGAAGCAGCAGGTGCCGCCCCCTCCGGCGCACGGACTTCCCTACCCGGCACGGCAGCCGCCGCGTCGGGTCGCCCGGCTCCAGAAGCAGTGCTCCGATCTTGCTGCGGAAGGGTGTCCTCCCCTTCCACGGCGCCCAGAGGGGCGGTCCGTTGCCGCCCTGCCCCTCCCGGCAATGCCACGTCTGCCGACGGCGGCTTCACATCCCGTGGTCGGGTGGCGTGCTCATCAGTCCTGGGCAACGCGTGTTGCGCAAACGATGGCGCACCAGTTCCCGCCGGAGCACTCCTCGGCGCATCGCCATGGGGCGTCGCCCGCCCATTCCCGGCGGTGGACTCACCCTGCTTTCCGCCGCCCCCTTGTGCAAAGGGCATGGACTCATCCGCTGGCGCTTGAAAAGCGGCACCGGCAGCAGCGCGGTCGGCGGCTCCAGACGAAGGGCCGCCGGACGCTCGGTCCGCCCTCCCGGATTCCGGCATCCCCCGCCCGGCCGCAGTCACCAGAGCGGCGTTGCCGGCGGTTGCTTCCCTTGGACCGGCGCCTGCCCTCCCGGGCACCTTTGCCGTGGGCTGCTGAGCGGCCTGGCCCCCCTCAACATCGCCCGGCATGGCAGCCATGCCACCCCGCCGCGTCTCCTGGCCTCCCCCTTTCCTCACCAGCCCCTCGGAAGAAGGAGCGTCCCATGCTCGGGGGGCGCCTAGCATGGCGCGCGCGCCACCGAGCATCGGGAGGTCAGGCGCATCCGGGCGCCCCATCACAGACGGCAAAGCGCCTTCGCCCGGGGAAAGGTCGGGGCGCTGCCCCCCCGCCACCGCAGGCTCACCATGTGCCGCAGCGGCGTCTACCGGCAGGTACCCAGCTCCAGTCGTGGGCAGCACACCATCGCGCCCTTGGCCAAGACCGGGCGGAGAATCGGAGGGAATCGTAGCGCCGCCGGGAAGTCGCGCTTGATCGCCCCCCAGGCCATCCGTTGCCGCTCCTGGCGGGTTGGCGGTTGCGCCGACCGATCGTGGCGCTTCTTCTAGCGCCATGTCGCCGGAAGCAACGCGCGGCGCCGGGCTTGCGGGGATGACGCCATCGCCCGGCCTGGCCGGTAACGGCGTTCCACGCGTAGTACTCGTCGCCCCTTGGTTGAACGCCGGTAACGACTCAACGCCAGGCGAAGGGACGGTAACAGGGGGCCGCCCGATTTCGCCGGGCAGCACCGATCCTTGACCATCGCGGGCGCCAACGGCGTTCATCCCGCGCTCCCCCGCTTCCACCGCCCGAACCGGGGCGCTTGCCATGGTAGCCCCGTGGCCGGATGCTGTAGCGGCACCTCCTGCCGCCAGAAGCCGCTGGCGCTGCGCCGCGTCCACGCAGGAAGCTGGCAAGGCATGACCGGACGGAGAGCCGAGGTCGTGTGCTGACGCGGAGCCCGTGCCGCCAGGAGTCTGTACCCGTGAATCAGCGGCCCACGGAGCACCGCCCTCCCCGGCTCCGCCTACGTCCGCCTGGGATGCAGCCGGCCGGGATCGAGACTGGGATTGGGGTGAAAGCTGAGGCGTGGCAGCAAGCCCAGCTCCTGCCTCGATCGGCAGCGCGGAATCCTGTCGAGGCCCACTCCCCACCGCGCCCCGTTCCGCCGACGAAGCCATGCGCCCTGCATCCGAGAGGTGGAGTTTCCCCTCATTGCCCACGTCGTGGATTGGCAGAGGCCGCATCGATGCGGAAGCGGCGGACTCCCCGGACGCCACGTCTCGGGAAACGGCGGACGATCCGGTCAGGGGCAGAATCGCCGCGACAGCCGGAGGCATGGCTTGCCCAGAGGCGAGGGGGGCCGCTCCACCGGAAATGGCTGCCTTCGATACGCCAGCGACGCCGCCCCCATCCTCGTCACGGCCCATGCCGAGGGGGCGCCCAGGCTCCTGACCTTCGGGTTGCCCCGCTTCTTGCTCCGCCGCCGTTTCTGGTCCTGGAACTACGGGGACAGCTACCGTCGTGCCTACGACCACTTGCGGGACATCGGTTCCGCCCCGATTCGATGGCGCGAGCGGCGCCCCCAGCGCTTTCGCATCCAGCCGCCCCTGGCCCCCTCCCAAGGCTGCCGGGGCGGAAAACGGCGATGCCTCCGCGCCCTGCGCCTCTACCACTTCTGCCACAGGAGTGCGCTGCTCCTCTCGTACATCGGCGCTCTCGACTACCGGGCCCTGGTCGCCAGGCTGCCCGGCTGGATCAGCTTGATCGTTTCGACGGCTGGCGGCCGGGGCGGCGGCAGTGGCGAGTTGAGCCGCCCCAGGCTCCAGTGTTTTCTCCCGCGCAGCAACGGCCCTGGAGGCCGGGCGCTCCAGTGCCTCGCCCTGGCCATGCTCTCCAGCGGCAATGAAGGAGGCCCCCACTTGAGAACCATCCGGCCGTGCCAGCGGCGCACCATGCCGGCTATCGTCCTCCCACGCCGTTCCGGTGGCCACGGGAAGATCTGCGGCACGGTCCGCAAGGCTCGGTGCGACATCCCCTGACCCCTGCGGCGGTGAAGCATCCGCCTGTTCCCGTGCCACGACCTCCGCAGCACTGGACGTAGACAGGGCGGCCATCGCCGGCGGGGAAACCGCGCCCTCGCCCGCAGTGACATTCACGACGCCAGGCACCGTGTTGCCGCCACTGTGCAGCTTGCTCATTTCCTGGGCATGGACCGCACTACCCACCACCGTCCCCAGCTTCACCACTGGCTCCCGGCTGGAGCCGCTCGTAGCGGCCCGCTGCGGCGATGGCGGCTCTCCCTGAGGCATGGTGCCATCCGGAGACGATGCCCCCACCTCGCGGAACGGTAAGGCCAAGGCCCGAGAAGCGGCGTCCTCACGCCCGTCCCCGGACAGCACGGGCGGTTGCGCCATCGATGCTTTTCCGGCCCCTGGACCTGCGCCCGCCCGCCGCGCGCCACCGCCTGTGGAGCCGCCGCTCGGCCCTTCCGACCTTCCCACGCCGTCCACACCGCCGGACGCCACCGGCACGGCGGCATCCACGGCGGACGCATCATCGATCACCAGGCGCATCGCCTCGCGCCAGATGCGGAAGCGGGTATCACCGCGCCGCGCCGAGGCCGCTCGCTGGGCGACCCGGTCCCAATGGCGGGCCGAGCCTTCGGCCCGGCTTCCGGGGTACAGCAGGGCCAGGCATTGCGCCAGTTCCGGGTCCTGTAGCTGGCGGATCATCCGCTCCTGCACCGCAGCGTCCTGCCGCAGCAACTCCAGCAGGCGCCGCCGGTTCGGTCCGGCCTGGCGCAGGAGTGTGGCCGCCAGCGCGAACGGCTCGTCGCCGGGGACATTCCAGGGCAGCACGCCGTTTTGCAGGTAGCTGGCCAGCAGTTCGAACTCGGCGGCATGGCCGGGAATGATCCTGGCCCCGTCTTCGCTCCCTTCCAGGAGGGCCGCGATCCTGTCCCGCAGGCTGCGGCGCAGGGCATCCCCCAGGCGGGTGCACAGCTCATCGGGGGTGAGCCGGTCGGACACTTCGCCGAGATCGACCTCCAGGCGGTCGATCGCGCATATCGCGCCGGCGGGAACATCCAGCCCGTCGAACACGCTGTCGATCACGGCCGCCAGGCGGTCGCGGCACAGCCCGGGCCAGTCGCTCCAGGGCGGTTGGTCCGCGTCCACGCCTGGCCCCATGCCGGTTTCGAAGCGCAGTTCGTCGATGAAATGCCGGCGCCCCATCCTGCCCCCTAGATCCACCGGCCCCGCTCGCCCGACTTGCGGGCGCAGCGTTGCAGAAACAGGGCCAGCACCCGGGCCGCCTTGTCGGCGTCGCCTTCGCGCTTCTGGGCCAGCCAATCGCCATGCAGGCCCTCGAAGATCGCCATCTGGTCGAAATCGAGCCACAACACGTCGACCTGAAGGTGGGCCGGGCAGCACAGGGCGAAGCTTTCCTCGACCAGCTTGCGGAACTCCGGGTTGTCCAGCCGGGGCGACCAGGCGGGAAACACGGCGCTGATGCGGAAGGCGTAGAACTCCTGCCGATCCGCGGCAACCGCCTGCCCATTTCCAGGATGCCCGGGATACAGCAGCAGGTGCTCGACGAGATGGAAGCCGATGCTGCCATGCACCAGCGCCGCCATCCGTTGGGCAAAGCGGTTGGCGACTCGCGCCGCATCCGCCCGGCTGTCATGGCGGGAAAGCAGGCAGCCCCCTTCCGCCCCTTCCAGGGCGAAGCACAGTTGCACGTCGCCATCGTCGCCGACGATGCGGTAATTGCCCAGATCGCCTCCACCGTTCAACAAGGAACGGCATAGCACGGGCGGCACTGGGGCCTCATCCCCGGAGCCGCCCGGCAGCTCGGCCAACTCCGGCAGGTGGGGCACGGCGTCGCCGCCGCCGAGTGCGCTGGCCGGAATGGCCTCCAGGCCGGCCTCGCGGCAAAAGTCCCGGTCGGCGACGTAGCGCCAGCCCTGCTCCTTCAGCAGGCCCGAGACCCGGGTGCCGCCGTGGGAATCGAGCCCCAGCAACAGGCCGACCTTCTCGGCCAGGGCCGGCACGTTGTCGGGGCCTGCCGGACGGCGGTAGTTGAATGCCCCCATGCGCCGGGCGTTCAGTTCCGGCGCCTGCCGGGCGAAGGCGATCTTGTCGCGGAGCAACGCCGCCTCCAGCGCATCGCCGGCCAGCGCGGCGAAGTTGCGCAGGGATTCCTGGGTGAATTTTTCGCCGTGCAAGGCCAGCAGGACGTCCAGGCTGCGGGAACGGCGCCCGCCGAAATCGTCCAGCTCGGCCAGGGTGGCCGCCAGGGCGGCGTCGACCCCCTGGCGCCCGCCCTTGTACAGGGGTTCGATCCCCGGCAGGTCCCGGTTGCCCAGGACCTGCTGGAAGTAGGTGCGGCCGAGCCCCTCGTCCAGGGAATAGAGGTCCGGCAACCCGGCCAGTCCCTGCATGAAATTGGCCATGACCTGGTCGAAGATCGCCAGGTAGGCCTGCAACTGCCGCGCCTGGGCCTTGCGTTCGGGGGAGGCCGAAGCCGGCACGCCGTAATCGCCCAGGCCGTATACCGGCGGGAAGTGGTGCTGGACCGAGGTATAGGCGTTGGCCTCCGCCGGCACACCGGTCGGCAGGGGCGATTCGGGCTCGTAGGGGGGGCAGCCGTGGCGGCGGGTATCCAGGGCGAAGGCCAGCCGGGCCAGGCGATCGCGGAACTCGGCCACCGGAACGTTGCGCATCTTGCCGGCCAAGCGCAGGACCAGGCGCTGATCGTCGTCCCCGGCCGGCAGCCGCAGGCGGGGCATCCGGCGCAGGGCGGCATCGCCATCTACCGGGCGGTAGGCCTGCCCCTGGTCGTCCACCAGGTCGAGGGCCACCACCCGCCCGACGCCGGCAACGCCGGCCACGGCCCGCACCAGCTCGGAAACGATCGAGGCGCTCCAGGGCCGGAAATCCGGCACGTCGATACGGCCGTGGCGGGTCAAGGGGCCCTCGAACACCAATTCCGGCGCTTCACCCGCCGCCTCGTGGTAGGGGCGCGTCGCCAGGGGGGGCGAAATGATCGCCAGGGCGGCGAGAAACACATCGGCCAGGGTTTCGGCCACCGGCCGTCCGCCGTCAATCTCGATCTCGCCCACCAGGCGGTAGTCCACCTGCTCGACCAAGCCGATCGTGCCCAGGTCTTCTCCCAGGTTGCGGTGTTCCAGGTACAGCGCCGCGGCCTTCTGCATCAGTTCGGCGGCCTCGTCGGCGCCGGCCTCGACGTCGTCCGCCAGCAGGAAGTGGATATCCAGGCGCCCCGGCGGCCCAGGCTGGGTCGACGGCGCCACCCAGACGTTGCGGATTTCGGGCAATTGGTCGGCGAACAGTCGCCGGTAATCCCCGGGGGTCATGGGGCGGCAGGGCAACGCCTCCTCCGGCGGCAACAGGGCATGGCGCGGACCGTCGATGCGCCCGTCGGCGCCGAACAAGTAGTCCTCCGTGGCGAACCCCGTGCGGTACACCACGTCGGTGAGGCCGTAGCACAGCTGCTCCAGCATGGTGACGCCGGGGTCGTGGAGGTTGTAGTCGGTCCACACCTCGCCGCACAGGGCCTGCAACTGATCGATGCCGGCCTGGCGCAGGCCGTCGAAGTCGAGCCCCGCCGGATCGGGCCGGCGCCGGGCGATGGAGGGCAGGTCCGCCGGAGTCATGGCCACCCCGTCACCCCCCGTTGGCACCGGCAGGAGCGGCACCGGGGGCCGCCCCGGCAGCCCGGATGTCGCTGCCCCGCATGAAGGGATCGAACCAGAGGTCGGTCAGGTAGAACTGGATGGCGACGTGCTCCCCGTAGGCGCAGCGGGTACGCAGCTGCAAGGTGTAGGCATGGGTGTCGCCGACCCAGCGCAGGTCCAGCTGGTCGCACCGGGAGCCGTAGTAGGACTGGTGGGGCGTGACATGGCCCTTGCGGTTGAAGGTGTTCAGGGCAAAGGCATGGAGCAGGGCGTAGCGCCCGGCGTCCTTGTCGCCCACGCCGGCCATGACTTCGAAGGCCCGGCAACCGTCCAGGGGACCGGCGATGTCGTGCCACTGCCCATCGGCCTTGACCGATGCCCCCCGGCTGCCGATCCGCCCCTTGGCCGCCACCACTCCGTCCACGTCGAGTTCGTGGGCCGGGTCGGCCTTGTTGATCCCGACCCGGGTCGCCTCCTGGTCCCCCACCGTCTCGGAGGACAGGGTCAGCACGGGCTTTTCGCTCTCGCTGCCGAAGAAGAGGCGCCGGCTTCCCTGGCTCAGGCGCATGAACCAGGACGGCCGCCGTACCGCGATGTTCTCGAAGAAGCTGATCAGCTTGCCGGTCTTGCCCAGCTGGGCGACCCGGAAGCCGTCCTCGTCGCTGCGGTCGAAACCGTCGTCCACCACGTTCAGCGCCGAATCGATCAGATCGGCGAACGACTCGGCGGAAGGCTGAGCACCTTCGCTGAAGGCGTGCTTGAGGGACGTTCTATTCTTTTTCGCCATGATGCTTCCTGGATACGATGAAGGTCGCGCCGACCTGCAACTGCGAGATTCCCGATTTCCACGGCCCGGGCCCGTCGGCCGCATCCCGCTCCACGTCCACCAGGTGGTGGCGGAAGGGCAGGACGATGCTCCAGGGGTACAGGGGGCCGGTGTTCATCGGCCCGTGTTTGGCCTCCCGGGCGGTGTCGTGCAAGGAAAAGCGCTCCTGGCCGTCCTCGACCACCCGGAGCAGCGACAGCCCCCAGACGGAATCCACGTAGGGCAAACCCTGAAGGTAGCCCTGTAGCTCCTGGCAGCGCAGCGACCAGCCGAAACTGGCGCTGTTGCCCGCCACACCGCCGGGGGCGATGAACTCGCCGATGTCCCGGTTGAACTGCTTGATCAGCAGGCCCTGCGCCCCGCCGTTGCGGAAGCGCACCGCGCAGCGGACCTGCACCCGCTCGATCACCGGGTTGCGCACGTCGATCTGCACGAAGGGGGATGCCAGCGGCGCCAGGTAGTCCTTGATGTCCTGGAGCACCAGCACGTTTTCCTTGAGGTGGTCGCTGCTGTCGCTGCCTTCGGGACAACGGGGAATGACCGCCACCAGCACGTGCCCCGGCCGGTGCCACTGGGCCGGGTCCACCGAAAAACACGTGTTGATGAAGCACTTGACCTTGTGCAGGTGGGGAAACTGCTGCAACACCAAGCGCTCGTAGTCCCACGCAGTGACGGCGCGCTGCCGGTGCTTGAGCCGCTCGCCGGCGCGGATCGCCATGGCGGCGCGCTCCTCCTGCGGCAGGCCGCCGAACGAGGCTTCGGGCTGGAGGATGGCGGCCACGCCGGGAATGGTGACCTTGGCCGCCTGGATGCTGCCAGCGGGCAAGGGGCCCGGCGCAGCGGCCCCGGAACCCTGCACCCGCGCCACCCGGACGCCATTGACATGAACAGCGTGCAGGCTGCACAGGCTGGCCACCGGGCCGTCGGCCCCCAGGCGTAGCCAGAACAGGCCGTCATCCATGACGGTGTTGCCCTTGTCCATGTCCCGGGGAAGGTCGAGCTTGACGGTGCCGGAGGTCAGGAACCCCCGGGTCGAGTCGGACAGGACGCGGAAGCCTTCCAGGGGAATCCAGCGGTTACGTTGCAGGTGGTACCAACGGAAGCTGGGACGCGGCGCGTCGATGTTCATGTCCGAATCGGGCCGCAGGTGGAAGTGCAGGCTCAACGGGCCGCCCAGTTCGGCGGCGGCCAGGCCGATGAACAAGGAGGCATCGTGGGGCGCCACGGGGAGCAGCCGCGTCTCGCCCCGGGCGTCGAGCTTCAGGGTGTCGACGCCGAACGGATGGAGGTGGTGAAGCAGGTCCCGGGACGCCGCGACACCGCCCTGGCGGAGCGAAATGCTGGCCTGGGCGGTGTAATCCAGGGAAATGGCGCTGACGAGCGGGGTGTACGGCGGCTCGGGTATCTCGGCCGCCGCCCAGCGCCCCAGCAGCCGGCGCAAGGGCCCCAGGGCCTCGCGCTGGGCATTGCGGGTGAACGCCTGGGCCAGCAGCAAGGGATAGCTGGCGTGGCCGAAGGCCTGGGCCGGCGCCGCCAGCGTCAGCTTGAGGAAGCCGCCCCGGGCGTGGGGGCCGTATTCCCCGCCCTCCTCGCTGGGATGGAGGTAGGGCAGGACCCGGGCGCAGTCGTACCGGGCTGCGCCGTGCGCATCGACCTGGCCCCATAGCGGGATTTCGATGCGCTCCCCGGGCTTGACCGGTTGCCAGCCGTGCTCGTCCAGGGACGAGAGGGTGGCCCGGAACGACGCGGCTTCGATCCCCGCGCCATATCCCCGGTAGTGGCGGGCCAGCCCCTCGGGAGGCAGGTCGTCCCATTTGATGCGCAGGCCCAGGCGGGTCAGGTTCTTGGCGAAGGCTTCCCGGCTACCGACGATCAGGTGGGAACCAACCTTGGGCAGGGGGCCGAAGGGGACGAACGGGCTGGTGGCGTTGAGAGCCCCGTGATTGTTGTACAGGGTGAGCTTGCGGCTGCCGGAGACGTCCACGGTGATCAGCGCCTCGAAAACCGTCAGGCCGGCCAGGAACTCGTAGGGGAACAGGTAGGCATCCGGCTCGATGGTGAAGCTCAGCACCGGGCAATCGGCGGCGAAGTTCTCTCCATGCACCTCCTGCCGGTAATCCACGACCGGGGGAAAGGTTTCCGGCAGCTTGAAGGCAATCTCCAGGCAGTCGGGCGGAATTTCGCCCGAGACGATGCTGCTGCTCGGGATGAATTCGGGGACTTCCGCCCAGCCCTCCGGCACGGTCACGCGTACCCGGAACATCTTGGCGAAGGCCCGGAAGAACGCCCCTTCCGGCGACATCCCCGGCGCCAGCTCGCAGATTTTCTTTACCAGGGCATCCAGGTTGTAGCGGCCCGCCTGGAAATACAGCGCGATACGCACGTCCCGGCTGCCGTCCTCCAGGCGCAGCACCGGGCTCGACACGGCAAAGCCGAGGCGGGCGGGCTGCCCGGCCGTCCCGCCGCCCAGGCGCCGGGCGGCGCCGAAGAGGGAGAAGTAGCGTTTGCCGGGCGTTACCGGGATGGTGCTGGTGGTCGCGGCCGTGGCGAACCCCAGGTCCCGCTCCGGCGAGCGGTTGGGATCCCGGTCGAAGAACAGGGTATGCAGGGCGGCGACCCGGACGTTGCACACGCGCAACTCGTCCTCGGCGGCATACAGAGTCTCGCTGCCATCCCCGGCACGAGCCACGAACATGGCCCCCTTGGCCACCACCACATCCTGGGCCACCCCGTCCGGCGCCAGCACCAGATCCGCCCGGTCCGAGACCATGGGCCGGGGGGCGAACCCCAGCACCCGTTCATAGTAGAAATCCTGGTAGCGCTGGCTGAAATCGTCGATGCCGCCCTTGGCCTTGAGGAAAAGATTGGCGAAGGCCAGGTAGAGGCCCGCCGCAGGATCATGGGCACCGCTGCGCAGGGACTCGGGAAAGGCCGTCTCCACCGCCTTGCGGACCACCGCCAGAGCACTGGCGAAGGTCAGGAAATTTTCGCGGAGAAAGTGGGCGACCTCATCCGGCCGGGCGTCGCGGGCAGGCACCGTGCCCCCGCCGTGGCACCAATCGGCGCCAAGGCGCTGCCGCAGCAAGACGGTTCGGTCCCGGTCGTGACGCGCCATGAACGTGGTCAAGCCATCCAGCGCGGGGGCCAGGGCCGTCTTGCGCAATCCGTCGAGCAACTGGTGCAGCCGTCCGGCCTCGGCGCCGCCGTTCTGGCCGCACCAGAGCCACCAGTCCCGGATGCGGACCGCGATCCGGTAGGCCGGCACGTCCTGGGGCAGGGGGCAAGGCGCCACCCCCAGCAGCAGAGCCTGGATGCGATCGACGAACCCGTGGAGAGAACCGCGCAGGGCCGCCAGCTTCCGGGCCTCGACCAGGATGCCGCCCAGCAGGGCGCTTTCGTCACCCAGGAACAGGGGTTGCCAGTCACCCTCCGCACCGGCCGGCCCGACGTAGCGCAGTTGCTGGGCGATGCGCTGCCCCAGGAACAGAAGCTCGGGCAAGCCCATCTCGTCGGGACGGAAATAGCCCGGCTGCAGGGCCGGTAGTCCCCGGTCCTGCTGGCTGGTTCCGTCGCGGATGGTCATCCCCATGCCATGCTGACAGCCGGTGGCTAACGCACCAGGCTGGTCCCCTCCAGGAAGTAGAAGGGATAGACCATGTTGCTGCGGGTGTTGGTGCCCCTCACCGTGTAGACCAGGTCCAGGTGCAAGATTCCTTCGGCGGCGCGGCTTTCGTCCACCTCGACGCTTTCCAGGTCGATGCGGGGTTCGCAGAACAGCACGGCGCGGCGCACGGCATCCTGGATGGCGGTGACGGCGCTGGCGTCGATGACGGTGAACACCATGGCGCGCAGTTCGCAGCCGTAGGTGGGCTGCATGACCCGCTCACCCTGGGCCGTGGCGAACAGGATGGCCAGGCTTTCGCGGATGTCGTCCTCGCCCGAGGTCATGGCCGCCCGCCGGCCGCCATGGTCGAACGACGGCGGGAAGCGCCAGCCGGTACCGAGGAAAGGAGCGTCGGAGGCCACGCCCTAGCCTCCGATCATGACGGTGAAGCAGCCAAGCACGATCTTGCCGCCGTGGGCCGTGGTATCGCCCAGGCGGGCGGCTGGGCGGTTGTTGATGAGCACGGTGGATGACCCCATGGCGATGGTGTCGGGCGGGCCGACGCACACGCAGTTGTCCCCGACGACGGCGGCCGGCAGCTTGCCGATCAGGACCGTGGGGACCCCGGGGCCGACGATCGGCCCGCCCACATGGGGGATGGGCGGCAGGCCGGGCGTCTGCATGGGGCAGGTGTGCATGTCGGTAAGGCGGGCGGCGGGGGGCATGGCTGGCGTCCTCAGTTGATCATGACCATGGCACCCTTGACCGTGGTCTGGCCCGAGGCGGACAGCTCGGCGGTGGCGTTGCCCTTGGCGGTGAAGCCGACCTTGGCCGTATGGCTGATGTTCAGGCCGGAGACGGTGGCGTCCTGGGTGGCGGAAATTTCGACGTTGTTCAGGGCAGACAGGGAAATCTTGCCCTTGGCCGACAGGGTGATGTCCTTGGGACTGTCCAGGGCAATGCCCGAGGTGCCCAGCTTGGCGGTGTTGCCGTTCTGGTCCTTGAGCAGGATGGACTTGTCGTCGTCGCTGATGACGATGGTGTTGTTGCCGGGCGTGACCAGGGTGATGATCTTTTTCTCATCGTCGTATTCCAGGGTCAATCCGCTGCGGGTGGTGATCGCCTTGGTGTTGTTGGCATCGGCGAAGTCATAGCGCGGCTTGCGCGAGCTGCTGTAGAGGCTGCCCAGGATCACCGGCGCCGAGGGGTCGTTGTTGAAGTAGCCGAGCACCACCTCGTCGCCGATCTCGGGCAGGAAGAAGGCGCCCTGGCCGCTGGTGGCGTGGAACTGCATCAGCCGGGCCCACACCCCGTCGGTGCTCGCCTGCATGACGGGCACCGACACCTGGACCTTGAACTGTCCCTCCGGGTCGCTGGCGAGTTTCTTGACCACCCCGACGTGCAGCCCTTCGATGCCCGGCACCAGGCCCGACGCCCCGGGCGCCGCCAGGTCGCCGCGCTCGGCGTACCAGGTGGGGGACATGCCGAATTCGACCCGGGTCAGCCAGTTGCCCTCGCGCAACTCCTGGGTGACGGAGCTGACGTAGACGTTGCCGTTGAAGCGTTTGCCCACGCCCTCGAGCTGGATGATGCCCCCCGGCTTGGCCTTGGCCGAGCCTTGGAAGGCCATCGAACCGCGCAGGCGGGACAGCCCGGACTTGAGCTGCTGCCCCTTGGCCCAGGCTTCGAGGGCGCCGCTTTCGAGAGTGGCGGGGGTCTGCAGACCGAAGGGCTCGCTGCCGAGCACCTTGGCCAGGGTGGCGGAATCCAGGTCGCCCTGTTCGTTGAGCCCTTCGGGGCTGGCCTCGGCGACGATAACGGCCTGGTTCTTGATGTCCCAGGCGGTCGCCTTGACCTTGGCGAACTGGTCCCGGGCCTCCAGGCTGGCCTGGAATTCCATCAGGTCGTAGCCGTAGGTGACCTTGAGGTCAGCGGAGGCCGACGTGTCGGGCGCCTTGAACCCGACAGTGCCGTCGCTCACCGTCACCACGAAGCCGTTGGCTTCGGCCCGGGCAACCAGGAAATCCCAGTCCGAGCAGTAGTACTGGACCAGTTCCTTCCACTGGGTGCTGGTAGAGGACACGTCCGCCGTCAGGCCGGCGGCGTTGCCGATCAACGTGGAGGCGATGTCGCTGTCCTTCTGGTCCACGTAGTTGGCGTTCTTGCGCCCGACCGTCATGGCCACGGCCTTGTCGCGGCACTCCACGGTCAACGTGGCCAGGTTGCCCTCGCCGATGCCCAGGCGCTGGCCGACGACGATGCCGGAAAACAGGACCGTGGCCTCCTGGCCGTACCCCGCGCTGATGGATATCTCGCCCCCGGGCTTGAAACTGTCGCCCTCGCTGGCGGGAAACGTCCCCGTGGGCATGTCGCCGTCGCGGATGACGATCTCCGCCTGGGCGATGCGGTTGACGGCCTTGAATACCCGGACGGACATCACTTCCAGGTCGTCGGCGATGTTTTTTCCGGCGGCACTGATCTCGAGCTTGAGCGGGCCGTCGCTGTTGAGGGCGGGCGAAACGGTCATGGCTTAGCGCAGGGGAGGAAAAAGCAGCTTGCGGCCGGGTGCGATGGCGCGGAAGTTGGTGATGCCGTTGTAGCGCGCCACCGCGGCGTAGTAGCTGCTGTCGTCGTAGATCCGGTGGCACAGCAGGGGCAGGCTGTCGCCGGCCTTGAACTCGACCACGTGGGTCAGGTCCGGCGACGAGCGCTTGCTCTGTAGCGACTCTTCCTTGGAGCTCATGCTGCCGACGAACGACAACCCAAGCTTGGCACGCAGGGGTTCGCCGGATGGCTTGAACAGGGTGTAGTCGATGGTCATCGACGTCAGCCGGCCGTAGAAGAGGAAGCCGCCCCACAGCACCCGCACCACGTTCGGTTCGTGCTTGCCGCCGTCGTAGTCGTAGGCCACCTTCTTCAGGAACTTGATCCGTTTCAGCACGCTGCCGTCGGGCGTCACCGGCTCCACCGCGCCGGTGGCGTCGATCAGCAGGTCGAACGACAGGGTGTCGCCGCCCGCCGTGTTGAACTTAACGTCCTGGCTGGCCTTGCCGAGGGCCGTGGTCCGGTTGTAGGTGATGTTCAGGTTGTGCTTGTAGGACGAGGGATTGAGCATGGTCTCGAAATTCAGGTCCTTCGAGACCGTGGCCCGCCCGTTGCGGAGCGTGCAGGCGGCGATGGAGAGGCGCACCTTGGACATGGTCAGCGCTCCCGCTTCTCGCGGCGCAGCTCGGCAAGCAGGCGCCGGCACTCGTCAAGCAGGCGGCCCAGCTCCTGCTCGGCGGCTTGCTTCGCCTCTTCCGGCATGCCACGGTTTTCCGGCCCGGCGGAATGGACGACCTGGGTCTTCACCACCATCTGCTTGATCTCGATGCTCATCAGTGGCTGCCGTCGCGCACGAAGCCGTTGAAGGCGAACTCGATCTTCTCGATCGCCAGTTCGTTCTTCTGGGAATTGAATTCCGTGGCCTGCCACTTGACCGGGTAGGCGCCCTGGAACGACCAGCTGCGCAGCGGATTGCCCTCGGCGTCGAGCAGCAACACCTGCAGCAGGCGGGTCTCGATGGGCTTGGCCAGCCCGCCTTCCAGGGTTTCCTTGCACCACGTCACCAGGGGGGACGAGGCGGCCGCCATGCCGCGCGACACGACCAGGTTCTGGTGCTTGACGCCCTTGGGCAGGCGATGGACGAAGGTGTTCTCGCCGCCCTCGTTGTACGTCTCCAGATCCATCTCGGCGACGATGCCGGACACGTCCTGGAAGGAAACGTCGGTATCGCTCCCCGGCGCCCCGGTCTTCACCTTGAAATAAAACGCCGCGGGCAGCACGTCTTCAGCCATCGCATTCCACTCCCGATCGGCGGGGGGAGCTCACTCCCCCCGCCCTGATCACACGGATCACTTGTTGGCGATGGTCAGACCTTCATGGACGATCTCGATGGTCTCGACCGCCACTTCGTTGCCTTCCGCCTTGAGGTCGGTACCGGTGATCTTGGTCGGCCAGGCGTTCTGCAGGGTCCACACCATGGTCGGGTCGCCGTTCTCGTCGAGCAGGCTGATGGTGACCGGCACCCGCTTGATGGTGTTCATCTTGATCTGGTCGAACCAGTCCCAGAACTTGTTATCGCTCTTGAAGATGCCCTTCTTCATGGTGACGTTGCCGTACTTCTTGAGGCCGGGCATCTTGATCGGGGCGAACACCTTGCTGTCGCCGTGGCGGTACTTGATCTCCTCCGACTGGACGTCGAGCCCCGAGACTTCCTGGAACGACATCACGTTGGAATCCCACTTCACCTGGAAGTAGAACTTGGGCAAGGGCCAGTTGGTGTCTTGCTTTTCACCTGCCATGATCGGGTCCTCCTATCTATGTTTGCAGTCCGACGCCGCGTCAGGACTTCTGCATTTGCTGTTGGAACGTGATTTCGATGAATTCGGCCGGGCGGCTGATGGCCACCAGGACGGTGACGCGCAGGATGCCCTCGAGGATGTCCTCGGGCGTCATGGTCTCCCCCAGGCCGACGAACACCGAGAAGGCGTCCCCGGGCACCGCGCCGGCCAGGCCGCCACGCTTCCAAATGCCGGTCAGGAAGTTGCCGATCATGCTCTTGATGGTCACCCAGGTATTGGCGGTGTTCGGCTCGAACACGTAGGCCTTGGTGGCCAGGCGGATCGACTCCTCAAGCATGATCATGGTCCGGCGCACGTTGAGGTAGCGCCAATCCAGGCTGTTGCCGTCGAGGGTACGGGCGCCCCAGACCAGGACGCCTTCGCCGATGAACGAGCGGATGGCATTGATCGACTTGCCCTGGGGGGTGACGTTGAGGTCTTCCTGCTCTTCGTGGGAAATGCTCACGGTGGGCGACACCACCGAGGTCAGGCTGACGTTGGCCGGCGCCTTCCACACGCCCCGGGTGTCGTCGACCATGGCATACACCCCGGCCATGGCGGCGCTGGGCGGCAGCAGGTTCAGGGTGACCGCCATCTGCTCCAGCAGGCGGCTGTAGCCCGGGCTCATGGAGATCAGCGACTGGTTGAGCATCGCCTTGATGGTCGGCACGTTGTCCGCGGGCACGGTGGTGTCGGCGGACCAGTCCTTGACGACCTTGGCAACCTCGTTCTTCTGCTCCAGCTGGCGGGGCTTCAGGCTCGCCTCGTCCACGCCGGTGATCCCGAGCTCGTCCTCCAGCAGGCCCACCAGGGCGGTCTTGCCGTCGGCGCTCAGGGAATCGAAATTGAGGGAGCGCTCACTGGTCACGCTGGTGTTGAGCCAGGGATAGTAGGCGGTGCCGTAGCTGAGGAAGTTGATGCCCACCCGGTCCCGGAAGACCTGCACCGGATCGGACGGCGGGTCCTGGCGGCTGCGGAAGCCGTCATAGACGTCCAGGACGGCGATGCGGTTCTTCATGGTCAGGCCGCAATGCTTGAGGGCCGCGCCCTGGACCACGGCGCAGTCGTCCAGGCTCAGCTTGACCGCCTCCGGGATCACCACCATGGTCGGCTCCTGCTCCTTGATGAGCAGGTCGATGCCGGCGGAGAAACGGCCCGGATCGAAAGCGTCGCTGTAGGAGCCCACGGACACGATGTAGCAGGGTCCGCCACCGTTCTGGAAGAACAGGCGCATGCTGTAGTACAGCAGGTAGGGGGTCGAGGCCTGGCTCAGGTAGTAGGTTTTGCCGGCGATGGTCAGGGACGACGCGGCGCCCTGGGGCGCCTCGGTGCCCAGGTTGAACTGAACGTCGGGCCCCATGCCGAAGTAGTTCTCGAACTCCGCCATCGACGTGATGCGCCACGGCTTGTTGGCCAGGGACATGCCCTTGTTGTCGGCCTTTTGCGTATGCCCGATGAACGCCGGGACGGCCGTGGCCACCTCGACGACCGAATTGGGAAACGCGTTCTTCTCCACGATGTAAACACCGGGTGTCTTCATTTGCCCCATGACTACTCCTTACGGTTGGACGGCTGATCAAGTTCGCCGGAGCAAGGCACCCGGCGCAGTGCTCCACTACAGATTGACGAATACCGGCGATACCCATCCCTCGCCGGGCAGCGCCGCATCCCGGGAAAGATCCCCCGCCGCCGGCAAGGGCAGGTTCCGAACCACCACGTGACCGTTGAAGCGTTCCCGGAGCGAATAACGCTCGCCCGACTCCCGCAGCAACGGCAGGGCGCTCCGCGAGCAATACAGGCTGGCGGGACGCTGGTTGGGCAAGACCACCTCGCCCTGGTAATCGAATGCCTCTTCCCCGCTGGCCGCGGCCACGTAGAAATCCGCCCCGTTCACGCCCTTGCCGCTGACGTAGTAGCGCCAGGTGGTGCGGCGGGCACGGAAAGGCACGGCGTAGGAGACCCCGGCCGGCCATTCGCCCCCGATCACGATCCGGACCATGAACAGCGGCGGCGCCTGCCAGTACAGCAATTCCTGCGGTACGTCGGACGCCTCCGCCATGTCGGCCTCCGCCGCGTGGTCGCCCTGGCTGAGCCGCCCGCCTTCCCCGGCGCGGCGGCTGTCGAAATAGAGGTAGCGCTCTTCACCGTTGAAACGGATGTCGGTGTAGCGCAGGAAATCGCCGTCTCGGGAATAGGCCCAGAAGTCGAACTCGCCCCGGTCGGGCAGGGCGTCCTCGCTGACGGCCTCGTAGAACACCGACACGCCCCCCTCCCCGGTGCGCAGTAGCAGGCCGCTGCGGGTCAGGGCGCTCCGGCAAGCGCGCGTCGGGACGAAATAGACATCCGGGCACACCCCACCGGCGTGGTGCTCATGGGTCGCCACCAGGGAAAAAAGGGACCGCACCCTAGCCATGGCGCGTCCTCAGCCCGGTTTCGACCCCCAGAGCAGCCGGTTCCAGCGAGCGCACGTCCTGGGAATCGAAGGTGATCATGCGGACCCGATAGAGCACCGAAGGCAGGTACTTACCGCTCAGGACCCCCCACAGGTTGGCCATGTCCTGGCGGTTGAGGTTTTCGATGTCGAGGATGAGCTTGTCGATCCGGCCGTCCAACCCCGGGCTGGTCTGGTGGTCGAAGATCGGGTTCTTCTGGAAGAACTGAATGGCGGCGGAAATCATCTTGAGCGCCTCGGGGTAGTTTCCACCGCCGAAATTGGCCGCAACCATGACATAGAGGTTGAGGTGAACGGGAAGGTGGCGGCGCATCACCACCTCGGCCCCGGGCCGGCCTCCCCCGATGCTGGCAGGGGAAGAATCCTTCTCGATGCAGGTCAGGAAAAGCACCAGCTTGTTGGCGATGCTGGGCGAAACGGTGCCGTCCTGTTCGAGCAGGCTGGAGACCACCACGAGGTCCTCGGATATGCCCGCCCCGCGGGAGAGGGATTCATTCAGCCGTTCGGCCAGATGAAACAGCGCAGCATGGATCACACCGCCCCTCCACAAAAACCAAAATAATAAGACAAATTTAAAATTTTTATGACAACACACAAACAATTCAAAGCAAAAACCCGTGTGGCAGCTCAAGCCTCAACAGCAGGAGAACCTATATATCACAAGGGGTAAACGCACGGGAAACTATCGACTGACTTCATGCTCACCGCCCCCAAAACAAGACTTTCGTCATAAATAAAATTAAAACAAAAATAATAAATACATGACGAAAGGATTGGTGGATTTGCCGCACCAGTCAAGCCATCCGAAATATCATTGACTTCTAATTTAGAAAAATCTAAATTAGAAAAATGCAATACACGGATACCGGCTCTTCGCCACTCCCCGATGCCGACCAAGCCGCGGCGCTGCTGCGCGATTTGCGGCCCAACGCGGAGCTGGCGGCGCGCCTGCTCAAGGCCATGGCCCACGAGGAGCGGCTGCTGATCCTGTGCCGCCTGCTCGCCGGCGAATGTTCGGCGGGGGAACTGGCCCGAGCCTCGGCCCTCAGCCAATCGGCCTTCTCCCAGCACCTGACGGTGCTGCGCGGCGAAGGGCTGGTGAAGAGCCGCCGCCAGGCCCAGGCCGTCTTCTATTCCCTGGCCCGTCCCGACGTGGCCGACATCCTCTACGTGCTCAAGCGCTCCTGCGGCGCCTGAGGCTCTTTCCCCTGAAGCTCTTTCCCCTCTTTTCCTTTTCCTTCCTTCACACCAGGTGCCCCCATGTCGATCCAGTCCCACAAGTCCCTCACCCAGGATGTGTCCGCCCAGCTCGCCAAGCTGCGCCAGAGCCAATCCGAAGTGATGGCCGGCTTTTCCCAACTGGCCCAGGCCGCCATCAAGGACGGCGCCCTGGAGAAGAAGACCAAGGAATTCGTTGCCCTGGGCATCGCCGTGGCCAGCCGCTGCGACGACTGCATCGGTTTCCACGTCCAGACCCTGGTCAAGCTCGGCGCCACCCGGGCCGAAGTGGAGGAAGTGCTGGGCACCGCCGTGTACATGGGCGGCGGCCCGTCCCTGATGTACGCCGCCCACGCCCTCAAGGCCTACGAAGAATTCGCCGTCTGAGCGTTCTGTACTCGCTTTCGCATTAACTCCCCTCTCCGCACCGATGCCCCAACTGGCGCGGGACGGGGCAGCCCCAAGCCATCCACGCCGTCCCATGCCCATCCAGCCCTCCCGATGCCCCGCCGCCCGCCGCCTTGCCCTGCTGGCGGCGTTCCTGATCGCTCCGCTGGCCTCGCCGGCTCGGGCGGGCGAAGCAACTCCGCCCCCCCTGGCCGCCATCACCGTGGGCAGTCGGATGGACGCAGCCGCCTACCAGGCCGAGGCCCGGGTCGAAGCAGTGCGCCAGGCGGCCCTGGCGGTGCCGGTGGCCGGCGCCGTGACCGAGCTCAAGGTGCTGGCCGGCGACCGGGTGGCCGCCGGGCAGATGCTGTTGCAGGTCGAGGGCAAGGCTGCCGCCGACCAGGCCGCCGCCGCCCACGCCCAGATCGCCGCCGCCGAGGCCCAGCGGGTCCAGGCCCGTCAGGAATACGCCCGGGCCCAGGCCCTGGCGGCCCAGAAGTTCCTCTCCGCCGCCGCCCTGGACCAGGCCGAAGCCAAGTTCCGTAGCGCCGAGGCCCAGGCCCGGGCCCAGATCGCCTCGGCGGGCGCCGCTGCCGCCCAGGCCGGGCTGTACCGCCTCACCGCGCCGTTTGCCGGCTGGGTATCGCAGGTGGATACGGAGCGGGGCGACGTGGCGGTGCCGGGCAAGCCCTTGCTCACGGTCTACGACCCCTCCGCCCTGCGCGTCACCGCCACGGTGCCGGCCACGGTGGCCGAGCGGGTGCGGCGCGACGCCCTGCCCGAGATCGCCATTGCCCCGGACGGTGCCGCCCCGCTGCGCCTGACCCCGAGCAAGGTCACCTGGCTGCCCAGCACCGACCCCCTGGCCCAGACCCGCACCGTGCGCCTCGACCTGCCCGCCGGCGCCGAGGTGCAGCGACTGCCCCCCGGCACCTTCGCCCGGGTGGCCTTTCCCCTGGCCGCCGGCAAGGCCGAGGCCGCTCCCCTCACCGTGCCGGGCAAGGCCCTGGTGCGACGCGGCGAATTGACCGCCGTGTATGTGCTCGATGCCGCCCAACGCCCCCGGCTGCGCTATGTCCGCCCCGGCGTCGCCCTGGCCGACGGCAGCGTGCCGATCCTGGCCGGACTCAAGACTGGCGAGCGGGTCGCCCTCGATCCCGAAGCCGCCACCCGCCAGGCCCCGGCCGGGACGCCGCGATGAGCGCGGCGCACGACGTCGACCGCCTGGGCCTGGCCGGGCGGCTGGCCGCCTACTTCCAGAATGCCCGCATCACCCCGCTGATCGCCCTGACCGCGCTGCTGCTCGGCCTGTTCGCCGTGCTGGTGACGCCCCGGGAGGAAGAGCCCCAGATCAACGTCACCATGGCCAACGTGCTGGTGCCCTTCCCCGGCGCCAGCTCTGCCGACGTGGAGGCCCAGGTGGCCCAGCCGGCGGAGCAGGTGCTCGGCCAGATGGCCGGCATCGACCACCTCTACGCCGTCTCCCGCCCCGGGCTGGCGGTGCTTACCGTGCAGTTCCAGGTGGGGGTGCCGCGCACCGAGGCCCTGGTGCGCCTCTACGACACCATCCACTCCCACGGCGACTGGCTGCCCGCCAACCTGGGCACCCTGCCGCCCCTGATCAAGCCCAAGGGCATCGACGACGTGCCCATCGTCACCCTCACCCTGTTCGCCCGGGATAGCCAAGGCAGCACGGCCTCGCCCCTGGTGCTGGAGCAGGTGGCCCACAGCCTGGAAGCGGAATTGAAACGGGTGCCCGGCACCCGGGAAGTGACCACCTACGGCGGCCCGCACCGCACCATCGGCATCGAACTCGACCCCCAGCGCCTGGCCGCCCAGGGGCTCACCGTGGCCGACCTGCGCCAGGCCCTGGCCGGGGCCAACGCCAACTTGCCCGCCGGCGACCTGCTGGTGCCCACCGACCGGGGCGCCCAACGCCTGGCCGTCGAGGTGGGTCCCTATCTCGACAGTGCCGCCGCCGTGGGCGAGGTGGTGGTGGGCGTCCATAGCGGCAAGCCGGTGTTCCTGCGCGATGTGGCCAATCTCAGCGACGGCCCGGCTCCGGCGACCCGCTACGTCTGGCACGGCACCGGGCCGGCTGCGGCCCAGGGCGAAGCCGCTGCCGCCGGCACCGACAAGGCCATCCCTCCCGGTGCCGACCACCCCGCCGTCACCCTGGCCATCACCAAGAAGCCCGGCGAGAACGCGGTGCAGGTGGCCGATGCCTTGCTCAAGCGTGTCGATGCCCTGCACAACACCCTGCTGCCCGAGGGCGTGGAGGTGGCGATCACGCGCAACTACGGCGAGACGGCCAACGACAAGGCCCAGAAGCTGATCCACAAACTGCTCTTCGCCACCGCCTCGGTGGTGGCCCTGGTGGCCCTGGCCCTGGGCCGGCGCGAGGCGGGCATCGTCGGCCTGGCAGTGATCCTCACCCTGATGGCCACCCTGTTCGCCTCCTGGGCCTGGGGCTTCACCCTCAACCGGGTGTCCCTGTTCGCCCTGATCTTTTCCATCGGCATCCTGGTGGACGACGCCATCGTGGTGGTGGAAAACATCCACCGCCACCGCCTGCTCGACCCGGAGGCGCCGCTCCTGGCCCTCATCCCCCGGGCGGTGGACGAGGTGGGCGGCCCCACCATACTGGCCACCCTGACGGTGATCGCCGCGCTCTTGCCGATGGCCTTCGTCAGCGGCCTGATGGGCCCCTACATGAGCCCGATCCCGATCAACGCCTCCATGGGCATGGTGATCTCCCTGGCGGTGGCCTTCGTCGTCACTCCCTGGCTGGCGGCGCGCTGGCTGCCCAAGCAGGCGGCCCATCACGACGGCCTGGCGGCCAAGCTGCAGCCCCTGGCCGCCAAGGTCTTCGCCCCCTTCCTCGACGACGCCCGGGGGCCGCGCCAGCGCCGCCGCCTGGGGCTGGCGGTGGCCGGGCTGATCGCCCTCTCCCTGGCCCTGCCGGCGGTGCAATGGGTGGTGTTGAAGATGCTGCCCTTCGACAACAAGTCCGAGGTCCAGGTGGTGGTGGACCTGCCCAACGGCACGCCCCTGGAAACCACCGCCGCGGCCCTGGGCGAGATGACCGCCTACCTGGCCACGGTGCCCGAGGTGGCCGATTACCAGGCCTACGCCGGCACCAGCGCGCCAATCAACTTCAACGGTCTGGTGCGCCAGTACTACCTGCGCGACGGCGGCGAGGTGGGTGACATCCAGGTCAACCTGGCCGACAAGCACCACCGCAGCGCCCAGAGCCACGCCATCGCCCAGCGGGTGCGCCCGGCCCTGGCCGCCATCGGCGCCAGCTACGGCGCCCGGGTCAAGGTGGTGGAAGTGCCGCCGGGCCCGCCGGTGCTCTCGCCCATCGTCGCCGAGATCACCGGGCCGAGCGAGGCCGGGCGTAACCAAATGGCCGAAGCGGTGCGCCGGGTGTTCCAGCAGACGAGCGGGGTGGTGGACGTGGACAGCACTCACAACGCCCCGGCGCCCAAGACCCTGCTGGTGGTAGACAAGGACAAGGCGGCCCGGGCCGGGGTCAGCCAGCAGGCCATCGTCGCCACCCTGGCGGCGGGCCTGGCCGGCGAGGACGTGACCTACCTGCGCGATGGCGCCAAGTACCCGGTGCCCCTGCAACTGCGCCTGCCCGATTCATCCCGGGGCAACGACCAGGACCTGCTCGCCCTCACCGTGCGCGGCGCCGGCGGCGCCCTGGTGCCGATCCGCGAGCTGGTCAGCCCCCGCCCGGCCACGGTGGACGAGGCCCGCTACCGCAAGGACGGCCTGCCGCTGACCTACGTGATGGGCGACGTTTCCGACTACGGTGACGGAAAAACCCGCGCCGGCCTGCCGGACAGCCCCCTCTACGGCATGTTCGCCCTGCGTTCGGGCATCGGCGAAATCGTCGCCCCGGACGGCGGCCCGGTCGCCGAGACCTTCATCCGCCAGGCCGACGACGCCTACCGGGGCTACGGCCTGAAGTGGGACGGGGAATGGCAGATCACCTATGAAACCTTCCGCGACATGGGCGCCGCCTACGCCGTGGGGCTGATCCTCATCTACCTGCTGGTGGTGGCCCACTTCGGCTCCTACCTGGCGCCCCTGGTGATCATGGCGCCGATCCCCCTCACCCTGATCGGCGTGATGCCCGGCCACGCCCTGCTCGGCGCCCCGTTCACCGCCACCTCCATGATCGGCATGATCGCCCTGGCCGGCATCATCGTGCGCAACTCGATCCTGCTGGTGGATTTCATCCGCCTCGAAGTGGAGGCCGGCGTGCCCTTCAAGGACGCCATCGTGCACTCCGCCGCCACCCGGGCCCAGCCCATCGCCCTGACCGCCCTGGCGGCCATGACCGGCGCCTTCTTCATCCTCGACGACCCGATCTTCAACGGGCTCGCCATTGCGCTGATCTTCGGGATTCTCGTCTCCACCCTGCTCACCCTGGTGGTGATCCCGCTGCTCTATTTCGTCGCCTACCGCCAGCGCGGCGGGCGGCTGTGATCCCTCTCATTCATAAGGAACCCGCCATGACCGTCGAACGTGCCATCCGCTTCTTTGCCGGCCTGATGATCCTGATCAGCCTGGCCCTGGGCGCCCCGGCCAGCCCGCTGTACGTGTCGTCCTACTTTCTTTGGCTAACCGCCTTCGTCGGCGCCAACCTGTTCCAGTTCAGCCTGAGCAATTTCTGCCCCCTGGCCCTGGTGCTGCGCAAGTGCGGCGTGCCGGACGGCCAAGCTTGCGGGGCATCGTCCCAAACCCCGCGCCAGTCCTAGCGTTTGGACTAGACCCTCTGGAGATCGGCCAGGGGCGCGGCTTTCAGGGAAGGCATCACGGAAGTGCCCGTGAAGCTTGCCTCCCAGGCCGGTGCCCCAAGGAAGTAGCGCACCGCCTTGAGGCGCGGATCGGCCCCCAGGGCGAACCAGTGCTCGGCCCCGGCCGGCACTTCCAGATAATCCCCGGCCGCCACTTCGAGCAGCACCTGGCTGCCGTCGGCGGCGACGAAGCCGAAGTAGCCGACCCCGTCCACCACGTAGCGCACCTCGTCGTCGTCATGGCGATGGGGCGTGGCGAACTGCTCGCGCAGGGCCGCCAGGTTGGGGATGCCCTCGTGCAGCACCACCAAATCCCGTGCAGGGGCCGGGGACGGGGCTTCGGCAGCGGCCTCAGACC
Organism: Oryzomicrobium sp.; assembly: GCF_021287045.1. GTDB lineage: Bacteria > Pseudomonadota > Gammaproteobacteria > Burkholderiales > Rhodocyclaceae > Oryzomicrobium. Next base: position 74,554 of record NZ_JAJTBG010000011.1, on the reverse strand, counting down.
CTAGCCCGCCCCGCTCCCGCCCACGTCGCACCAGACGCTCGACCCAGGGGGCGACGTGGGCATCCACCGCCGCCAGCACCGTCGCCTTCTCCGCCTCGGCCAGCACCGGCTTGGCCAGCAGGTCGACGATGCGCGAAGGCGGCGGGCGCCAGTCCAGGTGGGCGCCCAGGGCCGCCACGGCCCGGGCCACCGCCGCCGGGGCGGCGACCACGGTGCCGTCGGGATGGATCAGGCGGGCCACGGGCCGGTTCCTCTCGCTACCGGCTTACCAGGACGCCGTGTAGGCGCCCTTGAAGGTGGTGTTGATGAACTGCTTGACCGGTTCGGAGCGGTACAGCTTGACGAACTTTTGCACCGTCGGCGCGTTCTTGTCCTGCTCCCGGGCGGCGATGACGATGCGGGCGAAAGGGGTGTTGGGGTTTTCCAGGGCGATGGCGTCGCGGCTGGGCACCAGGCCGGCGGGCAGGGCGTAGTTGGAATTGACCGTGGCCGCGTCCAGGTCGTCCAGGGAGCGGGGCAGCTGGGCCGCTTCCAGTTCGACGATCTTCAGCTTCTTGGGGTTGTCGACGATGTCCAGCACGGTCACGGCGGAGCCCTTGTCGGCCTTGAGCTTGATCAGCCCCTGGTCTTGCAGCAGCAGCAGGCCCCGGGCGCCGTTGGACGGGTCATTGGGGATGCCCACCTTGGCGCCGTTGGGCAGGTCCTTGAGGTGCTTGACCTTCTTCGAGTAGGCGCCGAACTGCATCAGCACCGCGTCGCCGGCCACCGCCAGCTTGTAGCCCCGGTCGCGCACGGTGGCGTCGAGGAAGGGCTTGTGCTGGAACACGTTGGCGTCCAGGTCGCCGGAGGCCAGGGCGGCGTTGGGCTGCACGTAATCGGTGAATTCGACGATCTGGATCTTGAAACCCTGGGTTTCGGCGTATTTCTTCACGGCTTCGAGGATCTGGGCGTGGGGGCCGGCGGTGACGCCGACCTTGAACGGCTTGGCCTCGCTGCCGTCGCCGGCATGGGCCGGGGAACTGCCCAGGCCAAGGCCCAGGGCGGCGCCGAGCACGGGCACCAGGGCCAGGGAGAGCAGGCGGCGGCGGGCGACCAGGACGGAGACGGCGGGACGGGAAGTGCGCATGGAAACGGTCCAATCGAAAACGGGAATGGGGCCATGGTAAGCCGCAAAGGAATAACCATTAAGACTGTTTTTTCATTTTTTTAGTACCGAACGAAATATCCGTAAAAACACTTAAGGAATTTATTGACGCCACCCTGACATAAGTCATAGCAAATCAGGCACATATCGGTAGGATGTGCACGGGGAGACAATATTCGAAATTGCATTGCATAGGATGTAACTTGAAGACCAACCTGCCTGTCACTTCCACCGAAATCCCCTTCCCCACCAACCGCTACCTCGTCTCCACCACCGACCTGAAGGGTGTCATCACCGACGCCAACGACGCCTTCGTCGCCATCAGCGGTTTCACCCGCGACGAACTGATCGGTAGCAGCCACAACGTGGTGCGCCACCCGGACATGCCGCCGGAGGCCTTTGCCGACATGTGGCGCCACCTCAAGTCCGGTCTGCCCTGGCGCGGCCTGGTCAAGAATCGCTGCAAGAACGGCGACTTCTATTGGGTCGAGGCCTTTGCCGTGCCGGTCAAGAAGAACGGCCAGACCGTGGGCTACATGTCGGTGCGCACCAAGCCCGACCCGGTCCAGGTACGGGAAGCCGCGGCCCTCTACGCCGCCCTCAAGGCCAAGCCCCGCCCCTTCACCATCGCCCGCACCGGCCTGACCGGCTGGCTGGCCGGCCTGTCGTTGCAGGTACGGCTGGGCGCCATGTTCGCCTTCATGAGCCTGCTGCTGCTGATCGGCGCCGCCATGGGCCTGTACGGCATCCAGCGCACCCACGCCGACCTGGATCGCCAGGTGGCCCACATCCAGGCCCCGGCGGCCAAGGCCCAGCGCCTCGTCTTCCTGCTGGCGGAGAACCGTTCACAGGCCCTGCTCGGCCTGCAACACGACCCGTCCAACCCGCTCGCCCGGCTGCACGACCACCCCCTGGCCACCCACCTGGACCACATCCAGGCCAACCAGGCCGAAATCGACGCCCTGCTCGACCAGTTGCAGCAGGTCGATGCCGTCCCGGCCACCCGGGAGGCCATCGGCAAGCTCGCCACCCTGCGCGTGCGCTACGCCAAGGAAGGCCTGCGCCCGGTCATCGACGCCCTGTCCGCCAGCCAGTTCCAGGCGGCCAACGAGCACCTGCTCAAGCAGCTCAACCCGATCTACGCCGAGTTGAGCGCCGCCAGCGGCCAGGTGCTGGAACGCTTCCAGCAGGACGCCCGGGACGCCCTGGCCAACTCCGACCAGCGCGCCAACCTGATCCGCAACCTGGCCGTGGCCGGCATCGCCTGTTCCCTGCTGGCCGCCCTGGCCGGCTGGTGGCTGCTCTCCCGGGCCATCGTCCGCCCCCTGTCCCGGGCCGTGCGCCACTTCGACCGGATCGCCGAAGGCAACCTGACCGACTCCATCGCCATCGACGGCCGGGACGAAGCCGGCCGCCTGCTCAGCAACCTGGCCACCATGCAGGCCCACCTCAAGGCCATGCTCGACAAGATCGACAGCGCCGCCACCGGCATCGCCGGGCGCAGCGACGACTTGCAGGAGCGCATGATCGCCGTGCAGCAGCAGTCGGCCCGCCAGGCCGACCAGGTGGCCAGCGCCGCCGCCGGCACCGAGGAGTTCAGCCACTCGGTCCAGGGCGTGGCCGGCAGCGCCGCCGAAATGGCCGATGCCGCCGGCAACGCCCGCCAGCTGGTGGAAAGCAGCCAGCAGCAGATCGACGCCAGCATGGCCGCCACCCAGAAGGTGGTGGACACGGTGACCGCCTCCAGCACCACCATCGACGCCCTGGGCCGCTCCATCGACAAGATCGGCCAGATCACCCAGGTGATCCAGGAGATCGCCGCCCAGACCAACCTGCTGGCCCTCAACGCCGCCATCGAAGCGGCCCGGGCCGGCGAGGCCGGCCGCGGCTTCGCCGTGGTGGCCGACGAAGTGCGCAAGCTGGCCGAGCGCACCACCCACTCCACCGCCGACATCGCCGCCACCATCGGCGAGATCCAGGCCGCCGCCGGCGAGGCGGTGCGCACCATGGACCAGGCCCAGGACGAGGTGGCCAGCGGCATCGGCATGTTGCGCGAGAGCGTCGCCGGCCTGGCCGGCATCACCACTGCCTCCCAGCAGGTGGCGGCCATGGCCAGCCACATCTCGGAAGCCTCGCGCCAGCAGGGCGCCGCCAGCGAGGAAGTGGCCGGCAACATGGAGCACATCGCCGAACTGATCGCCCGCAACACCGCCAGCGCCGAAGAGGCCCGGACGGCCACCGAGGAATTGCGCGCCACGTCCGGGCGCTTGAAGGCTATGCTTCAGGGCTTCACCCTCCACGCCACTCCCTGATGCCGCGCTTTTCCCCCTTCCAACGCCGCCGCCTCACCGCCGCGGCGTTTTTCCTCGTGGCGGCCCTGCTGCCCGCGGCCCCTGCCCTGGCCGCCGACCTGCCCCCGGCGGCGCGCCAGATCCTGGCCCAGGCCGACCTGCCGGCCGGCGCCCTGGCAGTGGTGGTGGCCCCCGCCGACGGCGGCCGGCCGCGCCTGGCCCTGCGCGCCGACGCACCGGTCCAGCCGGCCTCGACCATGAAGCTGGTGACCACCTACGCCGCCCTGGACCTGCTCGGCCCGGCCGCCACCTTCCGCACCGAACTGCGCGCCACCGGCCCGGTGGAGGACGGCGTGCTCAAGGGCGACCTGGTGCTGGTGGGCGGCGGCGACCCGCGCCTCACCGCCGAATCCCTGTGGAGCCTGTTCCACAGCGCCCGGGCCCGGGGCATCCGGCGGATTGCCGGCGACCTGGTGCTCGACCGCTCCGCCCTGGCCCCGCCACCCCACGACCCCGGCGCCTTCGACGGCGAGGGCCTGCGCCCCTACAACGCCGGCCCCGACGGCCTGTTGGTGAACTTCCACGCCCTCAAGCTGACCCTGGCCCCCGACCCAGCCCGCCAAGCGGTCCAGGCGGTGCTGGAAACGCCCCTGGCCGGACTGCGCGTCCTCTCCCGCCTGCAACTCGTCGCCGGCCCCTGCGGCGACTGGCGCGAACTGATCCAGCCGTCCTTCGGCGACAACAGCGACACCCTGGTGCTGTCCGGCAACTACGCCGCCGCCTGCGGCGAGCAGAGCCTCTACCTGTCGCCCCTGCCGCCGGAACGGTTCTCCGCCGCCATGGCCCGGGCCCTGTGGGAAGAAAGCGGCGGCGAGATCGGCGGCCAGGTGCGCGACGGCGCGCTCCCGCCGGGCAGCCGCCCGGTGGCCGCCATCGACTCGGCCAGCGTCGGCGAGCTGGTGCGCGACATCAACAAGTTCAGCAACAACGTGATGGCCCGCCAGCTGTTCCTGCTGCTCGGCCGCAACACAACCACCGCCGGCAATGCCGTCCCCGCCGGGCCGGACCAGGCCCGGGAACGGCTCCAGGCCTGGCTCGCCGCCCGGGGGCTGGCCGGCGAGGGCATCGTGGTGGACAACGGCTCGGGCCTGTCGCGCAGCGAGACCGTCACCGCCCTGGGCCTGGCCCGGCTGCTGCAAAGCGCCTGGGCGAGCCCGGTGATGCCCGAACTGCTCGCCTCCCTGCCGGTGGCCGGCGTGGACGGCACCCTGAAGCGGCGCTTCCAGAATTCCCCCGCCCGGGGCCGGGCCCGGCTCAAGACCGGCAGCCTGGACAATGTGCGCGCCCTGGCCGGCTTCGTGCCGGACCGCAGCGGCCGCTGGTGGGTGGTGGTGGCCATCGCCCAGCACGCCCGCGCCCGCCAGGCCCTGCCGGCCCTGGACGCGGTGGTGGACTGGGTCGCCGGCGGCCGGCCATGAGCCCGTCCGCCGGCGCTGCCCGGCTCCAGCGCCGGGCCCGCTGGACAGTCCTGGCCGCGGTCCTGGCCGCGCCGGGGTGCTTCGCCCCGGCCCTGGCCGCACCCCGGACCGCGCCACCGCACGCGGTGCAGGCGGCGCCGGCGGTCCAGGCCGTGCATATCGGCGTGCTCGCCTACGAAGGGGTGGAGGCCGCCCACTACGACTGGTCCCACGTGGCCGAGCGGCTCAACGCTGCCCTGCCCCAGCGCCGCTTCGTGCTGACCTTCTACGACAACCCGGGGCTGGCCGAGGCGGTGCGCCAGCGCCAGGTGGATTTCGTCATCACCAACGGCGGCCAGTACGTGGCCCTGGAGGCGGAACAGGGCGTGTCGCGCATCGCCACCCTGGACTCCCCCGCCACCGATGCCGCCGCCGCCGTCGGCTCGGCCATCGTGGTGCGGGCCGACCGCACCGACCTCGCCACCCTGGCCGACCTTCCCGGCAAGCGCCTGGCCGCCGTTTCCCCGGACGCCTTCGGCGGCTACCTGGTGGCGGCCCGGGAGATGCAACGCCAGGGCATCGACCACGAATCGGCCTTCGCCGAGCGCCGCTTCGTCGGCTTCCCCATGTCCCAGGTGCTGGAGGCGGTCCACGACGGTAGCGCCGACGTGGGCATCGTCCGCGCCTGCCTGCTGGAGAGCCTGGCCAAGGCGGGCAAGCTGCGCCTGGACGACTACCGGGTGCTGGCGCCGCGCCAGGCGACGGGCTTTCCCTGCCTGCTGTCCTCCGACCTCTACCCGGACTGGGTCATCGCCACCACCACCGCCACCGCCCACGATTCGCCCCAGCTGGCCAAGGCGGTGGCCACCGCCCTCCTGTCCATGCCCACCTCGCCGGAAGGCATGGCCTGGACCGTGCCGGCGGACTACCAGTCGGTGCGCGAGCTGTACCAGGACTTGCAGACCGGCCCCTACGCCTACTTGCGCGAATCGACCCTGCAGGGGCTGGCGCGGCGCTACTGGCACTGGCTGGTGCTGGTGTTCCTGGCCCTGGCCGGCTGGGTGATCCACGTGGTGCGGGTCGAATACAAGGTGCTGGACCGCACCGCCGAGCTGCGCGCCGCCCTGGCCGCCCGGGACGAGGCCGAGGCGCGCATGCGCCACCACCAGGAGCAGGCCGAGCACCTGTCGCGGCTGTCGATCCTGGGGGAACTGTCGAGCACTCTGGCCCACGAGCTGAACCAGCCCCTGGCCACCATCGGCAACTACGCCAGCAGCCTGATCCGCCGCCAGGACGCCGGGCGCCTGGCCCCCGAGGCGGTGCGCGAGGCCAGCCAGGAAATCGCCGCCCAGGCCGAACGGGCGGCGGCGATCATGCAGCGCATCCGCGCCTTCTCGCGCAAGCGGGCGGCGGTGCGGGAGCCCCGCGCCCCCGGCGAGGTGGCCGGCGAGGCGGTGGCCCTGCTCACCGGCATGATGGCCAACGCCCCGGCCATCGAGGTGGACGACCGGCTGCCGGCGGACGCCACGGTGGACATGGACCCGCTGCAAATCCAGCAGGTGCTGGTGAACCTGCTCAAGAACGCCGCCGACGCCACCCAGGGCCTGCCCCCCGGGCGCCGCACCGTGACCCTGCGCCTGGCGCCGGACCCGGAGCGGCCGGAGGACAAGGTGCGGATCGCGGTGATCGACCGGGGCCCGGGGCTGCCCGACGGCCTGAGCGAGCGCCTGTTCGAGCCCTTCTTCACCACCAAGCCCGACGGCCTGGGTCTGGGGCTGGCCATCTGCCACTCGATCATCGAGGCCCACGGCGGCCGCCTGTGGGCGGAGCCGGGGAATTCAGTCGATTTTGGCAATGCGGACGATCCGGCAGGTAGCCAAAATGCCGATAGCCCGGGACTGGCCCTATGCTTTACCCTACCCCGCCATGAGCACCCTGCCGCCCCTTGAAGACGCCCTGATCCACGTGGTGGACGACGACGCCGCGCTGCGCCGGTCCATCGCCTTCCTGCTCGAATCCGTCGGCTGGCGGGTCGCCACCTACGCCAGCGCCGAGGCCCTGCTCGACGCCTACCGGCGCGGCCCCCCGGGCTGCCTGGTGGTGGACATCCGCATGCCCTCCATGAGCGGCCTGGAGTTGCAGCAGGAAATGGTCGCCCGGGGCTTCCGCATCCCGGTGATCTTCATCACCGGCCACGCCGACGTATCCCTGGCGGTGCAGGCGATGAAGCAGGGCGCCGCCGACTTCATCGAGAAGCCGTTCAAGGACCAGGTCCTGATCGACGCCGTGGGCCACGCCGTGCGCAAGAGCGGCGAGCTGATCAGCGCCGCCCAGCGCGCCGAGGACGCCCGCCGTTCCCTGCACGCCCTGTCGCCCCGGGAGATCGAAGTGGCCCGCCTGCTCGCCCTGGGGCACCCCAACAAGCGGGTGGCGGCCCGGCTCGACATCAGCGAGCGCACCGTCCACGCCCACCGCCAGCACATCATGGAAAAGACCGGCGCCAACTCCGCCGCCGACCTGGTGCGCCTGATGCTGGCTGCCGATCCGAAGAGCCTGGACTGAACGCCCCGGCGCCTGGCGCTACCGTAGCCCCAGGTTCCAAGCATCCGCACAAAAAAACGGGGGAGCAGCTGCCCCCCCGTTTCACGTCGCCCTCCCCCCGGTGGGCTGCTTCCACATCGCTCCGGCGTTACACCCGCACCACCTTGGCCGGCAGGCCCTGGCGCACGGCGGTGCCGGACACCGGGTCCACCCAGAGGCCCCGGTCCTTGCGGGTCGGGTCGGGCACCCCCAGGTCGTTGAGGTTGATGCCCGCCGCCAGATGCGGCTTGTGGGGCTGCTCCCGGTCGCCGATCTGGTGGGCGCGGGCCCCCAGCTCCTTGTGGCCGAAGCCGTGCTCCACCGCCACCACGCCGGGCATCACCCCGCCGTGCACCAGCACCCGGGAGCGTACCGCGCCGCCCGGAGTGCGGATCTCCACCCGGTCGCCGGTGGTCACGCCGATGGCCTCGGCGTCCTGGGGATGGAGGATCACCGGGTTTTCCGGATGGACCCCGAGCAGCCGGTCGGCGGCGATCGAGTAGGAGTTCTGCAACGCCGACTTGAAGCTGATCAGCTGCATCGGCCACTTGCTCTCCGGATAGACCTGGCGCACCGGGGTGCCGTCGGCGAAGCGGGCCGGCTGCCAGCTCGGGCAGCCGACGAAGCGCTTGCCGGTGATGCTGTGGCGGCTGCCGCCCACGTTGTCGTTCCACACGTGCAGCATGGCTTTCAGGCGGTTGCGCATCCACTCCGGGTTGTCCTCGTCGCGGACGTCCTTGGCCGGCTGGTAGCGGCCGCCCCGGGACAGCAGGAAGGCCACCTTGCGCACCTCCTCGGGCTTCAAGGTCGCCTCCAGCAGCGGGCGCAGGCGCTCCACCCCGGCCAGGATGATGTCCTCGTCGCTGGCGTCCGCCACCGGCTCCTTGCCCAGCCAGGCGATGTTGGCGCCGCCGCGCAGGTACCAGTCCTCGGCACGCTTGAGGGGATAGGCATTGCCCTCGGCGTCGCTGATCGCCTTGTCGCCGAAGCCGGGCAGGTCCATGGCCTTGGCCAGGGCGATGAAGAAGCTCTCCATGGCGATGGGCTGGCCGTCGGGCGTCTTGGCCGCCTTGGCCTCCACCACCGGCCAGCGGGCGGTGCACGCCTTGGTCGGCACCCCGTTCCAGGCCGATGCCCAGCCCCAGCTCTCGTAGAGTAGCGAATCCGGGACGATGTAGTCGGCGTAGGCGTTGCTCTCGTTGATCAGGGGGTCGATGGAAATGATCAGGGGCAGCTTCTTCGGGTCGGCCAGATCCTTTTCCACCTGGCGGCGCAGGCCGGGGATGCCGTAGAGCGGGTTGCTGCTCCACAGGATCAGGGCCTTGAGCGAGTAGGGGTAGCCGGACAGGGCCGAGGTGAACCACTCGGTGACCAGCCCCGGGGCGTTGGGGAACCAGGGGGCCTGGGCCGGGTAGGCCTTGCCGGCGGCCTTGTTCTTGGCGAACTCGCTGGTCTTCTCGAAGGGCACGTTGCGCCCCAGGGGAATGCCCGTGGGCTTGACCATGCCGGCGAAGCTGTCCAGGTTGTAGCGCGGCCCCTCGCCGTCGTCCTTGAAGCCGCCGCCGTTGGCCACCAGGCCGCCGGGGCGGTTCACGTTGCCGATCAGCACGTTGAGCATGATCACGCCGAAGGCATTGTAGAAGCCGTTGCCGGCCATCATGCCGCCGTGGGCGATGGCCGCCGCCTTGCGGCCGTGGGCAGTGAATTCCTCGGCCAGGCCGGCGATGACGTGCTCGGGCACGCCGCAGTCCCGGGCATAGTCGGCCAGGGTGTGGGCCTCGGCCTCTTCCTTGAGCAGTTGCAGGGCCGACTTGACCCGCAGGGGCTTGCCGCCAACCTCGATCTCGGTGTCCACGAACAGGGGCGCCGGGCCCTTCGCCTGGCCGATCGGCACCGGCTTGCCGCCGGCATCGAGGGGGCCGCTCAGGGTGACGAAGGGGTCCGCCTCCTTGTAACGGTCGACCTCCTCCACAGGCAGGCCCAAGTCCGAGCCGCGCAGCATGCGCCCTTCCCGGGGATGGCCGGGCTGGGCCACCACCAGGTGGGTGGCGTTGGCGAAGGACGGCTCGCCGGCGGCCTCGGCCAGGGCCTGGTTGGGCAGGGCCAGGAAGTCGGCGTTGATGCGGCCGTTGTCGAACATCCAGCGGATCATGCCCATCACCAGGGCGCCGTCGGTGCCCGGGCGGATCGGCACCCAGCGGGCCCGGTCGCCCACGGCCCGGTTGTCGGCATTGGTCAGCACCGGGTCCACCACCACGTAGTTCATGGCGCCGGTGGTGCGAGCCTTGGCGATCAGGGTGCCCTGGCGCTTGAACGGGTTGCCGGCCTGGCCCGGAGCGGTGCCGATGAACAGCACGAACTCGGCGTTCTGGAAGTCGGGCTTGCCGTGGGGCATCTTCTTCATGTCGCCGAACACCGCGCCGGAACCGGAGCGGTAGGCGCCGCCGCAGTAGGAGCCGTGGCCGACGAAGTTGAGGGTGCCGTAGGCCTTCTGCATGAAGCGCCGGGCGAAGTTCTCGCGCCCTTCGTTGGTGCTGTTGAGCACCGCCACCTGGTTCACCTTGGGGCCCAGCTCGGGACGTTCCGGATCGATCGGCGAGAAGTCGCGCAGGGCCTTGAGGCCGGCCACCGGGCCTTCGCCGAACAGGTCGCCGCCCTCGGTGACTTCCTTGACCAGCTGGGCGAAAGAGATCGGCTGCCAGCGCCCGGAGTTGCGCGGCCCCACCCGCTTCAGCGGGGTGAGCACGCGGAAGGGCGAATCCATCTGCTGCAACACGGCGTTGCCCCGGCCGCAGGCGGTGGAGCGCCCGGCCAGGCCCTTTTCGTTGAAGCGCGACAGGGCGACGAAGCTGTCGCGCACGCTGGCCTTCATCGGCAGGTGGGGGTCGGTGGACAGGGGGCTGTAGGGGTTGCCGGCGACGCGCAGCACCTTGCCGCTGGCCCGGTCGATGCGCACCCGCACGCCGCAGAAGGTGGTGCAGCCGGTGCACATGGTGTAGCTGACCTGCTGGGCCGGGTTGATCCACAGCTTGCCGCTGGCCGGGTCGATGCGGAACTCGGGCTCCGGCGCCTCGCCGGCGGTCTTGTGCTTGGGCGCGTCGTGGCCGAGGACCTTTTCGCCCATGCGCACGGCGGTTTGCGAGAACCCGGCGGCGAAGGCGGTGGCCCCGCCGGCGGCGAGCATCTGGCGACGGGAGAGTTTGGGCAGTTTCATGGTCGTTACCCCGCGAAGGTTCCTTACGCCCGCCCGGCGCGACGGGTGTCGTCGCCCCAGGGCAGGAAGGAGGTGAGGAGGATGAAGAGCAGCAGCCACAGGCCGGCGGTGCCGACGATGCCGAGCAGGCCGTCGTGGCCCAGGGGCAGCTGGTAGCGGTAGTAGCCGGCGCCGATCTTGGGGATTTCCTGGCCGCCGATGAACACGGTCCAGCGCATCATCCAGGCCGAGTGCAGGGCGATCAGCCCCACCAGCAGGCCGTGGGCGGGACGGCGCCAGGCCAGCCACAGGGTGGCGGCGGCGGAGCCGGCGGCCCACAGGGCGGTGATGCGCCAGGCGGCGGAAGGCGCCACTTCGGCCAGTGCTTCGGCGTGGCTCGGCGACAGGCCGAACAAGCCCAGGGTCAGCCATACCGCCCCCACCAGCAGTGCAGCCACCTGGGTGGCGGCGAGCACCCGGTTGAGGCGCGGCAGGGTATCGGCCGGTTCGGCGGCGAAGCGCCGCTCCAGCAGCAGGACCAGGCCCACGGCGCCGGCCAGGGCGGTGACGGCGAACTGCACCGGCAGCAGCGGCGTATCCCACAGGGGCCGGGCGCGCACCACCATCACCTCCATGCCGGTGTACAGCAGCACCAACAGCGCCCCCAGGCCGGTGAGCAGGGCGGCGGCGGCGATCGCCGTGGGGCTTTCCAGGCCGCCGTAGGCCAGGCGCCGGTACCAGGGGGCGAGCAGCGGCGCGGTGTCCGGGGACTCGGCCAGGCGCAGCAGGGCGGGCCGCAGGACCAGCCAGGCGTAGAGCATCAACCCGCCCAGGTAGAGGGGGATGAAGAAGGCGCCCCAGGCCATCCAGGAACCGAAGTTGGGATGCAGGTAGAAGTTGAGGAAGCGCCCCGGCTGGTGCAGGTCGGCGAGCAGGGCCACCGGCGCGGTCAGGCCGCACAGCAGGGCGGCGAGCAGGGCGCGCCGGGAGATGCCGGTCCAGCCCGGGCGTTTGAACACCTCGCCGGGCAGGGACAGCAGGAAGGCCCCGGCGGACAGGCCGATCAGGAAGAAGTACTGGACCGCCCAGGGCAGCCAGGCCACGTCCCGGGCCACGTTCACCACTTCGACGATTTGCGGGTTGGTCATGTCAGCCTCCGTGGCTCTTGGGTTGCCAGGTGAGCCCGCTCAGGGCCGGGGTCTGGGTGCCGTCCACCTTGCCTTGCAGGCGCGGGTCGAGGCCGACGTAGAAGACCTGGGGCCGGGTGCCCTGCTCGGGCTTGAGCACCTTCAGCTCGTCCTTGGCGTCGGCCATCAGACGGCGGATTTCGCTCTTCGGGTCGTTCAGGTCGCCGAACACCCGGGCGCCGCCGACGCAGGTCTCGACGCAGGCCGGCAGCAGCCCGGCCTCGACCCGGTGGCTACAGAAGGTGCACTTGTCGGCCTTGCCGGTGTGGTGGTTGATGAAGCGGGCGTCGTAGGGGCAGGCCTGGACGCAGTAGGCGCAGCCGACGCAGCGCTCGCCGTCCACCAGCACGGCGCCGTCCTCGCGCTTGAAGGTGGCGCCCACCGGGCACACCGGCACGCAGGGCGGGTTGTCGCAGTGGTTGCACAGGCGGGGCAGGACGTGGGTGCCGGTGACGGCGGCGGCGCCCTCGCCGGTGGTCACCGCGTAGGTGGACACCACGGTGCGGAAGCTGCCCTCGGGCACCACGTTTTCCATGATGCAGGCCACGGTGCAGGCCTGGCAGCCGATGCACTGGCGGGCATCCACCAGCATGCCCCAGTGGGGCTTGGCGCCTTCGGCGGCCTCGGCCGGCAGGGCGGCCAAGGAGGCGGCACCGGCGGTGACCGCCGGCAGCACCTTGAGGAAGGCCCGACGCCGGCCGTCCGGGACGTCGCCGCCGGAGCAGGAAGAAGCGCAGGGGAGGTCGTGCATGACATCGCTCCACAGGGAGATAGGGACGATGTCAGGTTAAGCCGCCAATACCCCCACGAAAATTGTGGGGATAGCGCAGCCCCATAGGCGCAACTGCCGGTGCGCCTAGGTAAAAGTGCCTAGCGGCACTGCCGGGTTCGGCAATCCGGCGGGGGAAAACGTGGGGAACCGGGGCAACCGGGCGAGCGGAACGGCACGGCGCCCGGCCCGGCGGTAGGCGCGGCGCCCAGGAGCACGGTGCCATCGGCCGGACCGCCCCGGCGTTTCCACCAAGACCGGCCCGTCAACGACAACGGGGAGGCCATCGCCTCCCCGCTGCTTGAATCGCGGCGTCGCGGTAGCCCGGCTCACAGGGCCGCCGCAACGTTTGCCCGAACCTTACTGGACCTTGGACACCAGGAAGTCCACCGCCGCCTTGACCTGGTCGTCGGACAGGGAGGGGTTGCCGCCCTTGGCCGGCATCATCCCGGCCTGGCCGGAGAAGCCTTCGATGGCGTGCTTGTAGAGGGTGTCCTTGCCTTGGGCGACGCGGGGTTCCCAGGCGGCCTTGTCGCCCACCTTGGGCGCGCCGGCCACGCCGGCACCATGGCACATCACGCACACCTGCTTGTAGGGGGCTTCGCCTTCGGCGGCATGGCCGGCATCGGCGGCGGGAGCGGCAGGCGCCGCGGCCTGGGGAGCCGGCGCGGCGGCGGCGGCCGGGGCGGCCTCGGTCTTGGGCGCCTCGTCCTTGCCGCAGGCGGCGAGGGTGGTGGCGAGCAGGGCGGCGGCGAGCAGGGAGAGGGCGGAGGATTTTTTCACGGTGGAAACCTTTCTACGAATTCAGGTATTCAGGAGATGCCCGCCCCGCAAGCCGGGGCGGCTGGCCGGCGGATTCTAGGAAGGCGCCGCCCAGCTGCCTTTGATGGATGCTAAAAGCGTAGGTCGCACCCCTGTAACCGTCCCCTGCCCCCGCGCGCCGCCGGCGCCGCATCCAGAGGAGCGCCGGCCGGCCTGCCCCGGGCAATATATGAATAAATTTCAAGTATCCGGCACGCGCGAAAGACAAAGTCCGCGCCAGCTCTTGAGCTTGGCCAAGCGCGATAAATTAAACATTAGAAAAATTAATACATAGAAGCCAAACAGCCCTGGGTGCCGCCGCACCTTTTCACGCCCACCACCGGCACACGCCCGCCCCGCCGAACGCGGCTCGGACATCCCTATCGGACGCATTTTTCCATCCCACCCGCGCCGCCGCCCGTGCGCGCCCTCGCCCGGGACCGCCCCCATCCTTTACCATGCGGTCCTTACCGGGCGCCCGCGCCCATCCCCACCCGACCCAGGAGACCGCCATGGCCCGTACCATCATCGCCACCCCCAACGCCCCCGCCGCCATCGGCACCTACTCCCAGGCCGTCAAGGTCGGCGACACCGTCTACATGTCCGGCCAGATCGGTCTCAACCCGGCCACCATGCAGCTCGAAGAAGGCATCGACGCCCAGATCGCGCGCGTCTTCGACAACCTGAAAGCCGTGGCCGAAGCCGCCGGCGGCAGCCTCAACGACGCGGTCAAGGTCAACGTCTTCCTCACCGACCTGGGCAACTTCGCCAAGGTGAACGAAGCCATGACCCGCTACTTCGCCGAGCCCTTCCCCGCCCGCGCCGCCATCGGCGTGGCCTCCCTGCCCCGGGGCGCCCAGGTCGAAGCCGACGCCGTGCTGGTGATCGGCTAAACCTCCTCGCGCTAGCGCCCCCTTGCCGCCCCGCGCTGCAAAACCCACGCCCCTCGCCGCCGCCGGCGACGGAGCCACGGCCGCCGCCCTGCCCCCGGGCCGCGGCCCCGACGGGCGCAAGGCCCCGGCGGCGGGCAAGGGCGCGGCGGCCAAGAAAGGCGCCAAGCCGGGCAAGCCCGCTGCAGGAAAAGGCCGGGACGACCTGTTCGCCAAGCTGGGCCTGACCCGGCTGGAAGACTTCGCCCTGCACCTGCCGATCCGCTACGAGGACGAGACCCGGGCCTACCCGGCCGGCCAGGCGCCCCTGGGCGCCCCGGTGGTGGTGGAAGGCCGGGTGGCGGACGTAAACGTCCAGTACCGGCCGCGCCGCCAGCTGGTGGTCAAGCTGATCGGCAGCAGCGGACGGGAAGCCTGGCTGCGCTTTCTCAACTTCTACGGCAGCCAGACCCAGCAGTTCGAAACCGCCCGGGACAATGGCCGCCTGGTGCGGGCCTTCGGCGAGGTGCGGCCCGGCTTCTTCGGCCCGGAGCTGGTCCATCCGCGTATCCGCGTGGTGGACGACGGCGAGGCCCTGCCCGACCGGCTCACCCCGGTGTATCCGACCACCGCCGGCGTCTCCCAGCCGATTCTGCGCAAACGCATCGCCGTGGCGCTCACCGCCCTGCGCCAGGCCGGCGGCTTTGCCGAGACCCTGCCGGAAGCGGTGCGCGCCGACCTGGGCCTGCCGTCCCTGGACGAAGCCCTGACCCTGCTGCACGCCCCGCCGCCGGAAGACGACTTCGCCGCCCAGCTCGAAGAACTCTCCGACCGGCACCACCCGGCCTGGCGCCGGGTCCAGTTCGACGAACTGCTCGCCCAGCAGCTGTGCCTGCGCCGCGCCCACGCGGCGCGCCGGGCCAAGGATTCCCCGGCCTTGAACGGGGCGCCGACCCTGACCGCCGCCCTGCTGCGCCAGCTACCCTTCGCCCTCACCGGCGCCCAGCAGCGGGTGTGGGACGAGATCGCCGCCGACCTGGCCCAGGGCCACCCGATGCAGCGCCTGCTGCAAGGCGACGTGGGCAGCGGCAAGACGGTGATCGGCGCCCTGGCGGCGTTGCGCGCCATCGAATCGGGCTACCAGGCGGCCTTCATGGCCCCCACCGAAATCCTCGCCGAGCAGCACTACAAGAAGCTGCGCGACTGGCTCGAACCGCTCGGCATCGAGGTGCTGTGGCTCACCGGCAGCCTCAAGCCCAAGGCCAAGCGCGAGATGCAGGCCAGGGCCGGGGCCGACGGCCAACTGGTGGTGGGCACCCACGCCCTGATCCAGGACGGGGTCGAGTTCGCCCGCCTGGGCGTGGCCATCGTGGACGAGCAGCACCGCTTTGGCGTGGCCCAGCGGCTGGCCCTCAAGCAGAAGGGTGGCAACCCGCACCAGCTGATGATGTCGGCCACCCCCATCCCGCGCACCCTGGCCATGACCTACTACGCCGACCTGGACGTGTCGGTGATCGACGAACTGCCGCCGGGGCGCACGCCGATCCGCACCAAGCTCATCTCCGACGCCCGCCGCGACGAGGTCATCGCCGCCGTGGACGGGGCCTGCACCGGCGGCCGCCAGGCCTACTGGGTGTGCCCCCTGATCGAGGAATCGGAAGCCCTGCAATTGCAGACGGCGGTGGACACCTTCGAACACCTCAAGACCGACCTGCCCCACCGCCGCATCGGCCTGGTGCACGGCCGCCTGAAAGCCGACGAAAAAGCTGCGGTGATGGCCGCCTTCGCCGCCCACGAGCTGGACGTGCTGGTGGCCACCACGGTGATCGAGGTCGGCGTGGACGTGCCCAATGCCAGCCTGATGGTGATCGAGCACGCCGAACGCTTCGGCCTGTCGCAGCTGCACCAGCTGCGCGGCCGGGTCGGCCGGGGCGCGGCGGAATCGGCCTGCGTGCTGCTGTTTGGACACCCGCTGTCGGAAACCGCCCGGGCCCGGCTCAAGGTCATCTACGAAAACACCGACGGCTTCGCCATCGCCCGGGAAGACCTGCACCTACGCGGCCCCGGCGAATTCATCGGCCACCGCCAGAGCGGCGTGCCCATGCTGCGCTACGCCGACCTGGAACGGGACACCGACCTGGTGGACGCCGCCCGCGACACCGCCGCCTGGCTGATCGCCCATGCCCCAACGACCGCTGATGCCCACCTGATGCGTTGGCTGGGGGGGCGGGCGGATTTGCTTAAGGTTTGACCCTGGGAGCAGGGGCCGGCGCGGCTGCTGATGGCAGGTCAGGGCAGCGGTAATGGAGAGGAGGCGTGAAATCGCTTCCTGCTGAATGCAGAATTGCATCTGCCCTAATCAGCACAAATCGACCCGTTATGATCCAAGTCGATTAGTAGCCCTAAGGGGCATTACCAAACCTCGATTGAGGGAGTGAACTCCCCCTTCCGCTCTGTGTGCCAAGCCCGCATTTTGATACGCGACGGAATAAAACTATCTCCTTTATATTCAGGCTCCACGACCAGCTTATTAATCAAACCATCACTAAAGTAGCGCACCAGCATTCCTGTAACTTTATTTTTAGCATCACCAACCCCTATCGGCACAAAAATAGTATTCAAAGGGGTTTCTTGCCCACCAAACTCACGAGGAAACAAAGTAATTTGTTCAAGCTTTCCTTGCGCGTACAACGCTTCAGCTTTTTCGCGACTTGTAATATCGGAAAAATCCAATTTTTCCCCTGCCTGCACAGTAAACACCCCAAAAATACACAAAACAAAAGCAAACATCGCCTTCATGACTCACCCCCTAATGTCAACCAAAAAAAACCATCTCCACTACGCAAAATCACCAAACAACTTGAATCACCCCGGAACTGGTAGACACTTCTGAGCCTTAAACTTAAGGTCACAGGGAGGCGTTATGAGCAGCAAGCGCCGCTCAGAAACCCAAGATTGAGGCAGTCAAGCAGGTGTCCGATTGACTACACTGCTAGATGCGTAGTGGTTATTGTGAGCGCTTAATGGCATTGGCCAATTCCCATGCCTTGTTACGGAGTTTTGCAAATTCTTCGTTCAGTTCAATGCGCCGTGATTTCCAATCGAAAACACCATTGTTGTAGCTTTGGCCAAGAACAACATCGTTGATTGAGCCCATGCCACCGTAGGCTGAAAGCAGATATTCAATACCTGAGTAGTCTGAGTTGAGCAGGTGTGCCTTGGCCTTTCGCACCCAGGCACTCCAGTGCCTACCTCCGTCGCCGTCAAGAAGGGCAGCGAGCTTATCGAGGACGCTAACTAGCTCCTGAGTTTTCGGCCCCAATTGAAAGCACCTAACGTGTTAGGCGAGGGGCCGCCGAAGCGGCGAAGCCGCGTAGGGAACCGAGAAACGCAGCTTCTCGGCGGCTCCTCTCAACCGGCGGGTTAAAGCTCACTTTCGCGCCGCCAGCAAAGAAACTTTGCGTTTGATGCACTTCCCATAGCACGGATAACGGCCTCATTGTCGAAACCCGGCAACTGCTGCAATTTGAGCAAAAGCTCCTTGGTACCTTCGGCCTCACTCGGAGCCAGGCAACCAGAAGACGAACCCGACAGAACCCAAAAGACGTCGTCGACGAACGGGCCTTCGTCAGTAGTAACAATGCTGATTTCAACAAGATCGTCCCAGCGGACAACCTCTTGCCTTCCATCCGGCATTGTGCTGACGATCTTTTCTTCATCGAACGTGACAACGTGCTTCGCGGGGGAGGAACTCGGCTTGTGACCAAATAGGCGAGAAAGGAAGCTCATGTGGGCTCTAACGATTAGGTAAGCGGACTACCACGCCTTTTGCGGTAGGTCCGGGTTAACCGCAGGGTTGGGCGTCATTTACAGACACCCCTCAACGTATTGGACCTCGGGGAAGCGCCCTGCGTAGAACGTGACAACCCGGTCACCATCTGTTTCGAAGCGAATGGCCCGCTTACCGTTTACGGATTTCACAGTGAGGTACTTACCTTCCGGTTCTGGGATGTACTGGTGCGGGGTGACTTCTATCCGGCCACGGTATGCCTCCATGACCTTCGAGATGTTGTCACCAAGGCGGATGCCTGCAGCAGTTTTCGTTGCGCCCTCACGGACATCAACGCGCGCTACGCGGCCACGAGAAAACATGAACGTGACCCCTTTCCAGTGCTCGGCTGGGCGGAGATACTCGCACTCGAAATCTCCGGCCCCAGCTGTGCGAATAATTGGCTCCCCGAGGGCTCGGGATACTTCTGCCTTTGTCATTCCTACGCGCACAGGACCAAAACCATCATTGCGGACGGTGTAACTTTCGTCAGCCCACGCGCCAGACAGAATTACAAACGAAGCAGCGATAGCAAAGACAGTTCTCATGACGCCCGACGGTGAAGGTAAGCGGACTGCCGCGCGAGGCGCAACAGGAAAGCCAAGGCGGGTGTTCGGCACCGGGTTGTTGGGCGTCACTGCGCTTGATGTGGGGAAACTACAGGCCTGAAACAGCCGATAGCTAAGGAACAGGCTGGCATCGATTGCCTTATGCTGTCGGGCGCTGCAATTCATTTGGTTCCGGGAAACGTACCCTCAATAGCTGGCGCGTTAACACATTGGCATGTTCTAGATGGTTCTGACCAAGTGCGGCCACCATCAATGAACTTGCCTGCGATACCCGTAGGAGCTGACACATAACTCTTTCCTTCGGCGCGACATTTCTCCATACACGTGTTTGCTTCAGCTTCGGAGGACTGCCGCACTATCGCGAATAGCCCAATACCAGCAAGAAGAAATAGAACGGCAGCGAGTATTGCAACCGAACGAGTCACAGCGCGTACCCTTCATGATGCTCAACGTGAAGTGGACAGCAATATTGCAGGGCTTCTCGGATTCATGACGCATAACCTATGCGACGGCCATTGGTTCAAGCAATTGTTTTTCAACCACATTGACTGATATTTTCATCCTACTCACAGAACTAAACTCCCGGCCAAACCCTGCAAAACCCAAAAGTGCCAATGGCATTTTACGGCAGCTTTCGAACAATTCGATCATCGGCTGCTTCAGACCGACTGCTACCTGACCTCAGCCAGCCACGACGACAAGTTTTGCCGACACTGGCCGAACAGGGTGAAAGATGGGCAGCCAAAACCCCAGGCAGGACGCGGTTCTTCACGTAATCACCGCCAACCGCAAGCACTGGCGCGGTTCTCCAAGGCATACCCGCCAAGAACAAGCACTGGCGCGCCTTTCCGGCCACCTCAACCGTTAGGCGTCCGTCCGCCCGTGGCGGCGCAGGACGACATGGGTGGCCTTTTCCGACGCCACGAATTCCACGCAGTCGTAGCCCAGGGCCCGCAAATCAATCCCCGCGAACAGCGGCTCGCCCCGGCCGAGCAGGACCGGGGAGATGGCGATGTGCAGTTCGTCGATGAGGCCTTCACGAAGGTACTGGCGGATGGTGTTCGGCCCGCCGCCGATGCGCACGTCCTTGCCGGCAGCGGCCTCCCGGGCTCGGTCGAGGGCCTCGCCAATGCCGCCGGTGATGAAGTGGAAGGTCGTGCCGCCGGCCATGGCGAGGGGGGAACGGGCGTGATGGGTCAAGACGAAGACGGGCGCGTGATAGGGCGGGTTGTCGCCCCACCAGCCTTGCCAGTTGTCGTCCGGCCATGCCCCGCGAATGGGGCCGAACATGTTCCGCCCGAGAATCCAGGCGCCCACGTTCTCAAAGCCGCGGGCGGCGAAATCGTCGTCGATCCCGGTGGTGCCGCCGTCCTTGCCGAAAAGGGCCCGCTGGAAGGTGCGGGTTGGGACGAGCCACTGGTGCAGCTCCGTCCCGCCGACGCCGAGCGGATTGTCGAGGTCCTGATTGGGACCGGAGCCGTAGCCGTCGAGGGAGAGGGTGAAGCCGTTAACGCGAACGCGTGTCATCGTTTGCCTCCGGTTAGGTGCTTAACCGGATTTATAGACCGCAAATTTCAGGGGTTGGCGTGGCGATGACCGCCCATGGCCGACGGCGGTCTGCGCGCCGCTAGTCACCACGACGCTATTTCGCCGGCGCGGACCGAACCGGGTGAACGCGGGCAAACGATGGGCAGGGTGAAAATGAGGCCGCCCAACCCCCAGGCAGGACGCGGTTCTTCACGGCATCACTGCCAATCTCAAGCACTGGCGCGGCTCTCCACGGCATACCCGCCAAGAACAAGTATTGGCGCGCCTTTCCGGCTACCGACAAAAACCCTCTCCTTCTCGCGATATGACTATGGCCCATGCGGTGCTGGGCCGGGCCTGAGCGGGTTCGGAGGTTCGGAGACTCAGGCGCCCAGTGGCAAGCGCCGCGTCATCTCCGCCAGCCGGCTCTCGCAGCGGCGCAGGTCGCGGCCGAGCAGGCGGGCCAGGTCGGGGGCGTCGGCCAGCAGCCGGTCCCACGGCGCCGCCGCCGTGGCGGCCAGGGCCACGCCGGCCTCGTAGGCGGCGTCGATCAGCCAGATGAAGCGGCGCAGGGCGTCGCCATCCCGGGGGCCGAAGCGGGGGACTCCGCTGATAGCCAGGCGGGACGCCTGGAGCGCCAGGGCCAGGTAGTCGGCGGGGGAACGGGGCGAGCCGCACAGGGCGGCAAAATCGAACCACAGGGCCCCGTCGCCCCGGTAGCGCACCGGCACCGGCCGGCCCGCCAGCATCAGGGGCACGCCGTCGCCGGATGGATGTTCCGCCCCCTCCGGCAAGCCCAGCCAGGCCGCCAGGGCGGAGGGGTGGCCGGCAGAGTCGGTGGAGTCGGCGGATGCAACAGGCGCGACGGCTGCGACAGGCATTGCAGCGTTTGTCCCCCCATCTGCCGCCGCCCCCGACTCCACCCACCAGCGCGCCGGGGCCGGCGCGGCAGCGATGCGGTAGTCGCGGCCGCCGTCGACTTCGAGCAGGTCGCAGTGGGCGGCGATGAAGGCCGCCACGGGCTGGTAGCGCTCGGCCTGGGATTGGTGGAACGGGGTGTCCGGCCACAGTTCGGCGGGGGGATGGTTGGCGGTGAACAGCAGGGCCGCGCCCCGCTGCCGCACCAGGGTGAGGGCCCGGCCCAGGATCAGGGCGTCGGCGATGTCGTGGGCGTGGAATTCGTCCAGGGCCAGCAGGCGGGCCGGCCCGAGCAGGGCGGCGACGGCGGCGGGAAAGGCGTCCTCCGCTCCTTCTTCCTGGGCCCGGGCCACGGCCCGGTGCAGGTCGGCGAGAAAGGCGTGCTGGTGGCGGCGCAGCACCGTTCCCGGTGGCAGGCTGGCCACCAGCAGGTCGAGCAGCAGGGTCTTGCCCCGGCCCACGCCGCCCCACATGAAGATGCCCCGGGGTGCGGCGGCCGAAGCACTCGCCGGCGCTGCATTCGCCACGACTTGGGCGCCCAGCAGGGCCAGCCGGGCGGCGGCGCCGACCTGGGCGGCATCGGGAACGAAGCCGCGCCGCTCCAGGGCCGCCAGGAGGGTGTCGCGGAGCGAGCCGGCGCTCATGGATGACACCGGCGGCGTGGCAATGGAGGAAAGAACGGCATTCATGCCGCCCATCCTACCTTGGCGAGCAGGGCCGCGCCCGCAGCCAGCAGCGCCAGATTGAGGGCCCGGGTAAAGCGTTCCCGGGACAGGCGCAGGTCCAGGTGCCCACCCAGGGCCACCCCCAGCACCATGGCCGGTGCGGCGCACAGCGCAAGCAACAGCAGGGGGCCGTCGATCAGCCCGGCCAGGGCGCACAGCACCACCCGCAGGCCGGTGCTCAGGGCCATTAGCACCGCCTGGGTGGCGCGGAAGGCGTCCCGGTCCGGCAGGCGGCGGCCCAGGTAGGCGGCATAGAGGAATCCGCCGCTGCCGAACAGAGCGCCGAGCAGCCCCCCCGCCAGACCGCAGGGTACGGCCCAGGTGGCGGCCAGGGGCTTTGCGGGAGCCGTCCCGCCGCCGCCGCGCAATCCCCACAGCCCGTAGAGCGCGACGAACAACCCCAGGGCCACGGCCAGGGCATTGGCCGGCAGGCCGGCGAGCAGGGTCACCCCGACCACCTGGCCCGCCGCCATGCCCGGCAGCAGCCGGGCCAACTCGCCCCGGTCGATGCGCCGCCGCGCGCGCCAGCCCCGGACCGAGGCGCCGACGCAGTCGAGCAGGGCCAGCAGCGGCACGATGCGGGCCACCGGCAACACCGCCGCCAGGGGCGTGGCGGCGATCATGGCCGAGCCGAAGCCGACCAGGGTGAAGATGGCGTAGGCCGCCACCAGGGCCAGGGTTGCCACCGCCAGGGCGGACGGGGACGGCAGGACGCCGCCCAGGGCGGCGGGATCGAAGGGCAGGAGCATGGAAGGGGACGCGAAGATGAATTGAATGACGCCGGCTGCCCCGCGCCGACGGGGAGCGGAAGCGCATCGGACTGCGACAGGTGTGCCGGTGCTGGTAGCATCGCCCCGAACGTGCCATAACACCAATACCATTTAACCCAACTCCCCATAACAAACCGGCATGCCTAGCCTGCGCCAGATTCGCTACTTCCTCGCCGTTGCCGACCTGGGGGGATTCACCCCGGCGGCGGCGTCCCTGTTCGTCGCCCAACCGGCCCTGAGCCGCCAGATCGGCCTGCTTGAGGACGAGCTGGGCTTTGCCCTGTTCCTGCGCGAACCCCGGGGCGTGCGCCTGACCCCGGCCGGCGAACTGTTCCGCCAGCGCGTC
Organism: Oryzomicrobium sp.; assembly: GCF_021287045.1. GTDB lineage: Bacteria > Pseudomonadota > Gammaproteobacteria > Burkholderiales > Rhodocyclaceae > Oryzomicrobium. The sequence continues at coordinate 51,579 of NZ_JAJTBG010000011.1, read as the reverse complement.
GCCGGCATGGCCGAGGGCCTCCAGGCGGCGGCCGACGACGCCCGGCGCCTGGCCCGGGGCGAAGGGGGCGTACTGCGCCTGCTCCACTCCAGCTCGACCCCGGTGGCCGGCGCCCTGCTGGCGGCCCTGCGCGACTTCACCGCCGCCCGCCCCGGGGTGCGGGTGGATCTGGACCGGCTCTCCTCCGAACAACAGATCGGCGCTCTGGCCGCCGGCCGGGCCGACCTGGGGCTGGTGCGCCTGCCCCTGCTGCGCCGCGACCCGGCGGTACACCTGCGCCCCCTGCCCGAAGAACGGCTGTGGGCGGCCCTGCCCGCCGAGCATCTCCTGGCGGCGCGCCAGGAACTGGCCCTGGCCGACCTGGCCGGAGAAGCTTTCGTTTCGGCAGTGCACCGGGAGCGGGGCGGCCTCGCCCGGCGGGTCACCGACCTGTGCCTGGAAGCGGGCTTCACCCCGGCGACGGCAGCGGCCACCTCGCGCAAGACCAGCCAGTTGCAACTGGTGGCGGCCGGCTTCGGCCTGGCCCTGATCCCAGACGCCATGGCCCCCCTGCTGCCGGCCGGCGCCGTGCTGCGCCCCCTGGTCGGGCCGCAAGGAACGCCCACCGCCCAGGCGGCCCTGGCGCTGCCGCCAGCCCCCTCGCCCCTGGCCGAGGCGTTTGCCGAGGCGCTGGCGGCGGCGTGGGGTGGGCCGGACAAAACACCTGGTGCCACACCAGCCTGATTCCCCCGGCTCACGATGGCCGCCTGCTGGTCGAGGGCGACGAGGCGACAAAGGCCGCTCCGCCGCCCCATTCTTGGGTCCAAGCCTGATCCAAGCGAAGAAGAGGGTCATCCCGACAATTGCGCACGAGCGGCATTGCCCCAGCGTTGACCAAACGCATCGATACAACTAAGATCGTCGACATGAAATCCGACTACACCCAAGCCCTCCCTCCCGAATGGCGTGGCATGTCCAAGGTGTTCACCGCCCTGGGCGACGAGCACCGCCAGCGCATGCTGCTGCTCTTTGAGAAGGGCGAGCGGCTCAATGTCGGGCAGATCGCCGAGGCCTCCACCCTGACCCGCTCCACCGTCTCGCACCATCTGAAGATCCTGCGCGAGGCCGAGGTGCTGGGGTCGGAGAAGATCGGCAAGGAGGTGTTCTTCTGGATCAACCGGCCGTTCCTGGAGGAAACCCTGGGCAACGTGCTGGACTACGTGCGTAACGAGGCCTAGGCCCGGACATTCCTGGCCTTTTTTTTGCCCTTACATAACGAAAAATTTAGTTATTTGGTTATTTATTCGGGATGGCATAATCCCGCCCTTCCTGGGAGCCGCGATGTTTAAAACACTGTTCAAATCCTTGCTGCGGACGCTGGCCCGCCTGCTCTTCCGCATCCGCTGCGCGGGCGACCCCGCCGCCCTCACGGCCGAGCGCCTGCTCATCGTCGCCAACCACGAGTCCTTCCTCGACGGGCTGCTGCTTGGCCTGTTCCTGCCGGTGAACCCGGTGTTCGTGGTGCACACCGGGGTGGCCCGCTCCTGGTACTTCCGCCTGGTGCTGTCGCTGACCGACTACCTGGCGGTGGACCCGACCAGCCCGATGGCCATGAAAAAGGTCATCAAGCTGCTGGAAACCGGCCGCCCGGTGGTGATCTTCCCCGAGGGGCGCATCACCCAGACCGGCAGCCTGATGAAGGTCTACGACGGCCCGGCCTTCGTCGCCGCCAAGACCGGCGCCACGGTGGTACCGGTGCGCCTCGACGGCGCATCACGCAGCTACTTCTCGCGGGTCTCGGGCAAGTACCCGAAGCAGCTCTTCCCGCGCATCCGCCTCTCGATCCTGCCCGCCACCGCCATTCCCATGCCCGAAGCGCCCACTGCCAAGCTGCGCCGGCGCAAGGCCGGCGAGGCGATGCGCCGGGTGATGCAGGAGATGCTGTTCGCCTCGCACCCGCGCCAGACCCTGTTCGCCGCCCTGTGCGATGCGGTCGAGATCTTCGGCCGCCGCCGGCGGGTGCTGGAGGACATGAAGCAGATCGAGTACTCCTACCAAGACCTGCTCAAGATGAGCCTGATGCTCGGCCGCCTGGCCGCCCGGGAGAGCGCCGAGGGCGAGCGGGTCGGGGTGCTGCTGCCCAACCTCACCGCCACCGTCGGCCTGCTGCTCGGCCTGACCGCCCAGAAGCGGGTGCCGGCCATGCTCAACTACAGCGCCGGCACCGAGGGCATGCAGGCCGCCTGCGACGCCGCCCAGGTGCGCACCGTCATCACCTCGCGCCAGTTCCTCGAAACCGCCAAGCTCGGCGACAAGGTGGCGGCGCTAACCAACGTGCGCCTGGTCTACCTGGAGGACCTGGGCAAGGGCGTCACCCTGTGGGACAAGCTGTGGCTGATCGGCTACGCCCTGTGGCTGCCGCGCTGCACCGCCCGGCCGGCCTCGCCGGAGGATGCGGCGGTGGTGCTGTTCACCTCCGGCTCCGAGGGCAAGCCCAAGGGCGTGGTGCTGTCGCACCGGGCCATCCTGGCCAACATCGCCCAGGTACGCGCCGTGATCGACTTCTCGGTGGACGACAAGGTGCTCAACGCCCTGCCGGTGTTCCACTCCTTCGGCCTCACCGCCGGCACCCTGTTGCCGGTGCTTACCGGCGCCAGCCTGTTCCTCTACCCCTCGCCCCTACACTACCGGGTCATCCCCGAACTGGCCTACGACCGGGGTTGCACCGTGCTGTTCGGCACCAGCACCTTCCTCGGCAACTACGCCAAGTTCGCCCACCCCTACGACTTCTACCGGCTGCGCTACGTGGTGGCCGGCGCCGAGAAGCTGGCCGAGCCGGTGCGCGCCCTGTGGTTCGAGAAGTTCGGCATCCGCATCTTCGAGGGCTACGGCGCCACCGAAACCGCCCCGGTGCTGGCGGTGAACACCCCCATGGCCTACCGCACCGGCACCGTCGGCCAGCTGCTGCCGGGCATCCACGCCAAGTTGGTGCCGGTGCCCGGCATCGAATCCGGCGGCCTGCTCCACGTCAGTGGCCCCAACCTGATGTCCGGCTACTACCGGGCCAGCGCCCCGGGCGCGATCGAGCCGCCCCATTCCGAGGCCGGCCCGGGCTGGTACGACACCGGCGACGTGGTGGAGATCGACGACGACGGCTTCCTGCGCATCGTCGGCCGGGTCAAGCGCTTCGCCAAGGTCGCCGGCGAGATGGTCAGCCTGGAGGTGGTGGAAAAGCTCGCCGCAACGGCATCGCCTGCCGCCGGCCACGCCGCCTCCAGCCAGCCCGATGCGGCAAAGGGCGAAGCCCTGGTGCTGTTCACCACCGATCCGGCGCTGACCCGGGAGCAACTGCTCGCCGCCGCCAAGGACAAGGGCACTCCGGAGCTGGCAGTGCCGCGCAAGATCGTGGCCATCGACGCCCTGCCCCTGCTCGGCACCGGCAAGACCGACTACGTGACCCTGAAGAAACTGGCGGAGGCTGCCTGAGATGGCCGCCCTCATTAGCGCCCGGCGCCGCCTGCTCCTCGCCGGTCTGGGCCTGGCCGGCGCCGGCCTGGCCGCCTCGGCCCTGGCGGCCAAGCACGGCACGGCCCTGTTCAACCCCTGCCGCGCCGCCCTGCCCGCGGATCTGGCCGGCCACCCGCTGATCCAGGCTGCCTGGGCCGGCCTGGACCCGGCCCAGGTGTGGGACGTCCATGCCCACCTGGTCGGCAACGGCGACTCGGGCAGCGGCATTACCGTCAATCCCGACATGCTCAGCCTGCGCCACCCGTTGCAGTACGCCCAGCGCCTCTTCTACCTCAACGCCGGCTGCGTCCATGAGGCGCCCGCCGGCCAGGTGGACCGGGCCTACGTGGAGCGCCTGCACAACCTGATGGCCGGCCTGGCCCCCGGCGCCAAGCTGCTGCTGTTCGCCTTCGAGCGCTTCCACGACCGGGATGGCCGGCCGGTGCCGGCGCGCACCAGCTTCCACGTGCCCGACGCCTACGCGGCGCGCATCGCCCGGGAGTTCCCCCAGGGCTTCGAGTGGGCCGCCTCGATCCACCCCTATCGGGACGATTGCGTGGCGGCGCTGGATGCCGCGGTGGCGAGCGGCGCCCGGGCGGTGAAGTGGCTGCCGGCGGCCATGGGCATCGACCCGGCCGATCCGCGCTGCGATGCCTTCTACGCCGCCCTGGCGCGCCACGACCTGCCGCTGATCACCCACGCCGGCGAAGAGAAGGCGGTGCACGGCGGCGACACCCAGGCCTACGGCAACCCGCTGCGCCTGCGCCGCCCCCTGGAGCAGGGCGTGCGGGTGGTGGTGGCTCACTGTGCCTCCCTGGGCGAGGACGTGGATACCGACCGGGCCAAGGGGGCTGGCAAGGCCGACCGGGTGCCGAGCTTCACCCTGTTCTCCCGCTTGATGGACGAGCCGGCCTATGCCGACCGGCTGTACGCCGACATCTCCGCCCTGACCCAGCGCAACCGCTCCGAGGCAGTGCTGCGCTCGCTGCTGGAGCGGGAGGAATGGCATCATCGCCTGCTCAACGGCAGCGACTATCCCCTGCCCGGGGTGATGCCCCTGATCTCGCCCCGGGAATTCGCCGCCCGGGGCATGCTAGCGGAAAGCACCGTGCCGGTCCTCGACCGGGTGCGCCAGCACAATCCCCTGCTGTTCGATTTCGTCCTGAAACGCCACCTCCACTCCCGGAGCCGCCGCTTCGCCCCGGGGGTGTTCGAAACCCGCGACTTTTTCACGAGAACCGCCGCATGAGTTCCCAGTTCAAGCTGCTGCGCCAGCGCCGCTTCCTGCCCTTCTTCGGCACCCAGTTTCTCGGCGCCTTCAACGACAACCTGTTCAAGAACGCCCTGATCGTACTGCTCACCTTCCAGGCGGCCAGCTGGACCAGCCTGGACCCGGCCATCCTGGCCAACCTGGCGGCGGGCATCTTCATCCTGCCCTTCTTCATCTTCTCGGCCACCGCCGGCCAGCTCGCCGACAAGTACGACAAGGCCCGCCTGGCCCGGCTGGTAAAGGTGCTGGAAATGGCCATCATGGCCGTGGCCGGCGCCGGCTTCGTGCTGCACAGCCTGCCGGTGCTGCTCTTCGCCCTGTTCCTGCTCGGCTGCCACTCCACCCTGTTCGGCCCGGTCAAGTACGCCATCCTGCCCCAGCACCTGCATTCGGACGAGTTGGTGGGGGGCAACGCCCTGGTGGAGGCGGGCACCTTCGTCGCCATCCTGGTGGGCACCCTGGCCGGGGGCCTCCTGGCCGGCGCCGGGCATCCGCTGTGGGTGGCGGGGGCCGGCCTGGCCGTGGCCCTGCTCGGCTACCTGACCAGCCGCGGCATCCCCGCCGCCCCGGCGCCGGAACCGGGTCTGGCGATCAACCTCAACCCGTTCTCCGAGACCTGGCGCAACGTCGGCTTCGCCCGGGAAAACCGCACGGTGTTCCTCTCCATCCTCGGCATCTCCTGGTTCTGGCTGTACGGCGCCCTGTTCCTCGCCCAGTTCCCGGCCTACGCCAAGAACGTGCTGGGGGGCAGCGAAACCACGGTGACCCTGCTGCTCGCCACCTTCACCGTCGGCATCGGTCTGGGCTCGCTGCTGTGCGAGCGACTCTCGGCCAAGCAGGTGGAGATCGGCCTGGTGCCCTTCGGCTCCATCGGCCTGACCCTGTTCGGCCTGGACCTGGCCTGGGCCTCGCCCGACGCCTTGAGCCATGCCGCCCACGCCGCTCCCCTGGGCGTGGCCCAACTGCTGGCGGTGCCCGGCACCTGGCATGTGCTGATCGACCTGATGCTGCTCGGGGTGTTCGGCGGCTTCTTCATCGTGCCCCTCTACGCCCTGGTGCAGCTGCGCAGCGCCCCGGGCCACCGGGCGCGCATCATCGCCGCCAACAACATCCTCAACGCCCTGTTCATGGTGGCCGGCGCCCTGGGCGCGGCGGCCCTGCTCGGCGCCGGCCTCTCCATCCCCGAGCTGTTCGCCCTGGCCGCCCTGGCCAACGCCGCCGTGGCCCTGTACATCTACCGGCTGGTGCCGGAATTCCTGCTGCGCTTCATCGTCTGGATGCTGGTGCGCACGGTCTACCGGCTGGAAAAGCGCGGCCTGGAGCACATCCCCGCCGAAGGCCCGGCCCTGCTGGTGTGCAACCACGTCAGCTTCGTGGACGCCCTGGTGATCATGGCCGCCTGCCCCCGGCCGATCCGCTTCGTCATGGACCACCGCATCTTCAAGGTGCCCCTGCTCAACTTCGTCTTCCGCACCAGCGGGGCGATCCCCATCGCGCCGGAAAAGGAGGACGCCGCCCTCAAGGAGCGGGCCTTCGCCCGGGTGGCCGAGGCCCTGGCCGCCGGCGAACTGGTGGGCATCTTTCCCGAAGGCAGCATCACTGCCAGCGGCGAGATCGGCCCCTTCCGTCCCGGCACCGCCCGCATCCTGCGCGACACCCCGGTGCCGGTGGTGCCCCTGGCGCTGCAAGGCCTGTGGGGCAGCACCTTCTCGCGCAAGGACGGCCCGGCCATGAGCCGGCCCCTGCGCCGGGGATTGTTCTCGCGCATCACCCTGGTGGGCGGCGCGCCCCTGCCCGCCGCAGACGCGACACCGGAAGCCCTGCGCGAGCGGGTCGTGGCACTGCGCGGCGCGCGGGCCTGAGCCGGGACATCATCCGGCCGGCGCTCCCCGCACCCGGCCGGGGGCGGGCGGGAGGGTAGAATCCCGCCTTTGCCCTTCTCCCTTCCTGCCCATGTCCTCGATCACCTGGCGCGAACGGCTCGACCACTACGAAAAACTGATGCGGCTGGATAAGCCGATCGGCACCCTGCTGCTGCTCTGGCCCACCCTGTGGGCCCTGTGGTTCTCCGCCCTGGGCACCCCGTCCTGGGTGCTGGTGTGGATATTCGCCCTGGGCACCTTGCTGATGCGCTCCGCCGGCTGCGTCATCAACGACTTCGCCGACCGGGATTTCGACCCCCACGTGGAACGCACCAAGGCCCGTCCCCTGGCGGCGCGCAAGGTGTCCAGCAAGGAGGCCCTGGCCCTTTTCGCCGTGCTTTGCCTGGCCTCCCTGGCCCTGATCCTGCCCCTGCGCAACATGCTGGTGCTGGGGCTGTCGGTGGTGGCCGCCTTCCTCGCCGCCACCTACCCGTTCACCAAGCGCTTCTTCGCCATCCCCCAGGCCTACCTGGGCATCGCCTTCGGTTTCGGCATCCCCATGGCCTACGCCGCCCAGCTGCACACCGTGCCGGCGGAAGCCTGGTGGCTGCTGGTGGCCAACATCTTCTGGGCGGTGGCCTACGACACCGAGTACGCCATGGTGGACCGGGACGACGACCTCAAGATCGGCATCAAGACCTCGGCCATCACCTTCGGCCGCTTCGACGTGGCGGCAGTGATGCTGTGCTATGCCGTGGCCCTGGGGCTGATCGCCTGGATCGGCCACGGCCTGGCCATGGGCCTGTGCTTCTACGCCGGGCTGGCGGTAGCGGCGGGCATGGCGGTCTATCACTACACCCTGATCCGGGGCCGGGAGCGGATGCCCTGCTTCAAGGCCTTCATGCACAACAACTGGCTGGGAGCGGTCATCTTCGTCGGCATCGCCGCCGACTTCGCCCTTGGCTCTCCCAATCCCCTGACCACTCTTTTTGCACGATAAGGCGAGACAAGCCATGCGCTACCGCGATCTGCGCGAATTCATCGACCAGCTCGAATCCCGGGGCAAACTCAAGCGCATCGCCGCGCCGGTGTCCACCCACCTGGAAATGACCGAGATCGGTGACCGGGTGCTGCGCGCCGAAGGCCCGGCCCTGCTCTTTGAAAACCCGGTGGACAAGGACGGCCGTCCCCAGTCCATGCCGGTGCTGACCAACCTGTTCGGCACCGTGGAACGGGTCGCCCTGGGCATGGGCGAAGAAGGCGACGCCGTCACCGCCCTGCGCGAAGTCGGCAAGCTGCTCGCCTACCTGAAGGAGCCGGAGCCGCCCAAGGGCCTCAAGGACGCCTGGGACAAGCTGCCGGTATTGAAGCAGGTGCTCAACATGGCGCCGAAGATGATTTCCTCCGCCCCCTGCCACGAGGTGGTGATCGAGGGCGATGCGGTGGACCTCTCCCGCCTGCCGATCCAGCATTGCTGGCCCGGCGACGCGGCACCCCTGGTGACCTGGGGCCTCACCGTCACCCGGGGGCCGAGCAAGAATCGGCAGAACCTGGGCATCTACCGCCAGCAGGTGATCGGCAAGAACAAGCTGATCATGCGCTGGCTGGCCCACCGGGGCGGCGCCCTGGATTTCCGCGACCACCAGCAGGCCAAGCCGGGCGAGCCCTTCCCGGTGGCGGTGGTGCTCGGCTGCGACCCGGCCACCATCCTGGGGGCCGTCACCCCGGTGCCCGATTCGTTGTCCGAGTACCAGTTCGCCGGCCTGCTGCGCGGTTCCAAGACCGAGCTGACCAAGTGCATCGGCTCCGACCTGCAAGTGCCGGCCTACGCCGAGATCGTGCTCGAAGGCGTGATCCACCCCGGCGAGACGGCCCTGGAAGGCCCCTACGGCGACCACACCGGCTACTACAACGAGCAGGCCGACTTCCCCGTGTTTACGGTGGAACGCATCACCACGCGCAAGAACCCGATCTACCACTCCACCTACACCGGCAAGCCTCCCGACGAGCCGGCGGTGCTGGGCGTGGCGTTGAACGAGGTGTTCGTGCCGCTGCTGCAAAAGCAGTTCCCCGAGATCGTGGACTTCTACCTGCCGCCCGAGGGCTGCTCCTACCGCCTGGCGGTGGTGAGCATCAAGAAACAGTACCCGGGCCACGCCAAGCGGGTGATGTTCGGCATCTGGAGCTTCCTGCGCCAGTTCATGTACACCAAGTTCATCATCGTGGTGGACGACGACGTGAACATCCGGGACTGGAAGGAAGTGATCTGGGCCCTGACCACCCGCATGGACGCCACCCGGGACACCACCCTGGTGGACAACACCCCCATCGACTATCTCGACTTCGCCAGCCCGGTGGCCGGCCTGGGCTCCAAGATGGGGCTGGACGCCACCAACAAGTGGCAGGGCGAGACCCAGCGCGAATGGGGCCGCCCCATCGTCATGGACGAGGCGGTGAAGGCCCGGGTGGACGCCCTGTGGGGCGAGCTGGGGCTGTGAGCGCGCTGCCTCCGGTGAACGGCACGGACGCCAAGACGACGGCCATCCAGGTCCGCCCAGTGGACCTGGATGATCCACGCCAGGCCGCCGCCTTTCTCGCCCTGCTCGACCACTACGCCGCCGACCCCATGGGCGGCGGCACCGGCCTCGCTCCGGCGGCACGCGCCCGCTTGGTGGATGAACTGCGCCGCCTGCCCCACTTCCACGGCGCCCTGGCCTGGCAGCGGGTTGGCCACGGCGATAGCTGCGACGATGGCGCGGCAGAGGACGCCGTCGGGCTGATCAACTGCTTTGCCGGCTTTTCCACCTTCGCCGCCCGGCCCCTGCTCAACATCCACGACGTGGTGGTGCGCGACGGCCTGCGCGACCGGGGCATCGGCCGCCTGCTGCTGGCCTGGGCCGAGGCCCGCGCCCGGGAGCTGGGTTGCTGCAAGCTGACCCTGGAAGTGCTGGCCAACAACGCGCGCGCCCGGGCCGCCTACGCCCGCGCCGGTTTCGCCCCCTACGTGCTCGACTCGGCCGCCGGCGACGCCCTGTTCCTGCACAAACCGCTGTAACGCCGCAAAGGTAAATACACGGCGGTAAAACAGTGTTACCCGAAGCGCCCCCCGGGGTCGGTTAGACTCGGCCCACGGCGTCCCGCCGCCCTGGAGACACGGAGAACACGATGGAAAACTCGCCCGCGCCCCGCGATCTGGAAGGCCCCAAGGCCTGGGCCCACGTCATGTACGCCCTGCACGCCGTCTCGGCGTTGAGCGGGGTGCTGTCCTCGGCCACCGTGGTCGGCGCCTTCGTCTTCGGCTGGCCGTCGATCATCGCCGTCATCTTCAACTACATGAAGCGCGACGAGGTGGCCGGCACCTGGCTGGAAACCCACTACCGCTGGCAGCTGCGCACCTTCTGGTTCGCCCTCCTGTGGCTGGTCATCGCCGGGGTGCTGACCATCACCCTGATCGGCATTCCCGCTGCCATCCTGGTGATCGCCCTCACCGGCATCTGGGTGCTCTACCGGGTGGTGCGCGGCTGGACGGCCCTGGCCGGCCGGGTCTCGATGCCCGTTCCGCCCCAGAACTGAGCGCCGGCGCGGGCCGGCGCCGGGGCGACTGTGCCAATTTGACCGCAGCCTGACCTGCATCAAGCGCCGCCCCGGGGCCTGTGGTAAAACGCCCCCCGTCGACAGTCCCACGCCCAAGGATGACCATGAGCGCCCCCGCCCCCACGCCCGACATCTCGGCCTTCCTGGCCTCGTCGGTGCACGACATGAAGAACTCCATCACCATCCTGATCGGCGGGATGGAAAAGATCCTGGCCGCCGCCGACCGGGAAGGCCCCGAGTACCGGGAGCTGAGCCACATGATGTACGAGACCAAGCGCATCAACGGCAACCTGATCCAGCTCCTTACCCTGTACAAGCTCGGCAACCACCTCTACCCCTTCTCCCCCGAGGACTGGCTGCTCGACGACTTCATCCAGGAAACCGTCTCCCAGCATCAGCCCCTGCTCGCCTCCCGGGGCATCGCCTTCGAGGTGGAATGCGAGCCGGACCTGATCTGGCCCTTCGACACCGACCTGGTGGGCGGCGTGGTCGGCCACGCCCTCAACAACGCCATCCACTACACCGGCAGCCGCATCCGCCTGGTGGCCCGGCGCGGCGCCGAGGGCCTGGAGCTGCGCGTCGAGGACGACGGCCGGGGCTATCCGCAGAAGATGCTCGACGACGGCGTGGCCGCCATGCAGGGCGTGGATTTCCAGGGCGGCAGCACCGGCCTGGGCCTCTACTTCTCGGCCATGGTCGCCCGCATGCACCGCAACAAGGGCCAGACCGGCAGCATCCGCCTGGAAAACGGCGGTGCCTGGGGCGGCGGCTGCTTCGTCCTGAACCTGCCCTAAGCATCACCGCATCACCGCGCAGCCCCCGACAACAACAAGACCGAACGCCATGAGCACACCCCAACAGCTTCCGGTGGATTTCGCCAGCAAGAGCTTTTTGATCATCGACGACTTCCACGGCATGCGCAGCATCCTGCGCGACATCCTGCGCTCCTGCGGGGTGAACACGCGCAACATCGCCACCGCCGCCAACGGCGGCGAGGCCATCGCCCTGCTGGAAAAAAACCGCTTCGACGGCGTGCTGTGCGACTTCAACCTGGGGGCCGGCAAGAACGGCCAGCAGGTGCTCGAAGAAGCCAAGTACCGCAACCTGGTGGGGCCGGGCTGCGCCTGGATCATGATCACCGCCGAAAAGACCGCCGACGTGGTGATGGGCGCCGCCGAGTACCAGCCCGACGCCTACCTGATCAAGCCGATCACCGAGGCGACGCTGCGCCTGCGCCTGGACAAGATCTGGGCCAAGAAGGAGGCCTTCGCCGAGATCGACCAGGCGGTGCTCGACCAGGATTTCCTGCGCGCCGCCAAGCTGTGCGACCAGCGCCTGGCCACCGACCGCAGCAACGCCGGCGAACTGCTGCGCCTCAAGTGCCAGATGCTGCTCGCCGCCGGCGACCACGGTCCGGCCCGCACCCTGTGCAACGACATCCTGGCCCAGCGCGACGTGCCCTGGGCCAAGCTCGGCCTGGCCCGGGCCCACTTCGCCGCCGGCGAACTGGCCGAGGCCCGCGCCCTGCTCGAAGCCCTGGTGGAAGAGCAGCGCACCTTCCTGGAGGCCTACGACTGGCTGGTGACGGTGCTCAAGGCCCAGAACGACCTGACCAAGGCCGAGGAAGTGCTGGAGCGGGCTGCCCGCCTCTCCCCCAACTCGGTCACCCGGCAAAAGACCCTGGGCGAGGTGGCCCTGCACCTGGGCAAGCTCGACAACGCCGAAAAGGCCTTCCGCAAGAGCGTCGCCCTGGGCGAGCACTCGGTGCTCAAGACCGCCGACGCCTACCTGGGCCTGGCCAAGACCTGCAGCGCCCTGAACAACCCGAACGAAGCCCTGCAAGTGCTGGGCACCCTGACCAAGCAGTTCGATGGCGACGAGGTGAAGGTCCAGGCCCTGGCCGCCGAGGGCCTGGTGCACCACCGGGCCGGCGACCCGATCGCCGCGCGCAAGGCCGCCCAGCGGCTGGGCGAAACCCTCACCAGCACCGGCGTGCGCCCGGACAGCGCCTCGACCCTGGAAATGGCCGAACTGATGCTGGTCACCGGCGAAAAGCAGCAGGCCGTGGCCCTGCTCCAGGACGCGGTGCGCAGCAGCCCCGAGGACACCGCCCTGCTCGGCCGCGTCCAGCAGGTGTTCGACGGCGCCAGCATGGGCGCCGAAGGCTCCGCCCTGGTTGAAGCCTCGCGCAAGGAGTCCGTGGAGCTGATGAACCAGGGCGTGCTGCTGATGCGCGACGGCAAGTTCGACGAAGCCCTGGCCGCCCTGCGCACCGCCTGCGAGCGCCTGCCCGGCAACATCCGGGTGCTGCTCAACTTCGCCCACCTGGCCCTGAGCATCATGCAAAAGACCGCCGTCGACCCGGCCCTGGCGGACGAGGTGCGCGCACGCCTCGCCACGGTGCACCGCCTGTCCCCGGGTGAAAAGCGCTACGTCCAGCTGATGCGCCAGGTGGATACCCTGACCCGCTGATCCGGGGAGGCGGGATACAGAGCCACCGGGGCACGCGGGCACGCCGCCATGCAGACACGCTTGCCGCCTAGGGGGAGATTTTCGCCTGGGCGGCGGGCCGCATCGCATGCCCCGCCGGAGGATTCATGCATGAAACGCAAGCATGCTTCCGGACAAATAGCGCAAAGTCCGCACCGGTTGCCGAGCTTGCCGCTTCAATCGGCATGATTCACGACAAAAACGCATAAACCGCAAACCACTCCCCACGCCCGTACCGCCATGGAATTTTCCCCCGCCCTGGTTCCCGGCAGCCTCGTCGTCCGGCGCAACCGCTTCGTCGCCGAAGTGCGCCTCGACAACGGCGCCCTGGTCGAGGCCCACTGCCCCAACACCGGCGCCATGCACGGCTGCAAGGCCCCGGGCAGCCGGGTGTGGCTGTCGGCGGCGACCAACCCGGAGCGCAAGCTGGCCTGGACCTGGGAACTGGTGGAACCCCTGGAAGCCCCCGGCGTGCTGGTCGGCCTGCACACCGGCCGTACCAACGCCCTGGTGCGCGAGGCCATCGAGGCCGGGCGCATCGCCGAACTCACCGGCTATAGCGCCATCCGCGCCGAGGTGCCCTACGGCGGCGACAACGGCCGGGGCGGCAAGCGCAGCCGCATCGACCTGCTGCTGGAAAACGACGGCCGCCCACGCTGCTACGTGGAAGTGAAGAATGTCACCGCCATCGCCGACCCCGGCCCCCACAGCCGCGGCCTGGGCTTCTTCCCCGACGCGGTGACCGAGCGCGGCACCAAGCACCTGCGCGAACTGATCGACGTCGTCGCCGCCGGCCAGCGCGCCGTCCTGTTCTTCTGCGTGCAGCGCGGCGACGTGAGCGAAGTGCGCCCCGCCGACCACATCGACCCGCTCTACGGCCGCACCCTGCGCGAAGCCCTCGCCACCGGGGTCGAGGCCCTGGCCTACGCCGCCACCGTCACCCCCACCGCCCTGCGCCTGGAACGGCGGCTGGCGGTGGTTTGCCCTTGAGCAGGACCGGCGCGGGCGGGCACGTTGCTGGTACTCAAGTCATCTAATCAAACTCCGCGCAAAATCGGCGAAGCCCCACCTTCAACGTCAACAACACCCTCCTCGCTTCACCCCTGACGCCTATTGATGGGATTGAACTGGCTAGATTTCAAACCAGCGCTGGGGATTCCCTGGGTCAATCAGAATGATTTTGTCCCAGTCATGGTGTATCGACACTTGGTCTCGGAACGTTTCACGATCAAAGTCATCTAGGCTGTAGCCGATTTGATCAACCAAGGCCAGCCACCACTGCGCATACTTCGAGCGAACTTTCTGAATCTTGCGAGACTTTTCGCTGGCGCAAAGGTTGATGTTTCTCCCCATCTCAGTGAGGAGCCAACCACCTGACTCTTGGTCTGAGTACCCTCCCAAAACGAACATGGAGGAGTGCAACTTGGAGGCGCGACAGAAAACTTCAAGTTCGAAGCCCTGGCCCGTTGCCACGACAGTTCGAGTTTTCATGTCTGTCCTAGCAAACGCGTCCAGTCCCACTCGCAATTTGGGTTCGAGGGTTTTCCACTGCTCGACAGGTCGTGTAAAGCGAAAGTGAACGAACCAACTTTCGCCAGCGATAGGAGGACCTACGCTGGCGAGAAGAGCCTTCACCTTGTCCCGAAGGGGTATCGCAACTTCCTCTAGACCCTTTGTGACCACCCCGTCTGAATAATTTTGGTTCAGGCGACGAACCTCAATAGCGATGGTTTCGTTCACTAAAAAGTCAGGGGGAATATTGCCGTCTGGCTCGTACACGATATCAGTGAATTCTCGGTACTTAAGGTGCTCCTCAACTAGCCTCTCAGTTGCGTCCATGATGAGTGCTTGAAATCTAATAGTCATTCAGGCGCAGAACTACCGTCTTATTGCTAAGCTAGCACCCTTTCGCCGGCTGACGCCATTCAGCCGGGCGGAGCCACTTCACGGAGCGCTACACATGGCCTCGTTGCAGGATCAGTTTTTGAAAGCCGGCCTGGTCAGCCAGAAGAAGGTCAAGCAGGCCAATCACGAGAAGAGCAAGCAGAAGAAGGACGAGCGTCGGACCGGAGTGCAAACGGTTGACGAGGCGCGTCTGGCGGCCCTGGAGACCCAGCGTAAAAATGCCGAGCGGGCCCGCGAGCTCAATGCCCAGCGCGCTGCCGCCGCCACGCAGAATGCCGTCGCGGCGCAGATCGCCCAGATGGTGCAGCAGAGCCGCCAGAGCAAGGGCGGCGGCGATATTGCCTATAACTTCACCTACGGCAGCAAGATCGAGCGGTTGTACGTATCGGCCGCGGTCCAGGGGCACCTGACCGCCGGGCGGCTGGTGATCGTCCGCCAGGGCGAGTCCTTCGAATTGGTGCCCAAGGTGGTCGCCGACAAGATTGCCGAGCGGGATGCCTCCATCGTCGTGCGGGTCAGCAAGCCCAGCACCGAGGTGGATGCGGACGATCCCTACGCCGACTACAAGATTCCGGACGATTTCACCTGGTAGTCCGGGTGCCCGGCCCGCAGATCGTCGACAGCTCCCTTTAGCAAATAGCCATCCACCTTCCTGCGAACCAAGCATCGCCATCGAGCCAGATTAGACGCGCACTGCTTGCTCCTAGATGACCGGACAAAAAAAGCCGCCCCTTTGGGGCGGCTTTTTTTCAGCTGAAATGAGCTGCCGGGGGCGTCACACCCGCCCCTTCGCTCTTACCACCGCCGCCTTGACCTGCTCCGGCGCCGTGCCGCCGATGTGGTTGCGCGCGGCCAACGAGCCTTCGATGGTCAGGCAGGTGGCCACGTCGGACTGGACCAGGGGGGAGAAGGCTTGCAGTTCGGCCAGGGTCAGGTCGGCCAGGTCCTTGCCCTGGGCTTCGGCGGCCTTGACCGCCAGGCCCACCACCTCGTGGGCTTCGCGGAAGGGCAGGCCCTTCTTGGCCAGGTAGTCGGCCAGGTCGGTGGCGGTGGCGAAGCCTTCGGCAAGGGCGCCGCGCATGCGCTCGGGGCGGGCTTCGATGCCGGCCATCATGTCGGCGAAGATGCGCAGGGTGTCGATCACCGTGTCGGCGGAGTCGAACAGGGGTTCCTTGTCTTCCTGGTTGTCCTTGTTGTAAGCCAGGGGCTGGCCCTTCATCAGGGTGAGCAGGGCCACCAGGTTGCCGTTGGTGCGGCCGGTCTTGCCCCGGGCCAGCTCGGGCACGTCCGGGTTTTTCTTCTGCGGCATGATCGAGCTGCCGGTGCAGAAGCGGTCGGCGATCTTGACGAAGCCGAAGCGCGGGTTCATCCACAGCACCAGTTCTTCGGAGAGGCGCGAGAAGTGGGTCATCAGCAGGGAACAAGCGGCACAGAATTCGATGCCGAAGTCCCGGTCGGACACGGCGTCCAGGGAGTTCTCGCAGACGCCGTCGAAGCCCAGTTCCTTGGCCACGAATTCCCGGTCGATCGGGTAGGTGGTGCCGGCCAGGGCGGCGGAGCCCAAGGGCAGGCGGCTGACGCGCTTGCGGCAGTCGAGGAAACGCTCCTTGTCGCGCTGGGTCATCTCGAAGTAGGCCAGCAGGTGGTGGCCGAAGGTGACCGGCTGGGCCACTTGCAGGTGGGTGGAGCCTGGCATCGGCGTGGCCGCCTCTTTCTCAGCCAGCACCAGCAGGGCGGTCTGGAACTGCTGGATCAGGGCGACGATGGAATCGATGGTGTCACGCAGCCACAGGCGGATGTCGGTGGCCACCTGGTCGTTGCGCGAACGGCCGGTGTGCAGGCGCTTGCCGGCGTCGCCCACCAGGGCGGTGAGGCGCTTTTCGATGTTGAGGTGCACGTCCTCCAGATCGAGTTGCCATTCGAACTGGCCGGATTCGATCTCGGCCACGATCTGGGCCATGCCCCGCTCGATGTCGGCCAGGTCAGAGGCGGCGATGATGCCCTGCTTGGCCAGCATCTTGGCGTGGGCGAGGGAGCCGCGGATGTCCTGGCGCCACAGGCGCTGATCGAAGTCGACCGAGGCGGTGTAGCGCTTGACCAGGTCGGACATGGGCTCGGAAAAACGGCCGGCCCAGGTGTAGTTGGCGGGGGCGGCGGAAGAAGCGGGGGATTGGCTCATGATGGGTAAATGCATGGACTACAATGCGCAGGCCAGCCGCCGCGAACACCTCATTGCGCGAAGCCCGCCCGGTGCAGTCCGGAAACCATGGATAAAACAGAAAGTATACGGCAAAACCCGTCCGCCCCCCCGGCCAGCCCGCCGCCACTGCTGCCGCTGTTGCCGGATACGCGCAATCTGGGCGTGTGGCTGCGCATCCTGCTCGGCGCCAACGGGCTGGCCGCCGCCGCCGCCCTGGTGAAGGCGCCCCACCTGGGGGACTGGCCCGGGGTGTTCACCCAGTTCGCCGCCTTCGTCGAGCCGCTGCTGCTCGCCATCCTGCCCATTCTCGCCGCCCTGCGCGAACCCCTGCGCCGCCTGCCGCCCCGGGCCGGCCAGGGGGCGGTGGTGGGGGTGGCGGTGCTGCTGGCCATCGGGCTGTTCGATTTCTGGCGTTTCTTCGGCCTGACCGAGGCCCGGGCCGACGAGCTGCTGCGCGCCGCCCTGCTCGCCGCCATGGCCGCCGCCCTGCTGCTGGCCTATTTCGAGCTGCGCGCCCGGGCCTTTCCCAAGGCGGTGGCCGAGGCCCGCCTGCAAGCGCTCAACGCCCGCATCCGCCCCCATTTTTTGTTCAACAGCCTGAACGCGGTGCTCGGCCTGATCCGCCGCGACCCGCTGCGGGCCGAAACCGCCCTGGAAGAACTGGCCGACCTGATCCGGGTGCTGATGCGCGACGCCCGGGAGCTGACGCCCCTGTCCGAGGAAATCGCCCTGACCCGCCAGTACCTGGACCTGGAAAAGCTGCGCCTGGGCGAGCGCCTGCAAGTGGAATGGCACATCGCCGACGTGCCCGGCGAAACCCGGGTGCCGCCCCTGATGCTCCAGCCCCTGGTGGAAAACGCCGTCTATCATGGCGTCGAGCCCCTGGCCGACCCGGGGCCGGTGCGCATCGCCTTCGCCCGGGACAGCGGCGGCGGCATGAGCATCGCCGTGACCAACGACGCCACGCCCCAGTCCGCCCACAGCAACGGCAACCGCATGGCCCTGGCCAACGTGCGCGAGCGCCTGGCCCTGCATTTCGACCTGGAGGCGCGCCTCGACGCCGGCTTCGAGGCCGGCCGCTACGTGGTGCGCATCCACCTCCCCCTCACCGCCCCGCGCTGATATTTTCCGGCTTCCGACATTGCCAACACCCGCCGCCCCTCGCCAGCCTTCGCCCATGAACGACGCCCCGCTCAACATCCTGCTCGTCGACGACGAGCCCCTGGCCCGGGAACGGCTGCGCACCCTGCTCGCCGACCTGGCCCCGACCCTGCCGACCCGGGTGGTGGGCGAGGCCGAGGACGGCGAGGCGGCCCTGGCCCTGGTCGTCGCCGCCCCGCCGGAGCAACGCCCCGACGCGGTGATCGTGGACATCCGCATGCCGCGCATGGACGGCCTGGAACTGGCCCAGCACCTGGCGCGGCGCGCCAGCGAGGCGCCGGCGGTGATCTTCGCCACGGCCTACGACGACCACGCCCTCCAAGCCTTCGAGGTGGATGCGGTGGATTACCTGGTCAAGCCGGTGCGCCTGCCCCGCCTGGCCGCCGCCCTGGACAAGGTGCGGCGGCGCCGGGGCGAGGCCGCCGGCCCGGCGGCCCACACCGTCACCGCCCTGGACGGGCTGCGCGACCGGCTCCAGGCCGGCGGGCGGCGCTTCCTCTCCTGCCACGAGCGGGGCCGCATCCTGCTGGTGCCGGTGGAGGCCATCCTCTACCTGCGCGCCGACACCAAATACGTGGCGGCCCGCACCCGGGAGCGGGAATTCCTGCTCGACGAATCCCTGGTGCGGCTGGAGCAGGAATTCGCCGACAGGTTCGTCCGCCTGCACCGGGCCGTGCTGCTCGCCCGGGACGCTCTGGCCGGCGTGGAGCGGGCGCGCAGCGGCGAGGGCGCCAACGACGGCGCCGACGGCGGCGCAGCCGGCGAATCCTGGGTGGCCCTGGTGCAAGGCCTGACCGGGGCGGACGGCCGCCTGCCGATCAGCCGGCGCCAGTGGCCCCAAGTCAAAACCCTGCTGCGGGAGCCGTCATGATCGGCGTGCACGCCTTCCTCGTCGCCTGGTGGCGCGATCCCCTCACCGAGATCACCGCCGCCGTGCTGGGCCTCTCGCTGCTGCTGTGGGTCGGTCTGCCGGCGCGGCGCCGGCGCATCCGCAACACCGTGATCGTGTTCCTGCTCTGCCTGCTGGCCGAGATGGTCGGGGTGGGCCTGGAAACCGCCGCCTACCCCCGGGCCGCCCGGGTGTTGCAGGAAACCCTGATCCTGCTCGAAGGCTTCATCGTCATCCGCCTGGCCGGCATGACCCTGTTCCGCCTGGTGCTGGAGCGCCTGGGCATGGTCTCGCCGCGCATCGTCGAAGATTTGGTGGTGATCCTCGGCTACATCCTGTGGGTGCTGGCCCGGCTGTCCGCCGGCGGGGTGAACCTGACCGGCCTGCTCGCCACCTCGGCGGTGTTCACCGCCGTGATCGGCTTCGCCATGCAGGACACCCTGGGCAACATCCTGGCCGGCCTGGCCCTGCAATTCGACAGCTCACTGCGCCTGGGGGACTGGATCAAGGTGGACGACCAGTCGGGCCAGGTGACCCAGATCAAGTGGCGCTACACCTCGATCCGCACCCGCAACGGCGAGACCGTGATCATCCCCAACAGCCACCTGATGAAGGGCAAGTACGTCCTCATCACCGACCCGGAACTGGGCGGGGTGCGCTGGCGCCGCTGGGTGTGGTTCTCGGTGGACTACAGCGTGCCCGCCGCCGATGTGGCCCGCCTGGCCGAGGCCAGCGTCGCCGAGGCCGACCTGGCCAACGTGGCCAAGGCCCCACCGCCCAACTGCGTGGTGATGGACTTCGGCCCCGGCTTCGTCCGCTACGCCCTGCGCTACTGGCTCACCGACGCCCTCCAGGACGACCCCACCGACTCGGTGGTGCGCCGCCACGTGCTCGCCGCCCTGCAACGCCACGGGCTGCGTGTGGCCCTGCCCGACCAGGTGGTGCACCTGGTGCAGGAAGGCGACAAGCACCGCCGCCGGGTGCTGGAGCGGGAACGGCAACGGCGCCTCAAAGCCCTGGAGAACGTGCCCCTGTTCGCTCCCCTCACCCCCGAGGAACGGGCCCAGGTGGCCGACGGACTGGTCTACGCCCCCTTCGCCGCCGGCGACGCCATGACCCGTCAGGGCGCCGTGGCCCACTGGCTGTACATCGTCATCAGCGGCACCGCCGAGGGCTGGTACCAGCCGGAGCGCGGCGGCCCGATCCTGATCGAGACGGTGGAAGCCGGCCAGGTGTTCGGCGAACTGGGGCTGATGACCGGGGTGCCCCGGGCGAACACGGTGCTGGCCAAGACCGACGTGGAAGCCTACCGCCTCGACAAGAGCACCTTCGAGACCATCCTCCACGAGCGCCCCGAACTGGCCGAGGCCCTCACTCCCCGGCTGCTCGCCCGCCAGCAGCAGCTCGACGCCCTGCGCGCCGCCGCCCACGTGGAGGAGCCGGCACCGCAGCGCCACTCCAGCGACATGCTCGAACGGGTAAAGGCCTTCTTCTCGCTCCAGGGCGCGGCGGACGATCAGCCGGCGGACCCGACCCAGCCCCCGGGCAACTCCAGCTCGAGATAGGCCCCGTCGCCGCCGATACCGGCGCCCAGTTGGCGGGAGCCGCCCCGGGCGTAGAAGGCCAGGGCGGTGCGGTTGGCGCACAGGCATTTCAGGCGCCAGGGCGGCGCCACCCGTTGCGCCAGGGCCGCCAGCAGCTGGGGCGCGACGCCGCGGCGGCGCCATTGCGGCGCCACGTAGAGGTGGTGGATGAAGCCGTCCGCCGTCCAAACCGCCAGCAGGCCCGCCACGGCACCGTCGCCCGCCACCGCCACCAGCACCAGTTCCCCGGCCGAATCGGCGGCAAAATCCGCCTCGGCGGCGCGCTGCCGGGCCAGGGGCGGCAGCCAGTCGGCCTCGCTGCGGCACTGCCGGTACAAGGCCTGCAAGGCCGGGGCGTCCGCCTCGGCGGCGGGGCGGATCAGGAGCGGCGGCGCCATGTCTGCCAGCGCTCCTTACCGGCGAACACCGGCAGGGAATCGCCCACCAGCTCGTCCTCTTCCCGCATGAAATGGGGCGACAGCAGCGCCTCCAGCCGGGCCGGATCGCAAGCGAAGGGCGGGCCGCCGGCTTCCTCACCGACGATGAAAAAGCCCGCCAGCAAGCCCCCCGGCGCCACCAGCCGGGCCATGGCGGCGGCGTAGTCGGGCCACAGCTTGCGCGGCAGGGCGCACAGGAAGGCGCGCTCGAACACCAGGTCGTAGGCCGTCTCCGGCGCGTGGGCGAAGAAGTCGGCGCACAACAGGGTGCCGCCCCAGCCGGCCAGTTGGGCCTCGGCCTTGGCCACCGCCTCCCGGGAGAAGTCCAGAGCGGTGACCCGGTGCCCGGCGCCGTCGAGCAGGGCCGCCTCGTAGGCGGTGCCGCAGCCCGGGACCAGCACCCGGCTGGCGGGGCGGGCGGCGAAGAAGCGGCGGAAGGCCTGCGGCAGCCCGTCGCAACTGCCCACGTCCCAGGGCATCACCCCTTCGGCAAAACGCTTGTCCCAGAAATCCGGCGTCTCCGGCCGCTGGCTGGCGGGTTTTTGCTCGCTCGACGGAACGCCACTATCCACGGGCTTTTCCAAGGCACATCCTCCAGAAATCAATAAAAACGCCATTCTCCAGGCAGGGTGTCCGAAGAATGGCGCCAGTTCTAGGGTTTCAGACAGGCATGCAAGAAATGCCACGGCCGGCCCCGGGCGACGAGGCCCGGGGCCGCCGCCGTCAGCCGCTGTTGCGCAGGCCGGCGGCGATGCCGTTGATCGAGATGTGGATGCCGCGACGCACCCGCTCGTCCGTCTCGCCGGCCCGGTGGCGGCGCAGCAGTTCGACCTGGACGTGGTTGAGCGGGTCCATGTAGGGGAAGCGGTTGCGGATCGAACGCTTGAGCAGCGGGTTGTCGGCCAGCAGTTCGCCCTGGCCGGCGATGGCCAGCAGCGCCCGCTGGGTGCGCTGCCATTCGCCGACGATGCGGCCGAACACCTGCTCGCGCAGCACCGGGTCGGCCACCAGCCCGGCGTAGCGCGAGGCGATGCCCAGGTCGGTCTTGGCCAACACCATGTCCATGTTCGAGTGCAGGGCGCGGAAGAAGGGCCAGGTGCGGTACATGGTCTGGAGCCGGGCCAGGCCCTCGCGCTCACCAACTTCGGCCAGCCACTGCTCCACC
Organism: Oryzomicrobium sp.; assembly: GCF_021287045.1. GTDB lineage: Bacteria > Pseudomonadota > Gammaproteobacteria > Burkholderiales > Rhodocyclaceae > Oryzomicrobium. The sequence continues at coordinate 29,537 of NZ_JAJTBG010000011.1, read as the reverse complement.
GCCGCGCCGAAGCCGTACCAGCCGGGCAGCATCAGGCGGCACTGGGACCAGGAGAACACCCAGGGGATGGCGCGCAGGTCCTCAATGCGATCGGAGGCCTTGCGCGAAGCCGGGCGGCTGCCGATGTTGAGGTCGGCGATCTCGGCAATGGGCGTCGATTCGCGGAAGTACTGGACGAAGCCCGGGGTCTCGTAAACCAGGTTGCGGTAGGCGCCGAAGGCCAGGGCGGACAGGCGCTCCATGACCGGGTAGTAGGCCTGGGCGCCGTTGCCGTCGCTGCTCGCCTCCTTCTCCGGGTCGAGCAGGGAGGCTTCCAGGGTGGCTGCCACCAGGATCTCCAGGTTGCGCCGGCCGATTTCCGGGTTGGCGTACTTGGCGCCGATCACCTCGCCCTGCTCGGTGATGCGGATCTGCCCCTGCACCGCGCCCTTGGGCTGGGCCAGGATGGCCTGGTAGCTGGGGCCGCCGCCCCGGCCGACGGAACCGCCGCGGCCGTGGAACAGGCGCAGACGCACGCCGTGGGCGGCGGTGACGGCGGTGAGGGCGGTTTCGGCCTTGTACAGTTCCCAGCCGGAGGTGAGGAAGCCGCCGTCCTTGTTGCTGTCGGAGTAGCCGAGCATCACTTCCTGGGTGTCCCGGCGCGAGGCCACCAGGCGGCGGTACACCGGCAGGTCGAGCAGGCGGGCCATGGTCGGGCCGGAGGCCTGGAGGTCGCCGATGGTCTCGAACAGGGGAATGATGTTCACCGCCAGGGTCGGCTGGCCGTGCTCGAAGGTGAGCAGGCCCGATTCCTTGAGCAGCAGGGCCACTTCGAGCAGGTCCGAAGCGCCGTCGGTCTTGGAGATGATGCAGTTGGGCAGGGCGGCGTCGCCGTAGCGTTCGCGCAGCTCCCGGGCGGCGAAGAAGATGGCCAGCTCGCCCCGGGTCTCGTCGCCGTAGTCCAGGTAGGGCGAGTGCAGCAGGCGCGGCGATTCCAGCTCGCTGGCGAGCAGGGCGATGCGCTCGTCCTCGGACAGGGCCGAATAGTCGGCGCAGCGCCCGGCCAGGGCCAGCAGCTCGGCCACGGTGCGCTCGTGCACGTCGGAGTTCTGGCGCAGGTCGATGGGAGCCAGGTGGAAGCCGAACACCTGCACGGCCCGTTGCAGCCGCTTCAGCCGTCCCTTGGCGAGGCGGGCGCCGCCGTGGCCGTTGAGGGATTCGGCCAGGACCGCCAGGTCGGCCTCGAATTCGGCCGGGCTGGCGTAGGCCGGGGCCTCGCCCTTCTCGTGGCGCACCGGCTCGTGGTGGTCCAGGGCCCGGGCGGTGGCCGCCAGGCGGGCGTAGATGCCGATCAGGGCACGCCGGTAGGGCTCGTCCTGGCGGTGCGGCGAGGCGTCCGGCGAATGGGCGGCCAGGGCGCGCAGGGCCTCGCTGACCGGCACCAGCAGTTCGGACAGGGGCAGCTCGCTGCCCAGGGCGTGCGCCTCTTCCAGGTAGTGCTCCAGGGCCGCCGACGATTGCAGGCGCAGGGCCCAGCGCAGGATGTCGGCGGTGACGAAGGGGTTGCCGTCCCGGTCGCCGCCGATCCAGCTGCCCAGGCGGAAGAAGGCGGGCAGGTTCCAGTCCTGCTGCGGGTAGCGGGCGCGCAGCAGGTCCTCCAGACGGCCGTACAGGCGCGGCACTTCATCGAAGAAGGTGTCGTCGTAGAAGGCGATGCCGTTCTTCACCTCGTCGATCACGCGCAGGCGCTGGGGGCGCAGCATGCGGGTGCGCCACAGGGTGAGCACGGCGGTGGCCAGGGCCTCGTCGTTTTCCGCTTCTTCTTCCGGGGTCAGCTTGGTGCGGTCCCGGGCGTCCAGGTGGCGGGCGATGGCCCGCTCGCTGCGCAGGATGCTCTTGCGCTGGACTTCGGTGGGGTGGGCGGTGAGCACCGGCGAGACCAGGGCGTTGGCCAGGCAGTCGGCCAGGGTCTCCGGAGCCACGCCTTCGGCGGCGAGGCGGTCCAGGGTGTGGGCCAGGTCGCCCTCCCGGGCCTTGGAGCCGGCGATGTCGTGGGCGCGGCGGCGGCGGATGTGGTGCTGGTCCTCGGCGATGTTGGCCAGGTGCAGGAAATAGGTGAAGGCGCGCACCACCGAGATCATGGTGTCCCGTGGCAGGCCGTCGAGCAGGACTTCGAGCTGCTGGCGGGCCTCCTGGTCGGCGTCCCGGGCGAAGCGCACGGCCAGCTGGCGTACCTGCTCGACCACGGCGAAGGTCTCGGTCCCTTCCTGGTCGCGGACGGTATCGCCGATCAGCCGCCCGAGCAGGCGGATGTCGTCGCGGAGCGGCTTGTCCTTGCTGGACAGGTCGGGCGCGGAATCGAGAGCGGAGAAAGCGGGGGAACCGGCGGGCAACGTCATGGAAGATCCGAAAAAAGGGAGTCGAAGAGAAACGCTATGGGAACCAGACAACGGGACAGCAAAAATACCGCAGAAGCGCGGAAAACAGCAGGGGGAAAGGCGAGAAAGGGCGAGAAAAAATACGCACGGAAGCAGGGCGCCGGCCGGCCGCCAAATCCGCTGCGTTAGGACTCCGCCGGATGCTTCCACTATGGCACCGGCGCCAGGCACCGCAAGCGGCCGCCGGCGGCCCAGAGAATCAGCGAATCGCGGGGGAGCGGGGAAGCAGGGGGGCGGTTCAGCGCCGCGGCGGCGCGGCCAAGGCGGCCCGGGCGGCCTTGAGGGATTCGTCCAGGTAGGCGGCGTAGAAGTCAGGCAGGCGCACGCCGACGATGGGGGCGGTCAGCTCCCGGCCGTCGGGGCCGTAGAAGGCCACCACCGGCACCAGGGCGACCTTGCCCGCCTTGGCGAAGGCGTCGTGGCGGGTGGCGCGGCCGGCGAAGTCGCGCAGGGGCGTGTCGGCGTCCTGGTCCACCTGGCGCACCACCAGGGTGGCGTCCCGGTCGGCCAGGGGCTTGAGCCATTCGCGCCGCACCTGCTCGCACCAGGGACAGTCGCGCCGGCTGTAGAGCACCACCAGGGGCTGGCCGGCCCGGGCGGCACGGGCCGCCTCGGCTTGCAGGTCCCGGGCCCGGGGCAGCGGGGTGAGCTTGGCCGGCAGGCGCGGCACCTCGGCGGCCGGCGGCGCAAATTCGTCCGGCACCACGGGGGAGGCGGCCAGGGCGGGGCCACCCAGCGCCAGGGCCAGGGGAATGGCGAAGGCGGAGGAAAGACGAAGAATGCGGTGCGGCGAACGGCGCGAGGCAAGCGCCTTGGCGCAGATCAAATCCCGGGCCATAAAAAGTACGGCAAAAACAGCCTTCGGCCCCGCCGGAACGGGCTTGAGGGCGGCGGCGGCACCCCGCCCCCATGCTAGAATTTTCGTCATCACCAACGCTTCGGAAGAATTGTCGTGTCCCACGCCCGTCTGGTCATCGCCTCCCGCGAATCGCGCCTTGCCATGTGGCAGGCGGAACACGTTCGGGACCGGCTGCGCAGTTTATATCCCGCCTCCGAGGTCGTCATCCTGGGCATGACCACCAAGGGCGACCAGATCCTCGACCGGCCCCTGTCCACCATCGGCGGCAAGGGGCTGTTCATCAAGGAACTGGAAGTGGCCATGGCCGAGGGCCGGGCCGACCTGGCGGTGCACTCCATGAAGGACGTGCCCATGGAACTGCCCGAGGGCTTCGCCCTGCCGGTCATCTCGGCCCGGGAAAATCCTCGCGACGCCTTCGTCTCGCCCCGCTACGCGAGCCTGGACGAGCTGCCCGAGGGCGCCGTCGTCGGCACTTCCAGCCTGCGCCGCGAAGCGATGCTGAAAAAGCGCTACCCCCACCTCAAGGTGCACAGCCTGCGCGGCAACCTGGACACCCGCCTGCGCAAGCTCGACGAGGGCCAGTACGACGCCATCCTGCTGGCCGCCGCCGGTCTGATCCGCCTCGGCCTGGAAGCACGCATCCGCGCCGTGCTGCCCGCCGAGGTCAGCCTGCCCGCCCCGGGCCAGGGCGCCCTGGGCATCGAGGTGCCCACCGGCCGGCCGGAAATCGCCGAGGCCGTGGCCCCCCTCAACGACCCGACCACCGCCTTCTGCGTCACCGCCGAGCGCGCCTTCTCGCGCCGCCTGGGCGGCAGCTGCCAGATCCCCCTGGGCGCCTACGCCCTGATGGACAACGGCCAGGTCTGGCTGCGCGGTTTCATCGCCACCCCGGACGCCAGCAGCTGGATCGACGGCGAGATCAGCGGCCCCGTGGCCACCCTGGCCGACGCCGCCAAGCTCGGCGACGCCCTGGCCAGCGAGCTGATCGGCCGCGGTGCCGACGCCATCCTCCAAACCCTGGCCTGCGCCTGAACGACGCGCCTGCCGTGACCGCCCCCTCCCGGCCCGCAGCCCCTGACCAGCCGGCCGCCCCCGGTAGCCCGGCCAGCCCCCTGGCCGGGCGTACCGTGGTGGTCACCCGCCCCCGGGATCAGGCCGCCGTCCTGGCCGCCGGCATCGAGGCCCTGGGCGGCGCGGCCCTGATCCTGCCGGCGCTGGAGATCGGCCCGGTGGACGACGACGGCGCCCTGCGCGCCGCCGCCGCCCGGCTGGCCGACTTCCGGCTGGCCGCCTTCGTCAGTCCCAACGCGGTGCACCATGCCTGGACCGCCTTGGGCCCGGCGGTGGCCGCCCTGGGCGGCTGGCCCCAGGATCTGACCGCCGCCGCCGTGGGCGAATCCACCGCCCAGGCCCTGCGCGACCTGGGGGTGCCCCGGGTGCTGGTGCCCCGGGACCGTTTCGACTCCGAGGGGCTGCTGGCCATGACCGAGCTGTGGCACGTGGCCGGCTGGAAGGTGGTGATCTTCCGCGGCGACGGCGGCCGGGAACTGCTCGCCGACACCCTGCGCACCCGCGGCGCGGCGGTGGAGCACGTGGCCTGCTACACCCGGCGCGGCCCCGCCGACGGCGGCCGGGCCCTGGCCGAGGCCCTGGCCGCCGGCCAGATCGACGCCCTGACCATCAGCTCCTCCGAAGGCTTGCGCCACCTGCACGACCTGTTGCCCGCCGACCAGCGCCGGCACCTGGCCGCCCTGCCCACCTTCGTCCCCCACCAGCGCATCGCGGAGACCGCCAGCGCCCTCGGCCACTCCAGCGTCATCCTCACCCCCCCGGCCGACAACGGCTTGCTCGAAGGCCTGTGCGGCTATAATTGGCCCCAGGGCTGCTGAGAACGGGACCGCCGCCGGCCGGACGCCATGCATCCGCCGCGCCGCCCTCCTCCCCGGCCGAACCGCCCGCGCTCCGGGCGCGCCCACTCCGACGCCGCGACAAGAACATGAACGACACCCCCGACCTGCCCCCTCCGTCCTCGGCTCCGGCCCCCTCGCCCGCCCCGGCGGCGAGCGCGGCCCCCGAATCCGCCGCCCCTCCCGCCCGCCGCAAGGCCGGCCCCGGCGCCTGGGCCAACCCCTGGCTGGCGGTGGCCATTGCCGGCATCGGCCTGGCCGGCTGGCAATGGCTGGAAACCCGGGGCAAGCTCAACGGCACCCAGCAGGAAGTGGCCAAGCGCCTGGCCGACAGCGATGCCCTGGTGCGCGAAGCCCGCACCCTGGCCCGCCAGTCCCAGGACGCCACCACCCAACTGACCGCCAAGGTCGGCGCCCTGGAAGCCAAGATCGCCGAATCCCAGAGCCAGCAGGCCGCCCTGGAAAACCTCTACCAGGAGCTGGCCCGCAACCGGGACGAGCAGTTTCTCGCCGAGATCGACCAGAACCTGAGCGCCGCCAGCCAGCAGTTGCAACTGGCCGGCAACGTGCAGGCCGCCATCACCGCCCTCCAGGCCGCCGAGGCGCGCCTGGCCCGGGTCGAGCAGCCGCGCCTGATCCCCCTGCGCAAGGCCATCGCCCGGGACCTGGACAAGCTCAAGTCCCTGCCCTTCGCCGACGTGCCGGGCATGAGCCTGCGCCTGGAGAACGCCGTGTCCTCGGTGGACAACCTGCCCCTGGCCTTCGAGGGCCGGCCCCGCGGCGACGATTCCCATGACGCGCGCAAGGCCGCCCCGGGCAAGGACGCCAAACCCGCCGCCGAACCCAACCTGTTCGCCCGCCTGGGCGGCGACATCTGGAACGAGGTGAAGGGCCTGGTGCGCATCCAGCGCTTCGACCGCCCCGAACCCGCCCTGCTCGCCCCGGACCAGTCCCTGTACCTGCGCGAGAACCTCAAGCTGCGCCTGCTCAACGCCCGCCTGGCCCTGCTCTCCCGCGACCAGTGGACCTTCCGCAACGAGCTGAAGGTGTCCCAGGATTGGCTGGCCCGCTTCTTCGACGTGCGTGACCGCAACGTGGCCGCCACCCAGAACACCCTGAAGCAACTGGCCTCGGCCGAGATCAGCATCGACCTGCCCCAGATCAGCGACAGCCTGGCAGCCCTGAAGGCCCTCAAGCAGGGTCCCCAGAAAGACCGCAAGTAAGGACGCGCCATGAAAGGTCTGTTCTGGATACTCGCCCTGTTCGCCGCCGCCGTGGGCGGCGCCATGCTGCTGCGCGGCAACGAAGGCTACGCCCTGCTGGTGGTCCCGCCCTGGCGGGTCGAAATCAGCCTCAACTTCCTGGTGATCGCCCTGGTGGCCGGTTTCGCCGTGCTCTACCTGCTGCTGCGCGGCATCGCCGTGGCCGCCGGCCTGCCCGGCCGGGTGCGCGCCTTCCGCGCCCGCCGCGCCGCGCGCAAGTCCGCCGCCACCTTCCAGGAGGCCCTGCGCCTCTATCTGGAAGGGCGCTACGGCCAGGCCCTGCGCCGCGCCGCCGACGCCCATGAAGGCGGCTACGCCGACGGCCTGCCGGCCCTGATCGCCGCCCGGGCCGCCCGGGCCATGCGCGAGCCGGAAAAGGAGCAGGAGTGGGTGCGCCGCGCCCGGGAAGACGGCAAGGACATCGAGGCCGCCTGCCTGATGAGCGAGGCCGAGAGCCTGGTCGAAGCGCACCGCTTCAACGACGCCGTGACCGCCCTGCGCCGCCTCTACGACGCCTCGGGCCGGCACATCGCCGCCCTGCGCCTGGAGCTGAAGGCCCAGCAGGGGCGCAAGGACTGGGACGAGGTGATCCGCCTCACCCGCCTGCTGCAAAAGCGCAACGCCCTGGTGCCCGAGCTGGCCCGGGAAACCATCAGCCTGGCCCACCGGGAAGCGTTGCAGCGCCGCACCGGCGACACCCGGGCGATCCTGGCCTACGCCCGGCAGATTCCCGCCAGCGAGATGACGCCGCGCACCGCCTATGCGGTGGCCGAGGCCCTGCGCGACCAGGGGGCGCCGGCGGAAGCCCTGCACACCCTGGAAAACCACCTGGATAAGGAATGGTCGTCGCACCTGATCCGCCTCTACGGCCTGATCGACGACGGCGACGCCACGCCGCGCATCGCCCGGGCCGAGAAGTGGCTCAAGGAGCACAGCGACGACGCCGACCTGCTGCTCGCCCTGGGCCGTCTGTGCCAGCGCAAGCAACTGTGGGGCAAGGCCCAGAGCTATCTGGAAGCCTCCCTGTCGGTGGCCGAATCCCGGGATGCGCACCTGGAACTGGCCCGGCTGTTCGACCAGCTGGAACGCCAGGACCAGGCCAACCGCCACTACCGGGCCGCCGCCCTACCCGCCCTGTCCTGATCGCATTCCTGATCGCATTCGGGACGCGGGCACCAGCACCATCACAGCAAAAACATAACTCTCAGGAGGGACCGTGATGTTGAATATCGACCTGCGCAAAATCTACCGCTTCACCCCGGTGGAGCCTCCCCCCAGCCCGGCGGAGCTGCCCCGGGGCGCCGAGTTCTACTACGAATGCCTGGACTGCACCGGCATCGTCAATTCAGTCCCCCACGTCAAGTCGGCCTGCACCTGCGGCAACCTGGCCGGGGCCGGCGGCGACCTGGACGTGAAGGACCCGGCCCGGGTCAAGGTGGTTACCGGCAGGCTGAAGTAAACCGTCAGGGGAATGAACAGAGGGGCAACGGCCTGCGCCGTTGCCCCTTTGCCGTTAACGGTCCCGCCTTACGGCAGGACCGTCCCCCATGCGCCGCGTCATGCCGTGGCTTCGTCCTCGTCGAGCAGGGCCAGCTGCTCGGCCGTCAGCTCGGGGCGGCCGGCGGCCAGGGTGCGGCCCTGCACGGCCCGGGCGGTACGCGATGCCTGGAGCGGCGAACGGTAGCCGCGCAGCGTGGTCCGCGCCCCGAGGGCGCCGACGTAGGCCAGGTCGTTGAGGTTGTCGAACAGCTCCCCCGTCGAAATCAGGCTGCCCGCCGTCAGCCCCAGGGTGGCCACCGGCGCAGCCGGGCTGGAGGCGCTGTAGACCAGAATCTGCTTGCCCCGGGCAAACCAGATGCGGTCGTTGTCGGCGGTGTACTGGGCGGACCAGAAGTAGCCCGGCGCCCCACCGCTGAAGTCGTTGATCGTGGCGAAGGTGGAGAAGTCGCTGGTGCTGACCAGCTTGCCCGCCATCTGCCAGCTGCTGTTGTAGGCGCCGAGCAGAATGTAGGCGGTAGTTCCCTTGAAGCTGATGTCGCGGAACTCGTAGGGGAAGGTGGCGCTGGGGCTCAGCACGTCGATGACCGCCGCGGCACCGAGGTTGGCGGCGGTGTAGTCGCTCTTTTGCAGGCGGGAGGCGGGGTTGTAGCTGCCCGCCACCTGGGAGCCGCCGATGGCGGCCACGTACAGATCGTTGCCCTGGGGGGCCAGGGAAAAGGCGTTCTTGGCGAAATTGCCGTTGTAGGCGTTGGCGCCGACGCTGATCGAACTGCCACCGCTGACGGTGAAGCGCACCAACAGGCTGTTGGCGTAATTGCTCCAGGCGCTGTCGACGAACGTGAACAAGCCGTAGAGATTGCCCCCGACCACGGCCAGGGCCTGGCCGTGGGCAATGAAGCCGCTGGGCGTCAGGCCCGCCGGCAGGGTGTAGGACACCCCGGTCTGGGCGTAGGTAGTGGCGTTGATTTCCACCACCCGGGCGTTGTCGTAGTCGATGGCGTAAAGGTAGCTGCCGAACTTGACCAGGGAATAGAGGTTGGTGACGTTGGACCAGGTGGCCGTGGCCGGCGTCCCCGGCACCGCCGCGCCATAGACGTAGGCGGGCCTGGCCGTTCCGGCGGTGTAGTCGGTCACCGCGATGCGCAGGGTGCCGCCCCCGTCGGCGAACCCTTCCACCTTGGGGTCGCCGTTCAGGTCGGTTTTTTTCAGGTCAGGCAGCGGGGTCAGCGTGCTCCCGTTGTCGACGATGCGCCCCGCCATTCCATGCCCGACGGGCGGGGTCTGGTTGTCGTAGTAATACACGCTGTAAGCGGTGAAAGTCGTTGCCATCGTGTTGCTCCTTCAATGAAGAAACGCAAGAGCCCACTTGCGCGGCAGCGCCGCCCGGCGGGGGTCGTGACCGGTGCTGCGGATGCATGTCCCGCTGTGCGCCGGTCAGAAGGTGTAGGCCAGGGTGGCGTAGAAGGTTCGGCCTTGCTGCGGATAGCCGACGTTGGACTTCACCTCGCGCAGCTCGGAGTACACCGAGCCCCACGTCCCGCCCATGATGGCGCAGTCGGTGCCCGGGTCGCCGGTGATGACGGGGGCGCTGGGGGTGCACCCGTAGCGGTTATAGGGGACCGCCGTGACGCGGCCACCGGCCGTCTGCCTCGGTCCGGCATCGAAGAGGTCGATCACCCCGGCGGACAGGCGCCAACCCTTGTCGATCTTGTAGTGCGCCCCCAGGTCGAAGGTGGTCAGGGAGTTTTCCCAGGAGGTGACGTCGGTGTAGGTGCGGCCGGTGTGCTTGCCCTCGACGTAGGTGGTCAGGCGCCCCCCGAGGAAATGGAGATTGAGCCGCGCATTGGCCACGAGCAGGGGCGTGTACAGGGTGTGCACCGTCTTGCCGGGAAAGCGCTCCGCGCCGCTCGTCCCGCCGTTGTAGTACCAACCGCCGTTAACGTAGCGCCCCTCCTGCTGCGTCACCGCGAATTGCAGGTCGGCCCGGTCGCTCCAGGCCAGCTTGCCTTCCAGCTCCACCCCCTGGGTCAGGGTGTCACCGGAGTTGATGTACTTGGCCGCAAGCGGCGTCGCGTACAGGGTGATAGCGTTGTCGGCCTCGCGCTGGAAATAGGTGAGGCGGAAGCCCCCGCGCAGCTTTTCGCTCAGGCGGCCGTCCCAACCAAAACCGAAGTCGCCGTTGCGCCCGGTTTCCGGCTTCAACTGGATGGCCCGGCCGTTGCTGTCGGCCCCCGGCACGTAGCCGATGCCGTTACCGTAGATTTCGTAGAAATTGGGGTAACGGATGTAATTGCCGTAGTTGCCGAACACCTGCCAGCCGCTGGTGAAATGCTTCTTCACGCTCAGGCTGCCGGTGGGCTCCCAGTCGTATTGCCCGGCGGGACCGGCCAGGGGCGACCAGCGGCTGCCGATGACCGGGCCTTCGAGCTTTTCCAGGCGGCCGATGGGCGTGACCTGCAGGTTGCCCAGGGCGGCGACGGTGACCGTGTCCTGGACTTGCAGGTTGGTCTTGATGCGGCGGAATTCGGGGATGAAGTCGGAGGCCGGCGTGCGGCCGCTGATGTCCGAAAACAGGGTTTCCCAATAACGCTCGGCGTGGATCTCGAACAGGTGGGAAAAGGCGCCGCCATCGCCGAAGGCGTAGGTGGCGTCGCCGGCGATGCCGTAGCGTTTGGTCCGGTAGTCGGTCCAGCGCTCACCGATATAGTTGGTGGCCGGATTGAAGTCCAGGTTGCGGAACGTCTGGTTCTTGTCCAACCAGGTGAGGTTGAGGCTGAGGCCCAGATTGCCGAAGTTGTCCCGCCAGCCCGCCAGTCCCTCCTGCTGCTCGATCCGCTGCTGGCGGCGCTGGCGATAAAACGTGTCCACCCAGGGCAGATCCGTGGTTTGCGCGCCGATTCCGGACGACGCGGTCAATACCGCGGCGGGCAGATAGCGCTCCATGTCGGTCTGGGCGAACTTGAGGACGAAGCGCTCGTCCTGCCATTTGAGCAGGACGTTCTGCTTCTCGGATTTGTTGTTCATGCGCCGGCGCTCTTCTGGAATCGTCCGGCCCGTCTTGATGTCGGTCGTTCTGTCGCCGGAATCGGCGAGATACGAAACCCCGTCGCCGAACACCAGGTTCTTGAGCCCGCCGACCGCGTAGTTCTTGTACTTGAAATCGCCATCGCTGCGGTCGTTGTCCAGGCCGATCAGCAGGTTGCCGCCCAGCAGCGGCACATTCAGGTTGGCGCTCTGCTGCGCGCCGCCGAAGGATCGGGCGCCGACCGAAACGCTGCCGCTGAACCCCGAGGGTTTCTTGGTGACGATGTTGATGGCCCCGCCGATCGGCGCGCCGGAAAAGCGGGCCGGCGTAGTGCCGCGATAGACCTCGACCCGCTCCACGTTGCTGATCGGCAGGGTGGACAGGTCCGCCGCCGTTTCGCTGGCGGTGTTGAGCGGCACCCCGTCGATGTAGATGTTGACCTGGCTGGGGGCGCTGCCGCGGATGGTGGCGGTGGTGTAGCTGCCGCTGCCCGACACGCGGCGCACATAGACGCCGGGAATCTGGTCGAGCAGTTCGGGGATGGATTTGTGCTCGCCCTTGACGTCGTCCGGGTAGGCCACGGACACCACCCCGGGCGACAGCTCCTCGCGCAGGTCGATGCGGCTGCCGGTGACCTGGATGGGGGCCAGGGCGGTCTCGGTGCCGGAGGCAGAATCGGAATCGGCGGCCAGGGCGGCAGCCGGGATCAAGGCGGCAGCGCACAGCAGGGCGTTGGCGGTGCGCGGCGTGCAGCGGAATAAGGCAGGTGGACGCATGTCTCCCCCGTCGACTGGTTGCGACAAGGCGAGGGCATGCCGTCACGAACGGTCGGTAGCGCGGGAGGAGACACGAAGGACGTCTGCCGCGCGAACCGATGCGGCCCTCGCCGCTTCGTTCGTCGCTCAGACGGAAGGACACCGTGCCTCGGCCATCCCCTGGACCAAAGCAAGAGCGACCAGACGCCGGCAGGTCTCCTGGCTCGCGGGTCAAGACTCGAAGTGCGGCCTTCCCAGGCAATCCGTGAGGCATGGATTGGGCCCAGTGGCGGCGGAGCGGGGCGATTCCCGTCCGCGTGCGCTTCTCGTTCGCCGCTTACAGTTGCAGGGACAGCTGCGGAATTGGGCGGAAAAACCGCCTGCACCGCATTCCCGTTTTAAGCCTCTGGCGAGGCACCGGCGCGATCTGTCGGCCGCACCGCTCGGGCACGACCGCGAGGGGCGAGTATAGCAGCGTCATCACCCCAGTCCAGACCGATCGCATATGACAAGGCGCAGCACCCCCAAGGGGACCGGGCCAAAAGCCAAGCGGGGCGCGGGGTTCCGGACATGCCACCTGGAACTCCGCGCCCCGCCTTGGTTTCAGCGACGCCTCCCTGGAGAGCGCCTATCGGCGCGGCTCCGGGGAAATACCTCACGCCCAGTCGCGGGGACGGAGGAACTCGTCGTAGAGCTTCGCTTCCGGACTGCCCGGCTCCGGGTGCCAGTCGTAGCGCCACTTCACCACCGGCGGCAGGGACATCAGGATCGACTCGGTGCGGCCGCCGGATTGCAGGCCGAACAGGGTGCCCCGGTCGAACACCAGGTTGAATTCCACGTAGCGGCCGCGCCGGTAGGCCTGGAAGTCCCGCTCCCGCTCGCCGTAGGGCGTGTCGCGGCGCGCATCCAGCACCGGCAGGTAGGCCGGCACGAAGGCGTCGCCCACCGCCTGGGTGAGGGCGAAAGCCTGCTCGAAGGGCACCAGCCCGTCGGCCCCCAGATCGTCGAAGAACACGCCGCCGACGCCGCGGGGCTCGTTGCGGTGCTTCAAGAAGAAGTACTCGTCGCACCAGGTCTTGTAGCGCGGATAGACGTCGGCGCCGAAGGGAGCCAGGGCCGCCTTGCAGGTACCGTGGAAGTGGCGCACGTCCTCTTCCCACGGGTAGTAGGGGGTCATGTCCATGCCGCCGCCGAACCACCACACCGGGGCCTCGCCGTCCTTCAGGGCAACGAAGGCGCGCACGTTCATGTGGGCGGTGGGGCAGTAGGGGTTACGCGGGTGCAGCACCAGGGACACGCCCATGGCCTCGAAGCGCCGCCCGGCCAGTTCAGGGCGGTGGGCGGTGGCCGAGGCCGGCATGCGCGCTCCCATGACGTGGGAGAAATTGACGCCGCCGCGCTCGAAGAAGGCCCCCTCCTCGATCACCCGGGTCAGGCCGCCGCCGCCCTCGGGGCGCTCCCAGGCGTCGGTCTTGAAGGCGTGGCCGTCGAAGGCTTCCAGGGCGGCGACGATGCGCGTCTGGAGGCCGGTGAAATAGGCTTTGAGCTGGGGGATGTCCATGGAGGGGTCTCGCTGGGGATGGAAAAACGGGCGGTCATGGCCGCCCGTCGTTATGGGTGCTGCTGGATGACGCTCAGCGCGCCACGGCCCGGTGGCCGATGTCGCGGCGGTACTGCATGCCGTCGAAGCGGATGGTGGCCACCGCGTCGTAGGCGGCCTGCTGGGCCAGCTTGACGTTCTCGCCCAGGGCGGTGACGCACAGCACCCGGCCGCCGGAGGCCACCACCCGGCCGTCCTGCTGCGCGGTGCCGGCGTGGAACACGTGGCACTCGGGAGAAGCGGCGTTGCCCTCGGGCAGGCCGACGATGATGTCGCCCTTGCGCGGGGTGTCCGGATAGTTGGCGGCGGCCAGCACCACGCCGAGGGCGACACGGCGGTCCCACTCGGCCTCGATCTGGTCCAGGGTGCCGTTGGTGGCGTGTTCGAGCAGGGCCACCAGGTCGGACTTGAGGCGCATCATGATCGGCTGGGTTTCCGGGTCGCCCATGCGGCAGTTGAACTCCAGGGTCTTCACCCCGCCGTCCTTGCCGATCATCAACCCGGCGTAGAGGAAGCCGGTGAAGGGGATGCCGTCGGCTTCCATGCCGCGCACCGTGGGCAGGATGATCTCGCGCATCACCTTGGCGTGGATCTGGGGAGTCACCACCGGGGCCGGGGAATAGGCGCCCATGCCGCCGGTGTTGGGGCCGGTGTCGCCGTCGCCGATGCGCTTGTGGTCCTGGCTGGAGGCCAGGGCCAGCACGTTCTTGCCGTCCACCATGACGATGAAGCTGGCTTCCTCGCCGTCGAGGAAGTCCTCGATCACCACCCGGGCGCCGGCGTCGCCGAGCTTGTTGCCGCCGAGCATGTCGTCAATGGCGGCGTGGGCCTCGGCCAGATCCATGGCCACCACCACGCCCTTGCCGGCGGCCAGGCCGTCGGCCTTGATGACGATGGGGGCGCCCTGGCGGTCCACGTAGGCATGGGCTGCGGCGGCGTCGGTGAAGGTCTCGAAGCCGGCGGTGGGTATGTTGTGGCGGGCCATGAAGCGCTTGGCGAAGTCCTTGGAGGACTCCAGCTGGGCGGCTTCCTTGGTCGGGCCGAAGACACGCAGGCCCCGCTCGCGGAAGATGTTCACGGCGCCGGCGGCCAGGGGGGCCTCGGGGCCGACCACGGTCATGTGGATCTTTTCCGCCTCGGCGAAATCGGCCAGGGCGTTGAGGTCGGTGATGGGCAGGTTTTCCAGGGCCTCTTCCCGGGCGGTGCCGGCGTTGCCCGGGGCGACGTAGACCTTGTGCACCCGGGGGGACTGGGCGAGGCGCCACGCCAGGGCGTGTTCGCGGCCGCCGGAACCGATGACGAGAACTTTCATGGAGGACCGTTCCTTATGTTTGTGCGTCGCGGGGCCGGGCCGTCAGAAGCGGACCTTGCCCCAGAAAAAGAGGATGTTGCCGAAGCCGCTGCCGCCGGGCACGTAGGCGGTGTCGAAGGACACGTCCCGGTATTCCAGGGAGGCGATGGGCAGGACGGCGGGCACCGGGGTGTAGCGGGCAATGTCGGAGCGCGCCGTGAGGAAGGCGGTGTAGCCCAGGCCGAACTTCAGCTCGCCGGCCAGGTGCCAGTAAGTCTTGTAGCCGTAACCGAGCATGTACTCGGGCTTGTAGTGGGAATCCTGGAAACCCATGGCGTAAATGCCGTGCCAGTCGCCGTCGGCGTCGTAGATGCCGCGCCCCAGGCCGATGCCCAGGGGCGTCTCGTTGAAGCTGTCGATCTTCTCGCGACTGTAGGCCGAACGCAGGTGGTAGGTTTCCAGGGGCACGTACAGCTCGTTGCGCCCGTCGTTCCAGATGGTCGACAGCTTCTGCCGGGCCCGGTCGAGCCAGGAATCGCCGGCGGCGTCCGCCTGGATCGCGGGCACGGCGCCGGTGGCACCGGCATCGTCGGCCAGGGCCGTCCCCGGGGACGCCAGGAGGGCGCCCCACAGGGCCAAGGCCGGAGCCAGGGAAGCGGCGAGGCGGCGCAGCACGGACCGGCCTTAGTGGCGGAAGTGGCGGGCGCCGGTGAACACCATGGCCAGGCCGTGCTCGTCGGCGGCGGCAATCACCTCGGCGTCGCGCATCGAGCCGCCGGGCTGGATCACCGCCACGGCGCCAGCTTCGGCCAGCACATCCACCCCGTCGCGGAACGGGAAGAAGGCGTCGGAGGCCACGGCGGAGCCGGCCAGGGACAGGCCGGCGTTCTGGGCCTTGATGGCGGCGATGCGGGTCGAATCGACCCGGCTCATCTGGCCGGCGCCCACGCCCAGGGTCATGCCGCCGCCGCAGAAGACGATGGCGTTGGACTTGACGAACTTGGCGACCCGGTAGGCGAACAGCAGGTCTTCGAGCTGGCCGTCGGTGGGGGCCTTCTTGGTCACCACCTTCAGGTCGGAAGGCTGGACGTTGAACATGTCCGGGCTCTGCACCAGCAGGCCGCCGCCGACGCGCTTCAGCTCGAAGGCGTGGTAGGCGCGCTCCAGGGGCACTTCGAGCAGGCGCACGTTCTGCTTGGCGGCGAAGATCTGGCGGGCTTCGGAGGAGAAGGCCGGGGCGATCACCACCTCGACGAACTGCTTGGCCACGGCGGTGGCGGCGGAACCGTCCAGCTCCCGGTTGAAGGCGATGATGCCGCCGAAGGCGGAGGTGGTGTCGGTCTTGAAGGCCTTGTCGTAGGCTTCCACCAGGGTGGCGCCGATGGCCACGCCACAGGGATTGGCGTGTTTGATGATGACGCAGGCCGGGGTATCGAAGGTCTTGACGCATTCCCAGGCGGCATCGGCGTCGGCGATGTTGTTGTAGGACAGTTCCTTGCCCTGGAGCTGGTGGTAGTTGGCGATGGCGCCGGCGGTGGAGCCGGTGTCGCGGTAGAAGGCAGCCTGCTGGTGCGGGTTCTCGCCGTAGCGCAGGGTCTCGACCCGGTCGAAGGCCAGTTGCAGCTTCTCGGGGAAGGCGGCGGGGATCGGCGCGGCGGCTTCCGGAGCCTCGGCCACGGCGTTGTCCTGGCCGGTCAGCCAGTTAGCGATGGCCGAGTCGTAGCGGGCGGTGTGGGTGAAGGCCTTCTTGGCCAGGCCGAAGCGGGTGGTCAGGGACAGGGCGCCGCCGTTGGCCTGCATTTCGGCGAGCAGCGGAGCGTAGTCGTCCGGGTCGGTGACGATGGCCACGCCGGCGTAGTTCTTGGCGGCGGAACGGACCATGGCCGGGCCGCCGATGTCGATGTTCTCGATGGCGTCGGCCAGGGTCACGCCAGCCTTGGCGACGGTCTCGCGGAACGGGTAGAGGTTCACGCACACCAGGTCGATGGCGGGGATGTCGTGGGCGGCGATGGTGGCCAGGTGCTCGGGCAGGTCGCGGCGGGCCAGGATGCCGCCGTGCACCTTCGGGTGCAGGGTCTTCACCCGGCCGTCGAGCATTTCCGGAAAGCCGGTGTAGTCGCCGATCTCGGTCACGTCCAGCCCGGCGTCCTTGAGCAGTTTGGCGGTGCCGCCGGTGGACAGGAGCTTGACGCCCTGGGCGGCGAGGCCGCGGGCGAATTCAAGGGCTCCGCGCTTGTCGGAGAGGCTGATCAGGGCTTGGCGAATCTTCATGACGGGAACGGGCTGAAAAAAAGAAAAACGGAATAAGCGGAAATGCGTCGCCGCTCGGAACGGCAAGGGCGAAGACCAGGCGCGGCCCCGCCCCCGGGATCAGATCAGGGAATGCTCGACCAGTTTCTTGCGCAGGGTGTTGCGGTTGATGCCGAGCATCTGGGCCGCCACCGTCTGGTTGCCGCCGGCCTGCTTGAGCACCACTTCGAGCATGGGGCGCTCGACGCTCTTGAGCACCATGTCGTAGATCGCCGCCGGCTCCTCGCCGTCGAGGTCGTGAAAATACTTTTCCAGCGCGCCGAATACGCACGCCGAGATGTCGTTGCCTTGGCTCATGCCGCCAGTACCTCTTTCTTGTCGTTATCGTCGGCCGCCCCCGAGACGGCCCCGCTGCTGTCTTCCTCGTAGTGCAACCGCTCGTGCTCGGCCGCCAGCCGGTCGAAGAACTCGGCAATGGCGGCGCGCTGCTCCTCCACCGTGGGCAGCTGGTTCATGGCGAAGCGGAACGCCGCCGAACCGGGCAAGCCCTTGGTGTACCAGGAGATGTGCTTGCGCGCGACGCGCACGCCGGTCTCCAGGCCGTAGAAGCCGTAGAGGTCTTCCAGGTGCTCGCCGAGAATCTCGCGGATCTCGCTCACCTTGGGCGGCGGCAGCTTCTCGCCGGTCTTCAGGTAGTGCTCGATCTCGCGGAAGATCCAGGGCCGGCCCTGGGCGGCACGGCCGATCATGACGCCGTCGGCGCCGGTCGCATCGAGCACGTACTTGGCCTTTTCCGGCGTGGTGATGTCGCCGTTGGCGATCACCGGAATGGCGATCTGACGCTTCACCAGGGCAATGGTTTCGTACTCGGCGTCGCCGGTGTACTGGTCGGCCCGGGTGCGGCCGTGGATGGCCACGGCGCGGATGCCGGATTCCTCGGCGATGCGGGCGATGATCGGCGCGTTCTTGTTCTGCCGGTTCCAGCCGGTGCGGAATTTGAGCGTCACCGGAGTGTCCGGCACCGCCTTCACCACCGCCTCCAGGATGCGCGCCACCAGGGGCTCGTCCTGCATCAGGGCGGAGCCGGCCATGACGTTGCACACCTTCTTGGCCGGGCAGCCCATGTTGATGTCGATGATCTGGGCGCCGCGGTCCACGTTGTACTTGGCGGCCTCGGCCATCATCGCCGGGTCGGCCCCGGCGATCTGCACCGAGATCGGCGCCACTTCGCCCTGGTGGTTGGCACGCCGCTCGGTCTTCTTGCTGCCGTAGAGCAGCGAGTTGGACGTGACCATCTCCGACACCGCCAGCCCGGCGCCGAGCTTCTTGCACAGCTGGCGGAAGGGACGGTCGGTGACGCCCGCCATGGGCGCCACGAACAGGTTGTTGCGGAGGGTGTAGCCGACGAATTCCATGTGCCGAGAGGAGCCGAGTATCGGCGGGCCGCGGAATGCCGGCCCGCGAAAAACAAACGGCCGCCCTCGACGCATCGAGCGGGCGACCTGGGAACAACTACGGGAAGGAGGCGGATTCTACCCGATCTCGGCGCACTTGCCTAATTTATGAGCAGCAGCAGCGGCAACGCGGCACTACGGCGGCATGGCTGGCGGGCCGGCAAACAATGCCGGCCCGGCCAAGGTCAGATGGAAAAATCCTGGAGGGCCTCGCCGGCCACGGTGCCAGCGGGGAAGACGCGCACCTGGCGCGGCTTGAGCCAGACCGACTGGCCCTGGGCCAGTTGCAGCTCTTCCTGGCGCTCCCGGGTCAGCTCCACTTCCACCAGCTCGGACTGGTGGGCCAGCTCGACGCGCACCACCGGGCCGATCGGGTGCACGTAGCGCACCTCGGCGCCCAGGGCGTCCGGCACCGGCTCGCGCAGGATGTCGATGTCGTGGGGACGGACGAAGGCCAGGCTGTCGCCGGCCCCGCCGCCCTCCCCGCCCGCCCCATCCTCCCGCCGCGCCACCTCGGCCCACAGGTTGCCCTGGAGGCGGCTGTGGAAGACGTTCACGTTGCCGAGGAACTGGTAGACGAAGGGGGTGGCCGGGTTGGAGTAGACCTGGTCCGGACTGCCCACCTGCTCGATGCGCCCCTTGTTCATCACCACCACCCGGTCGGCCACTTCCAGGGCCTCTTCCTGGTCGTGGGTGACGAACACCGAGGAGATGTGCATCTCGTCGTGCAGGCGGCGCAGCCAGCGGCGCAGTTCCTTGCGCACCTTGGTGTCCAGGGCGCCGAAGGGCTCGTCGAGCAGCAGCACCTTGGGCTCCACCGCCAGGGCCCGGGCCAGGGCGATGCGCTGCCGCTGACCGCCGGATAACTGGGACGGGTAGCGGTCGGCCAGCCAGTCGAGCTGGACCAGGGAGAGCAGCTCCATGACCCGCTTGCGAATCTCGGACTCACTGGGACGCTCCTTGCGCGGCTTGACGCGCAGGCCGAAGGCCACGTTCTCGAACACGCTCATGTGGCGGAACAAGGCGTAGTGCTGGAAGACGAAGCCGACCTGGCGTTCCCGGGCGTGCAGGTGGGTAGCCTCGGCGCCGCCGAACAGCACCTGGCCCTCGTCGGCGCTTTCCATGCCGGCGATGATGCGCAGCAGGGTGGTCTTGCCGCAGCCGGAGGGGCCGAGCAGGGCCACCAGTTCGCCGGTGGGAATGTCCAGGTTGATGTTGTCGAGCGCGACGAAGTTGCCGAAGCGCTTGCTGATGTTGCGGATGTCGATGCTCATTCGGTTTTCTCCGGCGGCAGGTCGGCCGTCAGCATTTCGGTTTCTTTGCGCATGCGCCACTCCACCACGGTCTTGGCGACCAGGGTGACCAGGGCCAGCAGGGCCAGGATCGAGGCCGAGGCGAAGGCGGCCACGGACTGGTACTCGTTGTAGAGGATCTCCACGTGCAGCGGCAGGGTGTTGGTCTCGCCGCGGATGTGGCCGGAGACCACCGACACCGCGCCGAACTCGCCCATGGCCCGGGCGTTGGCCAGGATCACGCCGTAGAGCAGGCCCCACTTGATGTTGGGCACGGTGACCCGCCAGAACATCTGCCAGCCCGAGGCCCCCAGGGACACGGCGGCCTCTTCCTCGTCCTTGCCCTGGGCCTGCATCAGCGGGATCAGCTCCCGGGCGACGAAGGGGAAGGTGACGAACAGGGTGGCGAGCACGATGCCGGGAATGGCGAAGATGATCTTGATGTCGTGCTCCGCCAGCCAGGGGCCGAGCCAGCCCTGGGAGCCGAAGATGAGCACGAAGAGCAGGCCGGCCACCACCGGCGACACGGCGAAGGGCAGGTCGATCAGGGTGATGAGGAGGCTCTTGCCGCGGAAGTCGAACTTGGCGATGGCCCAGGCGGCGGCCACGCCGAAGGCGATGTTGAAGGGAATCGCCGCCGCGGCCACCCCCAGGGTCAGGAGGATGGCGGAACGGGCCTCCGGGTCGGCCAGGCCGGCCAGGTAGGCGTCCACGCCCTTCTTCAGCGCCTCGTAGAAGACGGTGACCAGGGGAAAGCCGAGGAACAGGGCGAGGAAGCCCAGGGCGACGACGAGCAGCAGCACCCGCATCCAGCGGGGCTCGTTGTTGGCACGGCGCACGGTCATTGGGCACCTCCCAGAGCGGCGGCATCCTTGACCGGGACGGAGCGGTGCCGGTTGGAGGCCCACCACTGCAACAGGTTGATGGCCAGCAGCATGACGAAGGAGATGACCAGCATCACCGAGGCCAGGGCGGTGGCACCGACGAAGTCGTACTGCTCCAGCTTGGAGATGATCAGGAGCGGGGTGATCTCGGAAATCAGCGGCATGTTGCCGGCGATGAAGATCACCGAGCCGTACTCGCCGATGGCCCGGGAAAAGGCCAGGGTGAAGCCGGTCAACAGCGCCGGGAAGACGGCCGGGAAGAGCACCCGGCGGAAGGTCTGCCAGCGCGAGGCGCCCAGGGTGGCAGCGGCCTCCTCCACTTCGGGCTCGATGTCCTCGAGCACCGGTTGCAAGGTGCGCACCACGAAGGGCAGGCCGATGAAGGTCAGGGCCACGACGATGCCCAGGGGCGTGTAGGCGATCTTGATGCCGGCCTTGGCGAACCACTCGCCGATCACGCCGGTTTCGGCGTAGAGGGTGGCCAGGGTGATGCCGGCCACGGCGGTGGGCAGGGCGAAGGGCAGGTCCACCAGGGCGTCGATGAAGCGCTTGCCCCAGAAGTCGTAGCGCACCAGCACCCAGGCCACGATCAGGCCGAAGAAGCCATTGAGGCAGGCGGCGATGAAGGAGGCACCGAAGGTGACGCGGAACGAGGCCAGGGCCCGGGGGCCGGTGGCGATCGCCCAGATGTCGGCCAGGGTCAGGGACGCCGACTTGGCGAGGAGCCCGGCCAGGGGGATCAGCACCAGCAGCGACAGGTACACCAGGGTGTAGCCGAGGGAGAGGCCGAACCCGGGCAGGACCGAATGGGAGGATGAGCGGGACATGGTCTTGTCGTCAAAGCAGGCGGGCCCGGAGGAATGCCTTCCGCCGGGCCCGGCCGCAGGGAACGGAGGCTTATTTCACCGAATAGATCTGGTCGAAGGAACCGCCATCGACGAAGTGGGCCTTGAACGCCTTGCTCCAGCCGCCGAAGGTCTCATCCACGGTGAAGGTCTTGATCGCCGGGAACTGGGCGGCGTGCTTCTTCAGCACCTCCGGGTCGCGGGGACGCAGGTAGTTCTCGGCGATGATCTCCTGGCCTTCCTTGGACCACAGGTACTCCAGGTAGGCGTGGGCCTGCTTGCGGGTGCCCTTCTTGTCCACCACCTTCTCCACCAGCGCCACCGGGAACTCGGTGAGGATGGAGACGGACGGGTAGATCACCTCGAAGTCGCCGCGGCCGAATTCCTTGGCGATCAGTTCGGCCTCGGATTCGAAGGTGACGAGCACGTCGCCCAGGCGGCGCTGCATGAAGGTGGTGGTGGCGTCGCGGCCGCCGGTGCCGAACAGGGGGGCGTTCTTGAGCAGCTTACTGACGAATTCCTGGGCGCTCTTGTCGCTGCCGCCGGGCTGCTTGAGGGCGTAGCCCCAGGCGGCCAGGTAAGTGTAGCGGCCGTTGCCGGTGTTCTTGGGGTGGGGCACGATCACCTGCACGCCGGACTTGACCAGATCGGACCAGTCCTTGATTCCCTTCGGGTTGCCCTTGCGCACGATGAACACCATGGTCGAGGTGTAGGGCGAGGCGTTGTTGGGGAATTTCTTGGTGTAGTCCTTGGCGACCAGGCCCTTGTCGGCCAGGAAATCCACGTCGGTGGCCTGGTTCATGGTCACCACGTCGGCCTCCAGCCCGTCGGCCACGGCGCGGACCTGCTTGGAGGAGCCGCCGTGGGACTGCTTGACCTCGATCTTCTCGCCGGTCTTGGCCTGCCAGGCCTTCTGGAAGGCCGGGTTGTAGTCCTTGTACAGGTCCCGGGCCACGTCGTAGGAGGCGTTGAGCAGCACGGTGTCGGCCTGGGCACCAGCGGCCAGCAACAGGGTCGCCAGCAGGGTGGCAAAGCGCAGGGGACGGCGGGTGTTCATATATAAGCACTCCGTAAAGAACTGGATGGACGCACTTTACGGGGGGCACTTAGAACCTCAAAGCTCCGTTTCTCATTTGCTTATTCCAAAAGCCAGAAAATGAAAACGCCGCCCGGATCGGGCGGCGTTCCATGGGCCGGGCGCCGGTTCCGGCGAAAACACCCGCCGGAGGGCGACGGCGGCAGCCGTCAGAGGGCGGCGGCGTTCTCGGCCAGGTACTTGGCCACACCCTCGGGGCTGGCGGTCATGCCCTTCTTACCCTTGTTCCAACCAGCCGGGCAGACTTCGCCGTGCTCTTCGGTGAATTGCAGGGCGTCCACCATGCGGATCATTTCATCCACGTTGCGGCCCAGGGGCAGGTCGTTGACCACCTGGTGACGCACCAGGCCGGACTTGTCGATCAGGAAGGAGCCGCGGAAAGCCACGCCACCGGCAGATTCCACGTCGAAGGCGCGGGCGATCTCGTGCTTCACGTCGGCCACCAGGGGGTAGCCGACCTGGCCGATACCGCCCTTTTCCACCGGGGTGTTCTTCCAGGCCAGGTGGGTGAACTGGGAGTCGATGGACACGCCCAGCACTTCCACGTTACGGGCCTTGAACTCGGCCAGGCGGTGGTCGAAGGCGATCAGCTCGGAGGGACAGACGAAAGTGAAGTCGAGGGGGTAGAAGAACACCACCACGTACTTGCCCTTGTAGTCGGACAGCTTGATGTCCTTGATTTCGTTGTTGCCCAGCACCGCGGTGGCGGTGAAATCGGGGGCTTGCTTGCCGACGAGAACGGCCATTGTGTTTCTCCTCAAGGTTGGCGACAGCGTGGCCCGGACGCGCAAGGCGCGGCACGGCACGCCGTTGGGGACTCCGGAATTTAACTAAGCCCGGACGGGGCGTCAATTTCGCGCCGCCGCCCCGGGCATCAGGCGAAGCCCGGCAGATCGAGGCTGCGCGGCAGGCTGACGGGCACCGGGGCCACCTCGCCCAGCACCAGGGCCTCGATCACCGGCATCTCGCGCCAGGGCTGGCCGAGGAAGGGCAGGCCGGCTTCCTCCACGGTGCGCCCCGACCAGTAGGCCTTGGCCACCTTGGACAGGGCCTCCAGGTCGAAGGTGTGGGGCTGGCGCAGGTAGTCGAGCCAGGCGCCGTCGTGGAAGGAGCAGGAGCACTGCCCGCTGGCGCGCAGCTTGATCAGGCGGCGGCCGTAGGTGCGTTCCGGGTGCTTCTCGGCGAAGGCCTCGGCGTCGGCCCGGGTGGCGAACAGCAGGTGCGAGTGGAGGCGGCTGGGATAGCGGTTGAAGCCCTGCTGGCGGAAGAACTCCAGGTGGTATTCGACGAAATAGTCCTGGGCCGGCGTCGGGGCGCTCGATTCGCCGTGGGGGCCGCCCCCTTCGAAGCTCCACCCCGGCAGGGCGCCGTCGGCTTCGGCCCAGGCATAGAATTCGAGAAAGGCGCGTCCGGCGAAGAGGTTTTTCGAGATTGTCATAGCGTTACCGGAGACCGCTCCCTGCACTCCACCCGCGTTGTGAACCCCGCCACCCGGCACTGCCGGGCCCCGTCCGCTGCCTTATTACCGCTTCTCTTCTGCTTGCCGCTGCCGCTCCACCATTTATCCAGCGCAACGAACCAACATTAAGGCCTGTTTAAGCCAGCCGGCCCATGCTTACTCCATCGCCCCGGAAACCGCCATGCGCAGTGCCTGGGGCTCGCTGGAGAATCGCCATGAAGAAATCCGTTCTCGCCGTTCTAGCCCTGCTCGCCGTGCTCACCGCGCTGTGGCTGGCCGCCCTCGCCGGCGCGGATGCCAACGCCGGCGGCAACTTCTGGGCCCTGCGCAAACTGGCTATTTATTATACGGGGATAGCCGCGTTGGGCTGCATGTCGGCCGGCCTGCTCCTCGCCACCCGCCCCGCCTGGGCCGACCGGCTGCTCGGCGGCCTGGACCAGGCCTACCGGTTGCACAAGTGGCTGGGCATCGCCGCCGTCTCCCTGGGGGCCGCCCACTGGCTGATCAAGCTGGTGCCGAAATGGCTGGTGGCCCAGGGCTGGCTGGAACGGGCCGCGCATAAGGGCGGCAGGGGCGCCGAAAGCTGGCTCGACCTGCTGCGCAAGCCCGCCGAATCCCTGGGCGAATGGGCCATCTACCTGGTCATCCCGATTGTGCTGCTGGCCTTGTGGAAGCGTTTTCCCTACCGTCCGGCCTTTCTGCTCCACCGCGTCCTGGCCGGCACCTACCTGGTGCTGGTGTTCCACGGCGCGGCGCTGATGCCCCCAGCCTACTGGCTGACACCCCTGGGCGCCGTCATGGCCGTCCTGATGGCCGCCGGCAGTTGGGGCGCGGCCCTGTCCCTGGCCGGCCGCATCGGCGCCCGCCGCCGTGTCGCCGGACGGATCGTCGCCCTGCGCCCCCATCCCGGCAGCGGCGTGCTCGAAGTGGAATGCCAGCTCGATGCCGGCTGGCCCGGCCATGCCGCCGGCCAGTTCGCCTTCGTCACCTTCGGCCGCGGCGAGGGCGCCCACCCTTTCACCATCGCCTCGGCCTGGCGCGACGACGGCCGCCTGAGCTTCGCCATCAAGGCCCTGGGCGACTACACCCGGGCGCTACCGCAACAGGTGGCAGCGGGCGACGCACTGACCGTGGAAGGCCCCTACGGCCGCTTCGACTTCGCCGGCCGGGGCGAACGCCAGGTGTGGGTGGCCGGCGGCATCGGCATCACCCCGTTCCTGGCCCGGCTGGAGGCCCTGGCCGCCGCGGGCGGCAGCCGCCAGCCGGTGGATGCCTTTTACTGCACGGCGGCGGCCGACCCGGGCTTCATCGCCCGCCTGCGCCAGCTCGCCGAACAAGCCCGGGTGCGCCTGCATCTGCGGGTGACACCCCAGGACGGCCTGCTGACGCCGGCAACACTGGCGGAGGCGCTCGGCGGGAAAGACGGCGTGGCGCGTAGCGACGTGTGGTTTTGCGGCCCGGCGGGTTTCGGCCGGGCCCTGCGTCACGGCCTGGCCGCCCAGGGCCTGCCGGCGGGACGCTTCCACCAGGAAGCCTTCGAGATGCGCTGACCGGCGCCGAGCGCCGCCCGGCAACCGAGCGGGACTAGAGCGGTTCCGGCCCGGCGGCGGTGGGGCGCTGGACGAAGCCGGTGGCGGCACCGGACCAGGCGGCCGGCCCTTCTTCCACCAGCACCCCATCCACCCGGCCCGCCGGCGGCCCCTGGCGAGTCCAGGCGATCAGCCGGGCCACGGCCTCGGCCTCGCCCCATACGGCCACCTCGACCCGGCCGTCGGCCAGGTTGCGCACCCAGCCGTGAACCGCCAGACGTGCCGCTACCACCGTGGTGGCGTGGCGGTAGCCCACCCCCTGGACCAGTCCGGAAACGAGCAGCCGGCGGACGGCGGGGGAGGCGCTCATGCCGTGGCCTCCGCGCCGCTGGGCGGCAGCAGCCGGGCGGCCAGGGCCCAGGCCTCGTCCAGGTCGGCGACGATGTTGTCGTCCCCCACCAGGTCGGAAAAGCCGGAGCGGAACACCAGGGAGCCGGGCTGGGAATTGAGCCCGGCCAGGATCAGGTGGCCGCCGCGCTTGCGCAGGATGCGCAGCAGGGCTTCCAGGGTGTCCAGGCCGGTGGTGTCCAGGTTCACCACCTGGTGCAGGTCGAGGACCACCACCCGGGCCCCCTCGGCGTCCTGGTCGATCACCGTCTGCAACTTGCCCACGGAACCGAAGAACAGGGAGCCGAACAGCTTATAGCCCACCACCGGCAGGGCCTCGGCCTTCGCCCACACCGGGTCGCCCAAGCGCTCCACCCGGGTCAGGGAGGCCATGCGGGTGATGAAGAACAGGGACGACAGCACCAGGCCGATCTCCACCGCCAGGGTCAGGTCGAAGACCACGGTGACCAGGAAGGTGGTGACCAGGATGGCCCGGTAGTTGAGGGAATAGCGCGGCAGGGTGGCAAAGGCGTGCCATTCGCCCATGTTGAGGGCCACCACCACCAGGATCGCCGACAGGGCCGGCAGGGGCACATAGGCGGCCCAGGGGGCGGCCACCAGCACCACCAGCAGCAGGGTCAGGGCATGGATCATGCCGGCCACCGGGGTGCGGCCGCCCACCCGCACGTTGGTGGCGGTGCGGGCCAGGGCGCCGGTGGCGGCGAAACCGCCGAACAGGGGCGCCACCAGATTGGCGATGCCCTGGGCCATCAGTTCCTGGTTGGGATCGTGCCGGTCGTCGACCTGACCGTCGGCCACCCGGGCCGAGAGCAGGGACTCGATGGCCCCCAGCAGGGCGATGGTGATGGCCGGCGAGATCAGGGCGCGCAGGGTTTCCAGGGACAGGGCCGGCAGGGCGAAGGAAGCGAATTCCTGGGGAATGCCGCCGAAGCGGCTGCCGATGGTTTCCACCGGGAAGGCAAACAGGGCCTGAGCCGCGGTGGCCACCACCAGCACCACCAGGGGGCCGGGCACCCGGCCGATGCGCGGGATGCGGCTGCCGTAGCGGTTCCAGCCGAGCAGCAGGGCCAGGGCCGCCACCGAGAAGGCCAGGGTGGGCAGGTGGGCGTCCGGCAGGGTGTGGGCGATGGTCTTGATGCGGGCGAAGAACTCGGCGGGCAGGGCCGGCCCGGGCAGGCCGATGAAGTCCTTCACCTGGGAGAGGAAGATCACCACGGCGATGCCGTTGGTGAAGCCGATCACCACCGAGATGGGGATGAAGCGGATCAGCTGCCCCAGGCGGAACATGCCCATCAGCACCAGCAAGCCGCCGGCCAGCAGGGTGGCGATGAGCAGGTTGGCGACGCCGTACTGGGCGACGATGCCGAAGATGATCGGGATGAAGGCGCCGGTGGGCCCGCCGATCTGCACCCGGGAACCGCCCAGGGCCGACACCAGGAAGCCGGCGATGATCGCCGTCCACAGCCCGGCGGTGGGCGACATGCCCGAGGCGATGGCGAAGGCGATGGCCAGGGGCAGGGCCAGCACGCCGACGGTGATGCCCGCCGCCACATCCTTGCCGAACTGTCCTCGGTCGTAGCCTTGGAGGCATTCCACGAGCTTGGGACGGAAGGCGAAGGAGGCGGGCAGGAAGGTCATGGCCGGTCCGGTGTGGAGGTATCTGCTGTTGTCTGGTCTGAGGTGGATTGCCGGACCACCTGGCGCACCATGCGGGTGGCGGCCCAGAACACCAGGGCCAGCCCCACGGCGGTCAGCGATATGGCGGAACCCACGCCTGCGGGAAAGTCGGGGAAGAAAACGCCGGGGCCGCGCACCAGGTAGGCAAAGCCTACGGCGAAGAGCAGCAGCCCGGCCACGTCCACCAGGGCGAACGCCACCATCGCCACGGTCAGGCGCGGGCGGAATTTGGCGGCGGGGCGGTTGGCGAAGGACATGGAAAAAGCCTAGCGCCGGGGGCTGACAGACGGCTTACGCCAGGCTGACGCCCCCGGTCGGTAGCGCGGATTCGCTTACTTGACGCGCATCCCCGGGGTGGCGCCGGCATCCGGCGACAGGATGAACAGCCCCGGGGTCTGGCCGGACTCGTCGGAGGCGGCCAGCACCATGCCTTCGGACAGGCCGAACTTCATCTTGCGCGGGGCCAGGTTGGCCACCATCACCGTATAGCGGCCCACCAGGGTGGCCGGGTCGTAGGCGCTCTTGATGCCGGCGAACACCTGGCGCGGCTTCTCTTCGCCGATGTCGAGCTCCAGGCGAATCAGCTTTTCGGCCCCTTCCACGTGCTCGGCGGTGACGATGCGGGCAATGCGCAGGTCCACCTTGGTGAAGTCGTCGATGCCGATGGTGCTGCTTTCGGCGGCGGGGGCGGCGGTCTTTTCCACGGGTTTGCTTTCTTTCTTGGCCTCGGCCGGGGCAGCGGGGGCTGGGGCCAAAGAGGATTTATTGGCCTCGACCAGGGCGGTGAGCTGCTTGGGGTCGAGGCGGGTCATCAGGTGCTGGTAGGTGTTGATGGCGTGGCTCGGGGCGAGCACGCTGCCCACGTCGTCCCACACGAACGGGGCGACGTTGAGGAAGGCCGCCACCTGGTCGGCCAGGGCCGGCAGCACCGGCTTGAGCAGCACGGTGAGCAGGCGGAACAGGTTGATGGCGTTGGTGCAGGCGGCGTGCAGCTCGGCGTCCTTGCCTTCCTGCTTGGCCAGCTCCCAAGGCTTGACCGTGTCCACGTACTGGTTGACCGCCTCGGTCAGGGCCATGATCTCGCGCAGGGCCTTGCCGTACTCCCGGGCCTCGTAGAGGTCGGCGATGCGCGGCGCGGCTTCGCGGATCTGGGCGAACACCGGCAGGGTCTCGTCGGCCACCGCCAGTTGGCCGGCGAAGCGCTTGGCCAGGAAGCCGGCGGAGCGGCTGGCGATGTTCACGTACTTGCCCACCAGGTCGGCGTTCACCCGGGCGGCGAAGTCGTCCAGGTTGAGGTCCACGTCCTCGGCGGTGTCGGCCAGCTTGGCGGCGAAGTAGTAGCGCAGCCATTCCGGGTTGAGGCCCTGGTCCAGGTAGGAACGGGCGGTGATGAAGGTGCCCCGGGACTTGGACATCTTGGCCCCGCCGACGGTGAGGAAGCCGTGGGTGAAGATTTTGGTCGGCACGCGGAAGCCGGCGTGTTCGAGCATGGCCGGCCAGAACAGGGCGTGGAAGTAGAGGATGTCCTTGCCAATGAAGTGGTACAGCTCGGCCTGGGAATCCTTGTTCCAGAAGGCGGCAAAATCCAGGCCCTTCCTGGCGCACAGGTTGGCGAAGGAACCCATGTAGCCCACCGGCGCGTCGAGCCAGACGTAGAAGAACTTGCCCGGGGCGTCGGGGATCTCGAAGCCGAAATAGGGGGCGTCCCGGGAGATGTCCCAGTCGGTCAGCTTGTGCTCGCCCTCGGCGCCCAGCCATTCCTGCATCTTGTTGGCCGATTCGGCCTGGAGCCGCCCCGG
Source organism: Oryzomicrobium sp. (assembly GCF_021287045.1). GTDB lineage: Bacteria > Pseudomonadota > Gammaproteobacteria > Burkholderiales > Rhodocyclaceae > Oryzomicrobium. The sequence goes on along the minus strand of NZ_JAJTBG010000011.1, from coordinate 228 downwards.
CTCGTTGGTGAAGCGGCGCAGGAAGGCCTGGCAGCGCGGGTCGGACAGCTTGAAGAAGTAGTGGGTCGAGGTGCGCAGCTCGGGCTGGGCGCCGGACACCGCCGAGTAGGGGTTCTTCAGTTCGTTGGGGGTGTAGGCGGCGCCGCACACCTCGCAGTTGTCGCCGTACTGGTCCTTGGCGCCGCACTTGGGGCACTCGCCCTTGATGAAGCGGTCGGGCAGGAACAT
>NZ_JAJTBG010000023.1 GCF_021287045.1 Oryzomicrobium sp. | reverse complement strand
CAATCAAACCCCCGTTAGCTCTCCCGCTAACGGGGGTTTGTGCTTTTACACCCCACAAAGCCCCCCCCGCTCCCAACGGCAGGACGCACAGAGATGCCGCTCTCCAGGCGCTCTATCCCTGCTGTGCCGACACGGCAGACACCTCAACCTAGAACCGCCCCTCTCCGCAGAGCGCCTCCGCTCAGACAACAACAGAATTTGCACCGCAGCCCACGGAAAACGGACTGCCCGTGCTATGATTCACATCGGCGGGTCTCCCCGCATTGCAGGGTGGTGAATCTGGTCAGGTCCGGAAGGAAGCAGCCACAGCTACTTACTGCAAGTGCCGGGGGTTAGGCTCGCCACTTTCATTTCTGGATGCTGACTTGTGCAGCATCCCCCGCAAGAGCCGCCCGGGGCGACCACCGCCACGATTGCCGGCCATCCGCAGCCACTTCTGCGGCGCCCCTTTCCCCTCTGTTAGAATTCGGCCCATGAGCTACCAGGTACTGGCGCGCAAATGGCGCCCGAAAAGCTTCCGGACCCTTGTCGGCCAGGAACACGTCGTACGGGCGTTGACCCACGCCCTGACCGAGGGGCGCCTGCACCACGCCTACCTGTTCACCGGCACCCGCGGGGTGGGCAAGACCACCATCGCGCGCATCCTGGCCAAGTCGCTCAACTGCGAGACCGGCGTGACCGCTACGCCCTGCGGGCAGTGCGCCGCCTGTACCGAGATCGACGCCGGGCGCTTCGTGGACCTGCTCGAGGTCGACGCGGCCACCAACACCCGGGTCGATGAGATGCGCCAACTGCTCGAAAACGCGGTCTATGCGCCGACCCGGGGGCGCTTCAAGGTCTACGTGATCGACGAAGTGCACATGCTCTCCAACTCGGCCTTCAACGCCATGCTGAAGACCCTGGAAGAGCCGCCCGAGCACGTCAAGTTCATCCTCGCCACCACCGATCCGCAGAAGATTCCGGTGACCGTGCTGTCGCGCTGCCTCCAGTTCAACCTGAAGCAGATGTCGCCGCCCAACATCGTCGGCCACCTGACCCGCATCCTCGATGCCGAGTCGGTGCCCTACGAGGCCCCGGCCCTGGCGCTGCTGGCCCGCTCGGCCAACGGCAGCATGCGCGACGCCCTGTCCCTGCTCGACCAGGCCATCGCCCACGGCGCCGGCCGGGTCGAGGAAGCGGGCGTGCGCGACATGCTCGGTACCGTGGACCAGGACCACCTGTTCTCCCTGCTCGATGCCCTGATCGCCGAGTCGGCCCCGGGCCTGGTGGCGGTGGCCGATACCATGGCCGGGCGCAGCCTGTCCTTCGACAGCGCCCTGGCCGAACTGGCGACCCTGCTCACCCAGATCCAGATCGAGCAGATGGCACCGGGCGCCCTGGGCGACAGCCTGCTCGAACGGGAGCGGGTGACGGCGGTAGCCGCCGCCATGGCCCCCGAGTTCGTGCAGCTGGCCTACCAGATCGCGGTGAAGGGCCGGGAGGAGTTGCCTCTGGCCCCGGACGCCCACGCCGGCTTCATCATGACCCTGCTGCGCATGCACGCCTTCCGGCCCGCCGGAACGGCGGCGCCGGCGGCCCCGAGCGGTGGCGGGCGCCCCACGCAGGCCCCTCGGCCGGCGCCGGGGGCGGTGTCGCCTCAGTCGCGTCCGGTCCAGGCCGCGCCGGCATCCGCGCCGACGGCCTATGCCGAGCCCGAGCCTGCTTTTGCGCCGGAGTCGGCACCAGCCCCTCAGGTGGCCGAACCCCAGCAAGAAGCGCCCCGCAGCGCACCCGCCCAACCCAGCCCCGTGGCAGCGGCCTCCGTGGATAGCCTGCCGGCCTGGGGCGACCTGCTCGCCCAGGCGCGCCTGAGCGGCATGGCCCGGGAACTCGCCTACCATTGCGAGCTGCGCAGCGGCGATGCCGGCCAGTTGGCCCTGCGTCTGCCGCCGGCCCATCGGCACCTGCTCATCAAGCCGGCCCAGGATCGCTTGGTGCAGGCCCTGGGCGAGGTACTGGGTCGCCCAGTGCAGGTGCGCATCGAACTGGCCGATACCGAGAGCGAGACTCCGGCGGCCCTGGCCAAGCGCGAGCGCCAGGAACGCCAGGACGAGGCCGTCTCGGCCATCGAGGCCGACCCCTTCGTGCGCGAGGTGATCGACACCTTCGACGCCACCTTGATCGAAGCGTCGATCAAGCCCCTCTGACCGATTTCCAGTCTTCCCGATTAGCGACGTAGAAAGGACTCCCATGCTCCGTGGTGGAATCGCCGGCCTGATGAAGCAGGCCCAGCAGATGCAGGAAAACATGAAGAAGGCCCAGGACGAGCTGGCCCAGGTCGAAGTCGAAGGCCAGGCCGGCGCCGGCATGGTCAAGGTGCTGATGACCTGTGGCCATGCGGTCAAGCGCGTCACCATCGATCCCTCCGTGATGGACGATAAGGAGATGCTCGAAGACCTGATCGCCGCCGCCATGAACGACGCGGTGCGCCGCGGCGAGGAGGTCACCAAGGAACGCATGTCCGGCTTCACCTCCGGCCTCAACCTGCCTCCCGGCATGAAGCTGCCGTTCTAAGCGGTCCCCAGCCAACTTCCCATTGCCGGCGGGCGGCGCCTGTCCACAGCGGACGGCGCCGCCCGCGCTGCATTTGCCACGACCCGGTCTCCCCGATCTGCCATGTCCGTCCACAATCCCGGTAGCCTCGACGCCCTCATCGACGCCCTCAAATGCCTGCCCGGGGTCGGCCCGAAATCGGCCCAGCGCATGGCCTACCACCTGCTCCAGCGTGACCGCAAGGGCGCCCAGAAGCTGGGCGAGGCCCTGCTCAACGCCCTCACCGCCCTGCGCCACTGCGCCCGCTGCAACACCTTCACCGAGGCCGAAGTGTGCGAGCGCTGCCTCTCGCCCAAGCGCGACGGCAAGACCCTGTGCGTGGTCGAGACGCCGGTGGACATGAACATGATGGAGCAGACCCTGGCCTTCAACGGCCTGTACTACGTGCTGATGGGGCGCATTTCGCCCCTCGACGGCCAGGGCCCCACCCAGCTGGGCCTGGACAAGTTGCTCCAGCGGGTGGACGACGGGGTGGTGGAAGAGGTGATCCTGGCCACCAACTACACCAACGAGGGCGAGGCCACCGCCCACTACCTGTCCGAGTTGCTCAAGGCCCGGGGCATCAAGGTCAGCCGCATCGCCCGGGGCATCCCGGTAGGCGGTGAGCTGGAGTACGTGGACCCGGGCACCCTGGCCCAGGCCCTGCGCGAGCGGCGCGGGGTGGAGCGCTAAACTCCGCTTGCCGGCTGCGGTCTCACTGCCATCGGCCGGTTTTCGGCCTCATCCATCGCTGAGTCGCTCATGTCCGCCCCATCCGATCACCCTCTGGAAACCGCCATCCTCGGCGGCGGTTGCTTCTGGTGCCTCGAGGCCGTCTTCCAGGAGCTTGCCGCGGTGCGGTCCGTCACCTCCGGCTACTGCGGCGGCAACGTGGCCGCCCCCAGCTACGAGGCCGTGTGCGGCGGCGGCACCGGCCATGCCGAGGTGGTGAAGATCGCGTTCGATCCGGCCGCCCTGCCGTTCGCCACCCTGCTCGACGTCTTCTTCGCCATTCACGACCCCACCACCCTCAACCGTCAGGGCAACGACGTGGGCACCCAGTACCGCTCCGCCATCTTCTGTCAGAGCGAGGCCCAGCGCGACGCCGCACTGGCGGCCGCGGCCCGGGCCGAAGCCCATTGGGGCCGCCCGGTGGTCACCGAGATCGTCGGTCCCGTTCCGGCCCACCCTTTTTGGCCGGCGGAGGACTACCACCGAGACTACTTCCGCCTCCACGGCCACCAGCCCTATTGCGCCTTCGTCGTCGCCCCCAAGGTGGTCAAGGCCCGCCAGGCCTTCGCCTACCTTCTGGCCCGCTGACGCAGGTTCGCTCCCAATCTATTAATTTTCTTCAAGTATCGGGATTGGCGGGTTGCCAAACTCCAATACTGGCGCGGACCTTGGGTTTTTATCTACGTCGATGTATTAATTTTTTTAATACATCGACCGGCACAGGCGCACGGGGCTGATCCGCTCGACGTGGCCTGGGACCGGACCTCGAGCCGGATTGACCCGGGCCTGGACCAGGACACGCCCCCTCCCGCGCTTCCGGCCCCGGCTTACGCCAGCCGGCCCATGCCCCACTGGATCAACCACAGCGCCACCATGCCGCCGGCGATGGTGGCGGAGACGTTGCGGGTGCGCCAGGCCACCAGCAGGGCCGCGATGCCGGCCCACAGGCGCGGATTGTCGAGCGCCAGGCTGACCTGGCCGGCCACGGTCAGGGTGCCCGGGATGGCGATGGCCGCCAGCACCGCCGCCGGCACGAAGGCCAGGGCGCGGCGGAACCAGCCGGGAAAGCTGGCCCGGCCGTGCAGCACGATGAAGATGGCCCGGGTCCCCAGGGCGATCAGGGCCACGGCGGCAAAGACCAGCCACAGCTGGGCGGGCGTCCAGGCGGTCATGGCCGGTCTCCCGTCTGCTCGGCCGGATGGGGCCGATGGGCCTGGCGCGCCTCCCGGGCCGACCACAGGGCCCCGGCGGCGATGCCGGCCACGGAGGCGACGATCAACCCGAGGCGGAAGGGCAGGCCGGCGGCCGTCAGCGCCACCACTCCGCCTGCCACCGCCGCCACCAGGGTGCCCCGGTTGCGCACCGCCGGCACCAGCATGGCGAGGAACGACAAGGGCACGGCAAAGTCCAGGGACCAGGAGGCCGGCACCTGGGCGCCGAGCAGGGCCCCCACCGCCACCCCGGCCTGCCACAGCCCCCATTGCAGCAGGCCGCCCCCCAGGTGGTACCAGGCCCGGCCCGTGGCCTCGGTGCCCACGCCGCGCCCCTCGGTGAAGTGCTGCAGGCTGGCGGCAAAGCCCTGGTCGGTGGTCAGGTAGGACAACCCCAGCTTCCAGCGCAGGGGCAGGTGGCCCAGGTGAGGCGCCAGGGCGGCGCTGTACATGAGAAAGCGCAGGCTCACCACCAGGGTGGCGAGCAGGATCACCGCCACCGGGCTGGCGATGGCGAGCAGCTGGCACACCATCAGCTGAGCGATGCCGGAAAAGGTCAGCAGCGACAGGCCGATGGTCTGCCACGGCGTGAGGCCCACGCCGGTGCCGGCCACCCCGGCGATCAGGGCGAAGGGCACCAGCCCGACCAGGGTGGGCGACAAGGCCCTCATGCCGGCGACGAAGGCGGGGCGGTCGAACGAAAGGGCGGGCAAGGGGGGCACGGCTGGCGCGGGCAAAGGGGCCATTGTAGGGGCAAACCCGCCCTGCCCGGCGCCGGCGGGCGACGGCGCGAAACCCGTCCGCCGGCTGCCTTAGAGATCGTCCAGCCGGGCTAGCATGGCCTCTCCCGCCGCGCGCAGGGCCGCCCGTTCTTCCGGGCTGCGCCGCGCCAGGTTCCGGTAGGCCAGGGCCAGGCGCGGATTGCCGCCGAGCCGGTCCTCGTTGCGGTCGAGAAAGTGCCAGTACAAGGCGGTGAACGGGCAGGCCCGGGGGCCGTGGGCCTGGTCGGGGCGGTAGCGGCAGCCGGCGCAGTAGTTGGACATGCGCTTGAGGTAGGCGCCGGAAGCGCAGTAGGGCTTGCTGGTCATGACCGGGCCGAGGGCGAAGAGGGCCATGCCCAGGGTGTTGGGTTCCTCGACCCAGGCCACCGCGTCCACGTACGCTGCCAGGTACCAGTCCGCCACCGCCCGGGGCGAGAGTCCGGCCAGGAGGGCGAAATTGCCCGTCACCATCAGGCGCTGGATATGGTGGGCGTACCCCAGCTCCAAAGTCTGGCGGATCGTCTGGGCCAGGCAGTTGGCCTGGGTCTGCCCGGTCCAGAACCAGGCCGGCAGCGGGCGCTCGGCCCCCAGGTGGTTGCTGTGGGCAAAACCCGGGTCGCCGCGGCGGTGGCTCTCGCGCATATACATTCCGCGCACGAATTCCCGCCAGCCGAGGATCTGGCGGATGAACCCCTCGGCCGCCGCCAGGGGGACGCGCCCCTCCCGCCAGGCGGTTTCGGCGGCGGCCACCACCTCGCGCGGGTCGAGCAGCTTGAGGTTGAGGGCGGCCGCCAGCAGCGAGTGCCAGAGCACCGGCTCCCCCTGCCACATGGCGTCCTGGTAGCGGCCAAAGTGGGGGAGCCGGTCGGCGATGAAACGCTCCAGCAGCGCCCGGGCCTGGGCAGGGGTGACCGGCCAGGCGAAGCCTTCGAGGTCTCCGGGGTGGTCGGCAAAGGCGGCCGCCACCTCGTCGAGCACCTCCCGGGTCGTCCCGTCCGGGGCGAAGCGGGGCACCGGGGGCAGGGGCCCCGGGCCTTCCGGGGGAAAGGCTTCCCGGTTATCGCCGTCGAAATTCCAGCGCTCCCCGGCCGGCGCGCCGCCGGCGGTCATCAGCACCCCGTGGCGGCGGCGCATCCAGCGGTAGAAGAACTCCATGCGCAGCTGGGGCTTGTCCCCGGCCCAGGCGGAAAAATCGTCGCCGGTGCAGAAAAAGTGGGGGTCGGGGCGCACCTCCAGGGCCACGCCGGCTTGGCGACAGGCATCGGCCAGGGCCGACAGCACGCGCCGGTCCCCCGGTTCCAGCACCGCCACCCGGGCGATGCACCCACCCTGGCGCGCCAGGGTGTCGGCCAGGGCCGCGCCAAGGGTGGGGTAGCGGCCGAGGCGGTGGTAGTCCAGGGGCACCCCGGCCTCGCGCAGCGTGGCGGCGAAGTGGCGCATGGCCGCCAGGAAGAGGGCGATGCGGGCCTTGTGGCTCCAGACGTGGCGGGCTTCCTCGTCCGCCTCGGCCATCCAGACCCGGTCCCGGGCCGGGTCCAGGTCGGCGAGCAGGGGATGGGGGCGGTCTTGGGCGTGGGGATGGAGCTGGTCGCCCAGGATCAGGCGCAGGGTGCCGCCGGCAGGACGGGTCTCAGCCATCGGCCCCCGGCCCCGATTCCGATTTGCGGCGGCGGCAGGCGTCGCTGCAATACTTGACCGCCTCCCAGGTGCGCGCCCACTTGCGCCGCCAGCTCATGGGCCGGCCGCAGACGGCGCAGGGCTTGGTCGGCAAGGCGCGCTTGAAGCCGGGAAGCGGGCGGGGATGGGCACAGGACATGGCCTTGGCCTGGCGGGTCAGGAGGCGGCTTGTGCCCGCCAGTCGCGCAGGGCCTGGACAGCCTCGTCCAGGCGCACGTAGCACTTGACCCCGGGCAGCTCGCCCAGGCGTTCGACGCCGCTGCCGCCGGCCCACAGCGCGATGCCGGCGGGCAGCAGGCCGCGCAGCTGGGTCAGCAGCGGCGCGACCTGGCGCTGGGGAAAGGCGGCGGAAAAGGACAGGGCCACCACATCGGCGCCCTGGGCTTCGGCGGCCAGGCGGATGTCGTAGAGCGGCGTCTGGGTGCCCAGGGAAACGCAGCTGGCGCCTTCCAGGGCGAACAGGCATTCGGCCATCAGCAGGCCGAGGATGTGCTGCTCGTCGGGCACCGTGGTGAGCAGCATCCGGGGCCGGGCGTCGGCGGCGGGCAGGGTGGCGATTGCTTGGCGCAGCACGGCTTGCATCTGCTCGGTGTACAGGTGCTCTTCGAACACCTGGAAGGCGCCGCTCATCCAGGCGTTGCCCACGGCGCTGTTGAGCGGCGCCACCGTGTCGGTGACGAAGCGCCCCAGGCCCTGGCGGACCATGGCCTGGTGCAGGGCGTGGCGCAGGGCGGCCACGTCGTGGCGGCGCACCAATTCCAGCACCTGCTGGCACAGCGCCCCCGCCTCGCTGGCTCCGGCCAGGCGGGCGGCCCCTTTGGCGGCGGGGGACGGGGCCTCGCCGGAGGGCGCGGGGGCCGCCAGGGAGGCCAGGGCCTCGTCGCCGATGCCGAGCAGCCGCCCGGGCCGGTAACCCCGGTCCATCAACCGACGCACCAGGCGCAGCTTGTCCACCTGCTCGGGGGCGTAGATGCGCTCCCCGTTGCCGTCCCGCTCCGGCGTGGGAAAGCCATAACGCCGCTCCCAGACCCGCAAGGTGTCCTTGGAGAGGCCGGTTTCCCGTTCGACGGCGGCAATGGTCATGTAAGGTCTGTTCATTGTTTGTCCAAGACAATAGTGCGTCAATAAGTTGACTTGGCGGTTTTGTCAGCCTATCTTAGGAGCGTGACGTCGATTTGTCTAGGACAAAAATGCACGCCTCTCCTCGCCAGACCCCTGTTGCGGTTGCTCCGATCAGTAGCGCCAATGCTTTAGCGCCGATAGGCGGCCGCCCGCCGCGCACCCCGGGGGAGCGAACCAGTCGTGTCGAAAACTGTCTTGGACAAGAGGGCGGCAAGGCGGTGCAACGCGGAGCGCGGCGGGCAACCACCCCTGCCGGTCTTCTCCGGCTCCCCGCGCTCCGCCGCCATGCCCGCCGCCCTGATGCCACATCCGTCCGCCACTGGAGAGTTTCCATGCGTTTCAGATTCTTTCGTTCGTCGATGATGGCCCTCCTGGCCTGCCTCGCCCTGCCCGCCGAGGCGGCCCGGGCCGCTGCCGAGGGCGATTGCCCGGCCTTGCTGCGCCAGACCTTTCCGGTGTTGCAGGACGGCAAGCCGCGCAGCCTGTGCGAGTACAAGGGCAAGGTGTTGCTGGTGGTGAACACCGCCAGCTATTGCGGCTTCACCTCCCAGTACGACGGCCTGGAAAAGCTCTACGCCAAGCTCAAGGACCAGGGGCTCGTGGTGGTGGGCTTTCCCTCCAATGACTTCGGCCAGCAGGAGCCCGGATCGGACAAGGAGATCGCCGACTTCTGCCGCCTCACCTACGACGTCAAGTTCCCCATGTTCGCCAAGAGCACGGTGGCCGGCCCCCGGGCCAACCCCTTCTACCGGGAGCTGGCCCGGCGCACCGGCAAAACGCCCCAATGGAACTTCCACAAGTACCTGATCGACCGCAGCGGCCAGCGGGTGCTGTCCTTCGACAGCCGGGTGACCCCCGACGACCCGGCCTTGCAGGCCCGCATCGCCGATTTCCTCGGGGCGCCCCGATAGCAGGACGCGTCCCTCGCACGCCCCGCCGCCCCGTCACCCCATCCGCCACCGTCGCCCCGAACGCCCCAGGAGAGTCCCCATGAACGCCCCGGACAAAATCTTCCTCCCCGACATCCAATCCACTCCCGATACCCGCCAGCTGGCCATCCAGCAGGTGGGCGTGAAGGGCCTGCGCTACCCCCTGACCCTGCGCACCCCGGCCGGCGAGCGGGCCACGGTGGCCGAGTTCGCCATGACCGTGGCCCTGCCGCCGGAGGTCAAGGGCACCCACATGTCCCGCTTCGTTGAGATCCTGGAACGTCCCCGGCAGGCCCTGGCCCCCGCCGACTTCATCCCCCTGCTGGCGGATACCCTGGGCCACCTGCAGTCCGCCGGCGGCCGCATCGAGGCGCGCTTTCCCTACTTCATCGAAAAGCGCGCCCCGGTGTCCGGCGTGGCCAGCCTGCTCGACTACGACGTGGCGGTGGCGGCCGAGCAGCTCCCCGGCGGCCTGCCGCGGCTGACCCTGGAAATCACCGCCGCCGCCACCAGCCTGTGCCCCTGCTCGAAAAAGATTTCCGACTACGGCGCCCACAACCAGCGTTCCCACCTGACCCTGCGCGCCCAGTTGCGCCCGGGGCAGGAGGACCGGCTGTCGATCGAGGACCTGGTGCGCCTGGCCGAGGAAGAGGCGTCCTGCGAGGTATTCGGCCTGCTGAAGCGCCCCGACGAGAAGTGGGTCACCGAGCGGGCCTACGACAACCCCAAGTTCGTCGAGGACCTGGTGCGCGACATCGCCCTGCGCCTGATGGCCGAGCCCGCCGTGGCGGCCTGGACGGTGGCCTCGGAGAACTTCGAGTCGATCCACAACCACTCGGCCTACGCCGAACTGCACGGGGTCAATGCCTGAGCCTGCGGCTCGGCCGCCCCGCCCTGCCTACACGCGCCCCGATAACACCAACAACGCAACCTTTGCCCGGGATCACGGCACCATGCCCAGCTTCGTCACTTCCTCTCCCTCTGCCGCTCCCCGCCCGCTGCCGCCCGACGCCCGGGTGGCGGTGGTCGGCTCCGGCATTTCCGGCCTGGCCGCCGCCTGGCTGCTCGGCCAGCGCCACCACGTCACCCTGTTCGAAGCCGACACCCGCCTGGGGGGCCACACCAATACCGTGGATGTGGCGGTGGACGGGGTCAGCGCCCCGGTGGATACGGGCTTCCTCGTCTTCAACCACCACACCTATCCCAACCTCACCGCCCTGTTCGCCCACCTGGGGGTGGCCTCCACCGCCACCGACATGTCGTTCGCGGTGAGCTTCCGCGAGAGCGGGCTGGAATGGGCCGGCACCAACCTCAACACCGTCTTCGGCCAGCGCCGCAACCTGCTCAAGCCGGCCTTCTGGCGCATGCTGCGCGACATCCTGCGCTTCAACCGGGAGGCCCCGGCCTGGCTCGACGCCCAGCCCCATGACCCGCGCTCCCTGGGGGCCTACCTGGCGGACAACGGTTATTCCCGGGAATTTTCCGAGTGGTACCTGCTGCCCATGGCAGCGGCCATCTGGTCCTGCCCCACCGGCAAGATGCTCGACTACCCCCTCGCCACCTTCGTGCGCTTCTGCCGCAACCACGGCCTGCTCCAGGTGGCCAACCGGCCCCAGTGGCGCACCGTGCTCGGTGGCGGCCGGGAATACGTGGCCAAGCTGGCCTTGGGCATCGACACCATCCATCTGGCCACCCCGGTACGGGGCGTCGAACGCCAGGCCGACGGCCGGGTGCGGCTCCACGCCGGCAGCGGCGACACCACCCTGGGCGAGGTGTTCGACGCGGTGGTGCTGGCCTGCCATTCCGACCAGGCCCTGGCCATCCTCGGTGACGGCGCCCGGGCGGAGGAAAAACGCCTGCTCGGCGCCCTGCGCTACGAGCCCAACGTGGCCTGGCTGCACACCGACCCGGCCCTGCTGCCGCGCCGGCGCAGCCTGTGGTCGGCGTGGAACTACGTGGCCGACCGGCCCGGCCTGGACGCCCGGCCGGTGGGGGTCTCCTACCTGATCAACCAGCTCCAGCCGCTGCCTTTCGCAACCCCGGTGGTGGTCACCCTCAACCCGGATACGCTGCCCCGGGACGAGCACGTGCTGGCCCGCTTCGACTACGCCCACCCCCTCTTCGACGGCCCGGCCATCGCCGCCCAGGCCCAACTGGCGACGCTCCAGGGCCAGGACGGGGTGTGGTTCTGCGGCGCCTGGGGCGGCTACGGTTTCCACGAGGATGGCCTCAAATCGGCCCTGGCCGTGGCCAACGCCCTGGGCTGTCGCGCCCCCTGGCAGGGCCAGCCGCAGGCCGCGCCGGCCGGTGCGCCGTCCCAGGTGCCTGCCTGGAACCCCGCGCCAGTCCTCGATCTTCAAGGTGGCGGCCTGCAAAGCCGCACCCAGAGCCGAGTTTGAGGCAGGCCATGTCGAACTCCGCGCCCCTCCTTGCTTTCGGCCAGGTCATGCACCGGCGCCTGGCGCCCCGGGGACACCGTTTCGCCTACCCGGTGTTCTACGCCCTGCTGCCCATGCACCGGCTCGATGACTGGGCCGAGGGCTACGGCCGGGCCTTCGCGGTGAACCGGGCCGGACTGCTGTCGCTGCGCTTTGCCGACTATGGCCGGCGCGACGGCAGCGACCCGCGCAGCTGGGTGCGCGAACTGCTCGCCGCCCACGGCCTGGCCGCTGCCACCGACGGCGGCGACCTGTGGCTGCAGACCTTTCCGCGCATGGTTGGCTACGTCTTCAACCCGGTCAGCTTCTGGTACTGCTTCGACCCCGCCGGGGCCCTGCGCGCCGTGGTCTGCGAGGTGTCCAACACCTTCGGCGAGCGCCACAACTACCTGGCCGCCCGCCCCGACGGCGGGCCGATCGCCCCGGGCGAAACCCTGGCAGCGACCAAGGTGTTTCACGTCTCGCCCTTTTTCCCGGTGAGTGGCGGCTACCGCTTCCGCTTCCACTTCCCCGCCGTCGCAGGCGACGGGGCGGGGGAGGGCCGCTGGCTGAGCCGCATCGAGTATTTCGACACGGCTACGCCGGCCGACGGCGACGCCGCCGCTACGGTTGCGGTGGCCGATGCTGCCGATGCAGCGGACTCCGGGGCCGCGGCCGATCGGCTCCACGCCGCCCTGTCGGGCCAGGCCCGGCCCCTGAGCCGGGGCCTCGCCCTGAGCGCTTTCCTGCGTTATCCCGCCCAGACCCTGGGGGTGATGGCGCGCATCCACTGGCATGCCCTGCAACTTTGGCTGAAGGGCGTGCCGTTCTTCAAGAAGCCGCTCCCGCCCCCTACGGAGACGACGCGATGACTCGCCTGGAAACCACCCTCGATCGCCTCAACGCCGCGCCCCTGGCCGGGCGCATGGAGGAAGTGCTCGATACCGTTCTGGACAACGTGCGCGACCACGCCGGCAGTGCCAGCGACGCCCGGCGCAGCCCGGCCATCGGTGCCTCCCGCGCCACGGTGCGCCACCTGCCCCGGGACGCGGCCCTGCTCCTCGACATCCTGGCCGAGCTGCACGGCGGCGTGCTCACCGTGCGCCTGCCCGACGGCGCCAGCCTGTGGCTGGGAGACGACCAGGCCGGGCCGGCGGTGGATCTGCACATTCACGACTGGAGCGTGTTCGCCCGGGTGCTCGCCCGGGGCGACATCGGCTTTGCCGAGGCTTACCTGGACGGGCAGGTCGACAGCACCGACCTGGCGGCCCTGCTGACCCGCCTCAACGCCAACCGGGCGGTGCTGGAAAAGGCGGTGTACGGCCACTGGCGCGGCCTGCTCGCCGCCCGCCTGCGCCACCTGTTCAACGCCAACACCCGGGCCGGCAGCAAGCGCAACATCCTGGCCCACTACGACCTGGGCAACGACTTCTACCGGCTGTGGCTGGACGAGTCCATGACCTACTCGTCGGCCCTCTTTGCCGGCGACCCGTCCCGCTCCCTGGCCGACGCTCAGGATGCCAAGTATCGGCGCATCCTGACGCAGCTGGGCGCCCGGCCCGAGCAGATCGTGCTGGAGATCGGCTGCGGCTGGGGCGGCTTTGCCGAGCTGGCGGCCCGGGAGTCCGGGGTGCGGGTCGAGGGCGTCACCCTGTCCCCCGCCCAGCTCGCCTACGCCCAGGAGCGCCTGGCCCGGGCCGGCCTGGATGAGCGCGCCCACCTGATGCTGCGCGACTACCGGGACATCCGCGGCCAGTACGACCACATCGTCTCGATCGAGATGTTCGAGGCCGTGGGCGAGCGCTACTGGCCGTCCTACTTCCGCACCGTCAAGCGCGCCCTGGCGCCGGAGGGCCGGGCTCTGGTGCAGAGCATCGTCATCCGCGACGACCTGTTCGCCCGCTACCGGCGCGGCACCGACTTCATCCAGCAGTACGTCTTCCCCGGCGGCATGCTGCCCTCGCCGGGGGAATTCGGCCGCCGTGCCGCCCGGGCCGGGCTGGCGGTGACGGACCAGTTCTCCTTCGGCCCCGACTACGCCCGCACCCTGGCCCTGTGGCGCGAACGCTTCGAGGCCGCCTGGCCGCGCATCGCCCCCCTCGGCTTCGACGAGCGCTTCCGCCGCCTGTGGCGTTTCTACCTGGCCTACTGCGAAGCCGGCTTCGCCACCGGCTCGGTGGACGTGGTCCAGTTCGAGCTGCGCCATGGTTGAGCGCCGCCGCATCCTCGCCGCCCTGGCCGGCCTCGGCGCGGCGGCCCTGCTGGCCCCCTGGGCGGCGCCGGCCCAGGCTGGCAGCGCCGCAGAGGCCGGGGCCATGGCCCCGGCGCTGCCCGACGCCCTGCGCGACCTGGGCACTGGCTGGCGCCCCTGGGGCAGCGGCGAGATGCGCTGGTTCGGCCTGCGCCTGTACAACGCGGTGCTCTGGGTGGCCGGCGACAGCCTGGGCGACGACACCGCCTACGCCTTGCAGCTCACCTACCAGCGCGACATCGCCAAGAGTCGCCTGGTGGGCGCCACCCTGGACGAGCTGAAGCGCCTCGGCGAGCAGGACGAGGCCCGTCTGGCGCGCTGGCAGACGGTCTTGGAACAGGTCTTCCCCGACGTGCGCCAGGGCGACCAGATCACCGGCGCCCACCTGCCCGGCAGCGGCGCCCGCTTCTACCTGAACGGCCGGCTCACCGGCGCCGTGGCCGACGAGCGCTTCGCCCGAGCCTTCTTCGCCATCTGGCTGTCGCCCCAGACCCGGGAACCGGCCCTGCGCCAGGCGCTGCTCAAGCGCGCCGGCGGCTAGGCGCCACTCCCGCGACCGGCCATGGGCGCTCCTCCTTCTCTCACCCTGCGGGCGCCGCCGCGCCCCTGGGCCTATGGCCTGCTCGGCCTGCCCCTGGCCATGGCCATGCTGCCGGTGTACGTGCATGTGCCCGCCCTCTATGCCGGGCGCGGCGTCGATCTGGCCCTGCTTGGCGCGGTATTGCTGGTCGCCCGCCTGGCCGATGCCCTGACCGATCCCTGGTTCGGCTGGCTGTCCGACGGCCTGCCGCGCCGCCGCCTGATGCTGATCGCCCTGCCGTTCCTCGGCATCGGCCTGATGGCCCTGCTCAACCCGGGCTGGGCGGCGGGCCGCGGCGTGGCCCCGGTGGGCTGGCTGGTGCTGTGGCTGGCCACCGCCTACGCCGGCCTGAGCCTGGCCAGCATCGCCTACCAGGCCTGGGGCGCCGAACTGGGCCGGGACCGGGGCGAGCGCACCCGGCTGACCGCCTGGCGCGAAGGCTTCGGCCTGCTCGGCGTGATTCTCGCCGCCGCCCTGCCCAGCCTGCTGGGGGCGCCGGCGGGGGAGGGCGGCGCCGTCCAGGGCATGGCCGGCAGCCGCGCCCTGGCCTCCCTCGGCCTGGCCTTTCCCCTGCTGCTGGCCCTGTGCGCCGCGCCCACCCTGCTCTGGTCCGGCGCCGACCGGGTGCGCCCCCGGGCCGAGGCCCGCTTCCGCGATTCCCTGGGCGATGCCTGGCGCGACCGGGCCTTTCGCCGCCTGCTCGCCCTGTTCATGCTCAACGGCGTGGCCAACGCCCTGCCGGCCACCCTGGTGATGTTCTTCATCGCCGACGTGATCCACGCCCCGGCCGCCGCCGGCCTGTTCCTCGCCACCTACTTCGCCGCCGGGGTGCTGGCCCTGCCCCTGTGGGTGCGCCTGGCCCGCCGCCGGGGCCCGATGCGGGCCTGGTGCCTGGGCATGGCCCTGGCGGTCGTAGTGTTCGCCTGGGCCTTCTGGCTCGGTGCCGGCGACGTGCTGCCCTACGGTCTGGTCTGCCTGGCCTCCGGCGCCGCCCTGGGGGCCGACCTGGCGATTCCCGCCGGTCTGCTCGCCGACCTGGCCGAAAGCGGCGCCCGGCGCGGCCATCGCCCGGGCCAGGACGCCCGGGCCGGCAGCTACTTCGGCCTGTGGAATCTGGCCACCAAGCTCAACCTGGCCCTGGCCGCCGGTCTGGCCCTGCCGCTCCTGGCAGTCCTCGGCTACCGCCCCGGCGGCGGCGCCCAGGGGGCCGGCGTGCTGTCGGCGGTGTATTGCCTGCTGCCGGTGCTGTTCAAGCTGGCCGCCCTGGCCTTGGCGCTCCTCTGGCGCGCCCGTCTGGAAACGTCCCTTCCCCTGGAGAGAACCCCATGAAACCCGCAGCGGCCGCCCTGGCGGCAATCCTCGGCATCGGCGCCACCCTGGGTCTGACCGGCTGCGCCGGCACCGGCGTGGAAAAGTACAAGGACACCACTCCGGAACTCGACCTGAAGACCTACTTCAATGGCCCCCTGGAGGCCTGGGGCATGTTCCAGGACCGGGGCGGCGCGGTGGTCAAGCGCTTCCATGTGCGCATCCAGGCCGACTGGCAGGGCGACACCGGCACCCTGGACGAGCGCTTCACCTGGTCCGACGGCACCACCAGCCGGCGGGTGTGGACCATCGTCCAGCAGACGCCGGGGCCGGACGGGCGCAAGCGCTACCTCGGTACCGCCGACGACGTGGTCGGCCAGGCCCAGGGCGAGGCCATGGGCAACGCCCTGCGCTGGCGCTACGTGCTGGCGCTGCCGGTGGATGGCAAGACCTACCACGTGGACTTCGACGACTGGATGTACCTCCAGGACGACCGGGTGATGCTCAATCGCTCGGCCATGAGCAAGTGGGGCTTCCGCCTCGGCGAGGTGATCCTTTCCTTCGACCGGCCGGCCTCGCCGGCGCAACGTTGAGGGCGCGCGCGATGAGTCGCCCCGACCGTTTTGGGCCGCGCCGCCATGGCCTGTAACCCCAAGCTGCGCGACTGGGCCCGCCGGCGCGTCTGGCTGCTCGGCGCCTCGTCCGGCATCGGCGCCGCCCTGGCCGCCCACCTGGCCGGGGCCGGCGCCCGGGTGGCGATTTCCGGCCGCCGCCGCGAGGCCCTGGAGGCGGTGGCCGCCCCCTTGCGCGGCCGGGGCCTGACGGTGATTCCGGTTCCGGCCGATGCCAGCGACGCGGCCGGGCTGGCCGCCGCCCGGGACCAGGTGGCCGCCGCCCTGGGGGGCATCGACATCGGCATCTACCTGGCCGGAGACTACGTGCCGCTGCGGGCCTGGGATTTCGCCGGCGGCGCCGCCGACCCGGTGCTGGCCCAGGTCGAGCGCCTCAACCGGGTCAACTTCCTCGGCGCGGCGGCCTTCGCCGCCTGCCTGGTGCCCGGGTTGCTGGATGCGGCACGGGCGGAGGGGGATGCCGCCCGGACGTCCCCGCCGCCGCCCTGCGGGCTGGTGCTGGTGGGCAGCGTCGCCGGCTACCGGGGGCTGCCCAAGGCTCTGGGCTACGGGGCGGCCAAGGCGGCCCTGATCCACTTCGCCGAGGGCTTGCACCTGGACCTGGTGCGCCCGGAAAACCCGGGGCTGGGGGTGTGGCTGGTCAGCCCGGGCTTCGTCGCCACCCGGCTCACCGCCGGCAACGACTTTGCCATGCCGGCCCTGATCGGCGAGGACGAGGCGGCCCGGGCCATCGTCGCCGGCCTGGCCTCCGGGGCCTTCGACATCCACTTTCCCAAGCGCTTCACCGGCTGGCTCAAGTTCGCCCGGCTGCTGCCCTACCGGCTGTATTTTCCCTTCATCCGCCGGCTCACCGGGGAATGAGGGGCGCCGCCCCCATCTCAGGTTCTGCCGTGCCCGGCTGCCTTTTCCATCGCCAGGATTTGCCATGACCGTTTCCGCCACTGCCGCCAACGCCGCAAACGTCGCATCCACGGTGCCCGACGGGCCCGCCTTCGACCGCCTGGTGGCGTTCTACGAGCATCTCACCGCGGCGGATGTGGGGCGCTTCGCCGAGTTCTACAGCCTGGACGCCTACTTCAAGGACCCGTTCAACGATGTGCGCGGCATCGGCGCCATCCAGCGCATCTTCCAGCACATGTTCAGCCAGGTGCAGGGGCCGCGCTTCGTCGTCACCCAGCGCTTCACCGGGGCGGACGGCGCCATGCTGATCTGGCAGCTGCGCTACCGCACCCGCTGGCTGAAGCCGGCGGACCAGGTGATGCACGGTAGCACCCACCTGCGCTTTGCCTCGGACGGCAAGGTCTGCTACCACCGGGACTACTGGGATACCGGCGAGGAGCTGTACGCTCGGGTGCCCCTGGTGGGCTGCATCGTGCGCGGCGTGGCCCGGGCCCTGGCGGCCTGAGGCCGCGCTGGCCTCGATGCCTCAGGCCGCGCCGGTGAAGGCCAGCAGGTCGGCGACGAAGCGGTCGCGCTGCCACTGGTGGGGCGAGTGGTCGGTGCCCTCGTAGATGTGCAGCACCGCGTTGGCGATGCGCGAGGCCACCAGGCGGGCCGTCTCAGTGCGGTAGAAGTTGCTCTCGCCGCCGTAGATGAGCAGGGCGGGCAGGGTGATGGTGGCGAGCACGTCCCGGTAGTCGGCCTCGGTCAGGCTCTGCCAGCAGTCGATCAGGGGGCCGGCGGGCAGGGTTTGCAGCCACTGGCGCGATTTCTCCCAGCCCCGGGCGTTCTCCTCGTACTTCTCCCGGGCCCGGCTGTTCAGGCCGTAGGCCCCCAGACGCAGCACCGATTCGGCGAAGTCGTCGCGCAGCTGTTCGAGGAAGGCGGCGGAACGGGCCGCGTCGAAGTCGCCGTAGATGCCGTGCTCCCAGTCCGGGCCGGTCACCAGCCGGGGCGACTGGTCGATGAAGCCGACCCGGGCCAGGCGCGCTTCGCCGAAGTCGCGCAGGTACTGCCACAGGGTCAGGGCCCCCATGGAGTGGCCGATCACGGTGGCCCCGTGCAGATCGAAGTGCTCCAGCAGGTTGTGCAGGTCCCGGGCCATGCGCGTCACCGTCGGGGCGTTGCCCGAGGCGACCAGGTGGCCGGCGTGGCCCCGGGCGTCCCAGCGGTACGCCCGGTGGTGCTTGGTCAGGGCGGCGAGGAAGGGAAACCATTCCTGGTGGCTGGCGGTCCAGCCGTGCAGCAGCACCAGGGGCGGGCCGTCGCCGGCCACGTGCAGGTGGATGATCTCGCCGTCGTCGGCGCGGAACTGGGTGGGAGAAGACATGGGACGATGCGGGGCGGCGGGGCACAGTGGTGGGACGGGAGCGGCGATTCTAACCCGCCTATAATGCGGCCTCCCCCTGGAGGAGAAATCCATGCTTACCGACTACAAGAACGGCGTCTACGCCCTCGATTCCGGCTACCACCGGCCCCTCATGGCGGCCATCCACTTCATCGTCGATGCCGGCCGGGTGGCCATCGTCGATACCGCCAGCAACGATTCCCTGCCCCGGGTCGAGGCCGCCCTGGCCGAACTGGGTCTGGGGCCCGAGGCGGTGGATTGGGTGGTGCTCACCCACATCCACCTGGACCATGCCGGCGGCGCCGGCGCCTACCTGCAACGCTTTGCCAACGCCCGCCTGGTGGTGCACCCCAAGGGCGCCCGGCACATGGCCGATCCGACCAAGCTGATGGCCGGGGTCGAAGCGGTCTACGGCAAGGACGAAGCCCGCCGCCTCTACGGCGAGCTGGTGCCCATCGACCCGGCCCGCATCGACGAGGGCGGCGAGGGCCATGCGTTCATGCTGGGCGCGCGCCGCCTGGTTTGCCTGGACACCCCGGGCCACGCCCGCCACCACCTGAGCCTGTGGGACGAGACCGGCAAGGCGGTGTTCACCGGCGACACCTTCGGCTTCTCTTACCGGGAATTCGACGTGGATGGCCGGCCCTTCATCTTCCCCACCACCTCGCCGGTGGCTTTCGAGCCGGACGCCATGCACGAGTCGGTGTCGCGCATCGCCGCTCTGGGCGCCGAGGGCGCCTACCTGACCCACTACAGCCAGGTCACCGACCTGCCTGCCAGGGCCGCCACCCTGCATCGGCTGATCGACGCCCACGTGGCCAGCGCCCGGGCCCACGCCGACGCCGGCGATGCCCGGGAAGCCCGCATCCTGGCCGACTTGCAGGCCCTCACCCTGGACGAGCTGCGCGCCCACGGCTCCACCTTGTCCCCCGAGCGCAGCCTGGAGCTGATGGGCGTGGACCTGCGCCTCAACGCCCAGGGGCTGGTGGTGTGGCTCGACGGCGAGGCCAAGCGCGCCGCCCAGGCTGCTGCGACAACAACGGTGGCGGCGTGAGCGACCTGCCCGCCCAATTCACCGGGGACGCCCCCGATCTGGCGCGCCGCTTCGGCGGCGTCGCCCGGCTCTACGGCCAGGCCGCCCTGGACCGCTTCCTCGGCGCCCACGTGGCGGTGGTCGGGGTGGGCGGCGTCGGCTCCTGGGTGGTGGAGGCCCTGGCCCGCTCCGCCGTCGGCCGGCTGACCCTGATCGACCTGGACAACGTGGCCGAGTCCAACATCAACCGCCAGCTCCAGGCCACCGACGCCACCCTGGGCATGGCCAAGGTGGAGGCCCTGCGCCAGCGCATCGCCACCATCAACCCGGGCTGCGTCGTCACCTGCGTCGAGGAATTCGTCGATCCCGACAACGTCGCCGACCTGCTCGCCGGGCCCTTCGACGCGGTGGTGGACGCCATCGACCAGGTGCGCGCCAAGGTCGCCATCGCCGCCCACTGCGCCCGGCAGCGCCAGCCCCTGGTGGTGGTGGGCGGGGCCGGCGGCCAGCTCGACCCGACCCGGCTGCGGGTGGACGACCTGTCGCGCACCGTGCAGGACCCGCTGCTCTCGAAAGTGCGCGCCAAGCTGCGCAAGGAACACGGCTTCCCCCGGGACGCCAAGAAGAAGTTCGGCATCCCCGCCGTCTATTCCGACGAACCCCTGCGCTACCCGGAAGCCGCCTGCGCGGTAGCGGGTACGGCGGCCGGGGATGTGGGGGGGAGTGCGGGCAGGAACGCGGGCGGCACTGCCCCGGCCGGCGCGGGCCTGGTCACCGGGCCCCAAGGGCTCAACTGCGCCGGCTTCGGCTCGTCGGTATGCGTCACCGCCCCCTTCGGCTTCGCCGCCGCCGCCGCCACCCTGCGCCTGCTGGCGCCTTGAGGTGCAGCCCTTCCTGCTTGCAGCGGCGTTCCTTTTGGGATGCCGTTTTTTTGCGGAGTGCCGCCTTCCACCCCGTGAAAGTCTACGCCAGTAGCCGAGTTTCACGAGGTAGGGCTGGAGTGCCGCGCCAATCCTTGGTTCTAGCGATGCATGCCAGGAGCGCCTTTATTGGCGCGGTGTTCGGCGGGGTATGCCGTCCCCCGGTGTGCTCCCACCGCCTGCGCAGCGCCGCGGACGCCTCCTGGCGGGCGCAGCCATGCAACCTGCGCGCGCCCACCCTTTCCGCTCGTGCATTGCTGCAACCGGGAACATCGTTGGTCATGACTGCATGGAGAGCTGGTTATTGCCCTGCTACTTTTTCTTAGTTCGGCCAACAGCCGCCGAACACCGTCGCCATAGAGCCTCCATTCTGGAGGACGGTTCACTCTAAAAGCTGCCAAAGGGGCAATTCCGGCTCCTCGGCCTTTGCTGTCCTTGGCAGTCTAAGCTCAATATTTCGGCTATCCGTCCCTTACCGGACGTTGATAACAGAAGCTCGTTGCATGAGTGCACTCGGAAGCGAAGACTGCCTTATCGCCCAGGCATGACAAATGTTTTACTTGCCATTCCATTCGGCCAATAGCAACATGGCATACATATGAGTGCTGCAGGGCCGTGTCGAGGCTAGTATGGCTACGATCCTCCACTGCTGACAGCAGTTATTCATGCCCATAGCCGTATTTGATGGCTAGGCGACATTCCTACTGTAAGCAAATTACTTGAAAGTCTATCCTGAACGCTGTGCTCTCATTCGGCGAGGCGGTGTTCACGGATAGATCAACATTGAGGCAGGAATTTAATGGCACAGCAGCTTCTGAATGCAGTAATCCACAAACTGGAAAAGGAAACTGGCGCACCGGCCCACATTATCGAGGCACAGCAATGTCTAGATATAACCGACACACCACTCAAAGACTTGGTTAATCAGGTTCACGCGGTTTATGCGAACAGGGAGGCCAAGAGCTATGGAAAATTCGACCCTGAACTAAATTCTGTATCAGCCGAACCTCATTTGTCAGCCCTGAAAGATTCCCCGAATCCAGATTTTCTCGCTCTTTCAAAAATCATGATGCAAGTTCTGAAGGACAAAGCGGATGCCCAGAACTTTGCCACAGGGGGACATGTATTGATGGCGGAATCGGCGGGAAACGGCGCCCGTTGGTTTGTCGTTGCCATCTTGAATAGCAAATCCGGGACGGCAATCAGTGAAGACTTACGAGTTATGCAAGCCCCCCACTTAGACGTTGAAGGCATCCGTTTTGCCGGACGCGTGAATTTCACAGACTGGACAGCTGGTACGGAACGCTATATCAGCTTCCTGAAGGGCAAGAGCAACGATGTCTCGCAGTACTTCCAGAAATTCTTGGGCTGCTCAACTGTTCAGCAGGATTTGCAAGATACGCGCAATCTGGTGAAGGCGGTAAAGCAGTTTGCAACCGACCAAGGGCTGAGTGACGATGTTCGAGAGACGCTATTGAAAGAGGTCTATCGCGTTGCAGACGAGCGGGCGACACAAAAGATGCCGCTAGACCTCTCCGAACTCTCAAATCGCGTCTGGCCGGCTGACCCAGATGCTCTACGGACAGCCTTCGCAACGTCCAACCCGCCCATTGCGGATGGCTTCGTACCGCGAAAACGCGGGCTGGATGGTCTTACCAGATTTTCGGCAAAGGCTTCCAATTGGAAGCTGGAATTCGACCGGGAAGCAATACAAGACCATACTATCGAGTTTAACGATGCGGAAGGAACCATTACCATCCGCAATCTGCCTGCGGATGTATTGGCAAATCTGATGGCGGAGTTCTCAGTCAGCAACCAACCAGAAGCAGAAGAGGCAGCTGATCACATTCATCCCATCGAACAACTGGCAAACGCTTGATTAAGTACAACCCCTCATGGTGCAGCCAAGGATCAAACTCCCCGAACTGGTAGGCCTATACCGCCAAATGACTTCGCGCGAATGGCGGGATAACCGTCTATGTGGGGAGTTAATAGTTCGGGATGAGGCGACAGCATCACTACTGGAAAATCTGCTTGCAGAGGATAGTGCAAACGACTATCCGTGCATAGTCGAAGACGGTGACCCAGACAACGTTGCAGTTGGAGATTCCTTTACGCTCCAGTTCGGTGCCGTGCGTACTGCCGTCGGACTGGTCGTCCCCGATATTCAAGGATTGCTTCGGAGTACAGAGTTAGCAGCAGGCACAGCCGATATTTCTTGGTATGTGCATTCATTGGATGCGGCAAGTTGGGAGGAGGAGTCAGAATTGTGCCTCCGCCTCCAAACCGTCAAACGCTTGGTGAAAGCCCTTGAAGGGGCTGCTGCAATCTTTGATCACCGGAAGGCTACATTGGTCTTTCTTCAAAAAGGCCGATTCGACGTCCCGATAAACTATTCCGACTCTGACTTAATGCAGTTTGATCAAGCTGCCGTAGAGAAGCTTATTGCTGATCTAGAACTAAAAGATGGCCATGCCGCACAACGCCAGGAAATTGGCGCAACGGCAGTGTGTGAACTCTTGGCAGGCGTGTCGCCTTCGGAGCGATTTTCAACACTTCTACGAAAAGCCTCGGAACTTTATCAACGCTTCGTCGACGGCTACAAGTTGTTTGCCTCATCGTTCTCTTTCGAGAAAATACGTGACCAAGCCGAAGCGTTACGAATTGAGTATACGGGAAAAATCCACAAGACCCTTTCTGACATCCAGGGGCAGTTACTCGGCATCCCAATCTCAACGATTATCGTAGCAACCCAGTTCAAAAGCATTACAACTGACCCAGGCAACTTATGGGTCAATAGCGCCATTTTGGCAGGCGCCTTTATTTTTTGTGTTCTTCTACTATTTTCACTATGGAATCAGTATCAAACTCTTGAGGTTATTACCCAAGAGGTGAATCGCCATGAGGCGATCATGAAGAAGGACAGTTCCGACATTGCCGGCCGATTACAGAACGTGTTTGGTTCACTGCATAACCGCATTACGCTGCACATGGGCATTTTGATAGCAGTCGGAGCAATAGCAACTATTGGTTTGTTGATTGCAGCAGCAGTGTTCTGGATATTGTGCAGCCCGGCTTTTTAGCCGAGGTGTTGGCTAGATGTGGATTATGGCCATCCCTCTTTTATTTTTACTCGACCAGCTCCCCACTGAACGCCAACAGCCATATTGGGTCGGTTTGACTCAACCATGGCATGCAAGAATCGACGTTAAGAATGAACCTTCCGACCGACATCCGCTCATCAATCGACAACGGACATCGTAGGTCCAAAACTCCAACGGCAGCAATGGCCGAGAAGCACTCCATCAGTTAATACTCGGTACGACTGCTCCACTCAAAAAGCTGCCGCTGAAGCACCGAATTGATGAATATCTCTTTTGGGTTGAATCCAGTCATCGCTCTAAACCCTGAACAAAAGCGCCCGCCGAAATGCGGCGGGCGCTGCTGGGCGAGTACGGCATAACCAGTTCGCCTACTCCCCCGGCCGTTCCAGGCGGCGGCGCATCACCCGGTTGAAGGGGGCGATGAATTCCGGGGCGAACTGGTTTTCGCAGGCGTTGATTTCGGCCACGGCGCGCAGGGTGGAGCGGGCCAAGCCCCGGTCCTTGTGCTTGAGCATGACCGCCTCGAAGGCGTCCACGATGGCCAGGATCTTGGCGCCGGGGGCGATGGCGCCGTTCTTGAGGCCGTGGGGGTAGCCGCGCCCGTCGGGCATTTCGTGGTGCTGGGTGACGATTTCCGCCGCCGTCTGCCAACCGGGCATGCGCGCCAGCAGGCCGGCGCCGTCTTCCGGGTGGCGCATCAGGGCCTGCCGTTCGGTGTCGGTCAGGCTGCCCGGGCGCAGCCACAGGGCCTCGGGCAGCAGCATCATGCCCAGGTCGTGGAGGTACACCGCCGCTTCCAGCTGGGCCGGGGGCACGGGCTGGCCGGCGTCGGCGTTGATGTCCAGGGCCAGGCTGCACTGCCGGGCGGTGCGCCCGGCGTAGCGCGGCGAGCGGGCCTCGAAGCGCTCCGCCAGGGTGTGGAAGAAGGCCAGGTCGGTGCTCCGCGGGTCGTCCGCGGCGACGCTGACGGGGACGAAGGCGCTCGGGGCCGTCGTTGCCTCCTCGTTCCCGTCCAGCCGGGCGGGGCGAAAGCCGGTGACCTGTTCAACCACTTCCGGGGCCAGGGCCTCCAGCCAGTCGCCGGGGGCGGCGGCCAGGCGCTCCAGGCCGGCCAGCAGGGGCGGCAGGCGCAGGGTGGGCTGGTCGGCCAGGCGGTCGCCGCGCAGCAGGGTGTCCACCGCCAGTTCGAGCCGATCAAGAGCGAGCAGGACGATTTCGGCCAGGGCCGGGCTGAAGGGCAGGGCCCGGGCGCGCACCCGGGCGAGCAGGCTTTCCAGGGGATGGACGATGGCCACCCCGGCGGCGAAGCGGCAGAGGGCCGCGTCGCCCTTGAGGTTGTGCAGGGCGCGAAACAGCTCGGCCACCGCGTCGGCGTCGTCCGGGGCCTGGCCCAGGCGATGGACGGTGCGTTCCACCGCCGGCACCAGGTCGGTCAGGGCATCGGCGAAATCGTGGAAGGCGTCGTCGTCCGGCGGCGGGGCGAACAGCGCCGGTGACGGGGCGGAGGCTGTGGTTACGTCGGGAGCGGGCATGACGGCTCTGAAGGCGGGCGGGGCGATCAGTCTAGGCGATTGTCATTGCCGGGCCAAATGCCGGCCGGGCGGCGGGGGCTACCGCTAGAACCCGGCCGGGTGCTCGGCCAGGAAGGCCGCCTCCTCCGCCGTGGTGGCGCGCCCCAGGGCTGCGTTGCGGTGGGGGAAGCGGCCGAAGCGCAGGATCACCGCCCGGTGGCGCCGGGCATAGTCCAGATAGCTGGCCAGGGCAGGGGCCGCGTCGGCCAGGGCAGCGAACAGTTCCTCGCTGCGCGCCTGGTCGGCCGCATCCTCGCTGTGCTCGAAGGGCAGGTAGAGGAAGGCCCGGGCCACCGGCGCGAGCACCCGGTCTTCGCCGTCGGCCAGGGCGGCCTCGGCGATACGCCGAGCCGTCGCGTCGCAGGCGAAGGCCCGGGCCTGGCCGCGGAAGAAGTTGCGGGTGAACTGGTCGAGGGCGATCACCAGGGCGAGACGCCCCTGGGCTGTGGCCTGCCAGTGGGCCAGGTCGCCTCGGGCGGTGGCTTCCCACAGGGGCAGGAAGCGCCGGCGCAGGGCCTCGTCGAAGGCCGGGCCGCCCTGGAACCACTCGCGCCGGGGCAACTGGCGCCGGGGATCGTCCCGGGGGCCGAACCAGGCGTCGAGCACCTCGTCCGGGTGAAAAGGGGGGCGGCAGGGGCGGTCGGGAAACGAGAGCCCGGCTGGCGGGCCGGATGCAGTGTGGGGCGTGGGGGCGTCGGTCATTGTTGTTGTCGGCTGAGGCACTAAAAGAGTGCGTTGGCGGTCCTTCGGGCGTCCTTAACTTGGATCAAGTTGGCGCCGGGTGGTTCGGGGGGAAAATTAGGGCCTGTTAATACACCAACATCTACAACCGATCACCCGATCCCGGCCCCTATCTGCTCCGGTAGGGGTTTTTTTGCGCCGGGCGCGTGGCGGCCGATCCGCCCCGGGGATCATTATGACCGAGGAACTTGCGATGGAAACCCAAGCCGTGGAGACCGCTGCGGCCGTGACGAGCGGTGGCGCCCAGGCACCCGCCGGCATGGCCTGGCAGGACCGTTACCTGCTCAATCTGGCGCCCATGGACGACATCCACCGGGAATTCGTCTCCCTGGTGAACGCCCTGCTGGTGGCCCCGCCCGAGGCCGACCTGGTGCCCCTGATGGATGCCTTGGTGGAGCACACCGAACGCCACTTCGCCATGGAGCAGCGCTGGATGGAGGAATCCCACTTTCCTCCCACCGGTTGCCATGAGGACGAGCACAGCCGGTCCCTGGCGGTGGTGGTGGCGGTGCGCGACAAGGTGGCCGCCGGCGACGCCGCCCTGGGCCGCACCCTGGCCCGGGAACTGGTGCCCTGGTTCGACAACCACGTGGCCAGCATGGACTGGGCCCTGGCCAGTTGGATCGCCCGCACCGGCTACGCCGCTACGGCATAACATCCTGCAACACTTTGTTGCTCCCCGGTCACTGGCGGGGAACAGGAGGCAACGGGCAGGCGGCTACACTCGATGGCATTCCAAGCAACCCCGTAACACGAGGACTGCCATGTCGCCCCACGCCGTTTCCCGCTTTCTCGCCATTTCCTGCGCCGCCCTCGGGCTGGCTGCGGGGACCGTTCATGCCGACACCACCCGTTCCGCCGTGGGCGGCGGGTTGGGGGGCGCCGCCGGCGCTGCCGTCGGCCAGGCCGTGGGCGGTTCCGCCGGCGCCGTGATCGGCGGCGCGGTGGGCGGGGCGGCCGGCGGTGCCGTGGCCACGCCGGGACGCAACCAGGCCGGTGCCGCCATCGGCGGTGCGGTCGGGGGCGCGGGAGGTGCGGCCGTGGGCAATGCGGTCGGCGGGCGCACTGGCGCCATCGTCGGTGCCGGTGCGGGTGGCGCGGCCGGTGCCGCGGTGGGCCGGAACGTGTCCGCCGACAGCCACGGTCACCGGGGCGCCAAAGGCCACCGACACCGCCATCGCCACCACGGCCATCGCCACGACTGAGCCTTTGCATCGTCCCGGCCGGCCCCGCCCCCGTGGCGGGGCTTTGCCTTTTGTGCCGGGACTGCGTTTCCCGGGGCGGGAAAGAGTAAACTGCCTGCCCTTTTTACCTTTTTCGCGGAGGCTGCCATGTCCGACTCTACTGGCCTGATCATCGACGAATTGACCTTCGGCACCGGCGCCACGGCCAAGGCCGGCAACATGGTGGTGGTGCACTACACCGGCTGGCTCACCGACGGCACCAAGTTCGATTCGAGCAAGGATCGGGACGAGCCGTTCCAGTTTCCCCTCGGGCAGCGCTACGTCATCGCCGGCTGGGACGAGGGCGTCCAGGGCATGAAGGTGGGCGGCGTGCGCAAGCTGACCATTCCGCCCGAAATGGGCTACGGCGCCCGCGGCGCTGGCGGCGTGATTCCGCCCAATGCCACCCTGGTGTTCGAGGTGGAACTGCTGGCGGTGGCCTGAGTCCCACCTGGCACCCTAGCCCCCTGACCCTTCTCCTCCCCTTTGCCCTTTGAAAGCAGAACCATGAACGATACGAAACGGCCGGGCTCCTGGAAGCGCGGCGGCACCGGCCGCTCCGGCAGCGGCGCCCGCGGCGGCGCCTCCCTGGGCGGCTGGCCGGTGAAGGGGCTGGAGCGTCCCGGCGGCGGCAGCGGCCCCCGTGGCCCCCGCGACGAGCGCCCGGCCCGGGGCGGCGAAGGCGAACGCTCCGACCGTCCGCGCGGCTTTGGCGACCGCCCGCCGCGTCCGGAAGGGGATCGCCCGCGCAACTTCGGCGACCGTCCGAACCGCCCTTACGGCGAGCGGGACGATCGTAGCGACCGTGGTGACCGTGGTGACCGTGGTGACCGTGGTGACCGCCCGCCGCGTCCGGAAGGGGATCGTCCGCGCAGCTTCGGCGACCGTCCGCCGCGCGGCGACTTCGGTGACCGTCCGCGCCGGGATTTTGCCG